>CAVTIX010000009.1:0-733978 GCA_963734725.1 uncultured Actinomycetes bacterium
GACTGCCTGAAGCCTCCGCGGTCCGATTAGCGCCGGAATCTTAGTCCAGCGACGCGAGCCTCGGGAAAGTCGTCGCCGAGGGGCGTCAGCGAGCGGAGATCGGTAGTCGAGCGTGCCGTGCTTTCGGTGCCAGGGACATTATTGCCTTTGATGACGAAGTTATCCAGCCAGGCGCGGACAGGCACTTTTGCGCGCTCGTTTCCAAAGATGGCCAAGGACGTTACTCGCGATGGTGCAGGTGATCAGGCTGGATGCGCCAGCCGGGCGGCAGGCCGGCCGTGAGCGCAATAAGGGACTCCGCCGGACAGGCGTCCGGAGAAGCCGATTGTTCGGCCGGGCCGAACAATGCCTGAGAGAGTTGCCCCTTGTTCCGTGGCCAGGGCCATGTGAACCTGGCACCGCAGGCAAGGTCACCCAGCTAAGAAGGGCTGCTTGCTATGACTGACGACCGGATTGTCACTGAGGCCGATGTGGTGACCAAGCTCAGCCATCAGCCAGTGCCCGACACGGTAGCCAAGCTCACCGCCATGATCAGCGCCAAAGGGATGCGGCTGTTCGCGGTCATCGACCAGGCGGCCGAGGCCCGGCAGGCGGGGCTCACCCTGCGGGAGACCACGCTGGTCATCTTCGGCAGCCCTGCGGCGGGCACGCCGGTGATGGCCGCCTCGCCGCTGTCCGCGCTTGACCTGCCGCTCAAGGTGCTGATCTGGGCCGACGGCGCCCAGACCAAGGTCTCCTACTACGCGCCGGCCGCATTGGCCGCCAGCCACGGTCTCCCCGACGACCTGGCCGCCAACCTGGCGGGCATCAACGCCCTCACCGACGCGCTTGTGGCTGCCTAGCGGCCAGGCGCCCCGACCTCTTGGAGAGACGATGAACGCCTTCAGTGGTTCCGGGACCGGCGCCGGGTCGAAGGGCCTGGTCCTGACCGCGATGATCTTCGCGGTCGCGATGACCTTCATCGACCAGACCATCGTTTCGATCGCCGCGCCCACCATCCAGCACGACCTGGGCCTGTCGTCCAGCGGCATGCAGTGGGCGATCAACGCCTACCTGCTGGCGCTGGCGGCGCTGTTCGCGTTCGGCGGCCGCCTGGCCGACATCGCCGGGCACCGCCGGATGGTGGTGCCCGGAGTGATCATCTTCGCGGGCGCGTCGGCGCTGTGCGGCCTGACGCCGCGTGGCGGCGCCGCCGAGGCGTGGCTGGTGGCGTTCCGCGCGGTGCAAGGCGCGGGCGGGGCGATCATGTTCCCGGCCGCGATCGCCATCGTGGTGGTGACCTTCGACCTGCGCTCGCGCGGCCGGGCCCTGGCCCTGTTCTTCGGCATCGCCGGGGCGCTGACCGCGATCGGCCCGATCACCGGCGGGTACCTGATCGAGTGGACCTGGCGGGCGATCTTCTGGATCAACATCCCCGTCGCGCTGATCGCGTCTGCGCGCAGATCGGCGGCCGGATGCTGGACCGGATCGGGGCCAAACGACCGGTCGTGCTTGGCTGCGCCCTGGCCACAGTCGGGTTCGCGCTGTGGGCCGCAAAAGCGACCAGCCTGCACGTCGGCGCCCAGGTGGTCTACATCGTGATGGCCGGGGCGGGCATGGGCCTGATGTTGGGGCAGGCCAACACCGACGCGATCAACCGGGCCTCCCGGTACTTCAGCGTGACTTCCTCGCGGCAGCCGGCTGATTCCTGCCTGTGAGGTTTGGGCAAGGTGCTGATCGCACTCGGAAACAGCTGAGCGACCGAGAGCGTTTCGATCAGTCAAGGGAGATGCGATGTCGATGGATGTGGTGACGGCGGACGGAAGAGCCCGCGTGCTCGCTGACGGGAACGAGATTCCGCTGGTCGGCCTCGGGGTCTGGCAGGTGGAGAACGACCGCGAGTGCGTGGACGCCGTCCGCTGGGCGCTCGAGCTCGGGTACCGGCACATCGACACGGCGCAGGCGTACGGCAACGAGGGGAGCGTGGGACGGGGGTTGCGCGAGAGCGGCGTCCCGCGCGAGAGAGGTGTTCATCACCACCAAGTTCTTTCCCGGGCGGAAGGACCCGGTCGCCGAGGCCGAGCGGAGCCTGCAGCGGCTCGGGGTCGACTACGTCGATTTGTACATCATCCACTGGCCCGCGGGCGGCCCGACGTGGGCGTGGCCCGGGATGGAGCAGGCGCGCGAGGCAGGCTATGCGCGGTCGATCGGGGTTTCCAACTTCGGCGCCGGCGAGCTGCGGCAGCTGCTCGCAACCGCGACGGTCCCGCCGGTCGTGAACCAGGTGCAGTTCAGTCCCCACGAGTACCGCCAGGCTCTGCTCGAGTCGTGCCGCCAGAACGCGATCGCGCTGGAGGCCTACAGCCCGCTGGGAACCGGACGCCACCTCGCCAGCGACACGGTCGCGCGGATCGCGCGACGCCACGGGCGCACGCCTGCCCAGGTGCTGCTGCGCTGGTGCCTCGAGCGGGACATCCCGGTCATCCCGAAGTCGACCCACCGCGAGCGCATCGCCGAGAACGCCCAGCTCTTCGACTTCCGGCTGCCGGACGAGGACATCGCCGAGCTCGACGCGCTCGACCGCACCGGAGGCACCGACCGGGCGCTGGAAAGCAAATGGTGGCGCAGCTAACCGGACGGACCTCGCTGCGGGCGGCGATCGACGAGGTCGCAACGCGTGATCCCGTGCTCGCCGACCTCGTCGCCCGCGTCGGCCCGATCCGCCACCGGCCACGCGACCCGGACGGGCCGTTCGCCGCCCTCGTGCGCGCGATCGTCTTCCAGCAACTCGCCGGCCGCGCGGCCCAGGCGATCTACGGGCGGGTGCGCGCCGCCGTCGGCGACACGCTGACCCCGGAGGCGCTGAACGCGGCCTCCGACGAGACGCTGCGAGCGGCCGGCCTCTCGGGCAACAAGCTCGCGTCGCTCCGCGACCTCTCCGCCAAGGTGCTCGACGGCACGGTTGTGCTCAGCCGGACCTCGCGAAAAAGCGACCAGGAGCTGATCGAGCGGCTGACCACCGTGCGCGGAATCGGCCGCTGGACGGCCGAGATGTACCTGATGTTCCAGCTGCGCCGCCTCGACGTCTGGCCGGTCGACGACCTCGGCGTCCGGCAAGGCTATGCCCTCGCCTGGAAGCTCGACCGGC
This sequence comes from uncultured Actinomycetes bacterium, assembly GCA_963734725.1. Classification (GTDB taxonomy): domain Bacteria; phylum Actinomycetota; class Actinomycetes; order Streptosporangiales; family Streptosporangiaceae; genus DASXKD01. The sequence goes on from CAVTIX010000009.1 coordinate 3,128, forward strand.
CGCCGGCGCCGAAGCAGCTCGAGCCGCTCGGCGAGCGCTTCCGGCCCTACCGGTCCATCGTCGCCCGCTACTGCTGGGCCGCCGTGCCGCTCCTGCGTCCCGCAGGCCCCGCGGTGAGCCTCCGCTAGGGCGACGCGCCGCCTCTGCCGATCGGCGGTGTTGCCGGTGAGGCGCCCGCCGAGACGGTAAAGCACCACCGCTAGCTCACGCCGAAGGCGTCCACCTAGCCGGACGACTCAATATGGGTGACCCAGGCCGCCCCGCAGCTGCTGATGATGCACGGGTGGACATTGCTACCTAGGATGGCCTCCGGTCATCCGAGGGCGTCGCGTCCCGATGGACCGGCCCGCTATGGCGTGCAGCCCTTTGGCGCCGAGAGGAGCTCGATGAGCCAGGTCGCGGATTCTCCGGCCGGCATGTGCCCGGCCGACATCGGGCGGGTGCGCCAGCTGGGTGATCCGCGGGTGTCGCCGGATGGGAGCGCGGTGGCTTTCACCGTGACCGATCCCGACCTGGAGGGCAATCGGTATGTGCGCCGGGTCTGGCTGGCGCCTGCGCGCAGGACCGGGGCCAGCCCGTGGCCGTTCACCGGCCCCGGGTCGGAACAGCTGCCGCGGTGGTCACCGGATGGCCGTCGGCTGGCCTTTGCCGTGACCGGTGACGACGGCCGGTCGCAAATTTGCGTCCTTCCCGTCGCGGACGGCGGTGAGCGGCTGGTTGTGTGCGGCACCGAAGCACCGGTCACCGAACTGGAGTGGGCCCCGGACGGTCACGCGCTTGCCTTCGCCGCCCGCGATCCTGACCCCGCGCGTTACGGACGCAACGGGGAGCAGCGCCGTGACAGGGACATGCCGGCGCGGCGTATCAGCGGCCTGCTCTACCGGTTCAACCAGGCCGGCTGGACGGTGGACCGCCCGGGCCGCGTCTTCGTCGTCGCCGCGGACGGGTCCGCTCCGGCCCGCACGGTCACGCCCGGGCCGTTCGAGGCGGCCGGCCTGGCGTGGTCACCCGACTCGCGGATTTTGGCGTTCGCGTCGGGGCGGCACGAACAGCGGGACCTGGACCTGGCCGTCGATCTGTGGGCGGTCCCCGCGGACGGCAGCGGCACGCCCCGCCGTGTCACCGGCGCCGGTCCGGCCTACTCGCTGCCGTCGTGGTCGCCGGATGGGCGACGGCTGGCCTGTTATGTCGATCCCACCCCGCTGCAAAGCCCCCGGCATCACCAGGTTGCCGTCATCGACGCGGCTTCCGGCAAGGAGCAGGTGCTGACGGCCAGCCTGGACCGCAACTGCGCGCCGTTTGGCACTACGCGGCCGCCGGTTTGGGTCGGTGACCGGCTGCTGTTCGGCGTCGAGGACCACGGCAACGTGCACCTGTACCTGGTGAGCGCCGACGGGGCCTGGAACCCAGTGCTGCTGGCCGGCGGGGACAGGTGGATCGGTGACTGGGACTGGGCGGGCGGCACGCTCGCTTTGGTGGCCGGTTCGCCGGTGTCAACCGGCGAGCTGGCAGCCCAGGACCTGCCCGCTGGCGAGCCAGCCGCGGAACCTGCGGAACGGGTGCTGACCAGCTTGACGCGGCCGTTGGCCACGGCGGTCAGCCTTGCCTCCCCGCAGCGGTTCACCGCCCGCTCGGCAGACGGCAGCGAGGTGGAATGCTGGGCCATCGCGCCGGCCTGCGCGGCTCCCGGGCAACGGTACCCGGCGCTGCTGAATGTGCACGGCGGCCCGTTCACGCAGTACGGCAACCGCTTCGTCGACGATTTCCAGCTGCAGGCCGCCGCCGGCTTCGGCGTCTTGTACTGCAACCCGCGGGGCAGCGCCGGCTACAGCGAGCAGTGGGGCCGGGCCATCCGGGGCCCCGAGTGCGGGCAAGACCCAGGCACCGGCTGGGGCGGAGCGGACTACGCAGACGTGATGGCCTGCGTGGAGACCGCCTGCCAGCGCTTTGGCTGGATCGATCCCAGCCGGCTCGGCATCCTCGGCGGCTCCTACGGGGGTTTCATGACTTCCTGGGCCATCGGGCACACCACCCGGTTCCGGGCCGCATGCTCCGAGCGCGCCTGCAACAACCTGCTCACCATGGAGCACAGTGCCGATATTCCCGGCTTTATCCGCAGCTACGTAGGCCCGGACCATCTCACCAATCCCGGCGCCTACCTGCGTCACTCACCTGTCAGCTACGTCCGCGACATGACTACCCCGCTGCTCATCCTGCATTCCGAAGACGATCTGCGCTGCCCGATCAACCAGGCCGAGGAGCTGTTCGTCGCGCTGCGGCTACTGGGCCGCAACCCGGTCATGTACCGGTTCCCCGGCGAGAACCACGAGCTGACCCGCTCCGGGGCGCCGCAACACCGGGTCAGCCGGGCAGAACTGATCCTGGCTTGGTTCCGGCAGCACCTGCAGGAGAGCCAGGCCTCCGCCGGGCCGGCTGATCCGCTGCCGCGCTGAACAGCTCGGTGTAGTCGTCGGCGCCCCCGGTTCGGAGCGCACCGCCGCGTCAATCATCTTGACGTCCTCCCCGATAAAGATCCGCCCTACAGCGCGCGCCCGCCGAGGATGATGGCCGCCCGCCACGGCCGCGTTGACAAGGATAAGCAGGCCGCCTTCCTCAACCTTCTTCGGCGGACGTAGGCTCCTGGAATGAGCGAGCCGGCGGTTGCCATACCGGAGCGGGCTGGGCCGTCGGGTGTGGGCGGCTCAAGCTCCCCGCCTGGTGTACGGGCAAGCCCGTAGGCCCAATGACGACTAGCCACGACCGCGGGCGGACGGGTCCACTTGCTACCAGATACGGACCCTGCCGGCCGGCTCGAGCCACAGCTCGTCGTCGGCGCCGACGCCAAACGCGCCATAGAACTCGTCGAGGTTCCGCACGATCTGGTTGCAGCGGAACTCGCCAGGAGAGTGCGGGTCGACAGCGAGCCGCCGGATGGCTTCCTCGTCCCGGGTCTTTTGCCGCCAGGCACGAGCCCACGACAGGAAGAAGCGCTGGGCACCTGTCAGACCTTCGATTACCGGCGCCTGTTCGCCGTGCAACGACAGCAGGTAGGCCTTCCAGGCGATGCCGAGGCCGCCGAGGTCCCCGATGTTCTCCCCGATCGTCAGCGCTCCGTTCACATGCTGGTCAGGAGTCTGCTTCGGCGCCAGGGCGCTGTACTGCTCGATCAGCGACCGGGTCCGGGTTTCGAACGCTTGCCGGTCCTCTGCGCTCCACCAGTCGGTGAGCCTGCCGTCACCGTCGTACTTGGACCCTTGGTCGTCGAAGCCGTGGCCGATCTCATGACCGATGACCGCGCCGATCGCTCCATAGTTGGCCGCGTCGTCGCGGTGGGGATCGAAGAACGGATCCTGCAAGATCGCTGCAGGGAACACAATCTCGTTCATGCCCGCGCTGTAGTAGGCGTTGACGGTCTGGGGGGTCATGAACCATTCATCGCGGTCGATCGGCTGACCGATCTTGCTCAGCTGGCGGCGGAATTCGAAAGCATGAGCGGCGCGCACATTGGCCATCAGATCCGTCGGGTCGATGCTCAGGCTGGAGTAGTCGCGCCATCTGACCGGGTAGCCGATCTTCGGCGTGAACTTCGCGAGCTTGCCCAGGGCTCGCCGGCGGGTGTCTGTCCCCATCCATTCGAGCTCCTGGATGCTCTGCCGGTACGCCTCGAGGAGGTTGGCCACCAAGACATCCATCCGCTCCTTCGCCCCGGGCGGGAAGCGCCGGCCGACATAGGCTCGCCCGACAGCTTCCCCCATCGCTCCCTCGACCAGCGAGACACCCCGCTTCCAGCGCTCAGGCAGCTGGGGGGTGCCGCTCACGGTGCGGCCGTAGAAGTCGAAATCCTCCTGGACGAACGCGCCGGATAGGCACCCGGCGGCGCCGTGGATAACCTGCCAGCACAGCCAGTCCCGCCAAGCCGGAACGTGTTCGTCGGTGAGCAGCGAGGCAAGCCCGGCGCTGAAGCTCGGCTGGCGCAGCACGATCTCGTCGAACGCGCCCGCGGGCGGGGCCAGGGCCGCCAGCCACCCGCGCAAGTCCGGCCCCTCAGACAAGGCGTCGGTCCAAGTGAAAAGGTTGTAAGTCTTCTCGCTGTCGCGGCTCGCGACCTTGTCCCAGTGGTGCCCAGCCACCGCCGTCTCCAGCTCGAACACTCGCCTGGCGGACCGGCCGGCGTCCGGCAACCCGGCCAGCTCGAACATGCGCTGCACATGACCGGCGAACGCGTCGCGGACGCGAGCGAACCGCTCCTCGCGGTAGTAGCTCTCGTCCGGCAGCGAAATAGCAGCCTGGTCGAAAAACACCACGTAACGCTTCGGGTTGCCCGGGTCGGTGCGGACAAACCGCCGGTAAAGACCCCCGATTCCCAGTCCCTCCAGCCGCCCGAGCGTCTCCAGCAGCTCCGGAATGGAACTGACGGCTCGAGCCGCCGCGAGCGTCTCACTGATGGGCCCCGAGCCGAGCTGCTCGGCTCGTTCGGCGTCCATGAAACTGGCATACAGGTCGCCGAACTTCCGCTCCTCGCTGCCTTCTGGCGCCGACGCGGCCTCTTCCACGATCTCGCGCACCGCATTCTCAGCCTCTTCGGCGAGAATCCGGAACGAGCCGTCGCGAGCCCGGTCCGCGGGAATCTCGGTCCGCGCCAGCCACCGGCCGTTGACGTGCCGGAACAGGTCGTCCTGGGGGCGGATGCCGGGATCGAGGTCGTCAGTGGGGATACCGGATGCGAGCGTCATGCCTTTAGCGTAGGACCAGCCCCGGCTAGGGCGCCGAGCCGAATATCCTCCCGCCGCTCCCATCTTTCGGTGCGCATCACGAGATGTTCTGGAGTCGCGATCTGTCATCCTTCAGGAGTCGGACGCCGCGCCGCCTCGGGTATCGGCGAGCCGATTGAGTCCTTTGGGGAAGTGACTCGGGGCGCCACCGACCGACCCGCTGCTCTCTACCTGACGTGGCCGGGTGGTCCAATGACTTCAACGGCCCGCAGAACATCTACCTCGCAACTGGCCAACCCGTGGACAGTGACCGCGCCGCGAGCCTGGCGCGCTGGGTCTGCCGGTCCGTCACGTGCAGGTCAGGGTCGGCACTGCCCAGTCGCCGTGGTCGTTGCCGTTGCCATCGCCTGCATCGCCGACGATGAGGTCCAGGACCTGCGCGCCGGTGACGTCGACGTCGATCGGCGTCGCTGGCTGGTGCCCGTGGATGGTCGGGGTCGTGACCAGGGTCTTACCGTCGGCGGTCGCCGACGTCGGCGGCGAACCGGCTGTGGTGTTGGAAAAGAAAGTGATGGCCGACCATACCAAGCTGTGGGGGCAACCCATTCACTGAGTCGCTGAGGAATAGACTGCTCATCAATAGGATTGATAATTCAGCATGAGCGCCATGACTGACCAGGCCGAGGGGGCCCGCACGGCGATCCTCACGGTGGATGACGATCCGGGGGTGTCCCGGGCGGTGGCGAGGGACCTGCGGCGGCGGTACGGGGAGCAGCACCGTATTGTGCGGGCCGAGTCGGCGCCTGGGGCGCTGGACGCGCTGCGCCAGATGAAGCTGCGCGGTGACCTGGTCGCGGTGATCTTGGCCGACTACCGGATGCCGGAGCTGAACGGGATCGAGTTCCTCGAGCAGGCGATGGACATCTACCCGGGCGCGCGGCGGGTGCTGCTGACCGCTTACGCCGATACCGGCGCTGCGATCGACGCGATCAACGTCGTCGATCTTGATCACTATCTGCTCAAGCCGTGGGATCCACCGGAGGAGAAGCTCTATCCGGTGGTGGACGCGCTGCTGGAGGCGTGGGGCGAGTCGGATCACCGGCCGGTGCCGGAGATCAAGCTGGTCGGGCACCGCTGGTCGGCGCGGTCCTCGGAGGTCCGCGAGTTTCTTGCCCGCAATCAGGTGCCGTACCGCTGGTACGCGGCCGACGAGCCGGAGGGGCAGCGGCTGCTGGCCGCCGCGGGGGCGGATGAGCGCGCGCTGCCGGTGGTGATCACCCCGGACGGCGACCCGCTGATCGAGCCGACCGACGCCGAGCTGGCTGCGCGCGTCGGGCTGGCCACCACGCCGTCGAAGGACTTCTACGACGTGATCGTCGTTGGGGCGGGCCGGCCGGGCTGGGCGCGGCGGTGTACGGCGCCTCCGAGGGGCTGCGCACCGTGCTGGTGGAGCAACTCGCCACCGGAGGCCAGGCCGGGCAGAGCTCTCGGATCGAGAACTATCTGGGTTTCCCGGACGGGGTATCGGGGGCGCAGCTTACCGACCGTGCCCGGCGGCAGGCCACGAAGTTCGGCGCCGAGGTGCTGACCACGCGCGAGGTGACCGGCCTGGAGGTGAACGGTTCGGCCCGAACCGTTCGTTTCGCCGATGGGAGCGTGATCGACGCGCAGGCCGTCATTCTGGCGACCGGCGTGTCCTATCGGCGGCTGTACGCGCCGGGGCTGGACGAGCTGACCGGGCGCGGCGTCTACTACGGTTCAGCGCTGACCGAGGCGACAGCCTGCCAGGGTCAGGATGTCTACATCGTCGGCGGAGCCAATTCGGCCGGGCAGGCGGCCCTGTTCCTGTCGCGGTACGCCAAGTCGGTGACCTTGCTGGTCCGCGCGCCGTCGCTGGAACAGTCGATGTCCTACTACCTGATCAGCCGGATCAATGACAATCCCGCTATCTCGGTGCGGACCTGCACCGAGGTCGTCGGAGCATCCGGGAGTGACCACCTGGAGAAGCTGACGCTGCGGGACACCGCGCGCAGGTCAACCGAGACTGTCAACGCGCAGTGGCTGTACCTGTTCATCGGCGCGGCGCCGCTCACCGACTGGCTGGAGGGCGTCGTGGTGCGGGACGCCAAGGGCTTCGTGGTCGCCGGGCCGGATCTGTCGGTCGGCGGGGAGCGGCCGCGCGGCTGGAACCTGGACCGGCCGCCCTACCACCTGGAGACCAGCGTGCCCGGCGTGTTCGTGGCTGGTGACGCGCGGGCTGAGTCGGCCAAGAGGGTGGCCTCCGCGGTCGGCGAAGGGGCCATGGCGGTCATGCTGGTGCACCGCTACCTGGAGAAACTGTGACCACGAAGTTGTGTAGCCCGGACGAGCTCCGCGCGCTGTTCCTGTTCGAGAAGCTGACCGATGACCAGCTGGACTGGCTGTGCCAGCGGGGCCGGGTCGAGGGCTTCCCGGCCGGGCCGGTGTACGCCGAGGGCGACCCGGCGAGCAGTCTGTACGTCCTGCTCGAGGGCACCGTGGTGCTGTCGCGGCGGGTGGGCGCCGACGATATCGAGGTGGGCAGGACATCGCAGCCCGGCGTGTACGCCGGCGCCTGGACGGCATACCTGGGCGACCGGGTTCCGCAGCGCTACAACAGCTCGATGCGGGTGACCGGGCCGTCGCGGTTCTTCGTGCTGGACGCCGACATATTCGCCGAGTTGATGCACGAGTGGTTCCCGATGGCGGTGCACCTGCTGGAGGGGATGTTCTTCGGCCGTCAGAGCCTGCTGGAGCCGGCCAGGGAGCGCGAGCGGCTGCTCGCGCTCGGCACGCTGTCGGCCGGCCTGACCCACGAGCTGAACAATCCGGCCGCGGCCGGGGTCCGGGCAGCCGCGGCGCTGCGCGAGCGGGTCGCCGGCATGCGGCGCAAGCTGGGCACGATCGCGGCAGGGCCGTACCAGCCGGCCACCGTGGAGACGCTGATCAAGCTTCAGGAGGAGGCCGCCGAGCGGGTGCCGAAGGCGCAGCCGCTGTCGCCGCTGGAGGCGTCGGACCGGGAGGAGGCCATCACCGAATGGCTGGATGCCCACGGTCTGGCCGACGGCTGGCAGCTCGCGCCGACCTTCGTCGCCGCAGGGCTGGACGTCGCCTGGCTGGAGCACGTCGCGGCCGAGGTGGAGGCACCGGCGCTCGAGGAGGCGCTGCGCTGGCTGTACTACACCGCCGAGACCGAGCTATTGGTGAACGAGATCGAGGACTCGGCCACGCGTATCTCCACTCTCGTCGGCGCGGCCAAGCAGTACTCCCAGCTCGACCGGGCCCCGCACCAGGTCGTAGACGTGCACGAGCTGCTGGACAGCACGCTGGCGATGCTGGCCGGGAAGATCCCCACGGGCATCCGCGTGGTGAAGGACTACGACCGGTCGCTGCCCGCGATCCCCGCGTATCCAGCCGAGCTGAACCAGGTGTGGACCAACCTGATCGACAACGCGGTCTCAGCAATGGGCGAGGCAGGGGTGCTGACCGTCCGCACCGGCCTGGACCGGGACCAGGTGGTCGTAGAGATCGGCGACACCGGCCCGGGGGTGCCGCCAGAGATCCGGGAGCGGATCTTCGAGCCCTTCTTCACCACCAAACCGGTCGGCCAGGGCACCGGGCTGGGACTCGACATCACCTGGCGCATCGTGGTGAACAAGCACCACGGGGACATCGCAGTCGAGTCGGTCCCCGGCGACACCCGATTCCGGGTCCGGCTGCCGGTCGCCCCCGTAAATACGGAGCACATAAATGACTGAGATACAGGGCATAGATCCTACGGTGCCGCCCAGCGGGACCGGCTGCGTCGAGTGCGACGCCGTCGGCGGGTGGTGGGTGCACCTGCGCCGCTGCGCCCGGTGCGGGCACGTCGGTTGCTGCGACACCTCGCCAGCGCAGCACGCCACCGCGCACTGGAAGGTCACCGGCCACCCGATCATCCAGAGCTTCGAGCCTGGTGAGGACTGGTTCTGGAACTACCAGACCGAGGAAGCCCTCACTGGCCCGCGACTCGCCCCGCCCACACAGCATCCGGCCGACCAGCCCGTGCCGGGGCCCGCGGGCCGAGTGCCACGAGACTGGCGGTTCCACACCCACTAAACCGGTTGGCCGAATACGCCGACAAGGGCTGCGCCACGCCCCATGGCGCCGCGTGAAATTCACCGGAGGCTGCCCCTGGCGCCAGCAACGCCCGCGCCGGCGCCGTCGGTGCCGGACGGCGCGCACGCTTGCGCACTCAACGCTGCCCCGAGCCCAGTCACCGAGCGTGCCTGATCCTTCGCCCCGGCACGCGGCCAGATCGCCGACTCGGTGCCTGGCGCATCTGATGCGATGAAGGAGCGGGGCCTCCGCTCCCCGTAGGTGCCCCGAGGGTTCATGCTCGGGTTGTCTACGCCGACTACGACGATGGGAGGCCCCAGGTGGAAGCGTATGACGGCCCGCAGATTGTGGGGATGGACCTGCACCGGCGGCGCAGTGTGCTGGTGCGGATGACCGCTGATGGCAGGAAGCTGGAGACCACGCGGATCACTAACAGCCCGGTGGAGCTGCGGAAGCAGATCGCCAAGGCCGGGAGGTGCCCGCAGGTGGTGCTGGAGGCCACCTACGGGTGGTACTGGGCGGCGGACGCGCTGGCCGAGGCGGGGGCGAGGGTGCACCTGGCGCACCCGTTGGGGGTGAAGGCGTTCGCCTACCGGCGGGTGAAGAACGACGAGAAGGACGCCGCTGACCTGGCGGATCTGCTGCGGATGGGGCGGCTGCCGCAGGCGTGGATCGCCCCGGTGGAGATCCGGGAATTGCGGGAGCTGACGAGGTACCGGGTCAAGCTGGTGCGGGTCCGCAGCAGCTGCAAGGAGCAGGTGCACGCGGTGCTGGCCAAGCTGGGCATCCCGGTCACCTGCTCGGACCTGTTCGGGGTGTGGGGAAACACCTGGCTCGACGGCCTTGCCCTGCCGCAGCCGTATGCGGGCAAGGTGGCTTCGCTGCGCACGCTGATTGGCGAGCTGGCCGCCGAGATCGCGGTGCTGGATGCGGTCATCGCGGACCTGCTCGCTCATCATGATGGCTACCGCGCCGTCCAGGCGCTGCCCGGCATCGGGCCGGTGCTGGCGGCGGTGATCGTGGCCGAGATCGGCGACATCACCCGGTTCTCCCGCCCCGCCCGGCTGGCCTGCTGGGCGGGCCTGACCCCCCGCCACCGCGAGTCCGATGCCAAGGTCACCCGCGGGCACATCACCAAGCAGGGCTCCACGCTGCTGCGCTGGGCGGTGGTGGAGGCGATCCAGCACCAGCCGGCCGGCAGCCCGGTCCGCGAGGTCAAGGACCGCATCACCGCCCGCCGCGGCAGTCAGGCCCGGAACATCGCCAAGACCGCCGCGGCCCGCTACCTGCTCACCTGCGTCTTCTACGCGATGCGCGACGGGCGGGCCAGATCCCTGGCTGCCCGCACCGCCCTCAAGGATGCCGCGTGAGCAGGCCCGGACACGGGCAGCGCGCGATCGCCCTGCGGTCTGGCTCCCGCCTTCGGGCGGCGAAGCCGCGCGTCAGATTGATCCCGCTGCCCGGCCGCGCAACGCCCCATGCACCCGCGCATACCAGCGCGGGAACCCCGAAGGGATGACCGCAGCCCGAGCCTGCCCGGACCCAGGCTGCCGATGGGGCGCGCCACAACCACACACCCATTCCCGGCTTGCCCAGTGTCGCCGGTGACCGGGCCAGCCTCAAGGTCGTTCGTCCAGCAGGGCGCTCCACCTTGACCCTGGCCCGGTCACCAGCATGCGCGGAAACCAGCCGGGAACCGGGAGAAAAAGGGCACATCAGCCCCTTGACCGGCCCCGCTCCTTCAGGGATGACCGCAGCTGTCTTGCCGCGGCCTGCCACAACCCGCCGGAGTTGGCGCGCGCCCTATGCGGCTACGTGCGCGGAGATCTGCCAGCCGTCGTGGCCTAGGTTATGGTGGCGTTGTTTCGGGCCCGGGGGGTCGCTGGGCTTGGTGCTGGGCGGGGGCTGGCCGGTCGGCTGGTTGGTGGTTGTCGCCGGGGGCGGGGCTGTGCGGCGGCTGGCTGGCTGGGTCGGGTCCGTAGGCGAAGCCAGCTACCGCGCCGAGCGCGGCGAACGCGGCGGCGGCGAGCAGGACGTCGTTGAGGCCGCTGGCGGTGCCGGCGCGGGCGGCGTGGGTGACCGCGGCGCGGGCGGCGGGCGGGACCACGGCGGCGACCCGGGTGCCGGCGCCGGAGGCGACCGCGGCGGCTAGCCGGTGGGCGGCGCCGGGCGGGGCGGGCAGGCCGGCCAGGGCGTGCAGGGTGGCGGTGGTGACCCGGGAGGCGTAGAGGGCGCCGAGCACGGCCACGCCGGTGGCGGTGCCGACCTGGCGCAGCGTGTTCACCAGGCCGGCGGCCATCCCGGCGTGGGCCGGCTCCACCGCCGACAGCGCCGCCGAGGCCAGGCCGGTGGAGGTGATGCCCAGGCCGATCCCGGCCAGGATGAAGCCGGGCAGCAGCACCAGCCAGGTGGAGGTGGCGGTCAGGTGGGCCATCGAGGCCAGCCCGGCCGCGGCCGCGGCCATGGCCACGCCCAGCAGCACCCGCATCGCCACTTTGCCGATCAGCCGGCCGGTCAGGAGGGCGACCGTGAAGGAGGCCAGCGTCAGCGGCAGGAACCGCAGCCCGGCGCCGACCGGGGAGTAGCCGAGGGTGTTTTGCACATACAGCGACAGGTAGATGATCATCCCGATGACCGTCGCCGAGATCGCGAACGCCACGAACCCGGTCGCGGCGAAGCTGCGCCGGGCGAACAGGCGCAGGTCGGCCATGGGCGCGGCGGCGATGCGCAGCTCGTAGATCACGAAGGCGGCCAAGGCCACCGCTGCGGTCGCGAGCAGGGCCACGATCGCCGGGCTGCGCCCAGCCGAGGGCGTTGCCGCGGATCAGCGCGAACATCAGCGCGGTCAGCGCCACGGTGATCAGCGCGGTGCCCGGCCAGTCGGCCCGCCCGCCGGCCGGGTCGCGGGATTCGCGGAGCCGGGCTACCCCGCCCGCGAACGCCGCCGCGCCGATGGGCAGGTTGATGAAGAAGATGGACCGCCACCCGAGGGTGTCGGTCAGCACCCCGCCGGCCAGCGGCCCGATCGCGGTGGCGCCGCCGAGCGTGGCGCCGAAGACGCCCAGCGCCCGGGCCAGGGCGGCGCCGGAGAACTCCGCGCGCAGCAGCGGCGTGCCGGTGGCGAACAGCACCGCGCCGCCAACCCCCTGCAGCGCGCGGAACAACTGCAGCGCCAGCGCGGTCGGGGCCAGCGCGCACGCCAGCGACCCGGCGGTGAAGATGACCAGGCCAGCCAGGAACAGCCGGCGCCGGCCCAGCCGGTCACCCAAGGTGGCCGCCGGCAGCAGCAGCACGGCCAGCACCAGGGCGTAGGCGGCGCTTACCCACTGAAGGTCCGGCAGGCTCGCCCGCAGATCCCGCTGAATCGATGGCAGCGCCACGCTCACCACGGTGATGTCCAGCAGCAACATGAACACTGCCGTGCACACCAGCACCAGCGTCCACCGCTGCCGCGGCGACATCCCCGCGACTTCAGCCACCTGCCTCACCACCCCAAGCGGCGGCCGGTCATGTGTAGGCCGGCATTCAGTGCATGGCTGCCTTGGCCGGGGCGAAGAAGTCGGTGAGCAGTTGGGTGACGCGCTCGGCCTCGTCGTGGTGCACCCAGTGCGAGGCGTCGGGCAGGCGCTCGACGCGGTCGAGGCCGGGCACGTCGTCGTGGTCGGGCTCGGCGAGTTCCTGGCCGAGGTAGCGGTCGCGCTGTCCCCAGATGACCAGGGTGGGCGCGGTGATCGGGCGGAGCGCCGCTTCGGCCTGTTTGGGCGGGGTCCGCACCGAGGACCGGTAGTAGTTGATCATCCCGGTGGCCGCGCCCGGCTGCGACCACGCCTGGATGTAGCGCTCGGTCTCCTCCGGCGTGGCGGCCGGGCGGGCGTCGCGCAGGAAGTGCCGGAAGAAGTGCCAGTGGTTGGCGTGCACGACGGTCTCGGGCAGGTCGGGGAGGTCGAAGAAGAAGAAGTACCACGACTTGCGGAGCTGGCCGGGGTGGTGCAGCCCCTGGGCGAGCTTGCGCGGGTGGGCCGCGTTCAAGATGGCCAGCCGGTCCACCACCTCGGGGTGGGCCATCGCGGTGGCCCAGGCCACCGATCCGCCCCAGTCGTGCCCGGCCAGCAGCGCGGACTGTTCGCCGCGTTCGCGGACCAGGCCGGCGATGTCGGCGGTCAGCTGCCCGGTGTCATAAGCGTGGACGCCGTCCGGCTTGGAGGACAGGTTATAGCCGCGCATGTCCGGCGCCACCACGCGGAATCCCGCCGCCGCCAGCGGTGCGATCTGCCGCCGCCAGCCGTACCAGAACTCCGGGAAACCATGCAACAACACCACCAGCGGCCCCTCACCGGCCTCCATGTAATGCAACCGCTGGCCGCCGACCTCGGCGTAGCCCTCACGAAGCTCGCTGCCCTCGTCCATGGTCCTCCCCAGTCGCTGAAACGCTCGCGTATCTTCTCCCGGCGGCCGGATCTGACCATGCACGCCGCAGGCATCTGCTGTCACGTAATCCTTCAGTAACATGCCCACCAAAGAACGGCAAGGACCGACCGGCGGGTAACGTATTCTCCCTAGCAATTACCAGGCGTGCCCAGATGCCCGGATGAACCGGCCATGTGCGGGCGTCAGTTCAGGCCAGGTGCCACAGCCGGGCGTTGAGCGGCGGGGGCAAAAACAGCGGCGGTGAGGGGGATATCCCCGGAAGCGGGCCTCAGAGACGGCCAGGCGGTCAACCCGGTCGCGGTGATCGGCGGCCAGCGCGTAGGCGACCGGCATGCCGACGTCGGTCCCGTACAGGGCGAACCGCCGGTGCCCCAGCGCGTCCATCAGCGCGGCCAGGTCGCTGGCCAGGGTGGCGGTGTCGTACCCGCCGGTGGGTTTGCCGGACAGCCCGATGCCGCGCTGGTCGACCGCGATGACAAAGAAGTCCCGGGCCAGCGCCGGCATCAGCATCCGCCAGGCGTACCAGGTCTGCGGCCAGCCGTGCACCAGCAGCAGCGGGGGGCCGTCGCCGCCGGTGACCGCGTGCAGGCGCACCTCGCCGGTGTCGACGTAGCGGCTGGTGAACGTGCCGGTGAACCCGGCGGGGAGGTTCGGCGCCCCGGAGACCGAGCCGGGGCCTTCCGGGGCCGGAGATGACGGCCGGCGGCTGGCGTGCCCGATGTTTGCCGTTTGCTGGCGAGTTGATGGCTGTCAGCTAACGGGTGTTTTAAGTTCCCGGCCCGGGAGAGTAGGCGTTTGCGGTCTGGTACTGCCTTCGTCCGGGAAGGGGCGCTTGTAATGCGTTGGTCCGTGGCGGGTGGCCTGTCAGCGGCGGTGTCACTTGTGTTGCTGGCGAGCCCGGGTACCGGGTACGCGGCTTCGTCGCCGGTTGCGCCGGGCGCTCCGGGGGGAGCGGCCACGTGGGCGCCTGCGGACAAGCACGGGTTCGGGACCGCGACCGGCACTACCAGCAAGGTCTGGTACACCCTGGAACACGGTGAGCTTACTGAGGTCTACTATCCCGACCTTGGCACGCCGAGCCTGCGGGATATGCAGTTCATCGTCACCGACGGCTCCACGTTCGCTGACCTCGAACGCGACGCCACCACCTCGACGGTCACGATGCCTGACCCGCACAGCCTCACCTACACCCAGACCGACACCGCCAAGAGCGGCCGTTACCGGCTGATCAAGACCTATGTCACCGACCCCGCGCGGTCAACGGTGCTGGTCAACGTGACCTTCCAGTCGCTGACGGGCAAGCCGTACCAGGTGTACGCCTACGTTGACCCCTCGCTGACCAACAACGGCATGGATGACAGCGGGACCTGCGGGTCTGGTCAGCTTTTGGCCAGTGACGGCCACACTGCCAGCGCGGTGGTCGCCGTGCCCGGCTTTGCCCAGACCTCATGTGGCTACCTCGGCGCCAGCGACGGGTGGACTCAGCTGCGGTCCGGTTACCGGCTCAAGCAGTACGCCTCCGCGCCCGATGGCAACGTCGTTCAGACTGCCCGGCTGAAGGTTGACGGGGTCGGCCAGCAGCACGCCACGCTCGCCGTCGGGTTCGGCGGCACCACCGCGGACGCGCTCACCGCCGCGCAGGGACCACTGGCGGCGGGCTTCCAAACGGTCTCCTCCGCCTACGCTGGCGGCTGGCACTCCTACCTGTCCTCTCTTAAGCCTGCGCCGCTCAGCCTGACCACCACCGCGGAGCAGCAGCTATATGACGTCTCGGTGATGGTCTTGGCCGCCTCGGAAGACAAGACCTACCGCGGGGCCTTCATCGCCTCGCCGACCATGCCCTGGGCGTGGGGCGCCGGCCTGGAAAACCCCTCGGGGGCTTACCACCTGGTCTGGAGCCGTGACCTGTATGAGATGGCCACCGCGCTACTGGCTGCCGGTGACACCGCCGCGGCCAACCGGGCACTGAGTTTCCTGTTCGACCGGCAGCAGAAACCCGACGGCTCATTCCCGCAGAACTCCACCGTCGACGGCACCCCCCACTGGACGAACACGCAGATGGATGAGGTCGCCGACCCGGTCATCCTGGCCTGGATGCTGCACCGCACCGACACCGCCACCTACACCGCGCACATCAAGCCCGCCGCCGACTACATCGTCGCCAACGGCCCGGTCACCCAGCAGGACCGCTGGGAAAACCAGGGCGGCTACTCACCCGCAACGATCGCCGCGGAGATCGCCGGGCTGGTCTGCGCCGCCGACATCGCCAAGGCGAACTCCGACAACGCGTCCGCCGAAAAGTACCTGCACACCGCCGACGCCTGGCAGAAGTCGGTCGCATCCTGGACCGTGACCACCAACGGCCCGCTGTCGCCCAGGCCCTACTACCTGCGGCTGACCAAAGACGGCAACCCCAACGCGGGCACCACCTACAACATCGGTGACAGCGGGCCGAACGGCGTCGACCAGCGCGAGGTCGTCGACCCCAGCTTCCTGGAACTCGTCCGGCTCGGCGTCAAGCCCGCCACCGACCCGGCCATCGTCAACACGATCAAGGTGGTCAACGCGCAACTCGGCGTGCAGACACCCAACGGCGAGTTCTGGCACCGCTACAACCGGGACGGGTACGGCGAGCAGCTCGACGGCGGCCCGTGGAACGTCGGCTTCCCCCCAGCCCCCCTAACATCCCCGCTGAACAGCGGATGGGGCAGCCAGGCCACCATCGGCCGGATCTGGCCCATCTTCGCCGGTGAACGCGGCGAGTACGACCTGGCCGCCGGGCTGTCCGCGCAACCCAGCCTGGCCGCGATGGCCGCCGTCCGCAATGACGGCTACCTGCTGCCCGAGCAGGTCTGGGACGCCTTCCCGCCCTCCGGCGAGGCAGATTTTGCCCCAGGGACTGGCACGTTCTCCGCCACCCCCCTGGCCTGGTCCCACGCGCAATACATTCGCCTTGCTTGGTCCATCACCGCCGGTCATCCCGTCGAACAGCCATCGATAGTCGCCTGCCGCTACGTCGGCAACTGCCCCTGACGCGATGATCAGGCCGCCCATAGCCCGGCCGATGTATCCCCGGTGCTGGGGGCGAGTTCCCATCCTGCCGGTGATAGTGGCACCGTGCGGAACGCCGCCGCACCAGGCCGCGTGCCGTGTCGTTTCCGGGAGCGGCAGTCGGCGGGCCGTTAATCCGGAACTACCAGGTTATGGCCCCGGATTTGAGCGCCGCCAGCCGAAGCGGCGCTTTTCAACGCAATTCACGAGTGTTTCGTTCATTTCTCTGTTAGGAGGACGGGCAAATGCGCAGTCTCTTGAGGCGTCCCGGCGTCGCACATGTTTCGGTCGGAACGGCAGCACTCGCCACGGCTATCGCGCTCATGGTGGTCCCGGCGGCCACTGCGGGGTCGGGCGCGAGCTTAACCGCCACCGGCCGCCCGGCGGCACTGGCCAGCGCCCGGCAGCAGCCCGGTAGCACGTTGTCGGCTGCGACAAGGCAACGGCTGGCGTCGATCGCCGGCAAGGTCGACTCGCTGATCGGAAAGATGACGCTGGCAGAGAAGTTCGGACAGCTAGAGATGTCCGGTCCCACCGGCCCGAACGGCACGCCGGGGCAGACACTCCTCGACGAAGTGCGCAGCGGCCAGGTTGGCTCAGTCCTGGACCTGGTGGGCGTGAACTACATCAACCAGGTCCAGCATGCCGCCCTGCAGTCGCGCCTGCACATCCCGGTGATCTTCGGCCTGGACGTGATCCACGGGTACAAGACGATCTTCCCAGTGCCGCTAGGGGAGGCCAGCAGCTGGGACCCGGCCGCCGTGCAGAACGACGCGTCGATCTCGGCCAGCGAGGCCACCGCGGACGGGATCAAGTGGACCTTCAACCCCATGGTAGACATCGCCAGAGACCCGCGCTGGGGACGTGTGGTGGAAGGCTCGGGGGAGGACCCGTTCCTTGGGTC
Source organism: uncultured Actinomycetes bacterium (assembly GCA_963734725.1). Classification (GTDB taxonomy): domain Bacteria; phylum Actinomycetota; class Actinomycetes; order Streptosporangiales; family Streptosporangiaceae; genus DASXKD01. The sequence continues at coordinate 20,339 of CAVTIX010000009.1, forward strand.
GGCGATGGCGGCGGCGAAGGTGCGCGGCTACCAGGGCAGCGACTTCAGCGCCCCAGACAAGATGGCCGCGACGGTGAAGCACTTCGCCGCCTACGGCGCACCCGTCGCCGGCCGTGAGTACAACACGGTCAACATGTCCGAGCAGCAGCTTCGCAATGACTACCTGCCGCCCTACAAGGCAGCGGTCAACGCGGGCGCCGCGACAGTGATGAGCGCGTTCAACTCGCTCGACGGCGTACCGGCCAGCGCGAACCCCCACTTGCTCACCACCATCTTGCGCAACGAGTGGGGATTCAGCGGCACCGTCCTCAGCGACTACCAGGCGATCCAAGAGCTCGAAGCTTTCGGGTATGCGACAAGCGGCGAGGAGGCCGCGCGGCTCGCGTTGACCGCCGGGGTGGACATCGAGATGGGCGTGCAGGTGCCCAGCCAGTACTCGACTTACACGAACTACGGGCCGGACCTCGTGAAGGCCGGCCAGGTCAGCTTGACGACCATCAACAACGATGTGCGGCACGTGCTGGCCCTCAAGTTCCTCGCGGGATTGTTCGACCACCCGTTCACCGACCCAACCCGGGTCCAGTCGGCGGAACTGACGCCCGCGAACCTGGCGGCGGCGCGGGTCATGGCCGGCCGTTCCATGGTGCTGCTGAACAACCAGAACAACGCGCTCCCGCTGAGCACCAGCGTGCCGTCGATCGCGGTGGTCGGGCCGCTAGCCGACGACCCGTCTGACCAGCTCGGCCCGGATGTGCCGATCGGGTACTCGGCGCAGGACCTGACGTCGGTCGTGTCGGTACGCCAGGGCATCAAGGCGGCGGTGCCCGGTGCGACCGTGAACTACGCGCCGGGCTGTGACACCTCCTGCACATCGACATCTGGGTTCGGGGCAGCGGTGAGCGCCGCTCAGGCGTCGTCCGTGACTGTGGTGGTTGTCGGCGAGCCGGCCGCCTACTCCGGTGAGGCATCGTCGCGCAGTGACATCAGCCTGCCCGGGCAGCAGCAGGCGCTCGTGCAGGCGATCGCCGCGACCGGCAAGCCATACGTGGTAGTACTGATGAACGGCCGCCCGCTGACGCTCGGCTGGGTTGCGGACAACGCACCGGGGTTGCTGGAGGCCTGGTTCCCCGGAACCGAGGGCGGCAACGCGGTCGCCGACGTGCTGTTCGGCAAGGTGGACCCGGGCGGGAAGCTGCCGATGACTTTCCCGCGCGACGTCGGGCAGATCCCGATCAGCTACAACGAGCTGCCCACCGGCCGCCCCTACGACCCCAATAACAAGTACACATCGAAGTACCTGGATGTGCCGAACTCGCCGCAGTACCCGTTCGGGTACGGGCTGTCCTACACCACCTTTACGCTGTCCAACCTGCACCTGTCGGCGCCCAGCATCTCCCGATCCGGCAGCCTCACCGTCACAGCCGACCTCACCAACACCGGGACAGCGGCAGGAGACGACGTCGCGCAGCTCTACATTCACCAAGACGGCACGAGCATCCTGCAGCCGGTCCGCCGGCTCGAGGGATTCCAGCGGGTGCCGCTTGCGCCGGGTCAGAGCAAGACGGTGACGTTCACCCTGGGGCCCAGCGATATCGGTTTCTACAACAACCAGGGTCAGTTCGGTGTCGAGCCCGGCACGGTGGACGTCTACGTCGGCGACAGCTCGGTCGGCGGCCTGCACGGCCAAGTCACCGTGCGGTAGCGGCACCAGGCCGCCGCGGCGGCAGCGCGGGGAAGGCGCGGGCACCGGCTGCGCCTCCCCGCGCGCCGGCCGTAAGCTGCCCGCCGGTGTGAGTCACGACTGCCCGCCATCCGCGGGTAAACGCCGCCGCGGCGCCACACGGCCGGCAACCTCGCCGCGGGAACTTGATCGGTCACTTCACGGATGCCCCGGGTGGGTTATCCGTTGAACCGATCCCGCCAGCGGGCCGTGCCTCCTAGAGGAGTATCTGCGTGCTGGCGGTTGCCCGGTGCTCTCCCGCATCCCGCCAGCACCTGAAGGCGTGCCCTGGCCGGCGGGCGAGAGAGGGTGGCGTGCGATGAGGCGGACACTCGCGCTCCTCGCGGCGGCAGGCTCAGTGCCGTTGGGGGTCGCCACGGCTAGCCCGGCTCTGGCCAGCGCGGACACGCTGGTGTGCTCCCCCGGCGCCAACGGCGGCAACCTGGTCGAAGGCGTCTGCGTGCTGCCCGCCGGCCACGTCGGGCAGCCGTATGAGGGATTCATCATCACCAGCGCCAACTCCGGCGGCACCTTCAAGATCGTCGCTGGCCGGCTGCCGCCGGGGCTGGTCATGCCCGCCAGCTTCGGCGCCTCGGGGACCATCGTCGGCGGGACGCCGACCGCCCAGGGCACTTTCACCTTCACCGTGGCCGGCGTTCAACCAGCAGGGCGGCCGGCTCCGGCAGGCCTACCGCATCACGATCCACCCGCCGCTGCCGCTGACTATCGTGCTGCCCGCCGGCGGATCGACGCTGGCGCCTGGGACGGTCGGGGTCGCGTACGCGCAGAACTTCTTCCTGTCCGGCGGGATGGCGCCCTACACATGGTCGGTGGCTGCCGGGACCCTGCCGCCCGGGCTTGACCTGGTGTCCACCGCCGCGCCTGCCGACAACAACAACCAGCTGGCCGGCACGCCGACCGCGGCGGGCGCGTTGGTCTTCACCATGAAAGTGACCGACGGCGCCGGCCGCCACGCCACCCACCAATTCAGCCTCACCATTCAGAAGTGACCACCGCCGGCGGGCCCGCCCTGCCGTCGCGCTGAACTCCAGCGCACCCCGCCCAGCAGGCCGCGGTGGCCGTGGGCCGCGCAGCCCAGGCCTTCCGGACGCTTCCAGCGAGCAGGCCGACCGGAATATTGATCCAGAACACCCAGCGCCAGCTGAGCTGGACCAGGGCGCCGCCGATCACCGCCCGGGTAGTAATACTTGCCCCCAGCCGCCATGGATCGTTCCGTGTGTGCGTGCAGTTGGATGCGCCGCTGGAGATTCGCTTCAGCTCAGGTGTTCACGTTGGCGAGGAACTGGGTGGCGGCCAGCTCCGCGTAGAGCGGGTCGCTGGCCACGAGTTCGGCGTGCCTGCCGACGGACTTGACCTGGCCCGCGTCCATGACGATGATGCGGTCGGCCATGGTCACCGTGGATAGCCGGTGCGCGACGACCAGCACCGTGGTCATCAGCGCCGTCTCGGCGACGGTTTCGCGCAGGGCCGCCTCGTTGAGCGCGTCGAGCTGGGAGGTTGCCTCGTCTAGCAGCAGCAGCCGCGGGCGGCGCAGCAGCGCCCGCCCGATGGCCACCCGCTGCCGCTCGCCCCCAGACAGCCTGGTGCCTCGGTGCCCGACGGCGGTCTCCAGCCCGTCGGGCAGGCGTGCGACCAGGCCGGTGAGCCTGGTGATCCGCAGCACCTCGGCTACCTGTGCTTCGGTTGCGTTCGGCGCGCCGAGCAGGAGGTTCTCCCGCAGCGAGCCGGACAGCACCGGAGCATCCTGCTCCACGTAACCGATGGCGGCCCGCAACTGGGAGATCGGCCAGTCACGCACGTCGGCGCCGTCAAGCAAAACCCGGCCGGAATCCGGCTCGTAGAAGCGCTCGACAAGCGAGAAGACCGTGGTCTTCCCAGCGCCCGAGGGGCCGACGAACGCGGTCATCCCGCGCGGCGGGATGATGAAGCTGACGCCATGGTGGACTTCGGGCAGCTCCGGCCGGTAACGGAACCGCACCTGCTCGAACGCGACAGAGGCGGGCGGGGCAGGCGCCGCGTCGGCGGCCTCGCCCGTGCTGGCCGGGCTAGCGGGCCGGGCGGTGGCGGCTGGGTCAGGGCGAGGCGGGCTCGCGTGCGGGTCGGCCGGTTCTACCGGCAGCCGTTCGGCCTCTTGAATTCTGGCGACAGCGGCGGCCGCGACCTGATACTGGCTCGCGGCTTCTTCCAGCAACTGGATGGGCATCATCAGGTAGAAGATGTACAGCAAGAACGCGACGAGGGTGCCCACGCTGATCGCCCCGGAGGTGACCCGGGCGCCGCCGACGGCGAGGATGGCCAGGAACGCGCACTGCACCGACAGGCCCGCGGTGTTTCCGGCGATCGCCTGCCACTTGGCGGCGCGGACGTCGGCCCGCCACGCCTCCCGGGCGGCGGCGTGGATGCGTTCGCCCTCGCGGCGCTCGGCGCCGGACGCCTTGACGGTCCGGAATGCGCCAAGCATCCGTTCCAGCGCCGCGCCCATCACGCCCACCGAGTTCTGCGCCCGGCGCGCGGCGCGGCCGATCTTGGGCACCACGACGCCGATAACCACCGCCGTCACGCTGAACACGCCCATGGTGACGCCGAGCAGCACCACGTCCATGAGGCCCATCAGGACCAGCGTCGCGACGAGGGTGAGGCTGCCGGTGACTACGCCGACAACCGAGTTGGTGGTGACATCGCGCAGGAGCGTCGTATCCGAGGTGACGCGAGACATCAAGTCACCCGGCTCGGCGCGGTCCAGGCCGCCGATCGTGAGCCCGAGCAGCCGGTCCACCAGCCGGCGCCGCGCGGCCAGAACCACGGATTCGGCGGTCCGCCGCAGCACATAGCTGCCAACCGCGCCCAGCGCGGCGTTGGCTATCACCAGGACCGTCATCAGCAGCAGCACAGCGGTCACCGCTCGATGGTTGCCCAGGTCACCGATCAGAGCGCGGACGACCAGCGGAAGGGCCAGGCCGGTTGCGGCAGTGAGCAGGCTGAGGACGGCGCCTGCCAGCAGCGCCAGCCGGTGCGGCCGCACATAGCCGTACATGACCCGCCACCGGGCCCGTTCGCCACCAGCGCGCCGCGGTGCCCCCGGCATCACCCATACCTCGGTCGTCACCCGGACCTCCGCTCATCGGGAATGACGCCAGTCTCCCCGCAACCGGGGCGGGCCGCCAAAGCGCTATCAGCCTCCGCCCCGGCACGTGGCTGCCGCTCGCCATCTACTCCTCGGTCGTGGCCAGCGCTGCCCGGCGTCCGGGTGGGTCAGGAGTAGAGCTGGCTGGTGAGGTACTTCAGGCCGCTGTCGACCTGAACGGTGACCACGCGGTGGCCAGGGCCGAGCCGGCGGGCGATGCCGATGGCGGTGGCAAGGTTGGCGCCGGTCGAGGGGCCGGAGAGGATGCCCTCGGTGCGGGCCGCCTGACGAGCGGTCTGGAACGCCTGGGCTTCGGGGATGGCTACGACTTCGTCGTAGTCCGCGGGGTGAAGCTGGGGCGGGCGGTGGCCGACGCCGCCGCCCTCGATGTGATGGGTCCCCGGTGACCTGCCCGACAGCACCGCCGATTCGGCGGGCTCGACCACGACCCGGTGCACGTGCGGCAGGGCCGCGGTCAGAGCCCGGCTGACGCCAAGGAAGCAGCCTGCGGTGCCGACGTAGCTGCAGAACGCGCTGATTGGTGGCGGGCCTGGGAGCTGATCGATCAGTTCCTCACCGAGGCGACGGTAGCCGTCCACCATGTCGGTGTTGTTGAACTGGTCGGTGGCGAAGGCGCCTGTCTGCGCGGTGATCTCGGCTGCCCTGCGCATCATGGACGGGATCAGGTCGGGCGTGATGCCGTCAGGGCTGGGGATCAGCTCGACCTCGGCGCCGAACGCGCGCATCGTGCGGATCTTCTCGTTCGCGAAGGCATCGGAGGACACGATCCGCAGCGGGTAGCCCTTCACCGCGCAGACGAACGCCAGCGACGAGCCGGTGCTGCCGCCGGTGTACTCAACGACCAGCTGGCCGGGCCGCAGTCGGCCGTCGGCCTCGGCGGCCTCGATCATCGCCAGGGCCATCCGGTCCTTGTACGAGCCGGTGGGGTTGGCCGCTTCCAGCTTCACCCAGACCTCGGCGCAACCCTCATCGGCCAGTTGGGCCAGCCGGACCACAGGCGTACCCCCGATGGCCGAGAGCCCGCCGGGACGGGCCGCCGTGATGCGCTTTCGCCGATCCTCCGAACCAGCCGCCGGGCTGATAACTGTCCCGCCGCTCATGTTGTCAACTCTCGCTCGCTGTCTGTCAAGTCGCCTTGCCGCCTCGCCATTAGCGGGCCGCCGTGCGAAGACTAAGGACCGCTGCGTTCGCGCAGCGTTCGGGATCCGCGTTCATGTCAGGGACACAACAACGCCAGCAACAGATGGGTGAACGCCTCCCCGGGCGAGGTCACGCTCTCAGCGCCGCACCAGAGCGAAGCGAATGCGGGCGGCGGGGCCGGGTGTGGCCATCGTGCTGGTGTGCGCGTCGGATCCTTTATCACCGGGCTAGCGCCCGTCACTGGCTGTGATCCGATCTCAGGGTGGCGGCGTATTGCCTGCCATTGTGCGTGCCGCAGCAGGCATGGACCCGTGGCTACCGTAGCCAGTCTTTGTCGTTCTCGTCGGCCTGCTGGATCAACGGCAGGACAGTCACCTGCTCGTGCCGGAGCAGGTCCGCCGTCTTGAGCTGCACCGATTCGCTCTGGCTTCCCGCGGCGAAGACCACGGTTTCGTGCTGGAGCACGTCCTGGTTGACGAACAGCGGTGCGCCCAGCAGCGAGCCAAGCGGCGGCAGGGCGCCTAGCTCGAAGCCTGGGAAGTCCCGGAGCAGTTCCTCCTCGGTGGCCAGCCGGACATGGCGATCGCCCACCGCTGCTTGGACCAGGTGCATGTCGAGGCGGCAGGTTGCCGGGACGGCCATCAGGGCATAGCCGCCTGCGGCGCGCACCGCGACGGTCTTGAGGACCTCGCTGGCGTCGATGCCGAGCGCCCTGGCCTCGTCGATGGAGGTGTAGGCCTGCGGGTGCGCGATGGGCGTGAACGGGACGCCGCGGGTGTGGAGATGCTCGGTTACCTGCGTCATCGCCCCGCCCCTCATCTGGCCTGGGGGACCGAGCATAACGCGGATACGCCGCCGCGGCCTATGGCGGTTACCGGCCCTCGGGAGGCGGTCGGCGGTCTCATGATCGTCGGCAGCCTGTGGCCGTTCCCTCCACGGAACAGTTCATTACTCATGCTTATCAACTGTTCACTCAGTAACTCGACTTTCGCAGTTATGCCGTGGCGTCTCCCCAGGCCAGCCGGATGGTGTGGATTTCTGCGGGGGTCGGGTCGCGGGGGTGAACCGGCCGATATTCGCTCGGACAACCCCACGCTGGACGCCGCCAGCCGCACATGCCCGCCGTCAGCTGCCCGGCCGCGTCCAGCTCCAGCAGCCGCCGCGATGCAGCCGCCCGCAGCATCCGGGCTGCCGCGACGTCATCCGATGGCCGTATCGCCGTGACGGAACCCCTCCCTGTCAAGGCCGAAGCCCTGCGTCCTGCGTCCCGGAAGGTGCCGGTCTCCAGTTCGCGGGCCAGTTACGGAAGCCCCGGCGAACGCCCCGATCAGCGCCGGGACCAGCTGCAGCAGACCTGCCATCGGCGTCGGCCCGTGCCATTGGTGGCCGGAACTGTCGAGCACGCAGGCGGCCGTTTCCCGGCCGGGTCAGGCCGCGCGGCGGCGGACCAGCCAGACGGTGGCGGCGATGAGCAGCACGGACAGCGCGAGCAGCCAGCCGCCTTCGATCCACTGGAAGGGCCAGAACCGGTTGCCGGGCTGGTAGCTGGTCCACAGCGTGTAGCCGTGCTGGGTGAGGCACTGCGCGGTCGAGACACCATTGGAGTTCACGCGGGGCGCGGGGCAGAGCCGCGAGACGATGCCCGCTAGCTGGGAGCCGACGCCGGGGAAGGCGAACTTGCCGCCCTTGGTGTACCACTGGTTCACCAGCCACGCGGTACCGGGCAGGTTCGGTTTGCTGGTGAGCAGCGGTGTCATGTAGTGCTGGCGCAGCCACAGCGCGGTCGCGAAAGCGAGGGCGGCGTAGGCGGCCAGGGTGGCGGCGATCGCGGGGACAACCCGGCGGATGAGCATGCCGGCCAGGGCGCCGATCGCGAAGGCGGCCAGGGTCCAGGCGGCGAACGCGACCCCGAGCGTGTCGAACAGGTCGGTAGCGAACGGGATCGCGTATCCCGCGGCGAAGAACGGGCTGGCATACCAGGAGAACAGCACGGTGAACGCCCCGGCGGCGGCTGCCACCACCACGGCGAGCAGCACCAGCTTGGCCAGCGCCCAGCGCCCCCGGCCGAAGCCCTGGGTCCAGGCGAACCGGAAGGTGCCGGTCTCCATCTCTCCGGCCAGCACCGGCGCCCCGGCGAACGCCCCGATCAGCGCCGGTACCGCTTGCAGGAAGACTCTGACGACATTCACAGTCACTGCGTATCTGCCGGTGAAAGTCATGTTGCAGGCGAGTGAGCTTGCCGGGTGGCAGGCGGTCGCGTAGGCGTGGTGTATCTGCAGGCCGGTGAGCCACAGGTATACCGCCAGCGCGCCGAGGAACACGGCCACGCCGATCAGGGCGGCGCGGTGCTGCCGCCAGGTGACCCAGGCCATCCGGCGCCATGGCACCAGCCGCAGACGGGCGTCGTGCTTGGGGCGGGCGGGCGTGGTCAGCGCGGTCATCGCGTCACCTCCGACGGTTCGCCAGTTTCACGCGGCAGAGCCCAGCCGCGGGCCGGGCCGGGCAGCGCCGCGGCGCCGGGCTCGCGCAGGTAGGCCATCGCGAGTTCCTCCAGGCCGACCGGGTGCGCCTCCCAGCCGGGCGGGACCGGGTCGTCCGCGGTGGCCCGGACCAGCAGGTGCGCCTGGGCCTCGGCGCGGCGGGCATGCACCACCGGCCGGTCGGTATATCTATCGGCCTCGGCGGCCGGGCCGGTCAGCATGCGGTGGGCGGCGAGCAGGCCGTCGACCTCGCCGGCCACCTGGACCCGGCCCCGCGACAGCAGGATGAGGTAGTCGGCCACCCGCTCCAGTTCGGCGAGCACGTGCGAGGACAGCACCACCGACACCCCGTCGTCGGCCGCCGCGGTCAGCACCGTGGCCATGAAGTCATGCCGGGCCACCGGGTCGAGCATCGCCATCGGCTCATCCAGGACCAGCAGCCGGGCCGGCGGGCCAGCGCCACGGTCAGCGCGAGCTGCGCCTGCTGGCCGCCGGACAGCTTGCCGGTCTTGCGGTTCAGCGGGATGCCCAGCTCACCCAGCCGGGCCTGCGCGTAGCGCCGGTCGAAGCGCCGGTTCAGGTTGGCCGTCAGGTGCAGCATGTCCGCGGCCGACAGGTTCTTGTACAGCGGCGTGTCCTGGGCGACGAACGCGATGCCATCCAGCGCCGCAGGAGACCCCGCGGCCAGGCCGCCGAGCACGGTGATGCCGCCCGCGGCCGGTTCCGCCAGACCGACCGCCAGGTTCAGCAGCGTGGTCTTGCCCGCGCCGTTCGGGCCGACCAGCGCGGCCACGTGCCCGGCGGGGATCGCCAGCGTGCACTCGCGCAGCGCCCACGTGCTGCCGTAGCGCTTGCCCAGGCCGCTGGTCTCGATGATGTTCGTGCTCATGCGACGCCCTCCGTTTGGCCGCTTGCCGCGCCGCGGCGGTCCCCCGTGCCGCCGCGGCGCTTATAGAAATCCCGCAGCGCGCTGGTGAACAGCGCCACGATGCCGTCCTGGTCCAGTCCCGCCGCGTCGGCGGTGGTCAGCCAGCCGAGCAGGGACTTGTGCAGCCCGGCCAGTTCCGGGAGCGCGACCTGGCTCAGCGTGGCCTGGATGAACGTGCCCTGGCCGGGCCGCCCGGCCGTCAGGCCCTTGACCTCCAGCTCCTTGTAGGCCTTCAGCACCGTGTTCGGGTTGATGGCCAGCGAGGCGACCACGTCCCGGACCTTCGGCAGCTGGTCGCCCAGCGTGAGATAGCCCAGCCGCAGCGCGTGCTCGACCTGCTGGACGAGCTGCAGGTAGGTCGGCACCCCGGAGGTCGCATCCAGCCGGAACTCGATCGGCGACCCCGGCCCGCGCGGCCCGCCCCCCGGCGTGCTGCCGCCGCCCCGCGGAAGCTCCGGGACTCCCGGAGCCCCTGTTTCCGACAGGTCGGCGAACAGCCCGTTCAGGTCGGCCCGGGTCCTGGCGCTCATGGCGCGCCCGACCCGGTCGTCGAACTCGGCCTCGTCGAGGCGGCCAGCGGCGAAGTGCTCGGCCAGCCGGCCGGTGGCCGCCTCGCGCTCGGCGTCGGAGACGCGCAGGTGCTGGTCGGAATACAGGCCGCCGCCCGCAGGCGAAGCACCGGCCCCGCCGCCCGGCGCGCCGTTACCTTTATCTATGGCCATAAGACATGAATACACTCGATAATCCGGCCTGTCAAACCTGGCGGCCCAGGGCAGCAGCGCAGCGCCTGCAAACAAGACCCGCCCATAGGCACGCCTTCCCGCATGGACAACGACGCCCAGGATGGCTTCCGGGGCGCTGCGGCGCCTGCCGGGATCGTCCTTCCGGTCAGGGTCTTCCGGGTGCGGCGGTCAGGACTCAGCTGTACGGAACATGGCCGTCACGGTGACGAGGACACCGGGCATGCGAGAGAAACGCTGAGCATCACAGGTGTGTGAGCCGGACAGCCCGATCACGGCATAGCTCTTATTCCGGCAGCCGGACAGCCAGGCGTTCAGCCGGGCAGTGTCAGACTCCTCGGCGCTACCGATGCAACGTGTCGCGCTGACGTATCCAGCTCGCTCAACACCGGCCGCAGCTGCTGACACGAAGTGAGAGATCCGCACCGACACTCAGGCGAGAGATCTCATCCGCCCAGAACTGCGAAAGTCGAGTTAGTAACGTCAGGCAAATATATGCATTATTGTCACAAGAACAACTGGTGCCGCAAATAACAACCACGTCATGCCGGTTACCCCGAAAGCTGCCCTGCTGACCTGGTGAATCCATGAGCGGGGCAGGCTTCCCGCCCGTATGCTGGGAACACGGACTGGCCCCCTGGCAACCTGGATGGCGCTATGCCAGACGAAAATTCCCAAGCGGAGGACACCCGAAAGCTCCGCGCGAGATTCCCGCGATGGGGCATCGTGTTCGACCCTGTGGAGAGCGTATGGGTTGCAGTCCGCGGCGCGAAAACGCTGGTCGCAGCCAGCACCCCCGAAACGCTGACCGAGCGCGTGGAAGCAGCGGCGCGGGGCGAAGCCGGGCCGGATGAGGGCGAAAAGACCCAGGCGTGGCGGGCACGCCGAAGGCCTCGGAGAGGCTTACCGAAGATCCCCTCAGCATCCCTGCCCGCCACCGGGGGCGGTGGGGGCTGGCCCAGCCGCGGGATTCGGCCGGGCATAGTCTCGGAGGCGGCCGCAACGCCGACCGGTCCCGCTGCCCGGTAGGCAAGGCCGCGGCCTTGACGGCATACGGCGGCACTCTCCCCACGCCGCGAGCCCTTCATACCGCTACAGGTGAAGGCCCCCAGGAATAACCGAAGGCCCGTTGCCCGGCGCCCGCCGCGGCGGGTGGCACGGCAGATAACGGGCATTCTGAAAGGGTGACCCCCATGGGAGTAGCTGACGAACAGCGGCGCGTCCTCGCGGTTCTCCACGAGATGCTCGACGCCCAGGAAGTGGGCAACGTGGGACGGGTGCTCGCTACGCTCTCCGGCCGCCCGGAGGCAGCTCACATGGCCACCGACGGCGTTAAGTGGGAGACCAGCTGGGAGACCGCCCATGCCGTCACCGCCGTGCCCGGTGACGGCATGCGGCTGGTCGCCGACCACTTCGACATTCACCTGCAGGGCGGCGTTGCGTGGGCTCAGGGCCTGGGGCGCATCAGCAACCGCAGCGGCGCCGAGCGCCCGGTACGGATGTCTTGTGTCCTGGTCCGCGAACAAGGGCAGTGGGTGATCGTGCAGTCGCACGCATCGCTCCCGGTCCAGGACCCGGAGATCTTCGAGCTCAAGACCGGCTGCTAGCCGTGGCCGGACAGAAGCCCGGCCCGCCAGCGGGTCCTCCTGGCGCGCGAACCGCTAGCTGGCGCCAGCCACGGTGACCTTTTATCACGGGCTGGATCCCGAGCCGCTCGGCGTGGCAGCGGGCCTGCCAGGATGCTGTGCCTGGTGGGCCGGCCTGATGAAGTGCTGGCCTGGCCACAACCATGCTGGTGCCGGCAGCGGGGCAAGGTGGGCGCTGCGCCTGTGGTGGTCGGCCAGCACCTGGAACGGGCCGGCGATGTCACGGTGCCCGTAGCCCAGCTTCTCGGCCTGGCTCAGCAGAGATGATCATTCCCGGCCGCGGTGGCGAGCATGGCCCGCTGCCGCCGTTGCTGGTGGCCATGACCGTGGTCACCGGCCTGGTGGACGCGTTCAGCTATCTCGTCCTTGGCCAGGTCTTTGTCGCCAACATGACCGGCAACGTGGCGTTCCCGGCGTTCGCCCCGGCCGGATCGGCGACTTCTGTGTGTTCCGTTCAGGCGGCCCGGGCCGGCGGGGCGGGCCGCGCGCCGTCCGGGGTGGCCGTTATCTCCTGATGGCGGAATGCCGGGAGCAGGCGGGCCAGGAGCAGCGCGCCGCCGATACAAGCCAGCCCGCCGGAGATTACCGAGGTGACCGGGCTGAAGGCGGCAGCCACCGCGCCCGATTCCGCGTCGCCGATCCGTGGCCCACCGGTGACGACCGCCATCTGCACGCCCATCAGCCGTCCGCGGAGCGCGTCGGGCACGTTGAGCTGGAGGATCGTGCTGCGGAACACTGCCGAGATGACGTCGGCCCAGCCCGCCACGGCCAGCAGCACCAGCGCAGCGGGCAGCCAGCGCGCCAGGCCGAAACAGGTGATCGCCGCCCCCCATACCAGAACAGCGATGATGACCGCGCGCCCCTGCCGCCGGACCCGGTGGACCCACCCTGTGGTGATCGCGCCGAGCAGGGCACCGGCCCCGGGCGCAGCGTAAAGAAACCCGAGTGTGCTGGCGCCACCGCCGAACACCGTGGTGGCCAGGGCGGGGAACACAGCGCGCGGCATGCCGAACACCATGGCGTTGATGTCGAAAAGGTAGGTGCCCTGGATGACCGGCCGGCCGCGCAGGTAGCGCAGGCCGGTCGCGATTGACCGCAGGCCGGGCGGGTGGGTGGCGCCCGCTCGCGGGGGCTGCGGGCTGATCAGGAAGGTGGCCAGTATCGCCGCCGCGATGCAGGCCACGTCCATCCAGTAGACGAAGCGGACACCCGCACCGGCCAGCAGCAGCCCCGCTATGGCCGGGCCGGCCACCTGGCCGATCTGGAACAGCGCCTGGAACATGGCGTTGACGGTGGCCACCTCGTGGCGGGGGACCAGGTTCGGCAGGATCGCCGACAGTCCCGACTCCGTCGTGGCCGTAAAGCCGGCCGCCACGGCTGGCAAGGCGAACAACGGCCAAAGCGCCGGCCCGGTGTCCGCGTTGACCGCCAGGCCAGCGCTGCACAACAACGTCAGCAGCTGCGCGGCCAGCAGCACCCGGCGGCGGTCTGCCGCGTCGGCCAGCGAGCCACCCAGCAGGGCCCCGGCGATCAGCGGAACCACCTGCGCAAGCGAGACCAGCCCGACAGCCAGGGACGAGCGGGTCAGCGCGTATACCTGGTACGCCACCGCGACCATGGTGAGCTGGGCACCCAGGGTGGACAGCAACTGGCCGGCCACCAGGCAGCGCAGATCCCGGGATCGCCGCAGCGGCGACACGTCCACCAGGACATGCCGCCCGACCCGTGCCAGCCACTTCACCGTGGGGCCAGGCTAACGGCCCATTCGCGCGGGGAGGGGTGCAGGGCTGCCGGGTCTTTCAGTCATGGTCACCGTGAGCGCGGGTATTCCCCGGTGCGCTCGAAGCCCGGCACTTGGTGCCACGCAGCACTACGGCCGACATGACGCACTGCCAGGTCCAGGTAGCGGATGCTGCCGGCCATGGCACTACGCCTTCGGCCGCCGGCCGGTGAGTGGACGGGTTAGCCGGCCGCGCAGGAGTCGCCGTCGCAGCTCGCCTCAGAGGCGCCGTCGGTCGTGACGGCAACGGGCGTGAGCTGGCTTTTGTCGTCGTAAGCGCGCTGCAGGAGCTGCAGGAGGACCTCCGGCGGCTGTGCGCCGCTGACCGCGTACTTGCCGTCGGCGACGAAGAACGGCACGCCGGTGATGCCATACCGCGCGGCCTGCTGCTCATCGGCTCGCACCGCGTCAGCGTAGGCGTCCCCGTCGAGCACGGCCTGGACCTGCCCGGATGGCAGGCCGGCCTCGCTGGCCAGCCGCACGAGGGTGGGCGTGTCGGCGATCGGAAGACCTTCGGTGAAGGTGGCGCGCAGCAGGCGCTCCTTCATCTCCGGCTGCAGCCGGAGCTCTTTGGCCAGGTGGAGCAGCCGGTGGGCGTCGAACGTGTTGCCGCCACGGATGAGGTCGAACCGGAACTCCAAGCCGTCAGCGGCCGCGCGCTGGGTCATCTGCTGGTTGGCCTGTTCGGCCTGAGCGATCGTCATGCCGTATTTGCGGGCCAGATGCCCGGCATGGGTTCCAGTACGCTGCGCGGGCGCGTTCGGGTCGAGCTCGAAGGACCGGTAGGTGACCGTGACCTCGCCAGGATGCCCGAAGGAAGCAACCGCGCGTTCGAACCGGCGCTTGCCGAGGTAACACCACGGGCACACGACGTCAGACCAGATCTCGACATTCATGCCAGTAGCAACCTTCCTGATGATGGCGTGATTCCACGCAGACGCCATAAGCGACCGCGTCAGCCCAGGCGCCGGAAGCCACACAGAATGACCGGACCGTCCTGGAAGCCGGCATGATCCTCACCGGGACAGCGCTCGCACCATTCCCCACCACGTCAATGAATTGGCCCCTGCGGTGTCTGGTCAGAGACCGGCATCTGCAGCCGGTGGCGGTGGGCGAGTGCTCAGGCAGCGGTTGCCGGTGCCGGGTCAGCTTCCCCGCCGGGCTTTTGTGTACGTGCCCACCTGTCCGGGCTGCACCGCCTTGGCGGGCCACCACCAAATCGCCTGCCATGCCGCTCCCATGCTGCAAGCTTTTGCCGCGGCCTGAAACTGGAGCGTGTGCGGGTCGAGGCCGATGGCAGTGAAGTCAGGTGAGTGGATGCCGCCGTCGAGGGTCCCGGGGGAGGGATAGTTGGTGATGCCGTGGGTGCGCATGCATTCTGCCTGTTTCAGCCCCTGCAGAGCTGCGGCCTGGTACCGCGCCCTGGATCCCCCGCCGCGCGAACCAGAGCCCGAACCAGCCTTCAGCCGACGGTGGGGGTAGTTCAACCACGACGCTAGCGATCACCTAGGGCAGAACTGTGCGAACCGCGTGTGAACTTGATCTGAGATCAGGCCTTTCCGGCGTCGCGGCCGCTTGCGAAGCGCACCCGCTCAACGCATCTCTGGCTGGCTGACATCCGCGCCGTCCAGTTCTAGCGGCTGGCTGCCGGGATGGTCGATGAGAGCCGCTGTAGGCTGCCGCCATGAGCACGCGCGAGGATTACCCAGCCGGGGTGCCGTGCTGGGTCGACACCAACCAGCCCGACCCGGCCGGCGCCGCCCGGTTCTACTCCGGGCTCTTCGGGTGGCAGACCGAGGACGCGATGCCCCCCGGGGCGGGAGCTCACTACTTCATGGCCCGCATCGATGGCCGGGACGTGGCCGCGATCTCCTCCCAGCCCCCCGGCGCGCCGCCGCAGGCCGTGTGGAACACCTACATCCGCGTCGAGTCCGCGGACGACGCCGCGGCGCGGGTGCGCGAGGCGGGCGGGCGGGTGCTCTCTGAGCCCTTCGAGGTGTTTGACGCGGGGCGGATGGGCGTGTTCGCCGATCCCGAGGGCGCGGTCTTTTGCGTGTGGCAGCCCGGATCGCACCGCGGCTCGGCGGCGGTGAACGAGCACGGCGCGGTGAACTTCAACAACCTGCACACCGACGATGCTGGGGCCGCGCGAGCCTTCTACGGCGCGGTGTTCGGCTGGACGACGATCGACGCCGGCTCGCCGATGTGGGCCCTGCCGGGCTACGGCGACCATCTCGAGGAGCTCAACCCCGGCTTGCGCGCGGGGATGAAGCAGATGGGTGCGCCCGAAGGCTTCGAGAACGTGGTGGCGGCGATCTTGCCCCGCGAGGGTGGCCCAGCGCGCTGGAGCGTGACCTTCGCCGTTGACGACGTGGACGCGATCGCTGCGCGAGCACGCGAGCTCGGAGGCTCGGTCCTCGCCGACCCGCAGAATGCGCCGTGGGTGCGATTCGCCGTCCTTGCCGATCCGGCTGGCGCGTCCTTCACCGCCAGCCAGTTCGTGGCGGAGAACCGCTAGACGATCTGCCTCCGGGATCGCCGTTGGGTGCTGCGCATCCTAGGATGCTTCCTGCCCGATGGCTGCGACATCAGGTGGCTCGGCTGGCTTGGCCGCCGTCCGAGGTCGCCGCCGGAAACCGAGGTGAGCCTGTAACCCGGAGGCCGCACCCAGGTACCGCACCGATCAGGACTGATCTGCGTGCAGCCGTCGGCATCGCCCCGCTCGCTCCCGGTCGGCGACTGCCGTGATGTCCGACCGCCCGGTTAGCTTGGCCTGGTGTCTGCGGAGCCTGGCTGGTGCGGTGTGTGCGGGTTGCCGGTGCCTGCCGGTGAGAGGTTGTGCCGCTGGCCGTTTGGCGCCGGGGCTGGTGATGGCCAGATTGACGACGAGGTTGTGCCGTGGGCGTCGCACAGCCTGGCATTCATGACAGAACTGGTGGAGGCGCAATGCTGGCGCTGCCCGTGGTGCCGGGATTACCTGCCTGACTCGCCGCGCGGCACCGCGATCGATCACATCATCCCCAGGGTTTACGGCGGGCCGCATCGCCGCTGGAATCTCCAGCTCCTGCACCAGGAGTGCAATTCGGCCAAGGGCACAAAGATCACCGCCGAGGCGGTGGAGCTGGCCGATGCTCACGGCGTGACGATCAGCATGAACATCGGGCAATACCGCGCTGGAGTCCGGCGCCGGGCGGCCAAGTATGCCGTGCGGGCAACTCGCCAGCTCGGCGGCGAGGCCCGTGACCGGGCTGTGGCCGCGGCGAGGAATCTCACCGTGTTCTTCCCCGAGGGAAGGGTTCATGCCGTCATCAGAGCAGCGGCGGAAGGGAACCCGGCCCACTGACCGCCTCGGCCAGCTATACAGATGCCGCCGAGGTAACAGGTCCAGGTGATCTGCGAGCGCCGCCACACCCGCGAGGCTTACGGTGCGCGGTATGGCTCGGTGATCCTCGAGCAGCTGCAGGGGGCATCTGTCCCCACGCGGTTGTCCGCCCTGGCCGCCCAGACCAGCGGCTTTCAGCAATTTCACCACCAAGCCCGCCGCTGTTCCAAGCCTTAGTCAAGCCGATCCCAAGGCAACTCCGGCCGCTACGCGCTGCGGTGTCAATGCGGACCACGCAACAGGCCAACCAGAGAAGCGTTCGCCCAGGCAGCCGAAGGGGGCCACTCCGATGAACCATCAGCCCGCACCAGCACAGCCACCCCGCATCCCGAGAACGCTCACCGGGCCCGGCGGGCTGGCGATCTGCCTGGCCGCCGGCATCGGCCTGGCTCCGCCCGCGTGGGCAACCCCCTCGCCGTCGGCGCCTTCCCCCACACCGGCACCGCCGCTCCCGCCCCCCGCCATTGCGCCCGCGCACTTCCCGCCGTGGGCCATCGCCGCGATCCTGGCCGCAACGATCGTCCTGTCCGTCGCCACGACCCTCATCACCCTGGCACTGGAACGCCTTCGCTGGGCCCGCTGCCAAGCAGCAGCCACCCCAGAACCCCACACCAGCGCACCAAGCCGAGATCCTTGGCACCACCCGGCCCAAAAATGCAGATCAGCCGGATCCCGGTCAGCAGGGTCGCGGGCGAGCTGGCCACAGC
This sequence comes from uncultured Actinomycetes bacterium, assembly GCA_963734725.1. GTDB lineage: Bacteria > Actinomycetota > Actinomycetes > Streptosporangiales > Streptosporangiaceae > DASXKD01. The sequence goes on from CAVTIX010000009.1 coordinate 38,028, forward strand.
CGGGTTAGCCGAGCGCCCGTCCTGCCAGGTTGAACGGGCGGTCCGGCTTCGCCGGGCTCACCCATGCCGGCCAGACCGGCGTACAGGAGGCCCCACTGGCGACAGCCGACAGACCGGGCGGGATCACTAGCCGGCGGCGGCCGGGCGTCCGGCGGCGGCCGCCCGGCCAGGGGCCAGGTCCCGCGGCGACCTGGCGCCCTCGGCGCAGAGGAGGCCCGGGCCCGCCTGCTGGCCGGCGCCCCAGCAGCCCCAGATCGGCCCGCAGCGGGCCAGTGCCCCGGCCGTGGCCCGGCAGAACAGCCGGCACCCAGGCCGCGAGACGATCCCGCGAGCCGGATGGCCGCGACCGGCGACGGCCATCGGGCACACCATCCGCCACGGCGCGGCGTAGCGCAACGGCGCCCGCGGCGGGACCCGGCACGCCGCCGCCGCCACGCCGCGGGTCCCCCCGGCGGGACGGCAGGGCAGGACCCAGCGCTGCGGCGCGCCACGGCGCCGGGCCCCGGCGATGCCATCAGACACCGCGGCGGGCCGCCCGAACGCAGCCGGGTGACCGTGCCCGGCCGCGGAGGCATGGCCCGCGGACGGCCCGGCGCCGCACGCCGTGGCCACAGCCACCACGGCGGCCGCCGCCACCACCTGCCAGGCGCGGACGGGCACGGTGCGGCTGAAGGGTCTCATGCTGGTTGGACGCCAGCGGCCGCCCGCCGGTTCCGCCACGCGCCCGGATGTTAGCGCGTCACGATGGGCACGTCTGGCGATACGCAGATCGGCTCGATCTGCGTGTCAGCGCGGTAGGAGCGTAGAACTGCCGCCCCCGCGCACCTAACGGCGGATATCGCCTGTCAAGCCGATACGCGGTGCGAACTACAGCGCGTTACGGACGGGGTCGGCTTGCAGCTCGAAATGCATGGTCCGGTAGCCCATGAGGCGGTGGCCAGCGGGACAAGCAGCCCTTGCAGCACCCGGTGCCGCCGGGCAAGGCTCGTAGGCCATTACTGCTGCTCGCCATCCAGCAAGAAGGCGCGAGCAGGCACCGGTGGCCCGATGGCTGCCGTGCACGGAAGCGAGAAGCCTCCGCAATGGGTGGTCACGAATGTTTATCTGGCTCGGGCCATGGAACCTCGATCCCTGTTGCCTGGACCCGTTCGATGAGCGGCTGACTGACCTGCGGCAGATTGAGCCACTCTTCTTCCGAGATTGACTCGACGCTCAAGTCAATGCCGCGAGCGATTGCCAGTGAACTTACCGAGCCGATGGACCGCGGGCGCTGCCAGTCTGCGGTCCGGTTCGGGAAGATGAAGAAGATGTCGTAGTCGCTATTCGGCCCTGCCGTGCCTCGTGGAGCAGAGCGTCCACCTGGTTGAGATAGGGCATCATCTCACCGCGGCCCGAAACGGTCAGAGGGAAACCACCGCAGTCGCACCCTACCGTTGCCGGTTTGTTGTTCGTCCCCGAGCGCCCAATTCTCCTCACCGAGGATCTGCTGGTGGCGGCGGACCTCAACCCGGACGAGACGCGCGCGTCAGGTACCTGGAGTGACTGGCATTGTGGACACTCCGCGGCCAGGGCAGCCCTTCGTGGGCGGACACCGTCAGGTTCACTGCAGCCGCGGCGTCCCGGCTGGCGGCGGGATGGGGTAAGGGTTTGGGGGCTGCGGTGCGACTTACCTGCGTGAATCTTGCTGGTCCCGCGGTGAGACTGACTGGCGGCGGGCGTGATCGCGATCGGCGCGGCCGCGCTGTGGCGGTTGTGGTGGCGTGGGCTGCGGCCGGGCAACGGCGTGGGCATCATGCAACGGGGGCCGTGATGGGGCAGGCGGGGCCCGGCGCTCGCCCGGTGGGATGATCGTGTCTGGGCGGCCGGCCCGCTGCGGCGTGGCCTTTGCGGGTCTGCGAGGCGGCGGGCCTGGCCGGTTGCCGCGCGGAGGCCAGGGTGGGTGAGGAGCCGATCTCCCGGCGCGACGCCGACGAACTCGCCGCGTGCTTCGCGGCCGACGCCGCTGGCCTGTTTGGGTATGCCTGCGTGCTGGCCCGGGGCGACCGGGCGCTGGCCGAAGACTTGGTTCAGGCTGGCTTTGAGGCGGCGGCCCGAGCGTGGGGGATCTTGCGGTGCCTGGCAGATGAGCAGCGCCGGGGCTGGCTGCGGGCCACGGTCGCCAACATCGCGGTGAGCGGTTTCCGGCGCGAAGCGGCCTGGCGGGAGCGGCTGCCACGGATCGAGGCCAGGTACCGCAAAACCCAGGCGGACACCGAGGCGCTGGCCTTTTCGTCGGTCGCGCTGGAGCGGTGCTGGCAGATCATCAACGACATGCCCGAACGGCAGCATGCTGTCGCGGTGCTGCGCTGGCAGCAGGGGATGAAACAAACCGAGATCGCCGCGATCCTGGGCATGGCTGAGAAGACGGTGAGCGTGCACCTGCACCGGGCGCGCCGCCAGCTGATCGCCCAGCTGGGGTGCGACTACCCCTATGCCAGCGACGACGGGGAAGGAAGAGCGTCATGACCAGGGGCCGGCGCTGGGCGGCCAGCACGGGGGAAGACGAGCTGCTGTCCCGGCTCTACCAGCAAATCACCGAGCGGCAGGCGGCCCGGTTCGCCTCCGGGTACGGCATCGCAGCCGGCCAGGACCGGTACCGGGCCTGGCTGGACGAGCACGCCGCCGAAGAACACAGCAGGCCGGAAGCTGTCCCGCTACAGGGCTCCACGACGCTGCTCGCGGCCTTTGCCAATGCCAGTGCCGGCACCGCGGCGGCGGTCATCGGCGGCCCCGTTGTCCTGCGCCGGATCACACAAGGATCCGCCGGCGCCAAGATGCCAGCAGCTGGAGCCCGGGACGCCGCCGCGGCGGTGACCGCGCTGTACAACGCGCACTATCGCTCTTTGGTCAGGCTGGTAGTTCTGCTGGTGCGCGACGTCGCCGCCGCAGAGGAGATCGTGCAGGACTCCTTCATCGCGCTACACGCCGCCTGGCCGCGGATGCGGGATAACGAGAAGGCACTGTCCTACCTGCGGCAGTCCGTGGTGAACAGGTCACGTTCGGTGCGGCGGCACCGCGTGATCGTGGACAAGACCGCGCCCAAGCTCACAACGGACCCGCCCGCCGCCCAGCAAGATGCGCCGACCCTGCTGGAGCGCTCCGCCGTGATCGCGGCGCTGCGGACGCTTCCCCCACGGCAGCGCGAAGCCATGGCGCTGCGGTACTACGCCGACCTCTCGGATGCCCAGATCGCCACGGCCATGGGCATCAGCATTGGCGCAGTCAAGAGGCACACCGCGCGGGGCGTATCGGCGCTGCGCGCGGCACTGGACCTGAAGTAAATAACAGCGCTATCGCATCCAAGAAGGAATACCGGGATTTGCCCAGGGCACCGGGCTCACTGGTTTGGCAGGGTGGCCATCACAGATAGTGTGATCGGTTAGCTGGCTGCTGCACCCGGGGACACGAACGTAACGCCGATTACAGAACAACTCCTCTTACTTTGGGGAACTTGAATGAGTGAGCGCATATAAACTATTCGGGCCCTGCCCATCCGCCTGCGTAACAAGCTTGAGCGGCCACCTCGACCGGTGGCGCTGCGCGCGGATCGCGGGAGAACCGACACGCCGTTCCTGCGCTGAACGGGTCGGCCTGCCCACGGCGATCGCCGCCTTCACGATTGGCTCCGCGTACGTCAACCACGATGGGCACGAGGCGGGCTCGATCGAGCCGAGCAAGAGCGCCGACCTCGTGGTGCTCGACCGCGACCTGTTCGCCCTGCCCGCCAGGAGATCGCCCTGGCCCAAGTGGACCTGACTATCGCGGACGGCACGTGGCCCACGCCAGGCCCGGCACGTTGGGATCACCCGCCGCGGCACCGCCACCCGGCCGCCGCGCCTTGTGAGGGTCCGTGAATGTGAGTTGGCTGTCTTTCCCGGGATCTGAGTGATCCACGCCGGGGGAAATCACCGGATCTATTACCGTGGGCCGGTAGCGGTATTCCGCCCGCGCCGGCCAAGGCGCGGTACTCTTTGGCGGGGGTTCGGGCTGAAATGAGGTTGAGCTCCGGTGAGATCCGCTTGCCCGGTGATCATCTCGTCTGGCTGAACGGGGGAGCTGCCATGGCCGTCGGTTGCCGCGTCGTTGTTGTTGTGGTGGTCCTGTTGGGCGCCGCGGTGAGCGGCGGGATAGCACGGGCCCGGGACACCCAGGTCGCGTGCGGGCTGGACCAGCGCATCACCCAGCAGGCACCGGGGGGCGCGTGGGTGTACAGCAGGCCCAACGCGTTCAACACCAGCGGGCAGCGGTTGTGCATCTCCGGGTCCACCAGCCACCCGGGGTTCACGATCCTGGACAACTTGCGCTACACCGGCGCGTGGCAGGCCTACCCGTTCACCGGCGCCGGCTGTGCCTTCAACCTGTGCTCTCGCCGGACCCCCTTGCCGATGCAGGTACGCGGGCTGCCGACGGCGGCTAACACCAGCTTTGCCTGGACCGGGTCGGCGCCGGGGAACTGGAACGTCTCCTACGACATCTGGATCGACCAACATAACCAGATCACCACCCAGGACGACGGGGCGGAGCTGATGATCTGGCTGCGGCCCAATCCCGGTTACCACGGCGGGGTGCGTGTGCACATCAAGAGGCGGTGGTATTGGTTCATTCACTGGCGGACCTGCAACAGCGTCCGGCAGACGGGAGTAACTCCGCCACGAGCCAGCCCGGGGGATCATGCCGGCATCTGCTGGAACTACGTGCAGTTCCGGTTCCTGCGGGTGGTGCACAGCGTGCACCGGCTTTGGATCGTGCCGTTCATACAGTTCCTGGAGAAGCAGGGTCTGGTGCGCCCCACGTGGTATCTGACATCGGTCCACGCCGGGTATGAGATGGTCAGCGGCGGCAAGGGGCTGACGACCACGTCGTTCGGCCTTGACACCAAGTCGTGGAGCACCCGGCAGGCGTCCCCAGCCGCGGCGCGGGCCAGCGGCACGGTCGACGTGCTCTACAAGGCGGCCAACACCACCCTGGGCCATCAGTGGTACGGCCGCCGGGGCTGGGGCGGGCCGGTCCCCATGGGCAGCCATGTGGTCAGGGGTGAGCCGTCGGTGGTCACATCGTTTCCCAGCACGGTCGATGCTTTCTGGCAGGGCGCGGACGGCGGGCTGTGGCATCAGTACACCGGCGGCCACGGCTGGAGCAGCCAGCAGGCCCTGCACGTGGGCACCCTCGGCGGGCCCCCCAAGGCGGTAGCGCAGCCTGACGGCAGCGAGGACGTGTTCTGGCGCGGCACCGACAATCACCTGTGGTATGCCACCTACACCCCCAGCGGCGGCTGGTCGTCCCGCCACAACCTCGGCGGCGACCTGGCCTCCGACCCGGCACCGGCCGCGTCCTCCCCGGGCACCTTCGACGTGTTCTGGAAGGGCACCGACGGCAACCTCTGGCACGTCCACCGGAGCCGCGGCCACAACTGGTCCGCTCCGGCCAACCTGAATATGGGGACACTCGGCGGCGCGCCGGCGGCGACCGGCCAGCTCAACGGCGCCGTCGACGTGTTCTGGCGCGGGTCCGGCGACGATCACCTCTGGCTCGCCTCCTATCTGCCCGGCGCCGGCTGGCACCACGGCGCCCAGGAACTCGGCGGCGACCTGGCAGCCAGCACGGCACCCGTGGCGCCCGTGACGGCGGCACCCAGCACGGTGGATGTGTTCTGGAAGGGCACCGACGGCAACCTATGGCACGCCTGGACCAACGGTCACGGCTGGCAGGCGCCGGTGAGCCTGGGCATGGGACCCCTGGGCAGCATGCCCTTCGCTGCCGCCCAGCCGAACGGTCACGAGGACGTGTTCTGGCGTGGCGCCGCCAACGACCACCTCTGGCACGCCTACTACCGCTCCGGCCAGGGCTGGCATGGACCGCAGGACCTCGGCGGACATCTTTATCCCATGCCCTGAGAACGTCTCGCGCCGGGAACGACCTGGCTCGCCGCCGGTGCGATGCAGCTCGGCGACAAGGCTGAGCCGTTTGTCAGCCTCGGCCAGCTGGCCGCGCGCGGTCAGCGTGCTGGCCGTACGCGCTCACGCCTGGGCAGTCCGGTCACCAGCCATCGGGTATCACATACATGCTGGCGCAGACGCCCGGCGTCTGGCCCGTCTCCCATGTGACGGGAAGGCCGGAACGTGCTGTGCTAGTGGCGTGAGCAGTGAATCCGCTTCTGAATTCAACGCGCTGCCGCAGGACTGGGCGTCTGATCCGGTCCTCATCGCGGGGCTGACGGTTGACGACGATGACGAACACGACGACCCGGTCCTGCGCTGGCCAGACGGCCGGGTCATCGACACATGGCGGGAGGACTATCCCTACCCCGAGAAGATGACCCGGGGCGAGTACGAGTATCTCAAGCGACCACTGCAGATCGAGCTGGTGAAGTTCCAGAACTGGGTGAAGTCCACCGGAGAGCATGTCGTGATCTTGTTTGAGGGCCGCGACGCGGCCGGCAAGGGCGGCACGATCAAACGGTTCACCGAGCACCTGAACCCGCGCGGCGCCACGGTAGTCGCGCTGACCAAACCGAGCGAACGAGAACAGACCCAGTGGTACTTCCAGCGTTATGCGCCGCACCTGCCCGCGGCACGCGAGATCGTCATGTTCGATCGTTCCTGGTACAACCGGGCCGGGGTAGAGCGGGTGATGGGCTTTTGCACCGACGACGAATACTGGGAGTTCATGCGCGAGGCGCCGGAGTTCGAGCGGATGCTGGTCCGCTCGGGACTCCATCTGACGAAATTCTGGTTTTCGGTGACGCAGTCAGAACAACGCACGCGGTTCATCATCCGCCGGGTCGACCCGGTGCGGCAGTGGAAGCTGAGCCCGATGGACATTGAGTCGCTGGACAAGTGGGACGCCTACACCGAGGCCAAGGAGGCGATGTTCCACTACACCGACTCGCAATGGGCCCCATGGACCGTAATCAAAAGCAACGACAAGAAGCGGGCCAGGCTCGAGGCCATCAAGCACGTGCTGAGAAAGTTCGACTACAAGGGCAAGAACCTCGACGTCATCGGGGAACCGGACAAGGCCCTCATCGGGCCGCCGTCGGTGTTGTCGGAGCATAACCCGGGCCGCTCCTACCCCAACCTGTGAGCCAGCGCGACAGTCAAGCCCATCATCCGCCGTTGGTTCACCGCCTATCTCAAGGCCGATCACTTACCGTCACCGGTGCGAGCCGGGAGCCGATCACCGGGCGCTGTTGAGAAAGTCTGGTCTGCTACAAACAAGCCAAACACTCTGGCACAGCTCCCAGGAGGTGGGGCCGGTGACACCCAGGCCCGGCGCCTTGCCGCTGCCGCAACTGCAGGGCCGTCCCATGGTCACCGATGGTGGCCTGGAAACCGACCTGATCTTCCACCACGGCGTGGACCTGCCCCACTTTGCCGCGTTCCCGTTGCTGGACTCCGACCGCGGGCGGGCATTGCTGGCCGGCTACTACGACGGCTACGCCGCGATCGCCCGCCGCGCTGCGGCGGGCCTGGTGCTGGAGTCACCGACCTGGCGGGCCAACCCCGGCTGGGGAGCCCGGCTCGGCTACTCCGCGGCGGAGCTAGCACGGGTCAACACCGGCGCGATAGCGCTGCTGGCCCGGCTGCGGGACCGCTACTCGGCCAGCATCACCGAAATCGTGCTGTCGGGCATGGTCGGCCCGAAAGGTGACGGGTACCAGGCCGGCCGGGTTCCTGGCCCGGATGAGGCGGCGGCATATCACCGGCCGCAGATCGAGGCCTTCGCAACCGCGGGCGCAGACATGGTCAGCGCGTTCACCCTCACCAGCACCGGCGAGGCGATCGGCATCGTGCAGGCCGCCCGGGCCGCCGGCCTGCCGGTGACGATCTCCTTCACCGTCGAGACCGACGGCCGGCTTCCTGGCGGGCTCCCCTTGGGCCGGGCGATCAGCGAAGTCGACGGCCACGCCGGCCCGGACTACTTCATGGTCAACTGCGCCCACCCCACCCATATCGCCCTGGCGCTAGCCGAGCCGGGCCCCTGGCGTCAGCGCATCCGTGGCCTGCGCTACAACGCCTCCGCCAAAAGCCACGCCGAACTCGATGAAGCCACCGACCTCGACGAGGGCAGCCCCCGGCTACTCGCCGGCCAGCACGCCCAGCTAGCACCGCTGCTGCCGCCGGTGCCCGTCCTTGGCGGCTGCTGCGGCACCGATGCCCGCCACGTTGCCGCCCTCTGGAGCGCCGACCACCAAACGAGACGTGACACCCCCTGAGCCGGCCGATGGCCTGGACGAACTTGCCAACTGCGTACTGGGCCACGATTCCCACGCAGAACGCCCCGGAACTGCGCCAAGGAGCGCTCCCACGCCAGGCTGCCAATGCCACGCCGACCCGGCGGATCGCGCTTCGGGCACGCCGAGGGCCGACCACGGAGTGTGGTGACCTGGGGTGGAGTTGAACGCCATAACGGCCGGCGGGCGGCAAGCCGCCCGACCGGGATTGCCTGACCCGGGGGCGGCGGGTTCTGCGGTGGGCTTATCGTCGCAGATGCACCATGACTGTCGGCGCTGCGCCTGGAGTGGGCGCGGCGCGGTTTGCGCAGGGGAGGCGCGGTGTGAGCATCGGCGAAGTCCTCGCGGATGCGCGGCGCCGGACTGGGCTGAGCGTGACCCAGGTCAGCCAGCAGACCCGCATCCGGGAAACGATCATCGCCGGTATTGAGGGTGATGATTACTCAGCCTGCGGCGGTGATTTCTACGCCCGCGGGCACATCCGTGCCATCGCGGCGACTGTCGGGGCCGATCCGGGGCCGCTGATCGAGGCGTACGATGCGGCCCGGCTGGGGCCGCGACCGCTGACCGATGAGGTCACCGAGCCGCTCGCTGCATTGCCGGTGCCTCAGCACCCCTGGCCCGGGCTGGTCACGCCGATCGGGGAGCATCAAGAAGGCCCGTCAGCCGGGCCGGTCACCACCACCCGGAGACGCCAGCACTGGCGGAGAAGGCGTGCCTCGGCGGTGGTGCTGGGGGTGGTGTTGGTGTCAGGGCTGGGATTCGCCGGGTACCTGCTGATGAGCAACGGGCATGCCGCCGCGCCCTCGGCAGGGGGGCACCCGGCCGCGCCCCACCGCGCCGGGCAAGCCGGCCGCACGGCCCCGGGCACAGGGAGCACGAAAGCCGCGGCGGCGCCAGCGATGACCGCCCCGGCCGCAACTCGGCGCGCACTTACCCCCGCCGGCGCGGCCGCGTTCGGTTCTTCGGGCAGCCCAGGCGACAACAGCGGCCTGGCTGGCCTGGCGATCGACGCCCATCCTGCCACGGCGTGGCATACCGACTGGTATGCCAGTGCCCGGTTCGGGAACTTGTATCCGGGCACGGGCCTGCTGGTGGACATGGGCCGCCCCGTGACGGTCACCGCGGCGGCGATCACACTTGGCCGGGCCCACGGCGCCAGCTTCCAGCTCCGCGTCGGCGCCGCGCCCACCCTGACCAGCCTGCGGCCCGTCGCCCGGGCAGTCGGCGCCGGCGGCCTGGTGCACCTACGGCTCACCCGGCCAGCGCAAGGCCGTTATGTGCTGCTGTGGTTCACCCGCCTGCCGCCCGACCCGGCCGGCACCTTCCGGGAAGCCGTGTATGGCGTGCAACTGCAGGGCTGGAGCTGACCCGCCCGGTGCAAACCAACGGCGGCAACCCGCAGACGGGCGCAACAGCACCGCAGGCGGCGCACCGATCACCGGGTGGCCTCAGGGTCATGTCACAGCTGCCGGGATGCGCCCACGGCCGCTGACCGGAATACCTTGTTCTTTCAGAGCAAGCTGTCCGGAAGACGCCGGGCAGCTGTGATGCAGGCGTGGGGCCGCGCCGCCGGGAGGGTCTGTCATGGGATCGAGCGGGACCGGAGCTCTTGATGAGGCATACCAGCGGCTGCATGCCACGGGGCCGGAGTTCGATGGCTGGCTGTCCAACCATGGGCCGATGGCGGCCGAGGCGATGGTGCGCCGCGGGCAGGCCGACCGGGTGCACCGGTGGCTTGACGGGTACATGGCGCGACTGGAGGAGTTCCCGCGCGGCGCCGGCCCGATCGGCCCCAGCTGGCAGGACGCGCTGGGTGATCCGCGGCGGATCGCCGACTGGACCGCCTACTTCGAGCGGGAGGTCAGCGGGCAGCCGTGGCCGCAGGTGCTGGAGGCCTGGTGGCTGCGGCTGCTGCCAGGGGTCGCCGCGGCCGCTACCCACGGGGTGATCCGGGTCGGCCACGCGGTGCGGGCGCTGAAGGAAGACGGGGAGGATGCCGATCACCGCACCGAACTGGCGCATGGCCTGGCCTACTGGGCTGCCCGCTGGCAGCCGGTGCCCGGCGTGCCGGCCGCCGGGCCGCCCCCGGTAGCCGCGCGCGCCGGCGCCGGGGAACCGGCCGGGCCCGCCGTTGCCGGCGCGCTGGCTGCGGTTCCGCGGATCGCTGATCAGTCCGGCGGCATCCGTGACCGCCTCGCCCGGCTGGCCAGCCTGCCGGGCTGGCCAGCCGCGGTGGCAGCGCCGCAGATCCCGGCGTCGGCCGGAGCGCTCCAGCCCTGGCTGGCCGGCCTGGTTGATGCCGCCGCCACCAGGTACCTGTGGTACGGACACGGCGAGGGCGTCATGCTGGTGCACTCGGCCACGGCGCCCAACGCGATCTTGCGCACGCTTCCCGCGCTGGACCAGCGACTGTGGGCGCCCAGCGCGGCCGCGGCCTGGGCCGCGGCCGCGGCGCTGACCGCCATCTACGCCCCCGCCGCCCCGGCCGAGCCGGCCGCGCTGCCAGGCCCGCCGGGCGGCCCGCAGGCGGCGGAGGAGACGTTCGCCCGGGCCGTCGAGCACGGCGACGAGCACGTGATCAAGTTCGCCGACACCGCGGCCGACGTGTACGCGCGCACCGGCAACCCTGACGTCCTCGCCGCCGCCATCCGCGCCACCCACCTGATCGACCGCTGACCTTTGGGCGCGCCAGCACATCCTGGAGGAAGTCGAGTAGGCCCGGGCATGATTGTCCACTTCATTTGCCGGGGCAACGCATTTAGAAGCATCATTGCCGAGGCCTACCTCAACTCACTCAAGTTCAAGAATCTGAGGGCTATATCTAGCGGGACCGCGGCCGCAGTGGACAGGGCCAGAAACCTGGGTGCGTACACCGAAACGCTTGAGCTTCTTGCGAAGAATGGCATCCGGGAATTTGCTAAGACTGATTATGGCGACCAGCTGACTCCGTCGCGCCTGGCCGGGGCTGACGTGGTCATCTGCATGAATCAGCGAGTGTACGACGAATGTCAGCACCTCGTCGGCCTTCCTGCTAGCACCCGTATATGGTCGGTGGCTGATATAGGCGAACCGGGCAGAGTCGCTCATACCGAGGACGGGAAGACCCGGTACCGGGAAGAGGCGTACCTCCAGATAGTTGATGGCGTCGGTCAGCTCATCACGGAGCTTTCCTAGGCGATGCCAGTCGTCAGCGTCGCCGGGGCGCCATCGATCAAGTCCGTGACCTTAGCCGTCCCGCTCCACCGGGGGATGAGCTGCAGGCGCACGATCGCGGCATCCGGCCGCGCCCGGTCAGTAAATACTGCATAACGCAGATCGGTGACATGTCCGAGTAAGTTGGCCCCGGACGGCCGGGACAAGCTTCCTGCGGAAGGGAGGAGTCATGCCCGATGAGAACTTCACCGAGCTGGCCGGGGACCGGGTGGTGTTGCGCCGGTTCCGCCCGGACGATCTGCCGGAGTTCGTGGCGTACCGCTCCTCTGCCGAGGTGGCCCGGTTCCAAAGCTGGGACGCGCCGTATCCGCGGGAAGAAGGCGAGCGCTTCATCCGGGAGCAGATGCACGACCACCCCGACACCGCCGGGGAATGGTTCCAGTTCGCGGTGGGGCTGCGCCCGGCCGGGCGGCTGATCGGTGACTGCGCGGCCAAACCGGACGCTGAGGATCCCCGCCAGTGCGAGATCGGATTCACGATAGCCACCGAGCATCAGGGGCACGGCTACGCCACCGAAGCGGTGCGCCTGCTGGTGGGCTACCTGTTCACCGCCCGGGGCAAGCACCGGATCACCGCCAACTGCGATCCGCGGAACGCGGCATCAGCCGCCGTGCTGGAAAAGCTGGGCATGCGCCGCGAGGGCCACCTGCGCCGAAGCGCGTGGGCCAAGGGCGAGTGGACCGACGACTTGCTCTATGGCCTGCTGCATGATGAGTGGCAGCCCGGATGACGGCAGGGCTAACCGGGGAGCGGCGGCGCCCCCAGGCAGCCGCGCAGGACGTTCTCGACCTGAGCGGCCCGGGCATGGCTGCCCATCGTGCCGGCGATGAACGCGAACGCGTAGCCGCCAGCGACGCTGGCGCCGGCGTAACTGCCGCCGGATCCGTCCATGCCGTAGCCGTCCGCGTCGATGCCGAAGCCCAGTCCCCAGGCGCTTTCTTCGCCGAAGACCGCATCCACGCCGGAGCATTGCGCCGTGGTGGCCTCGCGCAGCAGGGCTGGTGACAGCAGGCGGCCCTGCAGCAGCGCCGCGTAGAGCCCGGCGGCGCCGCGGGCGGTCCCGTGCCCGTTGACCGCGGGCACCTCGGCGGCGCGCCACGCACGGCCGTTGACCACCACCGGATCGAACGCGCCGGGCGGATTGGTGGTCGCCCGCCGGTACAGGTCAGGCAGGCCAGCCAACCGCTGTGGCCCGAAATGCTCCGCAAGCCCGGTCAACTCGACGGCGCGGGCCTGCTCGGCGGGGGTGAGCCCGACGAAATAGTCCAGGCCCAGCGGGCCGCATACCTCTTCGCGGAGAAAGCGCCCAAGCCCGCGCCCGTCAACCCGGCGGACCACCTCGCCCACCAGGTGGCCGTAAAACAAGGCCGACTCGCCATGCGCGGCGCCCGGCGCCCAGGCCGGCTCCTGCGCCGCCAGCAGCGCGCACAGCCGGTCCCAGTCGTAGAACGCCTCGGTGGGCGCCGGCTCAGCCAGCGCGACCACGCCCGCCTGATGCGACAGCACTTGCCGCACGTCGGCGGTGGCGCGGAACTGCGGCCAGTAGCGTTGCATCGGCGCGCCGAGGTCGATCTGGCCCCGGTCGGCCAGCAGCAGCGCGCAGACGGCCACGAATGGCTTGACCACCGAGTAGGCCTGGGCCAGGCTGCCCGCCTGCCAGCGCTGGCCGCCATCGGCGCTCGCCGGGCCGCCCCACAGGTCCACCACCCACTCGCCATCCCGCCACGCGGCGGCCGCGGCCCCGGTCCCGGCCTGCCCGGCGAGCACCGATGCGAAAACCTCCCGCACCGGCTCGAAGCCGGGCTGCGCATACCCACCGATATCCACCCAGCCAGTGTGCCTGAGGCGGCGTCCCCGGCGTCGTGCGTCCGCGTCGCCTGCTTGCCGGCGCACGCCCCGAACGCTGGGCGAACGGTGCAGCAGCTAGCTTCGCGATGACACATCGCCGGGGAGGCTTCAGGGGCGTCGATCAAGCGGGTCGCCTCTGCGGTCGGTGACGGCGCCACGGCCGTGCGCCTGGTGCACGAATACCTGACCGCTGAGCATGCGGACGAGCCTGCGCTGGCAGCCGGGGCATGATCCCGGCGTCTCCCGGTCAAGGTCCGTGCCGGGGCACGCTGGCGCCGTTGAGCAGCAAATCTGCCTTTACCATTTCTTGGAGAAGCTGCGGCCAGAAGCCTAATCTGGAGCCTCAGGGGGACGAATTGACGTGTTGCGCGTGTCGCTCTTGGGAGAGCAAGCCATCGCTGGCGCCGGGAACGGCGCCGGAGCGCGTTCGTCCCGGTCCGTTGCCTTGGTCGGGTTCCTGGCCGCGCACGCCGGGGCACCCCAGCCCCGGCAGCGGATCGCGGGGCTGTTCTGGCCGGACTCGACCGACGCGCAGGCCCTGACCAACCTGCGCCGGGAACTGCATCAGCTGCGGCAGGTCCTGGCCGGCGAGCCGTCACTCGTCGTGACGTCAACGGATCTGTGCTGGCGTGACACCGAGACGTGCCGGGTGGACCTGCGCGTCTTTGACGTCGAGCGTAAGGCTGCCCTGGCAGCCGCGGCGGGCGGCGATGACGACGGCGTGCTCGCGCATGCCGCCAGCGCCATCGCGGAGTACCGGGGTGACCTGCTGCCCGGTGTGTACGACGACTGGGCGCTCGAGATCAGGTCGGAGGTTGTACGCCAATGTGTCAGCCTGTGCGATCTGCTCGCCACGACACGAGCCCGGCACGGTGACCTGCCCGGGGCGGTGGAGGTGGCGCGGCGCCGGATCCAGCTGCAGCCGTTGGAGGAGGCCGGGTACCGAACCCTGATGCTGTTGCAGGCCGATCTGGGCGACCGGGCCGGCGCGGTGACCACGTACCATCATTGCGCTTCGGTGCTGGAGCGTGAGCTCGGCGTCGTCCCGGATCCGGCGACGCAGCGAGCGTTCCAGCGGTTGATGGCGCGCGCCGACTCGAGGGGCGGGAAGCTGCCCGCGGCTGAGGCTGCCGTCGTCCGCTCCGGGCCGGTCGCGGCGCACATTGTCGGCCGGTCGCGGGAGCTTGGCCTGCTCCAGGACCTGTGGCGGGCGGCTGCGGCGGGCAGCCGGGGCCTCGTGCTGGTCCGCGGCGGCGCAGGTGTCGGGAAGACCCGCTTGGTGACCGAGGTCGCCGAGCAGGCCCTGCAGCACGGCGCGGTCGTGGCAATCAGCCAGTGCTTCGGGACGTCGGGGCGGCTGGCGCTGGCCCCGGTGGCGGACTGGCTGCGAAACCCCGCCGTCCAGTCCGCGGTGGCGACCCTTGACCCCGCCTGGCGTGCCGAGGTCGGCAGGCTGGCGCCGGCCGAGGGCCCTGAGGGACGGGGGACCGGCCCCCGGGCGATGGCAGATGCCTGGCAGCGTCACCGCTTCTTCGAAGGCATCGCACGGGCGCTGCTTGCGGTCGGCCGCCCGACCCTGCTGGTCCTGGACAACCTGCAGTGGTGCGACCAGGAGACGCTGGCGTTCATCACGTTCTGCCTGGGGCTGGCTGACGATGCGCGGCTGCTCGTGGCCGCCACGCTGCGCGACGACGCTGTCGACGACGACCCTGAGCTGGCGAGCTGGACGGTCCGGATGCGGGCCACCGGACTGCTGACCGAACTGTCCCTCGGCCCGCTGGACGCCGCCGACACGGCGCGGCTCGCCCAGGCCATCTCCGGGCGGCCCCTCGCCGCGGCGGACGCCAGCTTGCTGCACGCGACAACCGGGGGCTTCCCGCTGTACGTGATCGAGGCGGTGCGCGGCACCGACGAGGCGGGCGGCGTGCCGCTGTCGGCCGGCGATCTGGCCGCTGTGCTGCGCAAGCGCCTCGAGCAGGCGACCGGCCGGCCCGGGAGGTGGCGGGCCTGGCGGCTGCGGTCGGCACGAACTTCACCCTCGACCTGCTCGCCGAGGCGAGCGACCTTGACGCTGATGCCGTCGTGGAGGCAGTGGACGAGCTCTGGCGGCGCCGGATCATGCGGGAGTTCGGCGACGGCTACGACTTCTCCCACGACCTGCTGCGCGAAACGGCGTACGCGGCGATCAGCCCGCCGAGACGCTGGCTGCTGCACCGGCGGATCGCCCAGGTCCTCGAGTTGCTGCACGCCGGGGACATCGACGCCGTCGCAGCCCAGCTGGCGGAGCAGTATGCCCGGGGCGGGCGGCCCGCGCGGGCGCTGGCCTTCTACCAGCGGGCGGCCGAGATCGCGGCGTCCAGGTTCGCGCATGCGGAGGCGGTCCGGCTGCACGAGAAGGCGTTGTCGATCATCGCGGCCAGGCCGGCGGGGAGAGACAGGGACATCCGGGAGCTGGCGGTCCTGGAGGCGATGGCGGCGCCGCTCAACGCCAGGGATGGCTTCGCGTCGGCGCGTCTCCAGCAGACGCTGGAGCGCTCGATCGCCCTCGCCGAGTCGCTGGGCCGCACCGGCTCGACGGTCACCGGCATGGCCGCGCTCTGGGCGTCACGGTTCGTCCAGGGGCGAATCGCCGACAGCTATCAGCTGGCCAACCGGGCGCTGGCGCTTGCCGAAGCGGGCTCCGAGCTGAGCGGGTCGGCACATTTCGCGGTCGGCGGCGCGGCCGTCAGCCTGGGGTTGCCCGCGGAGGGGCTGTGCTCATCTCGAACTCGCCGCCGGGCTGGCGGCCGAGTCTTTCCTGAGCATCGGGGTCCGGGCGGACATCCACGCCGCGGCCTGGGCGGCGCACGCGCACTGGCTGCTCGGCCACGACGAGGACGCGCTGGCCAGCGCCGATCGCGCGATCTCCACGGCCAGGGCGATCCAGGACCCGTTCAACCTGGCCCTCGCGCTCGCTTACGGCGCGGTCGGCGACCAGATGCGCGGTGACCTGCCCCGGCTCAGGAACACCGTCGGCGAGCTGCGCGAGCTGTGCGACCGGTACGACTTCGCCTACTACCGGGAGTGGGGGCTGATCCTGGACGGCTGGTCGTGCGCGGACGGGCCGAGCATCGACCTGGCCCAGCAGGGCATCGGCAACCTCAGGGCGGAAGGGTCGTTCGCCCGGATGCCGTATTGGCTCTCGTTGCTCGCTGACCTGCTGGCCCGGCACGAGCGGCTGGAGGCGGCCCGGGCGACCCTGGACGCCGCCCTGGTCGCGGCGCGGGCAAACGACGACCGCTGGTGGCTGCCAGAGGTGATGCGCATGCGTGCCGCCTATGACGACGGGGAACCCGCTGTCACGCGCCTGCGCTCTGCCGCCGGCCTGGCGTCGGCGCACGGCAGCGTCGCGCTGCTCCGGCGCTGCGAGCGTGACCTCCGCACCCGGGGCGTTCGCCTGTCCGCTTCGTAACGTTCTCCCGACGAAGTGGCGGTCGCACCCGCTCGCGAACGCTGCGCGAACGCGGCGGCTTCTACCTTCGGTTGCAGATTCACTGGACAACTGAAGGGCCTGCACATGACTAGCTCAGCCATTGCCACTGCACCGTATGAGGATCTGGCCGCCGCCGTGCGCGGGAGCCTGATCCTGCCCGGGGATCCCGAATATGACCAGGCACGCGCCGTCTACAACGGCATGGTCGACAAACGCCCGGCCGCCATCGCGCGCTGCCGCGATGTCGCCGACGTCATCACCTGCGTGCGGTTCGCGCGCGAGCACGGCGTCGAGATCGCCGTCCGCAGTGGCGGCCACAGCGCCGCCGGCCTTGGGGTGTGGGACGACGCCCTGGTCATCGACCTGTCGCTGCTGCGCAGCACCACGGTCAGCCCGGAGAACCACACCGTCCGCGCCGACGCCGGATGTACCTGGGGCGATGTCGACCACGCGACCGTGGCGTTCGGCATGGCCACCCCCTCCGGCTTCCTCGGCTCCACCGGCGTGGCCGGTCTGACACTCGGCGGGGGTGTCGGCTACCTCTCGCGGCGCTTCGGCCTGACCGTCGACAACCTCCTCGCTGCCGACGTGGTCCTCGCGGATGGAACGTTCGTGACGGCCAACGAAAGTTCCCACAGCGACCTGTTCTGGGCCCTGCGCGGCGGGGGCGGGAACTTCGGCATCGTCACCTCGTTCACGTTCCGCTGCCATGACATCGGTGACCACGGCACGATCATCGGCGGCCCGGTGCTGTACGACTTCGCCGATACCGCCGGGGTGATGCGCTGGTACCGGGAGCTGCTGCCGTCGCTGCCGGAGGAGCTGAGCGGCTGGATCGGGCTGATCACCATCCCGCCCGCGCCGCCGTTCCCGGAGGAGCTGTGGGGCCGCAAGTCGTGCGCCATCGTCTGGTGCTACACCGGACCGCACGACCGGGCCGACGAGGTGCTCGAGCCGGTCAGGACCTTCGGCTCGCCGCTGGTGGTCGGCCTGCAGCCGATGCCGTTCAACGTGCTGCAGAGCGCGTTCGACGCCCTTTACCCGGCCGGGCTGCAGTGGTACTGGCGGGCCGACTTTTTCAATGAGATCTCCGATGAGGCGATCGAGGTGCACGTCAAGTACGGCGCGCAGCTGCCGACCGGCCACTCCACCATGCACATGTACCCCATCGACGGCGCCGCCGCTCGCGTCGCCGAGGAGGCGACGGCCTTCGCCTACCGGGACGGCGGCTGGGCGGGCGTCATCGTGGGCGTCGACCCCGATCCCGCGAACGCTGGCGTCATCTCGCAGTGGGCGAAGGACTACTGGGAGGCGCTGCACCCGACCTCGGCAGGCGGCGGTTACATCAACTTCATGATGAGCGAAGGCCAGGAGCGCATCAAAGCCTCCTACCGCGGCAATTACGACCGACTCACCCAGATCAAGCGGCGTTACGACCCGGACAACGCCTTCCACATCAACCAGAACATCGAGCCCGACAGCGGGCCCAACCCGTAGCGCAGCCACCGCCTGGGCGGACACGCCGCGAGCTGTCCGCCCAGGCCGGCGCCTTGCCGCTTGCGCAGGCGCCGAGCGAGGATGTCCGTTGTGGCCGCAGCGGACATGCCAGACTTCCTGACCCTCTATGCGTCATCTCAGCCCGGCAAGCCCGCCGTCATCGATGACCGGCCGGGCGCGGACGTCGTCGCGTGGACCTACGCTCAGCTCGAGGCGCAGGCGAACCGGCTGGCCAACGTGCTCGCCTCGCTGGGCGTAGGCCCGGGCGAGAAGGTCATCTGGTGCGGGCCTAACTCGCCGCAGGTGGTCGCGGTCGTCAACGCGACAAGGAAACTCGGGGCGGTCGCTGTTCCGCTGAACTACCGCCTGACGCCCGAAGTCCGTGGACACGTCCGGCATGATCTCCTCGATGCGTGCAAGGTGGCGGGAGCCGGACACGTGCCGGTACTTGGTGAAGGAACCAAGCGAGCATCAGCACGAAAACATGTGTCTGCCCGTGTCGATGTCCCTGTATTCGGACATGAATTCGAATATGATTTCAGCATGCAGCTCCGATACAACTACCGCTTAGACGTGCAGCCGCGGCACCGGCTGGCCCTCGGCAAGGCGTTCGGCTGCGCACGGGTAGTGTTCAATGACGGGCTACACATCCGGCAGGAGGCCCACGAGGCCGGGCTACCTTACGTTACCGACGCGCAGCTCTCGGCCCGGCTGACCGCGGCCAAGGCCATGCCGGAGCAGGCGTGGCTGAACGAGGTGTCCTCGGTCGTGCTGCAGCAGGCCCTGGCTGACCTGAACACCGCCTACCGGAACTTCTTCGCCTCTCGCGCGGGCAAGCGGAAGGGACCGACGATCGGGCCGCCGAAGTTCCGGTCCCGCAAGGACAATCGGCAAGCGATCCGGTTCACGGCGAACGCCCGGTTCAAGGTGCTGGCGAACCGGAAGCTGAGGCTGCCGAAGATCGGCGACGTGCCCGTGCGGTGGTCGCGGCCGCTGCCGTCCGAGCCGTCCAGCGTGACCGTGATCAGGGACTCAGCGGGCCGGTACTTCGCCAGCTTCGTCATCGACACCGGGCCGGGCACACTTCCCGAGGCCGAACCCGCGGTCGGAATTGACCTTGGGCTGACGCACTTCGCCGTCTTGTCCGACGGGCGGAAGATCATCGCACCGCTGTTTTTGCGCCGGGCGGAGAAGAACCTCCAGCGTCGGCAGCGGGAGTTGTCGCGCAAGCAGCAAGGCTCCCGTAACCGGGACAAGGCGAGAGTCAAGGTGGCCCGCGCGCACGCCCGGGTGGCGGATGCCCGGCGGGACTTTCATCACCAGCTGTCCACGGCGCTGATCCGCGAGCACCAAGCGGTCGCCGTCGAGGACCTAGCGGTGAACGGTCTCGCCCGGACCTGGCTGGCGAAGTCGGTCCACGACGCCGGCTGGGCGACGTTTGTGCGCATGCTGGAGTACAAGGCCCGGCTGCATGGCCGGGAGTTTCACCGGATCGGCCGGTTCACCCCGACCTCGCAGGTCTGCTCAGCCTGCGGGGTGAAGGATGGCCCGAAGCCGCTGCACGTCCGCACCTGGCGGTGCCTGTCGTGCGGGGCGTGGCTGGACCGGGATGTGAACGCGGCGGTGAACGTCGCGAAGGCCGCCGGGCTGGCGGTGACGGCCTGCCGAGCACAGGTAAGACCGGACCTGGTTCCGGCGCAGTGCGAGGAAGCAGGAACCCACCCGAAGTCACGGCCGGAGGCGGTGTGACAGACGGGAATCTCCGCCCTTCAAGGCGGAGTGGAAGTCAATACTACATCTGCGACCACGACATGATCATCTCCGGCGGCATGAACATCTACCCCGCCGAGGTCGCGGCCGCCCAGGAGCAGCATCCGGGCATCTTCGACGTCGGGGTCTTCGGGATTCCGTCCGAGCAATGGGGTGAGCAGGGGCGCGCTACCGTGGTGCTCGCGCCGGGGGCGTCGCTGTCGGAGGCGGACGTGATCAGTTACGCGCGGACGCACCTGGGCGGGTGCAAGTGTCCCCGCTCGGTATCGTTCGTCGGCGAGCTCCCGCGCACCGGCTCGGGCAAGCTGCTCAAGCGGAACTGCGGGCGCCGTACTGGGCCGGTCAGGCAAGGCAGGTCAGCCGACCCCGGGAGAGGGGCGCCGCGCGAGATGAGCCACCCAGTGATACCGGCCCCGGCCCGGTTCGACGGCACTGGGGGCCGGTTCGCACTCCGGCCGGGGATGGCGATCGGTTACACCGCCCCCGCCGTGGCAGCGCTCGTTGATCGGTTCTGCTCGGAGGTCGCGCGGCGCACGGGGCTGGGCCTGGCCCCGCTGGCTGGCGGCGCGGGACCTGGCGAGGCGCCGGTCCGGATCGAGCTTGTGGCCGGGGACGAGCTCCGCGTGCTCCCCGCGCCGCTGGGCATCGCGCCGGAGGGCGGCGGCCCGCCCGACGAGCGGCACTCGCTGGCAGTCGATGCCAGTGAGGTCGTGCTGCGCGCGGTGGAACCGGCCGGTGTCGCGCGCGGGCTGACGACGCTCGTCCAGCTCCTGACCGCCGCACCGGACAGCAGTCCCGGGGAGATCTGGCTGTCGGGCGCGCGGATCCTCGACGCGCCGAGGTACGCCTGGCGCGGCCTGTCGATCGACCTCGCCCGGGCGTTCTTCACCCTCGACGAGGTCCGGCGGGTGATCGATCTCCTCGCGTTGTACAAGCTCAACGTGCTGCACGTGCACCTGACCGACGACCAGAGCTGGCGCCTGCCCGTCGGGTGGCCGGGCCAGGGCGCTCCGCCCGGCGCCGCCTGCTACCGCGCCGAAGACCTCCGCGCGCTCGCCGCCTACGCCGCGGACCGCTTCGTCACCGTCGTACCCGAGGTCGACACGCCCGGCCACACCTCCGCGCTCGTGGACATGCGCCCGGAGCTGAACACCGGCCGGAACACGGCCGGGTTCGAGCTGCCGCCCGGTCGCCTGCACCCGGCCGTGTGGCTCGACCCGGAGCTGCCCGCGACGTTCCAAGTGGTGGAGGACGTGCTGGCCGGCGTTGCGGACATCTTCCCGAGCCCGTACCTCCACATCGGCGGTGACGAGCCCCGCGGGATGCCCCACGACCTCTACGCGGCGTACGTGCGCCGGGTGCGGGACGTCGTCCGCGCGATCGGCAGGCGCTCGCTGGGGTGGCAGGAGTCGGCGCGGGCCGGGCTCGGCGCGGACGACATCATCCAGTACTGGCTCACCGAGATCGCCCTGCCGGCGTCGCTGCCACCCGAGGTCCGCGCGCAGATGGACGAGGAGCTCGCCATGTCGCGCCGCGACGTGCAGGCCGCGGTGGCGTCCTCGGCGCCGGTGATCGTGTCACCGCTGAGCCACTGCTACCTCGACGTGCCGTACGCCGAGCCGTCGGCCGATCCCGGGCAGGCGGACCGGCAGCGCCGCACCGGCCTGCGGGTCTATTCGCCGATGACCGTCGAGGAGTCGTTCGGCTGGGATCCCGCCGAAGTGCTCGGGCCCGGCCGGGCGGCCCAGGTCGCCGGGGTAGAGGCCGCGATCTGGGCGGAAACCATCACCGACTTCGACGACTTGTCATTTCTGCTGTTGCCTCGCCTGCCCGGCGTCGCGCACAAGGCGTGGAGCGGCCCGCAGGCCGCCACCTGGGCCGACCATCGTGATCGCCTCGCACGGCACGGCCGGCTGTGGGCGCAAGACGACCTCACCTACTTCCGTTCCTCCACGGTGGACTGGCTCTAGCTACCGACCGCGGGCCAGATTCCTTGACAGGCCGTCCCTCGCGATGAGCGCAGGGTCCGCTGGGGCCGCCAGGCTCACGCGGTCCAGGCGATGGGCAGCCGCTTGACGCCGCGCTGGAAGTTCGACCTCAGGTACGCGGGCTGGCCCGCGTACCTGAGGGAGGACGTGCGCGCCAGGACCTCATCGAACAGCGCGCGCATCTGGGTGCGGGCCAGGTGAGCGCCCAGGCAGAAGTGCGGGCCGTGCCCGAACACCAGGTGCGGGTTGGGGTGGCGGCGGATGTCAAACCGGTCCGGGCCGGTGAAGACAGCCTCGTCGCGGTTGGCCGACATGAACGAGACGACCACCTTGTCTCCCGCGCCGATACGCTGACCGCCGAGTTCGCACTCCGCGGTGACCGTCCGGCGGAAGGTCATCACCGGCGTCCACCAGCGCAGCATCTCCTCGACCGCGGTCGGCATCAGCGCCGGATCGGCGCGCAGGTCGTCCTGTGCGCCCGCGTGCTCAAGCAGCGCGATACAGGCGCCCGGCAGGCCGTTGCGCAGGGTCTCGTTCCCGGCCACCGCGAACAGCCAGAACATGTTCTCGAACTCAGCCACCGACACCCGGCCATCGTCGTCGTCCACCTGTGCCAGCAGGATCGACATCACGTCACCCCCCGGGCGGCGCCGCTTCTCCTGCGCCAGCAAGTGGGCGTAGGCGTAGAGGTCCGGCATCCCCTCCCGGGTCCGCGGGTCGGGCATCCTGCCATCACTGCCCGGCGCCGGCCGCAGCGCCAGCGCCTGCCTGGCCATGGGCGTGCCTGTGGCTGGGTCGAACTCGGCCGAGGAGGCGTAGTCCGGGTCCTGGTAGCCGATCACCCGGTTGGACCAGTCGAAGAGCAGCCAGCGGTCCTGGTACGGCACGCCCAGCACGTCGGCCAGCGTGAGCAGCGGCAGATCCGCGGCCACGTCCTTGGCGAAGTCGCATTCACCGCGCGGGCCGATGAATACCCGGTCGCAAATGGCCCGCGCATGACCGCGGATACGGTGCTCAAGCTGAGCGACCGCCCGGCGCGTGAACGCGCGGCTCAGCAGCCGCCGCAGCCGGGAGTGATCCGGCGGGTCCATGTTGAGCATCATCTGCCGGACATACCCGAGCGCCTGCGGCGTCGCCGGGTCACGGATCTGCGTGGCGCCGCGTGCCGAGGAGAACAACTGCGGCCTGGCCAGCACCGATTCGACATCCGCGTGCCGCAGCACCAGCCAGAAGCCTGGGCCGGCCGGCCAGCCCAGGACCGGGATCTCGGCCACCCATGCGACCGGGCTCGCTCTTCGCAGCCGGGACAGCGCCTCGAAGGGCACCCCGTTGACGTAGGTGGCAGGGTCGAAGACGGCCTCAGCGTCGGGTCGGGCACGACTCACCTTGCCCAGGTTAGGGGAGCGCGGTGGCAGACTGCGGCTATGCAGGCTGGCTTGCGCGTTCAGGAGGGCGGCAGCGGTGAGCCAGTGCTGGTGCTGTTGCACGGCCTTGGCGCTACCGGCGATGTCTGGCGTGGATGGTGGCCGTTGCTCGCCCAGCGGTGGCCAGGGCGCTGGATAGCGCCCGACCTGCCCGGTCATGGCGGCTCGCCGCCGCTAACCGGGTATACCTTCGACGGCTTCGCCGGCGCGGTCGCCGGCATCGTCCGGCCCGGCGCCCGCGTCGTCGTGCTGGGCCATTCGCTGGGCGGCGTCGTCGGCCTGGCCCTGGCTAGCGGCAGATTCCCGGTGCGGGTCCAGGCGGTCATCGGCCTGGGGATCAAGGTCGTCTGGACCGATGAGGATCTGCAGCGGGCCCGGGCCGTAGCCCAGCGCCCGCTGGCCTGGTTCGCCTCGCGTGACGAGGCCGCCGCCCGTTACCTGCGGGTGTCCGGCCTGGGCGGCCTGCTGCCCGCCGATGACCCGGCCGTGGACGCCGGGCTGCGCGAGCAGGCCGGGCGCTGGCGGCTGGCCATGGATCCGGGGGCCTTCGCGGTCGGGGCGCCCGATATGCCGCAATTGCTGGCCCGATCGCAGGCTCCGGTGACCCTTGCTCGCGGGGAGCGCGACCCGATGAACACCGATGAGCAGCTAGCCCGGCTGGGCGCCGCGACGGTCACGCTCCCCGGCCTCGGTCACAACGCCCACGCCGAGAGCCCGGAACTAGCGATCGCCCTCCTCGACGCCTACCGATGACCCGGGGCCAGGTGGCGGGCCTGCCTGCCGTGACGACGGCGGCAAGGCGGTGGCGGGCGCGCGCGGCGGCCGGGCCGATCGAGGGCTGCTTGATCAGGCCGCCCCCGGCTGGCCCAGGCTCGCCATCCCCATGAGGTCGACGCAGGTCGTGCCCCGTACCTTGACGAAGACCATGACGATGTTGCCGCAGACCCGGCAGCGGGCGACGGTCCCCGGCGCCTGCCGGTAGACGACCAGCCCAGCCACCGGCCCCGTGTCGCCGCAGTAGCCGCAGGTGCCGACCACGCCCGTCATCTCGGCGCCGAACACGTCGATCAGCAGGCCGCCGATCGCGTTGCCGTCTAGTGGCTCCATCAGGGTCCTCCTGTCGCCCCGAAGCGTTCGGTCTTCACCCGCTCCGGCGGGTAGCCGAGATCGACCAGCGCCGCCGCGGCGGTCTCGACGAAGCTGGTAGGCCCGCAGACGTAGGCCACCGGATTCGCCGCGGCCGGCCATGCGGTATCCGCCAGCAGGTCCGCGTTGATCCGGCCGGTGTGGCCGGTCCAGCCCGGCGGGTGGTCGCGGGTGAGCGTGTAGCTCACCTCCACGCCGTCATGGTGCTGGCCTAGCTCACCGCGGTAGATCACGTCCGGCAGCGTGCGTGCGGAGTACAGTAGGCGCGCCGGGACGTCGCTGCCGATGCGCAGGCGGTCCCGCAGGATGCACCGCAGCGGGACGACGCCCGACCCGCCGGCCAGCAGCATCAGCGGGCTGCCGTCACCGGGCGCCCAGACGAAGTACCCGCCGATCGGGCCGCGCAGCTCCAACTCGTCGCCGACCTGGAGTTCCTCGGTGAGGTACGGCGAGACCTCGCCGTCGTCCAGCCGCTCCACCGTGATCGCCAGCCGCTCGCCGGGCGCCGACGCGATCGAGTACGACCGCTCTGCCCGGTAGCCGTCCTCCGCGGTCAGCCGCACATCCAGGTGCTGCCCGGCGCGGTGGCCCGCCCAGTCCGGCGGCGCCAGCTCGATCGTGCAGACCGAGGGCGTCTCCCGGGTGAGGCCGGCGACGGTGGCGACCTGCCAGGTCAGTCGCCCGCGTACCGCTGTTCCCGCCATGGATCCCCATACATGTGATAGCCGTAGGTCTCCCAGAAGCCCGGCGCATCGCGGTCACGCAGGTCAAGGCCCCGCACCCACTTCGCGCTCTTCCAGAAGTACAGATGCGGCACCAGCAGCCGCGCCGGGCCGCCGTGCTCGGGCGCGAGCGCCTTCCCGTCGTAATCAAAGGCCACCCACGCCTTGCCGCCGGTGACATCCTCAAGCGGCAGGTTCGTCGTATAGCCGCCGTCGCAGAACGCCATCACGTAGCTGCCGTCGTGCTCGACCCGATCCAGCAGCGTGTCCACCGACACACCCCGCCACCCGGTGTCGAACTTGGACCAGCGGGTGACGCAGTGGATGTCGACGGTGACGGTCTCGGCCGGCAGCGACTGGAGTTCCTGCCAGGTCCAGGATCCCTTCGTCTCGTCGCTCCGGGTGATCGAGAACGTCCAGTTCGCCAGCGGCGTGTGCGGCGTCGGGCCCGCCGACAGCACCGGGAAGCCCTCGGTCAGGTACTGCCCAGGCGGCAGCCTTCCCGCTTCGCCCTCCGGGGCGCGGCGCCGGTGGAATCCGCGCGAAATAGGGCTCATTGGCCAGCTCCTTCCATCACACGGGCCCCGGCGGTCAGCGAACGACGCCGCTCGTGCTGCGGGCGCTTGTCACGGCCGCCGCCCTTCCCGCAGTCGCCGAACTGATCAGCCCAGCCTACGGGGCCTGACCCGAATGGGGGAGCCGGCAGCATCGCGAACGAATGGGGGAGCCGGCGGCATGGCGCGCGAACGGGGAGCCGGCGGCATGGCGCGCGAACGGGGAGCCGGCGGCATGGCGCGCGAACGGGGAGCGGCGGCATGGCGCGCGAACGGGGAGCCGGCGGCATGGCGCGCGAACGGGGAGCCGGCGGCATGGCGCGCGAACGGGGAGCCGGCGGCATGGCGCGCGACAGGGGTGCCGGCGGCATCGCGCGGCCGACGCCGGGCGGCTGACCGGCGGATCACGGGCGGCAGACACGGTGGACCAGGTCGGCCCAGCCCCGGCCGAGGCGCCTGGAGGTCTGCCCGGCAGCCTCGCCAAGGGTGGCGGCCGAAAGGTAGAGCAGCAGTGGGCCGTCCAGGGCGGCGGTGAGCTGGGTGGCCAGGACGTCCAGGTCGGCGGTGCCGAGGCAGATCTCCCCGAGCAGAAACCGGATGTGTTCCCGCGTCATGGGCGACGCGGAAGCGGACATCGTGGTGCTCGCGCTGCCGCTGCACCGTTTCGGTGAGATCGATCCCGGCCTGCTCAACGGCAAGCTTGTGGTCGACGCGATGAACTACTGGCCGGCCACCGAGGGCGTGCTTGACGCCTTCTCTCGCGGCGGCAGCAGCGAGATCGTGGCCCGGCGGCTCGCCGGCTCGACCGTGGTCAAGGCGCTCAACCACATCGGCTACCACGAACTCGAGGAGTGGGCGCGGCCCGCGGGCGCCCCGGACCGGCGGGCGGCCGGGGTGGCGGGTGACGACCCGGCGGCGGTTGCCACGATCGGTCGCCTGATCGACCGGATCGGCTACGACCCGGTTCGCCTGGAGACCTTGCGCGCGGGCCGTGCGCTCGAGCCGGGCGGGCCGGTGTTCGGGGTGGTGCTGCCGCTCGATGAATTCGAGCGGGCGGTGCGCGTGGGCGCGAGGAGCCTCGCATGACGTACACGTTCGGGCTGGACACGTTCGGCGACCGGAACGCCGACGCCGATGGCAAGCCGCTGTCGCACGCCCAGACGATCCGCAACGTAGCCGAGGAGGGGGTCTTTGCCGAGCAGGCCGGCGTGGACTTCTTCGGGATCGGCGAGCATCACACCGAGCACTTCCCGATGCCGGCTGGGGATGTGGTGCTGGCTGCGATCGCGGCGCGCACCGAACGCATCCGCCTCGGCGCCGCCGTCACCGTACTGAGCTCTGACGATCCGGTCCGGGTATACCAGCGGTACGCCACGCTGAACGCTATCTCCAGCGGCCGGGCCGAGGTCATCCTCGGCCGCGGGTCGAGCATCGAATCGTTCCCGTTGTTCGGCTACGACCTCGCCGACTACGAGGAACTCTTTGAGGAGAAGGCCACGCTGTTCGCCGAGCTGGTCAAGGGCGGGCCGGTCACCTGGACGGGCAAGACCCGCGCGCCCTTGATCGGCCAGGACGTGGTGCCGCACACCGAGTCCGGCCCGCTCCCGGTGTGGGTCGGCGTCGGCGGCAACCCGCAGTCGGTGATCCGCGCCGCTCGGCTCGGGTTCTCACTGGCGCTGGCCATCATCGGCGGGCCGCCAGCCCGGTTCGCCGCGTACTCGCAGTTGTTCCAGCGGGCCCTGGAGAAGTTCGGCGAGCCCCTGCTGCCGGTGATGGTGCACTCGCCGGGCCACGTCGCGGCCACCGATGAACAGGCGAAGGCGGAGTTCTGGCCGCGGTGGCGGGACATCATCACGCTCGTCGCGCCGGAACGCGGCTTTGCGATCCCCACCGAGGAGTCATTCGACGCCGAAACCGGGCCAGACGGAGCGTTGTACGTCGGCTCACCAGAAACCGTCGCCCAGAAGATCGCCACCAACCTGCGCGTTCTCGGCGCGTCCAGGTTCGACCTGAAGTACGGCATGCCAGGGCTCACGCACGAACAGCTCATGACCAACATCGAGCTGTACGGCGGCCAGGTCATCCCGCGGGTCCGCGAACTGCTCGGCTAGGCCCTCAGCCGAAGTCTCCGCCGCCGAAGTCTCCGCCGCCGCCGAAGTCTCCGCCGCCGAAGTCTCCGCCGCCGAAGTCTCCGCCACCGAGGTCTCCGCCGCCGAGGTCTCCGCCGCCGAGGTCTCCGCCACCGAAGTCGCCACCGGGATCCCCGTTCCCGTAGCCGCCACCATCGCCGTAGTAACCGCCGCCGAACGGGAACGGAGAGAGCGCCTCGCCGAGCAGGAACCCGGTGAACAGCCCGGGGCCGAAGCCGAAGCCGCCCCAGTACGCCGGGGCGAAACCGGCGTTGACGTAGCTGACCGGCGTGCCGTTGACCTCAACGTTGCGCAGGTCGGGCTCGACGCCGTTGTCGACCTTGTGCGCGCAGGCGGAGCAGGCGGGGACGGTGCGGCCCGGCCCGCCGTCGGCCGGCGTCCAGTAGACGTCGCGAACCGACATGCCATGCCGCGGGTCGAAGAAGCACGACGGGCGCTGCTCGGGCCGCGGCTGGCCGGCCGCGAGAGCGTCCGCGCTGGCCAGGTGGTACTGCCCGGCGGCGATGGCACGGCTGACCGCGCCCATGTCCTTGACGCTTCTGGCAGCATCGAGCGCCGCGGTGCCCCGCTCGTAGGCGGCCAGGGCCGCGGCCTGTTCCTCCGCCGCCTCGGGGTTGTCCTGGATGGAGACGTCGGAGTCGCGGTCGGTGAGCCTGGTGCTGAGCGCGATCAGGTCGTCCTGGGCCGGCCAGCTTGGCATCCTTCAGCTCTTGCTGCCGGCGCCTGCGGATGGGCCGCCAGATCACGAAGAAGCCAAGCAGGCCGATCACCACAAGGACGCCGAGGAAGATCAGGACGTTCCGCAGCGTGTGCGAGGCTGCGCCGCCCGCGGCCTCGCCGGACCCCGTCCCGGCTTGCTGCTGCACTTGGGTGACGAAGTCGGACAGCGCCGCATCGATGTTCTGATCCGCCTGATGTTGCCGGACCACCCGGGTCGCGATTGCGGCCGCCCCGTGGGGAGGCAGCATGCCCGAGTTATATGCGCCGAAATGTTCATGCTGGCTGTCCAGGAAGCCGACGGTGAACTGCCCGTGCCCGCCCAGGTCGCTGATGATCTTGCTCATCGCGCTGTTGTAGCCTGCGGAACCGGGCGGAGCGACCACCAGGTAGATATCGTCCCCGCCGATCTGCTGCTCCAGCTGGGCCTCCTGGCTTTGCGGAACCAGCGAGCGGGCGGAGCCGGCCACGCAGACGTGCTGCGCGGCCAGGCAATCAGTCAGCGTGCTGGCGCCAGCCTGGGCGGGGACCAGCCAGAGCGCGGCGAGCACGCCCACCGCCAGCCCCAGCAGCCTTCTCATTGCGTGGACCTCCTGCTGGAGTAGTTAGGTTCGCAAACGATACCCGCGTCCAGATGTGCCCGGGACCAGGCAAGCCGACGGCTGTGCAGCTACCGTGCCGGCGCGGTGACGGCTGTGTGGAGGCGCAGGCGACCGAAGATCTGGCCGAGCCTGCCGCCCGCGTTTTACCCACGGTAGCCCTGTTCCCTTTCCTTGACGCCAACGAGCGTCCCGGCCCGCTTCACTTCACCCCCAGGAGGGTGACGACTCCAGCGGGCCCCGCTCGATAAGATCAGCCATGACCAGCGAGACTGCAGGTCCCCCGGCCAGCGGGTCACCGAGCGAACATCCAGAAGTTGCGGGCCAGCCTGCTGCCGGTGCGGGCGACGCCAGTCAGCCAGATGCGGCCGCCGATGCTGGTCAGCCGCCTGCTCCCGGTGATGCCGGTCAGCCACTCGCGGCAGTCGGTGCCGGTCAACCGTCTGCGACAGACGACGTCGTCCCGCCCAGCGATGCCGGTCCATCGAGCGATGCCAGCCGGTCGGGCGACGCCGGCTCCCTCGGCGGCACCGCTGCGGCCGGTGGCACTGCCACGGCCGTTGACACCGCCACGGTCGGTGACACCGCAACCGCCGGTGGTGCCACTACGGCCGTAGCTTCGGCCGAGGAGCCGCCGCCCGCCAAGCCACGGAAACCCCGGAAGCTGCTGTACCTCACGCTTCCCGGCTGCTGGGGCGGGCTCATTTTCGCGTGCCTTTCCTTCACGCCGTCGCTGCTGCCGCGCGGCGGCGTCATTCAGGGCGTGATCTGCGGCATTACCGCGGCCATCGGGTACGGGCTGGGGGTGTGGGCCGCCTCCATCTGGCGAGCCTTCGCGGACCGGGAACCCCGGCAGCCGCGGCGTTGGGCCTGGCTCACCTTCTTTATCAGTGCGATCGTCCTGTTCGCCGCCGCCTTCGCGCTCGGGCAGTACTGGCAGTACGAGATCCGCAAGCTGATGGGGGTCACGGACTACAACATCCCGCTCGTGGTGGCGTCGCCGTTCATCGCGGCGCTGATGTTCTGCCTCCTGCTGCTGATCGGCCGCGGCCTTCGCGGCCTCTACCGGTGGGTCGCGAAGCTCCTCAGCCGGTGGATCGGGCCGCGCGCGGCGCGCGGGGTCGGCTGGGTCCTGGTGGTCGGTCTCACCTATCTGGTGGTCAGCGGCCTGCTGCTGCAGGGCTTCGTCAACCTCATGAACGCGGCTTATGGGACGCGTGACACGAAGACCGCCGAGGGTATCCACCAGCCCACCACCAGCCTGCGCTCGGGCGGGCCTGACTCGCTCATCCCGTGGGACACGCTGGGCTGGCAGGGCCGCAACTTCATCGGCAAGGGCCCGTCGGTCAGCGACATCGAGAAGTTCACCGGGCATCCGGCCATGGAACCGATCCGGATCTACGCCGGGCTGGCGTCGGCCAAGGGCGCGGAGGCCCAGGCCGCGCTGGCGGTCAGGGACCTCCAGCGCGCGGGCGGTTTCCAGCGCAAGTATCTGGCCGTGGTGACCACGACCGGCAGCGGCTGGGTGGACCCGGCACTGGTGGACTCGTTCGAGTACCTCACCGGTGGCGACTGCGCGACGGTGGCGATCCAGTACTCCTACCTGCCGTCGTGGATCTCCTACCTGGTCAACCAGGCGAAGGCCCTGGCGGCGGGGCGAGCGCTGTTCGACGCGGTCTACGGCGCGTGGGCGAAACTGCCGCAAGGACAGCGCCCCAAACTGTTCGTCGCCGGGGAAAGCCTGGGCTCGTTTGGCGGTGAGGCAGCGTTTACCGGCGTGAACGACCTGGCCAACCGCACCAATGGCGCGCTGTTCGCCGGGCCGCCCAACTTCAACACGCTGTTCCGCGAATTCACCGACCACCGCGACACGGGCAGCCCGGAGGTTCAGCCCATCTACCAGGACGGGCGGATCGTCCGGTTCACGAACGACGCGTCCACCGGGATTCCGCCGCCAGGCCAGCCCTGGAACGGCACCCGCGTCCTTTACCTGATGCACCCGTCCGACCCCATCGTCTGGTGGAGCCCGCACCTGATCTTCAGCCAGCCGGACTGGATCAGCGAACCCCCCGGCCGGGACGTGCTCAAGAGCATGTTCTGGATGCCTTTCATAACGTTCTGGCAGGTCACCGCCGACCTTCCGTTCGCCACCGGCGTTCCGGGCGGACACGGCCACACGTACTCCGGCGAGTACGTCGACGGGTGGAACGCCGTGCTGCGGCCAACCGGAATCACCCCTCAGGACCTGGCCGAGCTCAGGCCGATCATCACGAAGGTGCGGTGATCGCAACCAGGGACCTTAGCGCTGGCGGCGCCGCTAGCGGCCGACCAGCAGGCTGGCGTGGTGCACGGTGAACCACGCCACGGTGAGGGCCAGCCCGTTGGTGGCGGCGTGCGCCATGACGGGGGCGATGAGGCTCCTGGACTTCAGCCTGAGCCAGCAAAAGGCAAGGCCGGCGGCGAATGTCACCGCTATCGCGCCGAGCACCAGCAGCACCTGCCCGGCCACGCTGGCGGCCGCGCCCCTGAATTCGTGGTTGTCCGACATCGTGCCCAGGGTCGGCGCGATGTGCCACAGGCCGAACAGCACCGAGGTGACCAGGCTCGCCCGCCACGGCCCCCACATCCGCAGCGCCGACCCCAGCAGGACCCCGCGGAAGGCGAACTCCTCCGGTATCGCCGTGAGGAGCACGATAGACACCCCGAGTTCGTAGGCCAGCCGACCGCCGCTGATCGCGGCCCGCGAATCGTGCAGGAAGCCGTTCGTCGCCGGGATCAGGGCAGCGACCAGCAAGACGAGCAGGACAAGCCCGGCCGCCGCAGCGCCGTAACCCAGGCCCTCAGGTACTTCCGTCCAGCCGAGCCCGAGATCGGCGCGGGTCAGGCCGCCGGCCCAGGCGACCAGGACCAGCGCTGCGGTGAGCAGGCCGACCGCAACCGGCAGCGGGCCCAGCAGCCCGCGCGAGCGTGCGATCGTGAACAGGACCAAGACGGCCACGGCCAGCACAAAGCAGCGCCGGGCGCCGTCACCGCGGCGGCTAGATCTGGTCGAGGATGCGGCGCTTGGCTGACTCATAGTGAGCGTCGGAAAGGACGCCCTCCTCATGCAACTTTGCGAGCTTTTGCAACTGCGCCATCCACGATGTCTCGTCGGCCGCCGCGGGCGGGGGCTGGGCGGCGGCCGGGGGGGCGGGCGGAACGGGTGCGGGGGCGGCGGGGGGCGGCGGAGCGGGCGCGGCGGCGGGGCTGCCTGTGGCCACGGGCTGCCCGGTGACGTGCACCCCCATCGCGCGCCAGAACCGGTCCGCCTGCGCCGCGTAGTCGGCTTCGCTGAGCCGCCCCGCGCGAAACGCCGCCGTGGCCCTTTTCATCGGAGCCACGTGCGGGAGTTGCGTCCGGCTGAGCTGCATGCCCCGGCTGCAGACCGGGCACACCAGATAGTCGTCCGTGCTGTAGGGCACCACGGGCACGAAGTAGAGGCTCACCTTCTTCTTCGACCGGACATGGTGCAGGACGACCTGGTTGTGACAGTTTGGGCAGACGGTCGCCACGGCCTCGCCCAAGTCCTCCGGCTGGCCCGCCCCGAAGCCGAAAATCACCACCATCAGCCAATTGAAGCACCGGCACAGGCGCAGCGGTTCACCCGTCACCGGGTGATAGTGGCGGCCGGCCGCCCGCCGAGGAATGATGACTCTTCACGCGAAACGGTTGCTTTGGCGTCCGATTTACCAGGTTTGGGGGTGCGTTTCGCGTGATATTCCGGGTTCTGGCTGACGCAGTGACAGGAGCGGGAACCAACGCAGTGACAGGAGCAGGAACCGATCCAGTGACCGGAGCGGGGATGGGGGACGCGACTTGACCCTCGCGGTTGTGTTCGCCCTGGTCGCCGCGTTCTCCAACGCGGTCAACCTGCTGACGCAGCACGCGGCGAGCATCCGCGCGCCGAAACAGGAGAAGGGCTGGCGCCTGGGCCTTTACCTGGCCCGGCAGCCGCTGTGGCTGCTCGGCGGCGGCGCTGCGGTGGGTTCCTACGTCTTCCAGGCGCTCGCCCTGCACAACGGCCCGATGTCGGTAGTGCAGCCGGTGCTGATCACCGAGCTGATCTTCGTCCTGGTCCTGCGCCGGGTCTGGATTCACCAGGACGTGGCGCGCGCCGCCTGGGCGGCCGTGCTCATCGTCTGCGCGTCCCTGGTGGTCTTCCTCGCGGCAGCCGAGCCCTCTGGCGGTAAGCCGGCGCCCGCCACGGCGGAGTGGCTGTCGGCGGTGCTCGTGTTCGGCGGCGCCATCGCGCTGCTGGCCGTCGTGGGCAGGCGCGGCCACCCGGTGCGGCGGGCCGCGGTCTTCGCGGCGGCCGCGGCGCTGACCTGGGCTATGGAGGCCACCTTCCTCAAGGCCGCGACGGACACGCTCGCCTCGTTCGGCATTGCCGGCATGCTCATCCGCTGGCCGGTGTACGCACTGGTCGGGGCGGTCCTTACCGGGACATTGCTGCAGCAAACCGCGCTGCACGTCGGGCCGTTGAGCGTGTCGCAGCCGATCTTGGTCATCACCGACCCGTTCGCCAGCATCATCTTGAGCGTCTGGCTGTTCGACGAGCGCTTTACCAACAGCCCGGTGAAAATCGCCATCGCCGTCGTGGCGTTCGCCGTCATGGCCTTCGGCGTCACCGTGCTGACGCGAACAGCACCGCAGGATCTCGATCCGTCGGCCGCGCCCGGAACGGCACCCGCGCCCGGAACGGCACCCGCGCCCGGAACGGCACCCGCGCCCGGAACGGCACCCGCGCCCGGAACGGCACCCCCGCCCGGAACGGCACCCCCGCCCGGGCCGTCACCTCCGGCCGAGCCGTCGCCTCCGGCCGAGCCGTCGCCACCTCCGACCGGATCGTGACCGTCGGCCGTCAGGCCGGCGCCTTACCGACGACCCCCCGCCGGACGATCAGCTTGCCGATCTCCCACAGCACAAACAGCGCGAGGGCGGGGATGAGGGCCCAGCCGAACTGCCGCAGGTTGATGTCGACCGTCCCGAGCAGCCGGTGGAAGACATCCATCTGGGTGACCAGCACGGCAAGGATGAACTCGCCGATCATCGCCCAGTTCATCTGCTTGCTGTCGAAGGTGGCGGTGGTCAGCGCGGTGTCGGTTTCGTTGCGGCACTCCACCGCGGCCACGATCAGGCACAGCGCGAACGCGGTGAACGCGATCGAGTTGCCGATGGCGGCGCTGTTGAAGTGGGATTTGCCGAGCTCAAGAATCGTCAGCAAGCCGATGGTGATGGCCAGCCCGGCGAGGGAGACGGTGGTGACCATCCCCCGGCTCAGCACGGACTGCCCGCGCCGGCGCGGGCGCAGCCCCATCAGGCCTGGGGTCTCCCGGTCGAAACCGAGCGCGAACCCGAACGGCGCGTTCACGAAGAAGTGGATCCACAGCACCTGGGCCGGGGTGAACGGCTCGCCGGCGGCGATATTGAACAAGGTGGCGCCGAGGAACGTCAGCACGAACGCGACCAGCAGCACCAGCACGAACCGGATGTACTTGGTGAGGTTGTCGTAGATCTTGCGGCCCTGCTCGACCGCGAAGACGATCGTGGCGAAGTTGTCGTCGGACAGGATCATCCGTCCGGCGTTCTTGGCGACCTCGGTGCCGGAGCCCATGGCGATCCCGATGTCGGCGGCCTTGATGGCGGGGGCGTCGTTGACGCCGTCCCCGGTCATCGCCACCACATCGCCCTTCTGCTTGAGCGTGTCGGCCAGCAGCACCTTGTGCTCGGGGGCCACCCGGCCGACCACGCCGATCTGGTCGATGCGGGCCAGCCGCTCGGCCTCGGGCAGGGCGGCGAAGTCGGCGCCGAGGATGGCCTCACCCTCGATGCCGAGCTGGCGGGCGATGGCGGCGCCGGTGGTCACGTCGTCCCCGGTGACCATGCGGACCCGGATGTGCGCGGCCTGGGCGGCCGCGACCGCGTCCTTCGACTCGTCCCGTGGCGGGTCGACCATGCCGACCAGGCTGGTCATCTGCAACCCGGTGACGTAGCCGAGCAGGTCACCCTCGGGGTCGAAGTTGGCCGCGTCGAGATCGCGGGTCGCGGCGGCCATCACCCGCCGGCCCTCGCCCTCCATGCGCTCCATGTGCGCCTGGTGCTGCTCGTTCATGTCGGCATCCCACGTGAGGCTGCCGCTGTCCGACAGGGCGGTCGTGGCACGCTCCATCACCGCGGGCGCGGCGCCCTTGACGAAGCAGCGGACCAACTGCCGCCCTGACGCGTCGGTGGCCGAGCAGAACGCGGCCATCAGCTTGTAGGTGGGGTCGAACGGCAGGGTGGCCAGCCGGGGCAGCCGCTCGCGGGTGCCGTCGATGTCCAGCCCGGCCTTGTGGCCCAGCACCAGCAGCGCGCCCTCGGTCGGGTCCCCTACCACCTTGCCGTCGACCAGCTTCGCGTCGCTGGCCACTACATAGGGGAGGATCGCGTCCTCGATGCTGCCCGCGGAACCGGCCGCGTGCTGGACGCTGCCCTCCAGGTCATAGCCGCTACCGGAGATCGTGTACCGGTCGCCCGGCGCCACCACCTCCACCGCGGTCATCTGGTTCATCGTCAGCGTGCCGGTCTTGTCGGAGTTGATCGCCGAGGTGAACCCCAGCGTCTCCACCGACGGCAGGTCCTTCACGATCGCGTTCCGCTTGGCCAGGTCGGCCCCACCGAGCGAGAGGATCGTCTGCGCCACCGTCGGCAGCGCCTCGGGGATGGCCGCGATCGCCAGCGAAACGGCGGCGGTGAACAAGTGATCCCACGCCTGGCCGCGGGCCCGGCCCAGGGCGAACATCACCACCATGGTCAGGCCCGCCGCCGCGGCGATCCACAGCGTGAGCCGGTTCATCTCCTTGGTAAGCGGGGATTCCTCGACGGCCGTGGCGGCCAGCATCCCCGAGATCTTCCCCAGCTCGGTATTGCTCCCGGTGCCGGTCACGATCATCGTGGCGCTGCCATGGGTGACGGGGGTGTTCATGAACGCCATGTTCACCTGGTCACCCGGGTTCAGCTCGGTGTCCGGCAGGGTGGCAGCGCCCTTGGCCGCCGCCGTGCTCTCCCCGGTCAGCGCCGACTCGTCGATCTGCAGCGCGCTCGCCGCGATGATACGGCCATCGGCGGGCACCTCGTCCCCGGCGCTGATCAGCACGACGTCGCCGGCCACCACCTGGTCGGCCGGGATCTGCGCCTCGGCCCCCTCGCGGCGCACCCGTGCGGTCGCCTTCATCATCGACTTGAGGGCGTTCATGGCGCTTTCGGCCTTGCCCTCCTGCCGCATCCCGATCACCGCGTTCAGCACGGTCAGCAGGATCAGCAGGACCCCGGTGCTCCACTCCTTGATGATCAGCGACACCACCGCCGCCGCGATCAGGATGATCTGCATGTACGCCCGGTACTGATCCAGGAACCGGCGCCATCCGGGCTTGGGCTTCTCCTCTGGCAGCGCGTTCGGCCCGTTCGCGGCCAGCAGTTCCGCCGCGCGGGCCGCGGAGAGCCCGGCGGCCGGCTCCACGCCGAGATCGGCGGCGACCTCTTCCGGCGAGCGGGCGTACCAGTTCTGGCCCGCCGTGGCCGGCTGCCCCCGGGTGTCAGCCTGCACTGCCATGTCCGTGCCTCCGATCTGGACGGCCGTGCCCGCTGGCGCCGACGTACGTCATCAGGCGCGCACCTCGGTGACGGGCTTGGCTTCCTGGCTTACCGCGACCACGGGACTGCGTTGTCGGCGCAGCTGAATGGCCTTGTCCACCCCGACGATGGCCGGGGCGATGAGCGACAAGCCGAGCACCGTCCCCCATTCCCCCCCGGTGAGAGACGTGGTGTCAAGTAGGCGCTGGAGCATGTGCAGTTCCACCGCGGCCCAGGTGAGCACCCAGCCCAGGATGATCCAGCCTAGGTAGGGGAACACCGGCGACGCCCAGGGCGCCTGGCGTTCGCGCCGCATGACCAGGCCGATGTTGACCGCGCTGAACGAGACGACGGCAAACGCCATGGTCATGGACGTCGACGCGTGCGTCGTGCTCGGGTTCCCCGGCCCGAAGGCGAGCACGCAGAGCGCGGTGACGGCGACCACGAACCCGGTGACCACCCAGCGGATGATCTGCGGCCTATTGACGATCTTCGTGCCCGGTTTGCGCGGCGGCCGCTGCATCACCCCGGGGTCGGGAACGTCGACGATGAACCCGATCACCACCGTGATGACCACGAAGAACTTGCAGAACAGCAGCTGGAGCGGGAACAGGGCGATGCCGCCGTTGATGTTGAGGATCGTGGCGTACACCATCAGTTGCAGCACCGACGACAAGATCGTCAGCTGCAGCTTGACGTAGGTGGAGATCCGCCGGTAGATGTCGCGGCCCAGATCCACGGCACGCACCAGGGTGGCGAAGTTGTCGTCGGTGAGCACGATCTTCGCCGCTTGCTTGGAGACCTCCGAGCCGCTGCCCATGGCCACGCCGACGTCGGCCTGCTTGAGCGCGGCCGCGTCGTTGACAGCATCGCCGGTCATCGCGACAACCTCGCCGGACTCCTGCATGAGCCGGGCCAGCCGCAGCTTGTCCTCGGGCGCCACCCGCCCGAACACGTGCAGGCGGGGAAGCCGGTCAAGCACCTCGGCGTCGTCCAGGTGCTGCAGCTCCGTGCCGGTGATCACGCCGGGCCCGAGCCCGAGCTCGTCGGCGATAGCCCGGGCGGTCACGGTGTGGTCGCCCGTGATCATCCGCACGTCAATGCCGGCGCCGAGGGCCACGTGGACAGCGTCCTTGGCCTCGGTGCGCAGCGGGTCCACGATCCCCACGAGCGCGACGAGGACGAGGTCGGTGACCGCGGCCATCGGGTCGGCCATCGCCGCGGACATCGCGGCGTCGTCGAGGTCACGGGCGGCGAACGCGAGCACCCGGAGCCCGCGCTCCGACAGCCGCCGGTTGGCCGCCAGGATCTCATCGCGCACGGCGCCGATCGGCACCTGCTCGCCGTGCCATAGCGCCCGGCCGCAGCGCTCCACAACCACGTCGGGCGCGCCCTTCACGGTGGCGAAGTGCGGCTCATGCAGCATCCCGCCGGTGAGCGAGGCCGTCCGGTCGTGGAAGGTGGCCATGAACTTGTACTCGGAATCGAACGGCACCTCGGTCCGCCGCGGCAGGGCCTCCCGGGTCTCGGCGGCGTCGGCGCCCATCTTCGCGGCGAGCACGACAAACGCTGCTTCGGTTGGGTCGCCGATGACCGACCCGTCATCACCGACGGTGGCATCGGTGCACAGGATCAGGCCCAGAGAGAGCCGGCGGAAGTCAGGCAGGTCCCCTCCCGCCACGCCCAGGATCGCGCCGGCCTTCTGGTAGCCGGGGCCCTCGATCTTGAACCAGTCGCCGCCGGCCAGCATCGTGGTCGCCGTCATCGCGTTCATCGTCAGCGTGCCGGTCTTGTCGCTGTTGATGACCGTTGTCCCGCCCAGGGTCTCCACGTCCGACAGCGACTTGACCACGGCCTTGGCCTCCACCAAGCGGCGCGCTCCCGAGGACAGCATGGCCTGGACGAATGTGGGCAGGCCGGTTGGGATGGACGCGATCGCGGTCGAGATGCACAGCAGCACCAGGGTCGTGGTGTCCTGGCCCCGCACGATGCCGAAGATCGCTATCACCGCCACGGCCAAAAAGGCGATCGTGCCGAACACCTTGGTCATGCCGTCGAGCTCGCGCTGCAGGGGCGAACGTGAGCGCTTGGTGGCTGTGACCAGGCCGGCGATCTTGCCCATCTCGGTCGCCATACCGGTCGCGGTCACCACGGCCGCCGCCGAGCCGCGGGTCACCTGCGTGTTCTGGTACACCAGATTCGTCCGGTCACCCAGCGGGATCTCACCCTCGGGCAGCGTCCCCCGGTCCTTGGGGATCGGTGCGCTCTCGCCGGTGAGCGCGGCCTCCTGCACCTCAAGCGTGGCGGAGGAGACGATCCTGCCGTCCGCCGGGACGACGTCGCCGGCCTCCAGCAGCACGACGTCACCCGGTACCAGCTGGGTCGACTCAAGCTCCTCGACCTGGCCGGACCGCCGCACCCGCGCATGGGGAACCTGAAGCTGGGCCAGCGCCTCCACGCTGGCCCGGGCCTTCAACTCCTGGGCCGTGCCCATGACCACGTTGAACAGCACCAGCCCCAGCACCACTACGGCGGTCGCCCACTGCGCGATGGCGAAGCTGGCGCCGCAGACGACCAGCAGCATGATGTTCATCGGGTTGGACAACTGCCCCCGCGCGACCACCCAGACGCTCGGCGGCGGCTCGGTCGGCAGCTCGTTGGGCCCGTATTCGGCGAGCAGCCGGGCCGCCTGCTCGCCGCCCAGGCCCTGATCCGGGTCGACGCCCAGCCGGTCCGCGGCGTCCCGGGCCGAGAGCGTGTACCAGGCGACCTGCTCGGGGGGAGGCTTGGTGGTGGTCATCCCTGCTCCATAGGACTGGGCGTAACTTGGACATGCTTGGCCCCGCCGGTGCGGGCTCGTTTCCACCAGTAGTCGAGGGCGACGCTGAGCCCGAGAATGACCACCAGCGCGACGATCGAGGCGGGCTCGTGGATCAGCGTGGTGAACACGAAGGTCACCAGGACCACGCCGGCGGCCGCGATCGCCGTTACCAAGATCAGGACATTGGCGCCGGTCTCGGCCCGGATGCGGATATGAGCCACGGTGATCAGCGTGAAGATCAGCAGGGCGACGGCGCTGCCGATCGAGGCGATCGCGTCCAGCTTGAACACGATGGCCAGGACGAGGCAGACCACCGCCTGGATCAACAGCCCGGACGAGGCCCGCCCGCCCAGCCGCCGGGCCATCAGCGGAGGGAACTGGCCCGTTTCCGCGAGCCGGTCACTGAGCCCCACCGCGGGGTACAGCCCCGCGTTGGTCGCACCGGCGGTGGCGAACAACGCGGTGATGGTCATCAGCCAGTAGCCCGCCTGGCCCAGCGTGGGTTCCGCCGCCACGGCCAGCGCGGTCCCCCCGGAGGAGATCACCTTCTCCACGGTGAGCGTGCCGAACACGCCCAGCGCGATGGCCACGTAGATGACGGTGGCGATGCCGAGCGCGAGGTACATCGCCCTGGGCAGCTGGCGGGACGGCTTGGCGAGATCCCTGGCGGTGAAGGTGATGATGCCGAAGCCGAGGAAGGCGAAGAAGGTCAGCGCGACGCTGGACACGATGTCTTTCAGCGGCGGGTACCCCGAGGGTGCGAGCAGCGACGGGTTCATGTTGACGAGCGTGACGATCGCGAACAGGGAGAGGATCCCGAGCACGACGTAGACGACCACGGTCTGCGCCCTCGCGACGAGCTGGGTGCCCACGATGTTCACCCCCGTCATCGCTATGATGATCAGCGCCGCGAAAACCTTCGCCCAGGCCTCGTTCTCGCCGGCGACCGCGGAACTGGCGTAGCTGCCGAACGACACCGCCACCATCGCCGTCACGATGGCATTGACAAAGTACGTCAGCCACGAGGTGATCCCGGTGAAGTGGCCATCGCCGAACCCCTTCGCGACGTACTCCAGCAGGCCGCCGGCGCTCGGATAGCGCGCGCCGAGCTTGGCGAAGGAGTAGCCCTGCAAGATGGCGACCCCCCCGGCGAGGAGGAACGACAGCCACACCGCCGCGCCCGCTACCGCGCCGGCCGCGCCCAGGAGTGCGAAGATCCCCGCGCCCACCATCGACCCGACACCGATGAACGCGGCCTGGCGCACGTTGAGGTGTTTGACGTCGGCTGGTGCTGGCATCCCCTCCGCTGATTCTGACATCCTGTGGCCTCTTTCTACCTACGCGACCACGTTCGTGCCGGCTGCCCCAGCCACGATCGCGCTGATGTCATCCAGCGAGCCGATGGCGGCCCGCTTGCCGGTTTTCCCGGCGAAGCGGATGGCCGCATTGACCTTCGGCCCCATGGACCCGGCCGCGAATTGACGGCCAGCCAGCTCCGCGGCGGTAACCTGGCCCAGCCGGCGCGCCTCCGGGGTGCCCCAGTCGACGTAGACGCCGTCCACGTCGGTGGCCATGAGATACAGGTCGGCGTCAACGTTCCGGGCGAGCAGTTCGCCGGCGAGGTCCTTGTCGATGACCGCCTCGACGCCGAGGATGGCAGCTCCGCCGGCGGCCGGGTGCATCGTGGGGATGCCACCGCCGCCAGCGCAGATGACCACGGCGCCCCGGTCCAGCAGCCACGTGATCGGCTGGATCTCCAGGATGCTCTGCGGCTCGGGAGAGGGCACCACCCGCCGCCATTTCTCGCCGTCCTGCCGGAATGACCAGCCCTTTTCGCCGGCGAGCTTGTCGGCGGCCTCCTTGGGGTAGACCGGGCCGACAAACTTCGTCGGATTGCCGAACGCGGGGTCGTCCGGATCGACCAAGATCATGGTGAGCAGGGTTGTCACCTGGCACTCCAGTGGCAACAGGCTTCTGA
This sequence comes from uncultured Actinomycetes bacterium, assembly GCA_963734725.1. GTDB lineage: Bacteria > Actinomycetota > Actinomycetes > Streptosporangiales > Streptosporangiaceae > DASXKD01. The sequence goes on from CAVTIX010000009.1 coordinate 79,852, forward strand.
GTTCCTGCTGGATCAGGTAGCCGATCATGCCCTGGGTGCCCGCATCCAGTACATCCAGCGGGTAGGGCTCGGCCCCTTGGTACGCCTCGGCCTGGAGCGACAGCAGGCCGACCTGCGGCCCGTTACCGTGGACGACCACGACGCTGTGCTCGTCGGCCAGCGGAGCGATCGCCTTGGCTGCGATCTCGATGTTCTTGCGCTGGACCTCGGTGGTCATCGGATCTGAGCGCCGTAGCAGCGCATTACCACCGAGAGCGATCACAATCCGCACTTTCAGCCTCCCGGCAGGTGAAACCGGCTGACATCACCGATCGGCGGTGACGCGCGGGGTGCCGCCGGATTCCCGTCGTTTCGAAACGGTTTTCCTCATGCTGTTCGCGCCGTCGCGTGACGTCGTCACCCTTCCGTGGGTGATTCTGTTCGGGCCGGGGCGGGCCCGGCGGTCCGCCGCCGGATGGCTTTTCGAACCTCAGAGACGACGATGATCGACAATGCGACGCAAATACAGATGAGCCATTGCTGAACGTCGAGGCTGGTGGTCTCCAGCAGCTTCTGCAGCGGCCCGAGCACGGTGGCCAGGATCAGGGTCAGCACCGATGCCACGGTCGCGAGGTTGAACGTCCGGTCCGAGAACGTGTCGAGGCTGAAATACCGTCCGCCGTTCATCCCTGGTCGTGATGGAAAAGAACAGGGGCGAGGGAACGGCACCTGGCAAGGGCGCAGCGGGCGCTGTCCAGCAAGCGGAAGGGCTCCGCGAACCGGGCCAGGGCCCGGCACCGGGTGGCGGTCTTGCACCGCAAGGTGCGGGAGGCCCGGCTTGATCACGCGCACAAGACGGCGCTGCGGCTGGTCCGCGATAACCAAGCGGTCTACGCCGAAGACCTGGCCGTGTCCGGCCTGGCCCGCACCCGCCTGGCCAAGTCCGTGCACGATGCCGGGTGGCCGCAACTGCTGCGGTTGATCGAGGAGAAGGCAGAGCACCATCGGCGCCGATTCCGCCGGATCGGCCGGTTCGAGCCCACCAGCCAGGTGTGCTCGGCCTGCGGGGCCAACGACGGCCCCAAGCCGCTCAGCGTGCGCACCTGGGCGTGCGGTGCGTGCGGGGCCGTGCACGACCGGGACGTGAACGCGGCAAGGAACATCTTGGCCGCCGGGCGGGCGGACAAGTCAAACGCCTGTGGAGGCGGCGTAAGACCACCGCGTGCGGTGGCGGCTGCCGGTGAAGCAGGAACCCACCGGAGCGCGGCGTGAGCCGCGCAGGAGGAACCCCGTCTTCCAAGGCGGGAAGGACGTCAAATTGGTGTTCATGTACGCTCCCGCGCGGGCATCACCGGTAGGCCGGCACGGGCCCGGGCTGGGTCATGTGGCGCCGCTGAGCCCGGTAGACGGGAATGCCGAGCAGCATCGCGCCCGCGGCCAGGAAGAACGGCGCCCAGTACACCCAGAAACTGTTGCCGGTGTTGCGCGAGTACCAGATGAACAGGATCGAGAACACCAGCGACAGCACGGCGACGACCATGTCGCGGACGAACCGCGGCGTGTGCATCGTCTTCTGGTCGATCCAGCGCCATTTGAGCTGCGCGAGCGCGGAGAACGCGTACGGGATGGCGGCGGTGATGCCCGTCATCAGCACCAGGGTGGTGAACACCGTCGCGCCGCCAGAGCCTATGTAGTTGATGGCCATCGCGATCGAGGCGAGCACGGTGGAGGCGATGATGCCGAACGCGGGCACCCCGTTCTTCGAGATGCGCTTGAACCGTTCCGGGAACAGGCCGTCCTCCGCGGCGGCCAGCGGCATCTCGGCGCAGATCATGGTCCAGCCGTTGAGCGCCCCGAGGCCGGAGATGATGACCGCGATCGCCATCACATTGCCGGCCCAGGTGCCGCCGAACATCGCGTTGACCGCGTCGGAGAACGGGGCGGTCGCGTTGGCCAGCTTGGAGGTGGGCACGATGCCGAACACGGCGACGAGCGACAGCACGTAGACGACTGCGGTGGCGATCGTGCCCAGGACGGTGGCCCGCGGGATGTTCTGATCGGGGTTGCGCACCTTCGCGGCGGCTACCGCGGCGGTTTCCACGCCGAGGTAGCTGAACAGCGCGATCGCCATCCCGCCGCCGATCGCGTTGATCGCGCTTTCCCCGCTGACGTTCCAGGGGGTGAAGTTGGCTTTGGAGATGAAGAACAAGCCGACGATGGCGACGAACGCCACCGCCACGAATTTGATCACCGTGGTGATCACCTGGACCGAGCCTATGTTCTTGACCCCGGATAGGTTGACCGCCGCGGGCAGCCACAGCCCCACCAGCACCAACAACACCGTGACCAGCTTGTTCTGGCCCTTGTTGATGAAGTGCTCCACGTAGAGGACCCAGCCGACGGCGATCGCCGCGTTCCCCGCCCATGCGGTGATCCAGTACGACCACGCGTTCGCGAACCCGAGCCCGTTGCCGAACGCCACCCGCGCGTACGCGTAAGGCCCGCCGTCGGCCGGCAACCGCCGGGACAGCGCGGCGAACAGCAACGCCAGCGCGAGCGCCCCCACGGTGGTGAGCGCCATCGAGATCAGCGTGATCGGCCCGTAGGAGGCCAGCGAGGTCGGCAGGTTGAAGATGCCGACGCCGATGATGCTGCCGATGATCAGCGCCATCGCCTGCGGCAGGCCGAACTTCGGCCCTTCCGCTTCGGTGGCTGTCGCTTCGGATCCGGTGACCTCAACCTTGTCCGACATGGCTCACTCCTGGCCGGCTACGGTGGCGCGGCACGCGCTGCTGCTTGGCTGCTTGCGCCCAGCTGTCTGGTCCCGACGTTCGCATCCTGTCCAGGCCGCCCGGGAAGTGTCGTCACCCATCCGTGGGTGATACGGGCCGCAGGTGCGCCGCGAGCGGCGCTAGAGCAGGCGCAGCTCCACCGCGCGCTCGATGGCCTGCGAGCGGGACTCCACGCAGAGCTTCTGGTAGATCGATCGCAGGTGGGTTTTCACCGTGTTCCGCGAGATGTAGAGGGTGTCCGCCATCTGCAGGTACGTGCTGGTCGGCAGCAGCCGCAGGATGCGCAGCTCGGCGGGGGTCAGCGGCGCGGCGGGCAGGTCACCGGGCTGGTGCGGGCGCGGCTGCATGGCGTGCGCGTCGAGCGCCGCGGCGATCAGCTGCTTCAGGAACGGGTCCGGCCGCAGCTGCGTCGAATGCTCGATCAGGTACCCGGTCACCTGCGGGGCGGTCGTCACGACGGTGTTGATGAAGCCCTCGCCGCGGGCGGCGTGCAGGACACCGCCCAGGATGCTCGCGGTCATCGGGTCGCCCCGCTCGATGGCCGCGGCGGCCAGCAGCACCTGGCGCACCAGGGCGCGGCGCGGCGTCAGCTCGCCCAGCGACGGCGACTGCAGGTGCTCCTGCGCGGCGTGGTGGTCGCCAGCGGCAAGCGCGATCCTGGCCAGCAGGATCGTGCGCGGTATGGCGGGGAGCCTGGTGGCCAGCGCGGCGGGGGAGTCCAGGTCGCCGAGGGACAGCTGGAGCAGCGCTTCGGTTTCGTCGGCGCGGGCCAGCAGCGCGGACCTGGCGCCGGGCAGGACGTCGCGGGCCGAGTCGACGCTCGCCAGCGCTTCGCGGGCTTGCCCGCGCGTGGCCCAGATCGCGGACCGGTCGAGCAACGCCAGGAACTCGAAGATCGGGCGCTGGTGCTCCGTGATCGAAATGGTTTGCTCGGTGAGGCGCTCGGCGGTGTCGATGTCCCGCTGCTCCAGGGCCAGGCCGGCCAGCGCGCGGAGGTAGTCCACGGCGAAGAAATGCCGTTCGAACCCCAGCTTGGCGGCCGCGGCGTCAGCGGCGTGGGCGGCGCCGGCGGCGTCGGCCAGGTGGCCGGCCTCGAAGCAGGCCAGTGCCTGCGCACCGGGCAACTCGACGAGCTTGGCCGGCTCGGTGAGCCCGGCTGCCGCGAGAGCGGCATCGGTCTCGCGTGCCACCGCCTTGACGTCTCCCAGGCACGCGTAGACGCGCACCATGGTCAGCGGGACGGCCGCGTCCCACTCGTCGGTGTGCCCGGTCCGGTCCTGGATGGCCCGTGCCCGGCCTGCCGCAGCCTCGGCCTCGGCAACCGCGCCGGTCAACGCGTAGTAGAAGCACTGGAGGGTGGCGAGGCGGTAGGCGGGTCGTGGCGCCAGCGCGGCTGGCGGCTGGGTTTGCCCGAGGAGGTCCAGATAGTCGCCGGCGCGGGTGGTGTTGCCGTGGATGAGCAGGTCGGCGGTGACGGTGAGGAGCTGTTCGGGGGAGTGGGCCAGGGCGGCGGGGGGGAGCACGGTCAGGTCGAGGGCACCGGGCACCACGGGGTGTTGCAGGAAGTCGGTGACGACCCGGTCTTGCATGAGGTCCAGCGCGCGGCCGGCCTGGTTCGCGGCAAAGAAGTGGCGGGTGGCGCCGGTGGTATCGCCGGCGGCTTCGTGCCATTCGGCGGCGCGCTGGTGCATCAGGTGCTCCCGGTCGCGGTCGCGGGCGCGCAGTTCGGCGTGCAGGACCTGGCGGACCAGGCGGTGGTAGCGGAAGGTCGCGGGCATGTCGTCGAGGGCGATCAGGAACAGGTGGGCGGTGTCGATGGCGCGCAGCAGCGCCTCGGCGTCGGGCCGGCCGGTGATCGCGGCGCACGCGTCGGCGGTCAGCTGGCCCAGCACCGAGGTGTCCAGCATGAACTGCACCACCTCGGGCGGCTGCTGGTCGAGGACTTCGGAGATGAAGTAGTCGGCGATGGTGTGGCTGCGGACCTCCAGCGCCCGGGCGATCCGGCCGGGGTCGGTGGCCCCGCGCAGCGACAGCGCGGCCATCTGCACCGCGGCAGGCCACCCCTCGGTGCGCTGGTGCAGCAGTTCCATGTGGGCTGCGTCCACCTCGACATCGAAGTTGGCCAGCAGGTCCCGGCTTTCGTCCAGGGAGAAATACAGGTCCGCGTCGCGCAGCTCGCACAGCTCCCCCGACATCCGCAGCCGGTGCTGGCGCAGCGGCGGGTCGAACCGGCTGGCCAGCACCAGCTGCACCGTGCCGGCCGGCCAGTGCTCGATCAGGTCGATCATGTGCTTGCCCGCGGCGCCCGCCGCGAAGTGGAAATCATCCACCACGAACACCGATCCGGCCGGCAGCCGTGCCACATCGTTGGCGATCGAGGCGGTCACATCCGCCGACATCGCCCCGTCCATCGCCAGCAACTCGCAGGCATCGGCGCCGAACTCCGGCTCGGCCGCCTGCGGCGCCTCGATGAACCCGGCCCAGAACCGCACCGGATCGGCGTCCGCCCTATCGCAGGCCAGCCAGAACGTGCTGCCGGGGGGTCGCGCCGTCGCCCAATCGGCCAGCAGCACGCTCTTGCCCGCCCCCGCCGACCCCACCACCACGGTCAGCCGCTCGCCCGCGCCCGCCGTCAGCCGCGCCTGCAACGCCGGCCGCCGCACCAGCGTCGGCGGCAATCCCGCCGGCCGGAACTTCATCGCCGCAAAACGCGCCCCCGAAGGAGCGGCGCGCCCGCTGGGTGCCCCAGTCACAGTCCTACGCAGTACCTGCCCCGGCGGAACTACCGGCCGTTGTCGCTGACCGCCTGCCGCGCGCGATGCGCCGCTGGTCCCACTGTGCCAACGGCCAGGAGCAGGGGCATCACCCCTGGTGGGGGATATTGCCGGGGCACGCGAGCCCGGCCCGGACGCCGGTTCACGCCGCGTTCACCTAACGGTCACGCAGTTAGGGGTCACCCCCGGATGGGTGATGACGGCGGGCCTCGCCGCAACGCACGCTGGCAGGGCGTGCACACCGGCGGAGTTGCGAGGCTTATCCCAGTGCAATCACAGACCTATGAGATCACCTTCCTGGGTCAGGCAGGCAGCACGCTCTCGGCCGAGTTCGATGACTGCGAGATCATCATCGGCCCGGGCACCACGACTCTTCGTGCCGACCTGCCTGACCAGGGTGCCCTCACCGGGCTCATGGAGCGGATCAGCAGCCTCGGGCTCAAGGTGATCGACGTAAGTCTTGTGGCGCTGCACCCGGGCGATGGCTGATCTCGCGCAGATTACGGCCCCAGGGCCGGCGGCGCGGAAACGTCACTGGGTTCCCCGGTGACCGCGGGCCACTCGGCCCCCGTCTCCTGGCGGAAGGCTTTGACCGCTGCCCCGATCGTGGGGAAGAAATGGCCGGGGTCGATCGTGCGGGTCAGCCCGTAGCGTTCGATCTTTCTCCGCACCGGGTCCTTGAGCTCCGCGAACACCAGGGAGATGCCCCGGGCGTTCAGTTCCTCGTCCAGGTCCTCCAGCACGTCGGAGGCGGTGGTATCCACGTCCGTCACCGGCTCGGCCGCGATGACGATCCAGCGGGGCGCCGGCTCGGCGGCGGCGCGCCGCTTGACCTCATCGCGGAACGTCTTGGCGTTGGCGAAGATCAGCGGGGCGTCGAACCGGTAGATCACCAGGCCCGGGAGCTGGCTGGCATCCGGATAGGAGTGGATGTCGTGGTAACCGGCCAGCCCTGCCACCCGCCCGAGCACCGTGTCATAGGGCCACCACGACCGCCGGAACACGTTGAGAATCGACAGGCCGACGGCGATGGCGATCCCGGGCAGGACGCCGAGCAGCGCGACACCGAGGAAGGCCGCGATCGCCAACAGGAACTCCGCCTTGCGCTGCCGCCAGAGCCGCACCGTTCCCGGGATGTCGGCGAGGGACAGCGAGGCGGTGATCACCACGGCGGCCAGCGCGGGGTTCGGCAGGTTCCGGAACAGCCCCGGGACCAGCACGATCATGAGGGTGATCAGGACGGCGCCGGTGACCCCGGTGAGCTGGGTCTTGGCGCCGGATCGCTCCGCCACCGCGGTCCGCGACCCGCTCGTGCTGACCGGGAACCCCTGGAAGAGGCCGGCGGCCAGGTTCGCCGCGCCGATCCCGAGCATCTCGCCGTTGCCGTCCACCTCTTGCCCGGTGCGGGCGGCGAACGCCGAGGAAGTGGAAATCGTGTCGGCCAGCGAGACCAGGGCGATCCCGGCGGCCCCGGCGAACAGGGGCGCGAGATCAGCCAGGGGCACCGACGGAATGGTGAGCGGCGGGAAACCCTTGGGCAGCACCCCGACCAGGCTGACACCGTGGTCGGCCAGGCTGAAGACCGTCGTCGCGGCGATCGCGAGCACGACCATGATGAGCACCGCCGGCAGCTTGGGCAGCCAGCGCTGCAACACCAGGATCAGCACGATTCCGGCGATGCCGACCGCGGCCGCGGCGGCGACCGCTTCACCGTTCGCGAGCCCGCGGACAAACTCGGTGAACTCGCCGATCAGGCCCTCGGCATCGACCTTGAACCCGAACAGCTTGGGCAGTTGCCCGACCAGGATGGTCAGCGCCAGGCCGTTCAGGTAGCCGATCATCGTCGGCTTGGAGATCAGGTCCGCGATGAAGCCGAGCTTCGCCACCGCCGCCACGATCATGATGGCCGCGACCATGATCGCGAGCAGCGACGCCAGCGCGATCGCGCGCTTTTCGTCGCCGTTGGCGGCGATCAGCGGCAGTATCGTCGCGGCGATCATCGGCCCGAGCGAGGAGTCCGGGCCGAGCACCAGGATGCGGGACGGGCCGAACACCGCGTAGCCGAGCAGGCACATGATGGACGTGTACAGGCCGGTGATCGGGGGCAGGCCGGCTAGTTCCGCGTAGGCCATGCCCTGCGGAACCAGCAGGGTCGTGAGCACGACCCCGGCCACGATGTCCTTGGCCAGCCACTCGCGGTGGAACGGCGAGAGGCTGAGCCCGCGCGCCAGCTTGACCATTTCCGCCAGGGTGCCCGCGGCGGGCCCCCGAGTCATCACCCTTCCACGGGTGACCCTGGGCGTCGCCACGGGTAACCGCAAGGTGTCTTGAAAGTAACCGTGGAGCGTCGCAGTGTTAGCCGGCAGCCGATCCGCAAGTTACCCCGTGCCGGGTGATGTGCGGCACTCGTCCGTACCGGATTATGGCAATATGCACAGGTCCCCTGGCCCTGAGGCGACCCGTTCGCAACGCTGGCTGGCGCGGCTGAGCTTGGTGCTCGCGTGCCTGGCGGTCGTCATCGTCGTGGCCTTTGCCGGGCTGGCCAGCTTCGCGATGGTGGCGGTTGGCGTCGTGGGCGCGGCGGTGACCCTGGCCGCGGCGTACCTCTTCCTGTCCCGGCGGGGTGTGGTGCGCTGGGTGTCGCTGGTGGTCGCTGTGCTTGCCCCGATCGCCGTGATCGTCGCCCACGCCATCGCCGGGTTGCTGTGGATCGCGATCCTGGCGGCCGCCGTATGGCTGCTCGCGGGCGTGACGGCGCGCTTCGCGCTGACCGGGGACCGAACAACGGACTGGCGCATGCCCGAATATCCGGCCCAGCCGCCCGCCGCCCATCCATTCTTCATCATGAACCCCAAGTCGGGCGGGGGGAAGGTTGGTCGGTTTGACCTGAAGCGCAAGGCCGAGGGCCTGGGCGCGGAGGTGTTCCTGATGGAGGGCCCCGAGGAAGTTGACGTAGCCGCGGTGGCCCGCGACGCCGTCGCCCGGGGCGCGGACCTGCTCGGCGTCGCAGGCGGCGACGGCACCCAGGCCCTGGTGGCTGGCGTGGCCGCAGAACATGGCATCCCGTTCGTGGTGGTCACCGCCGGCACCCGTAATCACTTTGCCCTTGATCTCGGGCTGGACCGCGAGGACCCTGCGGCGAGCCTGGACGCGCTGTCCGATGGCGTCGAACTGCACGTTGACCTCGGGGTGATCGGCGGCCAGACATTCGTCAACAACGCCTCCTTCGGCGCCTACGCCGAAGTCGTGCAGACCCCGGAATACCGCGGCGACAAGGTGGGGACGACGCTGCAGTTGCTCCCGGACCTGCTGCAAGGTCATGACGGGGCGCGCCTCACGGCACAGGCCGACGGCACGCGGATCGAGGCGCCGCAGGCGCTGCTGGTGGCCAACAACCCCTACGGCATGGGGGACGTGGCCGGCCTCGGCCGCCGCGCCCGGCTGGACGGCGGCATCCTCGGCGTGGTCGGCGTCACTGTCGGCAGCGCGGCGCAGGCCGTCGGCCTGCTCCGTGGCGCCCACGCCACCGGGGTGAGCGTGCTGACCACGCGGGAGATCGAGGTCACCGCGGATGCGCCGCAGATCCCGGTGGGCATCGACGGCGAAGCGGTCCGCCTGCCGACGCCGGTGCGATGCGCCATTCGCCCCGGCGCGCTGCGCGTCTGGGTGCCGCGGCACCGGCCGGGAGTCCCGCGCCCCAAGCCCGAGATGAACTGGAGTCGGCTGCGGCAGCTCGCTTTCGCCCGCTGACCCGCATTGATCATGCATAACGACTGGCGCAGGGCCACTCCGCAGCGCTAGCCGCGCCCGGTGAACACCAGCGGCCGGACCAGCGACCCCAGCCCCCGCATCATCCGTGGCCCGGGCGGCATGTGGTCGGGCGGGGGGCATTCCAGGTAGGTGTAACCCAGCCGCCGCGCCAGGATCCCGTCCGTGGCCATCTGGTCGCCGATCACCGCGCCCGGCCGTGGGAAGTCCCGGTACTGCGCGGTGCGCAGTGGCTTGCCCGCGGCCGACAGGTAGACCGCCCGCACCTTCGAGCTGGGCATGAGCGACGGCCGCCGCAGGGAGTTCGTGGAAAAACAGACGACCTTGAGCCCCGGAACGGCGTCGGCCAGGGTGAGCACGTGCGCGATCCCCCGGTCCAGGGCTTCCTGGCCGCTTTCCCAGTGCGCGATCAAGGGCTCGATGTCGAAGATGACCGTCTGCACGGACAGCTGCTGCGCCCGGGCCAGCGCCTCGTCCAGCCCGGCGAGCCGCTCGTACCCGGATCTCATGACCTGCCTGTCAGCCGGCTAGGTTCTCGCGGCTGCCGTAGGCGCACAGCCCCCACAGGGCGACGACGTCGATGGCGATGATCATCAGGGACCAGAGCGGGTACGACGGGAGGAACATCATCTGCGCGATGGCGTTGAGGCCGATCAGGACCACCGCGGTCCAGCGGGCTGCCTGACTGCCGGCCACGACCCCGGCCGCGACAAGCAGCTGCAAGACGCCGAGGATAAGCACGGTCCAGCCCCAGGAGCGCAGGTCGCCAATCACGTAATGCGCGTTGGCGACGAAGAAGTGCGACTTGGTGATCGCGACAATGCCGTGGATCAGGTTGAGGAAGCCGAGCACCAGCAGCAAGACGGACGCGAAGATGACCAGGCCGGAGCCTTCGCGAGCGTGCCGGCCTGGTCTGGCTGTTGCCGATGTCATGGTGACCTCACTGCCCAGAGCCGCGGAATCTTGACGCCTCCAGCATGTTCGGGCCGTCGCGCGGCGTCGTCACCCTCGCGCGGGTGATCTCGGCCTGACGGGGTCACGCCCGGTATCACGCAGGTAATGCCGGAATGTCACCCCCGGATGGGTGACGACATCAGGCCGGGCCCCCAGAAGGCTTGAGACGCACGGACTGCCATCGTCGAAGGAACGAGGAGCCGCAAATGGCGTTGGGAGTGCATTCGGAAGTTGGCCGGCTGCGCAGGGTGATGGTGCACCGGCCGGGCCTCGAGCACGCCCGGCTGACCCCATCGAACGCCGGGGAGTTGCTCTTCGATGACGTCATCTGGGTCGCCCGGGCCAAGCAGGAGCACGACCGGTTTGTCGAGGTGATGCGCGAGCGTGGCGTCGAGGTGTTCGAGGCCGAGAGGTTGCTGACCGAGGCGCTGGACCAGCCGGGGGTCAGGGACTGGGTGAGCGACCACATCCTCAACGAGCGCGAGGTGGGCATCAAGGCCGCCGACCGGGCCAGGGAGTGGGCCACGTCCGCGGACGCGGCGCTGGTGGCGGAGTTTTTGATCGGCGGGATCACCAGGGCCGACATCGACCAGGACGTGGGGCTGGTATGGGAGTCGGCCGACCCGACCAGCATGCTGTTGCCGCCGCTGCCGAACTTCCTCTTCCAGCGGGATTGTTCGTGCTGGATCTACGGCGGCGTCACGATCAACCCGATGACCAAGCCGGCCCGCGTGCCGGAGACCAAGATCATGGAAGCCATCTACCGGTTCCACCCGATGTTCGCCAGCGAGGAGTTCCCCATCTGGCTGGGCGGATCGGATCAGGACTGGGGCCGGTGCCATGTCGAGGGCGGCGACGTGCAGCCGATCGGCAACGGCACGGTGATGATCGGGATGGGGGAGCGGACCACCCCGCAGGCGGTGCTGTGGATCGCCCGGTCGCTGTTCCGCGCGGGGGCGGCGAGCCAGGTGCTCGCGGTGCACCTGCCCAAGTCGCGCTCCTACATGCACCTGGACACGGTCATCACCATGTGCGACCGGGATCTGGTCACCTTGTTCCCGAATGTGATCAACGGGGCGCGCACCTGGTCGGTCCGGCCCGGGTCATCCCCCGACGATCTGGTCACCGAGGAGCAGCACGGCTGGCTGCCGGAGATCATGGCCAAGGCGCTGGGCGTTCCCGAGATGCGCGTGATCGAGACCGGCGGGGATTCCTTCGAGGCCGAGCGGGAGCAGTGGGACGACGGGAACAACGTCGTCGCGCTCGAACCGGGGGTTGTCATCGCCTACGAGCGCAACTTCGGCACGAACACCGCGCTGCGCAAGGCCGGGATCGAGGTGATCACCATCGCGGGGTTCGAGCTTGGCAAGGGCCGCGGCGGCGGCCACTGCATGACCTGCCCACTGGAACGAGACCCCGCCTTCTGAGCCGCACGGGAGCATTTCGATGGCGTACAACCTCAAAAACCGCAGCTTCCTCAAGGAGATCGACTTCGAACCGCAGGAACTGCGCTTCCTGTTGCGCCTGTCCGAGGCGCTCAAGCTCGCCAAGTACGCCGGCACCGAGACCCAGCACCTGGCCGGCAAGGAGATCGCGCTCATCTTCGAGAAGACCTCTACCCGCACCCGGTCGGCCTTCGAGGTCGGCGCGTTCGACCAGGGCGCGCACGTGACCTACCTCGACCCGTCCGGTTCCCAGCTGGGGCACAAGGAGTCGATCGCCGACACGGCGGCGGTCCTCGGCCGTATGTACGACGCGATCGAGTTCCGCGGCAACCAACAGTCCGACGTGGAAGAGCTCGCCGCCCACGCCGGCGTGCCGGTGTACAACGGGCTGACCGACGAGTGGCATCCCACGCAGATGCTCGCCGACTTCCTTACCATGCACGAGGCCAGCAACAAGCCCTATGACCGGATCGCCTACGCCTTTGTCGGCGACTGCCGGTTCAACATGGGCCGTTCGCTGCTGGTCATGGGCGCGCTGATGGGCAGCGACGTACGGCTCTCCGGGCCGGAGGAGCTGCACCCGCCCAAGGACGTCGCCGAACTCGCCGCCGACATCGCCAAGCGCACCGGCGCGCGAATCACGATCACCGAGGACCCGGGCGAGGCCGTCTCCGGGGTCGACTTCATCCATACCGACGTGTGGGTGTCCATGGGCGAGGCCAAGGACGTCTGGACGGACCGGGTTCGGGTGCTGACGCCCTATCAAGTCAACGCCGCCCTGATGGAACGGAGCGGGAACCCGGCCGTCAAGTTCATGCACTGCCTGCCCGCGTTCCACGACCCGAACACCACCGTGGGACGCGAGATCATGGAGCACACCGGCATGACCTCGGGCCTCGAAGTCACCGGCGAGGTATTCAATTCGGGCGCTAGCATCGTGTTCGACCAGGCCGAGAACCGCCTGCACACGATCAAGGCGATCCTCGTCGCTACCCTGGGATAAACGGCGGGTCATTGGCAGGCGGGGCAGGAGGCACCATGAGTACCGCGGCAGCCGGGCAACCTGCGGCCATCAGCGACAGCAGCAGGCGGACGATCGTCAGGCTGGCTGGAGCTTCCATCTTGATCATCTCCAGCCTGGCCATGCTGGTGGCCGGCATCGTCATTGGCAACGCGGCCAGGAAACGTATCGAGAGGGTGTCTCGCGGACAGCACTGATCGGTGGCGTGGGCCGGGCGTCCGCGGCCCACGGGGCGGTGCGGGCGCCCGGGCCCAGGTTCACCCGCGGGAGGTGACGACCTGGCGGCGGGTCGGCAGCAGCATCGACAACATGCCCGGCAGCGGGCAGCGACAAATCGAAAGGAAAGGTGAGCGCTATGGCTGACCTGATCGCGATCGGATACCCGGATGAGGCGACCGCGGAGGCGGCCGCCGATGAGGCGCGGCGGCTGGCCCAGGACCTGATCATCCAGCCAGACGCGATCGCGGTGATCGTGCGGGACAAGGACGGCAGCTACCACGTCCACACCAACCACCACCTGGTCGGTGCTGGAGCGACCTGGGGCATGTTCTGGGGATTCCTGTTCGGCCTGCTGTTCTTCATCCCGGTCTTCGGGCTGGCTATCGGCGCCGGGATGGGCGCCCTCATGGGCAAGCTGAGCAAGACCAGCATCGACAAGCAGTTCCAAGAGCAGGTCCGCGACATGCTCAAGCCCGGCACCTCCGCGCTGTTCCTGATGCTGGAGAAGGTCACCCCCGACAAGGCGGTCGAGGCGATGAGCAAATACGGCGGCACCGTCCTGAAGACCTCGCTGTCCAAGGAAGACGAGAAGGACCTGCAGGCGGCGCTGCACGGGGCGGGGGACGACGCGCAGTAGCCCGCGCTTAGTCACCGGCAGCCGCAGGAGGCCGGTGGGCCCGGCGGCTTCGAGCCAAGGGCCCGCCAAGCCTCCTCGGGCTGAGAGGGGTTTGCTCCGCCGCACCGGGCGGGCATGACTGTTCTGCCGGGCCGAAGGCATCGGCGCCCGCACCGCGATGGCCGCGGTGCGGGATGAGGGCTGCGATGACGGCGCCCGTCCCACGGCAGGAGGCCTCCATGGCTAGCAAGGCGGCAAGGCCGGAACATCCCGGAGACAAGCGGGACAAGGCCGCCCCTGCGGACGAGGTGCAGCCCAAATTCCGCGAGGCGCTGGAGCGCAAGCGTGCCAGGGAGGCGGGCGCCCACGGCGCGCCCGGGGCCAAGGACACCGGGAAGATCCACGGAGCCCACGGCCCGGCCATGAACCGCCGCTCGTTCCGCCGCAAGAGCGGCTGATCCGCCTAACATCACCCCCCGGGAAGGGTGAGCAATAGCCAACGCGCCCGCACCATGATGAAGTCTCCGTGATACTGAGACGGCTACGTCAGGGGCGCGATGGCCCGAAAGCGACGCCGCTTGCCTCCAGCTCAAAGCGCATGATTGTGGGGATCCTGCTATGACCAGCGAGCCTGGCATCAGCGCTCCTGAGCTGGCCGAGGGTGACCGCAGGCTGGCCATCCTGCTGGCGATGGCGATGTTCGTCCTGGTCGTGGACACCTCGGTGATGAACGTCTCGATCTCGGCCGTCGTTCATGATCTGCACACGACCGTCAGCGGGGTCCAGTCCGCGATCGCGCTTGAGGCGCTGGTGTCGGCGGCATTCATCCTGATCGGCAGCAAGGTGGGCGACCTGATCGGGCGCAAGCGCGCGTATGTGCTGGGCCTGCTCGGTTACGGGATCGGCGCCCTCGCCATGGCTCTTTCGCAGGGCCTGATCGCGATCATCGTCTTCTGGGCGATCATCGGCGGGATCGGCGCCGCGCTGCTGCTACCGGCGATGCAGTCACTGATCCACGGCAACTTCGAGGGCGCGGCCCAGCGGCAGGCCTACGCGCTGGTCGGCGCCGCCGCCGCGATCGCCGCCGCGGTCGGGCCGCTGCTGGGCGGGTTTATCACGACCTACCTGTCGTGGCGGATCGCATTCTTGCTCGAGGACGTCATCATCGTGGTCGTGCTGGCCGGGATCAGGCTGGTCCGCGACGTGCCCTACACCGGGTCCCGGCGGATAGACGTCGTGGGCGCCATCTTGTCGGTTCTGGGCATGGGCGGCATCGTGCTGGGCATCCTCGTTTGGGAAGAAGGCGGCGAAGCGGTAGGCCTGCTGCTGGGGCTTGGGGCGGTCTCGCTGGGGGGCCTGGCGTGGTGGCTGGTGCGGCGCAAGCGCGCGGGCAAGGCGGCGCTGCTGGACCCGGACCTGTTCAAGGCCAAGCTGTTCAAGTTCGGGGTCTCCGGGCAGGTGCTTCAGCAGATCGGCCTGGGCGGCGTGATGATCGCGCTGCCGATCTACCTGCAGATCGTGCTGGAGTACAGCGCGATGGGAGCGGGCCTGTCCATTGCCCCGCTGTCGCTCAGCATGTTCGCGGTGGCCCTGGCGGCCGGGAGAAGAGGCGGGAAGCGTCGCCCGGCGAGCCTGATCCGGGCCGGTTTCGCCCTGTTCACGATCGGGATGATCATTGTGGAGCCGATCGTGCCCCGGGCGACGTCGGGCTGGTACCTGGCGGTGCCTTTGCTCATCGCGGGATCGGGGCTGGGCCTGCTGGTCTCCCAGCTCAACAACCTCACGCTGGCCCCGATCGATGAGGAACGCGTCAGCGAGGCCGCCGGGGTGAACTCGGCGGGAGGGTCGTTCGGCCTGTCGTTCGGGCTGGCGTTCGCCGGCGCCATCCTGCTGGGGGCGCTATCCATTGGCTTCACCAGCATGGCCCAGTCCAGCACCGTGCTGTCCAAAGCCGAGCAGCAGCAGGTCGCCAAGGTCCTGGAGCACGACGCCGAAGTGGTGAGCAACACCCAGCTCAACAAGCAACTCGCTGGCCAGCCGCAAAAGACCCAGGACGAGATCATCAAAATCAACACCCAGGCGCGGCACATCGCCCTGCAGATAGCGCTACTTGTTCCCATCCTCGCGGGCCTGGCCGGGCTGGGCATCTCGTTCCGCATGATGCGCCTGCCAGATCCCGCCCAATCGGGCTCCGCTGAACAAATGGTCCTGGGCTGACCGTAAGCCCTCAGCGCCACCGTGGCCGGGCGGCGGCGCTCCCGCGTTTCGCGAACGGGGCGCCGCCGCCTGCTACGACCGGTACCGTCCGCTCACCGACGCGCCCTGACCCGGTTACGCGACCATGCCGGCCCGGCCGCCGGTCATCCCGGTTTCCGCACGGTCCAGCCGTCCATGCCCATCCACGCGCCGGAGAAGTCGAGCCTGCCGCCGAGCTGGTCGTGGGAAGTGCTGGTCAGCCGTGGGCCGTTGAGTTCCATCCAGTCGCCGCACGGCCGCATGCGCGCCAGCCCCGGGCCCATGTTCTCCAAGGTGATGCCGCCCAGGGCGGTGATCTCGGTGGTCGAGCCGAAGTTCTGGTCCATGGTGGCGTCGGGGCCGAAGGTGTCCGCGCCGACGCCGATCGCGCCATGCTGCCAGAGCCACTTCGTCGAGGCCGCGCTGAAGCCGGGGACGTCGTCGTAGTAGTCGTTGTACCGGCCAGGCACCCGGTGGTTGCCCAGGTGGTAGAAGCTGGAGAGCCCGGTGTAGAGCACGACGTAAGAGTCCTGCGGGATCGTACGGCAGCCGGTGCGCCGCAGCCAGTTCTGGATGTAGCTGGCCGTGATGAAGAAGTCGCCGTTGCCGTGGCGGGCCAGGATCAGCGGTTTGACGTTGATCACCAGCAGCGGGCGCAGGCCGAAGAACTTCTCGGGCAGCCGGTTCAGGCACGTCTTGCCCTCGTGGAAGTGGCACGGCGCGGAGATGTGCGTGCCGGTGTGGGTGCCCAGCGACTGGATCTGCTCCAGCGTGTAGCCCGACCCGTGCTGGCAGCGCGGCACGGATGGATGAGCCTTGACGCAGTTCCAGAGCTGCCACCTGAACGGGGGATCGCCCGGGAAGATGGGCGCGTTGTCGCTCAGCGGCTGTCCCAGGAAGACCTGTTGTGAACGCGCCGGGTTCCGCGGGTTGACCTGGGCATAACCGCGCGGGATGCCGCCCGCCGTGGTCCGCGCCTGGTCGCCCGCGATCGCGCCGACCGTCGAGGTCAGGCCCAGGACCAGGCCGACGGCGCCGGCGCCAAGCGCGAGCGCCCCTGCCTTCGCGCGCTGCCGGGTTTTCTGCATAGCGGTCTCCTCTCGTGCCTAGAGAATCGAAGATCGCACTTGATGGCATGTCTGCTCAAGCCCGGACACGCGCGGGGACGGGTGGAATGCCGCGGCGGGCACGGAGGTTAAGCGCGGCATGAGCGTCTTCACCGGCAAGGAACTTGAATATCTGGCCGGGCAGCGCCTGGGCCGGATAGCCACCGTCGGGCCGGACGGGCAGCCGCACGTGGTGCCGACGTCGTTTCGCTACAACCCCGACCACGACGCGATCGAGGTCGGTGGCCTGCGGATGAGCCAGACCAAGAAGCTCCGGGACGTGCAGCGCACCGGGCGGGCGAGCATAGTGATCGACGACGTGCTCCCGCCATGGCAGCCGCGCATGATCGAAGTCCGCGGAACGGCGGCGGTGATCCCATCGGGGGGCAAGGCGTTCGGGGAGCGGTTCGACGATGCCATCGTCCGCATCCAGCCCACCCGGATCGTCGCCGCCGGCATCGACGAGGGGGAGTTGACCAGGAACGCGCGCTCGGTCAGCACGGCCTAGCCGGCCTGCCCGCGACTGGGGTCGGGGTCTGCCTTGAACAGCACGCCTGCTCCGGCATGGCGCCAGTAGGCGCGCTCGGCGCCCCAACACCACCGCGGCGCAGCCCCGCTGAGGTGGCACGGAAGCCACGAGACGCGGTCAGGCTGGCTGCCACAGCTCGACCCGATTGCCCTCGGGATCGGTGACCCAGCCGAATCGACCGACACCCTTCATGTCCTGCGTCTCTTTGGCCACCTCCGCTCCCTTAGCGCGCAATTGCGCGAGCATCGCATCCAGATCGCGGACCCGGAAGTTGAGCATGGTTTGCTGGGCGCGGGCCCCGAAGTAGTCGGTCTCGGACTCGAACGTCGCGAACACCGTCAGGCCGGCGCCCTGACGCCACACGCCGTTCTCATCGGCGTCCAGGCCTAGGCAATCGCGATACCACGCGCTCAGGGCCGCCGGGTCGGCGGCCCGCATGAAGTATCCACCGATTCCAAGCACACGTTCCATGCCGCAATCTTGCCAGGACGGCGGTCCGGCGGACCGGCGCCACACCATCGCCCGCTTTAACCCTCCGTCTCAATCGCCGGAGAACTCGTCACCGGGCCGGGCGCTGCGTCGCGTCACCGGACCTGGGGCATGACCTCGGCCGCGATCAGCTCCAGATGCTCCAGGTCGTGCAGGTCGAGGACCTGGAGGTAGGCTCGCGCGGCGCCGGCGTCCGCGAACCGGCCGAGCTTGTCCACGATCTCGGCGGGCGAGCCTGCCAGGCCGCCGCGCCGCAGGTCGTCCACCTGCTGGCCGATCGCCTGCGCCCGCCGGGCCAGTTCGGCCTCGTCCCGGCCGCAGCACACGGTCTGCGCGGCCGAATACCGCAGCGACCCGGGGTCGCGGCCCGCCTCCAGGCAGGCTTCGCGCACCCGCCCGAACGCGGCCAGGCTGGCCTCCACGGTGGCGAACGGGATGTTGTACTCGTCAGCGAACCTGGCCGCCAGCCGCGGTGTCCGGGCCGGCCCGCCGCCACCGATCAGGACCGGTGGCCGTGGCCGCTGGGCCGGCTTGGGCAGCGCCGGTGACCCGGACAGCGTGTAGTGGGCGCCGTCGAACGAGAACGTCTCGCCCACGGGGGTTTCCCACAACCCGGTGACGATCTCCAGTTGTTCTTCGAGCCGGGCAAAGCGCTCGCCCACCGGCGGGAACGGGATCCCGTACGCGGTGTGCTCCGCATCGAACCAGCCGGTGCCGAGCCCGAGTTCGGCCCGGCCGCCGCTCATCTGGTCCACTTGGGCCACCGTGATCGCCAGCGGGCCGGGCCGGCGGAAGGTGACCGGGGTCACCAGCGTGCCCAGCCGGATCCGCGACGTTTCGCGCGCCAGGCCCGCCAGCGTGATCCAGGCGTCGGTCGGCCCGGGCAGGCCGGACCCGCTCATGGTCAGGTAGTGGTCGGAACGGAAGAACGCATCGAAGCCGAGCCGCTCGGTGGCCTGGGCGACCGACAGCAGCGTGGCGTAGTCGGCGCCCTCCTGTGGTTCGGTGAATATCCGCAACTCCATGTCCCAATCCTGGCAACCCAGCCGCGCTGACACTGGTGATCACGGACGATTACCCCGCATGGAGCGGCAAGACAACCCCGAAACATCTCCGGCAGCCCCGAGTTCCATGATCACGTGATCATGGAGCTGACGTACCTGGCGTGCAGTTCCTGCAGCTCACCCGCGTGCTCGGCGGCCCGCTGCCCGCCGAGCAGCAGGAACGTTATCCCGGGCGCGGACACGGCCAGCTCAGATCCGGATGCGCTTGTTCCCCGGGTCGTACATCGGGCGCAGCGAGGCGACGGCCGGGTAGACCGCGGCGCCGATCTGCACCGTCCACTTGCCGGCGTCCAGGTAGGCCTGGTCGATGGGCTCGTCGGCGTCGATCATCGCCAGCCCGACCGCGCCGCCGAGGGTGAACCCGTAGGACGCGGACCGGATGTACCCCGCGGGCTGGCCGTCGCGCCGCACCACCTCGGCGTGGAACATCAGCGGCTCTGGGTCGGTGATCCGCACCTGGACCAGGCGCCGGCGCAGCGGCCCGCGTTCCTTCTGGGCGAGCACGGCATCGCGGCCGATGAACCCCCCGGGCTTGTCCGGCGCGGCCGCGAAGCCCAGCCCGGCCTCCAGCACGGTGTCGGTGTTGTCGATGTCGTGGCCGTAGTCGCGGTAGCCCTTCTCCATGCGCAGGCTGCCGAGCGCCTTGAGCCCGGCGTGGCGCAGGCCGACCGCGCTCCCGGCGTCCACCAGCCGGTCGTAGACGTGCACCGCCTGCTCCGCCGGGATGTACAGCTCATAGCCCAGTTCGCCCAGGTAGGTGATCCTGATGCAGAGCACGCGGGCGAACCCGATGTCGATCTCGGCGGCCGCGCGGAACGGGAACGCCTCGTTGGACATGTCCGTGGAGGTGACCGAGGCCAGCAGTTCCCGCGAGCGCGGGCCCTGGATGTTGATCTGCGCGTAGCCCGAGGTGACGTCGGTGACGAAGGCGTGGGCGTCGCCGATGTGCCGGCGCATCCAGGTCTCCGCGTGCCGGTGCGCGGTGTCCGAGGCGACCACCCAGAACCGGTCCTCGTCCAGCTTGGTCACGGTGAGGTCGGCCTCCAGCGTCCCCGCGCTGTTGAGCCACTGGGTGTAGGTGATCCGGCCGGGCTCGCCGTTGACGTGGCCGGCCGAAACCCGCTCCAAGACCCGCCCGGCGTCGCGGCCCCGCACGTCGAACTTGGCCATGAACGCCATGTCCATCAAGATCACGCCGGTGCGGGCGGCGTCATGCTCGGCCGCCCAGTAGCCGAACCAGTCCGGCCGCCCCCACGACAGCTCGCCGGCCTCCGGCGCGGCGCCCTCGGGGGCGTACCAGTCGGCGCCCTCCCAGCCGCTGACGTCCCTGAAATAGGCTCGCTGCGCGACCAGCCGCTGGTGTACCGGGGACACCTTCGCGCCGCGCGCGGTCTGCATCGGCCGGCCCGGGTAGTGGGTTGCGTAGACCAGGCCCAGCGACTCCACGGTACGGGTGGCCCGGTACTCCGGGTTGGCCTGGTAGCGGTGCAGCCGGTCGATGTTGATGCCGGTCACGTCGATGTCGGGCCGGCCTTCGGCGATCCACTGCGCGACGACCCGCCCGATGCCACCGCCGGTCAAGATCCCGATCGAGTTCAGCCCGGCGGCGACGAAGTAGTTCTTCAGCTCCGGCGCCTCGCCGACGATCGGCAGCAGGTCCGGGGTGAAGCTCTCGGGGCCGCAGAAGAACTTCTTGATGCCGACGCTGGCCACCACCGGGATCCGGGACATGGCGCGTTCCAGGTAGGGAGTCATCCGGTCCCAGTCCGGTGGCAGTTCGCCGAAGGAGAAGTCGGCCGGGACACCCCCGACGTTCCACGGCGCGCAGGCCGGCTCGAACAGGCCCAGCATCAGCCCGCCGCCCTCTTCCCGGTAATAGCCGTAGTTGGCCGGGTCCTCCAGCACCGGCCAGCCGCCGTCCACCCCCTCGATGGGCTCGGTCAGCAGGTAGTAGTGCTCGGCCGGCTGGAGCGGGATGCTGACCCCGGCCAGCTCGCCGAGCTGGCGCGCCCACATCCCGGCGCAGTTGACCACGAACTCCGCCTCGACGTCGCCCTGCGCGGTGCGCACCCCGGTCACCGCGCCGCGGCGCCGCAGGAACCCGGTGACCGGGACGCCCTCGACGATCCGGGCGCCGCGCATCCGGGCGCCCTTGGCCAGCGCCATCGTCACGTCGACCGGGTTCACCCGCCCGTCGCCCGGGATGTGGAAGCCGGCCAGCACATCATCGGTCCGCGCGAGCGGGAACTGGCGCGCGACCTCGGCGGGGGAGATCTCGTGCACCTCCACCCCGCACAGCCGGTTGAACGCGGCGACCCGCCGGTACTCCTCCAGCCGCCCCGGCTCGATCGCCAGCTCGATCAGCCCGACCTGCTTCAGCCCGGTCGCCTGGCCGGTCTCCGCCTCCAGCCGGGCATACAGGTCCCGGGTGTACATCCGCAGCTCGGTCGAGGTCTGCGAGGTGGAACCGAACGTCGCCATGAGCCCTGCCGCGTGCCACGTGGTGCCCGAGGTCAGCCGGTCCCGCTCCAGCAAAACGACGTCCGGCATGCCCAGGTGCGCCAGGTGATAGGCGACCGAGGCGCCGATGACGCCGCCGCCCACGACGACGACCCGCGCGCGGTCCGGGACAGTGGCGGCGCCGGGAGATGTCATGCGAGCTCCACTACCTCGGCCAGGCCGGCCCGGAGGTCATCGGCGAGCATGCCCGGGTCGGTCACCGCGAGCGTGTCGGTGTTGATGCCGATGCAGCAGTTCCCGTTGTGCGAGATGAGGGTGATCATCGCAGCGCAGCCGGGCAGCGGGCCGAACGGGTACATGTGGGTGATCCGCGAGCCCGCGATGTACACCGGGAAGGGCACGCCGGGGATGCTGGAGACCTGGACGTCGTTCGTGCTGGTCAGTCGGCCCGAGATCGCGCTGACGACCGGTGCGGGGAGCCAGCCAACCGCTGGGGCCAGGGCAGCGGGCACGGTGTCGGCCGCCGTGGCGCTGGCCGCGCGAGCCTCCAGCACGAACTGCCGCACCGCGGCGATCCTGGCCGCCGGGTCGGTCTCGGCCATGGGCGCGGCGAACTTGGCGCCGGTGAACCGGTTCCCGCCCTGCGGGTCGTCCTGGGCGCGCAGGCTGATCGGGAACCCGACAGCGAGCCGGTCCACCGGGGCGCCGTGCTGCTCGTGGTAGCGGCGGAACCCGCCGATCACCGCGGCCAGCAGCCCGTCGTTGACGGATCCGCCGACCGCCTTAGCGCCGGCCTTGAGGTCGGCCAACGGCACTTCGACGACCTCGAAGTGCCAGTCGCCACCTCGCTGGGCGAGCAGCGGCGACCCGGACGGGGCGGCCGCGTTCTGGCCGGTAAAACGGACCGCGGACAGCGCCTGCCCCGCCGCCCGCGAGGCCACGTCCCACGGCCGGGTCAGCGTGCCGACCGCCCTGGTTCCCTGGCGCACCGCCGCCCTAGGGGTGGCGCGGACCGCGTCGGCGACCTGCCCCGCGAACAGCCCGGTGCGTGACCCCCCGCTGGGCGCCTGGACCGGCGGCTCGGGCCGGTCCGGGTCATGCTCGGGCGTGCGGCTGTGCAGCCGCATCATCAACTGGACCGCGCCGAGCCCGTCGGTGACGCTGTGGTGGCTCTTGGCCACGTACCCGGCCCGGCCGTCGGCCAGGCTCTCCACCAGCAGCGCCTGCCACAGCGGGCGGTCACGGTCGAGGGGAGCGGCGGCGAAATCCTGCACGATGTCGAGCAGTTGCCGCAGCGTGCCGGGGCTGGGCAGCCGGACCCGGTGCACGTGCCGGGATAGGTCGAAGTCACCGTCCGTCACCCAGGTCGGGGTGCCGAGCGCAAACGCGGGCTCGAGCACGCGCTGCCGCATCCGCGGCACCATGCGGGACGCCCACTCGTGCGCGGCGAGCAGCCGGTCCCAGTCGGGGGCGGGATCGAGCAGTTCGAGCAGGCTGACCGTGACGCGCAGCCGCGGGTCCGCCGATTCGGCACGCCACATGGCAGTTTCCAGCGGGTTCATCCGGGGGGAGGCGCCCCAGTCCAGCGGCAGCGCCGGCGGCGCGCCGGAGCCGGCCGTCGTCGTCGCGATCACCTGCCCGTTGCCGTGGGCCGGCCAGTTGGCCAGCGTCGCCAGATACTGCCCGCGAACCTCGTGGACATGCTCGTCCAGGTCGGCCACGTCCCAGCCGTCGGTGGCGACCGGGGAGAGCACCGCGATCTGCACCGTTCCCGCGTGGATCATGGTGGCGCCGCGCCACATCAGCTCGCCGGAGTTGCGGATCACGATCGGCACGATCGGGACCCCCGCCTGCATCGCGACATGGAACGCCCCCTTCTTGAACGGCCCGAGCGCTCGGGTCGCCGACCGGGTGCCCTCGGGCGCGATCACCAGGGAGGTGCCCTCGCGCAGCTTCTCCACCGCCGGCTCCAGGGCCTTGCGCGCCTGCGCGTTGTCCTGGCGGTTGACGAACGCCACGTCGGCGAGCCGGAACATCAGCCCGAAACCGGGGCTGTTCGCGAGTTCCTTCTTCGCGACGCCGGTGAACCCGCTGCGCAGCAGCTTGGCCAGGATGAGCACGTCAAGCTGGCTCTGATGGTTGAAGAGGAACACCGCGGGCCGCGCCGAGAGGTGCTCGGCGCCGTAGATGTCCAGCCGCACCCCGGCCAGCACGCTGCCCAGCTCACCGGCGAGCGTGGTGCCAAGGTTGACGGCCTCCCGCCGGGACCCCGTGGCCGCGCCCAGCACCACGCCCGCGGTGAAGCCGCCGAGCATGCCGGCCAGCCCCGCCGCCGTGTGGGCGATGTCCGCGATCCCGGCACGGCGGGAGCGGAACCTGGCCACCGGCCAGCCGTAGTGCCGCGCCGCCTCGGCCAGGTGACGGCCGGGGTTGATGGCACGCGCCCGCCCGGCGGTCCGCAGGAACGGCACGTCCTCGTCGCCGTTGGAGTAGCCGTAGCTCTGCGCCAGTTCGATGCCGTGTTCCCCGGCGAACTCGCGCACCGCCGCCGCCTTGCCTGCCCGCCACAGCAGCGGGCCGCCGGGCCGGCCGGTGCAGATGCCGTTCACGATTTCCACCGGTGAAACAAGAATGTGCGATACGCCCATCGCCCTGGCTGTGGGCGCCACCTGGAACCGGGTCGCGGAGGAAGCAAGAACGACGGTGTGCCCGGCGCGCTGGTGTGCCTCGACCAGGTGCCACCCTTCCGGGTACAGCGACCCGGAGATGCCCTGCACGAACAGCCGCTCGCCCAGTTCGGCGAGTTCGTCCTCACTGCGCCCGGCCCAGGTGTGCATGCTGAGCACGGTGAACTGCTCGAAGTCCTCCTCGCTGGTCACGCCCCGAATGCCAGTCAGCAGCATCCGCCCCAGGTCGGCCGGTGTGACCTGCAGCGACCTGAGGTGGTGCCGGACGAACGCGGATAGTGAGTAGCCGTCGATCAGGGTGCCGTCAAAGTCGAAGAACGCCCCGATGTGCGGGCCTTTCGGCCCGGCCTCGACGGCGGCGATCAGCTCATCCGCCGACCACGTCCCGGTGGCTGGCTGGCTAGGGTTGGACACCGATCGCCTCCCGTCGGCCTGCAGCATCGATCTCGTCAATCATGATCAGCCGGGCGACTTCGTCGTGCAGGCGCCCGGCGAACGCCCGCCTGCGCTGGGCCAGGTCGCCGCCGCCGGGGCCGAGCAGGTCCAGGTTCGCGGCGAGCTTCAGCGCGCTGGCGAACAGTTCCCGCGACAGCGATTCCGGCCCGTGCAGCCGGCCCTGCAGCAGCATCTGCTGCCCCACGCCGCGGCATTCGTCGAGGAACTCCTTGTCCGTCGTCGGCTGGTGCGGCGGGCGCGCGGCGAGCCGTTCCGCCACCACGAGCTGCGCGTCGAGGAACGACCGCAGCACCCGGTTCGCGACCAGCAGATCCGAGCGCTCGAGCACGGCGCGCCCGTCGGCCACCGTCTCCCAGGCGGGATCGAGCCGGTCAAGCTCAGCTTGGAGCACCGCGCGGTAGGCCGTCTTGTCCGGGAAGAAGAACTCGAACTTGAGCTGGTCCCGCAACCGCATCGCCTCATCCCACCGGTTGGCGGGCGCGCTGAGCAGCACCAGCTCCGCCACCGCCCGGTCGGCGAAATGGTGAATCGCGGTGTTCCGGTAGAACGCCGCGACCAGGTGCTGGCCCCGTTCGATGGCGTAGACCGGCTCCTCCCCGCCTGCGTAGATCGTGACCACGTTCTGCTGGGACAGGGCCCCGAGCACCCGCTGCACCCCGGCGTCGGTGTCCAGGATCTCCCGCGAGTACGGTAGTCCCCGCTCGCGCAGGTAAGCGCGCAACGGCTCGAGCACCCCGCGAACCTGGCCCAGGGTGAGCGCGCGGTCGCGGACCCCCAGCAGGGCCAGCGTCACCAGGGCCGTTGCCGTTGCCGGGGTAACCCGGTTGATCCGGACAGCCACCTCGAACGCCACCTTCTGCAGCGCCAGCCGCCAGGCATCCTTGGGCGGGGCGGCGGGGTCGAGGCCAGCCTTGGGCGGGGTGGCGGGGTCGGGGCCAGCCTTGGGCGCGGTGGCGGGGTCGGGGCTAGCAGAGTCGCCGTCAGGACCGCCTGGCGGCAGGGCCGCGCGCAGCGAAAGCGGTTCGGCGAACCGCACGTAGACCGTGCCGACGCGGGTCAGCTGGCCCCGCGCGTAGGCTGCCAGCCAGCCGAGGCCTTCCCCCTTCTTCGTGGCGCCGGCCTGCTCGGCGGCCATGGCGGATACCTCGCGGAGCTGGTCGTAGGTGATCGCCACCGGCACGATCCAGGCGTCCTCGGCCCGCCCCCGGGCGATCGCCTCGGCCACGTAGGCCAGCAGGCCGTAGCGCGGCGGGCGCAGCTTGCCGGTCCGGGAGCGGCCGCCCTCCATGTACCACTCGAGGTTGAAGCGCTTGGCGAGCAGGAAGCCGAGGTACTCGCGCAGGGACAGCTTGTAGACCTCGTCGTCGCCAAAGCTGCGCCGGATGAACACGATGCCGGCCCGCCGGGCCAGCGGGGTGATCGGCCAGATCCGGAGGTTGTCGCCGCCGAGCACGTGGTTGGGCGGGAAGTCGTGCGCGGCGAGAACGTCGGCAAGCAGCAGGGGATCGGCGTACGAGCGGTGGCTGGGCAGGAAGACCAGGGCGTGCTTGCGGTTCAGCGCCCGCAGCCATTCCAGCCCGGCCGTGTTGACCTGCACGTCCCACGCGTAGGCGTGCAGCGGGCGCAGCGTGCTGGACAGCAGGTCGACCGCGATAGGGCTCATCGAGGCAACCAGGCTGTCCAGATCTGCCTTGGCGCGGGTCATCACTTCCTGATCGGTCAGGCCCAGCTGGTCCGCGAGCCCGGCGGCCTCGGCGCGGAACTCGGGGCTGTCCGCGATCGCCTCGGTGACCTCCTTCGGCACCTTGTACCGGTGCCCGAGCAGGGTCCGTTCGGAGCGGTCCAGCGCGAGCCTGGCCTGCCGGGACACGAATTGGGCGAACGAGCCGGTGCCGCCCCAGCGCCCGCGCAGCGCGGCCACCGTCGCGGGTTCGGCGACGACCATCCGGGCCCGGTCCGGCTCCCGCCGCATGATCCGGTTCTGCCAGAACACCGGTGGCCGGCGCGGGTTGACTTGCGACACGACGTCGGCCCAGCGGACCCGCCGCTCGCCGCCTCGTTCGCGCGGCAGCCAGGTGACACGGACGGCGGTGACCACCGTCTCGGGTGCCGCCTGGTCCAGCGACCGGGCCAGGCCAGGGCCGTTCAGCGGCAGCACCGCGGCTGGCTGGATGCCGCCTTCGCGCAGCCACTGCGTGACCAGGGCACGCTCTGCCGCGCTCGGCGGGCCGGCGAGCAGGATCAGCATTTCCTCGCGGCCAGCCGGATGGCTGCCCGCAGCGGGCTGCGCTGACTGCGGACCACCCATAAGGCGTCCCTCCCCTCAGCCACATCCTCGCCCATCGGCGTGATCGTGGTCACCCCTGCCCCAGCGGGCGCTCGCGGCGGCGCGGGTGCGGGACGCCGCCGCCGGGTGACGCCCTCCCGTATGCTGGCGCGATGCATCTGGGCCTGGTCGCCATCGTGGTCAGCGAGTACGACCCGGCCATCAGGTTCTTCGTGGACGCGCTGGGCTTCAACGGGGGACGGAGGTGCTGTGGTGCATGCGGTGGTCACCGGCGGGGCCGGCTTCCTGGGATCCCGCCTGGCCCGGGAGTTGCTGGCCGCGGGCTCGATCGGGGTGGACGGCGGCGGGGCCCGGCAGCTCACCCGGGTCACGGTCCTGGACCAGGCGCCGCTGCCCGAGGACCTGGCCGCCGACGAACGGGTCGCGTTCACCCGCGGTGACCTCGGTGAGCTGCTGGACCCTTCGGGCCGCGGGCGGGACACGCTGGCCGCGGCGGATGTGATCTTCCATCTCGCGGCGGCGGTCAGCGGGGAATGCGAGGCTGACTTCGATCTCGGCATGCGGGCGAACCTGCGGGTCACCGAGTCGCTGCTCGCGTCGTGTCGCGCGCTGGCGACGAACCCGGTCGTGGTGTTCTCGAGCTCACTGGCCGTCTTCGGGGCCTCAGACGATCATCCGCTCCCGGCGGTCGTGGACGATCACACGTTGCCGAACCCGCAGTCCAGTTACGGCGTGCAGAAGGTCATCGGAGAGCAGTTGCTGGCCGACTACACGCGCAAAGGATTCCTGCGCGGGCGGGCCGTCCGGCTGGCCACGGTCAGCGTGCGGCCCGGCCGGCCGAACGCGGCCGCGTCCGGCTTCCTTTCTGGCATCATCCGCGAGCCGCTGGCCGGCCGCCGCGCCGCCTGCCCGGTCGACGCGGCGACCGAGGTGGCGCTTATCTCGCCGGCCCGGGCCATCGAAGGGCTGCTGTGCGCTGCCACCTCAGCCGAGCAGGCCTGGGGCGGGCGCAGCGCGGTCACCCTGCCGGCCCTCACCGTGACCGTCGCGGACATGGTCGCCGCGCTGGAACGCGCCGCCGGGCCCGAGGCGAGCGCGCTGATCGACTGGGTTCCCGATCCGGACGTGGCCAGGCTGGTGACGAGCTGGCCTGCCCGGATCCGCGCCGACCGGGCGCAACGGCTGGGCCTGGCCCCGGACCCGGACTTCGGCGCCATCATCGGCAGGTACCTTGCCGAGTCCCGGATTTGATGCGCAACGGAAGGGGCGGTGATGGCAACCACTGGCGTGGCCGTGGTGACCGGGGCGGGGTCCGGTCTTGGCCGGTACATAGCCCAGGCGCTGCTGGCGGCCGGATGGCAGGTCGCGGCGGCCGGGCGGCGCGAGGACGCGTTGCGCGAGACGCTGGCCTCCGCAGAGTCGCCGGGCGGGCCCGGGCTGGCCGTTCCCACCGACGTCACCGTGCCCGAATCGGTCGCCGGGCTGTTCGAGACCGTGCGCCGGCGCTGGCGGCGCGTTGACCTAGTGGTCAACAATGCGGGCATATTTGGCCCGGCGGGCGCGGTGGATGAGATCTCCCCGGCTGGCTGGCAGGAAGCCGTCGACACCAACCTGACCGGCGCCTTCCTGTGCGCCCACCACGCCGTCCGGTTGATGAAAACGCAGGATCCCCGCGGCGGCCGGATCATCAACAACGGCTCGATATCCGCGCACGCCCCCCGCCCGGACAGCGTCGCCTACACCGCTACCAAGCACGCGATCACCGGCCTGACCAAGTCCATCTCCCTCGACGGCCGGCGTTTCGACGTAGCCTGCGGGCAGATCGACATCGGCAACGCCGCCACCGACATGACCGCGCAGATGAGCCATGGCGTGCCGCAGGCCGACGGTTCGCTGGCGGCCGAGCCCACCTTCGACGCCAGCCATGTCGCCGCCGCCGTGCTCTACATGGCCAGCCTGCCCCTCGACGCCAACGTGCAGTTCCTGACGATCACTGCTACGAAGATGCCCTTCATCGGGCGGGGATGACTGCTAGCCGCCCGTCTTCCGCCAATGGCGCTAGACCGGCAGCCGCCGGATAATGCGAGACATGATCACCGGGATGCATGCGATCGTCTTCTCCCCGGACGCCGTAAGGGTGCGCGAGTTCTTCGCCGACGTGCTGAACCTGCGCTCGGTCAACGCGGGCGGCGGCTGGCTCATCTTCGCGCTGCCGCCTGCCGAGCTGGCCGTTCATCCGGCCGAGGGCGAGGGCCGGCATGAGCTGTACCTGATGTGTGACGACATCCAGGCCACCCTCGCCGAGTTGCGCGCCAAAGGGGTCGAAGTGGCGCGCGACGTCGCCGATCAGGGATGGGGGCTGCTGGCGGCGATCCGCCTGCCTGACGGCAGCGAGTTCCCGCTCTATCAGCCCCGGCACCCCTCACCGTGGCAACCGGGCGCCGCGGGCGGAACCGCCGGGGCGCCCCGCTGACCGAGGCCCGCCACGGCGGCCCGCGGCGCACCGATGCGCGCGGCGGCGCGTCCCTAGGATGGGGCGATGTGCACGGATGAGAGCCCGGCGAGCCAGTTCCCTGCGATGTTGCACGACTTTGAGCCGGCGGCCGAGATCGCCTTGGCGCCGGTTGACTCGGTCGTGGTGACCACCCTGATGGACAACGTCACCGACACGACCATGCCGGACCAGGGGCCGGCACGGCGGACAGGCTGGCACAGCGTCCCGAGGCGGGCGTCAGCGGTGATGGAAGACGGCCAGGCCCCCGATGCGCTGCTCGCCGAGCACGGGTTTTCGGTGCTGGTGACGGTCACCAAGGCCGGGCGGGAGCACCGGTTCTTGTTCGACGTCGGCGCCAGCCCCGACGGTGTGGTCGAGAACATGCGCCGGCTGGGCGTGGACCCGGGGTCGATCGAGGCGATCGTCTGCAGCCACGGGCACTTCGACCACACCACCGGGCTGGACGGCCTGATCCGGGCACTGGGCCGGGTGAACATGCCGGTGCTGATCCACCCGCACTTCTGGCGGCGGCGGCGGATCGTCCTGCCGGGCCGGGACCCGCTGGAGATCCCCACCACCAGCCGCCAGGCACTGAGGGAAGCCGGGTTCGAGGTCATCGAGGAGCAGCAGCCGAGCTTCTTGTTCGGCGGGTCGGTCCTGGTCACCGGCGAGGTCCCGCGCGTCACCGGGTACGAGCCTGGGTTCCCGCCGCAGCAGGCCTGGCTCGATCAGCGCTGGCAGGCCGATCCGCTGGTGCTGGACGATCAGGGGCTCATCATCAATGTCGCGGGCAAGGGCCTGGTCGTCATCACCGGCTGCGGTCACGCCGGGGTGGTCAACATCGCCCGGTACGCCCAGCGCCTGACCGGCGGCCAGGCGCTGTACGCGCTCATCGGCGGCTTCCATCTGGGTGGCCCGCTGTTCGAGCCGCTGATCCCGCGCGTGCTGGCCGATCTGGCCGCCATGAACCCCGGCGTCCTCGTCCCCGCGCACTGCACCGGATGGCGCGCCCAGCACGCGATGTCGGCCCGGTTCCCCGCCGCCTTCGTCCCCAACACCGTCGGCACCAGCTTCCACCTGTGACCCGTGCCGGGCTCACCCCGGGCGCAGCCGGCGGCCCTAGGCTGGCGGCGTGGCGCACTACAGCAGGCTCTCCAAGATTGTGATCGATGTTCCCGAAGCCGATCATGGCCGCGAGCTCGCGTTCTGGGGCGGGGCTACCGGTCAGCAGCTGATCCAGTTCGACCGGCACCCCGAGTACCACGGGGCGGAGCTGCCCGGCCATGACCTGGGGCTGCTGATTCAGCGGCTCGGCGACGGGCCCGGCAGGGTGCATCTCGACATCCACACCGACGACCCCGCCGCCGAAATGGCCAGGCTGGAGAAGCTCGGCGCCGAACTGGTAGCGCAGGTGCACGCCTGGTGGATCATGCGCGATCCCGCCGGGCTGCTCTTCTGCGTCATTCCGGAACCCCCCGGAGCGCTCAACGACAGCAACGCCCAGCGCTGGGACTGATCCGTCCCGCCGGGCCGCCGCGGGCTACGAGCGCGCCGCCCGGCACCGCGCGACCACGGCGAGGTCGAAGCTGTCGGCGCGGTATGCGAATCCGCCGCGCCTGGATTGGCCGATGTGCGGGCATAGACTGCGCTATGCCCGACCGCGCCGAGATCGTGTCGTTCGACGACTCGCCGCCGCCCCCAGGCGCCAATCCGTGGGCAGTGACCGGCGCCGGGCCGGGTTCCGGCTGACGATCCGCGAGCCCTGGTGGCACGGCCACCGGATGCTGCAGGCCGACGAGCCGCTCTGCAACCTGCACGTCTTCGGCTTCGACAGTCCCGAGCTGGTCAAGCACCGGATCTTCCGCGACTGGCTGCGGGGCAACCCCGGCGACCGCGACCGCTACGCCGCCGTCAAGCGCCAGGCCGCGTCCGAGTCCAACGCGGCTGGGGAGCACGTGATGCAGTACAACGCTCGCAAGCAGCAGGTCATCCGGGAGATCTACCACCGGGCGTTCGTGGCCGCGGGCCTGCTCGAACCATGACGCCGCGGCCTGATCTGCCGCTGCGCCGGGATGCGTTCAGGCACTGGGTGCGCGCAGGCCAAGGCCGGTGAGCATGAGGTTGAGGCCGTAGCGGAATTGGCGGTCCATCTCGGTGTACCGGTGAAGGGCTGCGGCGGCGAGGTGGTTGTGCCGGTGACGATCCGGCAAGCTCGGCGCGCACCTGCTGGCGTTCGTGGCTGGTGGCGGTCAGCTAGCCCGGTCGTGCACCGGTGAATTCTCCCCGGTTCGGTCGTCTACGCTTCCATGACACGAACTACATGCCACATGTCAGTCTCCCTCGATGGCTTCGTCGCCGGCCCTGACCAGAGCCGCGACAACCCGCTGGGCATCGGCGGCCTCAAGCTCCACCACTGGCACCTTGACGAGCCGATCCATGAAGCTGATGCCCGCGCGCGCGATGAGCTCCTGAAACCCCGCGGCGCGTTCGTGATGGGCCGCAACATGTTCGGTCCGATCCGGGGCGACTGGGCGGGGGAGTGGCGCGGTTGGTGGGGGGATGAGCCGCCGTATCACGCTCCGGTGTTCGTCCTCACCCATTACCCGCACGACCCGATTGAGATGGCGGGCGGGACGACGTTCCACTTCGTCACCCAGGGCTTCGCGGCTGCCTTCGAGCGCGCGTCGGCAGCGGCGGGTGAGCTCGGGGTCGAACGTAGCGGGTGGCGCCTCTACCGTGCGCCAGGCGTTCGCGGCGGGCGTGATCGACGAGCTTACGCTCGATATCGTTCCCGTCCTGCTCGGCGCCGGCGAGCGGCTGTTCGACGCGGTGCCCGACCCCGGTTTCGAGCCGGTCGAGGTAATCCCTTCCCCGCATGCGACGCACGTGCGCTACCGCATCCGCCGCTGACGGCCCTGCGGCGGACGGCAATCGCGGCCATGAACAGGCTCCGCATGCTGTCCGGCCAGCTATGCGAGGTGTTCGGCAAACCAGTCGCGGGCCAGGTTGGCCACCTGCTCCAGGGCGCCGGGTTCCTCGAAGAGGTGCGATGCTCCTGGGACGATCGCCAGGTGCGTCTCGGCGGGGATCTTCCGCAAGGCATGCTGGTTGATCTCCAGCACGACGGGATCCCGCTCGCCGACTATCAGCAGTGTCGCCTGGCGCACCTGGGGCAGCGACTGGCCGGCCAGGTCTGGGCGGCCCCCGCGGGAAACCACCGCGTGCACCTGGCCGGGGCGGTGGGCCGCGGCGGCGAGCGCGGCAGCAGCCCCGGTGCTGGCGAGCGCTTGTCATGGTGTCCTCCTGGACCGGCCCGGCCCACGCCGATGGCGCCCGGGCGGCCGCATCACCTCACGCTACGCGGGCCGGGCCAGGGGTGTGGCGGAGAAGGTTCCGGCGCGCCCGGCCGCCCCGACGGTCGACGGTGTTGCTTGCGGCTGCTGGCGCAGAACAACTCACCCGGCCGCAGCGATTTGGCCGGCCGCTATACGCTCACACGAGCGAGGCCACCCCGCCGTACGCGAACCTTGGCGCGAGTTCCGGTCGGGCGGCCATAGTGGCGAGGTCCGCCAGACGGCAGCAATAACGGCGAGAGGAGTGGACGCATGGCGACCTACCGGATGGTCTACGGAGACGATGAGCGCACGGTGCAGGAGACGTTTACCGACATCGACGAGGTAGAACGCGAGGACGGCTGGGTGGTGCTGTTCCGGGGCAAAGAGGCGATCATGCGGGTTCAGGAGGCACACGTGCAGTCGCTGGAGCAAGTAGACGCATAGGCCGCGGCTTGGGTTAGGCGCGGGCAGGCTGGTTGCGGATGGCCCATGGCTGGAGGATGGCGTACACCGCTTCCGACGTGGGCACGGCCAGCCCGTGCTGCGCGGCCCGGCGGACGACGAAGCCGTGCAGGGCCTCCAGTTCCATGCGGCGCCCGGCGACCATGTCGTCATGCAGAGAGGAGAAGCTGCCCGGCTCGACGGCCTGCGCCAGCGCGAGGGCGCGCTCTTGGGCGGCCTGCGGCACAGGATGGCCGTCCGCCTCGGCCACCGCGCAGACCTCGGCGACCAAGCGGCCGAACGCCGCCCAGGCGGCGGCTGCGGTGCGGATTTCCCCGATCGGCAGCCGGACCGCGGCGGTCAGGCCGGCCTGCGCGCAGATAAAGGCGAGCTTGGCCCACAGCACGGTCATGATGCTCGCCGACAGCTCCGCGCCGAAGCCGGCCTGCACGCAGGATGCGAGCAGGCGCTTGGCTCGCTGGCTGGCACGGCCGTCGAGTTCCCCGAACGTTATGCTGGCCGGCCCACCGGTGTGCGCGATCACCCCCGGCTCGGCGATCTCGGCGAAGATGAACGCAGCCCCGCCCATCACGTGGTCTTCCCCGACTGCCCGGACGAGCTTTTCTTCGTTCTCGACCCCGTTCTGCAGCGACACCACCGCCGTGCCCTCGCCTACCAGTGGCCCCAGCCGGGCCGCGGCGGCCTCGGTGTCGAGGGTCTTGACACAGAACAGCACGAAGTCGCACGGGCCGACATCGGCCGGGTCATCGGTGGCCGGCGCCTGTACCTCGAAGTCGCCCTTCACGCTGCGCACCCTCAGCCCATGCTCGCGCAGGGCCTGCAGGTGGGCCCCGCGCGCGATGAAGTGCACCTGCGCTCCGGCCTGGGCAAGCCGCCCGCCGAAATAGCCACCGACGCCGCCCGCCCCGTAAACAGCGATACGCATGATCCGCCACCCTCTCCGAGCCCCCGCAGCCGCCACTGCCCGCTTGCCCTGGCCGCTGAGTTGCCACGATCCCAGCCTGGGACCATTCAGGCAGGCTGCAAGATCCATTTTCCTCCCGGAAGGCAAGCCCAGCCTGCCCGCGAACAGCCGGGAGCGACACAGATCACTTGTGTCTCAGCGATCGCGCCCGGCCCGGAGGTAGGGCCCACCAGGCTCGGACGTCGGGGGAGCAGGCATCCGGAGGCGAAGTCGCCCAGTGCGGCGCTGATGCCGTTGGTGATATCGGCGAGCGTCACGCCGGTGTATGCGGCATATCTGAGTGATTCAGGCGAACCTCAGTGATGTTCGCCTGGACCCAACGCTCGCCGAGCGCGCGGGCGACAGCGACGCGGTGGTGCCCGTCGAGCACGTAGTACTGGCCGCCGCATCGGTACAGCTCCACAGGATCCATTCCGCGGCCGGACCGGATCTCGGCGGCTATCCGCTCAAAGCGCATTCGCGGCACCTCGGAGGTGGGCCGGAAATGACGGTCGAAGCACCTGGTGGGCTCGACCGTGCCAACGATCTGCTCAATCGGCACCATCGCCTCACCGCCCGCCCCCGGGGCGCCCACGCGCTCATACTCCAGCCGCCGCACACCTGACCCTGCCGCGCCCGGGATGGTCGTGACCTCACCCAGCACCGGCAATTGGCTGAATGGACGACCGTGCAGCCACCCAGCCAGCTTGGCCCAGTTCGCCTGCCGCCGGGCGCGGTCAAAATCATCCCGGGCGTCTTGATGAGCCAGTCCGGTGCGCATGGTCGAAACCCTCAGAACAAACCTACGCCCCCGGGTAGGCCTTCGATGCACCCGGCCCGATCACCGCAGGCGCAGCGCGGGGATGCCCGTCTGCCCTCGGTCATCGAGCAGGGGGCAGGCCTCGCCTGCAGGCCTGGCTGTCCTGCTTCACATTGCAGATTTTAACGTTTAAGGAAGGCTTTTGATTGTTACGTCCTTGGCCTGGACGAAGAATTTGCGGTGGTTGAAGGAGACCTGGTCGTATGCCGTTTTGCCGATGATAATTGTGTGGTCATCTGCCAGGCTGGATTTTATTGTCGCAGCGTAGTAGTAGTCAGTGGGGACGGCGCCGATCGTGGGGTATTCCTGGCCAGCGGGAATGGTATAGGACAACTTCACGATCTGCGTCACCGGGACCGCCGAGGGATAGGCTGAGGCCTCGGGGTAGGCGGCGCCGTACACCGGGATGGACGCCAGCCCCGCCTTCGGCGTGATCACCTTGCCGCCGGTGTACCGTGCGGTCTGATTCGCGCCGGAAGGGTTGTAGAACCAGGCCTTCTGGCCGGAGAACCAGATTGCGGTCCAGTTGCCGCTGTGCCCGGCGTAGGCAAATCGCTGTCCGGTGGTGGCCTTATCGCCCCAGTCGCTGTCGACGGTGGTGCCGTTGCCACCTGGGTGCAGGATTGAGTCACCGAGCAGTGGATCGCGGTTGCTGGGCCCGGTGCGCAGGTAGACGAAGTTGGCTGGCTGCTTGGGCAGGGTGACGCAACTGCCGCTGGAGCAGTCGGTGACGGTGGGCTTGTTGGTGGCGAAGGTGGGGTCGATCGTCACCAGGTGATGAGCGCCCCGTGAGGCCGAGCCGCCCCGGGCCTGCTCGGCCGGGTCGCTGACCCCGTGCACGAGGGCCATGAAATGGTTCCAGTTCCAGAACGGCCCCGGATCCCAGTGCTGGATCAAGGTGTAGTGATCGGTCGGCCCGGGCACGTCCTCGTGGCCGAGAATGTGCTGGCGGTCGAGCGGTATGCCGTACCTGGCGGCCAGGTACCGGACCAGTGCAGCGCAGGAACTGTACAGGGCCTTGGTGTACCAGGTGGCCCCCTGTGCGGCGAAACCTTCGTTTTCGATGTTGATGGCATGCATGTTGACGTGCCAGTCACCAGCGCCCCAGGACACGTTTTGGGGGCGCACCATCTCGGTGACCGCGCCATCGGAGGAACGGACCACATAGTTGGCACTGACATACGAAGCCGGGTTCTGGAACGTGCTGATTGCGCTGTCGTAAGAACCCTCGGTGTCATGGATGATGATGTACTTGATCTTCATGCTGGCCGTCTGGCCAGCCGGGGTGAGCATCCGGTCCGGCCTGCCCGCCTTGTCATAGTTGCCATAGTCGCCCGGACCGGAATCTTGCGCATAGGCCGCAGGCACCCACCTGCACTTGAGGTCCGAGGGGCAATCGGCCGGACTGGACGACACCGCCGCTTCCGCGGGGCGCAGCCCAGCCGGCCCAGCTGAGCGCGATCAGGATGCACGCCAGGCGCCGGCGCCAACTCGAGGAACTGCCCGTCTGCGGTGGTCAGCGACACCCCACGGCGCAGCGTCCGGTACACCTCATCGGCGAACGCCCCGGCTGCCCCTGCGCTGATGTCACCGCTGTATTCAGCCACCGCCCCGTACCAGCCGCCCAGCGAGCTGGGAAGCCGCCCCCGGCCCAGCTCGCGAGCGTACTGCGCCAGCGCTGCCGCCGCGCCGCGGATATTCTGCCGCTCGCTTGTCATCAGCGCCCCCGCGCGGACGTGCAGCAAGCGCGCCGCCTCATCCAGGGTGAAATGTGTCCTGGCCAGGGTCACATTCCGCGGGGCAGGGTGCACCGGATCACCGCGGCCATCCGTCATTGGGAACGTCCTCGCGGTCAGGTCCATCAGCCCGTAGCCGCCATCGACACTCGGTGAGCTGCCCGGTCGTTCCCACCGCGTCTGGTCGTAGGAGATCGCCAGCAACAACCCGACGGGCACGCCGAACTCCCGCGCCGCCGCCTGCATCAGCGCCATCCTGCGTTCGGATGCCGCCACGTCCGGGCGCGCATGGGAAGGCAAGGCCACCGCCAGCCCGGTTCCGCCGCCCCCCATGCCCACCACCACGGCGGTAACCAGCGAGGCCACCAGTGCGGTCACCCGGACCCGACGCCCGCGCCTGTTCTCATGCATGCACGCCTGCCATTCATCGCCCACGGTCAGTGCCGCTGCCGCAGTCCAGCAGCCATAGTCACCCCACACCCACCCCGCGCACACGCGAATCCCGCAGATCTAGTCAAGGGGTGGGCGCCGGCACGCCAATATCCGCAGGCAGCGGCGAGGTGAGGAGCGCATCGGCCATGGCGGCCTCCGCATTCGTCAGTCCCCAATGAGAATGCTGCTACGGTAACCAGGCCATCCGCGGACCGAGGGAGACCGGATGACCCGGCCATTGAGATTTGGCCTGGTTGGCACCGGCCACTGGGCGCGGATCACGCACGCGCCCGCGCTTGCCTCCACGGACGGCATCGATTTCGCAGCGGTCTGGGGCCGTGGCGCCCGCGCTGCGGGGGAGCTGGCCGACCGCTATCACGCCACTGCATACGACGACATCTCCGGATTCTTGGCCAACGTCAACGCGGTCGCCTTCGCGGTGCCGCCGGGCGTACAGGCCCCGATCGCCATCCGCGCGGCCAGAGCGGGCAAGCACCTGCTGCTCGAAAAGCCCATTGCGATCCAGGCGGCCGATGCGGATGCCCTGGCCGACGCGGTGGAGCAGGCCGACGTTGCATCCGTTGTGTTCTTCACCGCCCGGTTTCGGGCCGACGTGCGGGCCTGGCTGTCCGAGGTCACGGCCACCGGGGGATGGGCCGGGGGTTGTGCAGTGTGGCTGGGATCCGCCCTGCGGGCAGGGAACCCGTTCAACACCCCCTGGCGCCGGGACAAGGGCGGGCTGTGGGACCTGGCCCCGCACCTGGTCTCGCTGCTATGGGCCGGCCTCGGCCCGGTGCGGTCAGTAACCGCACAGGCGGGCCCCGCCGACGTCACGCATCTCATCCTGCGCCACGAGCCGGGAGCAACCAGCACGGTGACGGTGACCTTGAGCGCGCCCCAGAGCGCGGATTTCGCCGACCTGTTTCTTTGGGGG
Organism: uncultured Actinomycetes bacterium; assembly: GCA_963734725.1. Classification (GTDB taxonomy): domain Bacteria; phylum Actinomycetota; class Actinomycetes; order Streptosporangiales; family Streptosporangiaceae; genus DASXKD01. The sequence goes on from CAVTIX010000009.1 coordinate 117,889, forward strand.
GAGGCCGGCCGGTCGGCGGCGCCCGTCGAGACCGACCAGCCGGTGACCCCGCTGCGGACCGCCCTCACCGAGCTGGCCGCCAATGCCCGATCGGGGCAGGCCCCTCACCCCTGCGACGTCCACTTCGGCCGCGAGGTAGGACGCGTCCTAGCTGACGCGCAACACCAGATCGGCGAAGATCCTTGTGCCGATTAGCTTGCCATCCATGCCGCGCCGAACAGGCAATTGGCGGTGTCTCAGCGTGCAGAGGGTTCGCAGTTTGTCAGCGCTTGGGCGGATCTAACAGGACAGGCTGCCGTAGGCGCTGACAGCAGGTTGCCCCGCCCAGATGAGCGGACAGCCGCTCCAGCGGATGAACCGGGCTCGGGCCGAACATCAGCGGGTATCGCGGAAAATCCCCTCAACGGCACGGCAACCCCTCACCCAGACCGCCACCACGCTGCGGCGCCTGCCAGCATGCTACGGGTGCGCGCTCCGGCCAGCCCGTAGGCGTGCCACTGCCAGGACTGGCGGCAGGATCGCCCCAATGATGTCGGCCGGGGGAGAATGGGGGGGTGAGAGCCTGGGGTGCCGCTGATTTGGTTCGGGGCCGCCTGGGTGGGTTGATCTTCCAGCGGGTGGCTGGGCCGCAGGGCCCGGCGCGGCACCGGCTGATCAACGCCCCGGGCGAGCGCTGGTTCGCAGCCGACCGGCCCATCCGCCGGGTGCACGGGGATTCCTCGATGTTCATCGGCGGGATCACGGCGTTGCTGCTGCAGTCGTTGCACCCGCTGGCGATGGCCGCGGTCGCCGGGCATTCGGGGTACCGCGGCGACCCATGGGGGCGGCTGCAGCGGACCAGCTACTTCCTGGCCGTGACCACCTTCGGCCGGGCCAGTGACGCCCGCGACGCCATCGCGCGGGTCCGGGCGATCCACCAGCGCATCATCGGGACCGCGCCGGACGGCCGACCCTACGCGGCCTCGGATCCGCACCTGTTGACCTGGGTTCATGTCGCCGAAGCCGACAGCTTCCTGCGCGCGCATGCACGCTTTGGCGCCCGCCCGCTGGACCAGGCCGGGCGCGACGGTTACGTCGCCGACATGGCCCGGATCGGCGCCGAGCTTGGCGTGCCCGACCCGCCGCGCACCCAAGCCGAACTGACCGCCCGCATCGCCCGCTACCGCACCGAACTGGCCGGGACCGCCCAGGCCCGCGAGGCCGCCCGGTTCTTGCTGCTCACCCCGCCGCTGCCCGCGCTCGCCCGGCCGCCGTACACCGTGCTGGCGGCCGCAGCGGTGTCGCTGCTGCCCGGATGGGCCCGCCGGCCGCTCCGCCTGCCCCGCCTCCCGGCAACCGAAGCCGCCCTCGTCCGCCCAGCAGGCCACGCCGTCGTCGGCGCCATCCGCTGGGCCATCACCCCACCCCCACCAGCCCCCGCCAGCTAACGCCAGGTCCCACAGCCCAGAGAACGACCCTCCTCGCGGCATGTGCGAACTCGGCATGTGCGGTAGATCCTGGCCCTCCTGTGCCTGGTCTGGCTCACCCTTCAGCCTGATCACTTGAGCGGCTTGCCGCGCTTCGCAAGCGCGTAGAACGTCCGGTCGGCCAGATCGGTTCTAGGGTGCTGGACCCCTTGCTGCCACTGGACCAGGCGCCCGAACGCGCTGCCTGCGGCCGTGGCGCGGCGCGGGAATGAGACGGGCATCACACTGGTTGCTGGCGGGCATGAAGATCGCGGTGATCGGCAAGGGCCACATCGGCGGAACGCTCGGCAGCAAATGGCGCGCGGCCGGGCACGAGGTGGTCTACGGAACCCGGGACGGCACAGGTGAAGGCCCGGGCGGGGCGCCGGTTCGCAGCATCGGCGACGCGCTAAACGGCGCCGAGGTGGCGCTGCTGGCCGTTCCCGGGCAGGCCGTGCCGGACGTGGTGAACGAACACGGCGCGGCGCTGAGGGGCAAGGTGGTGGTTGACGCGGTGAACCGGATGGGCGCGCCGGAGTTCGACAGCCGGGCGCTGATCGCCGACGCCGCGCCGTCGGCCAGGTATGTGCGCGCGTTCAACTCCTATGGCTGGGAGAACTTCGCCGACCCGGCGCCCGGCGCCACCCTCTTCTTCGCCGCGGACCCCCAGGCGCGGGCGGCGGCCGAAGAACTCATCAGCGCCGCCGGTCTCGAGCCGGCCTACATCGGTGACGCGACCGCGACGGCGACCGTCGACGCCCTGCTCCCGCTGTGGTTCGCGCTGGTCAGGCAAAACGGCGGCAACCGCAAGCTCGCGCTGCGCATCGTCCGCTAAAAGCTAGCCGCGGCACCCAGGCCGCCCGCAGGCCCACCGGTTAAGCCCGGCCCGCGTAATAGCACAACCTCACCTGGAGTTGACCAACCGGCGCAGGGCCGTCTTCCAGGGCAGGCCCTGCCGAATCGGCGCTGGTGATGACCGCGTCTGCCGCTCTCCGGTCTCCGGGATCATGACACGAAGTCGTACAGGCCATTTGTTTCGGTGGCGACGAACAGCGCGCCCTGGGCGAAAACCGGCTGGCCGAAAACCCTGGTCGAGCCAACCGGGAGCGTGGTCAGGATGGCCCCGGTGGCGGCGTCGATGAGATAGGCGTCCGAGGTGGAGTGACAGCCGTAGAAGGTGCAGCGCACGCCGGCTGCGGCGACGACCGTACAGGGCAGCCCCGTCCGCCAGATGTACGCGCCGGTTGCCAGGTTGGCCTCGTCAATTGATCCGCCGTAGCTGGTAGTGCCGATGGTGGTGGCGCCGCCGCTGAGGTAGAGATCGCGGGCCGGCGCGTCCCAGTCCGCGCTGGCGAAGCAGGAGCCGGTCGTGCCATCGGGCGCGGCGATCACGTCGGTCCACAGCGGTGAACTGGAAAGCGGATTGGCGGTGAGCGCGTAGAAGTCCCCATTCTTGTTGCAGGCGCCAACGGTGGCCGGCGTGCCGCTGTTGCCGAACAGGGTGGGAGAGGCGCCGAAGTCCCAGTCGTGTCCGCTGCCTGCGGTTCCAGGCGCCCGCCAGGACTGCAACAGTTTCAGCGTCGCGGACAAGTGGACAATCGACAGGGAATGACCGATCTTGTTGCCGGCCGGGCACGTGTTGATCGTGGGGTCGCACTCGTTCCCGGTGGACACCCACAGATCGTGGCCATTGGCCGAGACCGCCACGCTTCGACCAGACGCTGCCGCCGATCGACTCGGCGGGCACCGAGTACCAGGTGCGGAGCACGTGGCCGCTGTGCTGGTCCAGCTCGACCACTCCGCCGCGGATGAGCGGGTGGTCACAGCCGGACGCCAGGCCCACGTAGATGTGGCCGTCGATCACCGTCGGCGACGACCAGTTGTAGTAGGCGTCCGGGTCAGCCGTAGACGGCGGTCCGATCTCGGTCCGCCAGGACACAGTGCCGGTCGCGGCGTCCAGCGCATACAGGTAACGGGCGCCGGACACATACACGGTGCTCGTGCCGGTGACCGGATCCGGCAATACGGCCGCCGTCGAGGTGACCCCGAGCGGCAGGCAGGTCACATGCGGCCGGATGCCGAGCTGGCGGGACCAGGCTACCGCGCCCGTCGCTTCGTTCAGCGCGTAGAACATGCCGCTCTGTGCGCCGATGAACACCCGCCCGCCCACCACCGTCGGGCTGGCGTCCAGGACCGGCGCAGGCTTGCCGGTGACCACCGGCGGCTGCCAGTGCCATGCCTGGCTCACCGACACTGCGTTCGACGGTGTGAACGCCGTGGCCAGGCTCCTCGAGCTGTGCTGCGGGCCATGCAAGAACTGGGGCCAGTCAAGATCTGGCTGAGCAACTTCCGCCCGGGCGGGCTTGGCTTTTGCTTGAGCTGCCTGCACCGGGATTGCCGAAAGACCACCCAGGATCAGGGCTACCGTGCAGACAGAAAGTAATTGAAACCGCAACATTTCCCCGGGCCCCCATAAGCCCTGCTGTGCCCTTTGATAGGCAAGAAAGCGGACCGCTACAGATTCTCCCTGCCCCGCAGGCGCCAGCAATATTACCCTCGCGTTGCCCACTCCGGCGCGCTGCCGACCCAGTCAGCGGCGGGCAGCGCGCCCGATACAAGGCCATGACCAACTTGCCGCTCCTCCGGCCCGCGGCGAGCGGCCGCGGTCGGCGTGCCGGTGTCCACGGCCGTCGCCTGCTAGCCGGGCCTGGCGGGAAGCAGGTGACATAGGCGGCGCACTGACCGGGCCGGGTTCCTGCCGTATGGCCCGAGACCTATCCACGCTGGAAACCAGAAGCACCCCGGCGGCTTCTGGATCATCGAGGCCTCCGGCCCCGGCGTGTCGCTCAAGGTCGCCGCCGAGGGGCCGCAGGCCTGCCAGCGGCAGGCCGGGGTGCGACGCAACGCTGCTGCCGATCCGCGCTGCAGTGTCGCCGGCAGATCCCGGTTCGACTCGGTGCACAGAGCCACCTGATCTGCGTGCCCCAAGATGCCGATCGCCACGAAGCCGCCATCGGCGCAGATCGAGCGGGTATTCTCGCGCGTTCGGCCGTGAGGGCCGATGACAGAGTGTGACACGCCGATGGGTGTGCGGGCCCGGAGCCGGGGTGCCCATGCCCCCCGCAAGGTGATTACTTTCGGTAAGCATTCCATGTGATCTGCGCCGTTGCGGCAGTAGCCGGTCATGCTGACTGGATACAGTGCAGAAATCCAGGTACAGCTACGGAGGCCGAAGTGGCACAAAGAGTAACCGTCACGCTGGAAGACGACCTCAGTGGCGGCCCTGCCGATGAGACCGTGCGGTTCGCCTTCGGCGGGGCGGAGTATGAGATCGACTTGAGCGCCAAGAATGCCACCGCGTTCCGCAAGAAGCTGGCGCCCTTCATCGAGCACGCCCGCAAAGCCGGGCGCCGCCAGCCGGGCCGCACCGCCGCGGGCCGGCCGCGCAGCGGTGATATCCGGGCGTGGGCCAAAGCCCAGGGCATCGCGGTCAATGAGCGCGGGGCGCATCCCTGCCCGCGTGGCAGAGCAATACCAAGATGCTCACCACCCGCCGCTGACACTGGTAGTCACTGGGGCTGGGCGCATGGCCAGATCCTCGACGCGCCCGCGCCGAGACTCGATGCCCCGCTCTCAGGTGGACGTGCAGGACGATGGGTTGCGCGAGGCCCTAGTGGGCCGGCTGGTCGTCCGCGTCGCGCGCGAGGGAACATTCTGCAATCCTGCGAGAGCGTCAGCCGATTTGAAGGTTAGCGGAGCTGAGCCGCCCAGCTGCGCCGGGACCGCGGGATGCCCTGCCAGCGTGCGCTGGCGCTGGGCGCGACGACATTAGTACAATTTCGGCGCCCGAAGGCTGGTGTCGGCCCGCTGCCATGGACAAGGACGGCAGGCGGCAGCAACAGGCAGGGGGACGGATGGCCGATTTCATCGCCGGCACTCATGAATCCGACACGCATCAGAAGGCCCTGCGCATCAACCTCGATCCTCGGTGGTACGGGACGATCGCCGAGATCGGCGCCGGCCAGGAGGTGGTGCGGTGGTTCTTCCGGGTGGCGGCGCCGCCGGCACCGTCGCGAAGTCGATTTCCGCTTACGACATGGCCGTCAGTGACGCCGTCTACGGCAAGGCAGACAGGTATGTGTCCGCAGGGCGGCTTCAGGGGATGCTCGACACGGAATTCCAGCTCAACGTCGACCGGCTCGGCGATGAGCGCGGTGACGACAACTGTTTCTTTGCGTTTGCCGATACGGTCGTGGCGCGCAGCTACCGGGGCGGCAGCGAGTGCCACGGCTGGATGGGCGTGAAGTTCCAGGCCCAGCCACACGACGAGCCGAGCCAGATCGTCTTGCACGTGCGGATGCTCGATATCGAGGCATTCGCACAGCAGGAGGCGCTTGGGATCGTCGGGGTGAACCTGCTGTACGGGGCGTTCTTTCAGCACCACGAGCCGGACAAGCTCATCGAGAGTCTCCTCGACCGCCTGACGACAGGCCGCATCGAGATTGACATGATCGAGTTCCGCGGCATCGAGTTCCGCGGCGTGGACAACAGGCTGATGGCGCTCAAGCTCGTGCAGCTCGGGCTCAGCGGTGTGGCGATGTTCGGCCCCGACCGAGAGGTCCTACAGCCGAGCGAGGTGCTGCGCAAGAAGGCGATCCTGGTGGAGCGGGGCAGCTTCCGGCCGCCCACTCACGTGAACCTCGACATGCTCGAGACGGCCAAGGCCAAGTTCGGGGAAGACCCGGACGTCGCGGGCAAGCCAGTGCTGACGCTTACCGAGATTACGATGCGCAACCTGCTCGCAGGCGGAGCCGCCGATGTGGACCGGCGCGACTTCCTCGCCCGTGCGGAGCTGCTCGCGGCGTGCGGCATGACTGTGCTGATCAGCGATTACTTCGACTACTACCGCCTCGCCGCCTATATCGCCGAGCGGACGAGCGAGCGGATCGGCATCGTCATGGGGGTGCCGAGCCTCATCGACCTGTTCGACGAGAAGAACCATGCCCAGCTTCCCGGCGGGATCCTGGAAAGCTTCGGGCGGCTGTTCAAGAACGAGCTAAAGCTGTACGTCTACCCGCTCCAGCCCTCACCAGATGACGAACTGAAGACAGTAAACGACATCAAGGTCCAGACTGAGCTGCAACCGCTGTACGACTACCTCGCCGGGCGTGGCAGTTTCGTCCACCTCGACAATTACCGGCCCGAGTGCTTGCCGATCTTCAGTCGCGACGTGCTGCGGAGGATAGCCGCAGACGACGACTCCTGGGAGGGCATGGTCCCCGCTGAAGTCGCCGAGCTCATAAAGCGCCGGGGGTTCTTCGGCTACGTCAAGCCGGGCCGGGACTGACAGCTCTCGCCCTGGCCCGCGTTTGTTATGCGATCAGTGTTCTGGGACGCGTGCCCATTGGCCGATCATGAGCCAGGACAGGGGCACGAGGCCGGTTGCGGCGAGAAGTTCCTCGCGCAGGTCGTGTTCGACGCGGTGCCGGATCTCTTCTTCGGTGCCCAGGCCGTACTCGACGATCTTGGGGAGCGTGCTGCGGGCGAACAGGGCCCAGCGGCGGTAGGCGAGGGTGTCGTGGGCGGGGTGAAGCACGAACTCCGCCAGCGGCCTGGGGTCGGGCTGGAGCCCGGCGTCGCGCATCCGTGAGTACAGTTCGGCGCCGATGTCGGGCCGGGCGCCGGAGCGCCGGAACACCGAGGTGAAGAGGGCCAGCAGCGCCGCCAGCACCGGCTGATTGGCTGGCGAGGCGGCCGTCACCGAGGCTGCCTGCTCGCAGAACGCGATAATCCGCCGGGGCGGATACGCTCGGCGAACGAGCGCAGCGCCTGGGTGGGGTCGTGCATGAACATCAAGACGAACCGCCCGACGGCGGCGTCGAACAGCCGTCCCGGATCGAGGGCGCCGGGCGTCTGCCTGGCGGAACGAGACGTTGGCGATTGCTTGCGCGGCGCGCCGTTGCTCGGCGACAACGATGGCCTCGCCGTCAACATCGACCCCGGTGACCGAACCCTTAGGGCCGACGAGGGCGCTGACCAGGAAGCTGACATCGCCGGCCCTGCACCCGATATCAAGAACGTGCATGCCTGCGCCGATTCCAGCGCTGCGCAGCATCCGCTCGGTCAGCGGCCCAAGATCTCAGCCTGCTCGATCAGCCGCCCATACTCGCCACGGCCGCGGCCAAAGACATAGCCGGCGTCTTCCACAGTCCCTGGTCCCTCCGAGTGTCACGTGATCGTCGGATCACTCGTTTCCGCGGCTATGCCCCGCTCCAGGGCCTGGCCTGGCGACCGGGACGCCGAATTGCAGCACGAGCCAGATCCTACGGGGGTCGGTGAGCAGCCGTGCTTCCTCCAGCGGGTTCCCGTCGGCGATCAGCAGGTCGGCCAGCTTGCCTTCTGCCACGGTGCCGATCTGTTCGGCCAGGCCCAGCCTCCACGTCGGCGCTCGCGTCGCCGGGCCCGGCCATCCAGTAATAACCCGACAGTGTCGGCACCAGTACCTGGCCGCTGGCGCAGACGAACGGCAGCCCGGGCCGACGCCCGCCTCGTCGTGGCCGTGGTCCGCGGCCTGCTCCTGGACCTGCTCGCCACCGGGGATCGTGCCGGAACCACCGAGGCATACGAGCGGTTCCTCGCCCGCGCCCCGGCCACCGCCGTGCCAGCCCCGGGAATGGCTGACGCCGACCGCCACAACCTTCACGACGCGCAACCCCGCCAGCCGGGCATGCAACACGCGCCCCAGCTGTAGCCCAGCCGGCACACTGCGCAGCGCCCGCAGAACCACGGCGACGGCCAGATCCGATGAGCTGGGCTACATGGAACTCGACCGCCGCGGCGCCGAGCTCTTGTTCCGGGTCCTGACCGAACGAGAGGAAAAGGGCCAGCGTGGCGATCGCCTCCAACGAATCGTTCAGCGGCTGGACCCAGACCTTCACCGAGCCCCGGCTCTGCGCCGCGATCGTCGACCGGCTCACCTTCAACCTTTTCCTTCCTGGGCATGAACCCGCCGGACCACACCAGGCTGCGCCGTGGTGCAGCCCGCGTTCAGCCCGAAGGCGGTCGCGTCCTACCGGCACAGGATCGAGCGCACGGTCACCGGCCTGCTGGACCGCGCGGCCGCGGCGGGCGAGTTCGACCTGGTGCCCGCGGTCTCCGCCGCTGCCGATCGCGGCCATCACCGACCTGCTCTCCTGCCCGGCGGCAGCGACGGCGAACAGCTCTTGCGCACATGACCCAGGGGCCCCCCAGCCACCCGCCACAGGCGGGGCCACTTCAAGCCGTCACACCCGCCCCGAACCCGCCACCAGGTGGGGCCAGCTCGGGCCGTCCAGATGGGGCCGGATGAAGCCGTTCTAGCCGCGCGTGCCATCCGCCGGCACATCACAGTCCTGGGATGAGGCCACCGGGAGCAAGGTCTCGCATGTCACATCGGTCATCGCACGCATCCTCGCGTGCCGGGGGTGGGACACCGGCAGGCCGCTGGCGCGCTCCGGTTCGCTCCCCTTCGCTCCGCCGGTTTGGTCATCCCATGCCGTAACCGTGCAGTGAACTGGTACCGGCGCTGGAGCACACGGGCGAGCCGCGGGGGGGGAGGGCCCTGTGTGCGCCGGAACATCGGCTGTGGCGGCCCTGGCACACGCCTGGCGCCAGGTCCGCCGCGCTGCCATGGGCCGCTGATCAGCCTGCCGAGATGCAAAACGGTACGTGGGTGCCCAGCCGGGCCCCGAGGATTCACGCGGGGGATGTGAAGATGACTACGCCGGCGGACGCGTCCGCCCGGGATTTCAGCCTGGCTGCCATGACGCCGCCGGGCGCCGCGGCGCCGAGCATGGCCGGGCGGGCCCCCGATGAGGCGGTGACCGTGCTGTATCAAGCCCACTACGCCATGCTGGTCCGGACCGCGGCGTTGCTGGTCGGTGACGTCGCCACGGCCGAGGACGTGGTGCAGGACGCCTTCATCGCGATGCACCGCGCGTGGTGGCGGCTGCGGGACACCAGCAAGGCGCTGCCCTACCTGCGCAGTGCGGTGATCAACCGATCCCGGTCGGTGCTGCGGCACCGCGTGGTCGCCGACCGCCATCTCCCCCGGCTGGCGCCACAGTTGCCCAGCGCGGAAGACAGCGCGCTGGCCGGGATGGAGCGATCGTCAGTGCCGGCCGCGCTGCGCGCACTGCCCGCCCGGCAGCGGGAGGTGGTGGTGCTGCGGTACTACGCCGACCTGTCCGAAGCGCAAATCGCCGCCGCCATGGGGATCAGCAAAGGCGCAGTCAAATCCCACGCCGCCCGGGCCAAGGACTCCCTCCGGGCACTGCTCAGCGCCTGTGTCTGAGCCTGGGTGGGATGGGTGCGCGGGCAGTCAGCCCTTGGCCGACGGTTCCCGGTGCGATGCCAAGCACTGCGGCGGTGGTCTGGGTATCCAGGTCAAGGAAGACGCGCAGCGCGATCACCTCGCGCTGTCTCAATGGCAGCTGCCTGACCTCGGCGAGCAGCGCCGCATCCAGGACCGGCTCTGGGCCTGGCAGCGCTGGAGCGTCGCCGGACCAGGTCAGCCGGCTCCCTGTCCGCGCCGCGCGGAACTTGGTCTGTGTATCTGAGTGCCGCTTTCCTGCTCTGACAACGTAAGAGCCAACACCGGCCGCAAAGGCCGGCGGCGGTGTTTGCGGGGGGCAGGCCATGACCTTTCACGAGTACCTCTCCAAGGCCGTGCAAAACGACGCGCAACTGGCCGCCCAGCGGGACCGCCTGCTCCTGGTGGCGCGGCGGGCCCACAGGAACCGCCACACGCGGGTACGTTCCACCGATTCGGTGAGGCGGCTGGCCCGGCTGCTGCTCCGCCGGGCGCCCGCCTAGGGCACCAGGCGGCACCGATCGGGGATGGATTCCCGCAGGATGCTGGCCGTGGACCTGCGCAGTCACCACAGGAAGCGACGGCTGAAGCCAGGCCGGGCGGCCGCGCCGCAGGGGTACCGGCGGCCGCAGAACCGGCCATTCGGTGCCGCTCAGCCACGGCGGCATCATCATCGGCAGACGGCGCTGAGCCAGGTCCAGCCCCACGGTCGCCCCAGGTTCAATAGCACTTTCCGTGATGGACCCTGCTCCCGGCGAATGCGCGCCTACCCGCTGTTATGGTCGGCGACCTGGGTCGCCGGGTGTGGCGTCGTTACCCGCGCTGGGAGGGGCGGGCTGCGCGGTTGCGCGCGGTGTCTTGGGGGATGTGGCTGCGGTTCACTTTGGGTCGTTTACGGGTGTCGGGCGGCGCGTTACGTGCCGGGTGTCTTGGGCCGCAAGGCGGACGCAGCAGCCGCGGGTGGCCGGGTGAAGCGCAGGAGCAAGGCGGAGTTGGCTCAGCCGGTCGAGCAGGCCTTTCATGATCGCCAGGTTCATAGTGCAGATGGTGTCGGTGTGCTCGGCGGCGAGGGCGCGGAACGGGCAGTTTGTCAGGGTCAGGCCAGCCGGGTCGCCGCTGGTGTTGTATCCCTGCTCGTCCAGGACCTGGCGGACGGCGTGGAGCAGCCGGGCGTGTGATGGGCTTTCCCCGGCCGTGGTGAGTGCCCGGTTCGCGAGCGTGCGCCCGTGGTCGCGGGCGGCCTCATCCAGGGCCTCGGTCGCCGGCATGCGGTGGCTGCGAGTGTGGGAGATCGCGTGTGCCATGAGTTGCCCGGCCAAATCGTAGCGCCGTTCGGGCACGGTTATCGTGAGCTCCCGGGCGGCGGGCCGGTAGAGCTTGGCGGGCCGCCCGGCCCCGGGCCCGCAGCGGCCGGCCCGCCGCGCGAACTCGACCTGCAGCAGGCCGTCACCGGCGAGTCTGTCGAGGTGGAACTTGGCCGTGTGCCGCGGCACGCCTACCGCGGCGGCCGCCTCCTCGCGGCCGACCGGTGACTCCTGCGCCTGGACGTACAAGTACAGGGCGCGCCTGGTCGGCTCGGCCAAGCTGGCGAGGCCTGCCATCTCGGCGTCGAACCTGGCCTGGCTCACCTGCCGTCTCCGCCCTCGGCTGGCTGATGCGCCGGGATTTCCCATGGGCTGCCCTTCTATCGGATAGCTATGTTGACGAAACAAGCTGGCCGGTTCTATGGTAAGTCTAAGTATCCGTTAGAACGGACAGCGAAAACTACCCGCCGGCGTGCCCGGCGGGACCAAGGACGAACCGATGAACAAGGCCACATTCGTGATCGCCGGCGCTAGCCTCGCGGGCGCCAAGGCCGCGGAGGAACTGCGGGCGCAGGGCTTCGACGGCCGGATTTTGCTCGTCGGCGCGGAGCCGGAGCGCCCCTATGAGCGCCCGCCGTTGTCCAAGGACTACCTGCGCGGACAGACCGAGCGCGCGAAGGCCTACGTCCATCCGGAGGGCTTTTACGCTGAGCAGGAGATCGAGCTTGTGACCGGCGTGACGGTGACCGCGGTCAACGCCGCGGCGTCACGGGTCACGCTGGACGACGGCCGCATGCCTGGCTACGACCGGCTGCTGCTGGCGACCGGGGCGGAGCCCCGCCGGATGGAGGTGCCCGGCGCGGGCCTGGACGGTGTGTACTACCTGCGCACCCTCGCCGATTGCGAGTTGCTGCGGGAACGGCTTGCGGCCGGGGGCCGGGTGGCCGTGGTCGGCGCGGGCTGGATCGGCAGCGAATTCGCTGCCTCCGCGCGCCAGCGCGGGCTTGAGGTCACCGTGATCGACCCGCAGCCGCTGCCGAACGCGCGGATTTTCGGCAGCGAGATCGGGACCTTTTACCGTGACCTGCACGTGCGCCACGGCGTGGAGTTGTTGCTCGGCGACGCGGTTGATTCCTTCGAGGGCACCGGCGCGATCGCGCGGGTACAGACCACCAGCGGGCGCCAGATCGACTGCGATTTCGCCGTCGTCGGCATCGGCGCCGTGCCCCGCATGGCGCTGGCCAGAGACGCTGGCCTTCAGACCGGCAACGGCATCGTCGTGGACGACAAACTTCAGGCTTCCGCACCGGGCATCTTTGCAGCGGGCGACGCCGCGAACGCCTGGCACCCGTTTTACCAGCGGCCGATCCGTGTCGAGCACTGGGCCAACGCCCTCGACCAGGGGCCGGCCGCGGCGCGGGCGATGCTCGGCCAGCCAGTCAGCTACGACCGCATCCCGTACTTTTTCTCCGATCAATACGAGGCAGGGATGGAGTACTCCGGATATGCGACGCACTGGGATGAGGTGGTGTTCCGCGGCGACCCCGCCGGGGGCGAGTTCATCGCGTTCTGGCTGCACGAGGACCGGGTTGTGGCCGGCATGAACGTCAACGTGTGGGACGTGCACGAGCACATCCAGGCGCTGATCCGCTCCCGCCAGCCGGTCCCCGCGGCGGCGCTAGCCGACCCCGGCACCCCGCTCGACTCCCTGGCTGGCGAGCCCGCGGCCAGCAGGTAAGCCGAAGGAACCACCATGGCCCCCGGCCCCCCCTTCCGCGCCACCGCACTGTGGCCCGGCGCCGGGCATAGCGTCCAGCCGCAGGACACACCGCGGCGGCAAAGCCGACCCTGCCCGAATAACCATCCCGTGAGGGAACCGTCAATAGTGATTTACCTTTCCTAAGGAAATTTGAATCGCGCTTTAATAACACGCCATCGCCATGACCCGGATGCGCAGCTGCCCGCGCACCCGCGCCTCGTCTCCCCGGCGCACCGCCGAAGGCAAGGCCACCCGGGAAATCCGCCGCCGCCTCAAGCGCTACATCGCCTGCGAGCTCTACCGGCAACTCACTCGGTCGATGAAACCGCTCATGAGCCCTTGACAAACAGAGCCGGCAGGCCATGCGGCTGCCACGCTCAACGTCACCTTCTGTGATTAACCCGATCCTGGCTCCGCGCGGAGCCGCCGTTCGGAGCGGCTGTGCCGTCATGATTCGGAAGGTCTGCGGCGGCGCATATCCGGCAGTCATGCAAGGTCTGGCGCGACCCTCGGGGCTGTAGCGGGGGTGGGGGGGAAGGTGGCGTCGATGGCCAGGCCGCCGCCGGGCCGGGGTTGCGCGGTGATGGTAGCGGCGTGCGCGGTGGCGATGGCGCGGACAATGGAGAGGCCAAGGCCGTGACCACCGTCGCGGCGGGCGGGGCGGGGGCCGAGCCGCTGGAAGGGCTGGAACAGGCGGTCGACCTCGGCGGCCGAGATGACCTGCCCGGAGTTGGTCACCGACAGGACGGCGTGACCGTCGCTGGTTCTGGTGGCGACCTGGACATCCCCGCCCGGGATGTTGTGCCGGACGGCGTTGTCGATCAGGTTGGCGGCCAGCTGCTGGACCAGCAAGGGGTCGCCGTCAAGGATGGCGGGCTGGATCTCGGCGTGGACGTTCAGGCCGAGGCGGCTGATCGCCGGGCGGGCGGCGGCCAGGGCTTCGCTGGTGATGGCCGCCAGGTCGAGGGGCTCGCGCTCGCCGGGGCCGGCTTCGCTGCTGGCCAGGGTGAGCAGCGACTCGATGAGGCGTTCCTGTTCGGTGTTGGAGGCGAGCAGGTCCCGGCTGACGGCCTGCCAGGTGCTGGTGGTGGCGGCGGGGTCGGCGAGGGTGACCTGGAGCAGGGTGCGTTCCCGGGTCAGCGGGGTGCGCAGCTCGTGGGAGGCGTTGGCGGCGAAGCGCCGCTGGGCTTCGAAGGAGGCTTCCAGCCGCGCGAACAGGGTGTCGAGGGTGTCGGCGAGTTCCTTGAGCTCGTCGTCGGGTCCTTGCAATGCAAGGCGCTCGTTCAGGCTGCTGGCGGAGATCCGGCGGGCGGCGCCGGTGATCGTGCGCAGCGGGCGCAGCACCCGGCCGGCCAGGAGCCAGCCGATCGCGGTGGCGGCCACCGCGAAGACCGCCAGGGCGATGGCGGAGGCGATCAGCAGCTGCTCCCTGGCGGCGGCGATCTGCCCGAGATTCGCCTCGCGGGCTGCCGTATTTGCCTGCTGGGCGGTGAGGGGGATGGTGATGACGTCGTAGGGACCTGCCCGATGGACGTCGGCGACGGGGGCTTTGATCACTCGGTGGAGAACAGGGCTTACCGTCAGCCCGGCAAAGTGCACCGTGCCCCCATAGAGCAAGTAGGTAAGGGCGAGCACGGCCGCGCCGCAAGCCAGGAACGCCGTGCCGTACAAGACGGTAAGGCGCAGCCGGGCGGTGCGGCGGGGCAGCCGCAGCCAGTGCGGGGGACCGGGGCGCGGGCGGTGGGTGCGCATTAGGGCTCTCCGATGCGGTAGCCGCTTTCCCGGACGGTCTGGATCACCGGCGGATCGCCGAGCTTGGCCCGGAGCCGGCCGATGGTGGTCTTTACGGTGCTGGTGAATGGGTCGGCCGCTTCGTCCCATACCCGTTCGAGCAGTTCCTCGGCCGGGACCGGCCGCCCGTCCGCGGCGAGCAGGCATTCCAGCACGGCCAGTTCCTTGGGGGTCAGCGGCAGGCGCCGCCCGGCGCGGACGGCGACCCGGCGCGCCGGGTCCAGGCTCAGGTCGCCGTATTCGAGACTCGCGGGCAGCGGGGAGGCGGCGCGCCGGCCCAGGGCCCGGATGCGGGCCACCAGTTCCGCGAAGTCAAATGGCTTGGGCAGGTAGTCATCGGCGCCTAGATCGAGGCCCTCGACCCGTTCCCTGACTGATCTCGCCGCGGTGAGCATCAGTACCCGGGTTTCGGATCTGCCCGCGGCCAGGGCCCGGCAGACGTCGTCGCCGGGCACGCCGGGCAGGTCCCGGTCCAGCACCACCACGTCATACCGGTTGACCGCCAGGCGCTCCAGGGCCGCGGCGCCGTCCAGGGCCACGTCGACGGCCATCCCCTCCCGGCGCAGCCCGGTCGCCACCGCTGTGGCCAGGATCTCGTCGTCCTCGGTCACCAGGACCCGCATCGCCTGCCCGCCGCTTCGTGTGCCCACGGCATGTCAGCCGCCCGTTTCCCAGGATCGCAGGCCGCAGGTGACAGCCAGGTGACATTTCCGGTCACCGTGCTGTCACCTCCCCTTCTGTACAACAGGACGCGATGACCAATCCCGGCTTTTGAGGGGGCCGCGATGAATGACAGAACCGGCGGTACCCGACTCCTGCGGGGCGGGGGAGACCTGGCTGTCGCGATAGCCGTCGCCATGCTGACCACGGCCTGCGGCGTCGTGCATGTGCATTTCGGGTCCTCCGCCGGCTCTGCCTCGACGGGGTCGGGGACCTACCGGGCGGAGCTTGCCTACGCGCAGTGCATGCGAGCCCACGGCCTGCCAGGCTTCCCCGACCCCCATCCATCCGGCGGCCCAAGCTTCCATGACCAGGTGAACGGCAACCCCAACAGCCCCGCGGCGCGGGCTAATGCCGCCTGCAAGCACCTGCTGCATGGCGGCAGCACGGGAACGGGCGGCGCCGCAGCGCCGGGGACGGTCACCCCGTCCGGTACCGAGCGGGCAGACTGCCTGACCTCCCAGCCGCCGTCGTGCGACGCACCCCGGCAGCTCCGGGTTGCCTACGGCATCAAGCCGCTGCTGGATCGCGGGATCACCGGCCGCCGGCAGACCGTTGTGCTGCTGGAATTCCCCCCTGCATCGGCCACTGCCGGCGCCCAGGTGCCAGCGGTCTCCGACATCAGGCAAGACCTGGCTCGATTTGACAGCGCGTTCGGCCTGCCTACCGCGCGGCTGCAAGTTGTGAACACCCTGGCGCACGTGGCATCGCCGTGGCTGGCGGCCGCCGAGGAAGTGGGGGACACCGAGATCGTGCATGCCGCCGCGCCAGACGCGGCCATCCGGGAGGTCCTGATTCCGTCACCGTATACGGCCAGCATCGGCAAAGTGAGCCCGGCCGTCGTCGCCGCCCTGCGGCTCGGCCTTGCGCAGGGAGGCGTGATCGAGCTCAGTGCCGGCGTGGGAGAGCAGTGCTTCACCCCGGCTGAGGCAGCCCAGTGGAACTCGGTCTTGCAGGCCGCGCAACGCGACCGGGTGACCGTCGTCATCTCGACGGGTGACAACGGCGCCGGCATCACTCCCTGTCCCGGTGGGACCACCTCAGTCGAAGGGGTGGACCTGCCGGCCTCGGACCCGCTCACGCTGGCCGTCGGCGGCACCAGCCTGCAGGCCAGCCGGACAACCGGTGCCTACCTCGGCGAGACCGCGTGGAACACCCCTTCTTCAGGAGCCGGCGGCGGTGGCTTCAGCCGGCTGTTCCCCCGGCCCGCCTACCAGGATGGCATCGCTGGCATCGGCGCGACCCGGGGCGTGCCCGACGTGGCTGCCGACGCTGACTACCGGACCGGCATGGCCATCGCCGTCAGCGGCGGCAGCCACAGCTACCTCATCGGGGGCGGCGGGGTCAGCGTCGCCGCTCCGCTGTGGGCCGCTGTCGTCGCCCTGGCCGACCAGTACGCCGGCCGACACCTCGGCTTCGTCAATCCCGCCCTCTACCGGATCGGCCGCAGCACCCACTACCACCAGGCGTTTCACGACGTGACCACGGGCACCAACACCGTGACCTCCCCCACCCAGACCATCACCGGCTACCAGGCCGCGCCCGGGTGGGACCCGGTCACCGGCTGGGGAAGCCCCAGCGCACAGGTGCTCGTCCCCCTGCTCGCCCGCTACGCCAGCCCCTGACGGCCGGCCACTCGGACCCCAGGCCGGCTGCTTAGCGAAGGCGCTTGGTCATCCTTGCCGTCCGGACGCTATCGATTCCCTTAGCGATGTGCCCCTCGACCGGTCACGCTGCTGTCGCGCACAGCGCGCGCAGAACCAGGCAATCGGTCCACAGGCGCGCGTGCTGCCCGGAAAGCCAATGTCCCGGCGCCAATCGGCTCCGCGCGGCGTCGCGCTTGGGAACCAGTCACAGTCCGTGAGTCGCGCTGGTTGGCGTCCAGTGCGCAAGTAACCGCCTGAGCCGTTAGGTCCTGTGGGTCGGCGTCGGTGCCGTGCCCGACCAGGCGTCCGGCGCGCGTGGCACGAGATCAGGCCGGCATGTACCTGTCGAACCAGGTCACGAGCCGGGTCAGGTAGTCAGTGACGGCCGGGAACCGGCTGACGCCGTGTCCTTCCCCGGGGTAGATCACCAGCTCCGAGTCGACGCCATGACTGATCAGTGCCTGATAGAACTCCCTGGCCTGGCCGGCCGGCGTGCACCGGTCCTTCGCGCCCGCGGTGAGCAGGGTCGGCGTCCTGGCCCTGCTCGCGTGCATAACCGGGCTGCGTGTGTGCACCTGGTTGCCGATTTCCTCGGGATCGGCGTTGTCCAGGAACCACAGTCCCCAGCGGGGGATGTTGGTCGTGTACGTGAAGCTGTACCAGTCAGTCACCGGCGAGCCGGCCACCGCGGCCTTGAACCTCTGGTCCTGGGTCACCAGCCAAGCCGACATGAACCCGCCGTAGCTGACGCCCATCGTGCCGATCCGCGCCGGATCCGCGATCCCGCGCTCGATCATTGCGTCGATTCCGGACAGATAGTCGTGGGTGTCCGCGCCGCCCATGTCGCCGACGACCGCGGCGGCGAACTCCTGACCTCGCCCGGAGCTACCGCGCGGGTTCGGGAGCAGGACGGCGTATCCGCGGGAGACCAGCAGGGGCACCGCGTGGTCGCGCATCGTCCAGCTCCGCTGGTAGGCCCCGACCGGCCCGCCGTGGACGTGCAAGACCAGCGGGAACGGCCCGGCGCCGGGCGGCGTGCACAGGACTCCTTCGATCGCGGTCCCGTCGGGCGCGCTCCAGGCGACGTTCGCCGCCGAGCCCGCGACCGATCGGAGGTAGTCGGTGCCGGCATGGGCCAGGGAGGCCAGCACTTGGTCGGTGCCCGCGCCAACGATCGCGATCTGCTGGGGAGTGTCGTAGTCGTCCCGGACCACGATGACCTGGCCGTCGGACGTGAAAGCGCCGGCCGGGTAGAACCAGCTCGCCCACGACTGCCCGGACGCGACCAGTTCCTTGGCGGTGATCGTCTCCGGCAGGAGTCCTTCCCCGGCGTCGGCGATCCCGGCCACGCTGTCCAGATGGCGCTGGCCGATGTAGCCAAGCCGCGTGCCGTCGATCCACTGGACCGCGGTGACATCTGCCCCGGCGGTGTCTACGGCGCGCCTAGTGCCGGCCACCAGGTCCAGCAGGATCAGGTCACCCGCCACGATCAACCGGTCGCTGCATACCGCCTCTACCACGGCGGCCCTCCTACCGTCGGACGTCCCGGCAGGCAGCCCGAGCTGGACATCACTGCGGAGCAGTTCGGTCATCTCGCCCGTCGAGATGTCGAGCCGGCTGAGCACGGCGGAGTACCAGTCGTCCTCGCTGGGCTGTTCGCTGGCGATGGCCAGCACATGCCCGGAGCCGGACCAAGCCGCCTCCCAGACGTTCAGCCCGTCGGGCGAGACCTTGGCGAGCTCGCCGGAGGCCGGGGTGTAAAGCCACACGCTGCGCCAGGCATCCTCCGGCATCCCAGTCTCAACATCCGGGTACCAGGACGGGAGCCCGGACTCGCCCGAGCCGACCGTTCCCGATCCCTGCGCGTCAGCCATCTCCGCCCCGAGCCCGGCGACCCCGAGCAGGATCCGGGCGCCGTCCGGTGACCACGCGAGATACTCGACCGTGCCGGGGACAGCAGGCGCTGGCCGGGCCTCGCCGAGCTGCCCGTCGGCCAGCAGGTAGAGCTGGAACACCTCAACCTTGGCCCGGTCGGACAGGAAGGCCAGCGATGACCCGTCCGGCGCGAGCCGGGCGGCCTTGGCTGACCCGCCACCGGACGTCAGCGCGCGCAGCGCGCCATCCCACACCTCGTACAGGGCGGTACGTGGCAGCCCATCGAGTTCGTCATAGACCGATCCGGTCACCACGATGCGGCTTGCGTCGGCCGTCGTGACGAGGTCGGTGACGTGGTGCGGCCTGCCGAAAGCCGGCTCGTGCAGCCGCCGGAGATGCTCGGCGACCGCGGCGTAATCAGGGGATTCCCGCAGGTCCTTGCGCATAGTCCGGGATGATCTCACGCATTATGCCGGTGCCGCTATCAGCCAGGCGGCCCCCGGCCAGCGCAGGTGCCGGGAGGCCCTTGCTGTTTGCGTCGGGGCGCACGTCCCATGCGCGCACGGAACACCGCTTGCGGCGGCGATCCAGGGCCACACCGGACGACGCTTGAGGCCAGGACGCTCTCGTAGCCGCACCCATGGGGCCCGGCCCCCATAGGGTCAGGTCACGTGTGCCCAGAGTCTCTCTAGCCGACTCCGCCTGGGCCCAGTTGCGCGAATGGTGGCTGGCCGGCTTCCTCGTCGGTGAGCTGGAGCGGGAGTTCTACTCGGCCGTGGCGGGCGGCATGGTAGGCGGCGTAGATGATTTCAAGGACCGCGCGGCCGTCTTCGCCGGTCTCACGGGGGACCGCGTCCTCAGCGACGCAGCGCGCGAAGTGGTCCATCTCCTGCGGAAAGCCGCAGTTCCACAGCTCGTCGGACATCGTGAAGGTCCATCCGCGGGTGTCAGGGGCCTTTTC
Source organism: uncultured Actinomycetes bacterium (assembly GCA_963734725.1). Lineage (GTDB taxonomy): Bacteria > Actinomycetota > Actinomycetes > Streptosporangiales > Streptosporangiaceae > DASXKD01. Next base: position 137,740 of record CAVTIX010000009.1, read on the forward strand.
CACGGCATATCCGTAACCCACGTCGCTGAATGTGGTGAGTGAGGAGCCGCGGAGCAAGTCGGCGTACGTAACTCCCCGGGCGCCGAGGATCTCGGCCCGATCCTCCATGCCGCCCGGCTTGGCCCAGCTTGCCTCGATGAGAGCTGCCCGCCGGCCGTCGAACCGGAGTGTCACGATAGCGTGGTCCTCGGCCCTGGTGCGCTGGTGATGGACGAAGGTGCCGACTTCCGCCGACGCTGAATTCGCCGCGGGCTTGCCGTAGATCCAGCGAGCGAACTCAATGCCGTGACAGGCCATGTCCATGAGCACCCCGCCGCCAGCCAGCTCCGGATCCCAGAACCAATCCGAGTGCGGCCCGTAATGCTGCTCCGACTGCCGGACCAGGTAGACCTCGCCGAGCGCACCTTCGTCAGCAAGCTCTTTTGCCCGCACATACTTCGGCGCGAAGCAGATCTCCTCGGCATACATCAGCTTGACCCCAGCCCTACGGCACGCCGCGATCATCTCGTCGGCCTCCCGCAGCGTTCGTGCCAACGGCTTCTCGCAGACGACATGCTTTCCTGCCTCCGCTGCCGCCACCACGATGTCGCGATGAAGCCAATTCGGCGCAGCGACACTGACCAGATCGACATCGGGACGCCGGGCAAGCTCCCGGTAGTCGGTGTGCCACGCCGGAATCCCCCATCTAACTGCGAACTCTGCCGCACGGTCAGGCGATCGGGACGCCACCGCGCGCACCGACGCCAATGCCGACAACGAGAAGGCCTCCGCATGCACCTGACCGATAAACCCACTACCGACCAGCCCGACCCCGACCTCACGCGACGTCATGCCATCCTCCTTGACCCATGACCACAGTCGAGCATGGCGGCACAATGCCGCAGGTTCGCGCCGACATTCGGTCACCAGCGAAACTACCGCGCCCAGGCTGTCATCCCAGCTAACAACCGGCGACGGTCCAACCGAACTTCCGCGGCCCGGTACCGACCAAAGTCACGGTCACCTCGCACTGGCGCATGAACAATCAACTGTGCTCGGCATCCCCGCCCAGTAACGGAGCCAAGGCTCAGCGCGCGGTCGGAGATTCCGCCGCGACGTCCGTCAGCTCGGGAGCGCACTTGCTGCCGACCTCAGCCTGCAGGTGCCAGCCCTGGGCCATCAGACCCTCACCGATCACAGAGCGTGGTCGGCGTTCTGGTTGCGGACGCGCGAACAGCCGCCGCTCGGCGCAGCTGCCGGGTCTCAGCCATCACCAGTTGAGGCGTACAGACCGGGTAGCTATGCGCGCTCGGTGTCTACCGGATTTAGCCGAATAGCGAGCGTTGTGTCGGTACATGTTTATCTGCAGATCAGCATGGTTATTCGCTGTTGGTGATTTCGGCCGAGAGCCATCCGGCCAAACGCTTGAGCCATCTCGGAGGCAGCCTGCCGATTCCGGGCGGCTGACGACCAGCCCGGCTGTGCAGGTGCCCGCACTCAGATCATCCTGTTCGGCGCGCGGTCGCCGGGCGTAGTGGACGGTTCGCTCGGAAAGCGATGTGGTTGATCCTGGACACCGCCGCCGGCGGCAGTCGGCGTGTTTGCGGCTTGGGTACCGGGATCGGGCCGGTTCGGTCTGTGTGCTTGGCGACCCGGCACACGCCCGTGGATCACCGGTCGCGCCGTCGTGCGGTACGGGCGTGACGCGGCCGTCACCGCTAGGGGTGATGCCGAGCGGAGTGTCCGCCGTTATTATCAACCCGGGGCTTCCTGTGCGCTGCGCCGGCTGTGGCGCCGGAAGGGGGGCTGAAGCCGTGAATATTCTGCTGGAGCGGCTCGCCGGTGTCGCGGCCCGAAGGCACTGGCTCGTCATCATCGCGTGGGTGATCATCCTAGGCGGGCTGCTGGCCGCTAAGAATGCATTCGGCGGCGAGTACGTGAACAACTACACGATCTCGGGCAGCGATTCGAGCGGCCGGCCTTGCCGTGCTGAACGAAACGTTCCCGCAGCAGGGCGGGTATGGCGGGCAGATCGTGTTCCACGCCATGAGCGGGAAGGTCTCGGCGCAAGAATCGGCGGTCAACCAGTCGGTCAGCAACGTCTCCAGGCTGCCGGACGTCATCAAGGCGGTCAGCCCGTTCGCCTCGCCCAGCACTGGCGCCGTGTCCAAGGACGGCACGATCGCGTACGCCAGCGTCGGCTGGAACGTGAACCCGAACTCGCTGGACACCTCCTATCTGGACAAGCTCAACAACGCGGTGGCCCCCGCCACGAAGGCCGGCCTTCAGGTTGAGTACGGCGCGGGCGCGGGAGAGATCGGCCAGAAGACCAGCGATATCAAGTCCGAGGTGATCGGGCTGGCCTGCGCACTAGTGCTGCTGCTGATCATGTTCTGGTCGCTGATGGCAGCCGCGATCCCGCTAGTGTCTGCCATCTTCAGCGTGCTCTGCGGGCTCGCGCTGCTCGGGCTGCTCGCGAGGGTAGTCACGTTCCCGACCACCGCCCCCACCATCGCCACGCTGCTCGGGCTCGGCGTCGCGGTGGACTACGGGCTCTTCATGGTGGCCAGGCACCGCGAGCAGCTGGACAGCGGGATCGGCGTCGTGGCCTCAGTGCGGCTGGCCGCGGGAACCTCCGGGGCCGCGATCGTCGTGGCTGGCAGCACGGTCGCGGTCTCAGTGCTGGGCCTATATATCTCCGGAGTCGGCTTCGTCGGCGCGCTCGGCCTGGCCGCGGCACTCGTCGTCGTGGTCACCATGATCTCGGCGCTGACCCTGGTGCCCGCCTTCATGGGGCTGGTCAGGGAGGGCGTGCGGGGCCTGTTTGCGCGGGTCCGTGCCCACAAGGAAGGGCTGACCGTGCAGCAGCAGGCGGCCGCCACCGCCGCGGCCACGCACAAGCAGCACGAACACAGCGCATTCGCCCGGTGGGGGCGGATGGTGAGCGCCCATCCCTGGCCGTGGGGGGTGGCGAGCGTGGCGGCGCTCCTGGTGCTGGCGATCCCGCTGTTTTCAATCACGCTGGGCCAGCCGGACAACGGGACGAACCCCACCTCAGACAGCAACCGACAGGCGTACGACCTGATATCTCAGGGCTTCGGGGCCGGCGCGAACGGGCCGCTGACCGTCGTCGTCAAGCTGCCGAACCAGCCGGGCTCCGCGAACAGCTCACTGCTGAGCACCATGCAGTCGGACATCTCCAAGACCGCCGATGTCGCGTCGGTCACCCCGGCGGCCATCAACTCGTCTGGCACCACCGCAGTGTTCAACGTCATCCCGGCCACCCGGCCGCAGGCCACGCAGACCACGGCCCTGGTGAACACGCTTCGCGATGACGTGCTGCCCAAGGAGCACGCGACCAGCTATGTCACCGGCACCACGGCGGGGGCCGTCGACTTCACCGGCCAGATCACGAGCCGGCTGGCGTGGCTGATCATCGCCGTGGTCGCGATCTCGTTCCTGCTGCTGACCACTGCGTTCCGGTCGGTGGTGATCGCGGCCAAAGCCGCGATCCTCAACATCCTGTCAATCGGCGCCGCCTACGGCGTCATCGTCGCGATCTTCGAGTGGGGCTGGGCAAGGAACGTGATTGGCCTGCAGTCGACGCTGCCCATTCCCGCCTACGTGCCGATGCTCGTGTTCTGCATCGTGTTCGGCCTGTCCATGGACTATGAGGTCTTCCTGCTATCCAGGGTGCACGAGGCCTGGCTTGACACCCGGGACGCGCACCGCGCCGTCGCGATCGGGATCGGCGCGACAGCCCGGGTCATCACGACCGCGGCCGCGATCATGATCGTCGTGTTCACCAGCTTCGTGCTGAACCCGGATCCGACCGTCAAGATGCTCGCCATCGGGATGGCGTTCGCAGTGCTCATCGACGCGTCGCTGGTCCGGATGTGCCTGGTGCCCTCGATCATGTCACTGCTCGGGTCGCACGCCTGGTGGCTGCCTCGCTGGCTGGAGCCGGTGGTGCCGAAGATTCAGCTCGAGGGAAGCGTGGCCGAGCCGGTGGAGCATCAGCGTGTCCGGTAGACACGCCGCTCCCCCGAGCGCCACGGCTCCGCGCGCGATGACCAAGTCTGGCTGGTGGCCCGCGCGGGTATCCAAGGCCACTGGGCGCTGCGGTCATGCTGCCGTGGTTGTCGCACTGGCTGAGGCCGCTGGCGCCCTTGATGCGGGCCCAGGCGATCGGCGGGCGAGCCGGGCGATGAACGCGACGGCCACCTTGAAGCAGGGCACCACGGCGGGCCTGGTATAGCCCGATGACACCAGTTTGCGCTGGCTGTAGCCTCCAGCACTTGTGAACGATCATGTCCGAACCGGACTGCGCTGTGATCATAGCCGCGTGCCAAATTTGTCAGGTAGGACAACACGATCCTCGTTGGCAATGGGCACACTGCGGTATCGGCGCCGGGTGAACCAGCTTGCCCAGTCGGGCTTTAGAGGAGGAGCGAGCCCGCGGGCCGGTGCCGGTACGGGAGGGGCCGGTGGCGGAGATCGCCTCTCCGGAGCAGCGTGACCGGCTCCGCCCCCGTGCCCCTTGCCTCCGTTGGCGGGCCCGCCCGCCACTGGCCGGGGCGCGGCCCGCACGGGTCAGTGGGTGGTGAGGATGGTGGTGGCGGCGGTGGCGCCGGCCAGCAGGGCGGCGAGGATGAGCAGGACGGTGGCGGCCTGGGTGGTGTAGGCGCGGGTGGTGAACTGGCGCCGGTACCAGGCCTGGACGTCGGCGAGGTTGGCGGGGTTGAGGTGGCGGGTGATGGTCAGCACCTGGGCGGCCAGGGCGCAGGCGACGGCGAGGGCGGCGGTGGCGACGGTGGCGGCGGCCAGGTCCTGGGCGGCGCTGCTGTGGGTGAACTGCCCGGCGGCGAGGGCGCCGAGGCCGGTGAGCAGGATGCCGAGGACGGTGATGGTGGTGATGGCCCGGGCGGTGACGGTGTCGATGCGGGCCAGGGACGCGGCGGGGGTGAGCTGGGCGGCCAGGTCGGCCCAGGCTTGGTCGGCGCGGGCTGGGCGGGCGGACGGGGCTGGTCATCGGGTTTGTGTTCCGGTGCAGGTGAGCGGGTGTGCCCCGGTGCCGCTGGCGCCGGGGCAGGTGACGATCACCTGGAACGGGCGGTCCCGCCGGTAGGCGACCGGTGGGCCCAGCTCCTCCAGGGCCTCTTCGACCAGGCCGGTGAGGTCGGTGTGGTGGTCGGGGCATTCATACCGGTCGGGGTCCAGGGTCATCGGCGGTGCCTCCTTGCCGGGTGAGGTCGGCCCGCCATCGGCTGGACGCGGGTTATTCCCGGATGTGCGCGGGGCGGTTAGTGGCGGGTATCTTACTATCGCGTTACCGGGCGCATCCTTGTGCTAACGATCGCGTTGCCCTGTTGGATTACGAGGCGCGCATTGCGGGTCAGGCGGGGGTGATGGTTGTGGCGGAGTTGCGGATCAGCGACGTCCCGGGTGGGGCTGCGGGCCGGCGGCGGGTGGAGGTGTTGTGGCAGGACGGGGCGGCGCGCCGGGTGGCGGTGGCCGAGGTCGCTGGCTTGCCGGGTGGGGGCGAGGGGGAGCGGGTCCGCTGGTATCTGGAGGATTACGCGGAGTTCCCCGCCGACCCGGCGCCGGTGATCGCGCGGGAGGCGGAGGCGCAACTGGCTCAGGCCGGGGCGGGGTTGTTCCGTGCGGTGTTCGCGGATGTGGATGCTATGGGGATTTGGGAGCGGGCGCGGGACCGGCTGGGCCAGGTGCGGGTGGAGGTGGAGGCTGACCCGGGGGAGGGGCCGGGGATACCGTGGGAGCTGCTGCGCGATCCGGGCCGGGATGCGCCGGTGGCGCTGGGCGCGGGGGCGTTTGTCCGCACCCATTTGCGGGCGGCGGGGCACCCTGCGTTGCCGGAGCCGTCGGGGGACCGGTTGCGGGTGCTGCTGGTGATCGCCCGGCCCGGCGGCCGGGATGATGTGCCGTTCCGGTCGGTGGCCTCCCGGCTGGTCCGGGGCGGGGCGGGGCGGATGGAGGGCCTGGATCTGGATGTGCTGCGCCCGGCCACCTTCGCCCGGCTGTCGCAGGTGCTGGAGGCCGCGTATGCGGCGGGGCGGCCGTATCACGTGGTGCACTTCGACGGCCACGGCGATTGGCTCGACCCGGCTAGTGATGGCGGCGGGGGAGCGGGCGGTGATGGCAGCGAGGGGCCTGGTGGTGGCGCCGGTGTGTCGCCGCCGATGTATGGGGGGTTGGTGGCTGGGCCGGTGCGGCCGGGCCAGCACGGGTACCTGCTGTTCGAAGACCCCAAGAGCAAGGAGAACCAGCAGCTGGTGGACGGGCCGGCGCTGGGGCGGCTGCTGGCCGGAACCGGTGTGCCGGTGCTGGTGTTGAACGCTTGCCGGTCCGCCTACTCGGAGGCCCGCAGCGAGCCCGGCGACGCGCCGGGGGACGCCTCGGTCGCTCGGGAAGGCGACGGTGTTCTGACGGGGGATGTGCATGCGCGGATCCGGGCGTATGGGTCGCTGGCGGCCGAGGTCGCTGACGCCGGGGTGCCCGGTGTGGTGGCGATGCGCTACAACGTCTACGTCGTCACCGCCGCCCAGTTTGTGGCCGACCTGTACGCCCACCTGCTCGCCGGAAACTCTCTCGGCCAGTCCGCCGCCGCCGCCCGGAAAGCCCTCGCTGCCGACCCGGTGCGGCAGATCGGACCGGTACCGGTGGCGCTGCAGGACTGGACCGTCCCCATCGTCTACGAGTCCGCGCCGTTGGTGCTGCTGCGCCCGCCGGATCGCGCGGCGCCGCTGATCACGCTCGCTCCGACCGAAACCAGGGCCGATCAGGACGGCGCTGGGGCAGGCGGCCTGCCGCGGCCGCCGGATGCGGGGTTCTTCGGCCGAGACGAGACGCTGCTGGCCGCTGGACCGAGCCTTCGACACCCAGCCGGTCGTGCTGCTGCACGCGTTCGCCGGGGCGGGCAAGTCCGCCACGGCGGCGGAGTTCGCCCGCTGGTATGCCGCCACCGGCGGCCTCGACCACCCCGAACACCCAGAGTGGGGGCCGGGAGCGGTGCTGTGGTCCTCCTTCGAGCACCACCTGAGTGCCGACCGGGTCCTCGGCGCCGCCGGGGACCACTTCGCCAGCCTGCTGGAGGCCAACGGCATCGCCTGGGCGGCGGTCACCGACCCCGGCCAGCGCCGCGACCTGGTCCTGCAGGTGCTGGCGCAGGTACCGGTGCTGTGGATATGGGACAACGTCGAACCGGTCACCGGGTTCCCGGCCGACACCCCCAGCGACTGGACCCCGGCCGAACAAGACGACCTCGCTGAACCTGTTGCGCGACCTGGCCCAGCACACCCGGTGCAAGGTGCTGCTCACCTCCCGCCGCGACGAGCACCCCTGGCTCGGAAACCTCCCCGCCCGGGTTCAGCTGCCGCCGATGCCGATGCGGGAAAGGCTGCAACTGGCCGCCGCCCTCGCCGCCCGGCACGGCCACACCATGGCCACCGCGGACTGGCGGCCGCTGCTGCGGTATGCGGCCGGCAACCCGCTGACCGTCACCGTCCTTGTGGGCCAGGCCCTGCGTGACAACCTGACCACCACCGAGGCAGATCGAGTCGTTCGTGGACCGGCTGCGTGCGGGGGAAGCCGAACTGGAGGCCGAGGAGGACGCGACGCTGGGCCGGACCCGGTCGCTGGCCGTCTCGCTCAGTTACGGGTTCGCGGAGGCGTTCACCGAGGCGGAGCGGGCCCGGCTGGCGGTGCTGCACCTGTTCCGCGACACCGCCGACGTCGACGCCCTCCGCTACATGGGCGACCCGGAGGCTAGCCGGGGAGGACGCGGTACCCGGACTGACCGGACTGGACCGCGAGGCCGGCGATCGCGCTGCTGGACCGGGCCGTCGGCATCGGCCTGCTGGAATCCCTTGGCGGCGGCTACTACCGAATCCACCCCGCCCTGCCCTGGTACTTCACCATCCTGTACACCGCCACCTACGGAGACGCCGGCAGCCCAGCCGCCGATCGGGCGGCCCGCGCCTATACCAAAGCCGTTGGCCAACGTGGCGAGTACTACCTCCGCCAAGCTGGAACGGGACACGAAGCCCAAGTCGTCTCCATCCTGAAAACGGAGGAAGCCAACCTGCGCCACGCCCTCGACCTCGCCCGCGCCCAGGGGCTGTGGCGGGCTGCGGGCGGCTGCCTGCAAGGGCTGCACACCTGTATCAACGAGACCGGCCGCGATGGTGAATGGGCCCGGCTGGTCGCCAGCGTCACCGCCGACTTCACCAACCCCGCCACCGGCGGGCCGCTGCCCGGCCGCGAAGAGGAATGGGCCGTCATTACCGGCTTCCGGGTCACCCTCGCCACGGAGGCGCGGGACTGGCCCACTGCCACCCGTCTTCAATCCGCCCTCACCGGCTGGGACCGCCGCCGGGCCGGGGCTGCCCTCACCCAACCGTCCGATCAGCTTGATGCAGACGGCCGGAACATGATCCGCAGCCTCGCGGTGTCCCTGCAGCACCTTGGGAAGATCCTTGCCGAGCAGGCCGATCCTGCTTGCCAGTCCGCCTACCGGGAGGCAATCGACCTGAGTCAGCGGATCGGTGATCACGACCTCGAAGCCATGATCGCGGTCACCCTAGGGAACGCCTACATGAGGGTGCCTGGCCTTCGTGATTACGACGAGGCCCAGAAATGGCTGCAACACTCCCTCGACCTGCGACCAGTGCACGACCAGGCCGGGCGCTCCGCTTCCCAGAGCCAGCTCGCCGCCCTGGCATACCAGCGGTTCCTCGCCGCCCGCGACGCTGGCGCCCCCGAACCCAGCCTGCTGCGCCACCTCAACGCTGCGCTTGCCGGCTACCAGGCGGCCCTCACCCTCACGCCTGCCGACGACCTCGAACCAGCTCGCTATCGACCACAACCAACTCGGAGCCATCTACGGCGACTCGGGCGACAACGCCAACGCGCTGCGCCACTTCCAGCAGTCCATCAAGTACAAGGAAGCCAGCGGCAACACCTACGGCGCTGCCCTGACTCGCTACAACGTAGCCGCTCTGCTCACCCGAGCCGGCCGCTACCAGGACGCGCTGCACTACGCAAACGCCGCCCTCAACAATTTCGAGCAGGCCGGGCCTGGCGCCGCCGACCGCGCCGACATCGCGCGGCAGCTCATCGCTGACCTGGAACAGCGCACCCGCTGACGGGGTAATCCGCCTGATTGGAGATCGGGGATCACGGCGGTCGGACGCTCCCGTTGACGGTTGTAGAACACCTCGTCGTGATCTTGATGGCGTTTGGCTAAAGCACCAAGTACGACAAGGCGTTCCTCGATGGCAACACGCACACTGCCCGAGCCTTCGTTCACATTGCCTGTCCAGGGCTCCCTTAGAACCCGCGATGCCGAGGATTTCGACGGTCACCTCGGATTCGCGGACAGAACCCGGGAATGGCCCAAGCAGCGATCGTTGCGGTGCGGCTCGCACAGCCGAACCGGTCATTAGCCCAGGTCGTCGGACTTGCCGGCCTTGACGTCGCTGACGAAGGCTCGCTGTGGGCGCGCATCCAGGCCAGCGCAGCATGGTAGCCAGCCGCATCAGCCGGGAAGGCCTGAGTGCCCGGCACCCGGCCCACCTGATCCACCGCCGCCGCCACATGCACGTCGGCATGCATGTCCACACCCCCGGTGACGGGCAGCGCCTGTTCTGCGATCCTGGGCATAACCTCTCCTTCCGCGCGATACCAGCAGCCCGGGGAAGGGGAACAACGCCGCCGGCCGGGACGGGCGGACAGAACACTTCCAGGACACCGAAGGTCAGGCTCCTACCAAGTCACGAACGCCCCGGCCGGCGGTTGCCGCGTCTTGCCGCCAGCCCCGGCCCCGCGGTTCGGCGGCAGGACACGCGATTCGCGGTCAGTTCGGCGCAGGCCGTCGCCGCGCGGGCCTGGTTGCTGGCGCTTTGCTGGTTGATCAGCGCGACGATCCCGGCGACGACAGCGATGTCATCTGGCTCTGAGGTGCTCCTGATGGGTTCGCTCCGCGCGGCTCTGAGTCGATCGCGCTATCCCGTTGGACGAGCGCATCCATAGAGGTGGTCGGCACCTGGTGGCGTTGCGGTTACCGTAGCCTGACAGTTGATCTTGTACGGTGCAGGTAGCCGATCGCAGTCGGGGAGGCCGGGATGGCACAGAAGATAACCGTCGCGCTTGAAGACGATCTTGATGGAGGACCGGCAGATGAGACGGTGCGGTTCGGGCTGGGCGGCGCCGAGTACGAGATCGACCTGAGCAAGAAGAACGCCAAGACGTTCCGTAAGCAGCTCGCACCCTTCATCGAACATGCCCGCAAGGCTGGCCGGGGACAGCGCCGCCGGGCCGGGCGTACCGCATCAAGCCGTGAGCGCAGCGGCGGTATCCGGGCGTGGGCCAAAGAGCAGGGCATCGCGGTCAGCGACCGCGGGCGCATCCCCGCCAGCGTCGTTGAGCAGTACGAAGCCGCCACCAAAGGATCCTGACACAAGCTGGCACATGGCCCGGTCCAAGCCGGCCCACCCACATGTTCTCTGGCCCTGACGGCCAGCAGCGGCATGCGGTTGGTCTCCTCACCACCACCCTTGGACCAGAAGCCGACGCCCGGATCTGCCGATGAGCGCGAGATTGCCAGCGCGGTCGAGCGTGGCCTCGTGCCGTGCTCGGTGGGTGACGCCGGGTGCTCAGTCCAGCGCGAACGATCCTGGGACGATCTGGCCTGCCGGCTCGTAGGTGCCGATCACCACTCCGGTGGTGGAGACCTTGCTGTTGACGAGCCTGAGCCCGGAGGGGATGGTGCCGTCGGCGAACAGGCGTTTGCCCGACCCGATGACCAGGGGGAAGACCCACAGGCGGTACTGGTCGACCAGGTTGTGGCGCAGCAGCGTCTGGATCAGGTTCCCGCTGCCATGCACCTGCAGCTCTGGCCCATCGTCTTGCTTGAGCGCCGCGATGCCATCGGCCGCGTCTCCCTCGATCAGGACCGAGGTGCGCCACCCCAGCGTGGGATGACCGCGCGAGGCGACGTACTTGGTGGCGTCGTTCAACGGCTTGCCGCCGGCCTCTTCCGGGGCGTGCGGCCAGTATGCGGCGAAGATGTCGTAGGTCTTGCGCCCGAGCACCAGGTCGAACGGCGCGCTCATCGCCTCGCCCATGACCTGGCCCATCTGCTCGTCCCAGTAGTTCACCGACCAGCCGCCGTGCGCGAAGCCGCCGCCGTCGTCCTCGCCAGGCCCGCCCGGCGCCTGCATCACCCCGTCGAGGGTCACGAAGGTGCTCACGATCAGCTTTCTCATCTCTGGTGCCCTTCCGATCGGATCCCCGGCTTGAGTTCAGCTCACTGCGGTTGCGACCGAACAGCGGAGCAAGACTCATCGCGAGGGCAGCGGCAATGAGGGGTTCGGGTCCCACAGCATCATCGCCCCACCGCAGGTGCCAGGCCGCCGCACCCCGCGTCAAGCGCCCCGGCTGCGCCACAGAACCGTCGCTGATGGACGACCTCTCTTGCCGCCCTGCGTCCCGGCCGTGATTAACGTCCAGTCAGCATGGACTCGGGTCGGGTACGGCCGCGCCCCGCACGACCCGGAGGCAGTGGCTCAGCCCCCAATGTGCCGGGTCCACGCGAGTTGTAGTTCCGGATCGCGCATGGCCGGTTCGGGTCGGGTCAGCTCGGGGCGTGAAGCCACGGATCCCTGAGATCGAAGAAGACGGGTTCGCCGATGGTGAGCGCGTCCATCTCCTTCATCATCTCCTGCATCTGCGGCGGTGGTTGCTTCTGTTCACCTTCGCGAGCCGACTCCTCGGAGGTGAAGTAGATCGCCATCGTCCAGGCGCCGCCGTCGTGACCCACCGAGACCGTGCCGAGGATGTCGGGCCGGAACTCCTGCCAGTCGGTTGGATCATTCGCCATCAACTCACGCGCGCGGTCCGGGTCGCTCGAACGACCCTGCATGACCTGCACGAAGCCGGCCTGCGAGGGGTCACCGGGAGTGTCGACCTCGACCGACGTGCTGTTGTGAAACACCGGCTCGCCGGTGAACAGCGCCGCCGTCTGCTCCCACCACGCCGTCTGCTCCGGCCGAGCACTGTTCTGCCGCGCCGCCTCGTCCGACTCAAACCGTGCCAGGGCAATCAGCCTTCCGTCATCAGTAACCCCCGATGTGCTGCCAAGCCATCCCACCGCTCCAGGGGCCACCTCCTCGACCCATCTGTCAAGCTGCGCGCGCACCTGCGCGGCGTCGGACACATGGCCCTGGATCACCTGCACAAACATGTTGACCTCCCGTTTGCCCATCCCCGGGCGGGTGCCGATCGGTCGCTTCGACGTTACTCCCGTCCGCGTGCACCGGGAAACTCCGCCAGCCCAGGCTCTCCGCTCGCGTGAAACAACGATTCCCCGACTACCCCAACACACGCGAGCATCTCCAAGCGAACGCCCGGATCTGCCGGTGCAGGGCGCGCGCCTGGTCAGGCGAGATCTCGCCGCCATGGCCGTGCCGTTCGCCCGCAGCATCGACGGGCACCTCGCCCACCACGGCCCCAGGCCCTCACGCCGCTCCGGCTACGTCGAAAAGGAGGCATCACCCTGAGTGATGGAGAAGGTCACGGAGAACGCGCGCCGACCTGCCGATCTGGTCGGCAACTTGACCGTCTGTGGCTGCCTGAAAGGGGATACCGAACTGGCATTTCTGAGCAGTGAAGGTACGCGATTCCGCGAACCTGTCCGGCAGATACCTGCGCGTTGATCGGCTGGTGCGTATCCCGCGATGCCGTCCAGTGGGGCCAGCACGTCTTCGGGAGGTCCGGCGCGGCGGCGTTCTTGCGCAGGTGCCCGGCGGATGAAGTGCTGGCGATAGGGCCGCGCTGAGCATGCCGGTATGGCCTGGGCAGGCTAGCCACGGGCCCCGCTGGCCCCGGACGCGTGCCGCCGCGGCGGCCCGGGGTTTCCCCTCTGCTTGCATGCCGAAGGCGCCTTCTCCGGCTGCAGGATTACTCCGTCTTTGTCGCCAGCTATAGCTTCTGTCCTATGAACCTGACATCACACCTGCCTCCCGCACGCCGCGATCATGTTGAGGCACGCCTGCGCAGCAACTTGATGGCATGGTTGACAACGGTCCGCCCAGATGGCCAGCCGGACAGCGTGCCGGTGTGGTTCCTAGTGCGTGAGGACGAAACGATCCTCATCTACAGTCGGCCGAACAAGACCAAGCTGCGCAACATCAGCCAGAACCCCAAGGTGACGCTGGGGCTCGACGTGACCGACATAGGCAGAGACATCATCCGCATCGACGGCACCGCAGAGCACGCTGATGACGTCCCCCCAGCCGACCAGCAGCCACAGTACGCCGCGAAGTATGCCGAACGCATCGGCGCGAATTTTGGCACAGCGCGCGAGTTCGCCGAGTTGTTCTCAGAAGCCCTGATCGTCACACCCCGCCGCCTGCGTGCCTAGCCCCACGGAGCACCACACCCAGAGCTGACCCGGTCACAGGATCACGAACACGCCCGGCCACGGCCACGCCCAGGGCGCGGACTCCGAGCAGCTCGAGCCCGAGCGTTTCGATCTGCGCGAGCACGCCGTACAGCGCGGCGCGGTCGGGGAGGGGCCCGGTCAGCACGGTGTCACCGCCGCTGGCCTGAGCCTGCAGGGCGGGGAACGCAGAGCGTATCGTCTCGCCCAGGCGGCCGCGGACTCGGATGCGGTACCAGTGCGGCGGCCGATCACCGTGGGCACCGGTCACGTTCTCACCACGCACACGGTGAGCCCGGCCTGCCGGCGGTTGCACGGTTACAGGGACCTGCACGGGTGACCCGTCCTGCTTAAGCGGATCCTTCTGGCTGCGAGCCTCGCGCTGGACTGGTGTTAACGGCCTGACTATCTGAGCGTCTTGGCCGGGTCTGCGGTCGTGCTCTTTGGCGATGTTGCTGCCTGGTCCTGTGTGGGGGGGCCAGGATTTTGCCGTCCTTGTTGAACGTGAGGGATCCCTCCCCGCCGTCGTTTGGCCACGTCGCGGGGAGGGATCCGAGGCGGTGTCGCCGTGGCCATGGTATGGCCGTGCCCGCTGCCGGTCGATGCCTACGTTGCCGCTGGCAGGCGGGTGGAGTTCCCGCGCCCGGGGTGCCCGTCGTGCGCGGGGCCGCTGGTGTTCTGGTCGGGTGACTGGCGTTATGTGCGGGCGGCGGGCCGCTGCCGGAAGGTCTTCGTGCCGCGGTTGCGGTGTGCGCGGTGCGGGGTGAGCCATGTGCTGCTGCCGGCGTTCGTGCTGGCCTGGCGGCTGGATGTGGCCGAGACGGTCGGTGCGGTGATCGCGGAGGTGGCGGGCGGGGGGTGTGGGGTCCGGCCGGCGGCGGCGCGGGCCGGGGTCCCGCATACCACGGCCCGGGGCTGGGTCCGGCGGTTCTGCGCTCGCGCTGGCGAGCTTGGGACGGCGTTTGCGGCGCTGGCGGTGGAGCTGGGCGGGGATGCGGTCCGCCCGCCGGCTGAGGCGGCCCGGTTCGCGCTGGCCGGGATCAAGGCAGCGTTCGGCGCGGCCGCCGCGCTGCCGGGGTGGCTGGCGGTGGGCGTGTGGCGGTTCGCGTCGTCGGTGAGCGGCGGGAGGCTGATCGCCGCCAACACAATCTCGCCCTATCTGATCGCCGGCACACGGCGTTTCATGCCTCCTGTCCCGCCATAACCGGCATGAACGGAGGAACACATGGACCACAGGGGGCAGGAAGCGGTCGCGTTGCACCGCTGGGCGGTGATCGCCGAGGCGGCCGGTGACCGGCTGACCGCAGCCGAGCGCGGCGCGCTGGTGCGCCGGATCGCCGCCCGCGCCCACACCCACCCCGACGGGTCGGCGCGGCGGTATTCGCGGGGCACCATCGACCGGTGGCTGCGGGCCTGGCGGGCCGGCGGGCTGGAGGCGCTCAAGCCCTCGCCGCGGGCCGATACCGGCACGGTCCGCGCCCACCCGGAGCTGTTCGCCGAGGCTGCCGCGCTGCGGCTGGAGCTGCCGGGCCGGTCGGCCGCGCAGATCGCCTCGATCTTGTTCCACCGGCACGGGATACGGGTGCATGAGCGGACCATCCGCGGCCAGCTGCGCCGCGCCGGGCTGCACCGCGAGGCGCTGGCCGCCGAGCCGAAGGCCTACGGCCGGTATGAGGCCGCGCGGCCGAACGAGCGGTGGATCTCCGACGTGCTGGTCGGGCCCGTGGGTGCCCTGGCCAAGACGGGAGGAGTCGTTGCGGGCCCGGCTGTTTTTGATCGTCGATGACCATTCCCGGCTGCTGGTGGACGGCCGGTTCTTCGACCGGGAGAACGCCCGCGCCTGCCAGGATCTGCTGCGCCGGGCGATCACCCGCCGCGGCCTGCCGGAAGTGTTCTATTGTGACAACGGCGCGCCTTTTGCCAATGCGTGGCTGGCCCGCACCTGCGCGGTGCTGGGCATCCGCCTGGTCCATTCGGCGCCGTACTCGCCGGAAGGGCGGGGAAAGCAGGAAAGGCTCAACCGCTATATCCGCGAGGCGTTCCTGGCCGAGGCTGCCCACCACGGCATCGAGTCCCTGGATGCGCTCAACGACCTGTTCGCCGCCTGGGCCGCCCAGGTGGCCAACCGGCGGGTGCACGCCGAGACCGGCCAGGCGCCGATCGAGCGGTTCGAGGGCGGCGGCCCGCCCCGCCGGGCCGATCCCGCCCGGCTGCGCGAGGCGTTCCGCTGGTCGGTGACCCGCAAGGTGACCCGCACCGCGACCGTCCCGCTGGAAGGCAACTCTTACGCTGTCGATCCCGGCGCTGACCGGGCGGCGGGTCGAGTTGCGCTACGACCCCGAGGACCTGTCGCGCCATCGAGGTGTTCCTGGATGGCAGGCCCGCCGGGGCGGCGGTGCCGTTCGTCACCCGCCGCCACGTGCACCGCGCCGTCCCCCAGGCCGCCCGCCCTGAGCCCGCCCCGACCGGGATCGACTACCTGGGCCTGGTCGCCGCCGCCCACGACGAGGAGGCCGGCGCCGGCGCGAAGATCGACTTCGCCCAGCTGGGCCATGTTCACCCCCACCAGCGGCCAGGACCAGCCATGACCAGGGCACCCTGGGCCGCCCACTTCGGGCTGGCCCGCACCCCGTTCGGCAAGCGGATCGCCGCCAAGGACCTGTTCGCCCGCCAGGCCCACGCCGAGGCGGTCGCCCGGATCAGCTTCTGCGTCGCCGAATCCGCGCTCGGAGTAATTACCGGGGATGTCGGCGCGGGCAAGACCGTGGCCCTGCGCGCCGCCGTCGCCGGCCTGGACCCCACCCGTCACCAGGTCATCTACATCGCCAACCCCGCCTTCGGCACCCGCGGCCTTTACGTCACCATCGTCCGCGCGCTGGGCGCCCAGCCGCGCTACCTCAAGGCCGAGCTGATGGCCCAGGCGGCCGACCTGCTCGCCGCCGAGACCGCAGAACGCCACCGCCGGGTCGTAGTGATCTGTGACGAGGCTCACCTCCTGCAGCCAGACCAGCTCGAAGAGCTGCGGCTGCTGACGAACTCGGAGATGGATTCCGCCAGCCCGTTCGCCGGGATCCTGGCCGGCCAGCCCACCCTGAACCGGCAGCTGCGGATGGGCATGTTCGCCGCCCTGGACCAGCGGATCGCCACCCGGTTCTCCATCAAGCCGATGGACCTCGCCGAGTCCGCCGCCTACCTGCGCCACCACCTGGCGCTGGCCGGGCGGGAAGAGCCGCTGTTCGCCGACGACGCGATCGCCCGGCTGCACCGGGTCGCCTCCGGCCTGCCCCGCGCCCTCAACAACGCCGCCACCGCCGCGCTCATCGCCGCCGCGGCCACCGGCAAAGACCTCGTCGACGACGCCTGCGCCAAGAAAGCCGTCGCCGAGCTCACCCGCGACTGACCATCCCCGGCCGACCGCCCCCACCAGCTCCGCGATCGCTCCCCGCCTGCGCCAGCTCGCCGCCCAAGCCGGCCTCGGGCCGCTGCTCGCCATGCCGGGCGAGGACATCGCCTGGGTCAACCCGGCCCAGGCCCCCACGTATACGTATACGTGTCATAATGGAGTCATGCCGAACAAAACGATCTACGTCTCCGACAACGACCTGCCGCTGTTCGAACGGGCGCAGTCCCTGGCAGGCGGCAACCTGTCCGCGGCGATCACCCAGGCGCTCGGGGAGTATGTCCGGGCAGCTGAAGTGGCAAGGCTTCACCAGTACGACAGCGTCACCGTCAGCGTCGGCCCGGCCGGCAGCCGCCGCAAGCAACGTTTCACGGCCGTCTGCCTCGCCCGCGGCCTCGCGGACGCTGCGGGCAAAGCGGGCTCCGTTGAAGAGCTGGTGGCCTACCAAACCGCGGGCGGACGGATAGCTGTCCACCGCCAGACCGGGGCACGCCTGCTGGACCTGTCCCAGCCCGCGGCCTCGGGACGGCGCTCGCATAGTGGCTGGTCTGAGCCGGTGAGTTCCATCGCTGATGCCGAGGCCTGGGACGAACCAAGCGACGCCGTTCTTGAGGTCTACGACACCACGGGCGAGTTCGCCAACCACGTGCCACCCAAGTTCGCCAAGCTCGTGGCCGACGCTGCCGCTGCTCTGGAGATCGAGGAACTCGACATCTGACCGCCGCCCCATCGCGCGGCCCCGCCCCCAGCAGAAAAGCCAGGCCAGCGCCCCGTTTGGCCCGCCCGGCCACCCCGGCAACCGCCCAGCCTGACCAGGCGGTCCGGGCATGCCCCCGACAGCCAGCGACACCACCATGCGGCACCCTGCCAACTCACCCATCAGCCCCGGCAAACCAACAGATCAGCGCCGCCGACACCTGCCGAAACATGAACGCCGAACGCTGCCGACTCATGTGCAAACAGCGTGGCCGCTAACAGGGGTGGCCCGGGTGAGGCATTCATGGCGGCGCGGCGGAAGCGGAGGCACCCACGCTGACAGCCAGCAGCAGCATGTCAACAGTCCAGCGAAGGGAAGCGCGCCGCGCGACGCCGCGGGCTGCATCCTCTGCGAGTTCTGAGCACCCTGAGTCCGCTCGCGGTGAGTTTGGTCCGTGCTGCGATTCACGCCACGGGTGGCGCTACGCCTGACTGGAGCGTCGGCGCGGTGGGAAGCGTCAGCGTCGAGCCCTCGCTGTCTCCTGCTGAACCAACCACCCCGGTGGAGTCGCATTATTGAGTCCACGTACGCGCTCGGGCCGATCCGATGCGAGGTCTGCGGTGGGCACTGCAGGCCTTCAGCGAGCGCCACTTAGCACCCAGACCGGCCGGGCAACCTCGAGGTGACCGCCCAGCGCCGTTGCAGGGGGACGGGAACCGCCCGGCCGGCCCGACGTGGCCGGGCAGCAGCTCGTCATCCCCGGCCGGCGAGATCACGGAGACCAGGCCCATCAGCGCCTCGGCGAGGTCCCTGATGTGCTCTTGGACTCCGCCGGGCCCGTCCCAGCTGTAGGGCAGGCCGGGCCGGCCTTTATGACCCGCCCTCACCGCGCCCGGCGCCGACCGTGCCCTCGGCGGCGGCCAGCCGGGCGGGGTCGAGATCGGCGGTGAACACCTTCTGCAGCATGTGCCAGTCCTGCGGATGGGCCCTGATTCCCGCCTCGAAAAGGCGCGCGACCTCCTGGGTCATCGCGGCCGCCTTCTGCCTGGTGTCCCCTTCGGCGGGCACGCGGATCTCCTCATGAATGTGCACGCCCCAGCCATCGCCCTCGAACCACAAGATCGCGGGCATCAGCGCCGCGCCGGTCTGCACGGCCAGCGCGGCCGGGCCGCCCATCATCCGGGCCTTCTCGCCGAAGAACTCCACCTCGATGCCGCCGCCGGTGAGATCACGGTCACAGATCAGGCCGACAACCTTGCCGGCCCGCAACCGCTGGACCAAGATGGCGAACCGTTGCGTCCCGCCGCTGGCGGGCAGCACCTCCATGCCGAACCCCTCGCGGAACGCGACGAACCTGTCGTAGACCGATTCCGGCTTCACCCGCTCGATCACGGCGGTAACCGAGCCTGCCCCCTTGGCGACGATCCATGCGCAAGCCAGGTCGTAGTTGCCCATGTGCGGCAAGGCGAAGACCACCCCGCGGCCGGCTGCGAGGTACCCGAATGCGGTCTCGGTGTGCCCGGTGTCGCGCATCCCTGCGGCCAGCCGGCCAGCCGGCATCACCGGCAGCCGGAAGGCCTCGAGCCAGTACCGCGCGTACGAGCGCATCGCCTGCCTGGACAGGGCGCGCAGCTCACTGCCTGACGCCTGGGCGCCGATCACCCGGCGCAGGTTGCCCTCAAGTACCCGGACCCCCGTGCCCCGGCGGCGCCAGGCACGGTCGGCGGCACGCCGGAAACCCCACCGGGCCCAGGACTCGGGCAGCCGGCACACCACCGACCAGCCCAGACCATACCCGGCATCGGTCAGCCTGTCCTTCACTGCGGGCACCCGTCACCTCCCGAAGCGGACACCTGGTCGGCCCGTGCGCCTCCTGACGGCGGGATTCGTCATCGCTGCGGCGTGACGCTGGCCGCGGCCCAGGCATTCCCGGCGGCCGTTGACTCACTGTGCAGCATCCACAGGCCGACATCAAGCAGCCGGAGCACGCTAGCGGCTCTGGCCTGACGGCCCGACCCGGGCAACGATGATCTTGTCAGGGACTGGGACGAGCCGTGGCCGCTTGCGGGCCAGGAGCTTGCCCCGCCTGCGGCTGGGGTCCATCGCGGACCTCTGGTCGGATGAGGCGCGCCGGGCTGCCCGGCGCCTGCCGTCTGCCGGGGTGCATGCATGCACGACCAGCGGTGGCCTCAGGCTGGTCCAGTCCCGGTCAGCTGCGGTCTCGCGCCGGTGCCCGCGGGGAGGGCGAGGACGTCGCCGATGGCGGGTTCCTGACTGGCAGGTTCGGGCAGGGGCCGCCATGGTGCTCGCCGTACCTCGCATTATCCGGCGGAAGCTGTAACTGCCGGACGTGGGTTCCCCGGGCCAGCGACCCTGGCCCGGGGCTTGTCGACCCGAAGCGGTCACACGATGAATGCGCTCGCCGCCAATGACATCGAGGCCACAGATCTCCTGGCCCTGGCCCGGCTCGACGGCGCCGGCTCGCCGGGCCGCTGCGGCCCGCCATGGTCCACCCTGGCGGCCCTGTGCCGGACATGATCGCAACCGCGCAAGAGCCAGCCGGGCGGAGATGATCACAGCAGCGTCAGGCCGCGCCCGCCAGCAGCTGATGCCGGCCCTGACGGGCGTCGGTCAGCGCCCCGCAGTCCCCTCAGCCAGCGCGGCCCGGCCGCTATCGCAGCCGGGCGCGCGGGCTAGCCTTTCGCCGGCCCCTTCCTGGCCTTCCTGCGCCGATGCTCGATGATCGCGTCCGGGCCGGGGAACACCAGGGCGGTGTGACCGTCGTCGAATCGCACCAGGTAGGGCGGCTTCCCGCTCGCTCCGCGGACCTCGACGATCTCACCCGCCCGCCCCGGATGACCCACGATATTGGCGTGCACGTGGAGCCGGTCCCCTACTGCTGCCTGCATGCGCCCACCTCCTCGTCCGCATTCGCCCACGGCATGCCCGCATTCCCCGCGCGGCGGGGGGACACGCTCACGGTGTACCCAGACTGGCACGGGCAGGCAGCCACCTGGACGCTGGTGGTGGTACCGGCCATGCGTGGCGTTTGCATCCGGCTCTCTCGCGCAGCTCGCCCATCCCCGAACCCCGGCGAACGGTTCCCGGCGGGCCGGGGCAGTGGCAAGGCGCGTCCCGCTCGAGTTCGGCGTTGACCCCGGCGCCGAACTCGAACCTGGCGGACCGGCTACTGGTCTCCCTGAACCGGGCGGGCATCCAGGAGATCCCTGAAACAAGCTGACGCTCCGGGGCCTCAGGGTGGTCCTTCCCGACTGACGCGCAAAACCCAGCCGTCCCCGCCCCACAGACGTGCCGGATAGCCCCCGGCCCGGCACGGTTCGGCCTGGGTGAACCGGCCAACGACCAGCCCCGGCCACGCCCTCGGCCGCCCCGCGATCGATCCGGCTTGGCGTCGCCGGGACCGCACGCTGGCCCTCGGGGCGCGCCTGCGCGGACGGCTATGCCGAACGGGACGGCCGGTGGTGGCCACGGTTCGATCCGCACAACGTCGACCCGTGATGGGCCGGTCTTTGCGTGAACGCTGGGAAATCTGGGACCGGCTGGCTCTGCGCACCGACCTGGTCCTGGCTGAAAGGTCCACCATCGACGCCGACCGCGTTGACCAGATGTGCGCCCAGTCAGCAGCGCAGTCAGCCCGGCGCTCAGTCAGCTGGCCAGCGGCGCATCGCTTCCCCGCGGCGCGCCGCTGGCTGATCTGCGCGCTGTACGCCGCGCGCGTTCGCTGGTCCGCCACGCGCGTTCGCTGCTGGCGTAGCTGGGCACACTGCCCTGTTGCCCCAGGCTGGATGGGGTGAACGTCCTGGCGATGGGGAACGTTTGCTTGTGCGGCATTCGCGCGGGCAGCGTGGCCCGGCGCGGGGGCTAGCATGTGGACGGGACGAGCAAGACTTTTCGTTGCCTCCCTGGCCGCTGGGTGAGGGGGCCGCGAGATGTTTGAGAGGTTTACCGACCGGGCGCGGCGGGTTGTGGTCTTGGCGCAAGAAGAGGCCAGGACGCTGAACCACAATTACATCGGCACCGAGCACATCCTGCTCGGCCTGACCCGCGAGGGCGAGGGTGTCGCCGCTAAGGCGCTGGAGTTGCTCGGCATCAGCCAGGAGGCGGTGCGCCGGCAGGTTGAGGAGATCATCGGCCAGGGCCAGCAGGCGCCCTCGGGGCACATCCCGTTCACCCCGCGCGCCAAGAAGGTGCTTGAGCTCTCCCTGCGCGAGGCGCTGCAGCTTGGCCACAATTACATCGGCACCGAGCACATCCTGCTCGGCCTGATCCGCGAGGGCGAGGGCGTCGCTGCGCAGGTGCTGGTGAAGCTGGGCGCGGACCTGAACCGGGTGCGCCTGCAGGTGAACCAGCTGCTGCAGGGATACCAGGGCAAGGAGCCGGCCGCCGCGGGCCCGCCGTCCGAGACGGCGCCCTCCTCCTCGCTGGTGCTCGATCAGTTCGGCCGCAACCTTACCCAGGGCGCGCGTGAGGGCAAGCTCGACCCGGTGATCGGCCGGGAGAAGGAAATCGAGCGGGTGATGCAGGTGCTGTGCCTGGCGCACCAAGAACAACCCGGCGCTGGTCGGCGAGCCCGGCGTCGGGAAGACCGCCGTGGTGGAGGGGCTGGCGCAGCGGATCGTCAAGGGCGAGGTGCCGGAGTCCCTGAAGGACAAGCAGCTGTACACCCTGGACCTGGGCGCGCTGGTCGCTGGCTCCAGGTACCGGGGTGACTTCGAAGAGCGACTGAAGAAGGTCCTCAAGGAGATCAGGACCCGCGGCGACATCATCCTGTTCATCGACGAGCTGCACACCCTGGTCGGCGCCGGGGCCGCAGAGGGCGCGATCGACGCGGCGTCGATACTGAAGCCGATGCTGGCCAGGGGCGAGCTGCAGACGATCGGCGCCACGACGCTGGATGAGTACCGCAAGCACCTGGAGAAGGACGCCGCGCTGGAGCGCAGGTTCCAGCCGATCCAGGTCGCCGAGCCCACGATCTCGCACACGATCGAGATCCTCAAGGGCCTGCGAGACCGCTACGAGGCGCATCACCGCGTGTCGATCACCGACGACGCCATTGTCGCCGCCGCGCAGATGGCGGACCGCTACATCAGCGACAGGTTCCTGCCGGACAAGGCCATCGACCTGATCGACGAGGCCGGCGCGCGCCTGCGGATCCGCCGAATGACCGCGCCACCGGACCTGCGCGAGTACGACGAGAAGATCGCACAAGTGCGGCGGGACAAAGAGTCGGCCATCGACTCCCAGGACTTCGAGAAGGCAGCCGCGCTGCGCGACAACGAAAATCAGCTCATCGCCGCCAAGGACGCGCGGGAGAAGGAGTGGAAGGACGGCGACATGGACGCCGTCGCCGAGGTGAACGAGGAGCTCATCGCCGAGGTCCTGGCCATCGCCACGGGCATCCCGGTGTTCAAGCTCACCGAGGAAGAGTCGCAGCGGCTGCTGCGGATGGAGGACGAACTCCACAAGCGGGTCATCGGGCAGAACGCGGCCATCAAGGCGCTCTCGCAGGCCATCAGGCGCACCCGGGCCGGGCTGAAGGACCCCAAGCGGCCCGGCGGGTCGTTCATCTTCGCCGGCCCCTCGGGGGTCGGCAAGACCGAGCTGTCCAAGACCCTGGCCGAGTTCCTGTTCGGCGATGAGGACTCGCTGATCCAGCTCGACATGAGCGAGTACATGGAAAAGCACACGGTGTCCCGGCTGTTCGGCTCCCCGCCCGGGTACGTCGGGTACGAGGAGGGCGGCCAGCTCACCGAGAAGGTCCGCCGCAAGCCGTTCTCGGTCGTGCTGTTCGACGAGATCGAGAAGGCCCACCCGGACATCTTCAACTCCCTGCTGCAGATCCTGGAGGACGGGCGCCTCACCGACGCCCAGGGCAGGACGGTGGACTTCAAGAACACCGTGATCATCATGACCACCAACCTGGGCACCCGGGACATCTCCAAAGGGGTCTCCCTTGGTTTCGGCCCGGCGCATGAGTCGGCGGGCTCGCATGACCGGATGAAGGCCAAGGTGACCGAGGAGCTGAAGCAGCACTTCCGGCCCGAGTTCCTGAACCGCGTCGATGACACCATCGTGTTCCACAAGCTCAGCCAGGAGGAGATCCTCACCATCGTGGACCTGATGATCGCCAAGGTGGATGAACGGCTGAAGGACCGCGACATGGGCCTGGAGCTACTGCCCGCAGCCAAGACACTGCTCGCCGAACGGGGCTACGACCCGGTGCTCGGCGCGCGGCCGCTCCGCCGCACGATCCAGCGGGAGATCGAGGACAACCTATCGGAGAAGATCCTGTTCGGCGAGCTGAAGGCCGGCCAGATCGTCACGGTCGATGTGGAGGGCACCGGGCCGCAAGCGCAGCTCACCTTCACGGGCGTGCCCAAGCCCGATTCTGTGCCGGACGCGCCGCCCGCCGAGATCGACACCAAGGCGGCCGCCGGCCGGACCGACGGGCACCTGACCAACGGCGAGTAACACCACCCGGGCAGCGGCTAAGCAGCCCCTCCTGCGGCGGTCTGCGGCCGCTGACCCGACTTCGGCGCGGGCCGCCAGCTACCGGGACCTGGCCCTGGCGGGGTTCGCTCGGAGGAGGTCACCGCCCGGGCAGTGCTCCACCTGGAGCGCTTCGCCGAGTACCTCACCGCCACCTACGGCCACGATCGGCTCCCCGGTGGTGCCCCGGGACGTGTTCGGCTGGCGGGACCTGTCCCGCTCGAAAATAGGACTCAGCAGCGCTGAGGGTCTCCGCGGCCGGCTACCGGGAACGGAGGCCGAACGCTTCGGGATGGGCCCGGCGGTAGTGCCCGGTCAAGACCTCGCTGAGATTCCCGGGCCGGTAGGCGACGGTGCGGTGGCAGATCTGGCAGCGCGTGACCGGAAGCTGGGGGAGGGTCACGGGGAAGCGCCGGGAACGTGAATTGCTCATCACCCCTGATGATGCCAGCCCCGTCGCGGGGACGTTGCCGTACGCCGCACGCACCCGGCATCCATCAGGGTTCCTGGCCTGTCGTGCGGGTGAACATTAGGTGAACCGGGCAAGGCGAGCGCATGATGTCGCTAGCAGGCCCCGCGCGGGAAATGCCGGAGGTGACCGTGGGCGGGCATTTCGAACGGGTAGCCGTCGTCTACGAATCACTGCGCACCACCGACGAGGCGCCAGTGCGCGCGATCTGCCAGCTCCTGCCCAACCGCCCCGTCACCGGCCTGGATACCGGCTGCGGAACCGGACGGTACACCCGGCTGCTGCGCGCCCTGCTGCCCGACGGCTCGCTGCTGGCCGCCAGCGACGTCTCGGCGGCCATGCTGGCACAGCTCAACGCCGCCAACCGCGGCCACGCCCGCGGGGTGGTCCCGCTGCTGGCAGCCGCCGAACAGCTGCCGTTGCGGGCCGCCAGCCTCGACCTGGTCACCGCGTTCAACTGCATTCACCACTTCGACCTCGGCCGCTTCCTGACCGCCGCCGCCCGGGTGCTGAAGCCCGGCGGCCAGCTGTTCATCTACACCCGCACCCCGCAGCAAAACGCGCGCACGATCTGGGGCCAATACTTCCCCGGCTTCACCGAGCACGAGCAGCGCCTGCACACCCAGGACACGATCCGGGACGCCGTCAAGCGAACCGGCGGGCTCACGATGATCACGGCCCAGACCTTCGGCCATCCGCGCACCAGCACCGCCGGGCGGCTCCAGGCCCAGGCCGAAGGACGCCACTACTCCACCTTCTCCCTCTACACCCCCGCAGAGCTCCGCACCTCCATCACGGCCTTCCTGGCCCGCCTGCCCAGCAACCAGGTCAGCTGGGTAGACGAGCACCTCCTGATCGCCGCCCGCGCAAGCCACCACCACCAGGCGGAGACTCACGGCCCGGGCAGCGGGACTAGCCAGGCGACCTAGTGTGCTGCGTCAGAAGTTCAGTTAATTAATCTTGCCTGTTTACTGGTTGGCCCGCTCCGAGTTTGGCGAGGTAGTCAGCAAGGGAGTTCAGGATCTCGTCGGCGGTCTTGGTCCAGGTGAATGGCCGGGGGTTGTCGTTCCATGTGGCGATCCATTGCCTGATGTCGTTCTCCAGGGCCTGTACGGAGGTGTGCACGCCGCGGCGGATCAGTTTGCCGGTGAGCAGGCCGAACCATCGTTCGGCCTGGTTCATCCAGGAGGAGCCGGTCGGGGTGAAGTGGACGTGGAAGCGCGGGCGGCGGGCGAGCCAGGTCCTGATCTCCGGCGTGTTGTGGGTGGCGTAGTTGTCGCAGACCAGGTGCACGTCGAGTGCGGTGGGCACGGCCTTGTCGATGCTGGCCAGGAACTTGCGGAACTCGGTGGCGCGGTGGCGGCGGTGCAGTTCGCTGATGACGGCGCCGTCGGCGATGGTGAAGGCGGCGAACAGGCTGGTGATGCCGTGCCGGGCGTAGTCGCAGGTGCGCCGCTCGGGCATGCCCGGCATCATCGGCAGCACCGGCTGGGACCGGTCCAGCGCCTGGATCTGGCTCTTCTCATCCACGCACAGCACCACCGCCTTCTCCGGCGGGTCGTGGTACAGGCCGACGACGTCAACGACCTTCTCCACAAATAGCGGGTCGGTGGATAGCTTGAAGGAGTCCTGCAGGTGCGGCTTGAGGTCGAACTTCTTCCAGATCCGCCCAATGGTTGACCTCGACAGCCCCGTGCGCCTGGCCATCGAGGCCCGCGACCAGTGCGTGTCCTTGCCCGGCAGGGACTCCAAGGTCGCCACGACGACGTCCTCGACCCGGTCGAGGAGGATCGAGGGCGGCCGCCCGGGCCGCGGCTCATCCTGCAGGCCATCCAGGCGCCGGGCGATGAACCGGGCCCGCCACCGGTCCACGGTTGACTCATCCACCCCAAGCCCGGCAGCGACCTGCTTGTTCGTCCCGCCCTCGGCGCAGGCCAGCACGATCTTCGCCCGCATCGCCAGGTACTGGGCGGTCTTCGCACGCCTGGCCCACCGGACCAGCTGCGCCCGCTCCGCCTCCTCCAAGACCAGCTCCGCCTTGGGCCTGCCGATTGGCGCCGCATCCTCCAGCCCGGCCAGCCGCCGGTCCGCGAACAGGCGCCGCCACTTCGACACCGACTTGACCGCCACCCCCAGCGCCTGCGCGGCACCGGCATTCGACATCCCGTCGGCACAGGCCAAGATGATCCGGGCCCGGTCAGCCCGCCGGCGCTCCGGCAGCCCCGCCCGGCGCACCAGCTCAGCCCGCTCATCAACAGACAGCACGATCTCGGCAGCAGAAGGACCCGGCATAATCAGATCCTAGCAAAAATAACTCTAGGAACTTCTGACGCGGCACACTAGGGGCAGGCCCCCTAAATCAGCGCCGGGCACGCCGGCCAGGCCCCCAAGACGCGCCCCGGCGGCCACGCGCAGATCACCCCGTTATGCGCCCAGCCGATTGCTGGCGACGACCTCCGGCAGAGCGCCCAGATCGGCGGTTACCGCACGTCAGGCGGCCGACTTGGTGGTGGCTGAGCGTGACGTTCACGGCGGGCGACTTGCGGCGTACGTAATGCACGAGATCGCTGGCCCGGCGCGGCTGCAGCCATTGTCGCCTGCCAGGCGCCGCATGGCCTGGTAAGGCAGGTCATGATAGGCCTTGATCGGTGACCGGCATCGCGGCCACCAGGATCAGAGCCCAGGAGAGCGGGCCGGCATGCCCACCTTTGCATCTGGTGAGCCCGGCGGGGAGCGGCCGGTCCTGGGTGGCTTCGATGTCGTGACCGGCGCGTTCAGCTATTCGGGGGCGGCGATCGCCCGCGGCCTGCTGGCCGCGGGCCGCCCGGTGCGGACGGTCACCGGGCACCCAGGGCGCGCCCCCAGCGGCACGCCGATCGAGGTCCGCCCGCTCGATTTCGCCGACCCGGCCGGGCTGACCGCCTCGCTCCGCGGCGCCGGGACGCTGTACAACACCTACTGGGTCCGCTTTGCGAGAGGCCCGGTCGATCACCAGAGGGCGGTGGCCAACTCGCGGACACTGTTCCACGCCGCCCGCGACGCGGGGGTGGCGCGGATCGTCCACGTGTCGATCACGCATCCGAGCGCCGCATCCGCGTACTCCTACTTCCGCGGCAAGGCGGAGGTCGAGCGCATCCTCGCCGAGGCGGGAGTGCCGCATGCGATCGTGCGCCCGGCCATCCTGTTCGGCGGGGACGGCGTGCTCATCAACAACATCGCCTGGCTGCTGCGCCATCTGCCGGTGTTCGCCGTCGGCGGCACCGGCGCCTACCGCATCCGGCCTGTTCACGTCGACGACCTGGCCAGGCTGTGCCTGGCGGCAGGCTTGGCCACCGAGACGTACACCCTGGACGCGGTGGGACCCGAGCGGCCCGCCTTCTACGACCTGGTCTGCTTCGTCAAAGACGCCATCGGCAGCCGCTCGCGCGTGGTAGGCGTGCCGGGCGCCCTCATCCCGGCGGCCGCTCGAGTGCTGGGGTGGGCGTTGCGGGACACGCTGCTCACCGGTGATGAGTACCGCGCCATGGCCGATGGGCTGGCCGACATCGACGGCCCGCCGACCGGCCAGGTCGCCCTTACCCGGTGGATAACCGAGAACAAGGACTCACTCGGCCGCCGGTACGCCAACGAGATCGACCGTCACTTCCGCTGAACCGCCAGCCACGGCGAAACGCTTGCATGCCACGGCCTGGATGGCCGCCGCCCCCTCAGGGCACCCGGGCCTGCCGAATGCAAACCACGCGCGCCTGCCCCGCCGATGGCCTCCACTGGCAGGGGATGACCCATCGCCACCAGAGCGGTTGAATAGCCCCAAGAAGACTGAAATGGGTGTCACGTGATCGCCGCGTACATTCTGATCCAGACCGACCCGGGCAAGGCGGCTATCGTGGCTGCGGCGCTGCGAGACTTGCCGGACGTCGCGGAGACGGTGAGCCTGGCCGGGCCCTACGACGTCATTGCCCGGGCCCAGGCGCGCAACATCGACCAGCTGGCCAAACTCGTCACCATCCGGGTCCAGGCTCTCGACGGCGTGCGGCGGACGATGAGCCGCCCGGTCGTTCACCTGTGAGGAACCGGTCGCCGTGGACCACCACACCACCATCCGCGAGGTGGGTGAGGGCGGCGCCCAGGCGGTCTGCTCATGCGGCTGGCGCGGCCCGGTGTTCGGCACCGGCAAGACGGCCAGAACGATGGACGCACTGCAGCGCGCGGCCGAGGCCGGCGATCTGCACAAGTGGGAGATGTCCCGGCAATAACCGGCGCCCCGCACCCGGCTCCTCGGCGCGCAGAACCTGCGGATCTGGCCGGTCAGCGTCTTGAGCGGACTCCAGCCGATGCCCACGCAGATTGGGCGGATATTTCGTTGACGGCCGGGTCAGGTCCTGGCTCATCTGGCTGCAGGATGGGTAGGAGTCTCAGCGTGCGATTTTCTGGCTACTCCTTCGGTTCGGTGCGGGTGGACGGCGTGACCTATACCCACGACCTGATCATCGACCGCGGGAAGATCCGCAAGCGCAAGAAGGGCGCTTCCCGCCAGTTCCGCGGCGCCTACGGCCACACCCCGCTGTCGGCCGCCGAGGACATCCCGTAGCGGTGCCGCCGGCTGGTGATCGGCACCGACGCTGACGGGCGGCTGCCGGTGGTTCAGGACGTCTGCGAACAGGCCCGCCGCCGCGAGGTCGACCTGGCCATCTTGCCCACGGCACAGGCGATCAGCCTGCTGGCCAAGACCACCAAGGACACCAACGCCATCTTGCACCTGACCTGCTGACCTGCCAGCGCGGCAATGGCGAACGCGGCCAGGGGCCTGGCCGGCCGCGTTGTCCTGGCAGCGCCACGGGGACCAGCGTGCTTGTGCTGAGCCGTCAGAGCCCGGTCGCGCCGTCGATGCGCCCAGCATCCAGGTCCCGCGCCTTGATCACCAGCTCTATTTGAGCCCGCCCGCGTTACCCTGCCAGCCGGGCCCCAGCAGCCCACGGCCGGCTTCCCGGCGCCCGCCCGCTGAGCGCAGACACCCCCCCCGGGATCAGGTCCGTGCTGGCGCCCGCCCTGGTCAGCAGCTCAGCCAGCAACCGGTAGCGGTCAAGGCCCCTTGATGCCGAGGCTGATAGACCAGCACAATGGGGCCGTGTCCGCCCAGGAAATCGACCAGTACCTCGATGCCCTCGAAGAGCCCAAGCACACAACGCTGGCCCAGCTGCGCCAGACGATCCTCGATATCCTCCCCGAGGCCGAGCAGGGGATCTCCTACGGCGTCCCGGCCTTCAAGGTCCGGGGAAAGACAATCGCCGGGTTCGCCGCGTTCAAGGACCACCTGAGCTACCTGCCGCACAGCGGCTCGGTCTTCCCCCAGCTCAAAGACGAGCTCACGGGTTACTCAACCACGTCAGGGGCCCTGCGCTTCAGTATCGACCAGCCCCTGCCGGCATCCCTGGTGGAAAAGCTGATCGCGGTGCGGCTGCAGCAAGCCTTTCTTGCTTGAGGGATCGCACAACCGCCGCGGCGCAAGCCACCAGCCGTTGTCGGTGGCTGCCACCGGCCCACCGATCACCCACATCTGCGCACCACGACACGCAGGGCCGATACCGCCGGGCCGCCGCCCGAACGGGTTGGGCGCGCGTGGAGGCAGGAGGTGCATTAATCACAGACAGTGACGTTAACCGGGGCGGCCACGCGGCCGATCGCCGACTCGGTCCTGCGGACAGGAGCGCAGCCCGGATTGCAGGGCGTGCTCAGATTATTCGTTATTGGGCGCTGGCTGCGTTCTCCGGAGTAAGTCGGGGAGAGTGGTTTTTCCGTTGTCTCCGAAGCGGGCCCTGACCTGCAGCTATGCCTGCCGGTTCCAGGCTTCTCCGGCTATTCTCCGCGACACGCGCGGTTGGTCGGCGCAGCCGGTCTGGACTGGCCCGGGCTCACCAGGCCGCTCTCGTAGGCCAGGATGACGGCCTGGACCCGGTCGCGCAACTGGAGTTTGGCGAGGAGCCGGGCGACATGAGTCTTGATGGTCGCGTCGCTGAGGGTGAGCTGGGCGGCGATCTCGGCGTTGCTCAGGCCGCGGGCCAGCAGCCGCAGCACGTCGAGTTCGCGGGGCGTGAGGTGGGACAGGTCACGGCGCATCAGCGCGGGAGCCGAGGACTGGAAGGCGAACCGTTCGACGAGCCTGCGCGTGATGGACGGGGCGAGCAGTGCGTCGCCGGCGCGGACCATGCGGATGGCGGCGGTGAGGTACTCGGGCGACACGTGCTTGAGCAGGAAGCCGCTGGCCCCGGCGGCCAGCGCGCTGTAGACGTACTGGTCGAGGTCGAACGTGGTCAGCATGATGATCCGGCAGTCGGTGCCCGGCTCAGCGGCCAGGATGCGCCTGGTGGCTTCCAGGCCGTCCATTTCCGGCATCCGGATGTCCATCAGCACCACGTCCGGGTGGTGTTCGAGCGCCGCGGCGACGGCCTGCGCACCGTCGGCGGCTTCCGCGATGACGGGGATCCCTGCATCGCGCAAGATCATGCGGAATCCGGTCCGCACCAGGGTCTGGTCATCGACGATCAGAACGCGCGGGGCGGGCTCACCGGGTGTGCTGTCAGCGTCGCTCACGACGGCACCGGGACCGCCGCCAGGGATGGCTGCTCGGGGAACCGGGCGCGGACCCGCCACCCGCCACCGGGCTGGCTCCCGGCGTCCAGGTCGCCGCCGTACAGCAAGACGCGCTCCCGCAGGCCGAGCAGGCCACGGCCGCCGCCGGGCAGTGCCCCCAGCGCGCCAGGTGCACCGCGGGGACGTGGGGCCGCTTTGCCTGGCCCGCCATCGTCGGCGACCTCGACCACCAGGGCATCGTCCCGGTAGTCGAGTGTGACGGTCGCGGATGATTGCTCGGCGTGTTTGATCACGTTGGTGAGCGCTTCCTGTATGACGCGGTAGGCGGCCAGGTCCATGCCCGGCGGCAGTGCCCGCGCGGTGCCGTGCACATGGAGCTCGACGGGCAGCCCGGCGGCGGTCACCCGGTCGATGAGCGGGCGGACCTGGTCCAGGCCGGGCTGGGGCCGGAGCGGTGCGGTGTCCTGGGCAACGGCCGGATCGGCCTCTTCTGGCTCGCCCGGCTGCGCGAGCAGGCCGAGCATGTGCTGAAGCTCGGTGATGGCCTCCCGGCCGCTTTCCTCGATGGCCAGCAGTGCCGACCTGGCCTCCTCCGGCGAGGCACCGAGCACCCGCCGGGCTGCGCCGGCCTGCACCACCATCATGCTGACATTGTGCGTCACCACGTCGTGCAGCTCACGGGCGATACGCGCCCGCTCGTGCCCGACGGCCTGGCGGGTAGCGCTCTCTTGCCCTTCCTTGAGCCGGAGCAGCCGTGCCTGTGATTCGCTCGCGCGGCGCTGGCTCAGGCGCGCGGCGTTGCCGACGACAAGGACAACCATGATGAACACCAGCAGCGCCGCGAGCATCGTGTAGTTGCCGATCGGTGTCGGCCACATGCCGCGGACGACCAGGACGACGGCTACCGCTGGCATGCTGAGCAGCGCCGCGACCCTGTGCTTGCTATGCATTACCGCGGAGTAGGCCGCGGGTACCAGCGCGATCAGATCGATCGCGATGGTTGCGGTGGACCCCCGCAGCGGCCCTGGGAGCGCGACCACCAGGCACGCCGCCAGGCACAGCCAGAACGCGGTGAGCGGGCGGAACCGGCGGATTGCCAGCGGCGCCGTCCTGGCCGCCACCGCGGGAAGGATGGCCTGCCATCCGGGCCTGCCCACGAAGGGAACCGCCGCCGACACCGGACCCGCCAGGTTCCTGACCGCGAGGCCAGCCACGGCCAGAGAGGCAACCGCGGCCGCTATGGGCAGCGCGATATCCGCCGCGATCTGACGCGCGCTCGGCGGATCCGCGGATCGCGCGGACGCGGACAATCTCGGCCACCAGCTGCGCTTCCCCAGCGGTCCGGGTGCCGGCTCGACGCTGTGTCCGTTCACCAGCCCATTGTCGCGCAGTGAACCGTCGGTGCCATCGCCCGTGCGGGCTAACTCATACCCCGCACGGATGAACGGCAGCCGGAAGCAGCCCACTGAAGATTACACAGCGGGGCCGATGCCAGCGCAGCGGCACCTCGCCTACCTTTCCGGCATGGATGCCGCAATGGAACTCAGCGGAGTCACGAAACGCCGATTGCGGCAAGTGATGACGTGCCCAGGCTGACAACGAAAGCAGGGGTGACACGATGAGCATGCTGGAACTGCGCCTGGTGTCCAAGGTGTACGGCCAGGGCGCCGCCGAGGTGCACGCGCTGCGCGAGGTTAGCCTTGAAGTCGGCCCCGGGACGATGGTGGCGGTGATGGGGCCGAGCGGGTCGGGCAAGTCGACGCTGCTGACCATCGCCGGCAGCCTGGAGGAAACGACCAGCGGGCAGGTCCTCGTCGCCGGGCAGGACCTGGCCAGGATGTCACGCAACGACAAGGCGCGGCTGCGCCGCCGGTCGATCGGGTACGTGTTCCAGGGCTTTACCCTGCTCCCAGGGCTGACCGCCGCGGAGAACGTCGCTTTGCCGCTGGAACTGGACGGCGTCGGGGCGCGGAAGGCCCGGGAAGCCGCGCTGCGCGTGCTTACCGATCTGGGCTTGGCGGACCGCGCGTCGAACCACCCGGATCAGCTGTCCGGCGGGGAACGGCAGCGGGTCGCGATCGCCCGCGCCGTAATCGGCGACCGGCACCTGCTACTCGCCGGCGAGCCATCCGGCGCGCTGGATTCGGCCAACGCTGAGGCGGTGATGCGCATGATCCACACCGCGTGCCAGCAAGGCCTCGCCGCCGTGGTCGTCACGCACGACGCACAGCTCGCCTCGTGGGCGGACCGGGTGGTGTCCATCCGGGACGGCCGCATCGCCGGCCAGACGGTGCCCGCGCCGGGCCCGCAGTCGCTGCTGGGGCGGGACCGGTGATTGCCGCGCTGCTCGTGCTCGGCCTGCTCACCGTAGCGGTGGCGATCTGGAGGGGCCAGCGTCGTCATCGTGGACCAGACCGCGCCGCGCCAGGCCCGGGGTCGCCGGGGCGGGACCAGTGAGCGCTACACTGCCCGGCACGCGCCCGCGCGCCGGAGGCGTCCCCGCCAGGCGGGCGGTGATGCGGTGGGGCTGGCGGCTGTTCCGCCGCGAATGGCGGCAGCAGCTGCTCGTGCTGGGCCTGCTCACCGTGGCGGTCGCGGCGACGATCTGGGGCGCCAGCGTGGTCACGAATGCGCAGCTCCCGAACCCGAACTACGCGACGATCGGCACCGCTGCCGCGTCGGTCACGCTGCCCGGCACCGACCCGCACCTGGCCGCCGACATCGCCACCATCCAGGGCCGCTGGGGTCCGGCTGATCTCATCGAGGATCAGGACATCGCTACCGGCACCACCCAGCCTGTGCAGCTCCGCGCCGAGAATCGGCACGGGCACTATAACTCCCCCCTGCTCAGCCTGGTCAGCGGCGCCTACCCGGCCGGCCCCGGCCAGGTCGCGCTGACCAGCCAGGTCGGGGCCCTGTACGGCACGCACGTGGGCGGCACCTGGCGGGCGGCCGGGGCGACCTGGCGGGTGACCGGCATCGTGCAAGACCCGAGCAACCTGGCGGACGAGTTCGCGGTGGTCGCCCCGGGCCAGGTCACCCACCCCAGCCAGGTGGTCATGCTGCTCGGCTCGGCCGCGGCGCAGCAGGCGATCAGCGGCGGCAACGGGACGCTGCCCGGTGTCCCGGCGGCGACTGTATCCTTCCCCACCGGCAGCGCGAGCGGGTTCTCGCCGGCGACGGTCGTCTTGCTGGTGGAGGTAGTCGGCCTGGTGTTCATCGGCCTGGTGTCGGTGGCCGGTTTCTCGGTGATGGCCCAGCGCAGGCTCCGTGCCCTGGGCATGCTCAGCGCGATCGGCGCGACCGAACGCCACCTCCGTCTCGTCCTGATCGTCAACGGCCTGGCAGTCGGCGTGACCGGCGCGCTTGCCGGGGCGGTGCTCGGCTTCGCCGCCTGGCTCGCCTACGTGCCGACGCTGCAGCAGGCTGCCGGCCACGTGGTCAACGCGGCGAACCTGCCATGGTGGGCGTTCGCCACCGGGGCCGTGTTCGCGATCGTGACGTCGGTGCTGGCGTCCCGCCGGCCGGCGAAGACGATGGCCGCGGTGCCGGTGGTGGCCGCGCTGTCCGGCCGCCCCCCACCGCCGAAGCCGGCGCGCCGCACCGTCCTGCCCGGCGTCATCGTGTTCGCGGCCGGCGTCGTGTGCCTGGCGACCGCCGGCGGCCTGGCCGGGGCAAGCGGCCACGGGGGCAGCCCCGCGCTGCACCTGGTGGCCGGCCTGGCCGCCGTGGTCATCGGCATCGTCCTGCTCGCCCCGCTGGCCCTCAGCATGCTGAGGGCCAGCTCCCGGCTGCCGGTCGCGATCCGGATCGCGCTGCGCGACCTGGTCCGCTACCGGGCCCGGTCCGGTGCCGCGCTGGCGGCGACCACGTTCGCCGTGTTCCTGGCCACGGGGATCTGCGTCGTTACCAGCGTCCAGTTCGAGAACATCCTCGCCTGGACTGGCCCCAACCTGTCCAGCACCCAGGTGATCGTCTACGCGCAGCCCCCGCAGGGCGGCCCCCTTGCGGCGCCGCTCATCAGCACCCAGCTCGCCGAAGTGAGCAGGCACGTCAGCAGTCTCGCCGCTAGCCTGCATGCGCGGTCCGCGGTGCCACTGGAATCCGCGGCCGCCACGCTGCACCAGGTGGGTGCGCAGGCCCATAAAGACTTCACCGGCACCGTGTACGTGGCCACCCCGCAGCTGCTCGCCATCTACCGGATCACGGCCGGCCAGATCGCTCCTGGCACCGATGTCCTCACCATGCGGCCAGGCATGGCCAGCCTGCCACACATGGAGCTGACCTGGGGAAACTACGGCGTCCAGCAACGTCCCGGCGGCCTGGTGCAGAAAGACAGCGTACGGCCGAGCTGCACGCTGAGCAGTGACTGCCTGGCCAACCCCGCGATGCAGACGGTCAGCAACCTGCCCAGCGGCACCTCCGCGCCGAACACGGTGCTCACCGAGTACGCGGTGAACAAGTACCAGCTGCAGACTCAGCTGGGCGGGTGGCTGATCCAGGCACCGACCGGTCTCACCGCCGCGCAGATCAACGCCGCGCGGCAATTCGCCCTCACCTACGGGGCGACGGTCGAGACTGAGTCGGCCTCGCTCGGCCCCGGCGAGATCGCCGACGGCGCCACCGCGCTCGGCATCGTGATCGCGCTCGGCGTGCTGGCCATGTCCACCGGCCTGATCCGCAGCGAGACCGCGCAGGACCTCCGCACGCTCACCGCGACCGGCGCCAGCGGCACGACCCGGCGGACGATCACCGCCGCGACCGCCGCAGCGCTCGGCCTGCTCGGCGCCATCCTCGGCATGGCCGGCGCGGTGATCGCCGGGCTGGCCTGGGCCCGCAGCAGCCTGTCCCTCATGTTCGGTGACGTGCCGCTGACCGACGTGCTGATCCTGCTGCCGGGGCTGCCGCTGATCGCCGCCGCCGCCGGGTGGCTGCTGGCCGGCCACGAGCCCAAGGCCATTGCGAGGCAGCCGCTGGACTGACGCGGGTCTTGCCGGTCACTCCAGCCCCTCTTGCCCGGGTCACGCGTCAGATCCAGAAACTGATGGTTCCCCGGACCTGGCTCTCCGTCCATCGAGGACCACCGCGCATATCGGCCCAATACGGATCGCTCGGCTGAAGAGCACCCGAGACATCGCGACCACGTATAACGGCGGCTTGGCGCGCTGTTATTTGAGGTCTGCCAGCCGATGCCGCCGGTCCTTACGGGCCCGAGCGTGTGCGGAGCCGGTTCAGATCCGCGCCCTGACTCCTCCGGGCGCCAGCCGGGCGGGGCCAAGGCGCAGGCTTCATGGCCTGGCCGGGTCTAGCGGTGCCGTTTGGCGCCTCAGCACGTGCCACTTTTCGCCGTTCGGCCTGCCGTTTGTGTCCGTCAGGCCGTCAGCGTGACAAATTTCGCGTCGCCGTGCGCGATCGAGGCGGGGAATCCCCGCGGGGCTGACGGCCTGGTATACGAGCCATCTGCGCGAGTATACTCAGTATTATTCACAGTATAGTATTAGGCAGTTCCGCGAGCCGGCGGGCCCGGGGTGCCGGAGGGCGGGGCGGCGATGAAGATGCCCGTGGCGCCGGGATCTGGAGCCGGGCTGCCCGGCAAGGCCCGGTGGCCCGGGCCTGGATGCGGCCGATGCGGGGCAAGGCGAGCGGGCGGCAGCGTCCCCAGCGGCCCAGGGGCCGGTGCCGGAGCCGCGGCCGGGAGGAGGAGCGCGCGGGTGAGCACGCTGGGACTGCGGCGGGAGCCCAGGGCCGGCGGCCCGGGCGCGCCGTGCCGTGGGCTGCGGGTGGCGGCGGTGACGGTGGCCGCGGCGGGCCTGCTGGCCGCGGGGTGCACGGCCGGGCCGCGGGGCAGGAGCGCCACCGCGGCCTCACCAGCCACCGCGGCCGTACCAGCCGCTAGGGTCGGCGCGACGGTTCGTTGCGGCCCGGGGGTGACCTGCTATACCCCGGCCCAGCTCCAGGTGGCCTACGGCATCAAGCCGCTCCTGGGCCGGGGGATCGACGGCCGTGGCGAGACCGTGGTGCTGCCAGAGCTCGCCGAAACGCGGCTGGACCCGCCCTTGGTCACCAACTTGCGCCAGGACATGGCGGGGTTCGATGACCTGTTCCACCTTCCGGCCGCGCGGATGCGGGTCGTGACCGCCCTCGCCGGCGCTAGCTCTCCCTGGCTGGCCTTCGGGGAGGAAGTGCTGGACGTGGAACTGGTGCACGCACTCGCCCCCGACGCCACCCTCGTCATCCTCCTGCTCCCGTCAACATCCCTGCACAACACTCCGGACGCGGTCGCCGCCGCCGTCGCCGGGCTCCGGCTGGGCCCTGCCCTCGGAAGCGTCATGTCGATCAGCGCCGCGGGACAGATCGGCGGGGAGCACTGCGTCAGCCGCGCCCAGGCCGGCCGCGTGAACGCCGCGCTCCAAGCGGCTGCCGACCGTGGCATGACGGTCGTCGCCGCCTCGGGGGACATAGGAGCGGCGGCCTATCAGTGCGATCTCTACTCGGCCCTGACCGGCACCGCGCCTGTCTCCCCGGGCAAGGGGGTCGGCCTGCTGGCCTCCGATCCGCTCGTCCTGTCCGCCGGGGGCACCAGCCTGACCGCCAGCCATGCCACCGGCGCCTGGGTCAGCGAGACGGCCTGGGGCCTGGCGTCCGGAAACCCCGGAAACCAGGGCGGGTCCTTCCAGGCCTCCGGTGGCGGGTTCAGCCAGTTGTTCGCCCGGCCCGCTTACCAGGCCGGCGTCCCTGGCACTGGCGCCACCCGAGGGGTTCCCGACGTGTCCGCCGATGCCAGCGACCGCACCGGCGTGGCGGTTGTCTTCAGCACCGGCACCCGGGACACCGTCCAGAGCCACGGCGGGACCAGCGCCAGCGCCCCGATCTGGGCTGCGCTCATCGCGCTGGCCGACCAGTACGCGCGGCGCCACCTGGGCTTCGTCAACCCGGCGATCTACCAGATCGCCCGCGGTCCCCACTACCACCAGGCCTTCCACGACATCACCACGGGCAACAACACCGTGCGGTTCCCGCCCAGGACGATCACCGGCTACCAGGCCGCACCCGGCTGGGATCCGGTCACCGGCTGGGGCAGCCCCAACGCCCAAGTCCTCATCCCCCTGCTCGCCCGCGATACCAGCCCTTGAGCCCCCAGACCCCGTGCCCGCCGTCAGCCGTGCTCCCCAGCACAAAACGCCCAGCGCGCGGGCCAAGTCTGCTTCACCTACGCTCGGCGAGCCGACCAGATCCATATGAGCCGACCCTGCCCGACGCCGCGAGCCGCCCAGAACGGGAGACTGCGTGCTCATTGCAAGATCAGGGTCGATTACGAATTGTGAGCACCATCTGGCCACCGGCGGGCGCCGAGCGCCGACTCTGCGCCATCGCTCGATGACGGGTTCGCTAGTGGCAGGTGATGCATGTCGCTTGCCAGTCTGATGGGACCAGGGTGTTGCCACAGTTACCATCGCTATCTCCTCAGTTTCGGCGGGTATCCGCCCGCAGGGTGGACACGGCACGCAGTCCAGGGCCGGGCTGGCCGGCGGGGAGGCATCGCCGCGCTGTTTCACTCGCCCTTATTTGGCGTCCGCGGCGGCCAGGGTCTTACGTCTTGCCGACCCACAGATGATGACGTCGTGGGCTGCCGCCCCCAGCGCCGGGCACCGGCCTGATCCACGCCCTGCATGGGCAGCGGGCGCCCACGTCGGCGGTTGCGCGGCTGAGGCGAGTCGGGGACGTAAGCTCCCGGGCACTCTCGCCCACTAACAACGTCAGGAAGCCGGAAGCATACCGAGGGAGCTTCGCAGTGAACGACTACCCGGCGATGATCGCCCCAGCCAACGGGCCGGCCACCAGGTAAGTGCGACAGCAAGACAGTGTCGGCACGCGGCCTGCGGCCGGTCTCGACGGATTGTCTGCCGCTGCGATCACGCCGTCCACCACCAGTCTGTGGCCTCGGCGTAGTCGGCGGGTCCGTTCTGCATGCTGGAGCGCCGTGAACATCCCACGAGTCCTATACGTGATCGTAGAGGGGTCGGCATCGCCGGCCGGATCCAGTGCCACTCAGCCGGGGGAAGGACAGCAGGTGGGATCAGGCCGGGCCCATCAGGACAAATCGAGGTAGCACCATGACCGCCTGCCGACCAAGCTGGGGGCTGTTTCGTGTCGTGGCGGCCCGCGCAGAATCCGAACCTGGGAGGGCGACGCCATGGTTTGCAGAGCTGCCAGGATTGGCGGTCCCGGCCGCTGGACATCCCGCAGCAGGCGCAGAGCGGGGGCCCCCTTCATTCTCCTTCTTCTCATCGGGCTGGATCTCTGGCTGGCGGGTTGCGGCGGCGGCCAGCCCGCCGCGACCAGGGCTCGCGCCACCCTCCCTGCCCGCTGGGTGCGCTTCCTCCACGTTCCGGGCGTCGTCGACCTCACCGGCCCGCGAGGCGATGGGCAGCTCACGGTCGCGGCCGCCGGCCGGCTGTTCCTGCTCAGCACGTCCGGCCAGCCAGTGCCGTTCGCCCGCGGAAGCGATGGCTATACCACCGCTCTTGGGCCCGAGCCGTACATCGCAATGCCGACGGGCAAGCGGGTCACCGGGCTGGGCTGCTCGTTCGGCAGGGATGCCATTTACGCCCTCGAGCCGAGCGGCTCCCCTGGTGTGATCAGCATCGACCAGCGGGGGCGGGCGCGGCGTTTCGCAAGCCTTCCCGCGGTCCGGCCGGACGGGATCGCGTTCGACGACGTCGGCCGGTTCGGATACCGCCTCCTGGTCACCGCGACGTCGCGGGATGGCACGACCGTTTTCGGCGTGGACTGCACCGGCCGGGTCACCACGATTGCCTCACACGCGCCGAGGGTCGAGGGAGGGATCGCGGTCGCGCCATTGTCGTTCGGCTCCTTCGGCGGTGACCTCGTTGCCCCGGACGAGACCACCGGGCGGGTCTGGGCGATCGGTCCCGGCGGGAAGACCAGGCTCGTCGCCCGGTCACCGTTGCCGGCGGGCGGCGACATCGGAGTGGAAAGCGCCGCGTTCGTCCCGGCCGGCTTCAGCCGGGACTGGGTGGCGTACGTGGCCGATCGCCGCTCACCGGGCAACCGCCATCCCGGCACGAACAGCATCCTGCGGCTGCCGGGGGCGGAGCTGGTCAGGGCGGGGATACACGCGGGCGAGCTTGTCGTCGCCAGCGAGGGCGGCTCCCAGACGATCGTCATCGACTGCTTCGCAACGACCTGTACCGTCCGGCACATCGCGGATGGGCCGGCGGCGGCCCACGTCGAGGGCCACATCGTCTTCGCCCCGCGCCGCTGACCCAGCCGTCCTTAGGTGACCGGCTCAATTGAGAGGTGCACGCGGTGTCAAAGGGCAGCAGGAACAGGCAGCAGGCCCGGGAGAAGATCACCAAAATGCGGCCCTGGAGGCGCGGGGAAGGCGGCGCCGCAGTTGGGTGGCCGGGATCGGCGCGGGGGTCGTGGTGATCGCCGTGGCTGTGGGCATCACGCTCGCGGTCGCCGGGAGCAGCGGCGGCTCGAACCTGGTGACTGGCGGCACGCCGCAGCTGAAGCACTGTCAGCGGCGGGCCTGGCGCCGCACCGGGTAGAGGCGGTGGTCTTGCTCGCCAGCGTCGGCCCCGGATGCGTGAACCGCTGAGACAGGCGGCTATTCGCACCTCTGGCGGGCCCGCTGTGCGCGCTGGTGGCCTGGCGGCTGACGCCTTGGATCGCCCGTGCCCGGCTGGCCCAGATCGGCTGGTGGCGCGGCGGCCCGCCGCGCCCGGACGAGCACGTCAACTGGCAAGTCTGGGGCCAAGCCGGACAGAAGCGCCGACTTCCCGGCCCTTTAGTCACCGGTGGCGTGAACATCTGATGAGTCCTATCCGTGATAGTAGAACGGGGGCTGGCAAATGCCGGCCAGACCCAGTGCCATGCCAAGCAGGCATGTGCCGCCGGAGAGGGGCTGTTAGCAGTGATTGCCGCCATCTTGATCATATTGGTGATACTTGCCGTGGCCGGCGTGGTCGCGGCTGGCCGTTCGGTGCGGGTAGTGCAGCAGTTCGAGCAGGGCATCGTGTTCAGGTTCGGCAAGATCCAGTCGCCGCCGCGCGGCGCGGGCCTGACGATGATCAGGCCGGTCGGCGACCGGATGCAGAAGGTCAACATGCAGATCATCGCGCTTGCGGTCCCGGCCCAGGATGGCATCACCAAAGACAACGTGACCGTCCGGGTGGACGCGGTGGTGTACTTCCGGGTGGTGGATCCCATTAAGGCCACGGTGAACGTGCAGAACTACCTGTTCGCGGTGTCCCAGCAGGCGCAGACATCGCTGCGTTCGATCATCGGCCAGTCCGAGATGGACCAGCTGCTGTCGGAGCGGGACGCGGTCAACCGCGAGCTGCGCCGGATCATCGATGAGCCGACCGAGGGGCCGTGGGGCATCCGGGTCGAGCGGGTGGAGATCAAGGATGTCTCGCTGCCTGAGAGCATGAAGCGGTCCATGTCCCGCCAGGCCGAGGCGGAACGGGAACGCCGAGCCCGGATTATCACCGCTGACGGTGAGTACCAGGCGTCCAAGCGGCTGGCCGCGGCGGCCAACGTGATGGCCCGTGACCCCGCGGCGCTCCAGCTGCGGCTGCTGCAGACCGTGGTGGAGGTGGCCGGGGAGAAGAACAGCACGCTGGTCATGCCGGTACCGGTGGAGCTGCTGCGGTTCTTCGAGAAGATGACGCCCGCCGGGTCAGATGCTGGGCCTTCGACATCACTCGCGGACTTCGGCGACGCCGAGGCGGCCGACGCGGGGGCCGACGTCGAGGCCCGCCCGGCCGCCGCCGCCGGGCTGGGGGCCATACCGCCGTTGGAGACGATCAGCATCCCGCTGGTGCAGGCACCAGAAATCAAAGTTCCCCATAGCACCGCGGACACCGAGCACGCCGTGCGGCCGTAGGCGGTGGCAGGGCAGGGCCCTAGCCAGCCCGCAGCCGCGTGCCGCAGCGGCGGGATCGCGCCGGGGTGTGGCACGCCTGTCGTCGCCACGTGGAAAGCCCCGCGCTGTTGCCTCGGGGAAGCTGCCCGTCAACAGTGACGTGGAGCTGCTGGCCGGGTTGCCGTTGTGGCTGCTGCAGAACTGGCGGCTCGAGCACCACCGCCAGTCCGACGAGGCGGTGGTGGACCGGATCGTCCGCCAGTTCTAGACGCCGCTCTCGCCGGGCTGATGCGCGTGTGCGGGAGGGCGAGCAGGTGCTGGCCGGGGAGGCGGTCGCGTGATCCGAAGTCCGGGGACTGACCCGTTGCGCGACAGCAGACATATAGACGCCCTTACCTGTATCGGCGCCGATCGGCACGTGCGGGCCGAAGATCACGATGCTGGCCTGGGGAGGCGCCGCGATGTGGCTGGGTGCGTCGCGTCCGGCACGGTCGGCGTCGTGGATGCCGTCAACACCCTCTCAGGCCCTTCACGTAGGTGGCGAGCAGCCGTTGGCATGTCGCGTCCCATTCAAGGTCGGACGCCTTCGCTGCCTCGGCTGTCCTGGTCCGGCGCGGTGGCGCTACGCGGCCTCCTCGGTGGTTGCGGCGTGCGCCACGGCGCGGACTCCCCTCGCCGTGCAGCACGCCGGCCGCCGCCGGTGCGCCGATACGGCGCTGGAGTGGGCCTGATGCCCAGGCCGTTCGCGGCGGCAGACTGAGTGCGGCTTGGCGTCCTCCGTGGCGCGGCAGGCTTACCGGGCGCCGTGCAGCTGGTGTGGCGGGGCGGCGAGCGCGTCAGTCGTGGCCGGGGCGCCGGGGAGGTTGCCGCGGAACCCCGGAGAGTAGACAAGGTGGAGCCCGCGGGTGGGCACGGTCGCGCCTAGCTGCGCGAAGAGCCCGGCGGCCGAAAGCGTTGCCCGCCAGACGAGGGCGTATTCGGGAGGCGGCGTCAGGTTGCGCAACGCCGTGGCGAAGCGCGGGTCGGTGAGGTGGGCCATGAGCCCGCGCAACCAGGGGCGGGAGTAGGTGAAGCTGTCGGTGGCCGCGGTCGCCGCGATCGGATGGAGCAGGTC
The DNA here is from genome assembly GCA_963734725.1 of uncultured Actinomycetes bacterium. GTDB lineage: Bacteria > Actinomycetota > Actinomycetes > Streptosporangiales > Streptosporangiaceae > DASXKD01. Next base: position 180,853 of record CAVTIX010000009.1, read on the forward strand.
GACGATCAGCTCTGGATCGAGCTGGGCGTCCGGGGCAAGCGCCCCGACCTGCCGCGCCAGCCCTATCGCAGTCGGGCCGTCTCCGGCGAGCACCGCGGCGGCGAGCTGCCCGAACTGCGCCGGGATGCCGTCGGGGGTGGCGGCGACCGCACCGAAGTCCAGCATGCCGAGCCGGCCGCCCGGGAGCAGCAGGAAGTTGCCCGGGTGCAGGTCGGCGTGCATCCAGCCGGCGCACGCGGCGGGCGCGTAGATGGCGTGCCCGAGCAGCCGCGCAGCCAGGTCGGCGGCGTCACCACGGCTGAGTTCTCGCCAGCCCACCGGAAGCAGGTCCATACGCCCATCGAGCAGCGTGGACAGGCTTTCCCCGTCGAGCCAGCCGGTGATGAGCACCCGTGGCGTCGCGGCGTACACGGATGGAACCTGGACGCTGGTCCGGCCCTCGGGCTCGTGCACTCCCGCGGCGCGGGCTAGGGCGATTGCCGCCGGGGCGCGGTGCGTGAAGGCGGCGGCGACCTCCGCCTGGACGCGCCCCTCGCGCACATAATCCAGTTCCTCGACGATCCGGCTGGCGAGCTCATCCGCCAGTCCGGATACGTTCAGCCGGGTGAGCCGGGCGATCACCCGGGCGAGCAGCCGGGCCTGGCGCAGGTCCGAGCGCAGTGCCTTGCCCACACCCGGGTACTGGACTTTCACCGCGACGTCCACGAGGCGGCCGCTATCGGTCCGCCACCGTCCGCGGTGCACCTGGCCGATCGAGGCCGCCGCAACGGGCTGGTCGTCGAACGCCGCGAGCCGCTCGCGCCAGTGCGGCCCGTGGGTAACGGTGAGGTCGGCATCGACTACCCTGCGGGCGGTCCCGGCGGGCATGGCCGGCTGCGCGTCGGCGAGCCGCCGCAGCGCTGACCGGTAGGGCGCCGCGACCTCTTCCGGCATCGCCGCCTCGAACACCGACATCGCCTGCCCCAGCTTCGCTGTCCCGCCCTTGAGCTCACCGAGTGTGGCGAACACCTGCTCGGCGGTGCGGGCAGCGACCTGATCCGTAGCGGCCCGGGACAGCCGGGTAGCGGCTGCGGCGGTGCGCGCCGCGTGCCGCAGCGGCAGCACGGCCAGCCGGCTGCCACGCCGGAGCGCGCCAGTCGGCAGCACGGGCCGCTCCTGGCTCCTCTCCGCCCCCCATGGGCCCTGCGGGCGCGGACGTCCGTCGGTCATCTCGATCATCCTCTTTCTGCGTTACGTGTTGCCCAGGTGGAGGGCTCCGTATAGTGCTGACGATCTACTAACACGAATAGTAGAAATGTCACCGTTCACTCCGCGGGCGGGATCTGACGGCGGATAAGGGCCGTCCGGCCAGCCGCGGGCCCGGGCGCCGACCGCCCGGCGGCGTGTCCCAGCGATCCGCCAGGTACGGCCTCAGGCCAGCTATGCCGCGATCGCCTGGCGCCGTGCCCGCCATGCGGCCTCGGCCTCTCCCATCGGGGTGGCGGCCGGGCCCTGGGCGAAGGGCCAGATCTCCTCGGTGATGGCCCGCCAGTTGGCTGTCGCGGACAGTTCGCCGAGGATGGCGAACAGGCCGAGGTTGATGCGCTGGAGGATGACGTATGACCTTGGGATGCTGATGAAGCCCATCACTGGATTGCGCACATCGAAGAAGCGGCGCACGACTGAGGAGGCGTAGTCCCCGGTGATGGTCAGCGGGCCTGGTTCACGGATGGTGTCGTAGAAGACGGCCAGGTGCTCGACGATCGCCTCGGCGCTCAGCGCTGCGTTCGGGCGCAGGAAGCCAGCGTTCTCCAGGCTGCGGCGGAATGCCTCGGGATCGTGCTCTACGCACAGCCGGCGGTTCATTTCCATGAGCGGCTGCAACTCGGCCAGGGTGAAGTATTTGACCAGCCCGAAATCCAGGAAGGTGACCTTGCCGCCGCCGTGGAACAAGTAGTTTCCGGGGTGCGGGTCGCCGTTAAACGCGCGGACCTCGTACAGGCTCCGGAACACAAAGCGGTAGATCGTCTCCGCAGCCAGGTCGCGTTCCTGCTGAGACCAGCTGCGCAGCTCGGCGAACCGGGCACCATCCGACAGCTCACTGGTGACTACCCGCCGGGTGGACAGGTCGCCGACGATCCGTGGCACATGGATCGTCGGATGCCCGTCGTAGTAGGCAGCGAAGCGCCGCTGGCTAACGGCCTCGCGGCGGTAGTCAAGCTCCTCCGCGACACGCTCCCGCAGTTCGGCGATCAGTGCGTCAACGTCCTGAGCCAGCGCAGTGATCCGCAGCATCCGGCGCAGCAGGGCGACGTTGCGCAGGTCAGCCGCGATGGTCTCGGCGATGCCCGGGTACTGGACCTTGACCGCGACCGCCCGGCCGTCGAGGGCGATGGCGCGGTGCACCTGCCCGATCGATGCGGCGGCGATGGGCTGCGGATCCCAGCGGGCGAAGGCCCGTTCCGGCGGCGCGCCGAGTTCTTCCTCCACCACAGCCGCGGCCAGCTCCGGGCTCATCGGCGGGACGCTGTCTTGCAGGTGGGCCAGGGTGCGGCGGACGGCTGGTGACAAGCCGTCGTTGACGTAGCTGGCCATCTGGCCGACCTTCGTCAGGACGCCCTTCATCGCCCCCAGGGTGGCGGCGACGTCCTCGGCGGTCTGCAAGGCCAGGTCGCCTCGCAGCACTTGGCGCTTCTCGCCTGCGGCTGCGAACAACCGCGGCGCACGGCCCGCGTACCGGATCCCACCGCGGACGAAGAGCCGCGGCACCGCCATGCCGCGACGCAGCCGCAGCCGCCTGGGCCGGCCGGCACGCCGATGGCCGAAGACAGCGCTGAATGCCATGCCGGCCAAACTAACCAGCTCCTCAGGTTTCGCGGCGCGATGGTGGCATCGTCGCCACCCTCCGATCGGGCATGCCCGCACGGGGTTTCGGTGTCGTCCTCTGGCTGCCCGGCGCGGCCGGCGGTGGCTAGGACAGCGACGGTGAGCAGCACCCCGAGCGCGGCGGTGGCGGTATCGGGAATCGCGTAGGGGGAATGGAAGCCGTTCGCGGCAGCCTGCGGTGCGGACGCGGCACCGATCAGCACGGCGCTCCAGGTTGCCCAGCAGCGGCCGCCCCGGCATCCCCGAGCGGTCCAGGTGCTCACCGCGGCGGCGGCAAGTCCGGCTGTGATCAGCCCAGCGGCGGGAGCCGGGTGCCGGGCTGTGGCCAGGACGAGGCCGCACCGGGTCAGGTCCAGCGCGGCCGCAGCGAGCAGCATCATGGTGATCAGGCGCTGGCCTGGCCGGGTGGCAGGCGAGGGTGTAGCCGCCTCGCCGGCCTTCGCGCCGGGGAGATGCCGGGGCGGACGGCTGTTCATCCGCACGCGACCGCTTCGCGCTGTTGGATCTGCCTGCGCAGGGCGTGCAGCGCGTAGTGCAGCCGTGATCTGGCGGTGCCGTCCGGTATGCCGAGCTGGCGGGCGACGGTCGCCAGGGTGCGGTCGTGGTAGAAGGTCTCCACCAGCATGGTCCGGTGCGCGGGCGACAGGTGCTGGAGCGCGTCGGCGACGAGTTGCCGGTCAAGGATCTGATCCAGCCCCGCGTCGTCCCCGGCAACGTCGGGCGGCTCCGCCGGTGCGGTGACCGGCCGTGCCCGTGCGGCCCGGTCGGCGTCAGTCAGCAGGTTGCGGGCGACGCGGAACAGCCAGGGCCGGACCGGCCGGTCGTCGGCGGTGAGCTGCGGCAGGTTCCGCCAGGCCCGGATCAAGGTCTCCTGCACGATGTCATCGGCACTCGCCCGGTCGGGGCAGAACCGTTGGACGTAACCGTGCAGGGCCTTGGCGTGACGGGAGTACAGCTCGCGTATCGCGGCATCGGCGTCGGCGGGCAGTTGGCCGCGGGAAGCAGTCGTGATAGTAGACATGCTTACTATCACGGATAGTAGAGGCGTTTCGTTCACTGCGGCCATCGACCCGGCGACACAGGGGCTGCCTGGCAGAAAGAGTCCGGTGTCGTGATTGAACCGGCGGCCCGCCCTATGCGTGATAGTAGATAGGACGGTGTGCCGGCTATCTGGGAGCGAGGATGCGGCGGTTCGGTGAGCTGGAAGCTGTGATCATGGACCTGTTGTGGGAGTGGGGGCGGCCGGCGCTGGTCCGTGAGGTGGTCGACGATCTTCACGGTGACCGGCCGCTGGCCTATACCACCGTGATGACGGTGATGGAGAATCTGCATCGCAAAGGGTGGCTGCGGCGAGAGCGGGATGGCCGGGCGTGGCGCTATGAGCCGACCGGCTCGCGGTCGGCGTATACCGCGGCGCTGATGAACGACGCGCTGGGCACCAGCGCGGACCGGCGCCGGGCGCTGGCGCACTTCGTGCTTCAGATGAGCCCGCACGACGCGGCCCTGCTGCGCGAGGCGCTGGAGCAGGCGCGCCCGGAGCCTGAGGCTGGCGGAAACCGGTGACCGTCGCCGCGGTGCTGCTGGGTTATGCGGCCGGTGCCGGCACGCTGGGGGCAAGGATGCTTGGCCGGGCCAGGTGGATGGGCCGGGCACCGCTGCTCGGCATTGTCACTTACCTGGCCGCGGGCTGGTCGGTCCTGGCCGCGCTCGGGCTGGCCGGGCTAACGCTGGCGGTTCACGCGACCGCCCTCGGCGGGGGGCTCAGTCACTTGATCGGGGCGTGCGTGCTGCGGCTTCGCGCCACCTACGCCACACCCGGGGGAGCCACCGTCGCCGGGTTGGGCCTGATCCTGGCGGGCGCCGTGGTGGCCCGCACCACGCTCACTGCCGTTACCCATCTCCGCGCCGCGGGGCAGCAGGCGCTGCGGCACGCGCAGACCGCCCGGCTGGCCGGGCGCCCCGAGCCCGCTCTGGGAGCGGTCCTGTTGGACCACCCGGAGCCGGCCGCCTACTGCGTCGCCGGGCGGCACCCGACGGTGATCTTGACCACCGGCGCCGTGGCGGCACTGGATTCAGCCCAGCTCGGCGCAGTCCTGGCACATGAACGAGCGCACCTGGCCGGGCGGCACCACCGGCTGCTGGCCATGGCCCGGATCGGCCGCCATGTGCTTCCGTTCGTGCCGCTGATGCGGGACGCGGACCTGCAGGTGGCACGGCTGGCCGAACTGCACGCCGACGATACGGCAACGCGGGCCAGCGATCCCCGGTCGCTGGCCACCGCCCTGGTGGTCCTGGCCACCGCGGCCAGCCCCGCACCGGCCCTGGCCGGTGCGGGGCTGGCCGCGGCCGCCACCGACGCCGTGCAGCGGATACAACGGCTGCTCGGCCCGGCGGCCGAACCGCTGCGCCCGGTGCGCCGCCACTTGCTGCGCGCAACGGCCGCCGCGCTCGCGCTGACCCCGGTCCTGCTGGCCCTGACTCCGGCCGTGGTCGCGCTTGCACTCGGCCGGGTGCACGCCGCCCAGTAAACCGGCACTCCGGCCGACCAGGGCGCTGGGCTACGGCCGGATGCGCGCCAGCGCCCCGAAAGGCGTTCTACCGCAATAACCGCTCGGGCGGCTACCGCGCCTGGCCGGCAATGAACGGCCCACGATCTATCTGCGTGTTGCTAGGTGTACGCGCACCCAACATCAATGCGGCAGGCTCGCCCGCCGGGACGGGAGGACAACATGAGGAACGCCCCCGGCGAACGCCGCCGCTGGTGCCCGCGCCACGGCAGGCACTGCGGGGCTGCCGCCCGCGCGCCGATGGCGGCCACTGATACCAGCCAGTCGGCAGGAGGCACCGTCCAGCTGGCGATCGGGCTGCTCACCGCTAGCCTCGACTCACCAGAACTGCTGGCATGGGCCGCGGGGGCCCTGGTGCCACAAGACCCGGTGGCCCTCGGTGACTTGCTCGCGGGCCTGCACGTTGTCTCCGAGTTGCTGCTTCACGAGCTGCGCGAGGCAACCGGGCAGCCGCCAGAAGCGACGCTGCAACACCTCGCGATCCTCGCCGAGACCCGGCCAGGCGGATCACCGGGCGGGTAGCCGCGCTGGGCACAGCGGGCCCGGCCCGCCCGTCGGGTGAACAGGCAAAGTCTCCTATCCGTGTTAGTAAGAGATTGGCCTCGCGCGGCGCCTGCCCGGCACACGCGCGGGACACCTGACCCTGCAGAACTCGGCTGGCTGGCCCGGCACGTCAAAGGAGACGTTCGTGATCAAGACTGGACACGACACTCAGCCCAGCCCCAGCCGGCGACCGCGGCTGGCTACCGGCAGGTGGCGCGTTGACCCGGCGCGGTCACAGGCGTCATTTGCCGCCCACGTCGGCGGCCAGTTCGTGCGGGGACGCATGCCCCTGGCCGGCAGAGTGGTCATCGCGGAACCGATCGAGGATTCGACAGCGTGCCTTGCCGCCAGGACGAACGCGGTCAGCACCGGGTCACCGGCGCTGGACCGGCTGCTGGCCGGGCCGCGCTTCCTAGAAGCCCACTGAAAATCTTGGTAGTTCTGGCCTGGTGCGTTGCTGGCGAGGCAGTGTTGTAGGCATGCAGGGTGAGCGTGCCGGGGAGCCGGTAGGGCCGGATGTGTGGGAGACGTGCCGGGAGCTGATTCCGGCTGGGAGTGTGTTCGCGTTCTTGGCTGCGCACCGGGAGGCGCTGTTCCCAGCGGGGATGTTCGCGGATATGTATCCCTCGCCCAATGGGCGGCCGAGCGTGCCGCCGCAGGTGCTGGCGGCGGCGGTGGTGCTGCAGGCGCTGCGTGGGCTGTCGGATTTTGAGACGGTGCAGGAATTGCGGTGCGACCTGCGGTGGAAGGCCGCCTGTGGGCTGGGGCTGCTGGATACCGCCTTCGACTCGTCGCTGTTGACGTATTTCCGGCGCAGGTTGCACGGCTCAAAGGACCCGAACCGGCTGTTTTCCAGGGTCGCTCAGGTGGTGGCGGCCACGGGCGTGTTGAAGGGTAAGCACCGGCGGGCGCTGGATTCCACGGTGCTGGATGATGCGGTGGCTACCCAGGACACTGTCACCCAGCTGATCGCCGCGGTCCGCCGGGTGATCCGTGAGGTGCCCGGCGCGCCGGAGGTCGCGGGCCGGTGGTGCACCGCGCACGATTATGCCGATCCGGGCAAGCCGAAGATCGCCTGGGACGACGAGGCAGCCCGGGCCGCGCTGGTGGATGCCCTGGTCACCGATGCGCTGAACCTGCTGGGGCACCTGCCTGAGCAGCAGCTCAGCGAGCAGGCCGCCAATGCGGTGGGGCTGCTGGCGCTGGTCGCTGGGCAGGACGTGGAACCAGCAGAGGGCTCGGACGGCCGGGACGGGCGGTGGCGGATCGCCAAGCGGACCGCCAGGGACCGGGTGATCTCCACCGTCGACCCCGACGCGCGGCACATCCACAAAAACCGCACCCGCCACCAGGACGGCTTCAAAGGGCACGTGTCCTTCGAGCCAGAGACCGGGCTGTTCACCGCCGTCGCGCTCACCCGCGGCGGCGGCGCGGCCAATCACGAGGCCGCCGTCGCCGGCGGCCTGCTCGGCGCCGAGGACGGGCCGTTAACCATCCTGGGCGATACCGCCTACGGCACCGGCGAGCTGCGCGAGCACCTCCAGGCCAGCGGCCACGCAGCGGTGATCAAACCGCCGCCGCTGCCCCGGGCCATCCCCGGCGGCTTCACCATCGACGACTTCACCGTCGACGACCAGGCCGCCACGGCCACCTGCCCGGCCGGGCACACCGTCGCGCTGGGCCGCCCCCAGGCCGACGGCAACCGCCAGGCCCAGTTCAAAACACGGTGCCGCGGCTGCCCGCTGCGCGAGCGCTGCACCACCGCCAAGGCCGGGCGCGTCCTCACCGTCCACCCCCGCCACGCCCTGCTGGCCGTCGCCCGCCGCACCGCCACCGAGCCAGCCTGGCAAGACGAATACCGGCGGTGGCGGCCCCCCGTCGAACGGGCCATCGCCTGGCTTACCGCCCACGGCAACCGCCGCGTCCCCTACCGCGGCGTCACCAAGAACAACACCTGGCTCCACCACCGGGCCGCCGCCCTCAACCTGCGCCGACTGGTCAACCTCGGGCTCACCCGCACCAGCGACGGCAACTGGGCACTCGCATAGCGCCCCGGAGGCCACCCCCGGTCTCCAAGCCAGAACAACCCACCAAGATTTTCAGTGGCCTTCTAGATGCCGCGGCCTTCCCGGAGATCAGCTTCCGGTCCGAGTTGCTGGCCTGGGTCCCTGTCGGGTGGCGGGCCGTCGGCCGCTTGCGAGTCAAGAACGCTGAGCATGAACTGGCCTGCCAGCTCGACCTGCACCCGGGCGACACGCGGCCGGGCAACGTGCAGCGCATCGTCATCGCCGGCAACTGTGTGATCGATTCACGGTGGGTGACCAGTCACTGGGTCCCGGCACTAAGCCGCAACGTCGTAATGACGTGCTCGTTTTCGCTCGTACCGGAGTTATGAGGGGCCCGGGCCACGTCCGTCCCTGGCCCTGCCGGCCGTCAGCCCTCTGAGGGCTGGCGGCTCGTCGCCCCCGACCGTAGCCGCAGGGCAAGCCGGATGCCTTGGCATATTGCAGTCGCACACCCGGATCCACCCCGGGGCGCCAGCCCGGTGAACGGCACGGCCGCGCTCGGGCTCATCGGTCACCGCGGGATGCGCCGGGCTCTCAGCACCGTGTGACGCACATCGCACCAGGCTGGCCCAACTACCGCTGAACCTGCTCAGTCTTCTATCCGTGTTAGTAGTTGAGAGCGGAACTACTGCCGGACTACCCGTGGCCTCAGGCCCGAGGGGTCCTGATGACTGGAGGACAACGATGCTTGATCGTAGCCAAGCGCTGCCGGCGCAGGGGACCGAGGTGATCGCGCGGGCGGTGGGCGCGCTGGCGCTAGCCGCGCTGGCGGTGATCCACGTGGTCAACCTGCCGGCCACGCTGGGCCCGACCCCGCTGATCGGCGCCGGGTATCTGGGGATCATCGTCGCGGCCGTCCTGGTCGGCGGGGTCATGATCGGCCGATCGCATTGGCTGGCGTGGGCCGCGGCCGGCGGTCTGGCCGTCTCGGCGATGGGTGGCTATGTGCTGACCCGTGCCCTGCCGGGCGGCTTCCTCGGCGATCACGTCGACGTCGGCAACTGGCGGTGCCCGCTGGGCATCGCCGCGCTCAGCGTGGAGACGCTGATCATCCTGCTCACCGTGCTCACCGCTTGGCAGGCGCGGGCCCATGCGGCGACGGTGGCCGCCAGGCCCCGGCCCGCCGTGCGGCGCGCGCCCGAGTACAGCCAGTCCCGGTGATCACGCACTGCTGCCATACCCGCGGGAACCTGGCCAGGCCCTTGCCCGGCGAGCCGCGGGGCACTCGGAAGGAGCACTAAAGTGCGCATGTTCCAGCCTGGCCCGACCGGCCACGCACACCCAGCCCCGTGGCGGCGGTGGCTGCTGCCGGCGGCGGTCACGGCCAGTTTCGTGACGCTGCTTGTCCTGCCGCACGGCGTGGCCCCGGGCAGAGCGCTGAGCTACACCCGGTTCCTGGCCGATGTTGGTACCGGGACGGTCCGTGCGGTGACCATCGGCCCGGCCGGCCAGGTGACCGGCATCCTGGCCGGCGGGCAGCCGTTCACCACCACCATCCCAGTCGCTCTCGGCGGCAACGGCCTGGCCGGCGACCTGGCCGCCCACCACGTCCAGGTCACCGCCACCACCGCGGTGCCGTCCTCGCTGCTGTCGGTGCTGTTCGGGCTGCTGCCGCTGCTGCTGCTCGGCGGCTTCATCTTTTTCGCGGTCCGCGCCGCGCGCCGGCAGGCGGGTGCCCTCGGCGGGATGGGCGGCCTGGGCGGGGTGACCAGGGCGAAGACGCAGGTGATCGACGCCGAGCGACCCGTCACCCGGTTCGCCGACGTGGCCGGCTACCCCGCCGTGAAGACCGAGATCGGCGAAGTTGTTCGACTACCTGCGCGACCCCGCCCGCTACCACGCGGCCGGGGCCCGCGGCCCGCGTGGTGTGCTCATGGCCGGGCCGCCCGGGACCGGGAAGACCCTGCTGGCCCGCGCGGTCGCCGGTGAGGCTCATGTCCCCTTCTTCTCCGTCTCCGGCTCGGCCTTCGTGGAGATGTTCGTCGGCGTAGGCGCGGCCCGGGTCCGGGACCTGTTCGAGCAGGCCCGTACCCGCGCACCGGCGATCGTGTTCATCGACGAGATCGATGCCCTCGGCGCCCGCCGCGGCCACGGCGGTTTCGCCGGGAACGACGAGCGGGAGCAGACCCTCAACCAACTGCTCGCCGAGATGGACGGATTCGAGCAGTCCGACAGCGTGGTCGTGCTGGCCGCCACCAACCGGCCCGACGCCCTCGACGCGGCGCTGCGCCGCCCGGGCAGGTTCGACCGTGAGGTGCTCGTCCCGCTGCCCAACCGGGCCGAGCGGCGCGCCATTCTGGCCTCTCACTCCCGCGGCAAGGCGCCCGGCCCGGACGTGGACTTCGACCAGATCGCAGCGGCCACCCCCGGGTTTTCCGGCGCGGACCTGGCCAACCTGGTCAACGAGGCCGCCCTGACCGCGGTCCGGTCCGGCCGCATCACCCTCACAACGGCCGACTTCACCAGCGCCCGCGACCGGGTGCTTCTCGGAGCCAGGGACAGCACCGTCACGCTGACCCTCGACGAACTGGCCACGGTCGCTGTCCATGAGGCCGGGCACGCCCTGGTCGCCGCCCTGTCACCGTACGCCGACCCGGTCAGCCGGGTCACCGTCCTCGGCGCCGGGCACGCCCTCGGACTGACCGAGCTGCTCCCCGCCGACGACCGGCGCCTGTACGGGGAAAGCTACCTGGCGGACACGCTGGCCGTGAAGCTGGGCGGCCGCGCCGCCGAGCGCCTGGTCCGCGGGGAGGCATCCACCGGCGCCGCCGACGACCTGGCCTCCGCGACCAGCCTGGCCACCCAGATGGTCCGCGAGTTCGGGCTCAGCCAGGCGATCGGCCCGGTCAGCTACAGCGGCCAGCCGGGCGGTCATCCCGCGCTTGCCACGCGCGGCTACTCCGAGCAGACCCAATGGCTGCTGGACCAGGAAATTGCCAACCTGCTGACCACCGCGGAAACCCGCGCCCGTGAGCTGCTCACCCGGCACATCGAGGCCCTCAACCTGCTCACCGGCGCGCTGCTTGAGCAGGAAACCATTACCGGCGACCAGGTCCGCGCCCTGCTCCAGGTCACCAGCCGCGCCCCGCTTCCCGCCGCCCCGGGCGCAATCGCGGCCCCTGGCCAGCCCGCAAAGAGAACCCACTCTTCTACTAAAAAATTAGTAGATAGTCAAACCCACGCAGCTGGCCGACGTTAAACCAGGGATGCTTTCTCCCGCCGGGCGCCTCCCGCCGCTCTTAACCCCAATACCGCTAACTTAAGGGTTCTTTCTGGTACGGTCGGCGCATGCCACGGGCCGGGCAGGTGAAGCCGCCGACGGACGAGCGTTTGTCGGATCGGGTCGCGATCGGGCTGCTGACGCGTGCTTTCCCGCCGGCGGTGGTGGATGCGGCAGTGGCTGCGGTGGGACGTGGCGAGGTGCGCAGCCGGCTGCTTCCGGCGCGGGTGGTCGTGTACTACGTGCTGGCGATGTGCCTGTTCTCTGGGCAGGGCTACGAGGAGGTCATGCGGCTGCTGGTGGGCGGGCTGGAATGGCTGGGCCGGTGGCGGCGGGCGCAGGCGGCGCCGAGCACGGCCGCGATCGCGAAGGCCCGGGCACGGCTGGGGCCCGGGCCGTTGCGCGCCTTGTTTGAGGCGGTGGTGCGCCCGCTGGCGGCGCCGGGGACCCGCGGCGCATGGTACCGGGGGCTGCGGCTGGTCGCTATCGACGGAACGGTCCTGGACGTGCCGGACACTGCCGGGAACGAGGACCGGTTTGGCCGGCTGGGCAGCGGGCGCGGCGAGGGAGGTGGCGCGTTCCCCCAGGTGCGCCTGGTCGGTGTGGGCGAGTGCGGCACGCATGCCATCTTCGCGGCGTCGATGGGCTCGTGCGTCACCGCGGAAAAGACGCTTGCCGAGCAGGTGCTGCCGGCCCTGGCGCCGGGGATGCTCGTCCTGGCCGACCGCGGGTTCCTCGGCTTCGGCCTGTGGCGCCAGGCCGCAGGAACCGGCGCGGACCTGCTGTGGCGGGCCGGCGCGAGATTCGCCCTGCCCGTCCTGGAGGCGCTGCCCGACGGATCGTACCTGTCGCGGCTGGCGCCAGGCCATCACGGCCCCCGCAGCACGGCCGATCCGGTCACCGTGCGAGTCATCGAGTACACCATCGACGACGGCAACGCCCCCCAAGGGGAGCACTACCGCCTGGTCACCACCCTGACCAGCGCCGGGCAGGCGCCCGCCGCCGAGCTGGCCGGGCTCTACGCCCAGCGGTGGGAGTTCGAGACCGCCCTCGATGAGATCAAAACTCACCAGCGCGGCGCCAGGGCGGTGCTGCGCTCGAAGTATCCCGACGGCGTGGAACAAGAAGTCTGGGGCTTCCTCCTGGTGCACTGGGCCATCCGCGACCTCATGCACACCGCGGCCCTCGACGCCGGCATCGACCCGGACCGGGTCTCGTTCCTGCGCACCCTCCGGATGGCCCGCCGCTCCGTCACCGCACAGGCGGCATTTTCCCCCTAACCGGCTCGCGAAGGCGCTCACCCGCGCGATCTGCGAGATGCTCAGCCGCCTGCTCACCCGCCGCCCCCGGGCCAGCCCCCGCGTCGTCAAGCGCAAGATGTCCAACTACGGCGCCAAACGCGGCCAGCACCGCGGCTGGCCACGGCCTGCCAAGCCAGCACACGAGGCCATCAGCATCACACCACCCGGCTTGGAGCTTAAGTTAGCGGTATTGCTCTTAGGCCCTCCGGGCCACGGCGGCGTCGGCGCGCTCCAGCCCCAGGGAACTGTGCGCGCTGGCTGGCGGGGGCCACAAGATTCAGCGCCAGGCGCGGCGGCCATGATCGCCATCCTCCCGGCGCTCCAGCGTCGAGCCGGCGAAGACCACACTCAAGGGCGCGCTTCGCGCGTCACATGTGATGCCCTAACGGGCACCCTTGACTGTGCTCTTGGCCGGATCGGGATTTGCGCCTATCAGACGGATGGCCAGGAGCGGGTGTCGGCGGATGGGGCTGACTGTGAGACAGCTGCCTAGCGGGCCGCGAACGATCGGACGGCGTTCCCGCAATAAGAGGACAAGGAGTTCAACAGCAGCGACCGATGGAGTACCAGCACATGAGCGCACTGGACGCCAGCCAGGACCGGGAAGGGCACGAGATCGATAGCGGCGGTCGCTCGGAATCTGACGACGAATTTGACCAGGATTCCGTCGCCATCGGAAACCTAGCGGCTGCGGCGCGGGCGAAGCTGGCGGATCAACTGCTCGCCTCCGGCCGGGCTGATGCCGCAGTGGAAGCTGCCTTCCGAGGGGTCCCCCGCATACGTTCCTGCCGGAGATGGATCCGGTGGAGGCCTATCAGGACCGCGCTGTCGTGATCAAATCGGATAGCGAAGGTTTGCCGGTCAGTGCGTCTACGCAGCCGACGATGATGGCAGTCATGCTGAGCCAGCTCGGGCTCGCCGCGGGGCATCGCGTACTGGAGATCGGTACTGGCACCGGTTATAACGCAGCCCTGATCGCGCGCATCGTCGGAGATCAGAAGTCCGTCGTGACTATCGACGTGGTTCCCGATCTGATCGGCCAGGCTCGCGTGAACCTGACCGCCGCCGGGTATGGCCGCGTCACAGTGGTCTGCGGAGACGGCTACCAGCCCACCAAGTTCAGCAGCGGCTGGCATCGCACCACAACCAACGAACGAGGCCACGCCACCCGAGGAAACCACGATGCGCGCAGCATTCGCCGACCACCCAGTGCACACCCAGGCTGCGGATGCGCAGTCGCAGCCCGATCGCGATGCACCGCGACAGGCATTTGCACCCGCCGCGACACACGAAGCCATGGCGCCGCTGACTCGCCGCCTGCAGCGCATCGCTGGCCTACTGATGCGACTTTCCGGGACCCGTGCCAGCTACTACGACCCGTATGCGGAGGTGATCGAAGATGACTACTACCGGTTCCGGAATCAGCCCCGCGACTGACTGGGCAGGGCAGGCTGGCCTCGCCAGGGCCTGGCACCGGCAAGACGGCGCGAGTAGCAACCTAGTTAACGAGGCGCGTGAACTGGCCGACTCGGCTGGCGTTCCCGATCATGCTCCCTATGACCGGATCATCGTGACTACCGGCACGTGGGATCTGCGACTCAATGGTGGGCGCAGCTTGGTCCCGCCGGCCGGATCGTGCTGCCCCTTTCGATCCGCGGGATCCAGCTCTCGGTAGGGCTAGAAACTGCCGGGGATCACCTGGTGAGCAGGTCGGCTTGCCGGTGCAGCTTCATCAGAATGGCCGGCGCCATCACCGGTCCCGAGTCGCTCCTGGCGCTCGGTCCTCAGCCCGGTCTCCACGCTCAGGCCGTTGACGGGCCGGCGCGGACGCCGACGCGTTGTACGAAGCGCTTTCTGGTCCCGTGACCGAGGAGCCCACCGGGCTGCGGGCCGGCGACATCGGCGAGCTGGCGGATCTGGATCTGTGGCTGACGCTGGCCGAACCCGGCCTTACCCGGCTGAACTTGATGGGCAGACACGAAGCCTATGCCAGTCCCGCCCAGCAGCGAATTGCGAACCTGATGCCGCTCGGCGGCCTAGCCCAGGTCGGCAGCACGGGGAGACTTGGCGTCGCAGCATTCATCCCCGGAGACCAGCCAGCGCCGTACGACATCACTGCCCGCGGTTACGGTCCTAGCGGACCCGGCCTCGCGAAATACCTAGCCCGGCAAGCTATCGTTTGGCACGAGCTGGGCAGGCCGGGCGCGCAGGATCTGGAACTGAGTGCCTGGCCTCCAGGAGCGCGGCCAGAGACGATCGGAGGCGCGAGCATCGTCATCGACCGGCCCCATGTCCGCCTCGCCGTGCGATGGCCGACGTTGTGACGGCGCCAATTGAGGACTGACGTGACCGACGGCAAGCTGATAGCGCGGTCGCTGTGCGGCGAACCCGAAGCATTCGTCGAGATTGTCGAGCGTCACGAGGTCGCTATTCACGGGTACCTCTCCCGACGCGCCGGGCACCAGGCCGCCGACGATCTGCTTGGCGAGGTCTGGGTACGAGCGTTCGGAGCGCGGCGCAGTTATGACAGCGGCTACGACGATGCCCGGCCCTGGCTGTACGGAATCGCGAGGAATGTGCTGCGAGCACACTGGACCACTAACCAGCCCATAGGTCTGACCACGCCAGAGGAGACGCTTGATCCGTGGGATGAGATCACCGACCGGCTCGACTCGGCCGTCAGGGCACGGGCACTGATTTCGGCAGTAAGGAAACTACCCTCAGCTGAGCGCGACGTACTGCTGCTGGTGGCTTGGGAACAAATGACTCCTGCGGAGGCCGCAGTCGCCCTCGGCATCGCGCCTGGGACCGCCCGTAGCCGCTTGCACCGGGCACGCGCGGCCTTGCGTCACATGCTGGCCGAAGCAGATGCGAATGAAGCTGAGGTACGAAAGTGAATCCGGACAGAGAGGACCTTGATATTACGGAACTGCTCAGCGTGATCGGCCAAGTCGGCCCGCCATCTTCCGACGCCTTGGAGGATGCCCGCGAGGTGCTGTGGTCGGCGGTAACTGAGGAGATGCTCTCCGCCAACGACGCGCGCACAAGGCCGGCGGAACATGTAGCGGATCAGCCGCAACAGACTGCTCGACAGCGCCGACAGAACAGTTCACGGCAGACCGAACAACACCGCAATGCGGGCCCTGGAGCGTGACCATGCTCGCAGGCTGGCTGTGGCGAACACGATTGAGATGTCAAGGTTCGGTCATCACGCAGAGATGATCTTGCTAACTCGTTGCTAACAACGGCTGCGGATGGCTGCGGTCCGCAGTGGACACGGCAGGTGCGCCGACTTGGAATCACGCCTGCTCAGCGGCGAGCGATGGATCTACGTGGATCAGCAAAGCCTCCTGAAAAGTGGACGCTCAGAAGACGCTATAGGCACAGCATTCCCGCAGGCACTTACCCTGGACTCGGCCCAGCAGAAGAGCCTGCGAGGAACACTGCGGAAAGCAAAGGCCACGGTGCCAAATTAATATGTTAGAGAAAAGCGTCTTCTATACGGACTGCCAGCACCTCAAGCACACCAGCAGCTTGATATCCTATCCGGTCGTCATAAGAATGCTCGATCCCTGCCACCAGTCTTTCCTTGGCTGCCTGTGCCTCTTCGGCGGTCGTTACCGCAGCAATTTCGTGGCGCGCTGAATTCAATATATTAGCAGCACCAGGGACAGCACTTGCCTTCAATCCCAGCTTTAGTGACTCTAGGTACAGGTCATACTTGTGCAAGGTGTTCTCCACATCCTGCATCACTGCCTGCCGCTGGGCCTTCTTGGCGGAGCGTTGAATAACGGCATCTGCACGGCCCCGCAAGTTGCTGCGGCTCGCGTCGAGGCCCTGCAAGGCTTGTGACAATTGCGGCCGGAGGCGGTCAACGTCCAAGTAGCTCCCACATCGGCTCAAAAATCTCTGGCGCCATTGCGCGTCCGTCCAATCCGCCCAACGGCACTGGCTCAGCAGTTCGTCGGCTTCGGCTTCCAAGCCTTTTACCGCATCAGAAACGGCTCGCAAGTAAGCCACAAGACGCCCGACGTCATTGCGGTCTTTCGCCTTGGCTTCATCTAGCCTTTGCTGTACCAGCGCTACTGCCGCAGAAATGATCGGAGACACAAATAGTGTAGGGTCCAACTTATTGCTCTTTCTACTCCCGACTACCGAACCGTACTGCTTTGACCTCGGCAAGCCAGAGACGCGGACAGTGTCACGGACTCTATTAAAGCCTTCATCCATGTCGTGCGCCAGACGCTCGGAGCTCCCAGCCGCAGCGAGTGGATCAGCACGTGCAGCACTAAAGTGCGGCAGCAGGACCGCACCTGACCGACCGCATCCAACGGCTACCGCCATCACCTCCACCAAGGGCGTCAAGATCTTTACCGACCCTGCTGCCACAAGCACGAATGGTCGCGGGTGGCCGGAAGATGATCGTCAACGGCAGTTGTCACAAACGCCGGTCAGCGGCATGACCTGATGACAAGTCGGGCAGAGAGGCCAACTTCCCCCTTGTAGCCAGGCGCGCTACCCGTGGACGAACTGGACCGTCTCTCGACACATGACTTGCACGCCCGCGGCGTTACCATCCGCTCATCGGTCGCAAGCACCGGAGTCCCGAGTATCTCGCCGTCCGGTCGCGTGCCCTGCTGGGGACCACTTGGGGACCACACGACATGCATACGACCAAACAACCCGCAGGTGGCAGTCCGTCGTGTCAAGCAGTCTGAATGCCACGGAGCTGCGGAAACGCCTAAACCGCTGTCCTGGGGGTCAAGGGGTCGCCGGTTCAAATCCGGCCGTCCCGACAGGTCAGAGGGTCATTGGAGCAACACAGCGCCTCAGCAAGAGCCAAAGTAAGAGCCATTCTGTTAGCATCTGACCATAGCGGCCACGGCTCGGCGGCGCGGTCGGGGCGAAGACTCGGTCTACTTCGACGCGGCTAATAACTGCTGGATAGGGGCGGTCTCCTTGGGCCACTCCCCCGATGGCAAGCGCCGCATCCGGCGCAAGGTGACCGGGCGGACCAAGACTGAGGTCAATGACAAGCTCAAGATCGTCCATCGCGAACTCACCGCCGGGATCCGGCCGGCGGCGCGGTACACAATGGCTCTTTGCATCGAGGATTGGCTCTCCCAGGGACTGACCAACCGGAGCCCCAGCACGGTCGCCAACTACCGGTGGCTTGCCGATCATGCGGTCTCGAAGCTCGGGGCGATCCGGCTCAAGGACCTGACCGCCAAGCACGTCCAGGCGGCTTTGGCAGAACTGTCTGGGTCACTGTCGACGCGGTCCCTGCGGCTGGTCCACCAGATCATCGAGCGAGCCATCCGGCATGCACAGGCCGGGGATCTAGTCGGCCGCGACGTGGCGTCGCTCGTCGACGCACCGGCAGGTAAAGGCGGTCGGCCGTCGCGGTCCCTGACCCTGGGTCAAGCCGAAGCGGTCCTCAATGCGGCGGAGGATTCCCCGCTTAACGCTTACGTGGTGCTCTCCCTCCTGGCCGGGCTGCGGACCGAGGAGTTGAGGTCTCTGCTTTGGACGGACGTAGACCTGGATGCTGGGACGCTGGCGGTTTACCGGAGTGTCCGGCTGTCTGGGGATACCAAGACGCCCAAGAGCAGGCGCGTGCTGAAGCTGTCGGCCAAGGCGGCGGACGCGCTGCGCGAGCACCGCAGCCAGCGAGCAGCCGCCCGGCTCAAGGCCGGGCAAGAGTGGCAGGATCACGGCCTGGTGTTCGCGTCGGCGGTGGGAACTCCGCTGGACGCTCATAACGTGCGCCGGTCCTTCCGCGCGATCACCAAGGCGGCGGGCCTCGGCCAGGAATGGACGCCCAGAGAGCTCCGGCATACCTTCGTCAGCCTGCTGAGCGCGAACGATGTCACCGAACGGGCCGTCGACCTGCGCCTGCTCTAACGCCATCCGGGGCGCTGGACTCCCACCGACTCGGCGATCGTCCGGAAAACCGCACCCGCCCGCCACGGAGCCGCCCTGTTTCGTCTGGATCCGGGCGCGCTGCCGCTGCCATGCTTGCTTCCCGAGACGACACTTCTCGGGTGGTAATGGTGTCCCCTCACTGACTTGGTGAGGTTTGCCAACCCCCGGACCGCGGCCGGGCGCCTGACGCCCGACAGCATCGTCACACGATCACAAGCGGGGCCTGGTTCCCCCAGGCGACAGCCACTTTGCCTGGCCAGGCCAAGTGACAAGCCTGCCTGCCCTTTGAGATGCAGGGCCAAGGTAGGCATCGGCCGTCAGCGCCTGCCTCCCCCATTCGGGGATGAATTTTGGGAAGGATCCGAGATCGGCACTTCCCCGGAGGCCTGGGGAGGGCTGACAGAATGGCGCGGCGGCGGCGTGGACGTGCTCATGGCTTTCACGAAATACCCCAGAGGGAGGGACGTGCCCTAAACCCGAAGCCGGTTGACTTACCCAGGATTGCGGTGACGCGTGGAGAAGTGCGCGCGGACCACCGGTCAGGTGATTATCGCGGGAAGGTTGCGGGCATGCAGAACTCACGCAAAGCACCGGACAGCGCAAAGCACCGGACAGCCCAGACCCAAAGCTAGGTGCACAAGTGAAAGGCACCGGGCCGAGCGCCCGGCCTTCGTGGCGTCTGCTCATCGGCGGCCTGCTGATCGCTCTGGTCATGGCGGCCATCATGGCGACGACGTACGTCTGGGCGAATCATGGGGTCGTCGCCTACAACCTCCCGTGGGGACAGGTGGGCTCGTCGTCGCTGACCACCACCGTGCAGAAGAGCATCTCTCTGGATGTCCACCAGTACCCGAACCAGTCGGATCTGGAACAGGCCGCCGATCAAGCGAAGATTTACGGCGGCTTCGTCGCGTCGAGCAACACGCTGATCATCTCGGAGGCGGCGAGCTTGTGGGCTCCGGGTGTCATGCCCGCCGCGTATCTGAAGGCCGCAAAAGCGGCCGGTCAGAAGCTCCTTCTCCCTGGCCAGAGGCTCCATATCAAGGTGATCAACAAGCTCCCCCCATGGACCCAGAGGGGGTCGTCCCTGGCTTGGTCTTGTTCGCATTGATGGTCGCAGGCTACCTGGCCGCGACATTGACCCTCCAGCGCACCAGGGTGGCGGCAGCCCACCACCGCCTCGCCGCCATGGTCGGCTACTCGATCGTCGCGGCACTGGTGGTCAACCTGATCGCCGGGCCGGGTCTTGGTGCCTATCCCGACATCGGGAGCAACTTCTGGCCGCTGTGGGGCGAATTCGCGTTCGTCGTCCTTGCCGTGATACTGCTCGCCGCGGTGCTGCAGTACCTGATCGGGCCCCATGGGTACCCTCGTGACGGTCATCATCGTCATCTTCTTCGGCAACCCCAGTACCGGCGGCGTCAACGGAGCTGCCTACCTGCCACCCTTCTGGCAAGCCTTCGGGGTCATCCTGCCGCCGCGCAGCGCTCTCTACCTGATCCGCAACACGCTGTACTTCCACGGCAACTCCATCACGGTGCCGATCATCGTGCTCAGTATCTACGTAATCGCCGGGGTCGTGCTGGTGACACTCTTTTCGTGGAAGCGCCTCGGGTGGCCCGGTCCAGGATGGGGCCGACTTCGGCGAGCAGCTGGGCGAGGTTGATGGCGCCGGCGCCGGGCAGGGGTGCCAGCAGGCGGGTGCGGGGGTAGGCGGCGACGCGCGCGGCGATGAGGTGCTCGATGCCGGTGATGGCGGCCTGCAGGCTGCGTAGTTGCTGGACGTGCGCGCCGACCATCGCGGTGAGGGTGGCGGCGGGCAGGGCCAGCGGGGCCTGGGGCGCGGCGCGCAGCCGGGCCAGCAGCAGGGCGGGGCTCTTGCCGCCGCGGTAGGAGTTGCGCCGCAAGAACGCCGCCATCCGGGCTTCGCCGAGCCGGGCCGCCGACTGCGGGGTGGGGTAGGCGGTCAGGAACGCCAGCGCGATGGCGGAGGCCAGGGAGCAGAACAGGTCCCGGGGCCCGGGCCAGTAGTTGCCGAGCATGGCCCACAGCTGGCCGGTGGCGGCGGTACGGGCGCGGATCTGGTCCTCGCGCAGCCGGACCAGGGCCTGCAGCTCCCGCAGCCCGGGGTCGGCGGGTTCGAGCCGGCGCAGCCGGTGCCCGTCGGTGCGCAGGTAATCGGCGAGCTTATAGCTGTCACCGGGATCGGACTTGGCGCCGGAGGCTCCCCACCGGGGCCGCGCTGCGTGGAAGGAGTTCGGGTGCACCGGCGCCACCGGGTGCCCGGCCGCGAGCAGCCGGTCCACGATCAGGCCGCTGGTCTTTTCGATGATCACCGGCAGGTCGCCGGGCTCGCCGTGGCGGCGCAGCCGGGCCAGGGCCATCACCCATCCGGCTTCGGTATGCGGGAACGCCCACCGGTCCAGCACGGCGCCGGCGTCATCCAGCACCGTGACGTCGTGAGCCTGACTGGCCCAGTCCCAGCCGACAACACTCATTCCTGGCCTCCAACCGCAGACGATGGCAGGCTCCACGGTGTCGAGGCCCTCAGCCGGTTCCTCATTGTTCGGCCCTCGGTCGGGCATGTCCCTAAACGCCGGTCACGGGGGCCTCGGCGCGCCAGGGGTGGCAGTACTAAAACTGGCCGTCACAACGGCTCGGCAACGAGGCCATCCCCCAGCGCGACCGGGAAACCACGGCCCGGCCATCCGGACCGCGGAACCGATAGTCCTCCAATGAGGCAGCGCATGATCTCGGCCTTGGACCTTCCTTCTTTGGTGCGGCGTTCGGCGTAGGCGCGGGTGGCCGGGTCGGAGCCCAGGCGGGTGAACACGATCCGCCACAGGGCATGGTTGGCTTGCCGGTCGCCGCCGGGATTGAGGCGGTGGCGGACGGTCTTGCCTGAGGATGCCGGGATGGGTGCGGCGGCGCACAGGTGCGCCCAGGCGGCTTCGCTGCGCAGCCGCTCGGGGTGGTCCCAGCCGCGATGAGTAGCAGCGCCGCGGTGTGCGCGCCAATCCCGTAAAGAGCCAGAAGCCCCGGAGCGCGCGCTGTGACGAGGGGAACGATGAGCTCGTCGAGGCGCTCGAGCTGGCTGTCGAGGAACTCGGCGCGCCGTCCCAGCTCGCGCAGGGCAATGCGGGTGGCGTGGCCCACCACATCGCCGGGCCGGGGCCGCAGGGACGCCGTCTCTGCTACCAGGGCAGTTACGGTGTGCTTGGCGAACCGTGCCCGCAGGTCACCAGGCCCGGTCAGGATCAGGGCCCGGGCCTGGTTGATCGTCTGTGTCCGCTCGGAGCGGGCGCTGCGCTTGGCGACCATCAGCGCGCGGATGGCCTCGACGGCGCCATCGCGGCCCTTCGGCGCGCCGCGGGCCCGGCCGGACTGGGCGGCCCGGGCGGCGCTGACGGCATCCAGCGGGTCAGACTTGCCCTGCCGCCGCCGGTCCTGGCGATCCGAGCGGTCCACCTCCACCACCCGCACGCCGGCGGCCGTGACGTGGCGGGCCAGGCCCGCGCCGTAGCTGCCGGCGCCTTCGATCCCGACCAGGCAGACGGTCCCGAACCCGCCCAGCCACCCCAGCAGGCGGCGGTAACCGGCGCCGTGGCCGGGAACTCCTGGACGCCGAGCAGCCCTCCGATCGGGTCGAGCGCGGCGGCGACGCGCACGTCGGCGTGAGTGTCCACGCCGCCGGTGACGGTGGTGTCTCTACGATGGTCAATGCCATCTCTTTTCTCTGGTTGAAGGGATGGCACGCACCCGCTGGCCGTCGGACCTGTGAACCCCGGCCTCTAGCCCAGGCCAGGCAGATCAGACCGGCAGCGCCGACGGTGCCAGAAAACCTGGGCCCGGCCGACAGATCGTCTCGCAGGACAACGCATCGGCGTCAGCCGAATCGGAGGTCAGGCCGGGACCCAGGGCTACTGACCCTACGCCCCCGCCAGATCAAACCGGGGAAGCCGCGCGCCAGAAGCACTACCCACACTCTCCCTGCCGATTTATTTGCAGGGTGAGATGATCAGCGGCACGCGCTTGCGACCGCGCAGATCATCCCGTTCGGTTCCCGGCTCTGGCTGCGGGCGGGGGCGGCCTTGTCAGGCCGGATCGTCCGGTACGGTGGCATCCCACGTGTTCCGTGCTGGTTTAGGGTAACCGGGTGGACCTGGCCGTCCGGGCGTTCATCAGGGTGCCGCATCGGGTGGTCACCTTCGTTCCGCGCGATGCCAAGCACCTGGCGGGCGGCGGCGTTGATCACCGCCGGGTGGAGTGGGTGGTCCCAGGCGGCGCGGCAGAACCGGGCGTGTCGGTGTGCTGTCCGGCGCAGGCCAGGAGGCCGATGCCATCAGCAGGCTCGTCCCGCCGCGCCACGGGTGCGGCTTCGAGCGCCCGGGCTTGTTCAAGCGGCAGGTCGCACCAGCCCGGCGGGATGCCCGGGCCTGGCCAGCTACGACTCGGCCGCCAGCCACACCGGCCCGTGCCTGCGCGGCATCGCCTGGCGCCGGGAGAACGCGGTTGCCGCCGTCGGGCGCTGATCTGGCCGGCACATTATGTTCGCTGGGGATAAACCTTTGACGGCGGCCAGGTAGTCATACGAGTAGACGCATTGAGCTGGCCGGAGGTGGGGGTGGACGCCGAGGGTGAGGGGTTCGCGCAGTTCGTGGAGGCGCGCCAGCGCGCGCTGCAGCGGACGGCGTGGCTGCTGACCGGTGACTGGGCGCTGGCCGAGGACCTGGTGCAGACGGCGCTGGCGCGGTCGTGGCCGCGGTGGGAGCGGATCCGGCGGCGCGATGACCCGGAGATCTATGTCCGCCGCGCGATGGTGAACAGCTGGGCGAGCTGGCGGCGGCGGCGGTGGTGGGGCGAGCGGGCCACTGAGACCGTGCCCGACAGCCAGGCGGCGGGGGATGTAGCGGCCGAGGTGGCCGTGCGCGTCACGGTGGCCGGTGCGCTGCGGTCGTTGACCGCCCGGCAGCGGGCCGTGCTGGTGCTGCGGGTATTCGACGACCTGTCGGAGGCGCAGGTGGCGCAGGTGCTGGACTGTGCGGTCGGCACGGTCAAGGCCACGCTGGCGCACGCGGTGGCCCGGTTGCGCGAGGACCCGCGGCTGACCGGGTTGATGGATCGGGAGACCCAGTGAACGGGATGGACAGGCAGTTGCGGGACCTGCTGGAGGCGGCCGCTGGCGAACCCCCGCACCGGGTCAGCGTGGAGGCGGTGCACCGCCGGGTGATCCGGCGGCGGGTGGCGGGGTTCACGGCCGGGGCCGTGGCCGTCGCGGCCCTCGCCGCCCTCATCCCAGTGGGCATCAGGGCGCTCGGCCACGCGCACGGGCCACCAAACCCTGGCCCGGCGGTGGCCCGCATGGTCACCTCCCGGCACTACGGCTACACCGAGACGCTCCCCGCGGGCTGGCGGCTCGCCCGGCAGGCAACCCGCCAGTGGAACGGGACGGGCGGCCCCGGCTACGACCGGCCCGTCGTGGACCTGTTCGCCGGACCTCGCGGCGTCCGGGCCTGGGCGTACGCGGCACCAACGAAGAAGCGCCTGCAGTCCTACACGACAGCGGTCATCCGGGCCGCCCGCGCCGCCCATCCGTGCGCGCCGCCGCAAACCGACCAGGCCATCAGGATCGGCGGGGCACCCGCCTGGCTGGCGGGCATGCAATGCCCGGGAGGCAGCGGTTTCCTGGTGGAGATCGCGGTCACCGTCCACAACGGCACCGGGTTCGTGTTCGCATCCCAGCCCGCGCCGGGGACCACCGGGGCCGACCAGCCTGCCGCCGCCTTCCGCAAATTCCTGGCTGGCATCCGGCTTCCACCGTAAGAGCTCCCCAACGGGGGACCACGCCCACCCGCGCGCCGATAGTGACGCCCGAGGCGGTCACTACTGCGCCCATCAGCTGCCCATATTGGGCACGCAACCCGGCCAAAACCTGGCCAGGCCACCATGGAGATCACGATGTACCCAAGACAGCCAACCGCAGACAACGAGCCCCCGGGGCGCCCGCACCCACCGAGCACGGCAGCCAGCACCGGCCCGGCCCCCCAGTTCGGCCAACCCCATCAAGAGGCGGCAGCTAGAGAAGTCGGTCTCCTGGTCCGGCCGCGAACGGCTCCGGCTTCTTTGGTGCCGGCTCCGGCTGACGGTAGCGGAAATGAACTACGCCTCCCGCCGGATGGCCGAGCTGCAGGCACCCTGGATAGCCGAAGACCGGCGCCGATGACCCCGCAGATGCGCAGCGGCCAGCGCCGGCCGCTCCGCGAATGGCCAGCGCTCCTCGCGCTCCTCATCATCGCCGCCGTCCTGGCGGGCTGCGCGTCGCCGGTCACCGCTGGCCCGAGTGCCACGCCCACGCGATCTCGGGCCGCGGCGGCTAGCACGCCCGCCGCGGCCCGCATCTTCACCTCCCGGCACTACGGCTACACCGAGGCGCTGCCCCCGGGCTGGACCTCCAACAGGCCGGCCACACGGCAGTGGAACGGCAAGGGCGCCCCCGGCACCGAGGACAGCGCCGTCGACCTCTTCTACGGGCCCGGCGGGCTCGAGGCCTGGGCGGTGGCGGCACCAACGCGGGACAGCCTGGCGGCTTACGCCACAGCGGCCATCCGGGCCGCCGCCGCCGCCCACCCGTGCCCGGCAGTCCCGCAATCCGACCAGGCGATCACGATCGGCGGCGAACCCGCCCGGCTGCTGGGCATGCAATGCCCGCCAGGCAGCGGCTTCCTGGTGGAGACCGCGGTCACCATCCACGCTGGGACCGCTTTCATGTTCGCATCCCAAGACCCGTCAGGGGCCGCTGCCGACCACCGCGCTGACCGCGCCGCCTTTCAGCTTTTCCTCGGCGGCATCAGGCTTCCGCGGTGAGGGCTACCCCACAGCGGCCACGGCCAAGGGGGAGGGCAACGGGAGCACGTACACGCTCCCAGGGCAGGGCCGGCCGTTGGCAGATCACCCTGATCGCGGCGGGGCCGCGCTGTCCACCGCCATCGTGGCGGTGGCCGTGGGCCTGGCACCAATGGCGCGAAAGCTGCCCGCCACCGCCCGAACCCACACCTAGACCCGGCCGGGCAGCAAGCCAGCAACCATCCGCTGCAGCCAGCCCCGCCCCTATCAACAGCCAGTTAGCAGGAAGAGGAAGGAGCGCTACCGTGACCGGTGCACGCCGGGTCATCGTGGGCGCGAGCGGCTCACCAGCCAGCCTCCGGGTGCTGCGCTACGCCCAGCACCTAGCCCGCGACCTCGATGCCGCCCTGGTGCCCATTCTTGCCTGGCTGCCACCCGACGGTGACTTGGCCGACCGGCGTACCCCGACGAGGAGCTGCGCCGCCTCTGGGCTCAGGACGCCCGGCAGCGGCTCCAGGACACGCTGAACCTCGCCTGGGGAGAACCGCCCGCCGACCTGCCGGTCCAGCCGGTCATCTTGCGCGGGCGGCCCGGCCCGGTCCTGGTCAGCGCCGCCTGCCGCCCGGTGACCTGCTGGTGGCGGGGCCGGCCGCCGCGGCGCCCTGGCCCGGATCGCGGGCGGCCGGGTGAGCCGCTACTGCCTGGCCCACGCCCGGTGCCCCGTCTTGACCGTCCCGCCGCCCTCGCTCGCCCGGGAAACGCGCCGTGCAGCGCTGGCAGGGCGTTCTGGCCCCGGACGCTCACCGCCGACCAGATCTCGCCGGATAACGGGCAACCCCGCAACCCACCGGCGGCGGCGTCCCGAACCCGGCATCCGGGCAGCGGTCCGGCCAGCGCACCGCCCCGGCCAACTTCTACCTAGGCACCGCCCCGGCCAACTTCTGACCGGAAACGACCACCACTAGGAGGGCTGCAACCAGCTTCCCCGCGCGGCGCGGCCGCCAGGGTGGTCGTAGGCGTGTCAGCGAGCTCGCCACCCGCAGCGACGCCTTCTGCATCCGCTGGGCCGCCCACGACGTCCGGCTGCACCACACCGGGACCAAGCGGTTCCGCCACCCCTCGTCGGCGACCTCACCGTCGCCTCCAACGCGATGGAACTCCCCGCCGACCCCGGCACAGCCCAACACCACGGCCGGCAAGACCTGACGCTGGCTACCCACCCTGGCGTCGCCGGGACGGACGTGCACCACGCGACCAGCGTGGACCACGTGTTCGCAAAGCCCGCTCATCATGCATGAGCGGACAGCGCCGATCTTCCCGATCTGCGCGGCACCTCAGATAGCGCTGTCACGCCCGCCAGCCGCCCATAGCGGCGGCTCGGTGCGCGTTCTCTTTTCCTTCCCTGGTTACTCAGGGTGATGCGGTCAAAGGCCAGCCTGCCGTCCACGCGGAACCCGGTCTCGTCGAACCCGGCCACGCCGGCACCGGCGATCTGCTTGCGGGCGTGCTCCAGGAACCCGCCCAGGCGCCCGGCGGCGCGGGCGGTGAGGCTGGCCACCGTGCCAGACGACAGCGGGATGCCGAACAGCTCGGCCAGCGCCTGCGCGGTGCGCTTCTTGGACAGGAACTGCCCGGTATACAGGTAGACGACGACCGCGGCGACCCGCGGCCCGTAAGTTGCCGGGCCGTCTGCGCCCGGCGGGGCGGCGGCCCGGGTGCGCTGCCCGCAGCCGCATTCCCGCTCGATCAGCTGATGCTCGGTCACCTCGGCCCGCACCGGCGGCAGGTCGAAGACCTGGCGGCGCTCCACCCCGGTCACCGGCCGTCCCGTCAGGGCCGCCCTGCACCGGCCGCAGCAGCCCGGCTCGTGCCACACTTCCAGGTCCGGCCGGGCCACCTGCGCTAACGTCGTGCCCTTATGCCCGTCCTGCCCGCCCGGCCTGCGCCCGCTCTTCTTCCGCAGCGATCGCGGCCCGGCTTGGCCAGCCCTTCGCTAGATGGCGGCTTCGAGGAGTTCCGCGGCGTCTGCGCCAGCCGGGTCTCCAGCTCAGCGATCCGCTCCTGCGCCCGCCCCAGCTCCGCCCGCGTCTCCGCCAGCTCAGCGCGCAGCGACATCACCAGCGCCGCGAGTACCTCATATGGCGGCGGGCCTTGATCAGCGGGCACGCCAGGACACTACAGTCGAGCAAACCCGGACGCAGGCAGCAACCAAGGACCAGTGCGGCACCAGGCCGCTGCGCGCCATTCGCCATGATGATCGCACGACGATGCGGATGCCCCGTGGACCCCGGGGAGCCCGATGGGCGGAAACGGAATGGTGGTGACTGGAATATGGATGTGCTGGTGACCGGTGCTGCGGGCATGGTCGGGCGCGCTGTGGCGCCGGTGCTGTGTTCGGCCGGGCATCGTGTCGTCGCCACCGACCTGCCCGGCGCAGTCCCCGCGGCGGACGTGCATGCTGACCTGGCTGATGCGGGGCAGGCAGGTGCCCTGATCGGTGACGCGGGCTTTCACGCGGTGG
The DNA here is from genome assembly GCA_963734725.1 of uncultured Actinomycetes bacterium. Taxonomy (GTDB): domain Bacteria; phylum Actinomycetota; class Actinomycetes; order Streptosporangiales; family Streptosporangiaceae; genus DASXKD01. The sequence continues at coordinate 208,704 of CAVTIX010000009.1, forward strand.
TGCACGCGGCGGCCATCCCGGCCCCAGGGCAGCACCCGCCGCACGTGGTGTTCGGGAACAACATGATGGCGACGTTCAACGTCATCGAGGCGTGCGTGCGGTCGGGCGTACGGCGTCTGGTCAACATATCCAGCGTCGGCGTGCTCGGCCTGCACTACGCGACGCGCCGGTTCCTTCCCGACTACCTGCCCATCGACGAGAAGCACCGGCTGCGCCCCCAAGATCCCTACGGGCTGTCGAAGCTGTTCGCCGAGCAGTTGTGCGATGCCGCCGTCCGGCGATCGGAGCTGCGCTGCATCTCGCTGCGGCCAGCCTGGGTGCAGGACGCCGCAAGCTACGCGGCTGACCTCGGGCCTCTCATCCGGGCCGGCCAGCCACGCGGGGTTGCTGGCTGGCCCTACATCGACGTCCACGACCTGACCGAGGCGGTGCGCCTGGCAGTCGAAAGCGGCCTGCCCGGGCACGAGGCCTTCTACATCGCCGCCCCCGACACCACCGGGGGCATTGACCTGCACGCATCCTGGCGCACCGCCAACCCCGGCTCCGCCACCGACCTGCGATCCGTCTCCAGGCCGGATGCCAGCGGCATCAACTCGGGTAAAGCTGAGCGGCTGCTGGGCTGGCAGGCAACCCGAAGCTGGCGCGACTACCTGACCGACAGCGGAGAACCCCGCTGAACGACCGGCCATTTAGCTCGTCACGGCAAATAGACCTGACCAGTTACGCAACATCAACGTCCAAACGCCCCGACGCTGACGTCAGGAGCGCCCGTTACAAACGCGTCGCCGAGCTGAAGGGGTAAGTTTGGCGCCTCTCGCCACGGCATCGGAGACCTCTGCGGTCAAGTCCGGGCGCCCGCTTGCTTCCTTGCGGATGACCGTGGTCATCTCGACCAACCGGAGGACGATGTTCGTGCCCGTTCCCTGGTCTTACCGATGGAAGATCCGGCGCAGTAGTCTCGTGCGGTAATCGTAACCTGAGTTGCCCGGGCTGCAGGGACGCTAGGCGGGAGGGGGTGTGAGGGCATTGTGATTACTGTCGCTGAGCTGGCCACGATTCCGCTCTTCTCGGCGCTTGCGGAGAATGAGCTGGAGTACGTCGTCGGCTCCGTCGAGGACATCCACCTCACTCCCGGGGAGTACGTAGCCCACGAAGGCGAAGGTCGATTCCTGGCGGTCGTGGTCGAGGGGAAGACGGAGCTGACGAAGCTTGTCAACGGCGTCGAGCGCGTGATCGGAATCCGGCTTCCAGGGGAACTCGGAGGCGAGATCCCGATGATCCTGGGTACGCCGTTGCCCGCAAGCATGCGGGCCGTCGAGCCCTCGCGCGTGCTCAAGCTGAGCGTCCAGGTGTTCCACACGCTCGCCGCCATGGCGCCCGAGGTCTCGGCGGCGGTGGGCGCCGCTGCGTTGGAGCGTCAGGAGATGCTCAGGGCGGCCACTGCCCAGCCGCTCGAGCCGGCGATGTTCGTGATCGGTCCGCCGCTCGACCCGGGAGTCCACGCCGCTGAGAGCTTCCTGCATCGCAACCAGATTCCCCACGATCGCCAGGACCCCGGCGATCCCGCCGCGGTTGCACGCGCCGGAGCTGGAGCCGCCGTGGCCGCCCCCTATCCGGTGGTGGAGCTGCGCGACGGCACGCGCCTGGTCGCGCCGACCATGCGCGTCATCGCCACGGTCGCTGGATTGACGGTTGCGCCGAGCCGGGCGCTCTACGACGTGGTGATCGTGGGCGGCGGGCCGGCGGGTCTGACGGCGGCGGTCAACGGCGCCTCCGAGGGCCTGCAGACGGGGCTGATCGAGTCCTTCGCTCCGGGCGGGCAGGCCGGTACCTCGACCCGGATCGAGAACTACACGGGGTTCCCATTTGGCGTCTCCGGGGACGATCTCGCGAGTCGTGCGCTGCAACAGGCCAAGCGGCTGGGCGCCGAGATCGTCGTGACCCGCCGGGTCGAAGGCATCGACCCGGCCGAACTGACCGTCCGGCTGGATGGAGGCGACGTTCTCCGAACGAGGTCGATCGTCCTCGCGATGGGCGTGGAGTGGCGGCGCCTTGAGCTCGATTCGGTCGATCGGCTTGTCGGCTCCGGTGTCTACTACGGTGCGGCGCGCAGCGACGCCGGTCTGGCGCAGGGAAACGATGTGTATCTGATCGGGGCGGGCAACTCTGCCGGCCAGGCCGCCATCTTCTTCTCCGGCCACGCCCGATCGGTGACGCTCCTGGTGCGCGGCGAGTCGCTCGCTGCGAGCATGTCTCAATACCTCATCGAGCAGATAGCGACGAAAGCGAACATCCGGGTGGAAACGCGATCCGAGGTCGTCGCCGTGCACGGAGACGAACAACTCGAGGCGATCGAGGTCATCGATCGAAGGGCCGGCACGACATCTCGACGGGATACGACGGCGCTCTTCGTCCTCATCGGCGCCGACGCGGCGACCGACTGGCTCCCCTCGGAGATCGCACGCGACGAGCACGGCTTCGTCTTGACGGGAGCCGACGCGACGAAGGCGGGACAGTGGAAGGCTGATCGCGAGCCGTTCGCTCTCGAAACGAGCGCCCCGGGAATCTTCGCCATCGGCGATGTCCGCTCCGGATCGGTGAAGCGCGTGGCAGCGGCCGTCGGCGAGGGCGGCATAGCGATCGCCTTCGTCCATCGCTACCTCTAGCCCTGATCATTCACCGGTATGGGTCGCTGGCCGCTGGGCCGCACGACACGCCTTGTTGATCTTGGTTTAGCACACTGGACAACGGCGAAGCTCCGGGCAGGACAAGGATCTGTGAGAAGACCCATGTCTTACCGGAGCTTCACTTCATTCCAGCGGCAACACGCCCGAGCTTAACGATCTTGAAACGGCCGTGCCTCGCGGCGCAGTCGCGGCAAATGAGTGCATTTGACGGCGCGCCTCCAGTGCGGCCAAGGCCGAGTTCGCCCGCGGCTACGGCTATGACCAGGTGTTCAGCTACACGGGCTTCGTCGAGGGCGCGCTGGCGGCCACGGCGGGCCGGGGCGTGGACGTGGTGCTCGACCCGGTCGGCGGGCAGGTGCGGGCGAGGTCCTTCGAGCTGCTCGCACCGTTCGGCGGCTGGTCACTTACAGCAACATCTCCCGCGAGCCGGAGGTGGTGCCGGACGCCACCTGGATGCGCGCCCGCTGCGTCGGGTACCTCGGGTTCTCCGGCGGCCAGCTTCCGCTGCCCGACCCGAGCCTGGCCAGGCCGTCGCTGCTCGAAGCCGCCAGGCTGATCTCCTCGGGCGCCGTCGAAGTGCAGGTGACCTCAGTCTTGCCACTGGAACAGGCCGCAGAAGCCCACCGGGTATTCGAGCGCCGCGCCGCGGTGGGCAAGTTCATCCTGACGGTCTAGTCCCTGCGAGGGCGCGCAAGTCGCCGCACGGTCGGCGGCAATTAAGGATGTTTCTATGCGCCGGGTGTGCCGCATATTTATCCACTTGTACCGCGACCCGTACGCTGCGGGGCACGCGCCTCGTCTCGTTTGCCGATCCGGTGGCAGGGCCTGGGAGGGCCTGACCAGTCATCTTGAACTGACATTGAGCTTTATATGACCTGATCATTGCATCCGCCAGGCCTCCTGGGGTGTACTACCTCCGGGGGGTTTTGATGTCACGATCGTGCAGGGGGGCAAGATGAGAAGGTTCTTGACGGCGCTGCCCGCCGTCGCACTCGCTGGTTTCCTGGGGTTCGCGGGAACTGCCCAGGCATCGACCGGCCAGCACGCGCAGCAGCCTTCCGGGCCGGCTGTCTCGGTTTTCGCCACCGGGCTGAACAATCCCCGCGGGCTGACGTTCGGCCCCGACGGCAACCTCTACGTCGCCGAGGGCGGCCTGGGCGGGCACCACTCGACGGTCGGTAAATGCCGCCAGGCTGCGGGCGCGGCCGCCCCGTACACCGGAAGCACCCATAACCGGGTGCTCGGCGGCCGCATCTCAAGGATCAGCCGGGCTGGCGTGGCCTCCACCGTCGTGGACGCGCTGCCCTCAAGCCAGACCAGCAAGGCCATCGGGAGCCTGGTCAGCGGCGTCTCCAGCGTCGCCTTCATCGGCCACCAGCTCTACGCGCTGCTGGCTGGTGCGGGCTGCTCCCATGGCGTGCCCACCGTTCCGAACGGAGTCATCAAGGTCGGCCGCTACGGCAAGTGGAAGCTGATCGCGAACCTGAGCGCCTTCCAGAAGGCGCACCCGGTCGCCCACCCCGACCCGGAAGACTTCGAGCCGGACGGCACCTGGTACAGCATGATCGCCTTCGGCGGGGCGCTGTACCCGATGGATTCCAACCACGGCGAACTCGACCGGGTCACGCCGGCCGGCCGGATCAGCCGCGTGATCGACATCTCCGCAAGCCAGGGACACGTGGTCCCGACCGCGCTGGTCCATCACCGCGCGACCTACATCGCGAACCTGGGCGTGTTCGATGCCGGCGACCGCGCGGGTGACGAGCACGTGTGGCGGCTCACCGGCCACCACACGCTGAAGGTCCGCGCGACCGGGGTGGAGAAGGTGCTCGGGCTCGCCTTCCGCGGCGGCCAGCTGTACGCACTGGAGATGAGCACAACCGCAGGCGGCCCGACGCCAGGCACCGGAGCGATCGTGCAGCTCGGGCCGAACGGTCCGGTCAAGACCATCGTGTCGGACCTGACGTTCCCGACCGGCATGACAGTCGGCCCCGATGGGGCATTCTACGTCTCCAACCAGGGCTTCGGCTTTGGCGCCAGACAGGGCCAGATTCTGCGCATCAAGCCCTGACCGCCACCGCGATCCCGGGCCAGCCCAGTGGCGGCCCGGGATCGCCCGCGCTCAGCAGCCGTGAAAACGGCGCAGACGCGGGTCGTGTCCCTATCAGCAGGTCTGCCCGTGCTGCGGGCGGCGAACCGGCGGGACTGCCGCGGGGAAGCGGTCCTGCTGCTCGGCGAACATCATGTGCGCGGAGCTCTCGAACACCACGAGCTCCGCGTTCGGCAAGTCGCCGGGCCAAGTCCTCCGCGAGCCGCCGCGCACGTTACGAGTGACCATGCCAGCTAGTGCATAAGCATGAGTGTGGAAACGTCCTCCATTCGGCATGACCGGTCGGCGCCCCGATGCTCGCAGCATGAATCGCCCGGGGAGTCCGGAGGCCATCCCACCGCAGCGGCGCCGAAGTGTGCCCATTGCCTACGAGAATCGTCTTGTCGAACCTGACAAACTGGGTACGCCGTCGTGATCTCGGCGAATTCCGGCTGGGCATGTTTGGCCGCCCGGTGCTGGGCAGCTACCGGTGGCATGGCAGCTGGTCCTGCCCTGGCACCTGGCATTGTGTCCAGCCGAAGGCCCTGGACGGGCGGCCCGTAGCGCTATCCCCCATCGACCGGTTCGCCTGTCGGCGGGGTGCGCTGCTCCAATTGGGCGACAAGCCTCTCGGCGTTGGCCGCGTCGGCAGCGGCGCCGGGCCCGGCCTGCTGGTAGTTGTGCAGGGCGGCGCGGGCGTACTGCAAGGCGTCGCTGACCCGGCCATCATCGGCGAGGAGCAGGGCGATGTTGAAGCGGGCCTGCCCGGCTCCGTAGATGTTTCCCCGGATTTCGTGGTGCTTGATGGCTTGCTGGTAGTGCCGCAGCGCCTGGCGGGTATCGCCGGCGCGGCGGTAGATGACGCCGAGCTGGTTCTCCCTGATTGCGCGCGCTTGGTGGTCGTCGGCGGGGGCGAGGTCGAGGGATTGCCGGTAGCTGCTTATAGCGGTGTTAAGGTGTTCCAGCAGCACCGCCTCCCCGGCGCCCGCCGCCCGGGCGTCGTCAAGCCGCTCTAGGGCGACTGCGCCAAGTGAGCCGAGGTTCTGGGCGCGGCCGAGCCGGTCGTCGGCCGGGCGGATGCTAAGGCTGCGCCGGTACCAGTGCTCGGCCTGGTCCAGGTCGCGCAGCTCGGGCACGCTGAGGTAGGCGTTGCCGAGGTTAAGGGCTCTCTGCGCTTCGGCCACCCGGTCGTCGATCCGCTGAGCTAGCTCAAGGGCCTCCTGAAGGATAGGCAAGCAGCCAGGATCATCCCGGTGGCGGAGGATGACCCCGAGCTCGTTGAGAGCCTCGCTGAGGTTGCGGATCTCGCTGCGCTGGAATGGGGAAAGGCTGGCGGGAGGGGCGGCCAGCGCGGCGGCGGCCCGGTCCCGGAACCACGCGATCCTGGCGGTTTGGAGGGTGGCGGCGGCAGGCCAGTCCCGCGCCTGCCATGCGAGCCGTACCTGGTAGCCGGTGACGACACTCCACTGCTCTTCGCGGCCGGGCAGCGGCCCACCAGTGGCGGGGTCGGTGACGTCGGGGGTGACCGCGGCGACCAGCCGGGCCCATTCACCGTCCCGCCCGGTCCGCTCATAAAGGACGCGCAGGCCCTGCAGGCAACCGACCGCGGCGCGCCACAACCCGGTGGTGCGGGCCAGGTCGAGGGCGTGGCGCAGGTTGGCTTCCTCCGCTCCCAGTACTGGGACGACCTGGTTTTCGCGGCCCGCTTCAGCTTGGTCGAGGTAGTAGTCGCCGAGCGCGCCGATGGCTTTGGTGTAGGCGCGGGTGGCCCGCTGGGCGGCGGGGGCTTCTGGCAGGCCGTAACTAGTGCCGCATCAAGCTACGTTTGCCCGGTCGATGATGCGCCGTAGTCGTTCGTCGTAGGCGTGGTTGTTGCGCCAGATGATGTAGCGGCGGATCATGCTGGCCTGCTCGTGGTGGCTGGCGTGGTCGGTGCCATCGAGCGCGAAGTACCGCAGCGCGGTGAACTGGGCCTCGATGCGGTTCAGCCAAGAGGCGTTGGTCGGGGTGTAGGCGATCTCGGCATTATTCGCGGCTGCCCACTGGCCGACGCGCTTGTCTTTGCGGGTGGTCAGGTGGGGTGAGAAGTTGTCGCAGATGATCGCGATCCGCACTTGCGGCGGGTAAAGGGAGCGCAGGTAGCGGCAGAATTCCAGGAACCGGGCCCGGGTTTTGCGTGGCTTGATGTGCCCGTAGAGTTTGTCTTCGCCCAGGTCGTAGGCGGCGAACAGGTGCCGCACGCCCTGGGCGCGGGTGTAGGTGGCGCGCAGCCGGCGCCGGGGTGCGCGGCCGGGTTCCTTGCCCTTGCCGCTGATCGGCGCCCAGTGCCGGCCGGGCCGTGGCTGAAGGCCGAGCGGCCCGAACTCATCCACGCAGATCACCACCTGCGGGTCGCCCGGGCCTGGGGCCACGTCGCGGTCGGCGATGGCGTACAGGTGCTCGACCCGGGCCTTCTTGGCCTGGTAGCGCGGGTCTTTGGAGGCCTTCCAGGTCTTTAACCGCTGGAAGGTGACGCCCTCCTCGCGCAGCAGGGCGCGCAGGCCCTCGTGAGAGATATCGTCGACCACGCCCTCAGCGACCAGGAAGTCCGCCAGCTTGGCCAGGCTCCAGGTGGAGAACGGCAGGTCATAATCGGCAGGCCGGGACTTGGCGATCTTCTTGGCCTCCCGCCGCTGGCCCAGGGTGAACTTCGGCGCCCGGCCGCCGCGGTATCTCGGGTAGAGGGAATCGAACCCGTCGGCGTTGAAGTTGCGGATCACATCGCGGACCCGGTCCTCGCTGGTGAACGCGACCCTTGCGATCGCGGCCACATTCATCCCCTGCGCCGACAGCAGCACCATCTGCGCTCGCCGCCAGGTCACCACCGACCCGCTGCCCCGGCGCACGATCCGCACCAGCCGACGGCCCTCGTCATCATCGATCTCACGCACCCGCACACGTTCGCTCACCGGCCCAGTCTCGGCGATCAGCACCCGGCAGCAGAAGTCCCGCACCAGTCCAGCCGGCGGGGCAACCGTGACCTGCTACGGCGCTAGCCGCCCGATGTCAGCGGCCGGGTCTAGCGTCAGGACATGGTGTTCTGGCAGTTGACCATCGACGCGAATGACCCCGCTGCGCTGGCGCGATTCTGGGCGCAAGCGCTGGGCTATCAGCCGGTGCCGCCGACGGCGCCAGCGACGGCCTGGCACGCGCTCTACCACGCCCGGCTGGGGGAGGACGCAGCCTTCGACGACCGGCTCTTCGACCCAGACGGCCTGCGCCCGCCGATCTGGTTTCAGCAGGTGCCCGAGGCGAAGGCCGGGAAGAACCGGCTCCATCTCGACCTCTACCCCACCGGCCGCGATAACGCGCTGCCCATGCAGCGGCGGATCGAGATCGTCGAGGCGAAGGTCGCCGAACTGACCGGGCTGGGCGCCAGCGTGCAGCACCGAACCCGGCACGACGACCCGAAGGACCCGACCTACTTCGCGCTCATGCACGACCCGGAAGGCAACGAGTTCTGCGTCGGCTGAAACTCACCGCGAGACACAGGTCCGCATCCCCGCGACCCACACTGGCGCCCACAGCTAGCTGCTCCGCCACCGGGCAAACGTTGCCTGATGCGGCACTAGTGGCATAAAGGGCGGTGAAATACCAGGGCAGGGCGGGGTCGATCCGGTAGTAGCCGGACCCGGCGCCGAGGGATTCCAGCAGGCCGATGCCGACGGCCCGGTCCAGCAGCGCGATCCCAGTGTCGCGGTCCAGCCCGGCCAGCTCCGGCACCGTATCCACCCCGGCGATATCCGGGTTGCCCATATAGCGCAGAGCGTCGACGTCGGCGGTGTCGCGGAACAGGTGCAGCACCGCCAGCTGGGCCCGCTCGGCATCGGTGAAGCCCTGGGCGAAGCCGTAGCTCAGCGAGGCGGCCAGCGACCGGGTGCGGCCCAGCGCGGCATCCTCCCCCGCCTCGAGCTGGGCTTCCCCAGCCCGCAGCTGGGTCACGAAGTCTTCGATGGCCTCATTGGTGGTGAGATTGTCGCGGAGGGCCTGGCCGACGAGGACGGTGATGGTAAGCGGGTTCCCGGCCGCATACCGCAGCAGCGGCCGCCAGTCCGCCCCCGCTAGGTTCTGGCTATGGCGTGCAGCGAGCGCGGCCGCGAGCTGCAGGCTCTCACGCAGCGGCATCGGCGGGAGCTGGACCCGGGCGGGCAGGTCGCCGAGCCAGTCGTGCTCGTCACGGCGGGAGGTGAGCAGCACCTTGCACCGGGTGTTTTGGGCCAGGTCACGCAGCAAGTCCACGAGGTCGTCCTGCTCGGCCCGCGTCCAGCCGCTGGGGGTTCCGGCCGGGAACCCAGTGACCGGCTCGACGTTGTCCCATATCCACAGCACCGGCAGCTGCGCCAGGACCTGAAACACCTGGTCCCGGCGCTCGGCCGGGTCGGTCACCGCCGCCCACTGAACGCCACTAGCCTCGATCAGCGAGGCGAACAAGTCCCCGGCGGTGCCGACCAACCGGTCGGCGGTCAGGTGATGCTCAAACGACGACCACAGCACCGCGCCGGGCCACTCCGGGTGCCCGGGAAGGTCCAGGCCGCCGGTGACCTGGTACCAGCGGGCGAACTCCGCCGCTGTCGATGATTTACCCGCCCCGGCGAAGGCGTGCAGCAGCACAACATGCTGGGTGTCGAAGGCGCGGTCCAGCGCCAGCAGCGTCTCGTCCCGGCCGAAGAACCCCGCATCCGGCGGGCGCGGCACCCCACCCGACCGTGCCTTGCCACCGCCATCCGCCTGGCTTTCGATGGGGATGAGTTTAATCAGCGGTGCATCATGCTGCTCCGGACGGAGCAGCATCAGCGGCGCGGCCTCGTAGACGACCGGGACGGCCCAGTCCTGCAGCGAGACCGGGATCGCGCCGATCTGGCGGACCGGGTCGGCGGCCAGCGCCTGCCGGGCGGCGGTCGCGGCCTGACCCAGGGAGCGCCCGGCGAGCAGGTGCGCGTACAGGTCGGCCACGAACTGCGCCGCGGTCACGACGTAGACGTTGTAGCGCATCGCCACCACACCCGGCACCCCGATGTCGGCGATCTCGGCGGCCAGCGACCCATACGCCCGGATCCGCGCATGCACATCCTCAGTCAGCCCGTCCTCGTCGCCCGCAGCCAGGCCCGTCCCGGTACCGCCCGGGACTGGCCCGGGCGTATTGGCAGGCGGGCCGGGCGCCTCGGTGTAGCCGGACCGGCAGGCGTTCAGCACCAGCACCGGCACCCCGGTCCCGGTCAGCAGCCGCCCCAGCGCCGGCCCGTCCACCAGCTGCTGGTTCTCCTGGCTGCCCGGGTCCTCGAACAGCAGGTACCCGTGCTGGCCGGGGGCGCACTGGTCCAGCCACCGACACCCCGTACATCAGCGGCGACAGTCCGATCCCACCGCCTGCTCCTCCGCCACCTGAACCGTCCTCGCCCGCCTGGGGGCCGAGGCCGGCCGGGTCGAGCCAGGTGCCGTGGCCGTCGAAGTGCACCACGTGATACGGCCGGCCCGCCGCATACGCGGCCTCCAGCACCTGCGACAGCCGCTTGAAGGTGGCCGGGCGCAGCACATCCAGATCCAGGCCCTCCATCCGCCCCGCCCCGCCCCGGACCAGCCCGCTGGCCACCGACCGGAACGGCACATCATCCCGGCCGCCGGGCCGGGCAATCACCAGCAGCACCCGCAACCGGTCCCGCGGGCACCGCGTGTTCCGTGTGTCGTCGCAGAAGGCAGCCGACCTGCGCCGGTTCCTGTCCCGGCATGCCAAGAGCAACGGCATTGACGCCGACACCCTGGCCCGGCTGCCCTTGTTCGACCCGGCCGGGCTGCGCCCGCTGGTCCTGCCCGGCGCCGAGCGGGCCGCGCTGGACCGCCGGGTGCGCGCCACAGACCGGCTCACTCAGGCCGGCGCCGACCACAAGCGCCGGATTAAGGACCTGGCCCGCCAGCTGCTGCCCATGAGCCCGCTGACCAGCGGGCTCGGCGCCGCCGACCTGGCCGTCCTCGAACGCTACGCAGACCCGAATGCCCTGACCAGGCTGGGCATGACACGGCTCACCGCGCTGATCACCAAGGCCTCGCACCACCATCAGGGCGCCGAGCGCGCCAGCCAGTGGCTGGAGGCCGCCCAGGCGTCGCTCGCGCTCTACGACGGCCACCCCGCCGTCGACTTCGCCGGCCTGGCCGCCGAGGTTGCGACCGAAGTGCGCCTGCTGCGCGCCACCCAGGCCGAGCTCGCCGCCCACGCCGCCGAGCGCGAAGCCCGCTACCAGGCCGTGGACCCGGACGGGCTCGCCCGGTCGCTGCCCGGGCTGGCCGAGGTCGGCGGGCCCGCGCTGACCGCGTGCATGGGCGATCCGGCCCGGTTCGGCAACGGCAAGCGTTTCCGCTCCTTTACCGGCCTGACTCCCAAGGCCTCCGAGACCGGGGAAACCGACCGCAAAGGCCAGCCCATGTCCAAGGCCGGCTCCTCGCTGCTACGCACCACCCTGGTCCGCGCCGCCGACACCGCCCGCAAGCAAGACCCCCAGCTCGCCCGCATCTACTACCTGCAGATGACCGAACGCGGCAAAGACCACCTCGGCGCGCTCTGCGTGGTCGCCGCCTGCCTCGCTGAGCGAGCCTGGACCGTCATGCGCCGCGGCACGCCCTACGTCATCTGCGACACCAACGACCAGCCCGTCACCCCGGACCAGGCTAAGGCAATCATCGCCGGGCGCTGGATCGTGCCCCCCGAGATCCGCGCCCGCCGGCGCAGCAAGAAGACGGGGAAGGCCCCCCAGAAAGTCCTCGAAGGACAAACGAACGGGGCAGCCTCCCCCGCGGCACCACTCCACCCCGTCACCGGCGGCCCGTCAAGCTGACCCCTTGACAAACAATCCTCCATAGGGAATCAGAACGTCCGCCCATGGGGGCCTTCGCTGTCAAAGAGCGCGTGCTGTCCTGGCCCGGTGACCTGGTAATCGCCGGGTTGGCTGTTGTGCTGGGTTTCCTCGTAGCTGCTGGTTTGGTGCCGCTGCGCGGCCGCGGGTCAAGCTGGAGCGCCCGCAGCCGGCGCGCCTGTCAGGGCGCGGGCGAGGACGAACGAGCTTGACGCCGGCGAGCGGCGGCCGATGATCGCGAGCGAGGAAAGCCCGCTGGGTTGTGGCTTGCCGTGGACGGGGGTGCTGGCTTCCCGGGGGTCGGTGCGCGAGTGGGGCGGAGTGGTCTCACATCCACCCATTCGGCCGCCCGCCTGGGCGGGGACCATGACCGTGTGTTCCGGGGACCGGGCTGCTCAGTCAGATATTCGAGCGCGGCGGGGCCGGCGAGGATGTTCGGCGAGCTCACCCGGGGCCATGCGACCCCTCCGGGGTCTGTCACCGCGCCGCTGTCTGGGGCGCGGCGGGTTGCGGGGCTGCGGCGTGCCCGGCGTCGGTGAGCAGGCGCCAGGCGCGGGTGATCAGTTTGCGGGCGATGGCGGTGGTGGCGATCTTCTTCCCGCGCCGTTGCGCGATGCGCTGGAAAGTGGCGGCGAACTCCGGGCGCCGCTTGGCGGTCCGGGCCGCCTCACACAGCACCCAGCGCAGCCACACCGACCCTTCTTTTCCAGATGTGCCCGTAGCAGGCGGCCCCGGTCGCTGCCGCGGACCGTCGGGGTCAGCCCGGCCCACGACGCCAGCTTGCGCGCCGAGGCGAACCGGCTGATGTCGCCGACCTCGGCGAGGATGACCAGCGCGGTGAACGGGCCGATGCCCGGCAGCTGGGCGAGCACCTTGACGCGGGGGCCCGGGCCGGGCCCGCTGGCGGATCTCCGGCTCCAGCCGGTCGATCCGGCCTTGGAGCGCGCCGGTCAGGCCCAGGTCGTCCTCCGCCAGCTCGCGGGACACCGCGGGCAGCTGGAGCGAGGCCAGCCAGCCGCGGCCCGGGCCGCTCCAGCACTCGCCGGCCGGCCGGTCATACCCGTAGCCGGCCACGATGGCATGGATCCGGCCGGGCAGCCGGGTCCGCAGCCGCGCCAGCGCCACCCGGCGCCGCAGCAGCGCCCGCAGCTGCCAGATCGCGGGCGGGGCGATCCACGCCTCCGGCAGCAGGCCCGCCCGCAGCAGCCGGGCCAAGATCGCCGCGCCGGCCCTTGCCGTTCTTCAACCGGGCCGAGGCGATCGCCGTGCACCGCGACGGGCGCGCCAGGTGCGGGTCAAACCCGTAATCCTCCAGCAGTTCCACCAGCCAGCTGGCGCCGTAGGCGGCCTCGAACGCGGCCGGGTCCCCCGGCGGCAAGCCGCCGATCACCTTCAAGATCGGCTCTGCCCCGCTGGGCACGTTGCGGTTGGCGAGCACCTCGCCTTTGGCGTCGATGACCGCCACCTGGGAGCGCTTGCGGCGCACGTCGATTCCGACGTAAACAGACATGGCCGGCCTCCTTTCCGAGCTCGTACGTCACCCGGAAGCTAAGCTCACCGGGCCGAGCAGGAAAGGGGTCCGGCTTCACACCCGGCCCCCACAGTGTCAGCTATGCCGTTCGGCCAGGCCAGTTGCTCGGCGTGGATCTCCTTGCATAGGCCCAGGCACGCGGCGCAGATGGCGGTATCGCGGGCGAGCTTGCCGGCGGGGTTGTCGAGGGTGGTGGCAAGGCCGGTGACGTGGCGGCGGTTCTTGCCGCAGAGGCTGCACCGCTGTCGGGTCCCGTCTTCGGGAACGGGCTGCAGCGGACCTAGCGCGGTTTCGGCGGCCTGCCCGGAGCTGATGACCGCGTCAGCTGTCTCGACGCACTTCTCGCGGATGTAGACACCGGGCCCGGCGACGAGCTTCCGTGTCTTTCGCTGCAGTCGCCCGCAGAACGAGCAGGCTAGCTGCGGGGGCTGCCGGCCGAGCGTTCCCCATCGGCGCGCCCCGCCGGCAGACCTGCCGATCTGGTGCACCCGCTGGTGGCTGAGGTGCAGGGCTGCAGCGAGTTCGCGCAGTGACGCGCCGCTCAGATGCAGGCGGCGTACCGCGCGGTGAAACTCAGCTCTGGCAACCTCGGCATCGTGTTCCGCCTCGAGGAGCCGTTCCTGCGCTTGCCCGGCTTCTGCCAGCAGGTCCAGGTCCAGGTCGTCTAGCGTAAGTAGACAGTAGACATGCGTGCAAGCCGGCGCCTGATGCCGGTCCCAGACTGGCCAGCCTCATAAGCATCGGTGCATGTGCAGCCGATCCGGCCTCAGGCCGAGTCCGAGAGCGAGCGTGTCCGCACGCGCCCGTATGTGTTTGCCCGGCCGGAAAGATGGAAGAAGACGGTCATGCTGGGGCAGCGAGCCTCCGCGACCAGCGCGACGGTCCCGTGAACCCTGTCGGCGTCCTGCAGAGGGTCGCGGGAGCGCTGGATGGCTGGCAGCGCCGGGCCCGCTGGGCTGGTGTGCCTTACGCAGTGGTGAAGAAGTTCGGCGACGATAACGCCAACCTGCTGGTCGTCGGCCTGGCCTGGTACGGGTTTACCGCAATCTTCCCGCTGCTGCTCGTCGTGGTTACATTGTTCGGCTTCATTGGCCAGCGGTCGATCGGCTCCGGCATCGTCAGCACGCTGCACGAGTTCCCCGTGGTGGGCTCGAGCTTCAATCCCGCCAGCCGCAGCGTCTTGCCCGGCAGCGCGCTGGGCCTGGTGGTCGGCCTGATCGGCCTGCTCTACGGCGCGCAGGGCGTGACCCAGACGGCGCAGCAGGCGATGGCCACGGTATGGAACATCCCCCAGGTCCAGCGCACCGGCTTCCTGCCCCGGCTCGGCCGTAGCCTGGCCGGCCTGTTCACGATCGGCGCCGCGTTCGTGCTCAACGCCTTTGTCACTGGCTACGCCACCGCCGGCACGTCGAGCTACGCCATCCGGTTGTCGATCCTGATCGGCCTGCTGCTCGTCAACGCCGGGCTGTACTTCGCCAGCTTCGCCGTCCTGACCGCCAAGGCGGTGCCCGCGCGCAGCCTGCTGCCCGGTGCGATCGTCGGCGCGGTCGGATTCACGGCGCTGATCACCGTTGGCACCGGTCTGGTGGCCCATCAGCTCAAGAACGCCTCAGCCACCTACGGTGCGTTCGGCTCGGTCATCGGCATCGTGGTGTTCCTGCTGCTCCTGGCCAAGATCAGCATGTACGCCGCGGAACTCAACCCGGTGCTGGCCCGGTCGCTTTATCCGCGGGCACTGCCCCTGGGCGGTGAACCCACCGGCGCCGACCGCAAGGTGCTGGCAGACATCGTCCACGCTGAACAGCGTCGCGACGACCAGGCCATCGGAGTCGGTTTCGGCGCCGACGCAGCCGAACAAGCCGCAGCCGATGCCACCCGGCACGCCGACGACCCGCAATGAGCTTTCCATCTCGCCATTCGCGGTCACGGACAGAACAAACGGATTACCCGCCGCGTTCCGGGGGCTTAAGCGCTGGCTCAAGGAGAACGTCCCGCCGCCCTCAAGGAATGGTCAGCCAGGCGCCGCCCGCACGACAGTAGGCCCAGATGAGTTGGACACCGCAAAGCTGCCTAAGCGGATGCTCGCTCATCCGCATGTCCGGGCGTCGGCTAGCCTGTGGCGTGCCAGAACTCGTGCAGAGCATCTGACCTGGGCTTCTATCCTCAGCGATCGTGCTCATTCGCCTCGCCTATCTGCTCATGATCCGGTTGTTCGGCTGGCTGGCGCTGCTCGCGCGAAGCGGCACCTCGAAGGACGTGGAGATCTTGGTACTGCGGCACGAGGTCGCGGTCCTGCGCCGCCAGGTCACCCGTCAGAAACCGGACTGGGCTGACCGCGCGGTGATTACCGCCCTGGCGCGGCTGCTGCCCAGGCACCTTCGGCTGCACCGGATCGTGACCCCGGGTACCCTCCTGGCCTGGCACCGGCGGCTGGTCAAGAACAAATGGACCTACCCCAACGCGCCGGGACGCCCGCCGGTCCGGGACGAGGTGCGGAAGCTCGTAGAGCAGCTGGCCCGGCAGAACCCGCGCTGGGGCTACCGCCGCATCCAGGGCGAGCTCATCGGCCTCGGTCATACGATCGGGGAAGGGACGATCCGCCGGACCTTGGCCGCCGCCGGGCCCAGGCCCGCGCCGCGCCGCGCATCGCCGACCTGGCGGCAGTTCCTGGCCGCCCAGAGGCGTCCGGGATCCTGGCTTGCGATTTCCTGCACGTTGACACAGTCGTCCTCCAGCGCTTGTACGTCTTGTTCGCGATCGAGATTCAGACCCGGACCGTGCACATCCTGGGCGTCACCGCGCACCCGACCGGTGCCTGGACTGCCCAGCAGGCCCGTAACCTGCTCATGGAACTCGGCGAGCGCGCCTGCCGCTTCAAGTTCTCCGCGACCGGGACAGCAAGTTCACGGCAGCATTCGACGGGAACGGCACGCGGATTATCAAGACTCCAGTCAGGTCGCCGCGGGCGAAACCTTGGGTTGCATACTGCACCTCTTCGGGCCGGTTGAGCGGTTTCAGGTTGTCTGCGCTGGTCTGCGGTCTGCTAGGCGTGGGCGCCCGTAGTGCGGGGCCGGTGGGTTGGGGCCGGGCGGGTCATAGAGCACCTGGCCTTTATCGTTATAGCGCTGCCCACTAGACAGGAGCTATGCCGGACCTGCCGGAAGATCTCGTGGGGCTTGAGCTCCGGCGAGCGGAGCTGTATGAGCAGCTCAGCCAGGTCGGTGACTTCCGGCGGGGCTCGCTGAACGAAGTCCGCCGCAAGTGCGGGCGGCCGAACTGCGCCTGCGCGCAGCCGGGGCATCCAGGGCATGGCCCGCAGTACAACCTGAGCCGGTCAGCGAGCGGGCGGACGGTGACCCGGCATCTGAGGCCGGGCCCGGAGCTGGACAAGATCAGGCGGGAGGTCGCTGAGTATGAGCGGTTCCGGGCGCTGGTGGGACAGGTGACCGAGGTGAATGAGGAGATCTGCGAGGCAAGGCCGCTCCTGCCCTCCGCTGCGGAGCCTGCGCCCGGCCCGGGGGGCGAAAAAAGGGGCTCTGCGCCCGGCTCGCCGAGGCGTTCGCGGCGGAGGCCGCCGCCGAGGTAGAGCGGCTGGCCGCCCTGGCGGCGCGCTCGCTGGGCGGGGCTGGCGGGGGCGGCCTGGAAGCGGTGGAGCTGGCCATCCGCACCGCGATGACCCAGCTTGGCTGCGGCCTGCTGGAGCGGCTGCTGGCCGCTGACACCGGCTACCGTGGCCCCCAGGCCGGCTGCGGGGCCGGCCACCAGGCACGGTTCGTGTCCTACCGGGCCAAGACGATCGACACCGTGCTCGGCCCGGTCCAGGTGCGCCGCGCGTATTACCACTGCCCCGGCTGCGGTCATGGCGTGATTCCCCGGGATACCGAACTTGGCGTCGAGCGGGCCTCGATGTCGCCCGGCCTGGCCAAGATGACCGCCCGGGCCGCGGCCGCGGTCCCGTTCGCCAAGGCCGCCGGCCTGCTTGCGGAGCTGGCTGGCATCGGCCTGACCATCAAGCGCACCGAACGGTCCGCCGAAGCCACCGGCACCGCCGCCACCGCGGCGATCGGCGCTGCCACCGACGCGATCTGCTCCCGCCAAGTGATCCCCCTGCCGCCAGCGCCGGTTCCGGACATGCTCTACATCGCTGTTGACGGCACCGGCGTCCCGGTGGTGGCTTCGGAAACCGAGGGCCGGGCCGGGAAAGCGGACGACGGCAAGGCCCGCACCCGGGAGGTCAAGCTGGCCTGCCTGTTCACCCAGACCACCACCGATGACGACGGCTGGCCCGTCCGCGACCCACGCTCCTCCTCCTACCTGGCCACCTTCGAACCCGCCGAGCGATTCGGGCAGCTCGTGGACGCCGAGGCCCGGCGGCGCGGCTGCGAGCACATCCGCCAGCTCGTCATGCCCGGGGACGGCGCGGTGTGGATTTGGAACCTCGCCGACGAGCTGTTCCCGGCAGCAACACAGATCGTGGACCTCTACCACGCCCGCGAGCACGTCCACGACCTTGCCACTCTCGCCGCCCGGCTGCTCCGCGGCAGCCACCCAGACTGGCTCGCCCAGCGCCTGGCCGAACTCGACACCGGCGACATCCCAGCGCTGCTGGCCGCCGGCCACGATCTCAAATTCACCGGCTCTCTCGCCCGCGAACGCGACAAGGCCCTGGGCTACTTCGAAACCAACGCCCACCGGATGCGCTACAAGCACTTCCGCTCCCTCGGCATGTTCGTCGGCTCCGGCATGGTCGAAGCCGGCTGCAAAGCCGTCATCGGGCAGCGGCTCAAACTATCCGGCATGAGATGGACCATCCCCGGCGCCACCAGCATCGCCACCCTCCGCTGCCAGCAAGCCAGCAACCGCTGGGAACAGATCTGGCAGCAGCCCCACAACCAGACCACCACCGCCATACCAGCCATCTGCGAGCGCGGACACACTCAGACCGCCGCAGGCTAACCTCAGCTACCTACAAAATTGGCGCGCACCCCAGGCCTTGACGGTGACTTTGGCGACGTCGAGCGCTGTCGCCATTTCGGTGAGGGTGAGCAGGCCCGCGTCGCGGAGCCTGTCGTGCCGTGAGCGCAGATGGTAGTCGCGGGCGATGCGCTGGATGGTGACGGGGCGGAAGGGGCGGCGTTCGCCGCTGGTCAGGCGGCGGTCGTTGAGGATCTCGGCGATCTGGGCGCAGGTGTAGTGGTCGAGGAGCCGATCGATCTCGGCGACGACGGCGGGCGGAGTCTGCCGTAGTTCCCAGGCCCGTTTGGGTATCGGCAGGGTGAGGGTGTGGTGCTGGCCGCCGGCCAGTCGGGCGTGCGCGGTGATGGTGTCGCTGGTTCTGGTCACGGTGACGTCGGTGAGCAGCAGCCGGGCGATGCGTTTGCGTTCGCGGGCGGGGGTGGCCGGGTCGTGCCAGATGCCGGGCAGGTCGGTGACGAGCTGGCCGATCCGGGCCTTCTGGGTGTCGGTGAGCTGCCCGGTGTGCTGCTTGCGGGCCTGGTCATAGGCTTCTTGCGCGTTGTTGAGTGCCCGCAGGGCGGTGTTCCAGCCGGCTTCGAGGGTGCTGGCGACGAGCCGGTTGGCGGGGTCGACGGTGAGGTAGCGGCGGCGGGCGAGGTCGGCGTGGTAGCGGGTGCGCTCGACGTGGGCGGCGCGCAGCTTGTCGGCGTCAGTGGCTCGCTGTTCGAGTTCGGCGGAGACCTGGAGGGCGGCTTCGGCGGCCAGTGGGGTGAGGGTGTCGATGAGCAGCTGCCCGATGAGCTGGTCGAGGGTGTGGCCGGGGATGGTGGCGCAGATCCGCCGCCCGTTTTCGATGCCGTCGCGCTGGCAGACGTAGGTGGGCAGCTCTCGTCCGCCGCGCTGGTGGTAGCGGACGGTTATCCGGTTGCCGCAGCGGCCGCAGACGATGATGCCCTGCAACAGCGCTGGGCCTTCGCGGGCTGGCCCGGCGGCGCGGTCGCGGCCGTGCGCGGCGGCGTTAGTGGCCAGCTTGGCGATGTGGGCGTTGTACTGGTCCACGGTGATGTATCCGGGGTGGCTCCGGGGATGAACGAGGTCCACTGGTCGCGGGGCAGCAGTTTCTTGCCTGCTTTCCCGCTGGGATTGTGGTGGTAGCTGTGCCGGCCGTAGGTGAAGCAGCCTGCGTAGCGGGGATTGTGCAGCACCCGCAACACGGTGTGATGCTGCAATGGTTTCCAGTCAACCTCGCCCTTGCGGGGGCCTTTCAGATGGCGCCAGGGGGAAGGACAGCCCGGCGGCGTTGAACGCCTTCACCACAGCGGTGGCCGACCCGGTGGCCTCGAACGTGGCGAACAGGTGCCGCAGCGCGCCCTGGATGGCGGTGTCGGGGTCGAGGATGACGTGCCCTGCGGCGTCGTAGATCAACCCGACCGGCAGCGGGAGGATCAGCTCGCCGCGGCGAGCCTTGGATAGCTGCCCGCCACGCAGCCGGGCCCGGATGAAATGCAATTCTGCCTCGCTGATCTGCCCTTTCATGCCCAAGACCAGGCGGTCATTAAAAGCGCGCGGGTCATAAAGGCCGTCTTCGTCGCAGATCAGGGTGCCGGTCATGGCGCAGATCTGTGAGGTCGGCCCGGGGCGCGGTGCTAGCCTTTCGGCCAGCCCGTTTCCCCGGACCGCACTCCCGAACCCGCCGTGCGAGTCGTCCCCGCAACGGGCTCTCCGCAAAATCCCATCAGGGTTCGTGCCTGCTCCTCATGCCGAGGCCAGCGGCCAGGGTGATGGGATCACCGATCCCCGGTAGCGATACCGGGTGGTAGTGACCAGCCCGGCGTTGAACAACACCAGTTCCTGGCCCCTGGGCTGCCATCCGCCGCCGCAGTAGCGGCGGCGGAACTCCTTCCGCGAGATTCCGGGATGCTTGCGGCGTATCCAGCCAGCTACCCGCCGCCAGACGTAGGCGCTCAGGTACTGGAAGGTTTTGCTCGACACCCCGGGGCGGAAGAACGCCGTCCAACCCCGTAGCAGCGGGTTGAGCTGCGCCAAGAGGACGTCCAGCGGCTGGTTCGTGTCAACCTGACGGCACCACGTCTTGACCTTCGCCATGGCGGCGCGCAGCGCCTTCCTGGACGGGTAGGTGTAGACGTAGTGCCGGTTCGTGCCCCGCTTGCGGTGACGCTGGATGCGCCACCCCAGGAAATCCAGGCCCTCGCCGATGTGCGTGATCAGGGTCTTTTCCTCCGACAGGTGCAGCCCGATCCGGGCCAGCACCTGCGCGGCCTCCTCGCGGAGGGCCAGCGCGTCGTCCCTGGTGCCCGCGACCATGATCGTCCAGTCGTCGGCGAACCGGACCAAACGGCAGTTCGGCAGGCCCTGACGGCGGCGCTTGGCGCGTTCCCAGGGGGCAGACGCCGGGCCTCCCGGCGCCCGGGCGAAGTGCTCGTCCAGCACCGACAGGGCGACGTTGCTGAGCAACGGCGACAGGATCGAACCCTGTGGAGTACCGGTGTCGGTGTCTTTCAGCGTGCCGTCCTCGGTGAGGATGCCCGCCTTCAAGAACGCCTTCACCAGCGCCAGGACGCGTTTGTCCGCGATTCTCGCGCGCACCCGGTCTTGAAGGGCGGCATGCGAGATTTCGTCGAAGCAGGCCCGGATGTCGCCCCTCGACGATCCACTCGTAGGAGTGGGACGCCAGGTGCCGCACCTCGGCCACCGCGTCGTGGACCCGGTGTCCGGGGCGGAACCCGTAGGAGCACGGGAGGAAATCCGCCTCGAAGATCGGCTCCAGCACCAGCTTCAAGGACGCCTGGACCACCCGGTCGCGGATCGTGCTGATCCCCAGGCGGCGGCGCTTGGCCGTGCCCGGTTTCGGGATCAGTCGTTCCCGCGACGGCAGCGGGCAGAAACTGCGGTCCTTCAGCGAGTCCCGCAGCGCGCCGAGGAACTCCTCCACGCCCCGCGCCTGAATGGATGCGGCCGTGTGGCCATCCACCCCGGCGGTTTTCGCGCCCTTGTTGCCCCGCACCCGGTCCCATGCCACCAGCAGGAACGCGGGGTCGGCAACGAGGTTGAACAGGTCGCCGAACCGGCGATGAGGATCATCGCGGGCCCAGCGGTGCAGCTTGGCCTGGATCTCCAGTACCCGGCGCTCCGCCAGATAGAAGGCGTACTCCAGCTCCGGATCACCGGTATTCACCGGCGCGGCTCCTGGCATTCCAGCATCCTCCCTGCCTGACTTGCTGGCCTCCTTCGCCATGCACGCGTCTCTCACGCGCCCGGACTACTACGAGGCCTCCGTCCCGTCCGCGGCCATCAGCTGGCATCGGGCCTGCCCGCCGCCGGGCTGGAGGCCTGGCGGGAAGGGCGGCCGCGAACGGTTCCCACGTTCACCGTGCATCGTTTGGCCAGGTCGGCGTCCAGCTATACCCCGGCAGCATCGCCGCGCCTACGCCGCAGGCTTTCAGCGCGGCCTCCTCACCGTCTGCTAGAACCGGCTCCGGAGTTGACCCGTCTCCTCGAACCAGGTCACGTACTGCATCCCGGCCCATATCCGCCAGATTGGAGCCGGAGGCACCGTTACGGGGCTTCAACCACTGATTCACTCGCGTTACGCCTTCTGACCTTGCTAGCCGGACCCGGGCCGTCTGGCAGTACCGGCCCGTCCCGACGTTGTCGAGGCTGCTCCCGCCCTCCCCGGCGATCCCCGGATCAGGCTGCCTCCAGCTTCACCAGGCCGCTGCGACGGCCCAGCGGTGGAGCCCTCACATCTCCACACGAATACACAGCGCCTCGTGGCGCACCCAGGAGCTGATGCCAGTCGGCGTTGTTGCGGGCCAGCCGGGAGCATTCCAGGCCGAGCACGATCCCGGCCCGGCCCAGCGACACCTCGGCGGCCATCTGCTGGAACCCTTCCCGGTCCGCGGCCGAGGCGCCGGACTGGCCCTGGTCGATGTCGATCACGGTGACCTGGCTGGCGTCCCAGCCCAGCGCGGTCGCCTTGCCGCGCAGGTCGTACTGGCGGATCGCCGACTCGGTGTTGTGGATGACCTGCTGGAGGCTGGACTGCCGGATGTAGAGCAGCGCCCGCCGGGACAGGTGGGCGGCGGTCACCTTCGACACCGCGGTATCGGGGAGCATGTGGCCTCCTTCAGGGATGAGCGGTCACGGGGGCGCGCCGCTGACGAATGCGGCGAGCGCGACGGCCGCCAGGGCGCTGATGAGTTCGGCGGCCACCGGGGCCGGGAGCGCGGGCGGGTGAGCCGGGCGGCGCTGCCTGCGGGACGGCCAGGCTGGCCAGGCACGCTGCCAGGCGGTGACGCCCTTGCCGGTCAGCACGCCGAACCCGAGCGGGAACGCCTGCGCGCGTGCGTGCAGGGCGGCATGACGCAGTTGCTCGTAGCGGGCATCCAGCCCGCCACCGGGGACGGTGACCTGGCCGGCATCCGGGTGATCGCCCGGTTCAGCAGCCGCGTGGCCAGGTGAGGTGAGCAGGGACAGGGACGGGTGCTCCTCCTTTCCTTCCTCGCGGGCGGGCAGGTCAGCGGCTTTTGGAGTGCCGCTCCCGGCGGCGGGCCAGCGCTTTCTCAACCGTGCGGGGGTGCACGTGCACGCCGAAGGCTTGCTCGATCGGGGCCGCTAGCTGTGCCGGGCGCAGGCTGGGGTCGGCGGCCAGTCGCTCCTCG
Source organism: uncultured Actinomycetes bacterium (assembly GCA_963734725.1). Classification (GTDB taxonomy): domain Bacteria; phylum Actinomycetota; class Actinomycetes; order Streptosporangiales; family Streptosporangiaceae; genus DASXKD01. The sequence continues at coordinate 231,533 of CAVTIX010000009.1, forward strand.
GCCCAGCTGAGGATCTGCTCGGTGAGCTTGTGCCCGCCGCGCGGCCCGGGCCGGACCGGCACCAGTCCCTCCAGCCCGGAGGACTCCAGCGCCGCGGCCGCGGCGTAGTACGCCGGCCGGGAGTACCCGAACGCCGCCGCGGCCTCGGTGACCGGGGCGCCGCCGGCCTTGACCTTGCGCACCATCTCGTACTTGACCTGCACCGCGTCGCGGGCGTCGAAAAAGTCGCTGGACAGGAATTCCGTATCCGTCACCTGCTCCGGGTGCGGGTTCAGGCAGCGCGCCCCGGCCAGCGCGGCCTCCTTGGGATCTGGTCCGCCCCGCCACCTGGCCATGCCGCCTCCTCACTCCAATGACTGTAAGGATGATTCTGCCGAACACTGAGACCCAAGCCTTGCATGCTGAGCAGCGTGTCGCGGCATGTGCCAGCCTGAAGAGCGCAAGCACGTTGACAGCAGCGGCCCTGATCACCCGGGAAGCGAGCCGCAACGGCATAATCCGCTTGACATTCACAGCATAATCTTCTTTACATCCCGCTCGCCGTCGCGCCGCGCGCGGAAACGGTCCACCAGGTCCGCGACAGCCAGCAGGCCATCGGTGGTGAACGCGCACCGGCCGGCCGCGACCACCACCAACGGGTCCGCCGCCACCACGTCAGTCCACGCTGCTGGCAGCGAGAACAGCTGCCCGTTCTCGTCATGCAGGTGGACCCGGTCCTCACCCCAGTTCTGCCGGTGCGCGACGAACTCGAAGTCGCGGCCGGCCAGCGGGTGGAACGGGTGGGTCACCCGCACCCAGCGGTACCGATCCTGCGGATCAGGCGTAGTTGACGATGCGGGGCAACGCGATCGCCGAACGCTGGATCGGGGGATGCCGCCGCGAGCTCCTGTACCGCACCCTTATCTGGAGTCAGGCCCATCTGCGTCGGATCCTGCGCGACTACCAGGCCCACCACAATCAGCACCGGCCTCACCGCTCTCTGAGCGGCGCCGCGCCGCTGAAACCGCTACCCGAGCCGGTCGATCTCGACCTGTACCGCATCCGAAGACAAGCTCGGGTCGGTGGCCTGATCAACGAATATCGCCTGGTGGCATGACGTGGACGAGGTTATCGGCACGCACAACGTGGAACAGCCGGGCGATAAGCGTGGTCACCCTCGCCAGCGTCCACCGCTGGTCCTCATCCCAGCCCCACGCGGCCGGGCCGCCCTCCAGCGCCGCCCGCAACCGGGCCATCTGGCTGTCATTCAGCCGGCACACCATCCCACCAGGGCCTTTCGAAGCCAGCGCGGCCTGGCCACCAGCCTGCCAGCGCCGCCGCCACTGATAGGCCGACTTGGTACTGACCCGCAGCCGGTGCCCGACCTGCACCGGGCTGACAGCCTGCTCAAACATCTGCGCGGCCTGCAGCCGCACGCGCTCACGCCTGGCCCGCGCCGCAGCGCTCAGGCCACCACCATCGGGATACCTCATGATCCCGGCGCAGGCCCGCCACCGGCACGATCACGCAGGCGCGCCGCACGTGATCAAGCGGCTTTTGGTGGTACGTCCGCCACAAGCCAAGCCGGGCGCACGCCCGCGCCACGCCAGCGAAGGCCTGGCTGGTTCTTGCAGTGCTGTCCCCACGCAGCGTCGCGGCGAGTTCAGCCATCGGGGCATCGACTGCTGCGATCCCCGACCGAGGCGCGGTCATGATCTCCTGAATCCGGGCGCGCTGATCCCCGGGTGGCGCCCCCACGACCGCCCGGCCGACGCACAATCCGCCTTCGCCCGGGCCAGATCGGTGGCCATGGTCACCTTCGCCCGGGCCAGATCCGTGGCGCCGCGCGGCGCCGCGCTGCAAGCAGCAGCGACTACGGCAATGGCAGCCGCCAGGAACAACACAAGCATCCGTGCCGACCGCTGACCCACGGGTCCGAACATGCCACCTCCAACGCCCTGCCACCATTAAGGACGCGGCAATAACCCGAAGTTGCGACCGGGTGGGTAAGGGATTGCTGCGCTGACCTGGTATTTTGCGCTGCTTGCCTGGTGGGGTTCTGACTACTTCAAGGTGAGCGGGATCGGGGTGCCGATCAGGTCGAAGGCTTCGCGCTGGGCGCTGGTCGGCTCGGTGAGCATGGGCACCGTGGCAGCGGCCCCGGCGAACCGGACCTGGTTGCGGGTCAGGGTGGCCAGGTGGTCAAGCAGGCCGCGGAAGCTGTAGTAGGGGCGGCCGTGTTCGTCGCGCTGCCGGGAGGCCTTGGCCTGGGCGGCGGGTGAGCGCTGGGCGGGGGCGACCGGGCTGGCTGGCTGGGGAGGGTGCTGGTCGGTGAAGGTCAGCGGCGCCCAGGCTTTGCGCAGGTGCCAGGTGAGGTAGCAGGCGAGCATGCAGATCAGCACGTGGGAGCGGACGCGGTCTTCGAGGCGGTGGAAGACTGGGCGCAGGTCCAGGTCGTCGGATTTGATGTGCCGGAAGTCCCGCTCGACGTATTTGAGGTTCTTGTAGGCGGTGACCGCAGCCGGGGCGGGCAGCTGGCCTTGGGGGATGGGAGTGCGCAGCACGTAGAACCCATCCAGCGCGGCTTCGGCGTCGATCTGGGGCTGCTTGCGCGCCACGGCCAGGCTGGTATCGGTGATCGTGACCTCGAAGTGCTTGCCGGTGTTGTGCTTGTTGATCACCTTGCCGACGGCGACGCCGATCTGTGCGGCCCCGGCCAGCCGCCCCGCCCGCACGCGGGCGGTGAGGGGGGCCAGCAGCCGTTCGGTCGCGTGCAGCAGGTCCTCGCGCTTGCGGGCGCGGTCGGCGGCCAGGACGGGGTTGCGGCAGGCGACCAGCCGCTCACCGGGGTAGTCCGGGCTGGTGATCTCGGCCAGGTCCTGCTGGTCGAACAGGCTCATCTGCAGCGGGCCGCCGTCGGCCATCAGCTTTTTGATCGCCGGGGCGCGCAGCGCGGTGATCCACCCATAGGCGTTCTCGTCCCCCAGGGGCGTGCCGTCGCTGGCGGTGTTCAGCGCCTCGATCCGCGCCTTGGTGATCATCCCGCGGTCGCCGACCATGACCATCCTGGCCAGCTTGAACTTGCCCCGGATGACCTGGACGATCTCGGTGAACGCGGCCGGGTCGGCGGTGTCGCCGGGGAACACCCGCACCGCGACCGGCCTGCCCGCCGGGTCGGTGAGCAGCCCGTACTCGATCTGCAGCCGCCCTTTCTTGCCGTCGCGGGAGTAGCCGCGGGCGGCCAGCGGGCACTGCGAGCCTTCCAGCCACGACGACGACAGGTCGAACAGCGCCATCCGCGACGGGTTCACGCCCGGGGCCAGGTGCCGGGCCGCCAGCTTGGCCTCGATCTGCTCCTGCCGGGCCACCAGCCAGTCCATCGCCGCATACACCGCATCGGTGGACGCCTCCGCCGCGCCCAGATCGGCGCCCAGGGTGACATCGGCCCACCAGGTCAGCGTGGACAGCTTGGACGCCGGGGCCACCACCCGGGAGATCACCAGCGCCAGCGCCAGGTCCCGCTCGGCGCAGGCCGGGCCCAGCAGGGCAGGCAAGCCCAGCTTCGCCGCCATGGCCCAGGCCGCGGCGACATGGCCATGCGGCACCGACCGGGTGATCGTCACCGCCTCCCCCGCCGGGACGAGCCGCGTGCCCTTCAGCCCCGCGTCGATCAGGTCGATCACATGGCCCGGCAGCGCCGACAGGTTCGCCACCGTCTCGTTCTTGACCTTGCCGGCCTCCCGGTAGGTGCGCCGCAGGTAGGCCGAGGAATAGTCTCGGCGGTTGCCCTGCTTATCCACATAACCAGTCTTCGTAACTCTGACTACGTGGACCTTCCCGGCAGTGGGAGCCATAGCCTGATCATACGGCTATACGGCACGTCACCACATCGCGACACGCCATAAATTCTGACTACATTCTGTGAGCCTGGGCAAGCCAGGACCGCTGGTCACGGAGCACAAAGCTACAGAGAGCTACAGCAACTTCGGAATAACCTGCCCCGTTCCACAAAGAACCCAGCGTCCCGTAGACATCAGACCCCGGCCTTTCATGGCCTGTAGCCACTCGCCGCTACGTCGAACAACATTCCGTCCGGGTGCATGTGGCCGAGACCTGCCAGCCGGTAAATGAACACTCCCCGCGCGGCGATGGCGGTCTCTGGCTTGTGGGCGGATACTCAAGTGCTGTCCGCCGCATCGGTGCTGAGGGGGTGCGCTATGCCCGGCCCTGGCCGCCTTACCGGTCCCCGCGTGCTGCTGGCGATATCCGTGCTGGCTGGCCTGGTGCTGGCGTCCCCGCCGGTGGCTGCCACGCCGGCATCGAGGGCGTCTGCGTCTGGGCAGGCTCTTGACTGGCGGCAGTATCTGCATGGGCCGCAGCACAGTTCGGTGAGTCTTGCTGCGGCGTTCACCCCGGCGAACGCGGCTTCGGCTAGCCAGGTCTGGCACTGGCAGCCGCCGGTGGTCACGGGTAAGCCGTCGCCGCGGCTGGAGGCAAGCCCGACGGTGGCTGCGGGCAGGGTGTATATCGGCGCGGAAAGCGGGGGGTTCTATGCGCTGAGCGAGGCAACCGGCGCGGTGGTGTGGCGCCGCCAGCTTGACACCGAGCCGAAGGACACGTGCGGGGCGCGTGGTATCGCCGCCACCGCGGCCGTGCTGCCAGACCCGGTCACGGGCACGCGCACCGTCTACGTGCCGGGGGCCCGCTATCTGTATGCGCTGAGCGCCGCGACCGGCGTGGTGGTGTGGAAGACCGAGATCGGCCCGCCGAGCCTGGCTGCCCCTAACGCCTACTACAACTGGTCTTCCCCCACGGTGGCTGGCGGTCATATTTACACCGGCCTGGCGTCGGCTTGTGACAAGCCGCTCATCCGAGGGGGGCTGGTCGAGCTTGACCAGCACACCGGCCAGGTGTTGCACACTTGGCATTCGGTGCCCAAGGGATCGGTGGGGGGCAGCATCTGGTCGAGCGCCGCAGCTACCTCCAACGGCAGCGATGTCTGGGTCTCGACCGGCAACGAGTGCGACCCGTTGATCAACACCTGCCCGTCCGGAAACCAAATCGGGCACTCGCTGTCGATCGTGCACCTGTCCTCCTCGCTGACATTGCTTCAGGCATGGCAAGCACCCGGAACCGCTGGCCACGGCCATGACTGGGACTTCGGCTCCTCACCCACCCTGTTCGGCACCGGCATCGCGCCAACCGACGTGGGCGCCTGCAACAAAAACGGCAACTACTACGCCCTGGCCGCCAGCCCGCTCGGCAGCGCCCCACTGTGGACCGGAGCGATCGGCGCGCCCGCTCACGGCGACACCTCCTGCCTGGCCAGCTCGGTCTGGAACGGGCAAGCCGGCGCCCTGTACATCGGCGGCGACCCCACCACCATCAGCGGCACCAGCTACGGCGGATCGGTCCGCCAAGTCAACCCCGCAACCGGCGCCTACATCTGGCAAACCGGCCTGCCCTGCGCGGTGATGGGCACCCCCTCGCTCGACAGCGCCGGCGTGCTCGTCGCTGGCACCTACAACTGCACCAGCCCGAACACCCCCGGCGCGTACCTGATCAACGCCGCCACCGGCGCCATCCTCAAAACCCTCCCGATCGGCCCAAGCCGCGTGTTCGGCCAGCCAGTCTTCGCCCAAGGCACCCTCTTCGTCGCCACCGAAACACAGGGCCTGTACAACTTCGCGCCCTAAATCCCCGGGGTGAGCTTTCCCCGGGCTACCACCGGGCGACGATCCCGGCGGAGCCTGGCCTCACCAACATCGACCAGGCCGGCGACTACCCAGACCTTGCCGACCTGCATGCCTGTGCCCACCCGAACTGGACGACCTGCTGCCCGCCGTGGCCGGCGCTCCACCCCCACGACTGGCAAACGTGCCTACTACCGCACTACACAGCCGCATCTCACCGCTCCGCCGGGCTCGTCGGCACCGAGAGCATGTAGTTCCCGGGCGGCCACAACTGTTGCTATCGAAATCCCCGGCCTATTCGCGGCGAAACCGCGAACGCCGCTTCAGCCCTATAACACAACTCTGCAGCTATGCATATCGTCCAATTCTGCGACTATCTGTACGACGCCGTTGCAAGCTGGTGATCCGTGCAGAACGGCGGCTATTCGCGCACTGACGCCGATTGGTACTCGTGACAGATTGTGACTCGGGTTCGTAGGCCGATGCCACTCTCTGGCGACTTGGCGCGCTGGGCCGGCGCGTCCATCGCTGTCGCGGCGCCCGAGGCGATCGAGGTGCAACGCGCCTGCTTGCCCAATGCCTGTCGAGGCACCGGTAAACCGGGCATCGAGTGTGCCTTACTGCGGGCGGCCGGGGTGGTGTACCTGGAAGCTGGCGGTGTGGTGGAGGTCGGTGGAGGAGGTGCCGACGAGCGCGGTGTAGCGGCCGGGGGCGATGGTGAACTGGTTGCTGTGCTGGTCGTAGTAGGCCAGGTCGCCGGGGTGCAGGCGGAGCAGGATGAGCCTGCTTTGCCTGGGCGCGAGGTGCACCGTGGTGTAGCCCTTGAGCTGTTTGGGCGGCTCGTGTGCGGCTGGGGGCGAGATGAGGTAGAGCTCGAGGGTGGCCGGGCCGGACCGCGGGGAGGTGTTCTTGATCTTGGCGGTGACGGTTGCGCCGCCGCTGGCCGGGTCGTAGGAGGCGTGGACCTTCGAAACCTTGAAGTGCTGGTAGGACAGGCCGTAGCCGAACGGGAACAGTGGCCGCTGCCCGGTGGCGTTGTACCAGCGGTAGCCGACATCGAGCCCCTCGTCATAGTGGACGACGCCGTGGACTCCCGGGTAATGGCGGGGCTGTGTGGTGGGTGCGGGTCCTTGGGTGTTGCTGGCCGGGAAGGTCACTGGCAGGCGGCCGGCCGGGTCGGCATCACCGAATAGGTCGGCAGCGATCGCGGTGCCGAATTGCTGCCCGGGGTACCAGGCCTCGAGCACGCCGGCCACCTTGTGCAGCCATGGCATCAGCACGGGACCGCCGGTGTTCAGCACGACGATGGTGCGGCGGTTGGCGCCGGCGACCGCCTGGATTAGCTGGTCTTGGTCGCCGGGCAGCGACAGTGATGTGCGGTCCATGCCTTCGCCCTGGGCGTCGTTGGCGAACACGATCGCGGCGTCGGCGTGGCGGGCGGCGGCGGCTGCGGCGGGAATGCCCGAGTGTGGGGGGGTTTGCCAGCCGAAGTGGATCTCCTGGCTGAACAGGCCGCTGATGCTGGAGTAGTTGATCTCGACCGGTACCGGCGTGCCGGCGGTCAGCCGCACCGTCCCTTGGAGGACGTAGTGCGGGCCGACGAGGAACTGGGTGGCCTCGCGGTAGGCCGGGCCGAACGTGTGGCCGGCGATCTTGAGTGTCGCGATCCCGGACTCGGCCAGCGAGAACCGGTACAGGCCGCTCTGGTGCGGGGTGAGTGTCCCGGTCCACCTGGCCGACCACAAGGCGCCGGTCTGGGCCGGGGGGCCCGGCAGGTTGACGACCGGGTCGACGCGGGTCAGCACCGGGGCCCCTTTGAAGTGGCCGTTGTTCCAGTAGGTGCCCAGCAGCCCTGGGCCGGTGCCGCTGCTGGGGGTCAGCACCGAGGACGGCACCAGGACCGGCGAGGCCACGTCGCCTGCCGAGCCCTGCACCGAGGTGACGTGCACCCCGGCCGCGGCGGCGCGCGCGGTGATCCCGGCTCGCGGCGTGACCGCCTGCCCGGGGGCGAGCGGAACCCCCGCCGACCCACCGGTGACGAACACCGCGTCATTGCCGGCCGGGCCGATCAGCGCGATCGAGTGAACATGCTTGGACAACGGCAGCACGTGGTGATCGTTTTTAAGCAGCACCATGCCCGCCTCCGCCACCCGGGTCGCCACCTGCCGGTGCCGGGGCGTGGAGACCTCGGCCGACGGCGTGGCCGGGAGCGGGTGGTCGAACACCCCCGAGTCGAAGATCGCGAACAGGATCCGCCGGTCGATGTCGTCCAGGCGGGAGGCCGGGATCTTCCCCGAGGTGAAATCGGCGGCAGTCAGGCCCGAGGGGAACCCTGGCAGCGCCGGCAAGTCCACCCCCGCCAGCGCGGCGGCCACCGGGTTGCGTACCGCGAAGAAGGCGTCGGGGACCACGAACCCCTGCAGGCCGCCGCCGTGCTTGAGGTCGCCGAGCGTGGCCGGGTTCTGGCAGCTGGGCAGGCCGTTGATCTGGTTGTAGGAGCACATCACCGAGTCCAGGTGGCCCTGCTGCACCGCGGTGCGGAACGGCGCCTCGTAGATCTCCTGAAGCGCCCGCGCGGGTACGGCCACGTCAGTGGCGGGCCCGTGGGCGCCCGCGGGGGCGATCTGGAAGCCGAGCCGGCCCCACTCCTGGTTGTAGGCGGTGTAGTGCTTGAGCGTCACGATGAGGTGGTTGCTGCGGGCGCCGAGAGCCACCCGTGCCGCCGTGTCGCCGGCCAGGAACGGATCCTCGCCCTCAGCCTCGGGCTGGCGGCCGGCCAGCGGCGTGCGGGCAATGTCCACCGCCGGGCCTAGCCACTCGTTGAACCTCTTGCCGCGCGTCTCCGACCCCACCACCTGCCCGTAGGCGAACGCGAGCGCACGGTCGAACGTCGCCGCCAGCGCCTGGCCGGACGGCATCGCCGTCGTCCCCGGGCTGCGCACCCCATCCGGGCCGTCGTCGGGCCGCAGCGCCGGCACCCCGAACTTCCGCAGCGCCGCGAAGTGACCCAGCGCCAGCTGGATCTTCTGGCCGGTGCCGAGCGCGGCCAGCAGCTCGTTTGCGCGCACCTCCGGCGGCTGGTGCGGGTTCCGCCACGGCTGACCGTCCCCGGCCGCGGCGGCCCGCACACCACCCCCCTGCTGCGAGCCGCCCCCGGTCGCATGCGGCGCGTCACCCCGCGCCTGCGCGGCCGCCGGCGACGCACCGGCCGCGGCGAGCAAGGCCAACAACGAAACAGCCACCACCGGCACAACGCCGCGGCGGCAAGCGAACCCGGGCATGCTTCCCCCCCACACCCCGCGATGGCCGGTCACCTGCGGCGGCCGGGGCCACACGGCGATTCCGAATCTATTTCCCGGTTGTACCACCCTGGCTGACCAGGGTCAATGAACCCCTCACCAGGTAACCCCGGAACACAGGGGGCGCCCCGAGCGGCTGCCCAGGGGCGCTTCGGGCCCCGCACCCTGGGGAGCTCGGACACGCTTGGTAACGCCCCGCAGCGCCCCAATGCACTGAACTTCATCGCAGGCACATTCCTGGCCACTAACAGCGCCCGTAGGCGACACGTCATCGCCGTGAAACATGCCACCAGGCCGCCCCCGAGGCGCACCGGTTCACCGCCAGACAGGCAGAATGGCCAATTAGGGGCAGCCAAAGAACGCAGCAAAACTGCACTCGAAATCCGCGCATAAGGGGGGATCTTTCAGATAAAGCCACCGATAACGGCCGACGGGGTGATCCACCCATGAGTGACCATTCCAGTCGATGCATAGATATGCATGCGGGCAACACGCTCATTTCGGCATTCTCTGAACAATCAATGTGGACTTGAAGGTTCGGATGTCTTCGCAGGTCAAGACCGCTAAAGTCTGTCAGGGGCTGGTGTCAACAAGCGGCAACGAGGAGAAGCTAGGCGGGGCCGTTCGGCACCGAATGTCCGCTTTCGGTGGCTCCTGGGTCGAGGTCACATCCGTTGCGACCTACCGATAACGACATTCCGGTCAGAGCGGTCGCCCGCCGTCGTAGCCGTTTAGGCTTCTGAGCTGCAGCGACGTCCGGTAGTTCAGTCAACAGGCATGACCGGTCGGCGCCCCGATGCTCGCAGCATGAATCGCCCGGGGAGTCCGGAGGCCATCCCACCGCAGCGGCGCCGAAGTGTGCCCATTGCCTACGAGAATCGTCTTGTCCTACCTGACAGATTTGGCACGCGGTCCCGTGGCCGTAGCGGCGCCCGGCTGAGGCATGATCGCCCACAGGGTGCCCGGCAGGCTACAGCTGGCGGGGCAGGTGCGGCGGGGTTATATAAGCGGCCTGCCGTCGTGACTTACCTCAAGGTTCGCTGCGCCCCCGGGCCCGGATTCCGAGTGAGCGGACCGGCTCCCGCTGCTTCTGGCTACTACAGCCAGCCGGGGCGGATGCCCTGCTACACAACGTGAGCACGGCAGAGGTTCCCCGAGCGATCGCAGGCACGCCTAACGAATCTGGCGCTGGTTAGAGCTGAGCGATGGAGCTCCTGGCGGCGCGCAGATTGCCTGTTATGCCCGGCCGTGACCTCTCGGTCCCGATGGATCCCGGCGGTGTCGGGAACGCCGTGGGTCGGCCTGCTCAGGGAGGAGCTCTCGGTGGGCGTCCAACGTTGACGTGAGCGAAACCGCAGGCCAGCAAGCCGGTTCCGGATGGAGTTGCTGTAGCTGGGCTGCTCCTGGAGGCATCCTGCCCGGCAGGGGCTTTGTGCCAGGCGTGGCGGCGGCCCCGGCCTTGAGCGGCTGACATCGGCGGTCTGAGGAGGGCATTTTATATGAATCTTACGTTGTTTTGGGGTTGACATGGTGGTGGGCCGTCTCGGAGGCTGGCATGGCACGGGTGTTTGCCGAGTAGCCGGCTGGGGGGCGTGCTATGCGAAGTTTCAGCTCACAGCAGCATTCCTTTTCATCCGGGCGGGCGGGCCCGTCGTAGAGCGCTGTGAGTTAGGGGGCGGTCATGGGCAGGCATCACGGCGGGGGGCAAAGTAGGAAGCTCTCGGTACGCCCTCATCGGGCGATCATGAACTCCTGGGTCGTTGTGGCGTTCGCAGTGGCCGGAGTCTTGGCCCCTGCAGGCAGCGCGGCTGCGTCGGGCCCGGCCCGACTGGACGCCACGCGCACGGCATCGCCGGCCGCGGCGGCGGCGGCGGCCGGTAGCCGGATCGCGTTTTCTCAGTGGGACCTGCTTCCTGGGGGGAACCTGGCGGGTCATTCGAACGTGTACACGATCAGCCCGGACGGCACCGGCCGGCGCCAGCTCACCCACGTGGGCGCCGCGCAGGCGGCCGGCGCGCCGGACTGGTCTCCCGGTGGCGCCAAGATCGTTTATGCGAGCAACCAGACCGGTGACTACCGGATCTGGGTGATGAACGCCGACGGCTCCGCCCAGCGGCGGCTTACCGATGATCCCGGGTTCGCCGACCTGGATCCGGCCTGGTCCCCGGACGGCACACGCATCCTGTTCAGCCGGTGCGACGATCACGTCGGCTTCATCCTGGCCTGCGATCTGGAGGTGATGAACGCCGTCGGCGGCGGCATGCGGCGGCTGGCCGGTGGTCACTGGACCTACGTCCGCGGCCAGTACTCCCCGGACGGGAGGCGCATCGTGGTGGGGGCGGACCGGGGCGGCTTGCTGAGCGCGCTGTGGGTGATGCGCTCGGACGGGACGGGGCTGCACCGGATCACCCGGCCGTCGCTGGAGGCGTTCTGGCCGGGCTGGTCTCCCGATGGCCGGCGCATCGTGTTCACCGACAACTGCTGCCAGGGCGGCAGCAACATCTGGACGGTGCGCCCGGACGGGACGGGGCTGCGGGAGCTCACCCACTTCGTCGCACCGCTGCAGGACGGTTTCGCCAGCTACTCGCCCGACGGCCGGCGGATCGTCCTGCTAGCCAGCGGCAAATGCTGCCAGTACTTCTACGTCATGAGCGCCGACGGCTCCGGCCTGCACCCGGTGCGCACCGGCGTGCCCTTTACGTTCCTCACCGACTGGGGGCGGGCCGGCGAGCGCTGCCCCGCGACCGATGGCCAGGCCGCCGAGAGCAAGGGGGAACCAGCATGAGACGAGCAACGATATTTGCGCGCCGGGCACTGGCGGTGGCCGCCTCGCTCGCGACCGCCTGCCTGACGATCACCGCGGCGCCTGCGGCGGCCGCCGGGCCGCCTGCCGCCGGCCCGCCGGGCGCCGGGAGGATCGCCTTCTCCGACTTCATGACCGGCCAGGTCTACGCGGTGAACCCGGACGGCGCCGGGCTCGCCCAGCTCACCCACGAGCCCAGCGGGATCGCGGCGCGCTGGCCCGACTGGTCACCCCGTGGGTCCCGGATCCTGTTCGTCCGGTTCAACCCGTCCAATGGTGTGGGCCGCATCTGGATCATGAACGCGGACGGCTCCGGCCAGCGCCAGCTTGCCTCCGACGCGCCGGGATACCGTGACTACCAGCCCAGGTATACCCCCGACGGCAGGCAGATCGTGTTCATGCGCTGCTCGCCGAATGACGGCCTGTGCGCGATCTGGATCATGCGCTCCGACGGAACCCACCGGCACCTTATTGTTCCCTTCATCGAGGCCCCCAACGAGACCAATAACTTCTTCCCAGATGTGTCACCGGACGGCCGCCGCATCGCCTTCACCCGGTTCGGGTTCCATGGAGTCATTTCACAGGTCTGGGTGGCCCAGATCAACGGCCGGCATGCGCGCCCGCTGACCGCGCCGCGGCTGGAGGCATTCGGGCCGAACTGGTCACCTGACGGCCGCCACATCGGGTTCAGCAGCAATTCCAACCGGACGCAGTCCAGCCTTTACGTCATGCGCGCCAACGGCACCGGCGTCACCAGGCTCGCCACCACCAAGTGGCCAACCAACAACATCGGATCCTCGTACTCGCCCGGCGGGGGCCAGATCGCCTTCTCCAGTGACCGGCGGCACCCCGACCTGTGCTGCGTGGACCTGTTCGTGATGCGCGCCAACGGTTCCCGGCAGCACCTGGTGGACACCGGCCTGCAAGGCGTCCTCGACGTCGACTGGGGCACCGCGTCGGCGGTCCCGGCCGGATCGCCGGGCACCCTCTCCCGCCCCCCGGCGGGCGGGCCAGCGAGCGGCGCCTCCCGCTATACGGGCTGCCACAAAGCACCGGCCGGGCTGACCGGCAACATGCCATTCGCCCGGGCGCCGGACGGCCATCCAAGGATCGATGGCAAATCACATGATTCTCCGCACGCCACACCGTGCCCATAACACCCAGCACACCGAGCCGGGACCCGGACCTCAGCCGAGCGAGCGCCACAGAATGACCTGTTCGGTTTGTGACCAGCGGCGTCGAGGGCACCTGCTTCGGCTGTCACACCTTGGCAGTGGACGCTTGGCTATTTGCTCTCGGAGGGTCCTATGTAGCGTGCACCTGGCTGCGAGAGTGCGCCGTGCAGACCTCGGTTGATCTCACGGAGCGAGGTCGGATCGTCCTAGAGGTGCCGCCTTCCCGGCACTGCCCGCGTATGCCATCAGGAGCGACCCATTGTGTCGATCTTGTAACAGGATTAGTGTCTGCTGATGCCGGTGACTTTAGAGTTGTTCCGGTGATTTTGGGGCTGCTGGTGATTCGATGGGGGTGTTCAGCAGCGAGCGGGATATTCATGGGCGCCGAGATGATCCTCCTGGGCATCCGCAACACGCTGCCCAACTGGGGCACGTTCACCTTCGGCGCTCCGCTCCCTGTCCCGTCCCGCCCGCTAATCCATTGCAACGAGTGAACTGCCCAGCTCCGCGTCCGGAGCCGGGCAGTAGTTCCGGCGAGTAGGGAGGAAACACTGTATGAAAGCCATGCGTTACAAGATCGCGCTGCTGTCGCTCTTGTCCCTTCCGGCGGTGCTCCTGGCCGCCGCCGGGGGGCCGGCGGCGGCGGCTCCGCACACCAGCGCCGCGGGCGCTGTGACCTCATCCAGCCTGGGGTCATTCAAGCCGACCTTCACCGGCCCGGCCGCGACCGGCTGCGCCGGCTGTCATCTGCTCACCGGCCCGTTCCGCACTCCGTCTACGGCACATCTGTCCGCGAGCCAGGCACGGAGCGGGCAGGCGAGGTCGCTGGATAGGGCGAGGGCGATGCCAATGCTGCGTCCCCGAGTGCCACACGTCAATGGTCCCGTCGTCAAGGTCCCGACGGTGAGCTGCCAGCCGCTGCGTCCTGGCTGCGACACCATCAGCTCGTTCGCGGGCGGCGCGAGCGGCGTGAACGGCATCAACGCGGTCAACAGCGCCTCGTTGAAAACGAACTTCATAGGGGACATCGAGCCCCCGGATCAGGGCCTGTGCGCCGGCAACGGATCCGTGGTCGAAACCAACAACATTGGCGAGATCCTGATTTTCAACAAGGCCCTGAAGCGAGTATCACCGGTCATCCCCCTGAACATGGTGATGGGGCTCGCAAAGCGGCACTGGAGCAGCGGTGGAGACCCCACGTGCCTGTTCGACTCCGCCAACGGCGGGCACTGGTTCTTCAGCCAGGTTGTCTCGGCCAGCCCGGAGTCCAAGGGCGGCCCGCTCGCGGGCTGCTTCATTGCCAAGGCCAATACCTGCTTCCAGGGCATCGCGGTGACCACGGGCTCGAGCCCGTTCGGCCCGTATAACGTCTATTTCCTCAATGCCAACTTCAACCCGCGCGAGCCAGGCTTTCCCTTCATGCTCAACGACTTCGGGAAGATCTCGGCCACCCGGGACGCGTTCCTGCTGTTCTATGACGAGGCCCCCCTGAGGGGGAACGGCCTGGGCGGCGGCTTCTTCAACGGCGCGCAGGAATTCGCGTTCAACAAGAACGCGCTGGAAAGGGGCCTGCCCGTCACCACACCCAGCGGGAAGCCGAATCCCGCCGTCACCGTGGCCTACGAGAACATGGGCCTGCTGAAAACACCGAACGGCACCTGTTTCAGCGACAACAGGTTCTTCCAACCCGGCGTCGCGTGCTGGATCGGCGTGATCCCCGCCGTGGCGGCCAACCCGGGCCAGTTCGACAACAGTCACGGCGGGTCCGGGTTCATGCTCACCACCGTCAACTTCTACAGCCTGGGCGGTAACCAGCTGGCGGTGTTCGACTGGACCGGCCTGAAGAACCTGGACAGCGCCGGCTGCTCGGCCTGCTCCGGCATCCGCTTCGGCGGCCAGCTGTTCTCCGGCGTCCAGCACTACTACGACCCGTCGGGCCTGGGGGCACCCGTTCCCGCGTCATTCCTCGCCCCGCAGAAGGCCGGGCCGATACCGCTGGGCGACGAGTGTGGCAAGGCTAAGCTCAGCAAGGTCGCCCACTGCCCCGAGGGCGGTATCAACACCAACGGCGATAATGTCACGCAGGCCGCGCAGGGGAATGGCCAGCTGTGGGCCGGCGTGGATACCGAGATCGTGCAGACGTACGCGGCCAGCAACACCCCCGAAACGCACGCGGGTGCCGCGTACTGGGTGGTCGGCACGCGTAGTTTCGACCAGACCGGGCGGTTCAGCCTGACCAGCCAGTCGTACATCTCGGCGATGCACGAGGACCTGGAATTCCCGGCCTTCGCGGCGGGAGCCAGCAACGGCCGGGCCATCGCGTCCTTCACGCTGAACGGTAACGGCGGAACGGCCGGAGCCGACAACGGAGGCTTCTTCCCCAGCTCCGCCTTCGGCCGCCTGACCAGCACGTCGGGCACGCTACTGCAGTCCACCATCAACATCGCCGACCTGGGCCAGTCGCCGCAGGACGGCTTCAGCGAGTACCAGAACTATCCGAGCGCCACCCCCGCCTTCCGGCCGCGCTGGGGCGACTACGGGAACGCGATCCTCATGGGCGGCAGGTACTACTTCGCCAGCGAGTACATCCAGCACCCGAACTGCAAGCCGCCCCAGTTCACCCTGACCATCGGCACCTGCGGCGGGACCAGGAACGGTGGCGCGAACTGGGGAACGTCGGTCAACTTCGTCACCCCATAACACAACCCGCAGAAACCAACGGATGCCGCACCTCGCAATTCCACCGCGAGGTGCGGCATCCTAGCCTCACGCCCGGCTAAATGACCTGCGCCACCTGCACGCGGCCGCACTACTCCTCGCTGGAGCCCGTCCACGTCGTCGCCGCCCGTCTTGGCAACGCCGTCCCTCTGTGAACTTGCGCGTCTACTCGCACGTCCTCCGCGAAACACGCCGCAGGCGTCAGCGTGGCTCGGACCCTCCCGCTTCGCGGTCTTCGACCGGGCAAACGTTGCTGGTCGCGGCACTAAGTAGCGGGGCGGCCGCCATGAGACGAGCTGGAGTGATCGTGGCGCTCGGCGCCGAGTTCGCGGCGGACCGCCGCCTCCAAGTCGACCAGGATGCCAGCGATCCGCGCCATCACCCGCAGCCGCGCCTCATCCGAGCGGAACCGACAGGGGTACAGCGACACCGGCCACGCCTCGGCAAAGAGCAGGTTGTAATCCATTCAACCTGCTTGGTCAACCCGGATCGGTAATGAGGCGTCCAATACACGGCGGCACCAGTCCATGGTGGTGTCGCCATTGTGGGGGGCCTGGGGATGGGTCCGGTCTGGCTCACCCGCGGGGTGCTGGCCGGACGGCCGTGGATGCCTCGGGCTCGGCAATTGTCGGTGAACGGGAGGAATGCACCATGATGAAGTTCAGAAGCAAGATCCTCGGCGCGATAAGCGCGGTCGCAGTTGCGGGAGCGCTGGCCGCCACCGGCTTGACCGCGGCCAGCGCCGCCGCCGGGGCGGGCAGCCCCGGGTTCGAGTACTTCCAGCTTTGAACGGCACCTACCGGCTGAGCGGTGGCACGGGGGCGTACGCCGGGATCAGTGGGCATGGGATCTACCGGCTGAACATCACCTTTGTCGGCGCGCGCAACTCGGCGGGTAAGTGCAGCAACAAGCTGCCACCCACGGCCTTCCAGCAGATCATCAGGGCACAGGGCCCGGTCAGCCTGTAACGAAACGATGGCCGGCATGCTCAGCAGGCTGACGGCCCGTTCGAGCCGGGCCATGCCACCCACCTTTGTACCGAGCGCAGGTGAGCACCGGCACCCCGACCGCCTGGCGCACCGCCAGCCGCGGATGCCGGCCCGCCGGGCGGAGTTACCTTGTGGCATGGGTGACGCGCCCGGGCCGCAGGATCTCTCACAAGCTCCCATCGTCTGCCCGATCTGCCACCAGGTACACGAACGCTGCGAGTTCACGGCCGGGTCGGTGTACTGCGCCCGGCCAGACTCCCGGAACCCGCACCATCGCGACCCCGGCCGGGGTCGTACGCGCCGCGGCACGAGCAACGGCCGCCGGGCTGACCGGCGGGGGATGCCGGCGCAGACTCGGGGGGCGAGTAGGCCGGCGACCGTTGCTCGGCAACCCTGTCGGCTACCCGGCCAGGCCGGGACTATGCGTGCTTCAGCAAGGCCCCTCAGGCGCGCGAGGCGGCCTGGCCCGGCAGGTAATGGCCGGGGCGGCGACGGGTCACTCGGCGCCCCCGCCCCGGGTCCCCAGGGGGAATCCGGTTTGCTACCCGGGTGCGCCGGGATTATGCGCAGTTCACCGGGACCCCTCAGACGGCGGGCCTCCTGGCGGGCATGGAATGGCCCGGGGCGGGCGGCGTCCCCCCAGGCGCCCCCGCCCCGGCCTCCTAGGGCCCCGTAGCCCTCTAGGAGGCA
Source organism: uncultured Actinomycetes bacterium (assembly GCA_963734725.1). Lineage (GTDB taxonomy): Bacteria > Actinomycetota > Actinomycetes > Streptosporangiales > Streptosporangiaceae > DASXKD01. The sequence continues at coordinate 248,879 of CAVTIX010000009.1, forward strand.
TCCGGTCGCTACCCGGGTGCGCCGGGATCATGCGCGGTGGACTCGCTCGCCCGATCGCCGGCCGCGGTTGGCCCCGCTTGCGCAGTGCGGCCAGATCACGCCTCCGCTCCCAACAATCACAACGTTCAGCCAGACCACATCGTTACGCCGGGCAATGGCGAGCATCGGCAGCCCGTCCCGCCGACCGCCAGGCGCGAGGCTGGGCTGTGAGAAAGCAGCCGCACCGAATGATCATTATGACCGGGCAGCTGACGTAAGAACCGGCCACCGACTGCCGTGCCGAACGGCGGCTCGGCGCGCGGTTATTTGGCCTTTCCTCGTTACTTAGGCGGGCTGTGATCTGCCCCGAACATTCCGGACAGCGGATTTGTGGTTAATTCACGCTGCGGACTGCCGTTCCAGGTATTCCTCGTGGACTTGCTGCGGGGTCCGGTACTGTAGCCCGGAGTGCCTGCGCTTGGAGTTGTACCAGAATTCGATGTACCTCACAACGTCGCGGCGCGCGTGCTCCCGGGTAGGATACTGGGTCCGGTGGACACGCTCGTTCTTCAATGCGGCGAAGAACGATTCGGCCATCGCATTATCATAGCAGATCCCGGTGCGCCCGACAGACTGCCGAAGGTTATATTTCCTGAGCGCCCCGGCGAACTGCTGGGACATGTAGTTGCTGCCGCGGTCGGAGTGGAAAATAGCATTCCCGCCGAGAGGATAATTGCGGGCGGCCATCTCGATAGCCTTCTCGATGAGCGGCGTCTTGTAGTTATCGCCCGTCGCCCACCCGATCACTTCCTTCGTATGGCAGTCGATAACCGTCGCCAAATAGAGCCAGCCCTGCCACGTCGGAAGGCAGGTGATGTCGCCGACCATTTTCTGGCCGGGCGCGGCGGCGGTGAAGTCCCGCTTCACCAGGTCGGGAATGTCGTGCTCCTGGCCGTCGCCCTCGGTGAGGCTGAACCGCCACGGCCTCGGCTGGCAGGGCTCCAGGCCCAGCTCGCGCATCACCGACCGCACCAGCTCCGGCCCGGCCGGCACGCCCCAGGCCACCAGGTCTGTGTGCACGCGCCGGTACCCGTACGTCCCATCCGATTCATCGAATGACTTCTTCACGATCAGGGCGAGTTCCCCGCGCCTTTTCGCCGTCGCTGATTCCGGCGCGTTCCGCCACCCGTAGAACCCGGACCGTGACACCCCCATCCACCTGCACATTTTCACGATTGACGGCACGTGCTCATCACCCGATTCCTGGTAAGCCGCATACTCCGCGTCGATGAACTCGAATTTCTCGGTCACCGATGGTCGCGGGCGAAGTATGCCGCGGCTTTTTTCAGGAACTCAAGCTCCATCTTCTGTTCCCGGGTTTCCCGTTCGAGCTCGCGCAGCCGCGCGCGCTCATTCACGGTCAGCGGCGGCTCTTCGCCGGCATGCTCACGGCGGTAGATGCCCAGTCGGGTCGCCGGGGGCATTTCAGCCCCCGGCTCCCACGGATCGGAGCGTGAACCTCTCGGTTCACTCCGCTCTTCTCATCTGACCCATTCGAACGTGCCCGTCCACTTCCAGTGCGCGAAGAGGCGACGGTCACGGGCGACCAGCCCGTCCCACCATTTCTTCACGCGCTTGAACGAGGCGAGCCGCCGGTACTTCTTGCGGGCCCAGCGCACCAAGTACCCATTGATGCGCTTGAGGAGGGGATGCAGCCGCGACCGGCAGAACCGGCCGTAGTAGTTCATCCAGCCCCGCACGACCGGGTTGATCTGGCCGGCGAGGTCATCGAGGGTGTGCCTGGTGTGTGCGTGGATCCGCCAGCCGCGGACCTCGCGGCTGATCGCCTTCAGGGCCTCCGGGCTGATCGCGGGCGTGAACGCCGTGAACATCACGCCGTTCCTGCTGCGAACGCTGCGGGGGCAGAACCGGTATCCCAGGAACGTGAACGACGTGCACCCGAAGGAGCCCCGCCTGTTGTCGTCCCTGCAGAACACGATTTTGGTCTTGGCCGGGTGCAAGCTCAGCCCGACCTCCTCCATCCTTCCGGCAAGCGCAGCAAGCACCTCTCGGGCCTGCCGCTCAGTCACGCAATGCACCACCGCATCGTCCGCATAACGCTCGAATTCGACCCCCGGGTACTCCCGGGCGAGCCAGGTGTCGAACGCATAATGCATGAACAAATTGGCGAGGACAGGCGAAACCGCTGACCCTTGCGGGGTTCCGCGTTCCCGCCCGGCCAGGGTGCCGCCGGGCAGCGCCATCGGCGCCTTCAGCCACCGTTTCACATACAGCACTACCCAGCGCTGGGCAGCAGTGACGTTAGCCTCCACCGCCCTGACCATGAGATCATGATCCACGGAGTCGAAGAATTTCCGGACATCCAGATCTATTACCCAGTTCTTCTTCTGGCACCGCAGCCTGCATGCCGCGACCGCGTCCAGCGCCGAACGCCGGGGCCGGTACCCATAGGAGTCGGGATGGAAAATTGACTCCGTCCGTGGCTCCAGCGCCAGCGCCGCTACTGTCTGCGCGATGCGATCCGCGACAGTGGGCACCCCGAGGACCCTCGTCCCGCCGCCATTCGGCTTCGGGATTTCCACGGCCTTCACCGGCGGCGGGAAGTACGTCCCCGACGACATCCGATTCCAGATCCGGTAAAGATTGTTCTTCAGATCTGTCTCGAACTCGGCGATCGACTGACTGTCCACCCCCGGCGCACCCTTATTAGCCGCAACCCTCTTATACGCCTCCCACACGAGCTGCTTCGGAATATCAAACGGCTTATCCTCTGGACCTGACTTGCCCACGCGTCTCCTCCCAGGGAAAACCCCGGTTGCTCGTGCGAACAAACCACAGATGAGCCGGCCCCTTCGCTCCACGCCCATTACAGGCGCTTCCCCACTACTACGAGCCGGTCCGCCAGCGCGTGCCGCGACGGTACTCAGCGCCTCCAGTTTCCGCTGTGCAGCGCGCTCCCTCTCACTACCCGCTCACGCAGGCAGCAGTAACGGCACCCGCCTTCCCACGTTCCGCGCAGAAGCCGCAGACCGGGCTCGCGCCGCCTTCATGCCGGGCACCACCTGGCCAGTAAACGGGTATCCGCCAGGCTCATCCCGGGGCTACTGGGATGCCCCGGTTCCGATGCCACCTATCTGGTCTCGACACATCAACAGCGGTTCGCTTGCGCTCGCCTTCCCGGTCCCTACCTGACGCGATCACGCGCGCCTTTTCCTCATCGCTCACCACGACGGTCTTCAGCCAACGCAGCATGAGGCGGCTTGACGCCTCCCCCCGCAGGGCGACGCCGAAGGGCCATCAATCCTTCATCTTCTGCACAGCACCGCAATCGGCCACCTGCTATCCCTCAGCGGCCTCCTGCGTTCGTGGCACACCCCAGTTACCGAGGGTGCCTTCGTTGATACCGAGCTCCTTCGCCACCCTGGCAATCGGACGCGACGTCTCGATCACCATCTTCACGGCTTCATCCTTGAATTCCGGTGAGAAGCTCTTCCTAGGTCGGGGCAACTATTTCACCTTTCCAGACGGCCCATCCTATTGGATGGACTGTCCGGAAGGCTCGGGGCACCTCACTGTTGCGGAATCGCCGGACGGCTGGTGGGCTGGCGGTTGGTGGGCTGGCGTGGCGGGCATCGTGGGGTGGGTCAGGCTGGCAGTGCGGCCAGGGCCTGGGTGGTGAGGTGGCCGCTGGTGATGGCTTTGAACAGGTTGTGCACAGTGGCGGCGAAGGCCCATTCGGCGGCGGCTTTGGTTTTGCCGCGAACTGATAGCTGGCGCAGGCGCATGTTCTGCTTGATGTGGCCGTGGGGGGTTTCGGCGATATGGCTGCGCCGGTGGTAGGCGGCGAGGCCGTCTGCGGTCGTCAGCCGCCCGGCCATCGCCACGGTGGCGGGCCCGGCCCGTTCCCGGCCAGCTGCCGCGCTACCGCGGGCGGCTTTCCCCAGGTCGCAGAGCTTGCCGACCGCGATCAGCCGGTCTGGTCCGCTGGTGGTGAGGTTGGCTTCCGAGCAGTACCCGGCATCGGCCAGCACCAGGCCGATGCCACTGCCCTTGCCGGGCCCGGCGGCGGGGCAGCTGGCGCCGATGAGAGCGGCCGCCTGTTCAGCCTGACCGAGCATCGGCCGGGACCACTGGTAATCAACCGGGTCATTGGTGAGTTCGGCGGCGATGATCAGCCCGTCCTCGCTGGCCACGTTCTGAGCGTTATAGCCCTGCACGAACCCGCCGCCGCGGACCGGCATCAGCCGCGAGTCCGGGCCGGTGATGTTGCGCACCGGCCCGGGCCCCTTGCGGGCCTTCTCCCGCCCGGCGGCCCGCCGGGCGGCCGCGGCCGCCCGGCTCCGTGCCTTCTCTACTTTGGCTGCGGCCCGCCGGACCCGGCAGCAGTCCTCGATCCCCGCCTGCCGCCCCCGCGGGGGCTCCCCCCCAGCACGGCGGTCTTCCAGCTCGGCCAGCTGGGCGGCACGGGCAGCGCGGGCGCGGGCCAGGTTCTCCTCAGCCAGCGCCACCGCCGCCGAGTCCGGGGAGCAGCCGGTCCGCTGCCCTGCCCGCTGCCGGGCACCGAACTCCTCTGCCTTTTCCGCCTCCGCCTTTCGGCTGCTTCCCGCTCCGCTTGCAGGCTGGCCAGCGCCGCACGAATCCGCTCATCCCGGCTGCGCGGCCGCCACACCTCCTCCGGCACCTCATCCCCGCGTGCCTCGCCGAACAGCCCATCCTCCGCGGCGTCGGTCTCAGCGTGCCGGGCCGCGATGTCCCGGGCGAGCTGGGCCAGCTTGCCCTCGCTGCGGCTGGCGGCCTTGGACGCCGATCTTCATCCCATCCAGCGCCACCACCCCCAGCCTGCCGATGCCCAGTCGCGCACACAGCCGCAGCACCTCAGCGAAAAACATCGGAACCGCCTCAGCGAACCCGGCCCGGAACCGGGCGATCGTGACGTGATCGGGCAGGTTCTGCGCGCAGATCAGCCGGAACGCCACATCGGTGCCGCACAACTGCTCCATCCGCCGCGAACTGGTCACCCCGTGCGCATAAGCCCACACCAGCACCCCCAGCAGCATGTCCGGGTCATATCCCGCCGCGCCCGCGCCCCCCGTGCGCCGGGCGGCATGGAACGCCGAGGTATCCAGGTGCTGCTCCACCACCCTGATCACCAGCTACACCGGATGACCGGGCGGCAGCCACTCCCGCATATCCGGCGGAAACAAAAACACCTGCTCACGGTCCACCGGCCGGTACCCCTTCGCCATCCCACGACCATCCCAAACGATCATGAACCACACCGAAAGGCACGCCGCGCCAAGCCAAGCGATTCTGCAACAGCCCGTAGGGTGATGTGATCGAGCAAAGCAGCCCGGGGGGCGAGCCTGGGCTGGCCCGGCGCGACCAGTCTGCCGGGGGTTGCCGTCGCTCGCAGGCCGAGGTACCGCAGCCCGCCCCTCCATGCCGGCCACCGAGCGCGCTGTCTGCGGCATAGCGGGCAACGGAGTTAGGTCAGGCCGTCGATATTCACCGACGAGCGCCGTCCTGGAAGATCTGTGCACCTACGCGGCCATGAACTGTGAGAATGCCGCCCGGGCGCTCTTGTGGGCAAGCTGGAACTCGTCGTCTGATTGTCCCGCGCCCGCCGAACGCCCTCGATGCCGCGCCCCATGGCCTGGCGATGCGGCGCCGCGGCCCAGCATCGCATCACCACACAGGAACAGCCTCACCAACCCCGCGGCCATGCCATCCACTGTTCCCGTCTGGGGGGTGAGAGCCAGAACGCATTCCGCAGCCACCTACTGCGGGATGGCGGCGACGCGGTATCAGAGCACCGAGAAGCCCGCCGGAAGGCCCGGTCGGCCGGTGGCCGCGAGCAGCAGCGGCCCGGCGAGGCCGTGTGCGAGGGCGAGGCTGGTGACCACGTGGAGTGCCTGCGCCGCAGCGGCGGCAGGGACGTCCGGCGGCACACCGAGCGCCGTGGCGAGGTCAGCGGTGTGGACGGCCAGCTCGAACGTGCGCGTGGGAAGGTAGTCGCCCAGCCGCATGCCGCCCGCGATGGTCGTCACCAGCTCCGTGTCGTCCTGGGTATCGACGAGCGCAATCACGCGTGCGGCGATCTCCGCGACGGCGGCCGCGGGATCGCTGCCCAAAGCGGTCCCGGCGTCGCGTCCGCGCGCCGCGACAGCCGCATCGGCGGCCGCCGCGCGCGTCGCCCGGAAGTAGTCGGTGGCGGAGGCGACGTCGATGGCCGCAGCAGGACGAAGCAGGTATGCCTCGACCGTCACCAGGGAACGGCTCGTGTGGCCGACGAGCGCGCGCACGTCCCACTCGCCCAGGCCAGGCCGGTCCCACCGGTCACCGACGAGGGCGGCCGTGCGAACGAACCAGTCCGCGGCGTCGGTGAACGCCCGGCGCGAGTTATCCCACGACAAGACCATGCACCCGAGGCTAGACCCGTCGCGAGCGCGCCCACGACCCGCTCATGCCCCACTCACAACCGCCGCCCCGCATGCCACACCTCGCCGTGATCGTGTCGCGCACAGGCACCGCCTTGATCGCGGCATGACAGCGCATTGCGCGCGAGCGAAGATGTCGGGGAAGATCGCTGCGTGACAGGACGGGTTGAGAACGCGGTCCGTGAGTCCGTTTCGCCCGGAGAACTACTTCCTACTCCCACCGGGCGCGGACGATTCAAGGTCGACCGCTATACCCCCGAAGGGCTGGTGCTCCTTCTTGGCACGAAGGAAGCTTGGACACCGTTGCCCTGGCGAGCCATGGAGGGAGTTCCCGACCTCCTGCGCGGCCGGGATTGGGTGGCTATTGGCAGCCTGTATTCGACGGACAGCCAGCCAGGCAGTCTGGATGAGTACCTGAAGTCTTTCCTTAAGCGGGCTACCGCTGGCTGGGTCGCTGTTGTGCCAGTGAGGCTCCGCCTCGGACCGCCAAGTCAGCTGGCTGACCTGCGTGAATAGCGTAACGGTCGAATTGGGCGCAAGCTAACGCAGGACCTGCGGTCAAGATCGGCTGACCGCCGCCGCCCGCTGCGCCAAGGTCCGGCCGACGTATGCGACCGGTCGTGCCACCCAAAGTGGCTGGTCAGGACTCTGCCTGCAAAATGTGGAGCGGACGTCTTCGACGGTACGCCCCCCGAAAACTTGACTCAAGTGTGCAGAAGTTGGGGACCGAGGATCGCTAGAGCGCGCCGGGGTCTTGGCGATAGACCGCTCGCGGCCTGCTCGCGTCAAACTACGCTCAGGCTGGTAGGCCAGCCGCACTGCATGCGGCAGAGTCGGACGTCGGGCAACGATGCGGTCTGCGCAGATCGCCCCGTTCGGACTCCGTGGAAGAAGTCTGGCCAGAGGTCGGCTTGCCGCCCGTAACACTTCCTTCAAGATTGTTGGGCGGCTATTTGCGCGGTGACGTTGACCAGCGCTAGTTACAAAATGTGATTCGGCTTGTGGACCAACGCCGCGCGGATCGCCGAATACGCACTTGGAGGCACGCCCGGCGGGCCAGGCCACCGGGCAGCACAGTAAGTCGTTTTGCTGGCCGGCCTCAGCCGTGAACACATCCTCCCGGTGCGCTGCCCGGGTTCGGATCCCGCGCGCAGCAGGAGCCCGTCTGTATCCGGCCAGAACCGGGCGTTGGTTACCCGTGCCGGCCACGGACAGGCCACGCGCGTGACCGCACACAGATCATCCCGTTCGGGCCCAGCGCAGACCGCCGCGCTGGCGATCGGGTTGCCGCTCCTAACGGCGGATCCGGCACGCTCAGCGTGCTGGGCACGCCGAGTCCCTCAGTCACCCCGACGAACCTGCTCTACAACGTGGTCGCCACCCCCGGAGCGCTCTACCGGTATTGGCGGCAGCACCAGACAGGCGGCCGGCTCGCCCTGGTGCTCATCGGCGGAACCCTGCCCGGAGTCATCGCCGGATCGGTCATCCGCGTCGAACTGCTGCCCGGTCCTCGCGTCTTCGACCTGGTAGTGGCTGCCGTTTTGCTGCCACCCGGGCTCTGGCTGGCTCTCACCCGTCCCGCCAACCCGGACACGTCAGCCCGCCCAGCCCGGGTGATCCCGGCCCGGTTTCTGGTCATGCTGCCGGCCACGGTGGGATGCGTCGGCGGTATCTACGGCCTCGGCGGCGGCTCGATCCTGTCACCGATCCTGATCGGTACCGGACGGCGGCCCGCCGAAGTCGCCCCCGCTGCCCTGGCATCCACCTTCGTGACCTCGGTAGCGGGCGTGGTCACCTTCACCATCTTGTCGATCCACGACCACAGCTCAGTCGCCCCCGACTGGCCCACCGGCGTTGCGCTCGGACTTGGTGGCCTAGCTGGCGGCTACACCGGCGCCCGCATGCAGTCCCGTCTCCCCGATGCCCTTATCCGCCGCCTGGTCGGCATCCTCGTCATCGCGATCGGCGCCTACTACCTGCGGCCCGGCCTGGCCTGACTCCCGCTCTGCTCCCCGTCCTCCTCGATACGCGCCGGACCGCAAGAGCCAGGCGTTCGGGATCGCCGCGACAAGCGCCGGACGGAACGCCATGGTCGAAGCCGGGACCCCGCTCCCGGCCCGCGCGGCAAGAGGGCTGGCGCGGCTGCCCGGCAGGTGCTGCGAGCTTGTTGTTACCGAGAAGGCTCTGTTCGGGGCAGTTGTGTGCTGCTTTGATAGTTACGGATGCTTTAGGGCCGGGGATGTGCCTGATCAAGCACGGGGAGGCGAGTGTCTTGGCTGCCCAAGCGAGTGGCGCTACGGGACGGGTCAAGGGCGAGCGCCCCTTCCCGGACCGGCCGGAAGGCACGAACTGTCTTCCCCAGATCGACCACATCCTGGTTCTCATGATGGAGAACCACTCCTACGATAATTATCTGGGCATGCTGGGGCGTGGCCACGGTGAGCAGCCGCGGGGAGACGGGTTCACGATCGGAGCCGGTGGCCAGCCCACGGCCGCAAATCCCACCCCAGACGGTAAAGTCCAGCATGCTTTCCGCATGCCGACCACGTGCCAGCTGCCTGGTGTGCCGTCCCAGGAATGGAAGCAGGCCCATATCCAGTTCAACGGGGGCCGGAACGACGGATTTGTAAAATCGGCCAGCGGCCCGGTCGCCATGGGCTATTGGACCGGGGAGGATCTGCCGTGGGCTTACTCGCTGGCCACTACGTTCCCGGTAGCTGACCGCTGGTTCGCGCCGATCCTGGGCCAGACCCAGCCCTGCCGCCGGTACCTGCTGGCGGCAACCTCGGCCGGGATGGTCGATGACATCCTTCCGGAAAACGCCGTCCCCGCTCCCGAGGGGACCATCTTCGACCGCCTGGATGCCCACCAGATCCCGTGGCGGAACTATTACTCCAGCTTCCCCCCCACCTGCTACGTGTTCCCCGGTGAGGCGATCGAAGGCCATTCAAGCCTGGTCAAGATCGAGCAGTTCTTCGCCGACGCCAAAACGGGCAATCTTCCCGGGTTCGCGATCATCGACCCCGATTTCGGCAACAGCTCCGGGGAGAACCCGCAGAACATCGTGCACGCCGAGGTCTTCGCCGCCTCGGTCGTGCAAGCCGTGATGGAATCGCCGGCCTGGCCGCGCACGCTGCTGGTATGGACCTTCGATGAGGGCGGCGGCTACTACGACCACGTGCCGCCCCCCCCGGCCGTCACGCCCGATGACGTCCCGCCGCTGCAGCCGCCGCCGTGGTATGACGGGTTCGCCCGGTACGGATTCCGGGTCCCAGCCGTCGTGGTGTCCCCGTGGAGCCGGCCAGATCATGTGACCAGCGTGGTCCACGACCACACCTCGATCCTGGCGATGGTCGAGCGGAAATGGAACCTGCCAGCCATGACTGGCCGCGACGCCGCCGCCGCGGACCTGTCCGACTTCCTCAACCTCGACGTGCCGTCGTTCGCCGAGCCACCCACACTGGCCCAGCCGCTGGCCGGCCTCGCCCAGCTCGCCTGCGACAAGAACGGCCCCGGGCAAATACCGCCCCCAGGCTCGGTGACCCGGGCTAGCCAACCATTGCGACCCCCTGCGCCGCGCCGTCACCCGGCCCGGTGATCGTCACGTTTGCCCGGCCGCGATCATGCCGCGAGGCGTTCACCCGGAGTTTGGCGCGGGCCCGGCCGTGGACGCGTGCCGAAGCGGGACCGTCCGGCCATCTCGGCCAATCTTCAGGGTTATGATCGTCGGCCGGGCTCATTTCGACCATGCGGGCGACGACACGGGAGGGATATTTGAGCAGAGCGCGATCGGCGCTGACAGCGCCAACGGCATAATGCTGACCGAGAACGATCACTGGGTTGACGTGATCAATGCGCTCGGCTTCGACCAGGAGGCAGGCGCCGCCGCGCCCGTCAAACCGATCAAGTCGCTCCAGGCAAGCTCCTCGCCGGACCCACGCCCCCGAAGAAAAGCGGGCGGGCGCAGAATCACGGTTCGGGACGCTGCCAAAACGGTCACTTGACGGTCGAGCTGCCGATCATAACGGCGGGACTGCACGCATGCTGTCACCCGCCTGCCACGTTCTGTGACCACTCGTAACCTCCGACTGCATTTTCGGCAGAATCGTCCCGAATCTGCGTGACGCTCGCTGGACCGTTAGGAAGGTAAATGCTTGCTCCGCGCCACGAGCCAAGATCACGAGTGCCGGTGAGTGACGGGGAAGACGGAGCAGAGCAGGGCCGCGCGGGTGTTCGGGGCGGGTAAGGCGGGCGGGGTCATCATGCTGTCGCCGTGATGTGATCACCCACTCTCCGCCGTCAGCGACCGCGGATCAGGTCGTTTCGGCCAACAGCGCAATCGGGCGTGCGCACAGGAAGTGGTCATAGGCAGCGCATAGCCCGGTCTGACGGAGCGGACAGGCGGCGGAGGCACGGTGGCGCCAGGGCCGCCACCGTGGGCGGCCACGGCACGAAGGAGATCACCATGTCCGACTCGGCGAACACCCGCGGGCGCAAGAAACGGTGGGCAGGCGCCGTGGGCCTGCTGGCCGCGGGCGTCATCACCGGTGGCGTCCTGGCCAGCGCGCTGAGCGCGTCCGCGAGCAGCACGTCCGCGGCAGGCGGCAGCACCGCGCCGCCCGCGAGCAGCGGCGATGCGAGGACGCCGGGACCCGGCGGCGCCCAGCCGGCCCGTTCCGACGAGAAGAGCCTGCCGAGCGCCACGGCCGCGACACTCCGCGCGGCGGCGCTCAAGGCGGTTGCGGGTGGCGCCGTCTACCGGATCGAGACCGACGCCGGTGACGGCGTGTACGAGGCGCACATGACCAAGGCCGACGGCTCTTTGGTCACCGTCAAGTTCGACAAGAACCTGAAGGTCACGAAGGTAGAAAGCGGCATAGGCGCCGGTGATCCCGGCCCCGCCCGCCAGGCCCCGCCGGGCGCCGCCGCGTGAGCTAGCCGGCGTCCCCTTCCGGGCGGCCGCGCTTCAGGACGAACGCAGGCCCAGGCGCGGCCGCCCGCGGCGCCGTGCTGACGCGCCCCGCCGGAACCTAGTGAACCGCCCCAGCGAGGCCGGAGACCCACCCCCCACAGAGGTCCGAAGCGTGCCAAGTGCCAACGAGGATCGACTTGTCGTAACTGACGCTTTAGGACAACCCCGTCAAGACCGAACGCCGGTTCTTCCGGCTCACAAGACGCTAGCGCAGGCACGGCGGGGCAACGGGTCCCCACCTCCCCCGGCGGCGGGCAAGTTGGCATCAGTGCCGCGTTGCTCCTGCTCCAGGTCGGGGCGTGTCTTACCGGGCGGAGGGCGGCCAATGCTGCGGCGGCCTGGTGCCGATCCCACTCGATCCTGGCGGTCTGCAGGGTGGTGGCGGTGGCCCAGTCCCGCGCCTCCCTGGCGAGCTCCACCCGGTACTCGGTGACAAGGCTCCACTCATCCCCGCGGCCAGGCAGCGGCCCGCCGGTGGCCGGGTCGGTGAAGTCGAGGGTGATGGCGGTGACCAGCCAGGCCCATCCACAGGCCCGCCCGGTCCGCTCATCAGGACGTGCAAGCCCTGCAAGCACCCCACCGCTGCCGCCCATAGCCTGCTGGTGCGGGCTGTTCGAGGGCGTGGCGCAGGTTGACCTCCTCCGCCGCCAGCACCAGGACAACTGGGGCCGCGCGTCCTGCCTGGCCTTGGGCGTGGTAAGCGTCGCCGAAGGCGCCGATGGTTTTGGCATAAGCGCGGGTGGCGGCGGGACCTCCGGGAGGGCACTCGGCCGTTGCGCTCTTCAAGGTTGGTGATGAGCGTCTGGGCGGCGACCATGAAGGCGGCATGGGCCGCGTTGCTGGTGGTGGTTGTCAAGGATGGCGCGCTCTAAACTTGACTCTGTCGGGAATCTTGGTATTTGGCTGACTGGAGTGACGCTCGGGGCCAGTCTTGCGGGGACGTGAGTCCTGCGAGATCCCTGAGGAGTGCGAGATGTCGATCCGTCCCCGCCTGGGGGTCGAGGTCCCGGAGTTGACCGCGCGGGTGGCGCGGGCCAGCAACCCGGCCGGGACGACGGCGATGTGGGTGCGGGACCGGCTCGACGGCCTGTGGGCGGACGAGGACTTCGCCGGCTGGTATCCCCGGGATGGGCGGCCCGGGATCTCGCCTGCCCAGCTGGCCACGGTGAGCGTGCTGCAGTTCCTGCTCGATCTCTCTGACCGCGATGCCGCCGAGGCGGTGCGGTGCCGCATCGACTTCAAGTACGCGCTCGGTCTCGATCTCGACGATCCGGGCTTCCACCACAGCGTGCTGGGCGATTTCCGCGACCGGCTGCTGGCGGAGGGGCGGGCGGACCGGCTCCTTGACCTGGCCCTGGCCCGGCTGAAGGAGGCCGGGCTGGTCCGCGAGCGGACCGCCCAGCGCACCGACTCCACCCATGTCCTGGCTGCGGTGCGGGACCTGACCCGGCTGGAGCTGGTCACCGAGGCGGTGCGCGCCGCCTTGGAGGAGCTCGCCCGCACCGCCGGCCACGCGCTGGAAGGCCTGGTCGATGACGACTGGGGCCGCCGCTACGGCCGCCCGGTCCGCCTCGGCAAGAACCCCACCCGGCCGAAGACCAGGATGAACGAGGCCGGGGCGGATGCCCGCCGGCTGATCGAGCACCTGGCCGCCCGCCACCCGGACCTGCTGCTCGGCCCCCAGGTGGAGGCCCTGCGGCAAGTCCTCCTCCAGAACTACCACTGGGACTCCGCCGGGCGCCTGCGCTGGCGCGACGATGAGGCCGGCGCCGGCCTGCCGCCGTCGGCTGCCCGCATCGTGTCCCCCTATGACCTGGCCGCCCGCTACTCCCGCCGGGGCCAGGTCACCCGCTGGACGGGATACCTCGCCCACGTGACCGAGACCTGCGCCGAAGACGGGCCCAACGTCATCACCGACGTCGCCACCATGTCCGCCACCAGCGACGACAGGCAGGCCCTGGCTGGGATCCACTCCCGGCTAAAGCGTCGGGGCCTGCTCCCCGACGAGCACCTGGTGGACGGCGGCTACACCTCCCTGGTGCACATGGAGCGGGCCGGGCGCGAGCACCGGGTCACCCTCACCGGGCCGCTGCCCGGCAACCGCACCCGCCAGCACCGCGTCCAGGAGGGCTACGCCCGCGACGACTTCCGCGTCGACTACGACCGCCGCGAAGTCACCTGTCCCCAGGGCCAGGTCAGCAAGGGGTGGCACGGCCCCTACCCCACGTCCTCGCCCGACGCCGCCCCGCTCATCGTGGCGCGCTTCACCAAGGGCCAGTGCCAGCCCTGCCCCGCCAGGGCCGCCTGCACCACCTCCGGCGACGGCAAGCGCACCGTGGGCTTCCCCCCGCGCGAGCTCTACGAGCTGCAGGCCCGCAACCGCGCCGACCAGCAGGACCCCGCCTGGCATAAGCGCTACGCTGTGCGGTCCGGCGTCGAGGGCACCGTCTGCGAGTTCGCCCGCGGCCACGGCATGCGCCACTGCCGCTACCGGGGACAGCCCAAGGCCCACCTGCAACATGTCCTGACCGCCATCGCGGTCAACATCGAACGCCTCAGCCAGCTGCCGCCCAGTGAGAGCACATCCCCGCGACCGCCGACGGCGTTCCAGAACTACCTTGACCAGCACGACATCAAACGCCTGCGCTCATGGCGAGCCGTCAGCTAAGCCGCAGCGACCAAGATTCCCGACAGAGTCAAGCTAAAGGAGCTCGTCGCTGGTCTGCCTATCACCGGGCGAGAAGGATCGCGATGCTGTAGCGGGTCAGCTACTCTTGGCAATACAACTGGTCCTGCCACGCACCTGGCAATGGATCAAGCCGACAGGCCTGAAGCGACGGCCATTATGGTCCGCCTCCATGAGGCCGGTTTGCCTGCCGAGGGCTGCGCTCTTCTAGCAGCGCGATGAGCCCCTCGGTCTCGGCCGCGTCAGAAGCGGCCCCGGCCCCCGCCTGCTGATAGTTGTGCAGAGCGGCGCGTGCGTAGTGCAGGGCGTCGCCGACCCGGCCATTGCGGGCGAGGAGGAGCGCGATGCCGTAGCGGGTTCTCGCGGCTCCATAGATGTTTTCCCGAGCTTCATGATGCTGGATGGCTTGCTGGTAGTGGCGCAGCGCCTGGCCGGTGTCGTCGGCATGGTTGTAGATGTTGCCAAGCTGGTGCTCGGTGACGCCCCGGTGTTCGTGGTCGCCGGCAGGGGTCAGGTCGAGCGCTTGCTGGTAGCTGCGCAGGGCGGTGCTCAAGTGTTTCCGCAGCGCGGGCTCAGCCTCACCTGCGGCCAGGGCGTCTTGGAACCGTTCCAGGGCGACCCGACCGAGTTGATTGAGGCAACCGGCGCGGCCGAGTCGGTCGCTGCTGGGGTGCAGGCTGAGGCTGTGCTGGAGCCAGTGTTCGGCCTGGTCCAAGTCCCGTAGCCCGGGCAACATGTAGGCGTTGCCGAGGCTGCCAGCGCTGAGGGCTTCGGCCGCCCGGTCGCCGATGCGCTGATCCAGGGCGAGTCCTTCCTGGAAGAGCGAAAGGCAGCTGGGATCTTCCTGCGCGAGGAGGACGTTGCCAAGACCGCTAAGAGAGGCGCTGAGGCTGCGGATCCGGGCGCGCTGGTGCTGGGTGAGGCTGGCGGCGGGGGCGGCCAGCGCTGCGGCGGCTCGGTCCCGGTGCCATGCAATGGAGGCGTTTTGGAGGGTGGTGGCGGTGGGCCAGTCCCGTGCATCTTCCGCGAGCTTCACCCGGTAGCCAGTGACGATTCCCCAGTAGTCTTCGCGGCCGGGCAGCGGCCCTCCGGTGTCAGGGTTGGTGAAGTCGGGGGTGATGCTGGTGACGAGCTGGGCCCATTCACTGTCACGCCCGGACCGCTCGTACAGAATGCGCAAGCCTTGCATGCACCCGGTCGCGGCCTGCCAGAGCCCGTAGGTTCGGGCGAGGTGGAGCGCATGCCGCAGGTTGGCCTCCTCGGCTCCCAGTAGGGGAACGACCTGGGCTTCGTGGCCCTCTTTAGCCACGCCCCAGTAAGCGGTGCCGAGCGCGCCGATGGTCTTGATAAAGGCGCGAATGGCGCGGCGGGCGGCTGGTTCGTCTGGCTGACCGTAGCTGGTTGAGTACAGGGTGCTGAAGTACCAGGGCAGCGCCGGATGAATCTGGTAGTACCCGCCGCCGAGCGGGGTAAGCAGGCCAATGCCGGCGGCCCGGTCCAGCAGCGCGATTCCGGCATCCTGATCCAGCCCGGTCAGCTCAGGCACCGCGTCCTCCCCGGCGGTCTCGGGGTCGCCCATGTAGCGGATGGCGTTGACGAAGGCAGTGTCGCGGAACAGGTGCAGCACCGCCAGCTGGGCCCGCTCGGCGTCGGTGAACGCCTGCGCGAACCCGTAGCTGAGCGAGGCGGCCAGAGACCGGTG
Organism: uncultured Actinomycetes bacterium; assembly: GCA_963734725.1. Classification (GTDB taxonomy): domain Bacteria; phylum Actinomycetota; class Actinomycetes; order Streptosporangiales; family Streptosporangiaceae; genus DASXKD01. The sequence goes on from CAVTIX010000009.1 coordinate 264,676, forward strand.
CGGCCCAGCGCCGCGTCTTCCCCCACTTCGAGCTGTGCTTCCCCGGCCCGCAGCCGGGCCACGAACCCCTCGATAGCCTCCGTGCTAGCCAGGTTCTCCCGCAGCGCCTCGGCCGACCAAGACGGTGATGGTCAGCGGGTTGCCGACCGCGTACCGCAGCAGCGGCCGCCAGTCCGCAGTGGCCAGGTTGTGACCGTGGCGAGCGGCGAGCGCGGCGGCCAGCTGCAGGCTTTCCCGCATCGGCATCGCCGGCAGCCGGACCCGGGCGGGGAGATCACCCAGCCAGTGACGCTCGTCGCGGCGGGAGGTGAGCAGCACCTTGCACCGGGTGGTCTGGGCCAGGTCCCGCAGCAGGGCGGCCAGTTCGTCTTGCTCGGCGCGGGTCCAGTCGCTGGCGGTGCCCTCGGGGAACCCGGTGACCGGCTCGACGTTGTCCCACACCCACAGCACGGGCACCTGCGCCAGCACCTGCATCACCAGGTCTCGGCGCTGGGCCGGGTCGGTGACCGCCGCCCAGGGGATGCCGCTGGCCTCCAGCAGCCCGGCGAAGTAGTCCCCGGCGGCGCCGATGACCCGGTCGGCGGTCAGGTGGTGCTCGAAGGAGGACCACAGCACCGCCCCCGGCCCCCACTCCGGTTGCCCGGGGTGGTCCAGGCCGCCGGTGGCCTGGTACCAGCGGGCGAACTCCGCCGCCGTGGAGGACTTGCCCGCCCCGGCGAACGCGTGCAGCAGCACGACGGGCTGGGTGTCGAAGGCGCGGTCCAGGGCCAGCAGCGTCTCATCCCGGCCGAAGAACCCCGCATCCGGCGGCCGCGGCACCTCGCCGACCGCTGCTTCATCGCCGCCGGTCTTGGTTTCGGCTGGGGCGATCTTGATCACCGGCGCATCCCGCTTTGGCGGGCGGAGCAGCACCAGCGGCGCGGACTCATAGACGACGGGCACTGCCCAGTCCTGCAACGCGACCGGGGCCGCGCCGATCTGCCGCACCGGGTCAGCGGCCAGGGCGCGGCGGGCCGCGGCCGCGGCCTGGCCGAGGGATTTCCCGGCGAGCAGGTGCGCGTACAGGTCGGCCATGAACTGGGCCGCGGTGACGACGTAGACGTTGTACCGCATCGCCACCACACCGGGCACGCCCGACGTCGGCGACCTCGGCGGCCAGCGACCCGTACGCGCGGATCCGCGCGTGCACATCCCCGGTCAGGCCGCTCTCCGCCCGGCCGCCCGCGGGCCGGCCCGGTCCGTCCGGGCTGGCGCTCGGGCGTCGCCGGGCTGGTCGCGGGCCTCGGTGTAGGCCGACCGGCAGGCGTTCAGCACCAGCACCGGCACCCCGGTGCCGGTGAGCAGCCGCCCCAGGGCGGGCCCGTCGACCAGCTGCTGGTTCTCCTCGCTGTCCGGGTCCTCGAACAGCAGGTACCCGTGCTGCCCGCACGCACCGGCCCGGCGACCGAGATCCCGTACATCAGCGGCGACAGCAGCCGCCGACCGCCACCACCACCGCACCTCCCTGCCGCCGGTCCCGGCGCGCCGGTGCGAGGCCAAGATCGGCCAGGTCGAGCTAGGTGCCGTGCCCGTCGAAATGCACCACGTGATACGGCCGCCCCGCCTCATGGGCGGCGTGCAGCACCTGCGACAGCCGGGCGAAGGTGGCCGGGCGCAGCACATCCAGGTCCAGGCCCTCCATCTGCTCCGCCCCACCGCGGACCAGCCGGGAGGCCACCGACCGGAACGGCACATCCGCCCGCCCGCCCGGCCGGGCGATCACCAGCAGCACCCGCAACCGGTCCCCCGACGGCTCGGGCAACTCCGGGTGCCCGGCCGCCCGCAGATGGGTGCGGACAAACGCCCCCGCGCCCAGCGCCACCGGCGCATCGCGCCCCGGGTCCCGCAGCAGCTCCCACGCCAGCCCCGGGCCCTCGCCCGGGTCGGTCTCCACCTCCACCCGCACCTCGGCCCAGCCGGTCCCGGGCCCGCTCCCAGATCCCCACCGCATCCACGTCGGCGAACACCGCGCGGAACAACTCCGCACCCGCCTGCGCCAGCTGCGCCTCCGCCTCCCGCGCTATCGCCGGCGCCGGATCGGCGGGGAACTCCGCGTACTCCTCCAGGTACCAGCGGACCCGCTCCCCTCCCCGCCACCTGGCAGACCCCGCGAACTCCGCCACCGCCACCCGCGCGCGCCGCGCCCTCCTGCCAAGTCACCTCAACCCGCCGCCGGCCCTGACCAGCCGACCCGGCCGGGACGTCACTGATCCGCAGCTCCGCCACAACCCCACCCCCAGCATGACCCGCAATACGCGCGCCCTTAAATGCAGAAAGGCAACAGCAGTCAGCACAAGGATGCGCCCCGTACCGCGATAGTAAGATACCCGCCACTAAACCGCCCGCGCGCTCCCGGAAATAGCCGCCCATCCCGCCGACAGCATAACCGGGCAGGAGGCATACGCCGATGACCTCAACCCCAGCCACTATGAATGCCCCGATCACCACGCCGACATCACCGCCTGGTCGAACAAGCACTTGACGAGCTAGGCCCGCCGGTCGCCTACCGGCGCCGTCCCAGCCGTTCCAGGTGATCGTCACCTGCCCGGCGCCAGCGGCGCCCGTCGCACCCGGTCACCGTCACCGGCACCCAGACCCCATGACCAGGCCCGTCCGCCCCACCACCCCCGCCGGCCAGGCCTGGGCCGACCTGGCCGCCCAGTTCACCCCCGCGGCCTCCCTGGCCCGGATCGGCACCGTCACCGCCCGGGCCATCACCACCATCACCGTCCTCGGCGTCCTGCTCACCGGCCTCGGTGCCCTGGCCCCCGGGCAGTTCACCCACTCCAGCGCCGCCCAGGACCTGGCCGCCGCCACCATCGTCACCGCCACCCTGGCGGTCACCTGCGCGCTGGCCGCCCAGGTGCTGACCATCACCCGCCACCTCAACCCCAACAACCTGGCCGAGGTCCAGGCCTGGTGCCGCCGCCAGTTCCACGTCCGCGCCTACGCCACCCAGACCGCCACCATCCTGCTCATCGCCGCCGCCCTCGTCGCCGACGCCACCACCATCCTCACCACCACGCACTGACCCCCCGCCAGCGAACCCAGGCGGCCGGACGCTCGAAAGAGCGCCCGACCGACGGAACGTCGCTGGTGCCGTCACCGGTGCACAGTCCTGCTCCGCCACACCCAGCCACCCGCATTAGCGAGCCCGCGATCGTCCCGCCTGCCTATCGATGGCCGGGCCGGGTGACCCGTCAGTGGCTGGGTTGTTCCAGGTCGGCGATGAGCCGCTCGGCGTCGGCCGGCGTCGGTCGGCGGCGCCGGGCCCGGCCTGCTGGTAGTTGTCCAGGGCGGCGCGGGCATACAGCAGGGCGTCACCGACCCGGCCGGCATCGTCGAGGAGGAGGGCGATGTTGTAGCGGGTCTGCCCGGCCCCGTAGATGTCTCCCCGGGCTTCTTCGTGCTGGAGGGCTTGCTGGTAGTGGCGCAGCGCCTGGCCGGTGTCCCCGGCCCGGCGGTAGATGATGCCGAGCTGGTTCTCGATGATGGCGCGGGTTTCGTGGTCGTCGGCGGGGGTGCAGGTCCAGGGCTTGCTGGTAGTGAGCCGAGGGCGGCGTTGAGGTGCTCCAGCAGCACCGGCTCCGCCTCGCCCGCGGCCCGGGCGTCGTCGAACCGCTGCCAGGGCGACCGCGCCGAGCTGGCGAGGCTCCTGGCGCGGCCGAGCTGGTCGCTGTCGGGGCGCAGGCTGAGGCTGTGCTGGTACCAGTGCTCGGCCTGGTCCAGGTCCCGCAGCCCGGGCACCCCCAGGTAGGCGTTGCCGAGGCTGAGCGCCAGCTTGGGCTTCCTCCTGGCGGTCGCCGATCCGCTGGACCAGGCCAAGGGCCTCCTGAAAGTACGGCAGGCAGCCAGGATCGTCTTGCTGGCGCAGGATGTCGCCGAGCTCGTTGCAGGCTCACGGCGAGGTTGCGGATCTGGTTGCGCTGGTCGGGGGTGAGGCTGGCCGGGGGGGCGGCCAGCGCCGCGGCGGCCCGGTCCCGGTCCCACGCGATCATGGCGGTTTGCAGGGTGGTGGCGGCAGGCCAGTCCCGCGCCTGCCGCGCGAGCCGCACCCGGTAGCTGGTGATGAGGCTCCACTGGTCTTCGCGGCCGGGCAGCGGCCCGCCGGTGGCGGGGTCGGTGAAGTCGGGGGTGACGGCGGCGACGAGCCGGGCCCATTCCCCATCCCGCCCGGTCCGCTCATACAAGACGCGCAGGCCTTGCAGGCAGCCGGCCGCGGCGTCGCCACAGCCCGCCGGCGCGGGCCAGGTCGAGGGCGTGGCGCAGGTTGGCCTCCTCCGCCCCCAGCACCGGGACGACCTCCGCCGCGTGGCCCGCCTCGGCCTGGTCGTGGTAGTAGTTGCCGAGTTCGCCGATGGCCTGGGTGTAGGCGCGGGCGGCGCGCTGCGGCGGCCGGGCTGCCGGGCGGGCCGTAGCTGGTGGTGAACAGGGTGGTGAAATACCACGGCAGCGCCGGGTGGATCCGGTAGTACCCGTCCGCCGAGGGATTCCAGCAGGCCGATCCCGGCGGCCCGGTCCAGCAGCGCCGATCGCCGGCGTCGCGGTCCAGCCCGGCCAGCTCGGGCACCGCATCCTCCCCGAGCGACTTCCGGGTCGCCCATGTAGCGCGAGGGCGTCGACGTCGGCGGTGTCGCGGAACAGGTGCAGCACCGCCAGCTGGGCCCGCTCCGCCTCGGTGAACGCCTGCGCGAACCCGTAGCTCAGCGAGGCGGCCAGCGACCGGGTGCGGCCCAGCGCCGCGTCCTCCCCCGCCTCCAGCTGCGGCTTCCCCGGCCCGCAGCCGGGCCACGAACGCCTCGATCTGCCTCGGTGGTGGTCAGGTTGTCGCGCAGCGCCTGGCCGACCAGGACGGTGATGGTCAGCGGGTTCCCGGCCGCATACCGCAGCAGCGGCCGCCAGTCCGCCCCGCCGAGGCTCTGGCCGTGCCGGGCGGCGAGCGCGGCGGCCAGCTGCAGGCTTTCCCGCATCGGCATCGGCGGCAGCTGGACCCGGGCGGGCAGGTCACCGAGCCAGGGGTGCTCGTCGCGGCGGGAGGTGAGCAGCACCTTGCACCGGGTGCTGCTGGGCCAGGTCCCGCAGCAGGTCCGACGAGGTCGTCTTGCTCGGCCTGGGTCCAGTCGCTTTGGGTGCCTTCGGGGAACCCGGTGACCGGCTCGACGTTGTCCCACACCCACAGCACCGGCACCTGCGCCAGCACCTGCAGGACCATGTCGCGGCGCTGGGCCGGGTCGGTGACCGCCGCCCAGGCGATGCCGTTGGCCTCCAGCAGCGCCGGCGAAGTAGTCCCCGGCGGTGCCGATGACCCGGTCGGCGGTCAGGTGGTGCTCGAAGGAGGACCACAGCACCGCGCCGGGCCACTCCGGGTGGCCGGGCAGGTCGAGGCCGCCGGTGGCCTGGTACCAGCGGGCGAACTCCGCCGCCGTCGAGGACTTGCCCGCCCCGGCGAAGGCGTGCAGCAGCACGACCGGCTGGGTGTCGAAGGCCCGGTCCAGCGCCAGCAGCGTCTCGTCCCGGCCGAAGAACCCCGCATCCGGCGGCCGCGGCACCCCAGCCGCTCGCACGCCGTCCCGGTCGGGCCTGGTTTCGGCTGGGGTGAGCTTGATCAGCGGCGCCGCGCGATCCGGCGGGCGCAGCAGCACCAGCGGCGCGGACTCGTAGACGACGGGGACGGCCCAGTCCTGCAACGCGACCGGGACCGCGCCGATCTGCCGGACCGGGTCGGCGGCCAGGGCCCGCCGGGCGGCGGCGGCGGCCTGGCCGAGGGATTTCCCGGCGAGCAGGTGGGCGTACAGGTCGGCCATGAACTGCGCGGCGGTGACGACGTAGACGTTGTAGCGCATCGCCACCACACCCGGCACCCCGGCGTCGGCGACCTCGGCGGCCAGCGACCCGTACGCCCGGATCCGCGCATGCACATCCCCGGTCAGGGCGCTGTCCTCCAGCGCCGGCCGGCCTAGCCGGTGCCCGTGCGGCCGGCGCGTCCCCGGCGCGTCGGCGGGCTGGTCGCGGGCCTCGGCGTAGGCCGACCGGCAGGCGTTCAGCACCAGCACCGGCACCCCGGTGCCGGTGAGCAGCCGCCCCAGGGTGGGCCCGTCGACCAGCTGCTGGTTCTCCTCGCTGCCGGGGTCCTCGAACAGCAGGTACCCGTGCTGGCCCGGGCGCACCGGCCCGGCCACCGACACCCCATACATGCAGCGGCGACACACCGGCGCCACCGCCAGCCCCGCCGCCGCCATCGCCGGTCGCGGCCGGCTCGGGTGCCGAGGCCGGCCGAGGTCGAGCCAGGTGCCGTGGCCGTCGAAATGCACCACGTGATACGGCCGCCCCGCCTCCTGCGCGGCGTGCAGCACCTCGCGACAGCCGGGCGAAGGTGGCCGGGCGCAGCACATCCAGGTCCAGGCCCTCCATCTGCTCCGCGCCGCCGCGGACCAGGCGGGAGGCCACCGACCGGAACGGCACATCCTCCCGCCCGCCCGGCCGGGCGATCACCAGCAGCACCCGCAACCGGTCCCCCGACGGCTCCGGCAGCTCCGGGTGCCCGGCCGCCCGCAGATGGGTGCGGACAAACGCCCCCGCCCCCAGCGCCACCGGCGCATCCCGGCCCGGGTCGCGCAGCAGCTCCCACGCCAGCCCCGGCCCCTCGCCCGGGTCGGTCTCCACCTCCACCCGCACCTGGCCCAGCCGGTCCCGCGCCCGCTCCCAGATCCCCACCGCATCCACATCGGCAAACACCCGCGCGGAACAACTCCGCCCCGGCCTGCGCCAGCTGCGCCTCCGCCTCCCGCGGCGATCACCGGCGCCGGGTCGGCGGGGAACTCCGCGTAATCCTCCAGATACCAGCGGACCCGCTCCCCATCCCCGCCACCGGGCGGGCCAGCGAACTCCGCCACCGCCACCCGCGGCGCGCCGCCCCGTCCTGCCACGATCACCTCGCACCCGCCGCCGGCCCGCCGACCCGCCCGGGATGTCACTGATCCGCAGCTCCGCCACAACCCCACCCCCGCCTGACCCGCAAATGCGATCGTTAATGGTGAACTACATGCGGGCCGTCAGCACAATGATGCGCCCCGGTGCGACGCCAGTAAGGTACCGCCATTAAACCGCCCCCGCGCACATCCGGAAACAGCCCGCCCTATGCCGTCGGCGGGCGGGCATCACCCGGCAGGAGGCACCGCCGATGACCCTGGACCCAGACCGGTATGAATGCCCCGACCACCACACCGACCTCACCGGCCTGGTCGAAGAAGCCCTCGACGAACTGGGCCCGCCGGTCGCCTACCGGCCCGGACCCCGCCCGTTCCAGGTGATCGTCACCTGCCCCGGCACCGGCGGCACCGGGGCGCACCCGCTCACCTGCACCGGAACCCACACCCGATGACCAGCCCGGTCCGCCCGCCCAGCCCCGCCGACCAGGCCTGGGCCGACCTCGCCGCCCAGCTCACCCCCGCCAACTCCCTGGCCCGGATCGACACCGTCACCGCCCGCGCCATCACCACCATCACCGTCCTCGGCACCCTGCTCACCGGCCTCGGCGCCCTGGCCGCCGGGCAGTTCACCGCCAGCACCGCCGCCCAGGACCTGGCCGCCGCCACCGTGGCCACCGCCGCCCTCGCCGTCGCCAGCGCCCTGGCCGCCCAGGTGCTGACCATCACCCGCCACCTCAACCCCGCCAACCTGGCCGACGTCCAGGCCTGGTACCGGCGCCAGTTCACCGTCCGCGCCTATACCACCCAGGCCGCCACCATCCTGCTCATCGTCGCTGCCCTGCTGGCCAGCGCCACCGCCGCCACCACCATCCTCACCACCCCCATTGACCTGTCCCGCGCGGCAGCAAACTCAGCCCGGCCGATCGCCCGGAAGGGCGCCCGGACCGGTGGAACTTCGCTAGAGCTCTCACCGGTGAACGGCCATGCTCCGCCGACACCCCACCCCGGCCACCCGTATTCGCAAGCCCTACGGGGGCGCCGGTTCCGCGCCGCGAGCGCCAGGTGTATCCATTGCCAACGCGAATCGCCTTGTCCTACCTGACAGACTTGGCACGCCGGTGCGATGTACCTCAACTTCGCTGCGCCCCATCCCCGGGTTCGTTGTGAGCGGACCGGCGCTGGCCCGGCGCGGTGGTCAGCTGACCGGGGAGTGATCTACAGTTGCCGCGTGCCGCACCCGTGGGCGCCCGGTGAGTACGTCTGGCGGCAGCTCGCCAACGACCTATCCGCCCGGATTGCTGATGGTACCTATCCGCTTGGCTCTGCCCTGCCCGCCGAAGATGAGCTTGCCCGCGAGTACGCGGTTGCCCGCAGCACGGTGCGCCGGGCGCTGGGCGAACTGCACAAGCGAAAGCTGATCAAGACTGTCCATGGGCAGAGAAACGTGGTGGTCGCCATGCCGGGGCCAGGGGGCCTGCCGGGCTGAGACACCCCCGGCCAGCACCGGGTGGCACCGCGATCTAAGGCCCAGCGCACGGGCGAGCAGGCGGTGCCGGAGCCAGCCCCGGCGGACCCCTCGGCCGCGACGGCAAGCCGCAGCACCGGCACGAGCCTTCCACCGGACGGGCCGGTGCACGTGGACCAGGAGCCGGGACAAATGACGGAAAGTGACGTGGAGCGTGGGCGGCCATTCCGCCAGATCGCCGATTACGGACGCGGGGCTGTTTCGGGACACCGCGACGCTCAAACGCGCAGATCATCCAATATCGTTTGGCTCCTCCGGCGGCATAGTGATCAACGGATTATGAGTCCAGTGGTCATCGCAGCACAAACACGTCTCTTGAACTGCTTAACATCACTCCCGATCGCATGAATCGCGACCGCTTGGCCGCGTATTTGCCACGATCAGAGTCTCAGAGCCCCCGGCAAGCAGCCAGCAGACCACTCGATTCTCGACATATGCCTCGCTCTGGGGGGCCGACGTCGGATTCCATGAATATGAGTTGCAGTTCTATGGAGCTGTCGTCATTCTCAGCGGCACGTAAATACTGGATCTGGCCCACATCTCGTAGTGACAATTAGTGCCTGTAGTACCGGGCTGGCCGTCGAACAGATCAGGTGGCGATCGCGCAAGCGGCGGCTTCCGACGGGGCGGAGCTGGGAGGATGATGGGCTCTGACCGGTCTGGGTGAGGGGGTACGGCCCGTGGGCTTGTGGGCGCGGCTAGGCTGGACGGCCGCCGTCACCCTCGCCGTGTTCGGCGTTTGCTGGTGGGGTCTGCAGGCGGCCGGGGTAGATCGGGGGACGGCGGTGGCGGTGGCGGGGCCGCTTTCGGCGGTTGCTGTGACGCTGGGCTCGGTGTGGGCGGCGCAAGCGAGCAGCAAGGACAAGGAAGCCCCGCTGGGAGAACTGGCGGAATTGGTGGTTGGCGGGCATTTCCCCCTAGTGCGCGACCTGAACCCCTACACGCTGGGAGCCACTCCGTCGAGGTACGGCAACCGGGACAGTTACCGGCAACGCGACCCGTATGTGACCCGGCGCATCGACGCGACGCTGCGAGAAGCGCTGCAGGCGGGGCATCTGGTGCTAGTGGTAGGTCCGTCGAAGGCGGGCAAGACCCGGACCGCATTCGAGGCGCTGGCCGCATGCTGGTCGAAGGCCCGTCTAGTCGTTCCTAAGGCGAATAAGCTGGGCCAGCTAGCCGATGACCCTCGGCTACACGACCTAGCTGAGCCGGTGGCGGTGTGGCTAAACGACATACAGGAATACCTCGCCGGTACCGAGCCACTGACTCCTGGGCTGCTGGCTCGGCTCACCGACCGGCGCGGCCCAACCGTGGTACTGGCTACCCTGCGGCAAGAGGAACGCGACCGGCTCGCCAGGAACAAGGGCGAGCTGTCCCGCGATACCCGCGCCCTACTAGCCGCCCCTGCGATCACCATCCAGCTGTTCAGCACCGCCGAGGACTCCGGCGAGCAGGCCGCCGCCCGATTGGCTTATCCCAGCGAAAAACTGGCTAGTGTCGGCCTGGCTGAGCAGCTAGTGGACGCTCCCGAATTGCTGCGGCAGTATCGTGACGCCGACTCTGCCAACCCGCTGCGTTACTTCCTGGTCCGAGTCGCCATCGACTGGGCACGTGTAGGCGGACCCCGGCCGATCCCCGAAACAGACTTGGTCGCCCTAACCCGGGATGTGCTGTGGCAGGAACGGCCCGTCTTCGGCGCAGACGAACACGAGACCCGCGAGGCGCTGGTCCTGGTGCGCACCCCACTGTCCGGCTCTGGTCAGGCTGCCTTGCTTACCACAGAGGCCATGCCGGGGCCGGGGCAGACCCGCGGTTACTGGCCCTTCGATTATCTGGTGGCCGCCGACGATGACCAGTATCTGGTGGCCACCGACGATGGCCAGACTAGACACCCTCGGCAAATCCCCGAACCGTTCTGGGCCAAGGTCCTCGAACGGGTCACCCCCCAAGACGCCTTGGTGGTCGGCATCAACGCCCTCCTTCGCGGCGTCGTATCTACGGCAATCACTGCTTTCCACAAGGCAGCCGACGCCGATGACGCCGACGGCATGTTCGGCCTCGGAGTTCTGCTGACTGAGGAGGATCCGCCCGACCTCGACGGGGCCCGCCACTGGTTGCAGCAGGCCGCCGACGCCGGCAACACGCTCGCTATGGTCTTCCTCGGAGTCTTGCTGCACCGTCAGGAGCCGCCCGACCTGGACGGAGCCCGCTACTGGTGGCAGCAGGCCGCCGACGCCGGCGACACCGACGCCATGACCAAGCTGGGAATCCTGCTGGAGAGTCAGGAGCCGCCCGACCTGGACGGGGCCCGCCGCTGGTGGCAGCAGGCCGCCGACGCCGGCGACACCAACGCCATGGCCTACCTGGGAAGCTTGCTCAGTGAGCAGGAGCCGCCCGACCTGGACGGGGCCCGCCGCTGGTGGCAGCAGGCCGCCGACGCCGGCGACACCAACGCCATGGCCTACCTGGGAAGCTTGCTCAGTGAGCAGGAGCCGCCCGACCTGGACGGGGGCCGCCGCTGGTGGCAGCAGGCCGCCGACGCCGGCAACACCAAGGCCATGATCTACCTGGGAATCTTGCTCAGTGAACAGGAGCCGCCCGACCTGGACGGAGCCCGCCGCTGGTGGCAGCAGGCCGCCGACGTCGGCAACACCAAGGCCATGGTCTACCTCGGAGTCTTGCTGCGCCGTCAGGAGCGGCCCGACCTGGACGGGGCCCGCCGCTGGTGGCAGCAGGCCGCCGACGCCGGCAACACCGACGCCATGACCAACCTCGGTGTCCTGCTGACTGAGCGGGAGCCGCCTGACCTGGATGGGGGCCGCCGCTGGTGGCAGCAGGCCGCCGACGCCGGCGACACCAAGGCCATGATCGGCCTCGGAAGCTTGCTCAGCGAGCAGGAGCCGCCCGACCTGGACGGGGCCCGCCACTGGTACCAGCAGGCCGCCGACGCCGGCGACACGCTCGCCATGACCAAGCTGGGAATCTTGCTGCGCCGTCAGGAGCGGCCCGACCTGGACGGGGCCCGCCGCTGGTGGCAGCAGGCCGCCGAAGCCGGCGACACCAAGGCCATGGCCTACCTGGGAAGCTTGCTCAGCGAGGAGGAGCCGCCCGACCTGGACGGGGCCCGCCGCTGGTGGCAGCAGGCCGCCGACGCCGGCGACACCAACGCCATGACCAACCTCGGAGTCTTGCTGCGCCGTCAGGAGCGGCCCGACCTGGACGGGGCCCGCCACTGGTGGCAGCAGGCCGCCGAGGCGGGAAACACCGACGCCATGATCAAGCTGGGAATCTTGCTCAGCCGTCAGGAGCGGCCCGACCTGGACGGGGCCCGCCACTGGTACCAGCAGGCCGCCGATGCCGGCGACACCAAGGCCATGGCCTACCTGGGAAGCTTGCTCAGTGAGCAGGAGCCGCCCGACCTGGACGGGGCCCGCCGCTGGTGGCAGCAGGCCGCCGACGCCGGCGACACGCTCGTCATGACCAAGCTGGGAAGCTTGCTCAGTGAGCAGGAGCCGCCCGACCTGGACGGGGCCCGCCGCTGGTGGCAGCAGGCCGCCGACGCCGGCGACACCGACGCCATGATCTACCTGGGAAGCTTGCTCAGTGAGCAGGAGCCGCCCGACCTGGACGGGGCCCGCCACTGGTACCAGCAGGCCGCCGACGCCGGCGACACCCGCGCCATGATCTACCTCGGATTCTTGCTCAGTCGTCAGGAGCCGCCCGACCTGGACGGGGCCCGCCGCTGGTGGCAGCAGGCCGCCGACGCCGGCAACATCGACGCTGTGTACAACCTCGGGGCTGTCCACGCCGTCGAAGGTGATTTGGAGGGAGCACGAACGCTGCTGCTGAAGGCGGTCGAGGCCGGGAGCTCTGCGGCCCGCGACTATACGTCCGCACTCGACGACAATGAAGCCGTTCGAGGTGCGGCCTGCGCCAGACTGAAGGATCTGGAGGGCGACACGGACGCGCTGAACTTTCTTGGGATAGCAGCCCTGCGCGCCGGAACTCTCGACCAGGCCCGTGCCTTGTGGACAAGCTCCGCCGACGCAGGTGACGCCGTGGCGCCTCTCCTGCTCACGATGCGCGGCACCGGATAGCCTGCGGGCACCAGGACGGTGCCGCGAGTCGGGTCAGAGGAGATGAGTGCGGAGCATTTCCTGCGACCAGCGGATCATGAGTCCGATGCGCTGCTGGGTTCAAGAGTCCAGCCTACCTGCGCAAACACCGTGGCCATTGTCGCCCCCAGATACTATATGGCCGCGTATTTCCCGTGGCCACGCGCGGACAGCTACAGATCACCCCGATCTGGGCGCCTCATTGACAAGCGCCAGTACACGCGTAGCCGTGCAGAACGGCGGGAGTGTGCGCGCCTGCCGTGAAGGACTTCGCTACGGTCCGGAACCGTTCGGCGCACACTATTGAGGACGCGCAGCCGAGGTCACAGACCGTCATGACCTACAGCGAACCGCCCCGCAGACTTGGGAAAGCGTGCTGGAGGCAGCCCCTCAGGAGTTCGAATCTCCCATCCTCCGCTGCCTGCGGCTACGAGTGGATCACGTGGTGCAGCATCAAAGTACGGTCAACGACCCTGGCTGACCTTCCCAGGTGCTTAGATTCCTCTAGACGATCTTGCCGCGAGCAGATGGCAGGCAAGCGGTCAGGCCCACGGCTGGCCCGCGCAAGGCGTACTTTCACGCCGCCGGGGCTGTGGCACGACTGCGGCAAACTCAGGGGAAACGGATAGACCCAGTCCACGTTACCGTTGTAAGTGAGACGTCTAGCGATCATGGCGGGTCGAGAGCGTCTGCCGAGAGAACCGGCGGGTCAGATGCGCGAATCTGGTGGAAGCAGCACAGGGCACAATCGCGAGACAACCGGCCGGGCAAACGACTACCCCGTCACCAAGGGCCGCAGCCCGGCACCGCCGCCGCTGACCGACCACACCAAGGGCCGCAGCCCGGCACCGCCGCCGCTGACCGACCACACCAAAGGCCGCAGCCCGGCACCGCCGCCGCTGACCGACCACACCAAAGGCCGCAGCCCGGCACCGCCGCCGCTGACCGACCACACCAAAGGCCGCAGCCCCGCGCCGCCGCCGCTGACCGACCACACCAAAGGCCGCAGCCCGGCACCGCCGCCGCTGACCGACCACACCAAAGGCCGCAGCCCCGCGCCGCCGCCGCTGACCGACCACACCAAAGGCCGCAGCCCCGCACCGCCGCCGCTGACCGACCACACCAAAGGCCGCAGCCCCGCGCCGCCGCCGCTGACCGACCACACCAAAGGCCGCAGCCCCGCACCGCCGCACCCTCGGGAGGGTGCATCGACGGCGATGCAAATCGAGCCGGTCTCACTGCCGGGCCAGAGTCCGCCAGCTGCCGGTTAGACGCGGCATAGGCGCGTGAGTGCGCGGGCTTGATGGCGGCGCCTGCGGCGCGTCATGCGGGCGGTGTGCCGTGCCAAAACTCGTTCACCAGCGCTGAGCAGGTGCTCTTGCGCTCGCTGGGCCGCTCTGCGGTATTCGCTGATCAGGCCGCCGACGGCTTGCGTGCGCTCAATCTGGGCGGTGACATCGACGGCATGGCCGGGTTCGCGCAGCGGAGGCCTCTGGTGCAGCGCCTGATGAGGCCGGTGACCGTTGTAGTGCCTCATGTACTCGGCCAGGACATTCCGGAGATGCCGCTCGCCGAGAATCAGCAAGTGATCAAGGCACTCACGGCGAAGTGTTCCCACGAACCGCTCCGCGAATGAGTTCGCCCGCGGCGACCTGACTGGAGTCTTGATAATCCGCGTGCCGTTCCCGTCGAATGCTGCCGTGAACTTGCTGTCCCGGTCGCGGAGAACTTGAAGCGGCAGGCGCGCTCGCCGAGTTCCATGAGCAGGTTACGGGCCTGCTGGGCAGTCCAGGCACCGGTCGGGTGCGCGGTGACGCCCAGGATGTGCACGGTCCGGGTCTGAATCTCGATCGCGAACAAGACGTACAAGCGCTGGAGGACGACTGTGTTGAACGTGCAGGAAATCGCAAGCCAGGATCCCGGACGCCTCTGGGCGGCCAGGAACTGCCGCCAGGTCGGCGATGCGCGGCGCGGCGCGGGCCTGGGCCCGGCGGCGGCCAAGGTCCGGCGGATCGTCCCTTCCCCGATCGTATGACCGAGGCCGATGAGCTCGCCCTGGATGCGGCGGTAGCCCCAGCGCGGGTTCTGCCGGGCCAGCTGCTCTACGAGCTTCCGCACCTCGTCCCGGACCGGCGGGCGTCCCGGCGCGTTGGGGTAGGTCCATTTGTTCTTGACCAGCCGCCGGTGCCAGGCCAGGAGGGTACCCGGGGTCACGATCCGGTGCAGCCGAAGGTGCCTGGGCAGCAGCCGCGCCAGGGCGGTAATCACCGCGCGGTCAGCCCAGTCCGGTTTCTGACGGGTGACCTGGCGGCGCAGGACCGCGACCTCGTGCCGCAGTACCAAGATCTCCACGTCCTTCGAGGTGCCGCTTCGCGCGAGCAGCGCCAGCCAGCCGAACAACCGGATCATGAGCAGATAGGCGAGGCGAATGAGCACGATCGCTGAGGATAGAAGCCCAGGTCAGATGCTCTGCACGAGTTCTGGCACGCCACAGGGGCAGGCCAGGCGGGGTGACGGCCGAATCCTCCGCGACCACGTCTGGTCGTCCGGCGGGCGCGTGGAAGACCCGCCTGCGCCCCGGGCACCGGGACCGGAGGCCGGCGAGCCGGCCGCAGCCACGCGGCGCTCCCACAGCGGATTAGTGAAGCATGCCCATTGCCAACGAACATCGACTTGTCCTACCTAATACTTAGGTACGCCTGTCGAGATCACCGAAGCAGGGCTGCCTGGGCATGTTGCTCGCAGGGCGGCGGGCGGGCCACCTGGCTACAGCCGGCGGGCACGTACTGTGAGATATAAGGCCCGTCGCGGAGGCATGCTTCTGATCCGCGGCATCTCGGCGCGAGCTCGCCGTCGCTGGCCGGCACCTCGCTGCCCTCTGGCTACGGCAGCCAGCTGGCTCGGTTGCTACTCACTGTGAGCACGGCCGAGGTCCCTGAGCGCTCGCAGGGACGCCGAAGTTGCCGAATCAGCGTGATCTCCTATCGCCGGAATGCGATGTGGTCGGGGATGCAGATCAGCCACCCGTGGGGCCTTCTCTGTCAAGGGCAGCGTGATGAGCTGGCCCGGTGAACTGGAAGTCGCACGGGGATTGGCTGTTGTGTTGGCTTTGCTCAATACGTGTAGCTCCGGCCCTCGAGGTTGAACATCCTCCCGGCGGAGCCGAAGCACCTCGGCATCGCGCTCACCACGGTGGCGGTGAAGCTTCGTCCAACGAGGCACCCACTGATGATCACCCGGTGGCTCCGCTTGAGGCTCCGTCAACGGGGCGACCCCGGCGCTCAAGGCGTTGGGTGACGGCGGCTTCAATGTTCGCCCATTGCGGGGTGTGGCGTAGCGGGATGAGGCTCGGGTCTCTCCACACCCACGTAAGCGGCACTGGCTGATCCCCCTCTATGGCCGTGAGGACGTGTTCTGCCGCCTCCCGGGCCAGCAGCGGCACGTACTGCTCGTCCACCATCTCCACCATCTGCGCGTACAGGCAGCCCATGTTGTAATGTGCGCGCGGGCTCAAAGGCGGGCGCGGGTCGCCCGGCCGTCGGCGGACGAATCCCAGGACTTCTCCGGATGTCACATCCGGCAGGCGCCTCTGAAGCTCCCTGCGGCGCTCCCGTTCGGTGCGAGCCCTCCATATCCACGACGACCTCCCCCACGGGACCTCGCCCTCCACCCGCAGGCGGGCACCCGCGTAGAGCAGGAGGCACTCGTCCTCCACGGTCAGCGCGAAGCCCTCCAGCTCGGGTCTCGGCCGCAGCCTTCGGATCACCTCATTCCGGGTGAGAACCGCCTCGACGCCGTAGACGAGCGAGGTCGCCCTCTCCAGCGCGGCCTCGGCGCTGTCTCGGTGCAGGTCATCGGCGGCCCACAGGTACGTGCACCTGAACCAGTACGAGTCCCGAGGAAGGTCCTCGCCATCAGGTCGCGACTTCACATCGAGGCGGTCCTCACGCCACGAGCTCTGCGTTAGCCGGATGAGGAGCCTGACCGCTCGCCTGTAGTCGGGGGACAGCTCGTCGCCGAGCGGCGTCGTGTCACGCAGCAGCAGCGCGGCGAGGTTCAGGGCGGCAGGGCGGTTCTCTGGGTCGATGCGTAGGGCCTGCTCGTAGAGCGCTCGTGGGGCGGGGCGTTCCTCAGGAGCTGTCATGGCTATCACGTCCCGCCGGTCAGCTCAAGCTCCGCCGCGACGGCGAACAGCGTATAGCTCTCCCAGCTTCTGGAGCCCAGCAGCTCGGCGCTGCGGCTGTCGACCTGCCACAGCGCCCAGTACGCAGCTGGCAGGACGAGGCAGGTGTACGGGGGTTGCCCCGGGGACGGGGGCACGACATAGCTCTGCCCCGTGACTAGGGCGTCCTGGGCGAGGACCTGTCCGTTTGGTCGTTCGACACCGACAGCGACGCCGAGCACTGACCCGTCGGCCGCCCCGGGGAGAAGGGCTCCGGTGATGCTGCGACTCCTGCTGGGGAGTAGGCGGTCGACGACCGACAGGAGGGCGTCGACTAGGCCTGCACCGGGTACGGCCTCAGTCACCTGCGTCGGGAGGCCGACGCTTTCGTTGAAGGCGGAGACCCAGGTGATCGACTCCCGGCGCGCCGAGGAGCCTGGCGCCGGCCTCGCCGCCACACGTCGCAGGGCGACCGCGACAAGCGCCGACGTCGCTGACCCCCCCGTTCCCGTGAACTCCGCGACGCGCACGCGCCGTGTGAGGCGTGACGCGACGGTCCGCCACACAAGCAGGAGGACCAACGCGACGACCAGGGCCTTGAGCAGGTCGCCGACGATCGACACTACCGGGCGGGCGCGCCACCGCACCTGCGCCCACCAGCCGGGCGTCTGTGGATCACCTAGGTCGCGCAGATCGTCTGGCACCTTCAACGTGGGATCCAGCTGAAGCGCCCGGTCGAGGTACCCCTGCGCCGTCCCCCCGCGACCGGCCCGGAGCGCGTCATCGGCCTGAACCATGTAGGCGGCCGCCACGGCGTGCAGCCCATTACGGGCGCAGGCCCGGGTAGTGGGGGCGGCCAGGAGGGTGGCATAGGCCTTTACCGCCTCGTCGAGCAGGCCTGCTGCCCGCAAGGCTGCAGCGGAGTCGCAGGTAGCGGGTGACGGGGACGCGCTGCCCGGCGTCAACGGCGACGGCGTGGCGACAGCGGCCGGGGGATACGGAGGGGCTGCTGGGACCGTCGGTGTCGGGCCCAAGGCCACAACGATGAGGAGGCCCCCAACTGCAAGCATGTCCAGCGTCTCCCTCGCCGAGTCCTCCCAGGGTACTGACGGGCAGGTGCCGATGGGGCCAGACACCGGCGAGACCCGCCTCGCACCGCGATTTCTCCGAGCGTCAACTCCGAGATCGAAGCCCGGTCGGCGTAATCCCTCACTGGCCACCGACGCGACGCTTCGGCGTGGAGCGCGGCCTCAAGCTGGCCACCATCGACGCTCATGCCATCGCCGCGGCGAGTGTGAAGTGACACGAGGGTGTGAGGTTGCACAAAGTTGTCACCGTCAAACCGCACAGCATGTCACCGGGTAGATCGGCGTTCAACGTCACCGGCGGAGGCGACGCTTCAGCTCTGTGACGAAACCTGGGACCCCAGCCGGTGCGCGGCAGCACCGGCGAAGCCAGCTCTTGGTGGCACGCCGGTGGGCAGCACGGTTAGGCGGCGGGCTGCTGGCTTGAGCCATCACCGGGTGGTGGGGTGCCGTCGCCGGGCGGGACGAGGGTGACCAGGTAGCCGAGCCGGACGAGTGCCTGCTGGTGGTGGCGGATAAGGCGCTCGCGGTTGCGCTGGTCCCGCTGCTCGTAGTAGTCCTCACCGGCATCGGCGTAATCCTGGCCGCGCTTCATGACTGCCCAGGCGATGCAGATCAGGGTGTGGGCGACCGCGATGGCGCTTTTCTTTTCATGCCCGCGGCCGAACCGGTGGGCCAGGCGTCGGAACCGGGCCCCGGCCGGGTGCGGTGCGTGCGGTGGCCGAGGCCGCCTCCACCATCGCCACGCGCAGGTGCCGGTCGCCACGGTGGCGGGGCGACCTCTTCGGCGGCCCAGATCCGCACCGTCTTTACACTGATGGTGGCCAGCCACGACCCATCCGGCGCGATCGCGACTGCGCGCGCTTCCTGGGCCATCGCCGCCTCCCTAACTACGAACGGCTATCTGCACGTACAAGATCAACTGAATTAGCCGCGGGTAACCGCAACACCGCCAGCCGCATCTACCGATGCACTCGCCCGGCATCGCACGATCAACTCACCACCATGCGAGCCCGCGCCGCCCGCCACGTGTGCCCATTGCCAACGAGAATCGCCTTGTCCTACCTGACAGTTTTGGCACACCGACGAACAGGCGCCGACGGGGCCGCCGTGTAGGTTCCGGATTCAGATGAGCTACTCCGTTTCAGCCGAGCAGGGTCCGCACAATGCTCAACTAAGGTCATGATCGGCATTGTGCCGACGTCGGCACAACGCCGATTGTGCCGACCTTGTGATTGTGCCGACCTGATGGCTGGATCGCTTGCGGGGTAGGGGGATCGCGGCGGAGAGGTCGGCATAATCACAAGCCGTCGAGGAAGGGAGCAGTGGTCGGGTGGCCGGTAGCGGCCGGGTGCGGTGCCGGGCGGGGTGACCCTGGCGATGGCTCGTTCCTTCTGCGCCATGCGCGCACCCGCACCGGCGCCGGCGACCGGCTGGCCACCTCGCCCGGCACCGCCTTCGAGACCTCAGCCGCGGTCACCTCACCCAGGTCGCTTCCACCACGGCGCGCAAGGGAGCGGCGAACGTCGGACAGATAAGCGTCAACGGTCAACGCCGACACGCCACGCTCCGCCCGCAGGTATGGGGTGAACCCGTCCAACAGCGCCTGCGACCCCGCCGCACCAGCTGCCGTCCTCACTGCGTGCATCTGCTCCTCCTTCTCCCGAATCGGTGAAGGAAGCATCAGCACGAGCGACGCGATTGTGCCGACCTCTCCGCCGCGATCCCCTACCCGCAAGCGATCCAGCCATCAGGTCGGCACAATCACAAGGTCGGCACAATCGGCGTTCGGCACATGACCCGGCCTGCCCGACTACGATGGCCCGCGGGTCGCACCGTGATGGAGGCACACGTCATCATGACCGCAGGACTCCCCGCGGAGCCACTTCCCCTCCCGCCTGGGCACAGCGAAGAGCAGCGCGAGGCCGAAGGGGTCATGCTTGAGCTGCTGAGCGCCCGCCTCGGCGTCAAACTCCAGCCGCAGTTGATCCATCTTCCTTCGGGTGTCCGGCTCGAAGTGGACGGGGCCTGCGACGATCCCCCCATCCTCTGCGAGGCCTGGGCCCATCAAGGAGCCGCAAAGTCCGCCCAGCGGGACAAGGTAGCCAAGGACATCCTCAAGCTCCTCATCCTCAAAGAGGCCGCCCAGGAAGCCGGCGCCCCGACGCCTCGACTCATCCTCCTTTTTGGCGATGCCGCAGCGGCCAGGGCGTGCGGCGGACGCTCTTGGAGGGCGGAGGCAGTACGGCGGTTCGGCATCGACGTCGAGGTAGTCGAACTACCGGACGAGACTCGACTTGCAGTAATGCAAGCCCAGGTACGGCAGTTTCGCTGAGATAGGCCGCCGCCCCGAGGTCACCGCGCCCTACGCGACTTAGCCCGTCGTCGCAGCATGCTTCCAGGAACGGCGCTCATCAACGCGGGCTTGGTTGGCCGATTGGCGCCAGCTGCCTTCTGGCCAGGGCCAGTCGGGGACAAGCGGACGACCGTTACGCAATGTAAACGCGACAGCGGTTCCTGAGCGCTGGCAGGCGCGCCTATCGCCGATTTAGCGCGTCGCCAGTTGGTTGTGGTGGAGCGTCACGGACAAGCACGGATCATCCGCTTCCGCGCCAACGTGACTCCCCGGGTCAAACCGGATCCCTGAATGCGCCTTCGCTGACATCTCCGGCCCGGACCGAGCCCTAGCGCGACGTACTCACGTCTGCGCAGCTCCTACCTGGCATCAATGGTGCCCTGGCTGGGCGCCGACGAGCTGTTGAACTTGGCCGCCGGTTGGGCGCCAGACAACGCCGGCACCGGATCCTCGTCGCCTTTCCCGGGCGTCTGTGCTTTCCGGCTGACTGAGCCTTTCGGGGCGAACGCGCCGTATTCGCTGGCGGCTTCACCCTTTCGCTGAACGAGTCGTGGCAGGTCCTCCACCGCGCGCTCCGCGCGTGCCGGGCATGCGCGCTATGCCGCGGGAGTGCGCCCGAGGAAGGCGGCGAGTCGGTCGCTAGGGCCGGCGGTGGCTCCTGCTGTGACTGGTGCCGCGAACAGGGGGTGCCCGGCCGGTGCGGGGGACCAGCACGGGGGCTATCACCAGCAGGCCGGTGGCGAGGGCGCGCGGGATCGGCTGGCGCTGCCCGCACGCCCGGGATATGTCCCACCCGTGGACGGCGATCTCGAGGGCTGCCGTGGCGGCCATGACGCTGGCCGCGAGCGGGCAGCCGGCGATCTCGATGACCTGGCGCTGGTGGCCGGGGCTGGTCCAGGCGTCCAGCAGCTGGCAGGCGCGATCGCGAAACGCCCGGGCGGGGTCAGCTGCCAGGTCACCGTCCTCGGCGGCGGGGTCCAGGCCAACGCGTCCGGCTTCGATGCCCTCACCGAACGCGGCCAGGGATTCGCTGGCGTGCCTGAGCAGCATCCGCAGGTCCCATTCCGGGCAAGGCGTGGGGCGCGACAGTAGTTCTGGCGTGATGACCAGGACCACGCCGAGGGCGTAGCCGATCGACGGTTCAAGCAGCTGGGCACCGTCGGCTGGCCATGCTGTCGGGGCGGCCTGGGTCATCGGCCCGGTACCAGCGCCGCGGCAGCGGGGGCGGCCTGCGGCAGGCCGAAAGCCGCGAACAGGCCAGGGTCGTTGAACGAGGTGACCCGTGTGACGCGCGATGCGGCGGTGGTGAGCACGCATATCGAGTGTGCACGGTATATGCCGTCGCGGCCGCGCAGGTACGCCGCGAACGCGGGCTGCCCGTTGGCGGCTGTGGGGATCATCTGGAAGCGGCCGGGTTCGGTGAGGACCCGGGACCGCAGGAAGCGCCCGATCAGCTCACGGCCGGTGAACCAGGTCGGCTCCGGCGGCATCTCGAACACGGCGTCCTCGCGCAGCAGTTGCATGACCGCGGCGATGTCGGCGTTCTGGAACGCCGCGGCGTACCGGTCGAGCAGGGCGCGGTCGGCTGGGTCGGCGGGCTCGTGAATCTGGTCCTGGTCGGGGGCCGCTTGCTCGAGCCGCGCCCGGGCGCGCTGTAGCATGCCGTTCACCGCGGTAGTGGTGGTGCCGAGCAGGTCAGCGACCTCCGCTGCCCGCCAGCGCAGCACGTCGCGCAGGATCAGCACGGCGCGCTGCCGGGTGGGCAGGTACTGCAAGGCGGCGATCAGGGCCAGCCGCATGCTCTGCCGGGACGCGACGATCTCAGCTGGATCGGCGGACCCGGCGCTGACCAGCGCGTCGGGAATGGGCTGCAGCCACGGAACCTCCGGCCGTGCCGCAGTCAGCGGGGCTTCCGGGTACTCGCCCGGGCCGCCAAGGCCGGACGGCAATGGCCGGCGGCTGCTGTTCTCCAGCGCGCGCAGGCAGGCGTTGGTCGCGATCCGGTACAGCCAGGTCCGCAGCGATGCCCGCCCCTCGAATTCGCCGTAGGACCGCCAGGCACGGATCATCGTCTCCTGCACCTGGTCTTCGGCATCGTGCACCGAGCCCAGCATGCGGTAACAGTGCGCCAGCAACTCAGGCCGGAACGGGTCGGTCAGACGCGCGAAATCCTCGCTGACTGCCATCGCTGCTCCCTCCGGGCTGACGTGCGCCGTCACTGGTACAGATCCGGCCCGGCCACGAAACTAACCGGCCGGCGGCGAACTATCTGCCCCGCGGGTTCCCCCGTTCAGTTTTCCGTGCGTCCCGGATCGGTAGAGGTGAACGCGGCTTAGGCGCCGCCTCATTCACATCAGGGAGCCCGCATGTCAAGGCAGCAACTTTCCGGCGAGATCGCCTACCAGGACGGTCAGGGTTTGAATCAGGTCCGTCGCTGGCGTGCGTTCGCGGTGCTGGCAGTTTCGTTCTTCATGACGGTCGCAGACCTTGCGATCGTCAACGTCGCGTTGCCGACCATCGGCCGCAAGCTGCACATGCCGGAATCGGCGCTGCAGTGGGTCGTCACCGGTTATGCGCTCACCTTCGGCGGCTTCCTGCTGCTCGGCGGCCGCGCCGCGGACCTGCTAGGGCGCCGCCGCATCCTGATGGCCGGCCTGTTCGTGTTCACCGCGGCCTCGCTCGGCTGCGGGCTGGCGACATCGGAGGGGTTCCTGATCGCGATGCGCTTCCTGCAGGGGCTCGGCGCGGCGATCGTGCTGCCAGCGGCGCTGTCGATCGTGATGAACATGTTCCCCGAAGGCGCCGAGCGGAACAAGGCACTGGGCGTGTGGGGCGCCATCGGGGCGAGCGGCGCGGCCGTCGGAGTGATGGCCGGCGGGCTGCTCACCCGCTACGCGGGCTGGCAGTACATCTTCTTCCTCAACGTCCCGATCGGCGCGGCGGCGCTGGCGCTGGCCCCGCGCGTCGTGCCGGAGAGCCGGCTCGCCACCGAGCGGCGGCGCTATGACCCGTTCGGCGCGGTTACAGTGACCGGCGGCCTGTCGCTGCTGGTCTACGCGGTCTCCACCGCCCCGCGGGTCGGCTGGGGTACCGCCAGGACGGTGTCGCTGCTCGCGGTTTCTGCTGCCCTGCTCACCGCCTTCGTGCTCATTGAGACGCGCGTGGAGGCGCCATTGATGCCGCTGCGGATCTTCCAGACCAAGACGCTAGCGGGCGCGAACGCGGTCGGCGTGCTGCTCGGCGGCAGCTTCTTCGCGTACATCTTCATCGGCACCCTCTACATGCAGCAGGTGCTCGGGTACTCAGCGCTGAAGGCCGGCCTCGCCTGGCTGGTGATGGCGCTCAGCTCGGTCGCCTTCGCCGGCCTGTCGCAGGCGCTGGTCACCCGCGGCTCGGCCAGGCTCGTGATGGCGGCTGGCATGGCGATGATCGGCGGCGGCATCTTGTGGTCAACCCAGGTGCCCGTACACGGGCACTTCTGGGCCAGCCTGGCCGGACCCTTCATCATCGTCGGGATCGGCACCGCGTTTGCCTTCATCCCGGTCTCGATCGCCGGGCTGGCCGGGGTCGCCGAGCACGAGGCCGGCCTTGCCTCCGGGCTCCTCAACACCTCCCAGCAGCTCGGCGGGGCGGTCGGCGTCGCGATAGCGTCCACGATCGCCGCCACCCACGCCAGCACCCTGCTGAGCCAGGGCACCGCACCAGCCGCGGCACTCACCGGCGGCTTCCAATGGGCGTTCTGGGCCTGCGGCGCAATCGGCCTGGCCGCGGTCCCGGTGACCTACCTCCTGGTCCGCCGCAACGAGCTAGCCACGGCGGTTGCCCGCACATCCCAGAAGCCTCGGCCAGCACCTGCCGACGTTTAGCCCAACCACCGCCTCATACGGATCAAGGGAGTCCCGCATGCCAACACAAGAACTTTCCGGGCGAATCCGGAAACCCGCGGGATCCCTTCATCAGCCCTTGTACGCCGGCCTAGCCAGGTTGCCTCCGCTGTACATCCAGGCCTGGAGCGACGAGACCCTCCTCGACAACAGCCGGCTCTTCGCCGATCGGGCTCGGCAGGCCGCCGCCGACGTCCGCATCGGTCTGTTCCTCGGACAGCACACCTTCCAGATGGCCGTGGGACGCCGACGAGGCGATGCGGCGGCAGGCCGACCTGGGTCATCTGAAGCTGGGCCCGTGATCACGACATCAACCACCCAAGAAAGAGAATGACAATGCGCAAACTGATCGAATCGACTCTCGTCTCGCTCGACGGCGTCATCGAAGCGCCCGAACGGTGGGCTAACTTCGACGCCGAGGCCACGGCGCTGTCCATCGAGCAGCTGGGCAACTACGACGCGTTCGTCATGGGCCGGGTCACCTACGAGAAGTTCTACGCGAACTGGGGCCACATCGCTGGCAATCCCTACATCGACCTCATCAACGCCATGCCCAAGTACGTCGCATCCCGGTCGCTGACCCAGACGGCATGGAATACCACCCTCCTCGGGCCCGACCCATCCAGCGCGATCGCCCGGCTGAAGGACCAGCCCGGCAAGGACCTCATCAAATACGGCACCAGCCGCTTCGACGACACGCTCCTGCGAGACCACCTGATCGACGAGTTCCGCTTCTGGATCATGCCCGTCGTAGCCGGCGCAGGGCAACGGCTGTTCGAGGACGTGGACACCTCCGGGCTCCACCTCAAGCTCACCGACGAAAGGAGGCTGGAGAACGGTTCGGTGATCCTCACCTATGGGCTCGGCTGACTTCAGTCCGATACCCCCAAGCGCACACAATCCGCGGGCGCGCCGAGCGCCGAACGACCTGATATGTGTCATCCCGTCACTTGATCATCAGCGAGCGTCAACGACACAGAACGGCGGATCTCGCGCGTGCCGTTTTCGCGGGGCGACTACGCTCCGCGACTACCTGGTGCCGCGACAGGCAACGGTGGCCCTGTCAGCGTCCGCGGTGGCCGGGTTGGCGATCCGCACCGGCGGGTGTGAGCTCGAACACCGGGTGGCGGTCCGCTTCGGCGGCGAAGGCCTCAACCGGGGAGTCCTTGGCCGCCTGAAAGTACGCCCGCGCGGAGGGGGCGAGGCGGACATATCGCTGCAGGATGGGCCCGGCCTCATCGGGGGGAACTTCCCGGATTGTGTAGTCACGGGTGTCGCGGCGGCGGGTCAGGCTCACCCGCCCAGCCGCGCGGGCGTTGTCCACCCAGGACACCGGCCCGTAGGGGGCGACCAGCCAGCGCCGCCCGCCGTGATCCACCGGGACCACGGGATTGGTGCGCGGCCGGCCGGTCTTGCGGCCTTGGGTGGTCAGCAGGTAGGACCGGGGCACCAGGCCCGCGCGGACGAGCGCGCTCATGATCGTATTCTCCACGTGGCGGCCGCGGCCGGGACGGTACTGCCGTACTGGCCGGGGATCGCCGCCGCCGTGCGGCTGCCCGGCGGCCTCACCGTCTCCAGGCCCCCGGCCGGATGTCATGGGGGCATGGCCTCTCCCTCCGCCGGCTGACTGCACCGGACTCGGCTCTGACGCCTACCAGCTTGTTCGCAATCTGATAGCGGATCAAGGGTTGCGGGGCGAACCGCGTCAGCACGCCATCACCACGCGGCCGGGCGGCCGGGCGGACGTCTGCCGCGCGGCACGAGCCACGTCCCAAGCACCCCGCCGGGGATCGCCCTGAGCCCGCGCCGCGGGGCCATGTGTGCCTATTGCCAACGAGAATCGCCTTGTCTTACCTTACAGATTTGGCACGCGGTCCCGTGGCGCAACGGCGCCCGGCTGAGGCATGATCGCTTACAGGGGTGCCCGGCAGGCTGCAGCTGGCGGGGCAGGTGCCGTGGGTTATACAAAGGCCTGCCGTCGTGACGCACCTTAAGGTGCGCTGCGCCCGGCCGGATTCCTGGCTGCGGGCAGGCTCCCGCTGCCTTCAAGCCACACAGCCAACCGGAGTCCGGTGCCCTGCTACGCAACGTGAGCGCGACAGATGTCCCCGAACGATCGCAGGCACGCCGATCGCCGCGTATGCGCTCCGGTCGATTGTTAGCTCCTTGTAGGTGGGCGACGCGGAAAGGCCGGTTCTGGCGTTCTCAGCCTGGACGGTGCATGAGGCCGTGGGGCGGCGCTGTTCCTGACATCACGCGTCTCGCCGACGAGGGAGTTCGCCGCCCGGCCCGGAACTGGCCAAGACCCCGCGGGGAGGATCGCTCACGTCTTCACGGGACGCCCAGCGGTGCTGGCCCGCGCGGGCGCGGCCCGGCGGCGGCACCGCCAGCCAGCACGGCCGGATGCCGGGCCACGATGCACCGGAGGTCAGGCGGTCAATCCCCGGCTCCAACGGATACCCAGCTATGGCCCTTCGGCAAGCCACCGCTACCTGTTCGCCTTATTGACAGGTGCCGCAGCCAGGCGTAGGCCGGGGACGCCTGGCCGCCCGTCGGCTAGGTGGATACGCGCCTGCCACCGCACGGCAAGGAAGCAGGGCATCATGAACTTCACCCAGCGCACCGCGATCCTGACCGCCGTGGCCATCACCGGGCTGACCGCTGCGGTCACCTTCACGGCCGCGGCGGCATCAGCATCTGCTGCGGCTGCCGCCGCGTCCCGCTCCCCGTCGCGTGGTGCGGTAGCCGCACCGCGCGCGGCCGCCGGGGCCCGCGCCGCGGCCCCGGGCGGCACCTGGGGCACTGCCCAGCAGGTTCCCGGCACCGCGGCCCTGAACAAGGGCGGGAATGCCCAGATCAGCTCGGTGTCGTGTGCCCGGGCGGGCAGCTGCAGCGCCGGCGGGCGCTACACAGACGCCTCCCGCCGCACCCAGGCGTTCGTGGCCGGGAAGGCCAACGGCATCTGGGGGCCAGCGGAGGAGGTCCCCCGCACCGCGGCCCTGAACAAGGGCGGGGACGCCGAGATCTTCTCGGTGTCGTGCGGCCGGGCGGGCAGCTGCAGCGCCGGCGGGTTCTACCGAGACGCCTCCGGCCGCTTCCAGGCGTTCGTCGCCGGGGAGGTGAAGGGTGTCTGGGGGCCCGCGCAGGAGGTCCCCGGCACCGCGGCCCTGAACAAGGGCGGGGACGCCGGGATCTTCTCGGTGTCGTGCGCGCGGGCGGGCGACTGCAGCGCCGGCGGGCGCTACCGAGACGCCTCCCGCCGCGGCCAGGCGTTCGTCGCCGGGGAGGTGAGGGGCGTCTGGGGGCCCGCGCAGGAGGTCCCCGGCACCGCGGCCCTGAACAAGGGCGGGAACGCCGTGATCACCTCGGTGTCGTGCGGCCGGGCGGGCAGCTGCAGCGCCGGCGGGTTCTACGAAGACGCCGCCGGCCGCCAACAGGTGTTCGTCGCCGGGGAGGCCAAGGGCATCTGGGGGCCCGCGCAGCAGGTCCCCGGCACCGCGGCCCTGAACAAGGGCGGGGACGCCGAGATCTTCTCGGTGTCGTGCGGCCGGGCGGGCAGCTGCAGCGCCGGCGGGTTCTACACAGACGCCTTCGGCCGCCCCCAGGCGTTCGTCGCCGGGGAGGCCAAGGGCATCTGGGGGCCCGCGCAGCAGGTCCCCGGCACCGCGGTGAGCAAGGGCGGGGAAGCCGCGATCACCTCGGTGTCGTGCGCCCGGGCGGGCAGCTGCAGCGCCGGCGGGTCCTACCTAGACGCCTCCGGCAACACACAGGCGTTCGTCGCCGGGGAGGCCAAGGGCGTCTGGGGGCGAGCGCAGCAGGTCCCCGGCACCGCGGCCCTGAACAAGGGCGGGGACGCCGAGATCACCTCGGTGTCGTGCGCCCGGGCGGGCAACTGCAGCGCCGGCGGGTCCTACCTAGACGCCTCCTTCCACCTCCACGCGTTCGTCGCCGGGGAGGCCAAGGGCGTCTGGGGGCGAGCGCAGCAGGTCCCCGGCACCGCGGCCCTGAACAAGGGCGGGGAAGCCGAGATCACCTCGGTGTCGTGCGCGCGGGCGGGCAACTGTAGCGCCGGCGGGTTCTACAAAGACGCCTCCGGCCACCTCCAGGCGTTCGTCGTCAACGAGACCTAGCCGGCCCACCGGTGCTGGAGCTAGCTGCCGGCGCGACAAGTGACAGCTCCGCGCGCACGCCACGCCAGGTGATGGACGCCTGCGGCCGTGCCTGGGGCGAGCACCGCGCTCGCTGCGTTCCGCACACCGCCGGACCGGAACGCCCGATCTGCGCAGTTGCGCGCTATCAGAGCCCGGCGCTCCCGCCGCACCGAACGGCGGGAGTGCGCGCGCTTACGAAGTCCTGGCCGATCACACTCCGTGAGGCCCGGTTCGCCGGCCTGCAGATTCCTATCGCCGAATCGGGTCGCCCGGAAACTCGGCAGATCGTGGACGTGGTGGCGCGCAGATGATCCGGTTCGAGCGCGGCGCGGCTTGACGGGACAACCCGGATGGTTGCCCGGGGGGACCCCGGGCGTCCCGGCGATGCTACGGCGTTACGGCCACGTTTCCTTGCATTCCCAGGACAGAGTCGGCGACGTCGAGGTAGGGGAAGGTGCCCGCTTTGGTGAATGTCAGGGTAAGGGTGTGGTCGCGGCCGGCGTCGGCGGCGTAGAGCGGGCCAGAGTTGAAGTAGGTCGAGCCGTCGTAGGGTACTGCGTTGCCGGTGGGGCTGGTGAAGTACCAGCCGGGGATCGATGGTAGAGGCTGTCCGGCGAGGAACGTGACGCCGTGGACTTCGCTGGTGTCATTGGCCCAGACCACGGTGTCTCCCACGCGGATATTCAGGTGGTGGGGGAAATATCTCATGACAGTCGCGGTGCGGGAGACGATATTGCCGCACGCGTCGGAGGTCGCGGCGTTGTCGGGGGCCGGGCCGGCGGCCACGTTGACGAACCAGCCGGAGCTTGGGATGCGAAGCTGCCCGGGGCCGTTGAAGTTGGGCGGCGCGGTGAGAACCGTCGTGCTCCGAGCTTTCCCATTGGGCCTGGCGGTGAGGTTGTTCAGCGTGAAGGCCGGGGGCGCGAACAGCTGGTTGAAGAGGAGGCCGGTGGTCGCGGCTGGCGCCCCGCAGACGCCGGGCAGGATCTGGACGGCGTGAACGCTACCGGGTGCCAAGCCGGAGAGCCGGATGCGGACCGTAATGGCCGGGTTCGGTGAGGCTCCGGTGCCTGGCTCTGTGAGGGCCGCGCGCCCGTGCGCGGTGGAGGATGCTGCCGGGTCGAGGGCAACTCGTGCTTTTTGCGGGGAGCTGGCGCCGGTGGCGACGTGATAGGTGCGGGTGCCATCAGGATTGGTGGCGGCGGGCGGGGAGTCAGGCCGTGCCCGGGCCCCGGCGGCGAGGTCAGCGCGCAGCTGGTCTTGTGCTTGCCCGGAATACTGTGCCGGGGTGAAGGGGTACCGGGTTCCGGCTGGGTTTACCACCACCACCCCCCTCATGCCGGCATAGCTCAGGTCGAAATAGACGTTGGTGCCGGGCGTGGTGAAGGTGAGTGAGAATGTCGTGCCGCCGTGGGGATAAGAGTTGTCCCAGTGGTAGCCCGGGGGGACCATTCTGCCGGAGCTGTCCAGGGCGCTGACACCGTCGTAGCTTGCTGATCCGCAGGGGCTGATATCGATGTTGACGGTAAAGACGCACGGCGGGACACATGACTGCTCCTCGCAAGTTCCCGCGAACGTTACGGCGTGAATTTCCTTGGTGTTCAGCGTCCAGGCCACGGTGTCCCCGGCGTCGATGGTGATCACGTGCGGGTAGTAGCCTTCGGCCTGCACCGCCTGGCCGCCGGCGTGGCCTCCGACCAGGACATGCCAGGTCCTGGGCCCGCCCGGCGCCGCGGTTTCCGGCGCGATTCTGCCGGTGCGGTGCGCCGCCTGGCCGGGCTGGCCGCTGTTCGCGCTGGCTGCAGCCACTGGCACCAGCGTAAGTGCGCAAACCGAGGTGATAAGAGCAACCAGGGCTGTCGTGGATCGGGTCATCGTAGGCACTCTCCTTCTTACTGGCCCGGCGGCAAGGTGAGCCGGTCGGGCCGAGCGGGCCAGGGGGTCAGGTTTGGCCATCGGGATGGTAATCCTCAGGGGCTGCCATCAGGGGCTGGGGCGTGTGGCACGGTATTGGTCACGGCGAAGACCCGGGCCAGCGGGAATTGGGCGATGTCGTTGACGCGGCGGACCATGTCGGGCCCTGGAGCGAGAAACAGGCATAGGCACCTGGGCTCGCCGGAGGCCAGGATGCGCTGCACATACCGGATCTGGCTGCCGCGCCCGGCTGCCCGGCCGACCGCCTCCTCCAGCACCAGGTGGGCGCTGGCCAGCTGGGCCGGCGACAGGCCATGCAGGTCGTGTTCGACCAGGAACAGCTGAAGCTCTGCGTCATCACCCACCGGGCCTCCCTGCCAGTGTCCGTGCGGGATCAGGTCTTTCTGGCATGACCGCAGTCACGACAGTGACACCGCCTGCCGGCCGGGCATCCGGTGATGGCGGATTGCATTACGCCGGTTCCTCGCGGCCCGGCGGCAGCTCCCGCCACGACAGCTGCCAGAAACGCGATGCCCCAGCCGGTCAGGTGAGCATGGTGGCCGAGCGAGGTGTCGGCGATGGTCACGGCAAGCCCGATGATCGCCCATAACGCGAGCCCGGGCGGGGAGGCCTCTAGTCCGGCGCGCCCGGCGGAGAACCGGTGCGAACGCTCGATGTGCTCTGACCAGCTGACCCGGCGGAAGACTGTACAGGTCATGCCCTGCCATGAAACGCCGGCGCTCTGCCTCCATGCCCACTGGCGCTCCTCACCGTCAGCCGAGCGCGGCCGGGAAGCCCGCTCAGCCACATGCCATCCAGGGTTGTGGAGGGGTGCGCGCCGGGCATCGGGTGATTCCGGTATCTCAGTACGTATCTTCGGCTCACGCCGTGGTCAGCCGCGGCGCCTGGCACCTGTCTCGGCCGCTGACCATGCGGCTATCTGCGCGCGGGCGGTCAGGCCAAGCTTGACCATAATGTGCTGCACGTGGGTCTCGGCGGTCCTAGGGGAAATCACCAGCCTGGCCGCGATATCCGGGTTGGACAGGCCCTCGGCGATCAAGGCGGCGACCTCACGTTCGCGGGCGGTGAGCCGCGCCGGATCTGAGCAAGCGGGAGCCCGCTTCACGGTCTGAGCTTGCTCGCCCAAGGCCGATGCCAGCGCCCGCGATCGCGGCATCGCTTGCGCCTTGACCAGATGCGCGGTGAAAGACGCCTCGCCCAGCGCGCTGCGGGCCCGGCTGACCGCGGCCGTCCGGTGTCCGGCCAGCGGCTGGGGCAAAGTTGCCGGGATCGAGTTCCAGGCCGCTGTCGCCGCGCCCAGCAGACCGGCGGCCTGGGCGGCCTGATCGCGGGATGCCGCGATCCAGGCCAGGGCCTCCAGGCACAAGGCCTTGCCGACCTGGTCGCCGACGTCACGTTTGAGCCGCAGCGCGGCCTGCTCCAGGTCAGCCGCGCGGCCGCTGTCACCAAGCAGCCAGGCGGCCAGGCCAAGCCCCCACAGGGCGTAGGAACGGTTCCAGCGCTCGCCGCGCGCCTTGCATTCGGCGATGCACTCCTCCAACGGGGCTGTTGCCGCCTCGGGGTGGCCTTGCAGGGTCCGCATCACGCCGAGCTGAACCAGTGTCAGCACCATCCCCGGCCAGTCGGCAGCCGCCCGGTGCCGCCGCAGCGCCTGTTCGGTGAGCGCCAGACCACGGCCGAGATCCCCGGTGAACCACACCGCACGGCCCAGGAACTGCGAGGCGTAGGCCACCGCGGGCTCATCACCCAGGCCGCGGCCGGTGGTCAGTGCCTCCTCCAGCAGGCCGCAGGCACCAGGGCCGTCACCTTGCACCAGGGCCAGATACCCGGCCACCCACATCCCGCGGGCCCGCAGTCCCGGGCAGTCATCACCAGCACGGCCGAGGAGCAAGCCGAGGAATCGCCGCCCCTCCGTCAGGTGGCCGCGGGTCTCCCAATACAGCCACAAGTCACAGGCCATCCGCAGCCCGGCTACCGCCTCGCCCGGCTCGGCCAGGCAGAACTCCAGCGCCGCCCGCACGTTGTCATGGTCGGCGTCGAGCCGATTGATCCACTGCATCTGCCCGGCGCCCAGCCCCTCTTGCCGCGCGGCCATCGCCGCATACCAGTCACGGTGCCGGCGGCGCAGCACCACCTCACGCCCGGCCTCTCGCAGCCGCTGCAGGCCATACTCCCGGATGGTGTCCAGCAAGCCGTAGCGGGCTATCCGGCCGCCGGGGCGGCGAAGCAGCACAGACTTCGCCACCAGGCCATCAACCAGGTCAGCGACCGCATCCGCGGCGACACCGTCACCGGCGCACACCTGCTCAGACGCATCCAGGTCAAATGACCCGGCGAACACCGAGGCCCGCCGCCACAACGCCTGCTCAGCGTCTGTCAGAAGGTCGTAGCTCCACGCCAGCGCCGCCTGAAGCGTCCCGTGCCGCGGCGTCGCCGGGTCGCCCCCAGATAGCAGGCCAAACCGATTCTGGATCCGCGCCAGGATCTGCTCGGGGGACATCGCCCGCAGCCTCACCGCAGCCAGCTCAATGGCCAGCGGGATCCCCTCCAGCCGCCGGGACAACTCCGCGACCGTCTCACAGTTGCCCGCGTCGAGTGCGAACCCGGGCAAGACCGCCGCGCCCCGCTCGGCGAACAGGCGCACCGCTTCATACCCCAGCAGGCTCTCCGAGGCTGGCAGCTGGCCCGCTGCTGGCACCGACAGCGGTGGCACCGGAAACGTCACCTCCCCGGGCACGCCCAGCACCTGGCGGCTGGTGGCGAGAATGCGAAGCTCCGGGCAGGCTCGCAGCAGCGCTCCGGCCAGCACGGCACAGGCGTCGAGCAGATGCTCGCAGTTGTCCAGCACCAGCAGGGCATGGCGGTCCGCGAGGCTATCTGCTAGCGTGCCCACCGCCCAGCTGGACGACTGGTCAAGCAAGCCGAACGCCCCGGCGACTTCCGGGGCAAGCAAGGCGGAATCCCGTAGCCCCGCCAGCTCCACCATCCAGGCACCGTCGCGGAACCGGCGGCGCGTCTCGGCCGCCGCCGCAACAGCCAGCCGTGTCTTGCCGATGCCGCCCGGGCCAGTGAGCGTGACCAGCCGCGCCCCGCCCAGCGCGGCCCGCACACGGGAAAGCTCCGCCCGCCGTCCGACAAACCGGCTCAGCTCGCCGCGGAGTCCCCCGCGCGGCCCGGGCGAACGCGCGCCCATGGATCAAAACTAGGCTGCGTCAGAAGCGCCAGCTACCCCCCACCCTCCGGTACAACGAGATCACGACCGGGCGCCGGGACGCTGGCCTGGGGGCAGGGACAGCTGGAGGAGATGCGGGCCAGCGCCGCGGCCCGCACGGTGGTGGTGGACCCGTACGCGCTCCGCCCCGACCGCGCGGCCGAACCCCATCTCGGCGACGAGCGCGACCTGGGGTGGATCACCCGCGGCGACGATCTGGAGGCTGGGTCGGCCCGTTCCTGATGGCGGGCATCAACACCCGCGTGGTGCGCCGCAGCAACGCCCTGCAGGGCTGGGCCTACGGCCGGCGGTTCCGCTACCGCGAGGTCACCGGCTTCGGCGCCGGCCCAGCCGGGGCGGTGAAGGGCACCGCAGTCACCGCGGCCCTCACCGCCCTGACCGCCGGGATTGGGTTCGGGCCCGCCAGGGCGCTGCTGGACCACGTGCTGCCGCAACCCGGCCAGGGCCCCAGCGAAAAGACACGCCGCACGGGCCGGTTCCAGATGAAGATCCACCCGCGCACCTCGGCCGGCGCGGGTTATGCCGCCACCGCAGCGGCCCGCGGCGACCCGGGCTGCCAGGCCACCTCGGTGATGCTCGGCGAAACCGCGCTGTGCCTGGCACCGGATCGCGACCGCTCGCCCGACCACGCCGGCGTCCTCACCCCCGCAACCGCGATGGGCACCATACTGGCCGGCAGGCTGACGGCGGCCGGGCACACCCTCACCGCGCAAAGGGCCAACCCATCACAGCCCATGCGCCGGGACGCCAGCACCCCCAGCCCAGCCCCCAACCCGACACTCACCGCTGGCCGCCCGAATCGGCCACACCACCACGTGACGCGCTCTCCGCGGCATAGAGGTCGATGTCGGGGCTGTGGCCGTAGGACAGCGTGACAGCGCGCTGAGGGGCGAACGAGCCCCATCAGCAGGCCGCATCCAGCGGCGATCGCGCATGTTTCCAGGCCGGACGGAAGGCCGGCACGCAAAGACCCCCGTTACCCGGGGGCCCGGTCTAGCGCACAACAGAGCGGGCGGGCGCGCATTCGCCGCAATTTGGGACTTACGCCCGATGGGCTGCCGGGCTGCTGGCCGCGCTGGCCGTTCGGCCCGTTCCGTCATGCATTGCCAGCATACCACGAGGCGTGAACGACAAATCACCCAGCGACGTGTACCCAGTTCAGGTGGCTTGCAGATGCCGCCAGCCGGTAATGACGCTGAGACCTGATGCCCGTACCCGGCCAGGCTGAACGAGCTGTACTGGAATCCTCTCCACGCCCGATCGGCGGCTATGAGCGGTCGCCTCCCCCGATGCTCGCCGCATGAATCGCCCGGGCCAATCCGAAGACCCATCCCCCCGCAACAGCGCCGAAGTGTGCCCATTGCCTACGAGGATCGTCTTGTCTTATCTGATGCTTTAGGTACGGGTCGGTATCGTGGGCGGGGTGCGGGCCAGCGCGGTGATGCCCTTGGCCCACGCCGGTGGATGCGTTGCGCTTTATATTGGCTTCTTGCGGGTGGGGCGTGGAGGGTGGCTGGCGAGCCCGTCTGGTTGGTTACGGTAGGCGTTCGCGCGTGCGCGGTTTTTGTGTTAGGACGGCGTCATAAGGCACCGTGCGGTCTGGTGATCGTTTGATGGTTGCTGGCGCCGGGATGGCGTGTGGGAGTTGGGGGGTTCGTGGGCACGACGTTGCGTCTGGTGGACCGGGCCGAGGACACCGGGCATGTGGTGGATTTGGCGCTGGAGGGCTCCGGCGCGCGCCGCACCGCGACGGTGCAGGTGGGGTTCGAGTTGAGTGCGCGGGACCGGGAGGATGTGCGCTGGTATCTGGAGGATTACCTGCAGTACCCGGTGAACCCAGCGCCGCAGATCGCCCAAGGAATCGAAGCAAGGCTGGCCGAGCTGGGGACTGACCTGTTCCGGCAGGTGTTTGAGGCCAACCGGGACACTATGCGGTTGTGGGACACGGCTGCGGGGTCACTGGCCGATGCCCGGGTGGAGGTAGCTACCGGGGTGGAGGGCGCGGCGAGGATCCCGTGGGAGCTGATGCGCGACCCGGCAAACGACGGGGTGCTGGCGGTGCGGGCGGGGGCGTTCGTACGGGCGCTGGCGCACTCGGCCGTCCCAGTCAAGGAGCCGACGGCCCCGAAAAAGCTGCGGGTGCTGCTGGTAATCTGCCGCCCGGGCGGGCGCAAGGATGTGCCATTTCGGTCGGTGGCCAGCCACCTGGTGCGGCTGAGCCGGGAAGCACGGCAGGTATTCGAGCTTGATGTGCTGCGCCCGCCCACCTACGCCAAACTGACCCAGGTGCTCCAGGCCGCCAAGAAGGCGGGTTCTCCTTACCATGTGGTGCACTTCGATGGCCATGGCGCCTGGCTCGATGATGACACGGTGGCGACGGGGAGTGTGGGCGGGCTTGACCAGCAGCGGTACTCGGTGCTGTCCCCTGTCCGTCCAGGGTCGCACGGCTACCTGGTGTTCGAAAACCCGTCGGTGATGGAGAACCAGCAGTTGGTGGATGGCCCGGCGCTGGGGCAGCTACTGGTGGACACAAATGTGCCAGTGCTGGTGCTCAACGCCTGCCGGTCCGCTCATGCCGGGCTGGCCACCGAGCCTGAGCCGGATGCTGGGACGGCGCTGGATGCGCATGGGCGGGTGCGGGCGTACGGATCGCTGGCGCAGGAGGTGATGGACGCGGGGGTGGCCGGGGTGGTGGCGATGAGCTACAACCTCTATGTCGTCACCGCCGCAAAGTTCATCGGCCAGGTCTACGCTGCCCTGCTGGAGGGCCAGCCGCTGGGCGCGGCGGTGACCGGAGCCCGGAGGCAGTTGGCCGCTGAACCGCTGCGGCAGGTGGGTCTAGAGCCTCGGCCGCTGCAGGACTGGCTAGTGCCTGTGGTTTATGAGGCCGCGCCGGTGGTGCTGCGCGCCGTGTCAGAGGCACAGCCGGGAGTGGCGATCGAACTAGACCAGGCCGAAGCCGGGGCGGAGCGGATGAGCCTGGAGCCGGGGCTGCCGGGTGGGCCGGACGTGGGGTTCTTTGGCCGGGATGAGACGCTGCTGGCGCTGGACCGGGCCTTCGACAACGTCCAGGCGGTGCTGTTGTACGCTTGGGCGGGCGCCGGGAAGACCGCCACCGCGCTGGAGTTCGCCCGTTGGTACGCGCTCACCGGTGGGGTGCAACGCGTGTTGTTCACCTCGTTCGAGCATCACCTGACCCTGGCCCGGCTGCTCGACCAGATCGGCACCCAGTTCGGCCCCGCCCTAGAAGGATCGGGAGTGCAGTGGGCCACTCTCGATGATGTCAAGCGTCGGGATGTCGCCTTGCAGGTGCTGACACAGATCCCGGTGCTGTGGATCTGGGACAACGTCGAGCCCGTGACCGGCTTCCCGGCCGACGCCCCTAGCGCCTGGACCAGCGCTGAACAAGACGAGCTGCTGGCCTTCCTGCGCGACCTCGCGGCCCAGACCCGGTGCAAGGTGCTTTTGACCTCCCGCCGCGACGAGCAGGCTTGGCTGGGCGACCTCCCGGCCCGCGTGACCCTGCCGCCGATGCCGATGCTGGAGCGACTCGAGCTCGCCCAAGAGATCGCGCGCCGCCAGACTGGCGGCACCCGGGCGTTCTTGGCGGTGGAGGACTGGCGGCCGCTGCTGGAGTTCACCCAGGGCAACCCACTGACCGTCACCATCTTGGCCCGGCAGGCCTTCCGCAGCCAGTGCACCACCAGGCAGCAGATCGAGGCGTTCGTCGCACAGCTGCGGACTGGTGCGGCGCAGATCACGGACGACGCTGCCCAAGGTCGCGACACCTCCCTGGCCGCCTCCCTCAACTATGGGTTCACCAAGGCATTCACCAACGCTGAGCGTGCGCAGCTGGCGCTGCTGGCCCTGTTCCAGGGCTTTACCACCGTCGAAGACCTGTGCTGGATGGGTGATCCGAAGGTAGTCAGCGAACCAGTGCCAGAGGTCGCCGGGCTGGACCGGGACGCTGGCATCGCCCTGCTCGACCGGGCCGCCGAGGTCGGTCTGCTCACCGCTCACTACAGCGGTATGTACGCCGTCCACCCAGCCGTGCCCTGGCACCTGCGCGAGCTATTCGAACACCACTACGGGCCCCCCGAGCATACCCAGGCCAGCCAAGCCATTCGTGCCTGGACCACGGCCATCAGCCACGCCGGTGACATTTACCACCATGAATACCAAAATGGTCACGCTGAAATTCTCATCCTGCTGGCTGCAGAGGAGGACAACCTGCTACGGGCCCGGCAACTCTCCCATGAGCACGGCTGGTGGGACCTTGCCCTCGGAGCCATGCAAGGCTTGCGTATCTTGTATCCACAGACTGGACGGGCCATCGAGTGGCGGCGGCTGGTCAACGAGCTGATACCGGACTTCACTGACCCTGCCACTGGCGGCCCCCTCCCCGGCCGCGAGGACGACTGGACCATATTCACCAGCTACCGCTCCAATATCGCCCGGGAGATGCGGGACTGGGCGAGCGCCGAACAGTTGCAGCAGGCCATCATCGCTTGGCAGAATCAGCACGCCGCGGCTGTGCTTAGCGCACCCCAGCGCACCCTCGACAAGAACCAGCGCGATCTCATTCTTGCGATCGGCTTCGAGGACCTCGGCCACATCCTGCGGGAGCAGGGCAAGCCGGACTGTATCCAACCCTATCAACAGGCCATGCAGGTGTACCGGCGGATCGGTGACCGACGTGCAGAGGGTATCGTCGCCTTCAACCTTGGACACGCCTACAAAGACATCCCTGGCCTTCGCGACCTTGATATGGCCGAACACTGGTACAAGCATGATCTTCGGCTGCTCGATGACCACGACACGCTCGGCCGCGCCAAGGTCCTAACTGGGCTCGGCACCATCGCCCGCCAGCGGTACATCGAGGCACTGAACGCCGGAAAGCGCAGCGATCGGCTCGCCCGATACCTCAAGCGCGCCGAGCGCAACTACCTGAAAGCCCTCGAACTGCTTCCGCCCGGCGCAGTTACCGATCTCGCCGTTATCCATCAACAGCTCGGCAACATCTACGGAGATGCTGGCTCCACAGACCGCGCGCTCCTGCACTACCAGCAGTCGATCCAGCTGCGGGAGCGGCAGGGCAACCGCTATGCCGCCGGGGTAGTGCGCTATAACGCCGCTGCCGCTCTCTATAAAGGCGGCCGTCTCCAAGACGCGATGCTCTACGCCCGCGCTGCTCTGCGCGACTACAAGGCCGTTGGCGCTGGAGCGTCGGCGGAGGTCGATCTGGTGCGCCAGCTCATGCGCCTTATTGGAAACATGAACACCATTCTTGGAGAACTCGGAGCCAACATGTGATGAGCGGTAAGAGTGGTGCGGGAAGACGCTGCTAGACTGTGAGGACATTCCTACGAACCCACATCCTCCACCTCACCACCAACTCGCGAACGGTGACATGCCCGCGTCGCGGGGCCGACCTGGAAAAACCATCAGATCAACATTCCCAGATCCCTTTGGCTATCGGCGCCGCGCCCCTTCCATTGGTTAACGAGGAGCGCTCATGACGGACGGTGATTGGCTTGCCAGCCTGCCGGTGATTGGCAGTCTGCCGCCGGAGGTGGCGGCGGTGAAGTTGCGGGAGGTGGGTGAGGACGAGCTCGCCCAGGCCCTGGAGGAGGCGCCGGAGGCGGCGCCGACCAGTTTCGGGGTGCTGTCGCGGCTGGGCATCGGCCGGGACCGGGCCTGGCAGCACACCGCGCACGCGATCGGCTACCTGGCCCCGGCAGGCGGCCCGCAGGCGGGGCTGCTGGAAATCGCGCACGCGGGGAATATCACCGCGGATGAGGCGCTGGACGGTGCCCGGATCAGGGTGACGCTGGATGGGCTGCGGGTGGCTGATTACCCCGGGCGGGGCAGGCACCGGGTGCTGTTCGACTTCGCCGCCCGCAACCA
Organism: uncultured Actinomycetes bacterium; assembly: GCA_963734725.1. Taxonomy (GTDB): domain Bacteria; phylum Actinomycetota; class Actinomycetes; order Streptosporangiales; family Streptosporangiaceae; genus DASXKD01. Next base: position 303,996 of record CAVTIX010000009.1, read on the forward strand.
GACCGACACCGGCATCGAGCAGGTGCACTTCAACACCACCTACCCGGTGAAAGAGGGCGAGCAGGCGGCGGTTTTGGGCCGACCGATTTTCGCCGGGCTGCAGGTCGGTGGCGAGGGCTTGTTTTTGCAGTGCGCGACGGTGAACGTGCTGAACGAGGGGGATGAGGCGCTGCTGGGGTTCTTGGAGGGGGATGCGTTCCAAGGCGGGCTACAGCTGTTGACCACCGCCCAGCCGGCGCTGGCTCCGTTTGCGGCGCTGACCGTGGGCTTGACGGAGACGGTCGCCAAGCGGAACCGGAACGTGGCGGTGCAGGCGGTGGATCTGGGCCTGGACTTCAGCCGGATACCGGTGCGGCCCAAGCTGGCCGAAGGGTCCTATATCGCGGTGCAGATCCCCGAAACCCTGCACACCGTGTGGGACTGGCAGGACTGGGGGTATGACCCGGTCACCGGGCACCTGGTCAGCACGGAGGACCGCGGGCTGCTGATCCCCTACAACTACTTCGTGGTCAGCATCAGCCGCTACCACGGCCCCTAACCGATTCGGTCTCAGCGGTCTGTTGGTGCCCGACCGAGCGGCGTCGGCGCGTGAGGAGGTGGGTGCGGGTTCTGCGGCTGACCCACTCCACCGACGCTGAGGCTCACCGGGTGGAGATCGTGGTCGAGGTGCCGGGGCTGGCGCGGCGGACCGCAGCCGCCCGGTTCCCGTTCGCCATACCGCCCCAGGATCAGGAGCTGCTCCGCTGGTACTTCGAGACCTACCGGGATGGGCCTGCCGACGCGGTGACCCGGCTGCGGGCCCGGCGGGCCGAGCGGCTGCTCGGCGACCTGGGCGGGCGGCTGTTCCGGGCGGTGTTTGACGCCAGCCACAACACTCGCTTGTTGTGGGCAGCGGTGGAGCCAGGGCTGGCCGGGTTCCGGGTGGAGATCGTCACCGATGTGGCCGGGGCCACCGCCCTGCCTTGGGAGGCCATGACCGACCCCAAAACTAGCCAGCTGCTGGCGCTGAGCGCGGCGGCGATGGTGCGGGCGCACCCGCAAGCCGCCCTCGCGCCCCGCCTGCCCCAGGATCAGATCCCGGTGCGGGTGTTGCTGGTGATCAGCCGCCCCGGCGTGATCGACGTGCCCTACCGGTCGGTCGCGCACCACCTCGCCCGCCTGAAAGAAACCAACAGCGGGTCCCTCCAGCTCGATGTGCTGCGCCCCCCGACATTCGGCCAGCTGACCCAGGCGCTGCAGGCAGCCCTGGGCCGCGGCGCCCCATACCAGGTGCTGCACTTCGACGGCCACGGGGTCTGGGGCGACGCCGACCATGAGGAATGGCTCGCAACGGTGATCCCGGCAGCGGCGGGCGGGGAGGCGGGCCGCTGGCTGGCCTCACCGGGGCGCCCCGGCACTCACGGATACCTGCTGTTCGAAAACCCCCAGCTGGCCGACAACGTGCAGCTCGTGGACGGGCCTACTCTGGGGAATTTGCTCGTAGATAGCGGCGTGCCGCTGCTGACCCTCAACGCCTGCCGGTCCGCCCCCGCCGGCACGCCACCCGCGGCCGCGGCGGGAGCGGCCGATCTGCACCAGCAGGTCCGGGCCTACGGGTCGCTGGCCCAGGAGGTGATGGACACCGGCGTGGCCGGGGTGCTCGCCATGCGGTATGACATCTACGTCCCTACCGCGGCCCAGTTCATCGCCGGCCTGTACGCTGGGCTGCTCCAGGGCCGGTCGTTTGGCACCGCCGTTCGCGCCGCCCGCCAAAGCCTCGCCGCCGCCCCGCCCGATGCGACCGGCGTCACGTTGCGGGACTGGCTGGTCCCGGTCGCCTACGAAGCCGCCCCAATCCACCTGACCAGCGCCCCAACCACCAGCGACCACACCGTTGCTAGGACCAGCCCACCGGCAGACGGGGCCAACGGCCGGGGCCCAGGCAGCGCCCTGCCCGCCCGGCCCGGCCCGGGGCTCTACGGCCGCGACGACATGCTGCTGGCCCTCGACCGGGCCTTCGACACCCAGCCCCTTGTACTGCTACACGGCCAGGCCGGTATCGGCAAAACCGCCACTGCGGCCGAGTTCGCCCGCTGGTACACCCTCACCAGCGGCATCCAAGGACCCGCCATCTACACCCCGCTGACCCAGCACCCCACCGCCGCCGCCCTAGCCACCCAGCTGACGGCCGCCCTGACCAAATACACCGGCACATCACGGTCGCTGGCACAGGAGAACCTGACCGGTGCACAGGCCCTCCAACTGACCGGGCAGCTCCTGCGGCAGATACCACTGCTGTGGATCCTCGACAACCTCGGGCAACAGCCCGGCCACCCCAGCCGGGCCCCCGAGCCGACCCCGGCGGGCCGACAAGAACTGCTCACGCTACTGCGGTCGGCCCGGGACACCAAAGCCAAACTGCTGCTCCTCTCTCGCGACGACCAGCAGGCCTGGCTCGGGGACCTGCCCGCCCGGCTGCACCTGCCACCCCTGCCCCCAGCGGAGCGCAACCTGCTCGTGAATGCGATCGCCGCCAAACAGGGCGTCCATCTGACCAGCCTGGGCGCCACCTCGCCCGCCCTGCGCGCCATCGGCGGCAACCCAGCAAAGATCATTGAACTGACCGAAAAGGCGCTCCGCGCCGGAGCTACCACCAGCACCGAACTCGCGACATATATGACCGAGGCAGCAGCCGCCGCTCAGCAAGTAACGTGACGCCGGGGAACCGCGGGCGGACCCGGCCAGCCAGAAGTGTGCCAATTGCCAACAACAATCGCCTTGTCCTACCTGACAGATTTGGCACGCCGTCCCGTGGCCGTAGCGGCGTCCGGCTGAGGAATGATCACCCACAGGGTGCCCGGCAGGCTACAGCTGGCGGGCAGGTGCGGTGGGGTTATATAAGCGGCCTGCCGTCGTGACTTACCTCAAGGTCCGCTGCGCCCCCGAGCCCGGATTCCGAGTGAGCGACCGGCTCCCGCTGCTTCTGGCTACTACAGCCAGCCGGGGCGGATGCCCTGCTACACAACGTGAGCACGGCAGAGGTTCCCCGAGCGATCGCAGGCACGCCTAACGCCGAATATTTGCCTGCGGTAATTTCATGGCTTGTTCGGTTGTGTGCGTGCAGATCGTTCGTTATGGTGCGCCCGCATGGCTCGTCATGGCCCGCCTCCCGTCGCTGGGCTGCGGGCCCCTGCGCGATGAGCTGGCGGGCCCAGCGCATACGCCTGGCGGCAGTGTCGGGATTGTCGCCGAACTCCTGTGCCATCCGGCCGGCGCAGCCGCGGATGCCGAACTGCTGCACGGTACGGATAATTGCGGTAGCCACCATGTCAGCAGTCGGGGCGTCGGACGGTTGCAGCCCCGAGGCGAACAAAGCCACGCAGCGCGCACCGCGCATGTTCATCTGGGTCAAGGCGATCTGGGTAGCGGTAGGCATCTCACACCATCCGGTTCTTCTCGTGTCCCGGGTCAGGCTGCGGGCAGCGGGTCGCCGGTCATGGCCGCGGCCGATTCTCGCGTTTACGGGCGGCGGGCCTGACGATCATGGCCGACCGGGCTCGCCGGGACCCGCGCACGCGGCGCTGCCGGTCCTGCTCAGCCGCCAGCTCATCGGCGTCGGTGTCGAGGAACAGCTCTTTGAACATCGGGTGCATGATGTCCCTCCTCAGGTGGGCGGCGGGCCGCGCGGTCGCCGGTGTTCGTTTCTAGGGCTGTCCGGATGCTGCGGTAGGCAGGCAGCTCACCTGGTTCCTGCGCGCCATGGCCGGTGGTGGCCAGCTCAGCCGGTGCTGCCGCGGACGCCGGGGCCGGGCGCAATGACCCGCACGGTCAAGAACTCGGTCGAGCCCGGGGCGGTGCAGGTAACGGAGTCCCACAGCGCATGGTCGGCCTGGGTCTGGCCGGGTGGGTAGACCAGGAGATCGGAGGCAGTGCGCTTGCTGGCCGCGGGGCAGTCCCCGGTGATGACGTCGCTGTATCCCAACGATGCGTACCCCGTCCCGCCCGGGGCTACCGTGACCGTGTGTGCTGGCACGGCATGGTCCCATACTGCCGGGCTGCCGAGCTGTCGGCCACTGCTGGAGATGGCCGAAACTCCCGGGAATCCACGCAGGGTGCAGGTGTGGTGGCTCAGGTTCGTGAACTCCAGCGGCACATATGCCGTCCCAGCGGCCCCCTCACCTTGGTCGGCGGCCACCCAAACGCCCAGGTCGCCTGCAGTGCAAGCCGGGACGCTCGCAGCCGCCAGCGCCACGGTAGTAGCCGGCCTGTGGCTACTGGAGTTGTGAATGACCGGGTAGCCGCCGGCGAATGAGTGAGCGGTAGTCGCCGATGCCTGGCTGGTCAGCACGCTGGCGCCCAGGCTTGCCGCCAGCGCGGCGGCTGTCGTGAAGGCAAAGACCTTCCCTCGAATCTTCATTTCTGTGTCCTCCTCAGGTAGCGCGATGGTCCAGGTCTTGTGCGTCGGTTGATCCCGATCATGGCCCGGCCTGCTTACGAGCCGCTTACTAGCCGCTTACAGCCATTTCGGGAACGCTCGGGGCTGATTTGTTTGCGGTCGGTGTTCTGCGGCGCGTGCGCGGCGTCGGCTTTCGCCGGGAGCTGCGATCTGGCCGCAGTCAACGTGCAGGGTCGCGCGGCGATGTAAGGCGATGACTCCAGAACAAGAAGGTGTCCACGAAGCCACTGACCTGGCCCACGCAGCCGAGCGGGACAAGCCAGTCGCCGCGGCGCTCCTAACGGGTGCGTGGTGCGCGAGGGTCACACCTGAGGTTAAGCACGAGGTTTAACCTGGGGCACTGACTGCGTCCTAGCAGGCAGACAGGGGTATCGCATCTACCTGTGTCGTGCCGCCTCCTTCTATAGTGGGCTGGACTGGCCCGGGGAGTTAGCCGACGGTGGCGGTACAGTTCGCGATTTTGGGCCCGGTGGAGGTGACCGCCGGGGGACAGCGGCTGGGTATCGGCGGGCAACGGGCGCGGGCGGTGCTGGCCCGGTTGATCGTGGCGGCCAATCGCGTGGTGGATGCGGAGGCGCTGGCCGGTGAGCTGTGGCCGGATCTGGAGTCCGGCCGCGCGGCGGCGGTGTTGCAGGTGCGGGTGGCTGAGCTGCGCCGGGTGTTCCGCCAGGCGGGGGCAGCTGATCGGCTGGTCACCCGGGCCGGGGGGTATGTGCTGGTGGCCGATTCCAAGGAGGTGGATGCAGCCCGGTTTGACCAGTTCGCCGCCAAGGGGCGGGCGCTGCTGGCCGCTGGGGATGCGGCGGGCGCAGCGGGGTGCCTGGCGCAGGGGCTCGAGTTGTGGCGCGGGCCGCCGTTGGCCAATGTCGGGGACCTGGCATGGGCGCGGGCAGAGGCGGCCCGGCTGGATGAGGCACGGCTAGCCGCGGTGGAGTGCCACGTGCAGGCCCGCCTGGACTGCGGGGATGCTAGCGAGCTGATCGCCGAGCTGGAGACGCTGACTGCCGATCATCCGCTGCGGGAACGGCTGTGGGCGCTGCGGATGCTGGCGCTGTACCGGTGCGGCCGCCAAGCCGAAGCGCTGGCGGTGTACCAGCAGTTGCGCGTCATCTTGGTCGAGGAGCTGGGCATCGAGCCCGCCACCGACCTGCGCGAGCTGCACCAGCAGATCCTGGCCCAAGACCCGGCGCTGGCCCTGGCCACCCGGGGGCTGGCGGCATCGGTGCTGGCGGCGCGGCCCGTAGTGATACCGCGGGAGCTGCCTGCGGATGTGGCGGGGTTCACAGGCCGGGAGGTCGAGCTGGCTGAACTGGACTTCCTGCTACCGGCCGCCGGCCAGGAGCCTGGCGCCGCGCCGGGGCCAGTGGTGATCTCGGCGCTGGCCGGGACGGCGGGGGTGGGCAAGACAACGCTCGCGGTGCGGTGGGCGCACCGGGTCGCCGGGCAGTTTCCGGACGGGCAGCTATATGTGAACCTGCGCGGCTACGACCCCGGCCAGCCCGTGATGCCCAGCGAGGCGCTGGCCCGGTTCTTGCGGGCACTGGGAGTCGCCGACGTCGATATCCCGCTGGAGGAAGCCGAACGTGCCGCCCGGTACCGGTCGCTGGTGGCCACCAAACGGCTGCTAGTGGTGCTGGACAATGCCGTTACCGAAGACCAGGTGCGGCCGCTGCTACCCGGCGGTGGCTCGGTGATGGTGGTAGTGACCAGCCGCGATTCGCTGCCCGGGCTGGTCGCCGTCGACGGCGCACACCGCCTCGATCTTGATCTGTTGCCCCAGGACGAGGCGGTGGCGCTGCTCAGTGCCCTCATAGGCAGGCGCGCCGGCGCCGACCGGGCAGCCACCGAGGCGTTGGCCAGGCTGTGCGCCCGGCTGCCACTGGCGTTGCGGGTGGCCGCCGAGCTGGCCGCCGCCCGCCCGGGGGCGCCGCTGACGGAGCTGGTCGCCGAGCTGGCCAGTGAGAGAACCCGGCTAGAGCTGCTTGATGCCGGCGGCGACGCGCGGGGCGCCGTGGCCAGCGTGTTCTCCTGGTCCTACAACCATCTCCCGGCCGATGCGGCCCAATTGTTCCGGTTGCTGGGCACCCATCCCGGCGCGGACTGGGACTTGTACGCGGCCGCCGCACTCACTGGCAGCACGAGCCTCACCCAGGCACGCCGGACCCTGGTCGGGCTCGCCCGGGCACATCTGGTCCAGCCTGCCGCCGCTGGCCGCTACCAGATGCACGACCTGCTGCGCGCCTACGCTGCCAGCCTGGCGACCACCGGCGATAGCGACGAGGCCCGTCAGGCGGCGCTGACCCGGTTGTTCGACTACTACTTGGCCACCTGCGCGACCGCGACGGACTGCCTGAGTCCGGGTGACCGCACGTGGCGGCCAGATCCGCCGCGCACCGCGACACCTACGCCACACCTAAGTGACCCAGCTGCCGCCCAGGCCTGGCTGGACGCCGAATTGCCGGCGCTGGTTAAGGTCGCTGAGTACACCGAGGGCCATGGCTGGCCAGGTCACACCGGCCGCCTGGGCGCCACGCTCCACACCTACGTAAACAGCACCGGGCACTTCATCGAGGGCATCATCGTCGGCAGGCACGCGCTGGATGCCGCCCGAGGTAGCGGTGACCGTGCCGCACAGGCCGCCGCGCTGAGGAGGCTAGGCAACTACCACTGCCACCAAGGGCACCTAGAGCAGGGCACCGGCTGCCTACGGGAGGCTATTGCCCTTGCCCGCGACCTCGGTGACCGGTTTGCCCAAGCCCACGCGCACTTTCACCTGGCAGTAGCGCAGCTTTTTCAGGGACGCTACCAGCACAGCGCCCGCAGCTTCCGCCAGGCTCTCGAGCTGTTTCGCAAGCTGGGCGACCAGCCCGGTGAGTCCGAAGCCCTAAGTGGCCTGGGCCAAACCTGTCTGTGGCAGGGCCGTTATCAACAGGCCGCCAGCCAGCTGCGACAGGGACTCGCGGTGGCCAGGCAGGCCGGTCACCGGCACGGTGCGGCCGAAGCGCTGTGCAACCTCGGCGAGGCCTGCTGGTGGCTAGGCGAGTACGAGCAGGCCATCGGCTACGCGCAGGAGGCCCTCACCACCTCGCGCGAGATTGGCTACCGCGTCGGTGAGGCCGACGCGATGATCACGCTGGGCCGAGTTCGCCACCGGCAGGGCCAGCATGACCAGGCGCTGACCCTCCAGCGCCAGGCGCTGGCTTTGTACCAAGAGTTTGGCGACCGCCAATTCCAAGCCACGGCAGTCAACGACACTGGGGAAGTCCTGTTCGCTATCGGCCAGTACACCCAGGCCCGCGACTGTTTCGCCACTGCGCTCGCCCTCGCCCGCCAGTCCGGCAACCCGCGGGAACGGGGCCGCGCCCTCAACGAGCTCGGAGAGGTCTGCCACCAGCAAGGGCACCATGACGAGGCCGCCGGATACCACCAAGAAGCGCTTTCTCTCTACGAGGAAATCGGCGACCGCGGCGGCCAAGCCGAGGCGCTCAATGGTGCCGGGGAAACATTCCTCGCCGCAGGGCGGACCGATCAGGCCCGCGCCTGCCACGCGGCCGCGCTGACCCTGACTCGCCGGAGCGGCGACCGCTACCAGCAAGCCCGGGCCCACCGCGTCCTGGCCGCCATCTGCCACGCCACCGGTCAGCAGGGCCAAGCACAGCAGCACTGGCAGCATGCCCTGGACATCTACACCGACCTTGGTGTCCCCGAAGCCGACCGGATGCGCACTACCCGCGCCCCAGCGGGGCAGACCCTTCTCCGGTAACCCAGCGAATACATAGCGATAGACGCGGTCTGCGCTGATCTAAGGACCGTGATGACCGGCTCGCCAGCCAACCCCGCTGGCTGACTTCATGCCCACGCCGCAGAACGCCATCCGCAGGTAATCAGCCTGCGGGTTCCCGAAATGGCTTGTAAGCGGCATATAAGCGGCGCGCAGGCGTGTCGTGCGCCTCGGCGGGTAACTGCAGCGCAACCTAGCCCTACACCGACAGCTCCGTCCACGAGCAGGCGTTCATGGGCAACAAGGCATTGCCAGCTGAGTGTGATCACCTGAACTGGCCCCGGTTTGGCCTTCTGTCGTCGCGAAATTTCGGCCCCGGGGTGGTGATATCGCCTGGCGGGGGTGGGCCGGCGTGTCGTCGCGAATGTTGGCCCCACCCCTGGATCTGATCTTTTGCGTCGGTTCGACTGGCGCGGAGGTCAGGGATGGCGAGGTCGCGTGTGGAGCTGTTCGAGCAGATCAGGCGGGACTGGCGGGCTGGGGGATCATCGATCCGGGAGCTGGCTGTCCGGCATCATGTGCACCGGCGGACGGTGCGGCAGGCGCTGGCCAGCGCGGTGCCGCCGCCGCGGAAGGCTTATCAGCAGCGGCCGCGGCCGGCAATCGGCGCCTATACGCAGGTGATCGATGAGTGGCTGGTGGCGGACCGGGATGTACCGCCCAAGCAGCGGCACACCGCGCGGCGGGTCTGGCAGCGGCTGGTCGCCGAGCATGACGCGAGCGTGGCCGAGGTGACGGTGTCGCGGTATGTCGCCCGCCGCCGCGCCGAGCTGGGCCTGGACAAGGTGCAGGTCACGGTGCCGCAGGATCACGCGCCAGGCGCGGAGGCCGAGGTGGACTTCGGCGAGTTCCACGCTATGGTCGCCGGGGTCTTGCTGAAGCTGTGGATGTTCGTGCTGCGGCTATCGTGCTCAGGCAGGGCCTTCCATGTCGCGTTCGCCACCCAGGCCCAGGAAGCGTTCCTGGAAGGCCACGTGCTGGCGTTCGAGTACTTCGGCGCGGTGCCAGGCCGGGTCCGGTATGACAACCTCAAGCCTGCTGTGGTGCGGGTGCTGCGCGGCCGGGACCGGGCCGAATCGGAACGGTTCATCGCGCTGCGCTCCCATTACGGGTTCGACTCGTTCTTCTGCGTCCCGGGCAGGGACGGCGCGCACGAGAAGGGCGGGGTGGAAGGTGAGATCGGCCGGTTCCGCCGCCGTCACCTGGTCCCCGTCCCGCCGTGGCGTCGCTGGCGGCGCTGAACCAGCTGATCGCAGCGGCCGGCATGGTCGATGACGGCCGGGTGATCACGGGCCGGCCGGTCACGGTCGCTGCGGCGTTCGCCGCCGAGCAGCCTGCCATGCTGCCGCTGCCGGCTGAGCCGTTCGACCCGGCGCGGTTGCTGCAAGCCCGAGTGGATGCCCGGGCGCGGGTGTGCGTGCGGCAGAACTACTACTCTGTCCCGGCCCGCTATGCCGGCCGGCGGCTGCCGGTGCGGCTGTCCGCCACCGCGGTCGCAGTGCTCGACGGATCCCGGGTGGTGGCCCGGCACGAGCGCGCAGCCGGGAAATACGCCGAAATCCTGGTCCTGGACCACTACCTGGAAGTCCTGCGCCACAAGCCCGGCGCGCTGCCCGGGGCCACCGCGCTGGCCCAGGCCCGGGCGGCTGGGACCATCACCGCTGCTCACCAGGGGTACTGGGACGCCGCCCGCCGGCAGTACGGCGATGCCGCCGGGACCCGGGCGCTGATTGAGGTGCTGCTGGCGCACCGCACCCTGCCCGCTGCAGCCCTCGAGGCCGCTATGACCAGGGCGATCGAGGCAGGTGTACTGGATGCCCAGGCCGTGATCATCGACGCCCGCCGCCAGGCCGGCAGGCAGGTCGCGCCGGTCATCCCGATCGGTGCCCTGGCCCGTTACAACCGCCCGGCCCCCACCCTGGACGCCTATGACCAGCTGCTGACCAGGACCATCCCATGACCGCCGTGTCCGACACCGCCGCCCAGGCCGCCATCGGCGCTGCGGCCCGCGAGCTGAAGCCTGCCCACCGTCCGCGACCAGGCCGCCCGGCTGGCCGAGATCGCCGCCCGGGAACACGCCACCTACCTGGCCTACCTCGCCGAATCCTCGCGGCCGAGCTCGACGACCGCTCCGCCCGGCGCCGCGCCCGCCGCATCGCCGAAGCCCGCTTCCCCCGCCTCAAACGGCTCGCCGACTTCAACACCGACGCCGTCCCGGCCATCACCCCGGCCCTCCTCGCCCACCTGGCCACCGGCGTCTACCTCGATCACAGGCGAGCCGGTCGTGCTGCTCGGCGACAGCGGCACCGGCAAGACCCACCTGCTGATCGGCCTCGGCCTGGCCGCCTGCGAGCAAGGCCGCCGGGTCCGCTACGCCACCACCGCCGCCCTGGTCAACGAGCTCGTCGAAGCCGCCGACCAGCGCGCGCTGTCCCGCGTGGTCGGCCGCTACGGCCGCCTGGACCTCCTGCTGCTCGACGAGCTCGGCTACGTCCAGGTCGACCCCCGCGGCGCCGAGCTGCTGTTCCAGATCATCACCGAGCGGGAGGAACGAGCCTCCATCGCGATCGGGACCAACCTGCCATTCAGCGAATGGGGCACCGTCTTCCCCGACCCCCGCCTCGTCGCCGCGATCGTCGACCGGGTCACCTTCAACGCGCACATCCTCGAGACCGGCACCCAGTCCTACCGGCTACGCACCAGCAAGACCACCAGCCGCAGCACAAAGCCCAGCTAAACCCCAAGACCGGGGCCGAAATTCACGCGCCGATCAGCGGGGCCAAATGACTTGACGACACTCAGCCAGCACCGGAGCAAGCCAACAGCCGCCAGCCAGTAACACCGACCACACCAGGTCGGCCCACTTCAGGGCGGTGAAGCTGAGGGCGGGTCCGTCAACTTAACGGCTGTGTCTCACTCCGGATAGTGGCTGACAGGAATGAGCGGGGGATCGAGCAGGCGCAACGTGTGCGCGTCGGCGTCGAGCTCGGCCGCCACGCCGATCGGGAAGGTCTGGAAGTGACCGCCGTGACCAACGTTCGCCCAGGCGATCAGCGGCGCGTGCAGATCAGCGAGTCGCTCGGCGAGAATAGCCTCGATCTTGGCAGGTTCGCCGCAGCCGGTGAAAGTCCCACCGACGACCCCGGCGACCCCATCCAGATAGCCTGAGCGGCGGAGTTGCGTGAGCATCCGGTCAACGCGGTAATCCTCCTCGCTCTCGTCCTCGATCAATAGGATCCCGCCGCCAGCAGGCAGAGACGTGTCAGTGGCCAGGGACGAGGTCAGCAGAGTCAGGTTGCCGCCGAGGGTGACCCCGCGGCCGGTGCCGCCGACAAGCGTCACCGCACCCGAAAAGCGGATCGTCATCGCGTGCTCGGGGCGCATGAGCGCGCGGACCAGTGAGCCGAACGAGTAGTGGGCCGTGACTCCCGCAGACGTGACCATCGGGCTGTGCAGGGAGGCCCAGCCGAGCTTGGCCGCGGCGGCCTCCAGGATGGCGGTCACGTCGGAGTAGCCGGCCAGCACCTTCGGCCGCAACCCGGTCAGGCCATCCCAGTCCATGGCTGTCAGCGTGCGCTGGGAGCCGTAGCCGCCGCAGGCGAAGACGATCCCGGCGATGGACGGGTCAGCCAATGCTGAGCGCAGGTCACGTGCCCGCAGCTGGTCGTCGCCGGCCAGGTAGTGGCGCATGCTGCCGCCGTCCTCGGCGCTCGGGTAAACCACCGGCTCGAGGCCGGCGAACTGCAGCGCTTCCAGGCCGATCCGCAGGTCTGCCTGGTCTGCTGGGCTGCTCGCGGACAGGATGGCTACTCGGTCGCCGGGCCGCAGCGCCGACGGCCGGGCCAGTGACTGTGGCCGCTCCAGCTGGCCGGATCGGGCGGTGGAACGGCGCGGTGTGGCGGAGTCTGCGGGCATGGGTGGTCAGTCACCTCTCAGCGGGCAGCACGTCATGCGGTCGGAGCCGGCCACTCAGCCAGCCCGGGCGTACCGGAACGGGGCCTGGCCCTGGCCACCAGCGTGCGAAGACGATCGCGCCGAGACGACCCAGGAACTCCTCACCTTCCGACAGCGCCGCGCGGGGACGCAGGAGAGCCACAACACCCGAGCCGCCGGTCAGGTCACCGGGCCGTGTGCTGACCGCGGCGTCCAGATCCACAAGGCCCAGCCGGGACTGCCGCATCACCTCCGCGTAGAGCGCCACCTTGACGGTACTCAGGACGTCCAGCATCAATGCGCTCCTTGGGGGGATGGCAGTCCCGGTTCGGTGACCGGGGGCTGACGGGGTGCCGCAAGGTGGCAGGCGACCAGGTTGGCTCCCGCGCCTTCCCCGGCGAGGGCGGGGAGCACGGGCACGGGCTTGCCGCGGCACAGGTCAGCTCTCGCATCGCCGGCGGGCAAGGCGGCCAGCCGCGGGCAGCGCGGGTGGAACCGGCATCCGGACGGGATCGCGGTTGGATCGGGCGGCTCGCCGGTCAGCACTTGTCCGGGGCTGTCGCCGCCGCCGCCCGGGAGCACCGAGATGAGCGCTTGGGTGTAGGGGTGGCGCGGCTGGAGCAGGACCTCGTTTACCGGTCCGGCCTCGACGATCCGGCCCAGGTACATGACGGCCACCTGGTCGGCGATGTTCCAGGCCACGCCGAGGTCGTGGCTGACGATGAGAGCGGCCAGGGATAGCTGGTCGCGCAGCGTGAGTATCAGCTTGAGTATCTCGCCCCGCACCGATGCGTCGAGCGAGGACACCGGCTCGTCGGCGACGACCACCGACGGGCCGAGCGCGAGCGCACCCGCGATCACCACGCGCTGCTGCTGGCCGCCAGACAACTCGTGGGGGTAACGCCCGATGAACTGCGCTGGCGGGCGGAGACCCGCGCGGGCGAGCGCATCGTGAACACGGTCGGCCAGGCCCACTCGCATCCCGTGCAGCCGGGGTCCCTCGGCCACCGCGTCGAAGACATTCTGCCGGGGGTTCAGCGCGCCGGCTGGATCTTGCAGGACGAGTTGCACGTGACGGCGGTGCTCCCGCAGGGCGGCGCTGGAGTACCGCAATGTGGTGTCCTCGTACCGGACCTCGCCGCCCGTCGGCTGCACCAGGCCAACCAGGGCGCGCGCCAGCGTGGACTTGCCGCAGCCGGACTCGCCGATGAGCGCGAGGATCTCGCCTCGCCCGATCGACAGGTTGACGTCGTCGACCGCGCGGGCCGGGCCGCGGCCGTGCCGGGCGGGGAAGGTCACCCGGAGGCCGCGCGCCTCCAGCACCGGGCCGGGCTCAGGCGCGCGGCCGCTGCCCGGGCCGGAACCCTGCGGCGTGGCCGGCGCGGGCGGGCTGACCTGTCGTGCCGGTTTGGCTGCGGTCCCGCCGCCCGGCGCGGAGGCGTATTCGTCCAGGACTTTGATGCAGGCCGATTCGCGCTGTGCCCCGGCGGGCCACAGTTCGACCTCGCGGGTCAGGCAGTCCGGGATCGCCTCGGGACATCGCGGCGCGAACGGGCACCCGGCGAGGTCGCTGCCCAGATCCGGCGGTTCTCCGGGGAGCCCGGCCGGGGCGAGCCGTGAGGCGGGGTCGCCGGTGCGCGGAAAAGCTTGGGACAAGATCCTGGTGTAGGGATGGCGGGGTTCGCTGAGTACCTGGCGGGAGGGCCCGACCTCCACCATCCGGCCCGCGTACATGATCGCTAGGCGGTCACAGGTTTCCCCGAGCACAGACAGGTCGTGGCTGATCACGATCATGCTGATCTGGCGCTCCCGGACCAGCCCGGTCAGCAGGGCCAGGATCTGTGCCTGCACGATGACGTCCAGCGCCGTGGTCGGCTCGTCGGCAATGATCAGGTCGGGCCGACAGGCCAGCGCCATGGCGATCATGACGCGCTGGCGCTGGCCGCCGGAGAGCTCATGGGGATAGCTGGCCTGCCTGCGGGCGGGCACGCCGACGCTGTCGAGTAGTTGCCCGGCCCGGGTCTCGGCTTCCCGCCTGCTGGCCTTCTCATGCAGCAGGATCGGCTCGCGGATCTGCTCACCTATGGTGCGGACCGGGTTGAGCGCGCTCATCGCGCCCTGGAATACCACCGACGCCCCGGCCCACCGCACCGCCCGCAGTTTCTGCCAGCCCAGGCCGATGATGTCCTCGCCCTTGAACTGGATCTGCCCGCTCAGGGCCGCGGTCCTGGGCAGCAGCCGCAGCAGGCTGAGCGCCACCGTGGTCTTGCCGCAGCCGGACTCACCGGCCATGCCCATCGTCTGCCCGGCGGGCAGGGCGAAGCTGACGCCGCGCACCGCGCGCACGGCCTCCCCGCCGGAACCGTAGGTCACGGCGAGATTGCGTACCTCAAGCAGCGGCGGAGCTGTCTGCGCCATCAGATCTTCGCCGTCATCCGGGGATTGAGGATGTTCTCCACCGCGCGCCCGACCAAGGTGAACCCGAGGACCACGATAAGGATGGCCACGCCTGGAGGCAGGATGTACCACCATGCACCTGCGCTGACCGCCCCCTGGTTGAACGCCTGGTTGATCATGGAACCCCAGGACACGTCGGTCGGGTTCCCCAGCCCGAGGAACGTCAGCGTGGTCTCGGACAGGATCGCGCCGGCGATGGTGAGTGTTCCGGAAACCAGGATGAACGGGGCCACATTGGGCAGCACCTGGCGCGCCATGAGCTGGCCGTCCCGGGCGCCGAGGGCCTTAGCGCGCTCGATGAAGGGCCGCGCCTCCACGGCCAGGGTCTGGGCCCGGATCAGCCGGGCGGTGCCCGACCAGGAGGTGACCGCGATCGCGATCGTGATTGACGCGTCGCCCTGGCCGAGCACCGCGGCGAGTGCGATGGCCAGCGGGAGGGCCGGCAGGGCGATGAACCAGTCGGTGACCGCCATCAGTATCCGGGACGGGGTCCCTCCGTAGTGGCCGGCCAGCAGCCCGATGACGCTGCCCACGATCATCGTCAACACAGTAGCGATCACGCCGATCGCCAGCGACGGCCTGGTGCCCCAGACCAGTAGGGTCAGGATTGACCGGCCCGCGTAGTCGGTGCCGAGTGGGAACTGTGCCGAGGGCGGAGAGAGCGGTGCTCCGGGCGCGTTGATCACGTCCAGGTCGCTCGGGTGGATGAACAGCGGCGCGGCGAGCGCGAGCGCGGTGACCGCGACAAGGATCCCCAGCCCGGCCATGGCGGTCGGCATGCGAGCGAACTGGCGGGCGAACCTGCGCAACGCCAGCAGCCGCGGCGGCGCGGCGGCCGCGGCGGGCACGTGGCTGGTCGTGGTCACGCCCGGCGCACCCTGGGATCCAGATGCCGGTAAGCCAGGTCGGCCAGCAGGTTGAACACGATCACCGAGGCGGAGAAGATGATGAACGTGCCCTCCAGCAGCGGCAGGTCGGGGATCTGCAGCGCCTGATAGGTGAGGTAGCCAAGGCCCGGCCAGGAGTACACGGTCTCCACCGTGATCGCGCCGCTGATCATCGTTCCGACCTGCAGGAAGATCAGCGTCACCGTCGGCAGCAGCGCGTTGGGCACGGCGTGGCGCTGGCGCACCTCGGCGTCGCGCAGGCCCTTTGCCCGGGCCGTCAGCAGGTAGGGGTTGCCCAGTTCGTCGATCATCGAGGACCGCATGATCATCTGGTACTGGGCGAAGACCACCAGCACTAGGGTCAGGCAGGGCAGTACCAGGTGCCAGGCGACGTCGAGGATGTATGCCGGGGTGAAGCCGGCCGCGGCTCCCGGCGTCGACATGCCGCCGGCCGGGAAGAGCGGCGGAATCGCCCCGACGCCGCCGCTGAACAGCACGAGCAGGATGAGTCCGAGCCAGAACGTCGGCACCGACCACAGCGTGATCGCCGACCCGGTGGAGGCGCGGTCCAGGAACTTGCCCGGCCGCCAGCCGCTGTGGATGCCGAGCCACATGCCGAGCACCACCGAGATGAGCGTGGAGGAGCCCATCAGCAGCAGCGTTGGCCACAGCCGCTGGGTGATGAGCGTGGCGACCGGCGTCTCGAACTGCCAGGAGTAGCCGAGATGCCCCTGGAAGGTGTTGACGACGAAGTGCCCGAAGCGCTCCCACACGGGCTGGTTCAGCCCGAGTTGCTTGATCAGGAACGCCATCTGCTTGGCGCTGGTCGGCCGCCCCCTGGTCAGCGCCTCGACCGGGTTCGAGGGCATCAGGCTGAAGATGATGAACCCGACCACCAGCAGCATCCCGAAGCTGACCACCGCGGCGGCGAGCTTGCGGGCGAGGTAGTGCGCGAAGTCCCAGCGGCCGGAGGAGTCCCCGCCGCCGGCGGGGACTCCAGAGCGCTGAGCTCTCCGGCAGAGAGCGGAGCAACGGTGCTCAAGCCGCTACTCCCGCTCGGCGGCGGCCCTGCGGCGCAGGATGACAAATGCCGCCGCGGCAAGCACCACCACCGCCACGATCGCGATTACGATCCACAGGGCCGGGCTCGACGAGGAACTGGAGTTGTCGCTGGCCGGTGTTGCGCTGAGCCAGTTGACGAACCGGTTCGGCGTTGGGTAGAAGCCCCGGGCGTTGGGCGTTCCGTAGAAGTAGTTCTTGACCTTGTCGGTACGCACCGCGCTGAGCCAGTCCGGGTAGTAGAGGATGACGTCCACGGCGTTCTGGTAAAGGATCTGCTGCATCTGGCCGATCGTGTGCGCCCGTGCCGCCGTGGTGAACTCGGTTGACTGCTGGGCGTACAACTTGTCGTAAGTGGGGTTGCAGAAGAACGAGTCGGTGTTCCCGACGGTGGAGGTATTGGGCGGCAGAACCCCGCAGGTCTGGATCGACAGCAGGTAGGTGGGATCGGCGCCGGTGGACCAGGTGTCGGACAGCATGTCCCAGGTGCCCTTGGGCAAGTCGGTGTTGAGCTGGTTGAAGCTCATCGACTGCACGGTCACCTGGATGCCGATGGCCTTGAGCCACTCCACGATGTACGGGGCCATGGCGGCGTCGGAAGACTCGTCGGAGTGGATGCCCAGGCGCAGTGTCAGCGGCTTGTGCGTCTTCGGATCGATCCGGATGCCGTTCGGCCCCATCTTGTACCCGGCCGCGGTGAGCAACTGGTTGGCCTTGGCGGGGTCGTAGTTGAACTGCTGGGAGGCGGGCGGGGTCCACTGCCACTGCGGGTAGGCAGGCGGCAGGTAGCCCTGTCCCGTAACCGCAAGCCCGCGCCAGATCTTGGACACCAGCTCCTGCTTATTGAGCGCCATCTCGATCGCCTGGCGCACACGCGGGTCGGCCAGTGCCGGGTTGCCGTTGCCGAAGCGCTGGCCCGACTTGGTTTTGGCGCCGGGGTTGAGCTCGACCGCGGTCCAAGTGCCGGAGATAGTCGGGTACAAGCTGATGTGCTTAACGCCCTTCAGCGAGTTGAACTGAGTCGCGGTCATGCTGTACTCGATCACGTCGAGCTGGCCGCTACGCAGCGCGGCAACCGCAGCGTCGCTGTTGCTGAAGTACTGGACGATCACCGTATGGAACTTCGGCGCGCCCATGACGAAGTTCTTGTTCGCGGTCAGCGTGGCGTACTGGTTGGGCGCGTAACCGGTCAGGGTCCACGGGCCATAGCCGACGACCGGGATGGTCTGGTTCTTGACCGAGTTGAGGTGCGAGACCTGGCTGGCCCAGACGTGCTCCGGCACGATCGGCACTTGCTGCACCAGGTACAGCAGGTTCGCCTCGGGCTGCTTGGTGGTAATGACCAGCGTCGTGGGATTGGGCGCGGTCACCGTGGAGAAGCCGGCCACCAGCGCGCCGTTCGCGGTCCCCGCCACCGAGTTATGCATGATCAGGTTCAGCGTCCAGGCCGCGTCGGCCGCCGTGAGGGGCTTGCCGTCGCTCCACTTCAAGCCGGAACGCAGCGTAAACGTCCAGGTGAGCCTGTCCGCCGAGACGCTCCACTTGGTCGCCAGGTAGGGGGCTGGCACGTTGTGGGAGTTCAGCGAGGTGAGGAACGGGTAGATCTCGTTGATCACCTCAAGGTCGCCGTCGAAGTACGCGGTGAACGGGTTGAAGGTGGAGAACGACGTCTGCGACTCCACCCGCAGCGTGGAGCCGGACGAGTTCTGCGAAGAAGTTCTCGCCGAGGCGGCCGACGCCGGTGCCCCGGTCGCCGCTCCGGCCGCCACGGTGGCCAGCGCGAGCGCGCCGGCGATGAGCGCTGCCGTACGCCGTGGGCGGCGAACGGACGGGTACCCAGGATGACGGGACCTTGAGATGTTCATGGCAGGGACTCCTTCGTGACCGTGGCGGAACCCACGGTGTGCCAGGCTTTCGGCCCGGCCGGCCCCACCGCTCCGTCAGGTGCGCGCGCCGGAGTGGGGGTGACGGCGGTGATGGGGGCCTTTCGCACGGCTGCAGCGAGCCATCGAGCCACAGCAGTACCTCGGTCGGCGCGGGACGGCGGTTGTAACGGGAGGTAAACGAGGCGCCGTAGGCGCCGGCCTCCTCGATCGCGACCAGGTCGCCGCAGTCCAGCGGTGGCAACGCGTGCCGGCCGAACGAGTCGGTCGACTCACACACCAGCCCTTCCAGGTCGGTGTCCAGCAAGCTGGCCATGGCATGGCCGCCGCGCCCGGCTCGCTCCCCGGGGGTCTTCACGGGCAGCGCACGCGCCGAGTGCCGGCTGCCGTACAGGGCGGCCCGGATGAACTCGGTCATCCCGGCGTCGAGTACCACCTGCTGGGATTGGCCGCTGCTGGGCCGGGCATGCAGGACGCTGGCGACCAGCCAGCCAGCGGCGCCGACCAGGTAGCGGCCGGGCTCGATGGCCGGCCGGGGCGGCAATTTCAGGCCCCCGTCATGCAGTGCCCTGAGCAGGGCGCTGCGGAACGCTTCCGGCCCGGGAGCGCCGTCAAACGTGGCCTCGGGGCGCGCTGCCGCGGCGGCCACATCAGCCATGCCGATCACGTAGACGGGGGTGCCGAACCGGGCTGCGGCCTCGGAAAGGGCCGCAATCGGCGGCCGTGCTTCCTGGCTCGCCGGTATCGTCCCCTTTAACATTGCCCGAGTACAGCATGATTCAGAATCGGGGGTCAAGGCGCTATCCTGAACGGATCATTTCAATCGCGTCACGAGGTGGGGATGGCCAAGCCGCAGCTACCGGCATCGGGCGAATCGGAACCGCCTGGGCCTCGAGGTCCCGGCGGGCACCCAGACGGGGAGCCGCCCCCGGCAGCTATGAGCGTGTCGGAGAAGATTCGCCAGCGGCTCGGCGAGCTGTCGCCCTCCGAACGCCGGGTCGCCAGGACACTGCTGGCCGGGCCGCCCACCATCGGGCTCGAGTCCTCCGCGCGGCTGGCCCAGAATGCAGGGGTTAGCGGCCCCACCGTAAGCCGGTTCATTTCCGGCCTCGGCTTCAGCAACTACGCGGCGTTCCAACGTGCGCTGCATGAGGAGATCGGCGCGCGGATGATGCCGCCGGTCGAGGCCTACCGTCGGCATCAGGCCGGGCAGCGCCCGGATGACGTCCTTGCCACCTGTGCCAGGACGGTGGGCGAGGCGGTCACCGCGAGCGTGGCCGGCCTGGACCCGGAGGAGTTCCGCCGCGCTGTGTCGCTGCTGGCCGAAGGCGGCCGGAAGGTACTGGTGACCGGGGGGTGGTTCAGTCAGTTGCTGGCCGGCTATCTGGCCTCGGTGCTGCGCGAACTTCGCCCCGAAGTAAGACTGGTCGGCCAGTCACCCACCGACCGCGCGGGCGCGATAGCCGACATCACCAGGCGGGACACTGTCGCTGCTTTCGACTTTCGCCGCTACGAGCGGGACACCCTGGAGCTCGCGCGGGCTGCCCGCGCGGCGGGCGCGCGGATCTTGTTGATCACTGACCCGTGGCTATCGCCGGTAGGGGACATCGCGGATGCCGTGCTGACCGCGCAGGTCTTGGGACCGTCGCCTTTCGAGAGCCTGACCCCAGCCCTTGCCGTGGTGGAGACACTGATCACGTCCGTAGTTGACGCGCTCGGCGAGGCGGGCCGCCGGCGGTTCGAGCAATTCGGCGAAATCGCCGAACGGTAGGTGCGGCCATAGCCGGACGGCGCGGACCGGGGGAGCGGGAAACCGCCCGGGAGATAGCAGCAGGCCTGCCGCTGCGGCAATGACCGGCTTGCCCGAGCCGATCGGGCGATAGCCAGAAACCGGGTCATCACCCGCACCGCGAAGTGCAGCGCGGCCACGCAACCCGCTCGTCAAACGCCGTGGAAGAGCCCGTAGTAGTCAAAACCCGGCGGCAGCCACAGCGGTGGGTGCCTGGGGCACCGCGCCGGCGCAGGATGAAGGCGCGCTTCGCATGGCGGGTTGGCGGTCAGCCACAGGTGTCCTCGGCACCCTCGGCGCTGGCCGCCGGGTGGTAACCCGATGACGCAACCGCACCCACGTCCGGGTCCTGGATGCCTTCCATCATGCTCAGCTCCTTGTGCCGCCCGGTAAGCATCACCGCCCCGGTGGTCGAGTTGTTCCAGCAGCAGGTTGCGCATCGTCGCATGAGCCTCGTTGACCAGCACCTCGTCGGTGCCCGCGGCGAAGAACCCGTCGATCGCGGCATTCACATCCGAGGTGAACATCCGGCGGCACCGCTGTCACTGCTCGGTGCCAGGCTCCACGTCGGCGGGCCAGGTCACGCCGGTCGCACCCTCCATATCCGCGGAAATGAGCACTCTTGTGGAAGAAGCCTGCCGGGCCGGCCGCGCTGGTGGCGAGCAGGGCAACAGTTCGTCAGGCATGCCGACGCGGTATGGCCACGATGCAGCGGGTCCCACCGAAGCGCGTGATGCCGGGCTTGCCACGCTCAGCGGCCTGCCCGCAGTAGTTTGTCGTGCCGCTAGCGATGCCGTTACGGGAGTTCCATGCGCGCTGCCCTGGGGCTGAGGCCTTGCCGGTCACCGACCAGAAGCGGGAGCGCACGGCGCGGGCGCCGCCACAGGACGCCTAGGACGGCGCTGAAGTAAGGGGCCATCTGAGGGCTGTCTGCGGTCCGGTTCCGGGCATGGCGACGGCCGGCGGTGAGAGGGCTGTCGGCAAGCGGGCAGGGGCCTGGGCTGGGGCGGGTTTTCCCGCCGTGTTGCTCACGTGGCCCGCAGTGCCCAGCCGTCTTGGTCGTGGTCGAGCCCGAGGATGGCGAGCCGGGCCCAGTTGAGGGCCCCGGCCCGGGTGAGGAGGTCGGTAGTGATGCGGGCCAGGCCGCGGGTGCGGGCCCGCCGGCCGCCCCAGGCCCGGCGGGTGAAGTGGGAGACCTTGCGCTCGACGATGGGCCGGTCCGCTTTGTAGCGCTGCTGCCAGGATGGGTCGCGCTGGGCGGCGCGGGCGCGCTGCAGCACCGCCTCGTGCGGGTGGATGGTGATGGTGCGGCCGCGCCGGGCGGCGGTGCAGTCGGGCCGCAGCGGGCAGGTGGCGCACCAGGGGCGGAACGAGGCCCGCCCGCCGCCACGGGCAACGGGGACGATGCTGGCGGTCTGCCCGGCCGGGCAGGTCACGGTGGCCTGGTCCAGGTCCACGGCGAAGCGATCCTTGGGAAACCGGCCCTTGGCGTTGCGGGCGGGCGGGCACTTGGCGGTGACGGTGAACCCGGCGGTCTCCAGGCCGGCCCGGGTGGCGGCGTCCCCGTAGGCGGAGTCGCCGACGACCTCGGGCTTGTCCTGGCTTTCGGCGTGCTCGTGGAGCAGCTCGGGGGCGGCGTCCCGGTCCGGCGCGTTCGCCGCGCTGGCGGCCACCTCGTCGATCAGCTCGGAATCGGGGTCCACCGACAGGTGCGCCTTGTACCCGTCGAACCGGCGGTGGCGAGACTTGTGCCCGTGCCGGGCCTGGGTGTCGACGGTGGAGATCACCCGGTCGCGGGCGGTCTTGCGGGCGATCCGGAACACCCCGTCCGCCCCCTGCTCCACATCCTGGCCGGCGACCAGGACCAGCAGGTCCACCGCGTCGCCGGCGGCGGCAGGGACCGCTTGCCCCTCGAGCGCGCCCAGCGCGGCCAGCGCGTCGCACACCAGCTCATCGACCAGCGCTTCACGGGCCGCCGGGTCGTCCCAATCACACGGCGGCTTCCCCGGCGAGGCGTAATCGTCGTCGCGGCGCAGCGTTTCCCGGACCCGCCCGGCTAGCGGGCTGCCCGTCGCGCCCAGGGCGGCCAGGACCTTGCGGACCGCGGCCCGCAGCTGGGTGACGGTGTCCTGGGTGGCGACCGCGTCAAACACCGGCGTCGAATCCAGCACCCGGGCCCGCTGCTTCATCGCACCCGCCGCCCTGGCGGCCACCTTGGTGTCCTCAAACAGCCGCCGCGGCCGCGCCGAGGCCCGCAGCCTGTTCCGCATCCCCACCAGCACCGTCGGGTGAAACGCCCGGCACCCGGCGTCAGCCCCGGCCGCCGCCTGCCAGCGCAAGTCGAACTCCAGCCGGTCACAGGCCTCCCGGTCGCTGAGCCCCTCAAACGCCTGCAACAGCATCACGGTGGCCACCACCCGGGCCGGTACCGTCGGGCGGCCCCTCGCCGACTCCGCATACAGGTCAGCGAAGTAACTATCGGGGAACATCACCTGGCCATGATCGGCCAGCAGCCGGTAGACCGAGCCCTCCCGCAACCGGTCGCCCAGCAGCACCCGCGGATCGTCAAAGCCCTGCTGAACCTGTGCCCTGCCCAGCGCCATACAGGCATTCTCCCAGGTCAGCGCATTCCTCGCAGACCTGACACGCAACCCGCCGGGAGCAAACACGACGCGATTACTTCAGCGCCGTCCTAGTGTCCCGAGTCGTTAATTCTATTACTAATTTGGTAGACTTGGAGGATGGCAGAACGTGGCCGCCCGAAGGCGCCTTTGGTGCTGACGGGGGATGAGCGGGCCGTGCTGGAGCGGTGGGCGCGGCGGCCGAAGAGCGCGCAGGCGCTGGCGGTGCGCTCCAAGATCGTGCTGGCGTGCGCGGACGGGACGCCGAATAAGGAGGTCGCGGCCCGGTTCGGGGTGACGCCGCAGATGGTGGGCAAGTGGCGGGCCCGGTTCGTGGCCGCCCGGCTGGAAGGGCTCTCGGATGAGCCGCGGCCGGGGCAGCCCCGCAAGATCACCGATGAGCGGGTCGAGGAGGTGATCACCTGGACGCTGGAGCAGAAGCCGCCGAGCCTGGACACGCACTGGTCGACCCGGTCGATGGCGCAGGCGACAGGGCTGAACCAGACCGCGGTCTCGCGGATCTGGCGGGCGTTCGGGCTCAAGCCGCACCGGGAGCAGACATGGAAGCTGTCCTCGGACCCGCAGTTCATCGACAAGGTCCGCGACGTCGTCGGGCTGTACATGGACCCGCCCGAGCACGCCCTGGTCCTGTGCGTGGACGAGAAATCCCAGATCCAGGCGCTGGACCGCACCGCGCCCTGCCTGCCGATGCTGCCGACCACCCCGGCCCGCCGCAGCCATGATTATGTCCGCAACGGCACGACCAGCCTGTTCGCCGCGCTGGACGTGGCCACCGGGCAGGTCATCGCCGCCCCCCACCGCCGGCACCGGCACCAGGAATTCCTGAAGTTCCTCAAGACCATCGACGCCTCCGTTCCCGCCGGGCTCCAGGTGCACCTGATCTGCGATAACTACGCGACCCACAAGACCCCGGCGGTCAGGAACTGGCTGATCCGCCACCCCCGCTTCCAGCTGCACTTCACCCCGACCAGCGCCAGCTGGCTCAATCTCGTCGAGCGGTGGTTCGCCGAGCTCACCAACCGCAAGCTCCGCCGCTCCGCCCACCGCAGCGTCCGCGAGCTCGAAGCCGACATCACCGCCTGGACCCGCGCCTGGAACGACAACCCCCGGCCATTCGTCTGGGCCAAGACCGCCGACGAGATCCTCGAAAACATCAGCCGATATCTTCAGCTAATTAACGACTCGGGACACTAGCAGCGAACCTCAACGGGCGTGGCCGCGCAGCTGACCCGAATCTGCGGGTTGGCGCAAGCCGGACGACATCGGAAAGTCGGCGGGCTTTCCCGCGGACGGTTGGATATCGCCCTCAGTCCCGCGTCGTGGCGGGCCGCCTGGGCCGACGACCTTGGCCGCTGGTTTGCGGGTAAACCGGGGGCCGGGGGCGGGTGCCCGGCTAGATTGGCCCGGTGCGGCTGTGGGCCCCGATGCTGTGCCGGGCACGTCTTGGTGCTGTGGCGCTGATGTTCGCCGCGGCCGGTGTGGTGGCGTGCTCGGCCACCAGCCAGCCAGCTGGCGGGGCTGGGAAGCCCGCCGCTGCCCATTCTGCTAGCGTCGCCGAGTCCGGTGGCGGCGCGGCCCTTCCCCGCCTGGCGCCGGTGACCATCTCGGCGGTGGGTGACACCATGCTCGGGGACACCCCGGATCTGCCCCCGGACCCGAAGGGGTATTTCGGCGCGGTCCGGCGGGAGCTGGGCCGGGGCGCGCAGATCGTCTTTGGCAACCTTGAAGGCACTCTTACCACGGCGACGGTCGGCAAATGCGGGCTGATGCACGCCCGCCGTGGGGAGTGTTTCGCGTTCCGTGATCCGCCGGGGTATGTGCGTTACCTCAAGCACGCGGGATTCACCGTCTTGAACGACGCGAACAATCACTCCTTCGACTTTGGCGCGGCGGGGCAGGCGCAGACCGTGCGCACAATCCGCGCGGCTGGGCTGGCCCAGACCGGGCTGCCCGGTCAGATCACCCGCATCAAGGCGCACGGGGTCAAAGTGGCGTTCGTGGCCTTCGCGCCGTATGCCGACACCGCCAGCCTCCTGGACCTGTCGGCGGCGCGGGCACTGATCAAGCGGGCCACCAGGCGGGCCAGCGTGGTCGTGGTCTATATGCATGCGGGCACCGAGGGCGCCGCCGCCGACCATGTGACCGGCCACGAGGAGTACTACCTCGGCGAGGACCGGGGCAACCCGGAGGCGTTCGCGCACCTGGCCATCCGAGCCGGCGCCAGCCTGGTGATCGCCAGTGGCCCGCACGTGCTGCGCGGGATGCAGTTCTACCGGCACCATCTCATCGCCTACAGCCTGGGCGACTTCGCCATGTACCACGACTACGCCACCAACGGCAAGCTGGGCATGACCGTGATCTTGCACGCGACGCTGTCGGCGACCGGCGCCTTCGAGCACGCCCGCATGTACCCGCTCCAGTTCACCGGAAAGGGCCAGCCCGTGCCGGGCGGAGGCGCCATCTCCTTCGTGTCCCAGCTGTCCGCACAGGATTTCGGCGCCTCCGCAGCCCGCATCCCGCCCTCGGGGATCATCACCGCGCCCTGACCCCATGGCCGCCGGGAAAGGCGCGACGGCCATGCGTCAGATCGCCTAATTCCAGCGGGTGGCCAGGTAGTTGATCGGACGGCTCCTGGCACCCAGACGTGCTGGTTGTGGGCGCAGGAGGAATGTTCGTAAGCGGCGCGTAAGCGGCTTGTAAGAGCCACCCCCCATCCTGAGGCACGGTGGCAGTTGGCTGCCCGCCCAGGGGGTTGATGCCATGGCGCGGGTGGGGGGCCGCGCGGCGAGTTTCCAAGGGGGAACACGATGAACAAGAGATCTATATTCCGCGGGATTGAAGGGACCGTGCTGGGACCGGGCGGTAGCCGGGGGCGCGCCCGGCTCGGCGTTGTGCTGGCGCTGGGCGCGGTTGCCACGCTGGCCGTTGCGGCCAGCGCTGGCCTTACGCCGGCGGCGGCCCAGACGGGCCATTCGGGCCTGGCAGGCCAGGCGGGCACCGGCCCGGCCACGCTGGCCGGCGCGGGCCCGGTGGCCGGCTCGTGGCGCAAGCTGCCGACGGCACCCGTCGGCAACCCGGCCACCCAAACATCGGCCGTGTGGACCGGCAGCAAGATGATCACTTACGGGATCCGCGCCCAGCAGAGACCCATCGGGCGCTTCAACGTCGCCTACCTGCCCGCGTCCGGTACCTGGCAGCAGCTGGCCCGCGGCCCCAGGCCAGACTTCGGCAACAACCCGGAGGGCGGCAACGTGGTGGCGTGGACGGGCTCAGAGATGCTCGTCCTCGGCCCGACCGCGGCCGCCTACAACCCGGCCACCGACACCTGGCGCCCGCTCGCGACCGGTGGCCCCGGCCCCACGTCGGGGGCGGTCACCGGGTGGACTGGCCAGCAGGAACTGGTCTGGGGCGGGGTGTGTTGTGAGCCTTCCAATACCGGGAGGGCCTACGACCTGTCGGCCAACACCTGGAGCGACATGCCGGCCGCGCCGCTGGCGCCCAGGGCCTTCCCGGCGGGGGCGTGGACCGGTAGCGAGCTGGTTGTGGCCGGTGGCACCGTCCGGAGGTCCGACGGCACCTGGAACACGTTCCGCACCGGCGCCGCTTACAGCCCGGCGACCGAGACCTGGCGGAGGCTGCCACCCATGCCGCACCCCCGCTCCGGCGCCCAGGCGGTATGGGACGGCACCGAAGTCCTGTTCCTGGGCGGGCACCGGGCGCCGGGCACCGCCCCGGCCACCCGCGGGATGGCCTACAACCCGGCCACCAACACCTGGCGGGAACTGCCCGCCATGCAGTACGGCCGGGACAGGTTCGCCGCAGTGTGGACCGGTCGGCGCGTGCTGGTCTGGGGCGGGGTGACCGGCCGGCGCGGCACGGGGCTGCCGCCGCACGGCGAGGCCTTCAACCCGGCCACCGGCACTTGGACCGCGCTCCCCGCCTCGCCGCTGGCCGGCCGGCAGAACCCGGTCTCGGTGTGGACCGGCCACCAGATGATCGTCTGGGGCGGCGAGTCCCCCCGAGGCACCGGCTACACCGACGGGGCGGCGTTCACGCCCCGCACCCCATGAACACCAGCCACCGGCGCCCGGCGTAGCCGGACGCCACCACTGAGAAATGAGAGAACAATGAAACGAACGCACAGGCTCGCCGCCGTTGCCGTGGCAGCGCCAGCCATCTTGCTGTCGGCGGCCGCCTCGGCGGCCCCGGCTCACTCCAGCGTGACCTCCGCGCCCGCATGCGGCGCGTCGCTGGAAACCTGGTTCGCACCCGAGGGGGACGGCTTCGCCGGCGGCGCGGTCTACGTGGTGGAGTTCAGCAACACCGGCAGCGCCACCTGCACCGTGACCGGGTACCCCACGGTCAAGCTGACCGAAAACGGCAACCAGGCAGGGCACAAAGCCACCACTTCCGGCCCGGCGCCGGCCACCGTCACACTCCACCCGGGGCAGACCGCTCACGTCGCGCTAACCATCCACGACGCGGGCGCGATCTGCCAACCGGTGCCGACCAACGGCTTGTCCGTCCAGCCCCCGGGAAGCACCCAAGCGCGGGACTTCGGGCTGACCGCCTTCGGCGCCTGCCGGGGCATATCCACCATGTCGGTGGACGCGATCAACCCTGGCACCGGCATCCCGTACTACACAATCCGCTGACCCACGGCCACCAGCCGCCTTTGACCCTACCCGGCTCACGGCATAGCGAGCCGGGCACAAGCTGGCAAGTGAGGGTGCCTGCCGGGCACGGACATTTACGCGGGGGGTAAACGATGAACAAGCAAGGACGATCCGGTCGCGGCTGGTGGCCGGTGAGGGGGGCTTCGATGCATAACGATGTCTGGCGCATCTCGGCTGCCGTAGCGGCGGCCGTGGCGCTCAGCACGCTGGGAGTGACCGCAGCGGGCGCAGTGGGCCCGGTCGCCAGGGCCCACCAGGCGGCGAGGGCGCCCGGTGGCAGGCAGCCATCCGGTGGGACGGCTCCTGGCAGTCAGCTATGGGCCAGCCGCCTCAGCGGCCCCCGCAATGTTCTCGACCGCCCTTCGTCGCTGGCGGTCAGCCCGGACGGGAAGACCGTGTTCATCGCCGCCACCAACCAGGCAGCCGCCTCCGGGGATGATTACGCCACGGTCGCCTACAACACCGCGACCGGGGCCCGGTTGTGGACCCAGCGCTACAACGGCCCGGCAAACCACAGCGACGTGGTCACCGCGGTGGCTGTCAGCCCGACCGGGACAACGGTATTCGTCACCGGGTTGAGCGAGACAGGCACGGGGGGTGCCGACTATGCCACCATCGCCTACAATGCCGCCACCGGCGCTCAGCTGTGGGTCACCCGGCATCACGGCCCCGCGCGCAGTTACGACATGGCCAAATCGGTGGCCGTCAGCCCCGCCGGGACAACGGTGTTCGTCACCGGGTCCACGACTAAGGGTGCCGTGACCGCCGCCTACAACGCCACTACCGGCGCGCAGTTGTGGGCCAAGAGCGACCCGGGCCACAACGCCTCGTCGGTAGCGGTCAGCCCGGACGGAAAGGACGTGTTCATCACCGGGAACGCCACCGTCGCCTACCGCGCTACCACCGGCGCCCAGTTGTGGGCCAAGAGCTACCACGGCCGCTACGCCTTGTCGGTAGCCCTCAGCCCGGACGGGGCGAATGTGTTCGTCTCCGGAGTCAAGTATCTGACGGGAGCGCAGTCTGACTACATCACGATCGGCTACCGTGCCAGCGGCGCCCGGCTCTGGACCCAGCGCTACAGCGACCCCGCCCACTACAACGCGGCTGCCGCGGTGGCCGTCAGCCCCGATGGGGCAACGGTGTTCGTCACCGGGCAACGCGGCGACGCTCAAGGCCACTCCGGCTTCGCCACGATCGCCTACCGCGCCGCCACCGGCGCCCCGCTGTGGACTCAGCGCTACAACAAGCCCGCCCACGCCAACGTGGCCACCGCCCTGGCCGTCAGCCCGGCAAGCGGCACGGTGTATGTCACCGGGAGCAGCGAAACGCCTAACCACGAGGACGTCGCTACCGTGGCCTACGGGGCCACCGCCGGAGCACGGCTTTGGGTGCAGGGCTATAACGGCCCGGCCAACGGCAACGACTACGCCACCTCGGTGGCTGTCAGCCCCAACGGGACCAAGGTGTTCGCCACCGGCCCCAGCTGGGGCGGCAAAGGCTACGACAACCTGACCATCGCCTACCAGGGCTGACCGGCCCACCCGCTTCGCAGGCCGCCGGCCGCCGGATAGCGCTCTGGCGGCGGTCCCGGCCGCTGCCCCTTACGCCAGCGCTACTTGATCCTCGGCATCGGCGGGAACCGTTGTCTCTCCCGGCTGCGACGGGCACTCACGCCGACGAGGACCCTGGTCTTCGCCGACAGCGAAGGCGCCAAGTGGACCGGAGTCGGCCGGCAACTCGGGGCGCTGACGCTCTCCCTATCCACGCGGCAGCGGCTGACCATGTACATCTCCCGACGCCGACCTCGGCGCTCTGCGCCGGGTGATTGGAATAGGTCCCCATCGGGGGGCCTACCCGCTAGCCGACGTGCCCGAGGCCATACACCACCTCCAATCCGGGCACGCCGGGGGGAATCACCCTCACCATCTGATCCGCCAAGCGCCGGGCCGTAGGACTTACCGCTTCCGGGTGAGTGGCGGGCGGGTTCAACTCCGAAGGACATCGTCCAGATCCGGCGAAGTTGCACCGTTGACCTGGCCGGAGGTGGCTGTCGCGAACACCGGCAGCGTGGATCATTCCGCACCTGTGCCGGATCATGGGGCACGCGCGGGCCGCCCCGTTGCGAAACGTGTGCACTACCAGTCACGGGAGGCGCGCCCGCCAGGTGCGGCTAACGTCGTGCTGCCGACGCCCCCACCAGGGCGGCTTGGCTGGCGTCGGGTTTGTCCTGCCCGGTGCCGCGCTCACCCGCGCGCCCGGCATCTCTGCGCGGCACCGTCAGACTAGCCGGATGATCATGCAAGGTCACCGCAGCAATCCCGCCCGTCGATCCGAACCTTCGATTCCGGGCAAGTGGCCAGGTAGCTGATCGAGCGGCTCCTGGCGCCCAGATTTGCTGGTTGTGGCGCAGGAGGAATGTTCGTAGGCGGCGTGTAGGCGGCTTGTAAGAGCCATGGCCCATGCTGAGGCGTGGTGGCAGCTTGCTGGCGGCGCACGGTTGACGTGTTGACGTAATTGCGCGGGGCCCCGCGCGGAGAGTTCCAAGGGGGAACACGATGAACGGAAGATCTGTATCTCCGGACGGCAGGGGCATAGGGCGACCGGGCGGCCGCCGAGGACGCCCCGGCTCGGCGTTCGGCTGGTGCTGGGCGCGGTTTCCGCGCTGGCCGTTGCTGCCAGCGCTGGCACCTCGCCAGGGACGGCAGCCGCCACCCGCGCTGGCCTGTGTCCGGCAGCGCCCAGGCGGCCATCCGGCCGCGCCTGACATCAGCACGATGGCTTCCCTGTGTGGTAGCGCGGTGCCAACGATTCCGCTTGCAAGACCTCAAGGAGGCAACCGCGGGCCCACCGCTGGGCGGGCGGCGGTGATCTGTTGCGCCCAGGGCTTGCCGCCGCGGTCAGCACGGAGATGAGGCTTTGTAGTGTTGATCGTAATGCACGAATCGGGCACGTGGCGCGTCCGGCCAGGGGAGATCCTGACGTTCGGGCGGGGCGCCGGGTGCACAGTCACGCTGTCCGCCGCCGACCGCGGCGTATCCCGGTCGGCGGGCAGCCTGTTCTTCGAGCATGAGACGTGGTGGCTGCGCAACGACAGTTCTTCGTCGGTGCTGTATGTCTCCGGTGACCGGGGGTTCCGGGTCAACCTGCCACCTGGTATGCGGGCGCCGGTGCAGCAGTGGCATGCCAAGGTCCGGTTGCAGGGCCTGCTGGATTGCCACACCCTGCGGCTGCGTCTGCCCGATCTTGACGACCTGCCCGAGCCAGACTCCGAGAGCGGTCAGGACGGGACGGGTGCGGCCAGTCTCACCGGAGAGCACCTGGTTACCAGCACCCGGCGCCGGCCGCCGCTGAACGACTGTGACCGGCTCATCCTGGCGGCCCGATTCGAGGACTACCTGAACTGGCGGCATGTCGGCCCGGCATCGCCACGGTCGGCGAAGGACACGGCAGAGCGGATCGGCTGGCAACCGCACACGGTGGCCAAGCGCTGTGAGAACATCCGTGACCGGTACTCCCGGCTGGGGGTTCCCGGGCTGCGCGGGCCGCGGGCGCTGGAAGAACTGGCAATGCTGTTGATCTCGACCGGCGAGCTCACCGCCGAGGACCTGCGGCGGCTTCCCCGCGAAGCAGGCGCGGGGAAGCCCGCAGCGTGAGCCTGATGTCCGGTGAGGGCGGGCCGGGTTGCGGTGGGGCGGGCGCGCCGGTGAGGAGCTGGCGGACGCAGCGCATGCGCTCGGCGGCGGCCTCTGGGTGGTCGCCGAATTCTTGGGCCATCAGGCCGGTGCAGCCGCGGGTGCCGAACTGCCGCGCGCCTCGGGCAAGATTCCGGTCATGCAGTAGGCCTCGGTGCGACCCTCGTCTGTCCCGGTGAGCCAGAATCCCGCCAGCTGTCCCCGGCGGAAAAGCCCGAACGACCAGGATGGTTCCCAGCCGCGGCGGGCGAGCAACGCGTCCAAGCTCGCCGCATCGGCGCGCAGCGGGATGACGTAGCCGGCGAACGCCTCGGAGACAACCGGGTTCAGGTCAGCTGCCCGGTAACCGGCCAGATCACCGATGACGTGACCCATGGTACTAACGTAACGTGAGCGCCATCGGCAGCAGAAAATCGGCCAGAGGCGAGGCCTTTCACCTCAGTCCCCGGTCCTCCGATCTGCCACTGGCCGCTTAGCGGTTGGCGTGCCCTGACCGTGGCAGGCGCGGTCGGCTACCGATGGGGCGATCTTCCTGTGTCTTGCTGACTAGCGGACAGTCTGGTTGCGTGCGCCTAGCGTGGTCAGGGGACTGTCCGGACAGGAGCCGGACCGCGTAGGGGCCCGACCCGGGTAGCCGGGAGGGGGAGCCATGCGCAAGGTTCCTCTGGCAGGTGCAGCGGCAGCCCTGGCACTCGGCGTCGCGGCTGCGGTGGCGATTCCTATGGCGTCGCAGGCGGCCGGTGCCAGCCCGGCCATGTCGAAGACACTGGTCTTTCACGTGGCGTTCAGCCCGTTCGAGCTCGCCCAGACGAACAACGTCCGTAACCCGAACGGTCCCTACTCGCTGGGCGACGAGCTCCTCTTCCACGACCAGCTCTTCTCCGACGGCAAGCACGTCGGCGACTGCCTGATTGTCAACGTCAGCACGACGGTTTTGGCCAACTGCACCCAGGTGATACGGCTGCCCGGCGGCACCATCACCACCCAGTTACTGAACGGGCCGCCGCCGCACAAGCAGCTGGCGATCACCGGCGGCAGCGGCGTATACGACACCGCGGGTGGTGACGGGACACTGGTGGAGTTCCCGAACAATACGGGGAAAATGACCCCTGCACGTGCTGAGCCTGGTCGCCAGGGGCGGGGGAGCCTGACGCAGCGGCAGGGCCGGCCCGGCAGAGTTACCTTGCGCCATGGGTGACGCGCCGGCGCCAGCAGGATCTGTCGCCGCTCCGTCGTCTGCCCGCTCTGCCGCCAGGTGCACGAACGCTGCGACTTCCGTGCGTGGTCGGTTATTGCGCGCGGCCAGGCTGCCAGAACCCGCACCACCGCGAGCCCCCGCCTATACCTCCAACGGAGGTCCGGCCGCGGGCATGAAACGACCCGGGACATGAGCAGGGGGCCCGGGCCGCAGCGGCGTGGGGAAACGGCCCCGGGCCAGGTAGCTCTCAGATTGGGCGGCCCGTGGCTGATGGCCCCCGGCCTAAAACTTGGGGGCTGGGCCGGGGACCGCCTGTTGCCAGCTACCCGGCTAGGCCGCGTTCTGCGTGAGAAGCCCCGGGCCAGCGGAGGGGGCGTCCGCTGACCGGGCTTTTGCGGTGCCTCACACATCGCTGGGCTGCGGCGGCGGTCCCCGGAAGTACATCGCCGAGATGGTGCGTTGGGGGGTGAAATGGACGATGACCACGCCCGGCCGATGAGCCATCGTGACAGGTATCAAATTCGGTGTCGAATTGGCCCTGTCGGGCAAACACCGGCGCGCCAGAGAAGTCACCAGCCTGGTGCTCGACCTCGACCCGCTTCGGGCGCCTGGTCCACGCCGCTAGCCCATGGACGTCTCTTGCTCCGCCGCAATCTTGTCCGTGGCATTCTTCGCTGTGGCGCGAACCCCGGCCGATCGGGCATCTGGTGATTGATGTGCTGGATGCGGGGAGATGTTTCAGGTCATCGCCACGACCACCTTCGCCTTGGCGTGGCCTTGTTCCAGGTAGGCGATCGCTTTGGCGATGTCGGCGAACGGGTAGCGCCGGTCGATCTGCGGGCGCACCTGGTCGGCCTCGATCAGGGCCGACAGCGTCTCTAGGTCCCTGGCGGTCGCGTGCGCCTGCACCTGGGTGATGTCTTTGCCGCCGCGCAGCGAGACGCCGAGGAGCCTCGGCACGCTGGTGAAGCCGGTGACGGCGGCCTTGCCGTCTGCGGCCAGCGCCTTCTTGAGATCGGGCACCGAGCAGTTCCCGACCGTGTCCAAGATGAGGTCATAGCGCTGCCCGCTCGCGGCGAAGTCGGTGGCCGTGTAGTCGACGATGTGGTCGGCGCCGAGGGAGCGGGCCAGGTCGAGGTTGCCGGTGCTGGTCACGGCGGTCACCTCGGGTCCGTAAGCCTTGGCGATCTGAACCGCGAAGGTGCCGACGCCGCCGGCTGCGCCGTTGATCAGGACCTTCTGCTGGGGCCGGAGGTCGCCGTGGTGGCGAAGGCCCTGCAGCGCGGTGACCGCCGCCATGGGAACGGCAGCCGCTTCCTCGAACGACAAGCTGGCCGGCTTGGGGGACACGGCGTCCACGGGCACGGCAACGTATTCGGCAAAACCGCCGTAGCCGTGGTCCAAGAGGTTGGCGTAGACCTCGTCGCCGGGCTGGAACTGGGTGACGCCGCCGCCGACCGCCTCCACCTGCCCGGCGACGTTGACGCCCAGGATTTTATGTCTGGGCCGTAGCAACCCCAGGGTGGCCCGCGAGAACAGGGGCCTGCCCCGCATTAGGTGCCAGTCCGCGGCGTTGACCGATGCCGCCAGCACCTTCACCAGGACTTCGCCGTCGTTCGGGGCAGGCTTGTCAAGCTCGGCCATCCGAAGGTTCTCCGGCGGCCCGTACTTCTCGTAGATGACTGCCTTCATGACTGCATCCTTTCCACGGGCACGGCCCTCAGTGCACCACCTGCGGCCATCAGATATTTCCCGAGCAGAACTGGCCCGCAAGCCAGCCGTTAGCAAGACTGCCGGATGCCCTGTCCATCGGGGCAGCGCTGGTGCAGCGGGCCCTGCAGCCTGTGGCGGTCGGCGCCGACGCTGAGAGGCGGCCCACCCACCCCGGCCCCAGCCGAACCGGATCGGATGGACAGCCGAAGCCACTCCCGCGCATACCTTGTGCTACCCGATCCCCAGACCCGGCGCCTCGGGCAAGAACCGGAACGGTCTCGGCTACGACCAGACATCTGAAGCCCTCAGGCGCCGATCGCCCAGTTATGCACCTACCGCAGCACGGTCATAATCTGCCAGACTGCCGCTCCTAACGGATGTTATCTGAAGCCGTCCCCGTCTACGCCGCGCCTGACCAGGACGTCTGCGGCGTAGACATGTAGCTGAACAGCGTTCACGCAGTAGCCGCTTAGTTCTAAAAACAGCAGCGACAAGGGGATTCGCACGTGGTCTGCGGCGGAGACACTGTTCAGATAACGTGCCCACCACGCAGCAAAAAGAAACACAAGACACCTGCGGCGGCTACAGCGAAGACACCCCGATCCGGGCTTGAGATAACCAGCGTAAGAGGCAGTGTGTCTAGCGGTGCCGGAGATTTTCTGATCTTCTTGATTGACTGGTTCTGATCTGGGGTTTCTTACTACGGCTGGCAGCCGGTGCCGGTGGGTGCGGGGCGTGGGCGTGCGGCAGTTCCGCGCCGGAAACGAGCCGTCGGCGGCGCGGTTGCGGTGCCCGTCACCCGGGTCTTCTCGCCCTACGTAGTGCAAGCGGGCTGGGCCCGCCCGCGGGTGCGGGCGGGCCTGCTCCTACAGCGTTCAACCGGGCTGGTGAGAAGGTCCGGGCGACCAGGGGAGAGCTGCCCAGGGTTATCTGCGAGGTGATCCTCGGGGCGGATGCGGGCTCGCTCTCCCCTCATCGGGGAGAAGGTCTAGGGCACCGGTGCGGGGTGCGGGCCGCGAAGCGCTGCTCAGGCGGCCTCCGCGTGGTGGCGGGGGGCGTGCTGGCAGCTGGCGGCGCCGGAGGCGACGTCAGGATCCCAGCCGGTGCCGTGGACGACTATGGAGTAGATCCAGCGCAGCAGCGAGGCGGCGCACGCGACCCGGGCCTTCGCGCGCCGGGCGCGGGCCGCGGCCGCCGCGCTGGCCTGCCGTGAGCCCGTCCCGGACTGCGCTTGCGCGGCCTGCGCCGCGGCGGCGTCGGCGGCCGCGATCATCGCCGCGTATTTCGCGGCCATCACGGAGTTGTGGATGAGCAGCGGCCAGATCGCGCGCCACACGGTCAGCCGCAGGCCGGGCCTGCCGCGGCGGGAGATGTGCGCCTGGCCCTCAAAGGCGCCCGAGGCGTTACCGGACGGGGACAGCCCGGCATGCTTGACCAGCGATGATGAGCTGTCATACCGGCGGGGATCACCGGTCTCGGCCAAGATCGCCGCCGCGCCGACAGCGGTCAGCCCGGGGATGTCCGCCAGCCGGGACAGGCCGAGCTCGCCCAGCACGGCGGCCATGCCGGCCTCCACGGCCCGCAGCTGGGCGCGGGTCCGCTGCAGGTCACCCAGCTCATCGGCGCACCGCCGCAGCAGCCCCCGCCGGTGGGATACCACCACCCCCTCGGTGCTGGCCAGCGCGGCGAACACGGCCCGGCATACCGGGCTGGCGGGCCGCTGGCCGCCCCACCCGGCCACGGCCTGGCGGACCAGGGCGGTGAATTCCGCCAGCCCGATGGCGGCCAGCTTTTCCGGCTGCCCGCCGCACCGCGACGTCACCACCTGCATCGCCGCCAGCCAGGTCACCGACCCAAACGGATGCGCGCACGCCTCAGGCGCCACCGGCCAGGCCACCGACAGGAAATCCCGGGCCCGCTGCACCGACGCGGTCGCCGCCGTGATCAGCTGAGCGCGCCGCCGCCCCAGGCGCCGCAGCTGCGCCCACGCCTCATCCAGCTCCTCCGGGATATAGCAGTGCAGCTCGATAGCCAGCCGGGCGATCATCACGCAGTCCGCCTCATCGGTCTTATGCGTGGTGTAATCCTGCTGCTGGCGGGCGATATGAGAGACCAGCGGCTGCACGCACACCAGCGGCAGCCCCCGCTCCGCGCACAGCCGCTGCACCTGCAGCCACCGCGCCCCGGCCGGCTCGCACGCCACCGCCACCGCCGCGTGCCCCTTCGCCCGCGCCTGCGCCACCGCCCAGTCCAGCGCCTCACCCAGCCGGAACGCCTTCACCCGCACCGTCTTACGCGCCAGCACCCGCACGTCATGATCAATCACCGCGATCGCCTGCTTCTCCTCGCCCAGATCGATGCCGATCACCGCGCCGTCACGCGGCAGCATCCCCCGCAGCCGCTCCCGCCGCGCATTCCGCCGCCGGTCACCCCGCGTCGCGCCGCTACCCTTACCCACAGAACGTCCTCCTCGCTGCGATTGGGACACCAAGCCCGAACTATCGCACCAGGAGGACGTTCCTGTATCACCAGCATCTCTGCAGGACAACCGCCCCTAGCGCGTTGTCCTATTACTACGGCGGGTCGGCGCGCCTGGTTGAGCCGGCTGGGGGTCACGCGGTGTGACTGGGTAGCTGGGCAGGTGGCGGGGCAGCCCCTACCGCACCAGACTGGCCGCATGACAGCCGCTGAGGTGGTCGGTGCCTTCGCCCGCGCGTAGGACTCTGATGACGATGCCGGGCGGGCTGCTGCTCCCGGCCCGCGCGGCAAGAGGGCTGGCGCGGCTGCCCGGCAGGTGCTGCGAGCTTGTTGTTACCGAGAAGGCTCTGTTCGGGGCAGTTGTGTGCTGCTTTGATAGTTACGGATGCTTTAGGGCCGGGGATGTGCCTGATCAAGCACGGGGAGGCGAGCGTCTTGGCTGCCCAAGCGAGTGGCGCTACGGGACGGGTCAAGGGCGAGCGCCCCTTCCCGGACCGGCCGGAAGGCACGAACTGTCTTCCCCAGATCGACCACATCCTGGTTCTCATGATGGAGAACCACTCCTACGATAATTATCTGGGCATGCTGGGGCGTGGCCACGGTGAGCAGCCGCGGGGAGACGGGTTCACGATCGGAGCCGGTGGCCAGCCCACGGCCGCAAATCCCACCCCAGACGGTAAAGTCCAGCATGCTTTCCGCATGCCGACCACGTGCCAGCTGCCTGGTGTGCCGTCCCAGGAATGGAAGCAGGCCCATATCCAGTTCAACGGGGGCCGGAACGACGGATTTGTAAAATCGGCCAGCGGCCCGGTCGCCATGGGCTATTGGACCGGGGAGGATCTGCCGTGGGCTTACTCGCTGGCCACTACGTTCCCGGTAGCTGACCGCTGGTTCGCGCCGATCCTGGGCCAGACCCAGCCCTGCCGCCGGTACCTGCTGGCGGCAACCTCGGCCGGGATGGTCGATGACATCCTTCCGGAAAACGCCGTCCCCGCTCCCGAGGGGACCATCTTCGACCGCCTGGATGCCCACCAGATCCCGTGGCGGAACTATTACTCCAGCTTCCCCCCCACCTGCTACGTGTTCCCCGGTGAGGCGATCGAAGGCCATTCAAGCCTGGTCAAGATCGAGCAGTTCTTCGCCGACGCCAAAACGGGCAATCTTCCCGGGTTCGCGATCATCGACCCCGATTTCGGCAACAGCTCCGGGGAGAACCCGCAGAACATCGTGCACGGTGAGGTCTTCGCCGCCTCGGTCGTGCAAGCCGTGATGGAATCGCCGGCCTGGCCGCGCACGCTGCTGGTATGGACCTTCGATGAGGGCGGCGGCTACTACGACCACGTGCCGCCCCCCCCGGCCGTCACGCCCGATGACGTCCCGCCGCTGCAGCCGCCGCCGTGGTATGACGGGTTCGCCCGGTACGGATTCCGGGTCCCAGCCGTCGTGGTGTCCCCGTGGAGCCTGCGAGATCATGTGACCAGCGTGGTCCACGACCACACCTCGATCCTGGCGATGGTCGAGCGGAAATGGAACCTGCCAGCCATGACTGGCCGCGACGCCGCCGCCGCGGACCTGTCCGACTTCCTCAACCTCGACGTGCCGTCGTTCGCCGAGCCACCCACACTGGCCCAGCCGCTGGCCGGCCCCGCCCAGCTCGCCTGCGACAAGAACGGCCCCGGGCAAATACCGCCCCCAGGCTCGGTGACCCGGGCTAGCCAACCATTGCGACCCCCTGCGCCGCGCCGTCACCCGGCCCGGTGATCGTCACGTTTGCCCGGCCGCGATCATGCCGCGAGGCGTTCACCCGGAGTTTGGCGCGGGCCCGGCCGTGGACGCGTGCCGAAGCGGGACCGTCCGGCCATCTCGGCCAATCTTCAGGGTTATGATCGTCGGCCGGGCTCATTTCGACCATGCGGGCGACGACACGGGAGGGATATTTGAGCAGAGCGCGATCGGCGCTGACAGCGCCAACGGCATAATGCTGACCGAGAACGATCACTGGGTCGACGTGATCAATGCGCTCGGCTTCGACCAGGAGGCAGGCGCCGCCGCGCCCGTCAAACCGATCAAGTCGCTCCAGGCAAGCTCCTCGCCGGACCCACGCCCCCGAAGAAAAGCGGGCGGGCGCAGAATCACGGTTCGGGACGCTGCCAAAACGGTCACTTGACGGTCGAGCTGCCGATCATAACGGCGGGACTGCACGCATGCTGTCACCCGCCTGCCACGTTCTGTGACCACTCGTAACCTCCGACTGCATTTTCGGCAGAATCGTCCCGAATCTGCGTGACGCTCGCTGGACGGTTAGGAAGGTAAATGCTTGCTCCGCGCCACGAGCCAAGATCACGAGTGCCGGTGAGTGACGGGGAAGACGGAGCAGAGCAGGGCCGCGCGGGTGTTCGGGGCGGGTAAGGCGGGCGGGGTCATCATGCTGTCGCCGTGATGTGATCATCCACTCTCCGCCGTCAGCGACCGCGGATCAGGTCGTTTCGGCCAACAGCGCAATCGGGCGTGCGCACAGGAAGTGGTCATAGGCAGCGCATAGCCCGGTCTGACGGAGCGGACAGGCGGCGGAGGCACGGTGGCGCCAGGGCCGCCACCGTGGGCGGCCACGGCACGAAGGAGATCACCATGTCCGACTCGGCGAACACCCGCGGGCGCAAGAAACGGTGGGCAGGCGCCGTGGGCCTGCTGGCCGCGGGCGTCATCACCGGTGGCGTCCTGGCCAGCGCGCTGAGCGCGTCCGCGAACAGCACGTCCGCGGCAGGCGGCAGCACCGCGCCGCCCGCGAGCAGCGGCAATGCGAGGACGCCGGGACCCGGCGGCGCCCAGCCGGCCCGTTCCGACGAGAAGAGCCTGCCGAGCGCCACGGCCGCGACACTCCGCGCGGCGGCGCTCAAGGCGGTTGCGGGTGGCGCCGTCTACCGGATCGAGACCGACGCCGGTGACGGCGTGTACGAGGCGCACATGACCAAGGCCGACGGCTCTTTGGTCACCGTCAAGTTCGACAAGAACCTGAAGGTCACGAAGGTAGAAAGCGGCATAGGCGCCGGTGATCCCGGCCCCGCCCGCCAGGCCCCGCCGGGCGCCGCCGCGTGAGCTAGCCGGCGTCCCCTTCCGGGCGGCCGCGCTTCAGGACGAACGCAGGCCCAGGCGCGGCCGCCCGCGGCGCCGTGCTGACGCGTTTCGCCTCCGCGCCCCGCCGGCACCTAGCAAACCGCCCCGGCGAGTCCAAAGACCCACCCCCCACAGAGGTCCGAAGTGTGCCAAGTGCCAGCGAGGATCGCCTTGTCCTTATCGTTAGCCACACCTTGATCGCGAGCATGACGTTGCGTGTCTGGAAGCTCACATAGTGCCTGATCTGCGCCCGATCAGGCAGAGAGTCGATCATCGGCTGGGTTGACCAGAACGGCGGCTCGGCGTGCGTTATTCACAGTCTTTGCTGTCCGGTCTGCGGTTCGACCGGCCTCCCCGCGAAAGAGCCATTCCAAGAGCCAACGTGGACAGACTTCAGGCCACAGCTAGCTACGTCAGGCGACTGTTGAGGCTGGTCAAGTGGCCCAGTGAGCCCTCTCCAGCCACGTCCAGCGACGTCTGGGAGGTGACTGGGGGTCAAGGGGTCGCCGGTTCAAATCCGGCCGTCCCGACGCAGGTCAGAAGGCTGATCCCAGATCCAGGGTCGGCCTTCTGCCGTTTGGGGACCAAGATCGAAGCTCACGGCAGCGTCCTGGCGTCTTTGACCGCCGGTCAAGTCTGTCACCATGCAGACGATGCAGGGTCCAGCGCTTCGCCATGGCTGACCGGCCTTGAACTCGGTCGGCACGGCGTCCAAGATCGGGGATTGGCCAGTACTGGGCCAGAGGCCCGCGCGGCC
Source organism: uncultured Actinomycetes bacterium (assembly GCA_963734725.1). Lineage (GTDB taxonomy): Bacteria > Actinomycetota > Actinomycetes > Streptosporangiales > Streptosporangiaceae > DASXKD01. The sequence continues at coordinate 344,490 of CAVTIX010000009.1, forward strand.
ATCGATCAGTACCAGCCCGCCTCTTGGTGCGGTTCCCGGGCAGTGTCGGTAGCAAGCGATACCTTTGTGCCATGACTGCTCGCCCGGCCGAGCCCGTTCCCGACGCTGACCCGGACGAGGCCGCCGTCGCCGCGGCCGCTTTCCGGGAATACCGGGAGTGGGTCGCCAAGGGCCGTCCGGGGGCTGTCTCGCATGAGGAGGCGATGGCAGAACTGCTCGGCGACGCTCAGTGAGGGTCGAGTGGCTGCCGACGGCACGAGCGTCGGCACGCCGCTTCATGACAGATCAAGCCGGGATGCGCACCATTGGGGCTGCAGTCGCCCAGTTGGCCGATAACCCGTACCCGCCGGAGGCGTTCCGGTGGGCCGAGGTGCTGCGGCTGCGTGTCGGCCCGTACCGGATTATGTACACGGTCGAGGGCGACCTGATCACCATCCTCCGCGTTGACCGTCGCGCGGGCTAGCCCCCGCCCCGCAGCGAGTCGAGCTGGGGACCATCTGGGGACCACACGGCATGCATGGGGGCGAACAACCCGCAGGTCGCCGCCCATCGTGCCCGCCAGGCTGAACGCCTTTGAGCAGTGAAGACGCCTACTCCCCCGTTCTGGGGGTCAAGGGGTCGCCGGTTCAAATCCGGCCGTCCCGACGTAGTCTGAACTGCTGATATGCCTCGCGCGGCATATCAGCAGCTGTTCATTTGGGCCGGTTGTGGTCGCAATGTGGTCGCGGGCGAGCGCCTTCCTGACGGCGGTTGCCTAGCCTTGCGTTCGGCGTTGTCGAGGGCCGTGGCGGTGGCGTCCACGGCATCCTGGGCGGCTTGCCGGGTGAGGTGGCCGTAGATGTCGACAGTGGTCGACAGCGTGGAGTGCCGTAGTGTCTTGGACACCATGGCCAGCGGTACCCCGGCTGTGATCATGATGGTGGCGGCCAGGTGACGGAGATCGTGGACCCGGATGCGCGGCAGGCCCGCCGCGTCGGTCAGGTCGTAGAAGTGGTGGAGCACGTACTCGGGTCGGAGTGGCTGCCCGTCCGGCCGACAGAAGACGAGGCCGCGGTCGTGGTACGCCGCACCGGTGAGCGCCTCCCGGCGGTGCCGTCGCGCCCGCTGGCGTAGCGCGTCGACCGCTCGCGCGGACAGGGCGATCCAGTCGCGACTGCCGGTGGTCTTCGGCGAGTTGAAGACTAGGCGGCTGTTGTTGACGGCGACGAGGGTGTGGCGGACGAATAGTAGCCGGGCGTCGAGGTCGACGTCGGCCCAGTGCAGGCCGAGCGCTTCGCCTTTGCGCATGCCGGTGCAGATGAGCACCTCGAAGAGCTCAGTAAGTGGGTCGTCGATCTGATGGCAGTGGCGCAGGAACGCGGCTGCCTCTTCAACTGTCCAACATGGACGCTCGATGCGGCGCGGCAGCGGGATGGCCGTGTGGCGGGCCGCATTGTGGGTCAGCCGACGTTGGCGGATCGCGTCGTTCAGGGCGCTGGACAGCGTGGCGATGCACCGGCGCACGGTGACCGGGCCGCGGCCACTGGCGAGCTGAGTGCGGACGAACTGGTAGACGTGTTGGTGGGTGAGGCGTTCCAGCCGGACCGCGCCGAAGGCCGGCACCAGATCGTTGTGCAGGTAGTCGTGGTATCGGGCGATGGTGGTCGGCTTGAGCCACTGGGCCTTGGCATCCAGCCAGCCGACCAGGTAGTCCGCGACGGTCTGCGCGTCGTCGACGTAGACGCCGGCCCGTTCGCATTCCAGCACCCGGGCCAGCGCGGCACGGGCGTCGGATCGGGTCTCGTAGCCGCTGCGGCGCATCGTCTTGCGCTTACGGTGGGATGAAGGCATGTGACGGCGAACGCCCAGCTGCCGTGCCGCGGGTTGGCCAGGTGCGGGCAGCGGGCACCGAGTTGGCGGCCGTGCTCGTCGCGGCAGCCGCAGCGGCGGTATACGCGGCCTCGGTTCGGGTTGGGTCTCATGGCAACCTCCTGGGATCGGGTTCCTCATGGAGGCGATGGCGAGCGTGCTCGGATGCGACCACATCGCGACCACCGGCCGCGTTACTGCTGCTCAGCGGTGGGCACGTGAGCCCGGATCAAGGGGAGGATTGAGGGACCTGGGTTGGCACGAGGTGGCGAGCAGCTTCGCTAGTGCACCTCGCAGCCAAGGGCACCGCACTGGGCAACATAGCGCAGATAAGGAGATGTCACCTGTCTCGACTCGCGTGGTGTACCAGCTTTCCAGGAGCTTGAGGCCGTCCTCGGAGGCGCTGCCGGGGTCGGCGTTGTAGGTGCACATGGTCAAACCGTCGTGGCTCGGCGGGAAGCGTGACGATGACCGGCGTGGCGTGAGCCGGGGTCACGGGCTCAATGTCAGCCATAGGGATCACCCTCCGGGGATCCGGGGCCGGAACCCCCGGCCGACCGGGGGGTGGGGGAATGGGTCAGCCGGGGGCGTCCCAAGAGTTGAGGCGAATGAGCCGCTACCCGGCTACGGCACGATCATGCCGGGTTTCGCCACGCCCCGGGACAGCCAGAGGCCCGAAGGGATCGCGCAGCGACGCGAGCGTGATGCGGGCAGGGTGGCGTCACCGGGGCCGTCGAGCGGCAACGCTGAAGCCCGCCCGGGCTGGCTGGCCGGTGAAGCATGTATCTACCTGAGCAGCTCTGTGCTCTGTCTTCGTGACGGCATTGTCCGGACATGGGGCAGTGCGATGGCCGGAACCGGATCACCGGCCATACCCGGGGAGAAGTACGTGCTAGGGATCATGCTTATCGCTGCGGCCGGGATCTTCGCCATCGGAATCATGGTCGGGATTGTGGCCGTTGTCAGCCATGGCATCCACCGGGAGGATAAGCGCTTCCAGCAGGAGCGGCGCTTCCGCAAGAAGCATGGCATCTGGGCCGGGCCTGATGCGCCGGAACACTTCATCGCCGAGGAAGCCCCGGATGGCGTGAGCTTGGTGGCCAGGCGTCTGAACGGCCTCCATGTGCGCCGTCTGCCTTCATCAAGCCGCCACGACGCCGACCTGGGCGTGCGGGTATAGCGAGGAGATCCGGTAGCTCAATGACCTTCGCCGCAGGCTGGCTGCGGCTGAGGACGTACTGGCAGATGCCCAGGCTGAGTGCTGCGATCGCGCACACACTGCCGCCTTACCTGTATCGGCCGACGTTGCAAGTGGTTCAGCGGTGGCTTATTCGGCGCGTGTTGCCCTGGTTTGGTCGTGCCTGACTCTGCTTCCTGCCCCCCGGTAGCTGCCGTGTGCTGCGAGCGGGCAGGCGGGTCAAGGACCGGGCGGGAGCCCGGCCGGCGTCGCCGGCGGCTGGAGGGCGTCCTTGATGCGGCGGCCCGCGGAGCGGATCATTGCCCGGCGGCGGGGCGGGAGGGCCTGGGGGCCGGTGGGGGTGTTTGCCGGTGGGGTGCGTGCCTTTCTGTTCGGGGGTGACCAGCCGCGGCGGCCGGGGACGGGAGGGAAGGGGCAGCCAGCCTTACCTGGGTCCGCGGGGCTTGGGCGTTGCCCCGGCGACAAGATGATTGATTGTTGCGACGTGAGGTCGCACGTGGTGAGTGGGTGCGTCGAAGGAGGCTGGCTGATGCCAAGGACGTAATCCGGGCAGTGTCCAGGCCCGTCCCCGCCCTGGCACGCGTGACTGGGTCCTGCCCAGCCGGGTGTGAAGCCCAGGGGAAAGCCCAAGGGTCCTTGTTCCGCCGTGGGGCCACAGGCGAGGGGAAGGCTGGCGTGGGGTGAACGACAGTGAACCCTTGCTGATGCCTCGTAAACATCACATCCTGGGGCGGGTCGCAGTCCAGGGTGGCAGGGGCGTGCCGCTGTGATGCGGCAGGCGGCGGCCGGGGACAATCACCGGCCGTGCGGACACCGCCGCCCCCGGGGTACAGAGGGCACCCAAACCCAGCCGGGTCTCACGCGTGCGGAACACGGAAACCCCGTCGGGGTCCGCGCCGCTGGCTGGCGGCGCGGTAGGCCGATCGCAAGAGGGGCGGAAGCCCCTGGCGGGACAGGATGCCCAAGAAGCGAATGCCGGCAGCCGAAAGGCAGCGGGAAAACGCGGCGGCACGCCCGGCTCCTCCGCCGGATGGCCGCGCATAACCGGCCGGATACCGGGCCAGGGGCCCGGGCGCGAGAGCGCGCTGACGTGGGCAGGTGAGCCGTTGAAGACGGGCGGCCGGTAACCGCTGGAACCGAGGGGCAAGTTAGGCGCCGGTGACGGTGAACGGACCTGAGGACGGGCTGGAGTGGGCCGCCGTTGACTGGCGTGCCCATGAGCAGAACGTACGGCGGCTGCGGCAGCGGATCTTCAAGGCGGCGCAGGAGCAGGACTGGCCGAAGGTCAGGAACCTGCAGAGGTTGATGCTGCGGAGCCGGTCGAACACGCTGGTCAGCGTGCGGCAGGTGACGCAGCGCAATGCTGGGCGCAAGACCGCCGGGATCGACGGGGAGGTCGCGTTGACTCCCGAGGCTAGGGCGAGCGTGGCGGTGCGGGTGCACCAGTCGCGGTCGTCGTGGAATCCCCGTGCGGTCCGGCGCGTGTATATCCCGAAGGCATCAAACCGTGCCAAGCTGAGGCCGCTCGGAATTCCCGTGATCTTGGACCGGTGTCACCAGAACCGGGCCAAGAACGCGCTGGAGCCCGAATGGGAGGCCCGGTTCGAGCCCCGTAGTTACGGGTTCCGGCCGGGCCGCGGCTGCCACGACGCGATCGCGGCGATCTACAACGTGTGCAAGGGCCCGCGGGCCAGCCGCGTGTGGGCGCTGGACGCGGACCTGGCCGCGGCGTTCGACAGAATCGATCATGATCATCTTCTCGCCGCCATCGGGTCGTTCCCGGCCAGGGACCTGATCTCCGGCTGGCTGAAGGCGGGCGTGTTCGAGGCGGGCAAGGGGTTCGCGCCGACCGTGGAGGGAACTCCACAGGGCGGTGCGATTTCACCGTGCCTGCTGAACGTCGCGTTGCACGGGCTGGAGGAGGCCGCCGGGGTCAGCTACGTGACCTCCGGCACGCATGCCGGGGAGGCCAGGCCTGGTTCCCCGGTCGCGGTCAGGTACGCCGACGACGTGGTCGTGCTCTGCGGTAGCCAGCAGCAGGCCGAACAGGTCAAGGCCCGGCTCGCGGAGTGGCTGGCGCTCAGGGGGCTGGCCTTCAACGAGGACAAGACGCGCATCGTCCACCTCGGCGAGGGCTTTGATTTCCTCGGGTTCAACGTCCGCCGCTATCCCAACCGCAAGCTGCTGATCAAGCCGTCCAAGGCGGCCGTCAGGCGGCTCCGGGAACGGCTCGCCGCCGAGACGCGCAGGCTGCGCGGCGGCAATGCGATGGCGGTCATCGCCGCGCTCAACCCCGTCATCCGGGGCTGGGCGGCCTACTACCGGAGCGTGGTGTCGACCAGGGCGTTCTCCGCCCTGGACGACTACCTGTGGAAACTCACCTACAAGTGGGCCACATGGAGCCACGCGAACAAGCCGAAACACTGGATCGTCGGCCGGTACTTCGGCAAGTTCAGCAAGTTCAGGAACGACCACTGGGTATTCGGCGACCGCGACAGCGGCGCTCACCTGGTCAAATTTTCCTGGACCGGCATCGAACGGCACGTGCCGGTCAAGGGCGGGGCATCCCCGGATGACCCCGCCCTGGCCAGCTACTGGGCCGAACGGCGGCGGCGGGTCAAACCCCCGCTGGACAGGTACACCCTGCGCCTGCTCACCAGGCAGGACGGGCTTTGCCCGCTCTGCGGGGAACCGCTGCTGACCGCCGATCAGCCACCCCAATCCCCCGAGCAGTGGGAGCGGTGGTGGCTGCAGGTCACCCGCAAGGCGATAGCCGCCAGCTATCTTGCCCACCACGGGAGACCCGGCCCGCCGGACAGTGCCCAGACCCGCCTGGTGCACGCATCCTGCCAGCGTGGGCTCCAAGCCCGCCAGCGCGGGAAACCAGCGCCACAGCCCACGACGCCCTCGCGGCTTGCTTGAGCCGTGTGCGGGGACCGACCCGCACGCACGGTTCTGAGGGGAGCGGGGCGCGGCAACGCGTCCCGCTTACCCGGCGGTGTCCCCGCCTGCGGGGAGGCGGCCGCTCAGTCTAATCAGGCCGTCCGCCTGGCCCGTTGGTGCGCGCGCGCGGGCCGGCAGCGGCGGACAGCGGCTCGTCGGGAGCTGGCCGCGGTGGTTTCCCCCTCGGGTGATGATGGCTGCGTTTCCGCCCGGTCCTGGCAGGCCGTGGTGCGTGGTCACGGGCGCGGGTAGTGCGTGGTCACGAGCGCGGGTTCAGGTCACGGTGAGCGCGTCGTCGCCGAGCTCGGTCAGGAGGTGGCAGGCCTGCCGGACGATCTTGCGGGCCTCCGGCAAGGCGGCGCGCTTGGTGTTCTTGCGGTCGGCGACGGCGGCGTAGTAGCCGTGGTCGGGGGCCGAAGCGCGGGCGCAGGTTTGCCGGCCTCATACACCGCCCAGCGCAGCACCGGCGGCCCCTGCCGGGACAGCCGCCCGGGCGGTCCTTTGCGGTCGGAGGAATGCACGGTGATGTCCAGCCCGGTGAACCGGACCGCCTTGCGGGAGGAGGAGAACCGGTCTGCCCCGGCCAGCCAGCAGGTCAGCGCCAGCCCGGTGACCAGGCCCGGCCCCATACAGCCGCTCGGCCAGCACCTTCGCGCCCACCAGGCGCCGGGCGGCATCGCGTAGCTGGTGGCGCAGCGGGCCCAGCTGGGCTTCGGTGGCGGCGAGCATGTCCAAGGCGGTGGCGACCTGCTGCTGCCCGGCCGCCGACAGATGCGCGGCCGCGGCGGCCCGCAGGCCGGCCAGGCCCGGCTCGGTGCGCAGGGCCCCTTCGCTCAGCGGCGGGGCGCCCTGATGGAAGAACACCGCGCAGCTGCACCTGGGCGGTGTGCGCGCGGCGCAGGTCGTGGTAGGTCTCCAGCAGCGCCCGGTACTCCAGGATGTGCGCCGGCGGGATCCAGCATTCCGGCAGCCGCCCCTCGGCCAAAAGAGCCCGCAGATGCCGCGAGTCGGTCTTACCGGTCTTGGCGTGCCGCTTGCGGCCGCGCAGCGCGGCGGTGTCGGCCGGCTCACCCAGATGCGCGGCGATCCCGGCGGCGGCCAGCTCCTCGGCGACATACCGCCACCCCGCGCACCCCTCCACCGCGAACGCGACGTCGTCCTGGCCGACGAACCGGGCCAGCCAGGCCCGCACGTGCGCCCGGTCAGCTGGGGCGACCTGGCCCGCGCTGCACCTCCCCGGTCACCGTGTCCAGATAGTCGAAGGTGATCTGCTTCCGATGAATGTCCAGCCCGCCTACGATGGGCATCGGGACCTCCTCACGCTCCCGGGGGCGCCCCAGGCGCCCGCACGCGAAATTGGCTTACGAGCCAATCGTGACGCGTCTGAGCTGGGGAGGTCCTAGCTGTGCGAACAGCCACCGCGCCAGGTCAGACGCTCACGCCGACCCGCCGATGCATGTCATCTAATTGCTCGGCCACTGCCTCTCTTCTGATCAAGACAGAGTTGCTTCCGATCCGGGCGTTCTGCGCGCCAACGAGGCCGGCAGAGCCAGACAAATGATCTTGCTAAGCCTAGGGCCGGAACGGGAAGTTGCGGCCAGGATCTACCGCACATGCCTGAATTGAGGATGTTGCTGTCCGTCTAAATGCCGCATCAGACTACGTTTGCCCGGTCAAGGACACCCGGCGGGCCAGTTCGTCCAGTACGTCCGGCCACGCGCCTGCGAAGTCGTCGCGGGCCTCCATCGTGGGGAAATCCTGTTGCATCAAGCTGACTCGATGGCCGTCTTGTACGGCTTCGATCACGACCTCCACCGTGGTACTGAAGCCGGGCGCGTCCTCGTACACCGCGGTCATGTCGTAGGCCAGCCGGTGGGGCCGCTCGACCGCCGTGATCACACGCTCCTCCCAGAACGCCGGCCCGTCCGGCACCTGGAAGGCCACCGACCAGCGCCCGCCTGGCCGTAGGTCGAGCTGGGAGTCGGTCACCCAGTCCGGCCGCTGAGTGTCGTACAGTGCGATGAAGGCGTCGAAAATCGCCTCCGGCGGCGCGGCGATGATGCGCTCAACGCGGAGCGCGTGGCCTGCCGGTGACTGCTGGTTGTCGCTCACGATGCCCTCCTGCTCTCGGTACCAACTAGGTTCGACTCAGCGTGGCCGGGCAGCTCATCACCACCCCCGAGATTGATAGTGGGCGAGCGCGCTGGCCGGACACCGACCGGCCTGCGGGGCAAACGCGACCCGCTACGGTACTAACTTGCGTTCGAGGATGAGTCGGCGGCCGGTGCCGGATCTGTACTGTTGACATACGACGGGAGGAACCATGGGCAAGGTCATCGCATCCATCACCACGTCGGTCGACGGCTTCGTCACCGGCCCCGATGACGGACCCGAGTACGGCCTGGGCAAGGGCGGAGAACGCCTGCACTACTGGGTGATGGGCGGCCCGTGGACCTACGGCGGCGGTCACGACTTCGCGATGCACGGCCCCGACAAGGAGTTCTACGACGAGCTCGTCGCGAGCTACGGCGCCGGCATTGTCGGCCGGGGGATGTATGACGCTGCGGGCGCGTGGGGAGGCACGAACCCGTTCCCCGGCCCGCTGTTCGTGCTCACCCACCGCACTGGGGATCAGCCGGCGCCGGAGGCAGGATTCACGTTCGTGTCCGGGCTCGACGACGCGCTGGCGCGGGCGACCGAGAAGGCCGGCGGCAACGACGTGGCGATCGGCGGCGGTGCGGACGTGATCCGTCAGGCGCTAGCCGCCGGTCGGGTGGACGAGCTGGTGCTCTCGACGGCACCGGTGATCCTCGGCGCCGGCAAGCGGCTGTTCGACGGGTTCGACCGCGATGTCGACCTCGCGGTGGTCAAGGCTGTCAGCTCGCCGTACGCCACGCACGTGCGGTACGCGGTCACGAAATAGGCGGGCGTCCGCAGAGGCAAAGTCTCAATCCGCCAGACCCGACCGGCTAGGCAAGCCAGAAGTACGGTGCCTCGATCGAGCGCCCGGTACATATCACCAGGAACAGGGCCCGGTAGCTGCGCCAAATCCGTACATGGTTGATATGTAGGTGATCGTGTACGTTTGCGGAGGTCCGGGCCGCCCGCGACCTGGCGCCGGTACCGCGCGGATCGCGGTCGTTGGGGAGGTGGCCGACCGGTTCCGGCAGGCTCGGCGTGTGCTCAACCACATCGCCGACCGTTACCTGTTCCCCCAGGCAGCCCCTGGTTCACCCAGCCCGCCTCATAGCCGCCAGGTGGCCCAGCAACAAGAACCTCTGCCAGCTCCATCTGCGGCTACCCCCGGGCAAACTGACGCCAGAGCGAAGGCAGACGTAACGGACTCCCGCCCGCCGCATGGCCAGCAGAGCGCGACCGAACCAGCGATTCCCCCCGCCCCCATGGCAATAGGGCCGTCCAAGGGACGCAGGACCGAATCCGTGGACCAACCGAGATCGGGCACGCACCCGATCACGATCAGCAACAAGGGCCAGTCCGCGGCCGATGCGCGAATAGCCGCGGTTATGCGCGGATTCGGGTCCGAGAGCCTTGATGGATGTGACCGCACATGTAAGGGACACCGGTACCTGTGAATCCATCACAGGGCTGAGGTCCCAAGGGGTTGCATGGTCATCCCCGGCTGGTCCGGGGGGTGGCGTCGAGAACCGCTCTGGGGAGGGCCTGCGTGTCTTGCCCCGTAGTTCTGATTGCCACTCCTGGCCTGGCCACGGATGCCCCGGATGAGGGAAGTGGGCCGGCCCTTCGAGGCCTGGCCCGGTTGCAGCACATGAGTGGGAGCCGCGGCTGGCCGTGGCTGCTTGGGACCGTGGCCTGATGGCGCCGCCCCTAGCGGGCGAGCCGGTGCATGCCGGTATGCCACGCGAGGAGGCGGGATGGACCATAGGAGGCTGGTGGGCATCGACCTGGGCATCGCTACGGCCCACACGGTGCGGGTGCTCGACGGCGAGGGCAACGTGGTGGCCAAGCGCAAGGCCTGGCCGACCGCGGAAAGCCTCACAGCCGTGGAGACGGTGGCGCTGGCCGACTGCCCGGCGGGCACGCGGCTGGAGGTGGTGATCGAGCCGACCGGGCCGGCATGGCTGCCGATCGCGGTGTTCTTTTCCGCCCGCGGGCACCGCGTGTTCCGTGTGTCGTCGCAGAAGGCAGCCGACCTGCGCCGGTTCCTGTCCCGGCATGCCAAGAGCAACGGGATTGACGCCGACACCCTGGCCCGGCTGCCCTTGTTCGACCCGGCCGGGCTGCGCCCGCTGGTCCTGCCCGGCGCCGAGCGGGCCGCGCTGGACCGCCGGGTGCGCGCCACAGACCGGCTCACTCAGGCCGGCGCCGACCACAAGCGCCGGATTAAGGACCTGGCCCGCCAGCTGCTGCCCATGAGCCCGCTGACCAGCGGGCTCGGCGCCGGCGACCTGGCCGTCCTCGAACGCTACGCAGACCCGAATGCCCTGACCAGGCTGGGCATGACACGGCTCACCGCGCTGATCACCAAGGCCTCGCACCACCATCAGGGCGCCGAGCGCGCCAGCCAGTGGCTGGAGGCCGCCCAGGCGTCGCTCGCGCTCTACGACGGCCACCCCGCCGTCGACTTCGCCGGCCTGGCCGCCGAGGTTGCGACCGAAGTGCGCCTGCTGCGCGCCACCCAGGCCGAGCTCGCCGCCCACGCCGCCGAGCGCGAAGCCCGCTACCAGGCCGTGGACCCGGACGGGCTCGCCCGGTCGCTGCCCGGGCTGGCCGAGGTCGGCGGGCCCGCGCTGACCGCGTGCATGGGCGATCCGGCCCGGTTCGGCAACGGCAAGCGTTTCCGCTCCTTTACCGGCCTGACTCCCAAGGCCTCCGAGACCGGGGAAACCGACCGCAAAGGCCAGCCCATGTCCAAGGCCGGCTCCTCGCTGCTACGCACCACCCTGGTCCGCGCCGCCGACACCGCCCGCAAGCAAGACCCCCAGCTCGCCCGCATCTACTACCTGCAGATGACCGAACGCGGCAAAGACCACCTCGGCGCGCTCTGCGTGGTCGCCGCCTGCCTCGCTGAGCGAGCCTGGACCGTCATGCGCCGCGGCACGCCCTACGTCATCTGCGACACCAACGACCAGCCCGTCACCCCGGACCAGGCTAAGGCAATCATCGCCGGGCGCTGGATCGTGCCCCCCGAGATCCGCGCCCGCCGGCGCAGCAAGAAGACGGGGAAGGCCCCCCAGAAAGTCCTCGAAGGACAAAACGAACGGGGCAGCCTCCCCCGCGGCACCACTCCACCCCGTCACCGGCGGCCCGTCAAGCTGACCCCTTGACAAACAATCCTCCATAGGGAATCAGAACGGGTAGTTCTGGCGCGTCGCCGAAGCCGCGGGCGGCCGGCCGGTCCGCGCTCACCGTCGCGTCCCGTCACGTGACATGACTGGCAAGAGGCGGCGCGGAACTTATGGTGGCTCATTTCGGAGCTGGGCGATGATCTTGGTGAGCGCGGAGCGGAGGTGGTCCAGCTCGGCGGCGGTGAGGGTGGCCGTGGCGTGCCGCTCCAGCGCGTCGCGGGCGTCGCGGACCGGTTCGCGCACCGACCGGGCGAGGGGGGAGAGGTACAGGCGCACCAGGCGCGCATCCGCCGAGTCGGGCCTGCGGATCACCAGGCCGGCTTCCTCCATGCGGGTCGCGGTGTTGACGATGGTGGGAGTCGCGGCGTCCAGGCGGCGGGCGATCTCGCCGGGGGTAAGCCCGTCCTGCCGCCAGAGCACCATCAGCACGATGTGCTGGCCGACCCGGACGCCGTGCCGGCTGATCGCCTCGTCGGCGGCCTCCCGGAGCAGCTTGGCAGCCTGGGTGAACAGGGCAAGCAGGTCGGCCATCCCCGTAGCATATCGCTAGCACGCTAGCGATATGCTACGGTGCACAGTGTCATTAGCATGCTAGCGAGCTGAGGTCGGGATGCTCCTGGTGACCGGCGGCCCGGGGTTCATCAGATCACACACCGCGCGGGCACCGCCCGGCCTCCGGCGATGGCATGCTCATGCGCCCTGATCCTGGGCGCGGCCCGGCAAACCAGCGAAAGGATTGCGATGAGCGAGTTCACCGTCACCCGCACCCTGAAGGCCCCACGTGAGCGCGTCTGGCAGGTCCTCACCCAGCCCAGCCACTTCGAAGGCTGGCTGCCCGCCAAGCCGGGGACGGCGGTGCTGGACGTCCGGACCCGAGGGTCCTGGCAGGCGACCGTCATCTCCTCCGAGGGGAATGAGATCGCGCTGACCGGCCGCTACGACGAGGTGTCTGAGCCGGATCGTCTGGTGATGACGGTTCCCGGCGATGTGGTCACCGCGATCACGCTGACTTCCGCCCCGGACGACACCACGCAGATCGCCTATACCTTCGACGTCGATGAGTCCATTCACTCCATGGTTACAGAGAGTGTCGATGAGGTCCTCAGCCGGGTTTCCACGGTCCTGGCCGGGATCTCGTAGGAGGGCAGGCCGTGTACGCCGACATCAACGGCCTGAAGATGTTCTACGAGATCCGTGGCACGCCAGACCCGGTCAAGCTGAACGTCGCTGAGCTGCGAAGACACCTACTCCCCCCGTTCTGGGGGTCAAGGGGTCGCCGATTCAAATCCGGCCGTCCCGACTGGTAATCAAGCTTTTTCGAATATATTTACGGCGTGGTGCGCGATTAAGGGCGTGGCGTGGTGGCCTGGAGTGTCTGGCTGGTGATCTTTACCGGTCCGCGCAGCGGTCGGATACCAGCCCGCCGATGGCGAGCGCGGTGTCTGCGAAGTATTCGCGGCGCCCGGTGTAGCGCTGCAGGGCCCGCCATTGCTTGGGCTCGGCGATGGCGTGCTCGATGCAGATCCGCCGGGAGGATTGCTGTTTGCGGGCCGCTTCCCGCTTGGTGACCTGATCGGGTGTGGCGTCCTTCCCCGGTTTTTTGGGCGGGGCGGTGATCTGGCCGGGGAAGTCGCGGGCCAGGCCCTGGTAGCCGGAGTCGACGTCGGCGGTGACCTCCGGATAGGCCCGGAGCAGGTCCTCGATGCCCTCGGTGCGCAGCGCGGTGGCATCGTGCATCCGGCCCGGGCGGATCGCCCCGAGCCACAGCAGCCGCCCCCGGCCATCGCCGATGGCGGTCGGCTTGATCGTGTTCTGCTTCTTCTTGCCGGACACGAACGCGCGGCGGCCGGGGCGGCCGGCCCGGGGCCGGCGGACCTGCACCTCGGTGCCGTCGATGCGCAGGTGCACGCCCTGGGACGCGGCGTAAGCGAAGACGTCGGCCAGCGTGCGCAGCCGCAGCCCGGGCTCGCCGGGCACGGCGAAGCCGCGGGCCGCCAGCAGCGGCCGGATCTCATGCACCGCCCGGGTGATGGTGGAGCGGTCCACCCCGTAAAACAGCGCGAGGGCGGCGTGCGGGAGCTGGAACCGCAGCACGACCAAGGTAGCGATGACCCGGTCGGTGAACGGCAGCTCACGGTTGGGGCCCGCGCCCTCAGCGCGCAGCCGGTCCCGGCCACCGCGCCGCTCCCGCAGCCGCGATTCCTGCTGCGCGGCCCACGGCCCGGCCAGCTCGGCGATCAGCTTGCCCAGGCGGCGACGTGGCAAACCGGTGCAGATACGATGCGACAAGGCCGCGCGGGCCCATCTTGACGACACATCTTGATCGTTCCGCGCGGCCGTTCACGTTCCCGGGAACGACACGGCAAGATCAGCCGTTACGCCCGCGATCTCCTATCGCGCACCAAGCCGTTACAGCCTACGAGAGCCATCAAAGAGCCATCTCCTCGTGAAATGGCCCTCCTAGAGGCGCGCGCCGATCGTGCGTCACCGCGTCCTATCAGGGCATTTGCCAATAGTGCAGAGGCAGCGCAGGCCACAGTCAAGGGGTCAAAGATCACTGAGCCGCCTCGGATCTGCAGGGCGACCCCGACAACTGCGAACCGGCGGGCACCACCCCCGGCGTACCGGCTAACCGCAAGCCGGACGCTCACTGGGCTGCAGCAGCTGCGGTATGCGGGGCAGGCCGGGGTGCTCAAGCCAACCCTGCCCACGCCGCTTAGACGCGACGACTGCTGGCTTGAGAGCCGCCTTCGGACGGGCCGTCACGACTGTAGCTACCTTCAAGGACACCTGGAAAACAAGGTTTCATCCTCGCCATGGCGAAAGTAGAATCCGGGTCAGCAGCCGCCTCAATGCGGTGTACTGACAAATGCTCTCGACTTTAAGCTAGCAGCACGGCAAATGCCTTGCCGTAATGAAGCGCGTATAACGCCGACTCGGCGCTGTGGACCTGTTGTCGCTGTTTCAGCAACAATCGGCGCAGAACGTCCCATTCTGGGACTGCTCAACCTGCACATCGGATCACCGGCAAAGGGCCGCGAGAGCGGGGGTTGGTCAGGAAGGTTGGCTACGCCGGGCTGGTGGGTGGCTCAAGGCCTCTGGTTCCCAGGCGTATGTGCCAGGTGTATCTCCGCACGGCAGCTTTCAGGAACGGCGACGTTCTGTACTGGTCGCAGTCATCGGGCGGTCACGGTGCCCCCGAGCAGGCTATCGATCGAGATGGCGGGTTCGCCGCCCAGGCTTGGGGGAATGCCGGGCTTTGCCGCCTGTCGGCGGCACGTGAATACTGACCCCGGCGTGGCATGGCGCCAGGGGGTCAAAATTCACGCGCCGTTGACACCGCCCACAGACGATATGCAACCTGGGTCTTGACACCTGCATGCGACCTGGTTCGCCCAGGTCTCCTCGAGGAACCCACCCCAAGTCTCCGGGAGGGAGGACCAATGACGGTGGCCTGCCGGAGCTTCCCGCGGGAACAGATCACGACAATCCCGCTGCCGATAACAGGTCGATCTTGGTGGCAGTCACCTCATCGCCAAGGACGGTGGTCCGGAACGGGACGGCCTGATGCTCCTCGATCACAACGTGGAAGCTGGCGTGCTGTTCGTACTCGTCGAAGGCGTCCACAATGGCCTGCTCAACCAAAGTGTCCAATTCAGCGTCGCTCCGTCCTGCCACGTCTCGCAGCCTACTGAAATGACGCTGTGCCTGGGTCAGGCCATGGCGGTTGCCTTCTTCGGCGAGCCGTCGAGCTGCACGGTCAGCCAGGCTGGGGGACGCCAACTGCGCGCCCTGCCCCCCGGATCGGTACTTCGGGTCACGGCAATCACCGTGTCCTGGCAGTCCGTCCGTGAGGCCCCTGGGAACCGGGCTCATTCCTCCAGCGGCGCCGGAAGCGACGGCTGACGTCGCGTAGTGACAGTGATCGGTCTGTCGCTCGACAGGTGACGGGCTCGGGAGAACAATGTGGGCATCTCCAGGTCGAGCCCGCATGCGAGAGCGCCGAGACGCTCAATGGACGTCTGCCCGGTGGGGCTTCTGGGCCCCGTGGTCCTGGTCTCCGAAGGCGTCTTGCGGCCGGTGGGGAGCCGTTCCCTGCGCACGCTGCTGGCGGTGCTGGGGCTGCGGGTAGGCGAGGCGGTCAACGTGGACCAGTTGATGGAGGCCCTGTGGGCGGGGCGGCCCCCCGCGACCGGGGTGCACACGCTGCAGCGCCATATGTCCTCGCTGCGAGCCGAGCTTCCCGCCGGTGTCACTCTGGCGGCGCAGGCACCGGGCTACCTGCTGAGCGCTGCCGCCAGTGAAGAAGTCACCGATATACAGGCCGCCGAGCGGTTGATCAAGCAGGCCCGGTCGGCTGCCCGGCCCGTGGATCGGGCGGCTGCGCTGCGGCGTGCGTTGGATCTGTGGCGCGGCGAGCCGCTCGCAGACGTGGCACCGTCGGAGTATGTGGCTGGCCACGCTGCACGGCTGGCCATGTTGCGGACTCGGGCCCGCGCCGACCTCGCGCGGGCGCGGTTGGAGTTCGGTGACAGCGCTGACGTGGTGCCGGATCTGACCGACCTGATCACCGCCGAGCCGTACGACGAGGATCTCCATGGCTTGCTGATGTTGGCGCTCTACCGAAGTGGCCGACAAGCCGAGGCACTCGCGGTGTCGCGGCGCCTGCGTGAGACCTTGGCTGACCACCTCGGCATTGACCCAGGCGAGGCGATCCAGTCGCTCGAAACCCGGATCCTGCGTCAGGACCCGCACCTCCTCGGTGAGTCGCCGAGGGGGTTGTCGCCGGAGCCGGCCATCGCCCCGAGGCTCCCGGAGATACCGGTGCCCGCTCAACTGCCGGCATCGGTCGCCGGATTCACCGGGCGGCGGCGTGAGCTAGCCGAACTCGACACCCGGCTCGATGTCGACGAGCCAGGCGGAGCTGTGGTCATCTCGGCGGTGTCGGGGACCGCTGGTATCGGCAAGACCGCGCTCGCGGTCGAATGGGCCCACCGGGTCGCCGACCACTACCCTGACGGTCAGCTCTACGCCAACCTGCGCGGCTTCGACCCACAGCGCCCCCCAGTGGAGCCGAGTGTGGTGCTGCGCGGCTTTCTTGAGGGACTCGGCGTCGCCACTTCGCGGATCCCCGATGACCTCGACGCCCAGTCGGCTCTGCTGCGCAGTCTGCTTGCCAACCGCCGGGTCCTCCTGTTGCTCGACAACGCCCGCGACGCCGAGCAGGTCCGGCCTCTCCTGCCCGGTTCCTCGAGGTGCCTGGCGATAGTCACCAGCCGCAATCGGCTGGGCTCTCTCGCCGCCCTGGAGGGCGCCCGCCTGGTGCCGCTGGACCTGCTCGGGGACGCCGAGGCCCGTGAGCTGGTAGCCCGCAGGCTGGGCCGCGACCGGGTCGAGACCGACGCCGCCGCCGCCGACGAGATCATCGACCGGTGCGGCGGGTTGCCGCTGGCGCTGGCAGTGGTCGCCGGCCGCGCCGCGGCCCGGCCGTACCTGCCACTCGCGTCCGTGGTCGCCGAACTGGCCGGGGCCGCGAGCCGGCTCGATGCGATCCGCGGCGAGGACCACGCCACCGACCTGCGCGCCGTCTTCCTGTGCTCCTATGACGCGCTCTCGCCGGGCGCGGCCCAGGTGCTACGGCAGATCGGGGTTCATCCCGGGCCCGATCTGTCGGCCGCCGCGGCGCTCAGTCTGTCCGGGCTCGAGCCGGCCGCCTGCACGGCGGCCCTGTCCGGGCTGGTGGCGGGCAGCCTGGTGAGCGAGCCGATACCTGGCCGGTTTGCCGTCCACGACCTACTGCGCGCCTTCGCCCTCGAGCGGCTGGAGGCCTCCGGCGATGACGTAGCGCTGGTCAGGCAGCGGCTGCTCGACCACTACCTGCGCACCGCCTACGCCGGAGCCCTGCTGATGGGACCGCTGATGGAGTCGATCACGCTGCCGGAGTCGGCCGCGGGCGTCCACCCCGAGCATCTCGAAGACAACGAAGCGGCGGCACGGTGGTTCCGGTCCGAGCGGGCAGTCCTGCTTGGTGCGGTTGACGACGCCGCGGTCCAGGGGTTCCCACGACATGCCTGGCAGCTCGCGTGGTGCCTCGACACGCATCTGTACCGGGCCGGCCAGTGGTCCGACCAGGTCCGGATGCATTCGGTGGCCGCCCGCGCCGCGAGCGCGGCCGGTGAGGATGTGGGCGCGGCGTCTTGCCTCCGGTTTCTAGCCCGGGCGCAGTGGATGCTCGAGGACTGGCCGGCGGCCGAGGCGGCTGCCCAGCAGGCGTTGGCGTGCTACGAGCGGCTGGACGACCCGGCGCAGGTCGGGCACACCCTGATCTACCTGAGCGCAATCGCCGGCCTGAGCGGGCGCGCCGAAGACGTCGCCGTCCACATCCGGCGGGCACTGACCTTGTTCGAAACCGTGGACGACCAGCTGGGTATTGGCGTCGCCTATTGCAATCTGGCTGATTACTACTACCGGTCGGGGGACTACGGGAAGTCGCTCGCTTGTTGCTGGCGCTCGCTCCGGGCGTGCCACCGTACCGGCGACACCGACATCATGACGTCGGCCTGGCTCATCATGGGCCACGTGCACCGGAACCGGGCCGAGTTGACCCGGAGCCTGGCCTGTTACCGGACGGCGGCCCGGCTCAGCGGCGCCGTCGAGCACAGGTACCAGAGGGCGGTGGCGCTGAGCTCGGCCGCGGAGATCCACCTGGAACGGGGGAGCCGCGGCGACGCCGTCCGGGCTTGGCGTGAGGCACTGGACCTGCTGGACCTGCTGGACCACCCCAGAGCAGACGAGGTCCGCGTCCAGCTCGAGGGACTGGCCGCTACCTGAGGACGCCGTCTGTCGGCGCTACCTCGGCTCCCATCGCTTTCCGCGTCCCTTCAGCGCGGTTTCTGACCGGTGCGGCACCCTCGTCCCTGGATCACCGACCTCTGAGGAGGACCGGATGGACGAGAGCCGGCTGGTGGAGTTCCTGCATCGCTTCGTCATGGACTTCGCTGCTACCGGGGCGGCCGGGAATGTGCTGGCCGGCGAGCAGTTGGGGCTGTACCGGGCCATGCGCGAAGGCCCGCTGCTCCCCGCCGAGCTCGCCGCCTATACCGAGACCACGCCGCGTTATGTCGAGGAGTGGCTGCGGGGTCAGGCAGCCGGTGGCTACGTGGAGTACGACGCCTCCACCGGTCGCTACTTCTTGACCGAAGAGCAGGCGTTCGCGCTCACCAACCCCGGGGGGCCGGTGTACCTGCCGGGCGCTTTCCAGTTCGCGGTGGGGGCGCTGCAGGCGCTGCCGCGGCTGGTCGAGGCGTTCCGGACCGGGGAGGGTATCGGCTGGCACGAGCATCATCCGGACGTGTTCGCGGGATGTGAGCGCTTCTTCCGTCCGGGGTACATCGCGCACCTGGTCGCGGAGTGGCTCCCGGCGCTCGACGACGTACCCGCCAGCTTGGCGCAAGGTGGCCGCGTTGCCGACATCGGCTGCGGCCACGGAGCCTCCACGCTGCTGATGGCCCAGGCGTTCCCGCAGTCCCACTTCACCGGCTCTGACTACCACGCCGCCTCGGTGCAGGTTGCCGGGAAGCGTGCCGCGGAGGCGGGGCTGGCCGACCGGGTGCGCTTCGAAGTGGCCGCGGCGGATACCTTTGGCGGCGGCCCGTTCGACCTAGTCACCAGCTTCGATTGTCTCCACGACATGGGTGACCCGCTAGGGGCCGCCCGGCATGTGCGTGAATCGCTGGCCGGGGACGGAACGTGGATGATCGTGGAGCCACGCGCAGGCGACGCCGTGTCCGACAACCTCAACCCCATCAGCCGTGCGTACTACTCGCTGTCCACCTTCCTCTGCGTGCCCAACGCGCTCTCTCAAGACGGCGGGTTCGCGCTGGGCGCGCAAGCGGGTGAGTCGGCGATCGCCGACATCGCGGCCAGGGCAGGGTTCACCCGCTTCCGCCGGGCCGCCGAGACGCCGTTCAACCTCGTATTCGAGGCCCGGCCATGACCGGATCGCTGGTCGGGGTCACGGTTCTCCAGCCGGCTAGCGGCACCGTCGTGTTGCCCGGTCAGTCCGTGACCTGTTCGGGGCGGGCGACCGGTCACGGTGGCCCGCAGACAACGCTGGTCAACAGGGTGGTCATCAGCCTCGACGGCGGGAGCGACATCGAGGCCGGCCTGAGCCCCGTGGTGCCCAGGCCGGCGGTGCCGGCCGTCAACTGGGCGGCGTCCGTCGCCGCGCCCGACCAACCCGGACCTCACGAGCTCACCATCACCGCGTTCCCCGACGACGGCGGCGCGCCGGCGCGCGTGACCGTCGGCTTCGTCGTCCAGGAGCCGACGCCGCCGGACTCCGCGCTGACCCCGCAGCAGAGCCTTGAGCTGTCGGGGGTCAATCCCGCTCCGCCCGGGCCGGGCGACTGGGCGTCGGCGATCGTCAAGGCCAACCGCAGCGACCTCGACTTCACCGCGGTGCTCGACGACGTCGTCTTCCGCGACCGAGGCGACAGGTACCCGGTTTGCAGCCGGGAGTGGAACCAGGTGACGGCCCCGAGCGAGGACTACGACCGGGATACGGTCGGCTTCAGCGGCTGGCTGCTCCAGCCGGAGATCTCCGGCGCCGACGTGCCGTTCACCCACCCCTTCGGCCGCGACTGGGAGTGCCTGGTCGTCCTGGACCCCCCGTTCGCCGGGCTGCTGGCCCCCGGCAACGTTGTCGCCGACAGCGACGAGCTCACGCAGGCAATCGCCGCAGCCGATGACCTGGGCCTGCCCGAGGTGCTACAAACGACGATCCAGGAGCTCGGCGGCCTTATGGCCGTCGAGACCGACGAACGCTGCGTGCCAGCCGCGCTGCACCCGCCGTTCGGCGAGGTCGTCCGGCCGGGCGACCGGATCGCTGCGATCGGCCGGTGGATCGTCGACGCCGCCCACACCGCGATCGTTGAGCCGCACAAGACGCCCCAGCTACCCGAGGGAGGCACCAGCTTCCGGTCGGAGGTCCACCCTCCACTGCTGATGGCGATCGGCGGCACCCGAGTGCTGACGCCGACTGACGTCCGCACCCGGATCGTGCTGACCTCCCGGCCGTTCCTGGTCCGCCAGGTCTACGTCGTCGACACCGACCGGATCGGTGACGACGGCGCGAAGGACGACGGCACCCTGTTGCAGCACCTGGACCACGAGCTCGACAAACTCGGCCCAGACTGGTGGCAACTGGGCATCCCCGATTCGGTCACCGTAGAGGTGCACCCGCAGATCGCCGCCAAGCCGTTCGACGGGGTCCATGTCGCCGCGTTCACGGTCCGCCCGCCTCCCGACACCGCCGACCTGGCCGGCCCGCTCTTCGGTGAGGCGCAGGTCAGCTTCCAGTTCACCCACCGCGCCGGCGTCGGGGTCCAGGTGATCGGCACCGACGAGGTCGTCGATGGCCAGCGCCAGGCGAGCGTCGAGGTGCTGATCAGCCTCAACAGCGCCGGCTACCAGCCCGCCCCGCTGCCGCCCCGGCAGGAGTACGTACCGTCCGCCGACGAGCTCGAGGACGGCGCGACACTGGTCGCCGTCGAGCTGGTCGCCTCGCTCCTCAACCCGGTCCTCGACCCGGTCACGAGGATCAACCGGGCTCAGGCTCTGCTGCGCGGCATCGTCACCGACGCCTACGACGTCCCTGGAGTGGACCTGCTCGACCGCTCCCAGGCCCAACCGTTCGTCGAGGTCACCCAGATCCCGGCCGGAGCGGGGATCGTCGAGACCAGCGCCGACGACCAGCCCTATCCAGTCTTCGGCTGGCTCGACATTCGCTGGCACCGCCCCGACGTCGTCCTAGGCGGGCCGTGACCTTCCGTGATCGCAATCCGCCCCGACCGACCAGCTCACCAGCCAAGGAGAACCGGCAGATGTCCTCGACCGCAACCTCGCGCCGTACCGCCGCCCTGAAGACCGGGCTCGCCGCTCTGCTCGCCCTCGCCACGACCCTGATCGCGTGGCGACCCGACTGGATCGAGGCCGTCGGGCTCGGTGACCCCGATGGCGGGTCGGGCATGGTAGAAGCGGCGATCGTCCTCATCCTCGGTGCCGCGACCGTGGTCACCGCGACATGGGCATGGCAGGAATGGGTCCGGGTAATGGCCACGAACGCCTAGCGGCAGCTGCTGACCGGGCGGCAGCGACGAGCCGCCGGGTGCCGCCAGCAGGCCGGGCTTGCACGGCACAGATCTGGTACTGGCTGGGCCGCCTGTTCCTAACCTGAATTCTGCCGCACCCGGGTAATGAATCCGCAACGACTGACGTCCAGCAAAACGTTTTCACAAAATCACTTACGGGTACTTCACACGCCATTTTCCCTGGATCTTAGGGAACGGCACCATGCAGTGGCCGGGGAGGAGCACCACAGATGCACACGCGATGGCTTGCGGGACGAACTTTGACGGCGGTCGGCGGGCTGCTGGTGATGGCGGGTGTGTTCGCCGGGACCGGGCCGGCCGCGGCCTCGGCTGCGGGCTGCCAAGCTTGGACCGGGGCGCAGCCGCCCAGCCCCGGCACTCTGGAAAACGTCCTCAGCGGTGTGGCGGTGCTCTCACCGTGCGATGTCTGGGCGGCGGGCTTCGACCTCAGCGGGGGGGCGTTCCAGACCCTGATCGAGCACTGGAACGGGTTCTCGTGGGCGCAGGTGGACAGCCCCGATCCCGGCAGCGGCAACAACTTCTTCAACAGCGTCCGCGCCACCTCTGCGTCCAGCGTCTGGGCGGTCGGCTCGGCCAGCGACGGCACCAGTAGCAAGACCCTGATCGAGCACTGGAACGGCACCGCATGGAACACGGTCCCGAGCCCCAGCCCCGGCAACAGCTTCAACGAGCTCAGCGGAGTGCGGGTGGTCTCGGCCAACGACGCCTGGGCGGTCGGTGACTACGCCGACGGCGGTACCAGCAGGAAGACCCTGGTCCTCCACTGGAACGGTGCCACCTGGCAGCAGGTGGCCAGCCCGGACCCCGGGGGCACCGGAAACGACAACGACCTGTTCGCGGTCGCGGCCACCTCTCACAGTGACGCCTGGGCGGTGGGAGAAATCATCACCAGCACCGGGATCCAGACCCTGGCCCTGCACTGGAACGGTCGCAAGTGGGCTCAGGTGGCCAGCCCCAACCCCGGGACAACGAGCGAGCTGTTCGGGGTGGGCGCCACCTCGGCGGCGAACGCATGGGCGGTTGGCGAAGTCACGGCCGGGACGCCCGAGCAGACCCTTGTCCTGCACTGGAACGGCAGCAAGTGGGCCCGGGTGGCCAGCCCCAACCCCGGCGGCCCGGCGAACAACAACGTCCTCGATGGGGTTGCCGCCACCTCCAGCAGCAGCGCGTGGGCGGTCGGCAGCTACGAGACCGGCACCGGGCGGGGCAACATCGTCCTGCACTGGAACGGCCGCCAGTGGGTTCACGTGGATAGCCCCAACCCGGGGATCCAAAACGGCCTGTTCGGTGTCGCGGCCATCTCCGCCACCAACGCCTGGGCCGTTGGCTACTTCGAATCCAGCGGCCCAGAGCAAGCCCTCGCCCTGCACTGCTGCTGACCGCGCTCGCGTCCAGGCCCCGCCCGCCTGGCCGCGGCTGAACCCAGACCTGGAAGGACCCAGCAATGACCCACTCACCATCTCATGCCCGGCTCGGGCATGTCGCGGCGGCGCTCGCGGCGCCGCTGATGATGACCTCCGTGCTGGCCGGGCTCGGGCCGGCCGCGGCTGCCGCGGCGGCCTGCCAGAACTGGACCGGCACGCAGCCGCCCAGCCCCGGGGCTGCCAGCAATGAGCTTTTTGGCGTGGCCGTGCTGTCGGCGTGCGACGCCTGGGCGGTGGGCGATGATGTCAACAGCAACGGCGGCAGACAGACCCTGGCCGAACACTGGAACGGCTCGTCCTGGGCCGTGCTGCCTAGCCCGGATCCGGGGACCCCGGACAACGTGCTTACCAGCGTGCGTGCGGTCTCCGCCACCAATGTGTGGGCCGTGGGCTACACCGGCGGCGGGGCCAGGAACCAGACTTTGATCCTGCACTGGGACGGCACCAGCTGGAAGCAGGTGCCAAGCCCCAGCCCCGGCACGTTCAGCCGGCTCTACAGTGTGCGCGCCGTGTCGGCGAGCGACGCCTGGGCGGTGGGCTTCTTCTCCAATGGCGCCGGCGACAAGACCCTGGTGCTGCACTGGGACGGCACCAGCTGGAAGCAGGTGCCAAGCCCCAGCCCGGGCGGCACCGGCAGCGACAGCGATCTGTTCAGTGTGGCCGCCACCTCCCACAGCGACGCCTGGGCGGTGGGTGAGGTCTTCACCAGCGGCAAGATAACGACTTTGATCGTGCACTGGAACGGCCGCCGGTGGGCGACCGTGGCCAGCCCCAACCCGGGGGAAAGCAACGAACTCTTCGGCATAGCCGCAACCTCCAGCAGCAATGCGTGGGCCGTGGGAGACGCCACCAACGGCGCCGCTGACCAGACGCTCGTCCTGCACTGGAACGGCAGCCGGTGGGTGCAGGTCCCAAGCCCCGATCAAGGCGGCAGCACCAACGGCAACGTGTTGGCGGCGGTGACCGCCACCGCCACCCAGAACGCCTGGGCGGTGGGTTACTTCGCCAACGGCACCGGGGACAGCACGCTGATCCTGCACTGGAACGGCACCAAGTGGGCACACGTGGGCAGCCCGAACCTGGGTGCCACCAACGTCCTGCTAGGCGTGGCGGCTGGCTCCGCCGGCAACGCCTGGGCCGTGGGTTCCTTCCGCACCAGCGATCCATCCCAGGCCCTCGCCCTGCACTGCTGCTGACCCACACGAAGAACGGGAGTGTTATCGATGCGCACACAAGAGCGCGCAGGATGGTTTCTCAGGCTGCTCATTGTGCCGCTGGTGCTAGCGGGTGGGCTTACCGGGCTTGTGCCCGCGGCTTCGGCGGCGTCCTGCGAGAACTGGACCGGGGTGCACCGCCCAGCCCCGGCACCGGGGACACTGTCCTCGACGGGGTGGCGATGGTGTCTGCGTGTGACGCCTGGGCGGTGGGCACCGACTCCAGCGGCGGCGACGCTGACCGAGCACTGGAACGGTTCGGCGTGGGCCGTGGTGCCCAGCCCCAGCCCCGGCAGCTCTTTCAACACCCTCACCGGCGTCCGCGCCGTGTCCGCCACCGACGTCTGGGCGGTGGGCAGTTCCACCAACGGCAGCGGGGACCAGACCCTGATCCTGCGCTGGAATGGCACCAGCTGGCAGCAGGTGCCCAGCCCCAGCCCCGGCAGCAGTTTCAGCGACCTGCGCGCGGTGCGTACGGTGTCCGCGAGCGATGCCTGGGCGGTCGGTGCCTACTCCAGCGGTGCGGGGAACCAGACACTGATCCTGCATTGGGACGGCACCGCCTGGACACAGGTGCCCAGCCCCAACCCGGCGCACGACAACGCCCTGACCGGAGTGGCCGCCACCTCCGCGCACGACGCCTGGGCGGTGGGGTTCACCGGCCTGCTGGACCAGACCCTGATCCTGCACTGGGACGGCACCGCCTGGACACAGGTGCCCAGCCCCAGCCCAGGGCCGACCAACGATCTCGCCGCCGTGGGCGCCACGTCCACCTCGAACGCCTGGGCCGTCGGCTTCACCGACAACGGCACCACCGACCGCACCCTCACCCTGCGCTGGAACGGCACCACCTGGGCGCAGGTGCCCAGCCCCAATCAGGGCGGCGCCACGACCGCTAACTCCCTGACCGGCGTGGCAGCGACCTCCGCCAGCAACGCCTGGGCGGTGGGACGCTCCGCCACCGGCACCGCCCACAGCACCCTGATCCTGTACTGGAACGGCACCAAGTGGGCCCGCGTACCCAGCCCCGCCCCCGGTTCCACCAGCGACCTGCTCGCCGTGGCCGCCACCTCCGCCAGCAACGCCTGGGCCGTGGGCAGCTTCACCGGCACCGGCCCGTCGCAGGCCCTCGCCCTCCACTGCTGCTGACCCCACCGGCGTGGCCGCCCCGGGCCGCGCCGGTGGCACGGCGGCCCGTCTTGAGACTCGGAAAGGATCGATCATGGCACACTCATTCAGGCCCGCCAGGTTCGTGTGGAGGGCGCTGGCGGTGACGGTGATGCTGGCAGGGGCGCTTGCCGTGCCCTGACAGGCCTCCGCGGCGGCCTGCCAGGGCTGGACGTCCGGGCAGCCACCCAGCCCCGGCACCCAGGACAACGAACTAAACGGCGTGGCCGTGCTGTCCGCCTGCGACGCCTGGGCGGCAGGCATCACCCGGAACAGCGGCGGCGTGAGCCAGACCCTCATCGAGCACTGGGACGGCTCCTCCTGGACGGTGGTGCCCAGCCCCAGCCCCGGCGCCACCGGCAACGGCCTGGCCAGCGTGCGCACCGTCTCCCCCACCGACATCTGGGCGGTTGGCGTCTTCTCCAGCACCTCGGTGGACAAGACCCTGATCCTGCACTGGAACGGCACCGTCTGGCAGCAGGTGCCCAGCCCCAGCCCCGGCGCCGCGTTCAGCGAACTGTCCGCAGTACGCGCCGTATCCGCGAGCGACGCCTGGGCGGTCGGTGACTACTCCGATGGCGCCGGCAGCAACCAAACCCTGATCCTGCACTGGAACGGCACCGCCTGGAAAAAGGTACCCAGCCCAAACCCCGGTCCGTTCAGCTTCCTGGCCGACGTGGCCGCCACCTCCGCCAGCAACGCCTGGGCGGCCGGAGAGCTTGGCACCCCCGCTGGCGACCGGACCCTGATCCTGCACTGGAACGGCGCCACGTGGGCGCGCGTACCCAGCCCCAGCCCGGGAGCCAGCGACGACCTGACCGGCGTGGCCGCCACCTCCGCCAACAGCGCCTGGGCGGCGGGCTTCACCAGCGGCGGTACCGCCCAAGCCCTCATCCTGCACTGGGACGGCACCAAGTGGACGCGCGTGGCCAGCCCAGCCCCCGGCCCGGGAATCAGCACCCTCCTGAACGGGGTGGCCGCCAGCTCCACCCGCAGCGCATTGGCGGTCGGCCTCTCCGAAAGCAGCACCACAGAACAAGGCCTCATCTTGCGCTGGAACGGCACCGCCTGGAAGCAGGTCCCAGCCCCCAGCCCAGGCGCCCTAAGCACCTTGTCCGCCGTGGGCACCACATCCGCCAGCAGCCCCTGGGCGGTCGGCAGATTCAGCACCACCGTCGTAGGCCAGGCCCTCGCCATCCACTGCTGCTGACCCACCCGTGATCCCAGGGGCCGCCGCCGGCGCCCATGTGTGAGCATTGCCGTGCTGCCGTGTACAAGCTAAGCAAGCCGTTCGGCAAACCGCTGCCACCTCCCAGGAACTGTCCGCCATTTGTCCGTACACAGCCCACTCCGGGCGGCACGGCACCAGCCACGCAGCAGGAAGACCCGAACACACCTTCGGGCAGACAAACGAGCGTTTACCCAGGTCATCAGGTGCTTGATCCAGAATCTTGGGTCGGCCTGGGGACCAAGTCGATCTTCCTCCGGCGTTTCTGGCGCATCTTGACCGCTGGTCGTTGAGGTACCACGACCGAGGGGCGAACCGTGTGGAATCTCCCATGTCTCCTCGAACGGGAACTGGTCAGGCCCTTTTCGCCGGACGACGGCAAGTTGATCGAGCAGGCTCAGGCACGTGTGCGGGCCGCGAGGTGACGGGCAGCTCCACTGTCGCAGGGATCCCGTAGCGTGCCAGCATCGAGCCGTCCTGCGCGTTGCCTGCTTCTCGAGACGAGCGGCGGCAGTGCTGGATGGAGTGATCGGTGCCCCTGAAGGTCCGTGAGATAATCAAGCTGATCGAGGCTGACGGCTGGTACCTGGTCACCACCGTGGGAAGCCACCGGCAGTACAAGCATCCGCTCAAGCCTGGGCGGGTGACAATAGCTGGCAAGCCAAGCGCAGAACTGCCACCTGGTACCGAGCGAAGCATCCTGAGGCAGGCAGGGCTGGACCGGAGGACTCCATGACCAGCTACGCGGTCGTGATAGAACGAGCCAGCGACGGCGGCTACGGCGCATGGTGCCCGGATTTGCCTGGCTGTGTCGCACTGGCAGACACCGAGGACGCAGTCCTGGCCGAGATGCGGCAGGCCATCGAGTTGCACCTGGCCGGGCTCCGCGAAGACGGCCAGCCCATCCCTCATCCCTCAACCGTGGCGGCAACCGTTATCACTCTCGACGCAGCCTGACCCGCTGCGCTCCCTGGTCAACGCGACAAAGATGATCAGGTCTCGGTTTCTCGTGCCCCTTTGGGGACCACTTGGGGACCGCACGGCATCCACGCGACCGAACAACCCGCAGGTGGCCGCCCGTCGTGCCCGGCAGCCTGAACGCCTCTGAGCTGCGAGGACGCCTACTCCCCCGTTCTGGGGGTCAAGGGGTCGCCGGTTCAAATCCGGCCGTCCCGACAGGTAGTGAAGTTTTTTCGAATATATTTATGTCCCTCCCAGAGCCAGCAAAGAGCCATCTCATCGTGCCATCAGCGCCGCCGCTGCCGCGAACCCGCCCGCCACCGTGGCCAGAACCCGGAACCGGCGGTGCCGCAGCGCGGCCACCAGCAGCACCAGGGCTGCCGCCGCGATCGTCACCTGAACCAGGCCGGTCAGCACCCGCCCGGCCGCGGTCGCGGGCCCGAGTCGAGACGCTGGGGCGGTGGGCTGACCGCGTGCGAGCTGGAGGAGCTGCTGGCCGAGCGGGGCCGGGAGGTGCAGCGGCAGCTGCTGCAAGATCGCCTGGACCTGCGGGCGGCGCGGGAGGAGCAGGCCGCCCGCCAGCACCACCTGTCCGCCACGGGCGCGGACGGGGTCACGCGGACCCGGGTGGAGACTGGTCATCACCGGCAGCTGGCTACGCTGTTCGGCACGGTGCAGGTCACCCGGTGTGCGTGGCGCCGCCCGGGTGCCCCGAACCTGTGCCCGGCCGATGCCACCTTGTCCCTGCCGGCACGCCGGTGTTCCCATGCCCTGGCCCGGCTCGCAGCGGTGGAAGCGGCGCGCGGCTCGTTCGAGGCCGCGCACGCGGCCATCACCCGCCGCTGCGGCCCGGTGATCGGCAAGCGGCAGGTCGAGCAGGCGGTCGTGAGCGCCGCCACGGATATCGCCGCGTTCTATGCTGCCCGTGTCCCGGTGCCGTGCACCGCCTCGACGCTGCTGGTGATCTCCGCCGACGCCAAAGGGATCGTGATGCGGCCCGGGGCGCTGCGCGCGGCCACCGCCAAAGCTGCCGCCCGCCAGGGCCGGATGCGGACCCGGCTGGCCGCCGGGGAGAAGCCGAACCGCAAGCGGATGGCCACCTTGACCTGCGGTCTACGACGCCGAGCCGGCCCCGCAGACGCCCGCACGACATCATCGCCCCGCCCGGCGGCCGGTATGGCGACCGCAGGCTGCGGCCCCGGCCCAGGGCGACCGCGAAATGGCTGGCCGGGTCGGTGGAACACGACCCCGCCGACATGATCGCCGCCGCGTTTGACCAGGCTGAGGCCCGCGACCCGCAACACGATAGGACCTGGGTGGTCCTGGTCGACGGCGCCGAGCACCAGCTGGATCTGATCCGCGCCCAAGCCCAGCGGCGCGGCGTCACCATCCACATCGTGATCGACCTGATCCACGTGCTCGAATACATCTGGAAGGCCGCCTGGTCCCTGCATGCCGCCGGGGATCCGGCAGCCGAGGACTGGGTAGCGGTCAAAGCGCTCACG
The DNA here is from genome assembly GCA_963734725.1 of uncultured Actinomycetes bacterium. Lineage (GTDB taxonomy): Bacteria > Actinomycetota > Actinomycetes > Streptosporangiales > Streptosporangiaceae > DASXKD01. Next base: position 373,476 of record CAVTIX010000009.1, read on the forward strand.
GTACTGGCCGGGGACAGCGCGCGGGCAGCTGCCGAGATCTCCGCCGAGGCGGACGCCGCGGCCTCACCGGCACCGAGCGGACCGGCACTGACGCCTGCGTCCGCTACCTGACCAGCAAGGACGAGTACCTGCGCTACGACCAGGCCCTGACCCGGGATGGCCCATCGCCACCGGCGTCATAGAAGGAGCATGCCGCCACTGATCGGCGACCGGCTCGACATCACCGGAGCCAGATGGGGACTCCAAGGTGCCGAAGCGATCCTCACACTGCGCGCCGTCATCGCCAACGGCGACTACGACGACTACTGGCGCTACCACCTGGCCCGCGAACACCAATCAAAGATCGCTGAGCCACATCAGATCTGCACAGCGACCCCGACAGCTGCGAACCGGCGGACACCGTCCCCGGCGCACCGGCTCACCGCAAGCCGGACGCCCACCGGGCCACAGTAGCTGTGGGACGCGGGCAGGCCGGGGCGCTCACGCCAGGGGCCCCCCGCCACCTCAGACGCGATGGCTGCTGGCTTGAGATCTGCCTTCGGACGGACCGCCACGACTGTTGCTAGCGACACGGGAAATGCCTCGCTGTAATGAAGTGCGCATAACGACTATTTGCGGCTCTCATTGATCTGTCGTCGGCTGCGCGACAAGCACAGATCGCCGTGATCTGCGTTCCACGATTGGCAACCGCAGAGCAGCAGCGAAGCGCGCAGGACGGCGATTTGGTGTGGGCGGCGGTTCGGACCCGGCGCGGGCACCGGCCGGGCCCTTGGTGGGCACCGGCCGGTGTTTTGGAGGGTTAGGCGAAACCGCCACCACCGGCGCCGCAGGGCAAGGAACCCGGCCACGGCGATCCGCACCGGCAGCGTGACGTACACAAGGCCGAGGACGTTGAAGACCTTGGCGACCGCGGTGAGGGCCGGCGCCCGGCCCGAGATCATCAGCCGCAGCCACGCATCGTCCAGCCGCTGAATGCGGGCCAGCGTGCCGTGGCCGGCGACCAGGGCAAACACCACCGCCGTCAGCGCCACCACCCCCGCAGTCAGCAGGGCTGCCCGGCGAGGGCTGGCAAGAAGCGCGTCCTCCTCCGGGGCCGTGGCCGCCCGGGTCAGCCCGCGCATGCGGCACCCCGCCCGCACAAGGCAAGGCCCGCTGTGCGGCGGACACAGCCGACCAGCGCTGACCGGGGCACAAACCCCAGCGCGCTGCCAGCGGCGGCGGCCAGAGCCGGGGATACGCCGGGCGCAAACTGGTAGGTCGCGCAGCCGCGGGGAAGATGTAGTCGCGAAGACCGGAGTGCTACGGGACCGGGCCTGGCGGGCGCTCGAACAGGCGCGTGCCGGGCTGGCCGAAGGGGATTCCGCGACGTCACCACCTCGGCTTGCTCGCTCACTGCACCGCACCTCCCATCGATGTCAGCCCCTGCGCACACGGCCAGCTCCCGGCCACCGCTGCCCCCAGCGTCAGCCGCCCGGCTGGCCTGTCTCCGGTCAGCGTGGCGGAACCTGACCCGCCGCGCGGGCTGTGTTACCCGGCGGGGGCGGGAACGGCGGGAGGTTCTGGTGGCATACGGTTCCCTTCGGGGGGAGGGCGCCGGTGCGGAAGTAGGCGGTCATGTAGGTGCTGGGGTTGAGGAATGTGGTGTGGCCGTAGCCGTGGACGACTAGCAGCCGGGCGTTGGCGAGCTGGCGGGTCATGGCGATGTCGGCCTGGAGCGGGAGGAACGGGTCGGTGGTGTTGCCGATCACCAGGATGGGGCTGGTGGGGGCGTTCCACGGGCCGGTGTAGGTGTCCTGCCCGCGTACCGGCCAGGTGGCGCAGGGCTCGTCCAAGGTCCACAGATCCGGCAGGCCGAGCACGCCGCTGCGGCGCAGCACCAGGCGCTGCAGGCCGGGGTAGGCGCTCGCGGGAGGGCTCGGCGCCTCGTTGCACTGGACCGCAAAACCCTGCTCGGCCCCCCCGTAGCGCTGGCCGGCGGCCGCCGCCGCGGTCAGCGGGGTGCCAGGCCGGGCGCTCGCCGAGCCGTTGCGTGCCGCCCAGAGCTGCTGGAGCCCCTGGGCAATTCCGGACCAGCCGGGGGCGCTGTTGCCAGGCACGGGCGTGCTGAACGGCTGCACGAAGGAGAGCGCGAAGCTGACGTTGGTGACCACCTCGGCGTAGCTGAAGGCTGTGCCGCCCACGGTGATGGGCGCCCGCCTGAGGCGGGCCAGGAGCGCATCCCACTTGGCCTTGGTCGCGGCGGGGCTGCCCGCCGAGAACGCGCAGGCCTGGGTGCTGCGCCGCCCGCAGATGCGCAGGAACGCATCCAGCGCCTTGGCGGCCGCTTTGTCGCTGCCCATGCGCAGGTAGGTGTCCACCACTGCGGCCCCAGCCACGACCACCACACGGCGCGTCAGACCACGCATCGCAACCCCCACCATGTTCCAGGCACATGCTCGCCCACCACGTTGATTTGATCGACCTCGGTCCCGTACGGGGAGACCTCGGGGGCCGTCACGCCGCTGCCCGTGCCGGTCGTGATCAGGTGGCGGTCCCCGCCGGAGAGGTTCATGTCTTCCCCTCTCATATGAGCGGGCGCCCCGGTCGGCATCTCGGGTCCGACGTTAAGCAGCGCATCCCGGCCGCGACACCGGGTGCACCCTGGATCTGGCCGGGGGTTAGCCCTGGGCTTCGCGTCCGCGGTTCGAGGGTTAGCCCTGGTGAGCGCCGCTGAACCGGCGTATAACGTGCGGGACACCAACCTGGCCTGCGGAGGGGGCAGGCAATGGCGAAAAGCGCGCGGCCAGTGGTGCTGCTGGCGGTGACGGTGATGCTCGCCGGCTGCGGGTCCCCCGGCTTCGACAAGGCCGGCGGCAGGCAAGCGCGCCATCTTGAGCGGGCCGATCACCGGGTTCGGCGCGGGGGGCGATGAGCTGGCGGCACCGGGCCCGCCGCGCCGAGCCAGTCGTGCAAGGTGATCGCCGTTGGTACGGCCACGGCCACGGCCGCGAACCCCGCGATGCAGGCGACTCGGATGGTGTGCCGCCGGTGCCACCATGGAAGGCATGGAGAAACGCCCTGGTCAAGTCGCCCCAGGAGCCCTTCCGAAGATCCGGCCAGTCCGTAAGGGCGGGCGAAAAGGGCTGATCATCGGCTCAGGTGACGCCACAGGGTTGGCGGCGTAACCTACTGAATAGAAGTAGTAAGCCGTCTGGTCGAGACCCCGCCTGGCTGTGAGGCAGGAGGGCCGGCCGGTGGCTGGTATCGATGTGAGTTCCAGCAGGTGCGCTGGTTACGTACTGGTTGCGCGGCGCGGCCAGCTTGACGTCTGCGACGCTCCGCGGCTCGCGCGCGCTTTGTCGGCGGCGGCCGCCCCTGGGTCGCCGGTCATCGTGGACCTGGCGCGATTGACCCTCACCGACGGCAGCGGCCTGGACGCGCTGGCATGTGCGCGGAAACAGGCCCTGCAGGCCGGGGGTGAGCTGCTGCTGGCCGCCCCGGAGCGGCCGGTGCTACGCCTTCTTTCCCTCATCGGCCTGATTGACTGGCTGCCGGTATTTGCCAGCGTGGAAGAGGCGGCCAGCGGGGACGGGAGGCGCCCTTCGCCCGGCTGGCCGGCTGGTGAACAGGCAGACGGCCAAACATCGGCCCGGAACGGAGGCGCTGCCCAGGCCAGAGATGACGCCCCGGCGGTCTGGTCGCGATAGGTTGCCACCGGCGATGTGCATGCGGAAAGGCGGTTACCATAACCATCGGCAGCGCCGGGTGCGGTGATCTTCCGGCTACCCGGCAAAGGAAGCCTACGGGCCTGCTGGCCTGCCCGCTGGTGGCTCGCCTGCGTGATGGCCCGCACGGATTCGCCCGGTCCGGCCGATGACAGCCGACCGCGCGTCGCTGATCTGGGGCCTGGTCGCCGAGCAGGCGGCCCGGCGGCAGGGGCAGATGGCGGCGGAGGATGTGTGCGCGGCAGCGGTGAAGACGCTGCCGGTCAGCGGCGCCTGGGTGATGGCACAGGGCCCGCGGGCTAGTCACATCATGTGCGTGACCGACGACGTGAGCGAGCAGCTAGCCGAGCTGCAGGTCACCCTGGGGGAGGGACCGTGCCCGGAGGTTATCGCCTCCGGCGCGCCCGTGCTGGTCTCCGATCTAGACGATGCGGATGCCGCCGGGCGCTGGCCGGGCTTCACGCCGCAGGCTCGCCGGGCCGACGCTGCGGCGATCTTCGCGCTGCCGTTGCGGATCGGGGCCATCCGAGTGGGGTCGCTGGGCCTGTACCGGGACAAGTCCGGGCCGCTGGGCACTGGTCAGCTGGGTGATGCCCTGATCCTCGCTGAGGCCGCCACCGTTGTCCTGCTCGAAAGCGAGCATCCCGACGGGGCGGCCACGGCGCCGGGGGCCGGGCCAGGCGGGCAGCCGCCAGATCTGGCCCGGCACCGGGCCGAGATCGACCAGGCCACCGGGATGGTCTCCGCCCAGCTCGGCGTCACCATCGGCGAGGCCTTTGTCCGGCTGCGGGCCTACGCTTATGCTCAAGACCGGCGGCTCAGCGAGGTCGCCCGCGATGTCGTCGCCCGCCGCCTGCGGCTAAGCTCCGACCCTCCCCGGGACCGTGAGAAATGAAGCACTTCCCGGCCGCTAACCACCCGGCAGCCGCGCGGTTGCCGGCCTTCCACAGGAGGTGAGGAAATGGATGGGGAACAGCTGGCAGATGCCTTCGTCGAGCTCGCGGACACCATGGTGGCCGACTTCGACGTGATCGACTTCCTCCACCTGCTGACCCAGCGCAGCGTGCAACTGCTGGACGCCTCCGCCGCCGGGGTGCTGCTGGCCGACCCGCGCGGTGAGCTGCGCCTAGTGGCCGCCTCCACCGAGGCTGTGCGGGTGCTGGAGCTGTTCCAGCTGCAAAACGACCAGGGGCCGTGCCTGGAGTGCTTCCGCACCGGCCAGCCCGTTTCCGCGGCCGACCTGACCGCCGCCGGGCAGATCTGGCCGCAGTTCGCCGCCGCCGCCCGCGAAGCAGGCTTCGGCGCCGTGCAGGCCCTGCCGATGCGGCTGCGCAGGCAGGTCATCGGCGCCCTGAACCTGTTCCGGGACGCTCCGGGCACCTTCGGGCACGAGGACCTGCGGGTCGGCCAGGCCCTAGCCGACGTGGCCACCATCGGCCTGCTGCAAGAGCGCAGCACCCGGCGCGGCGACATCCTCCACGAGCAACTGCAAGGCGCCCTCAACAGCCGGGTCGCGATCGAGCAGGCCAAGGGCAAGCTCGCCGAGCGCCTCGGCCTGGACATGGACCTGGCATTCACCCTGCTGCGGGCCTACGCCCGCGACCGCAACCTGCGCCTGTCCGACCTGGCCCAGGCCTTCATCGACGGCACCCACGCAGACTTTCCCGGCCTCACCGCACCAGCCCGATCCCCCAGACCAGAGTAAGAGCGCACCTGCGGCATCGGATGTAGTTCGTGCCCGCTACGTGCCCGATCGAGCGGGCAGGGCCGACCGTCTGGCCCGGTGGTCTGCGAGGGACACCGGTGGCCCCAGCCTGTGCGGCGCCGTCGAGGCCATGCACAGGCCGATCATGCTGACCAGGCCATGGACATGAACTCCTCCGGTAGCCCCGGGTAGCTGGCCGCCGTCGGTGGCTGAGGTCGGTGCCTTGCCAGCGACGCTACTCTGGTTGTATAAAACTAGCAAATAACTTCCAGAATTGGATGGGATAGTTGGCTGCCCCAGGCTGGACCTTCCTGACCAACCACGCCCGGGTCCTGCTGTGCATCGCACACGACCCGGGTGCCCGCCTGCGCGACATCGCGGCCAGGCTGGACATCACCGAGCGCAGCGCTTACGGCATCGTCACCGACCTGGCCCAGGCCGGTTACCTCGTCAAGCAAAAAGACGGCCGGCGCAACCGCTACGAGATCCAGGCGCATCTCCCGCTGCCAGAACCCACCAGCCAGGAGCGCACCTTGGGCGAGGTTCTGGCCCTGCTGGCGGGCGGCGACGCACCGCCGTGACCGACCGGGGCCGCACCTTCGCCCCAATCCACTGCGGCGCCCGGCTTGGATCATCATCTTCCGGGAGGCCCGGGGCAAGGGCCTGAGCTTTGAGGGGTGACAGCAAGCGCGGCCGTGCCGCCGCTCGCGCTTGCGGCTTACCCATGGATCCTTGCCTGGTTTACCGCGGGGGTTGCGGCGGCCGCCGGGGCGGTGCGGGCGAGATGACCGGCCCGGGCTCCTCAGACGGCGCCGGGCGCCGGAAGGGGTTTCGCGCCTGATCATTTCCGGGCGGGGTGTTCTCCCGCGGCTGCCGTGGCTTGTGGGTCTGCCCCCCGTCAGGTGGGGGTGAGCCGGGGTGCGGGATTGAGGGCCCGCCGCAGGCGGGTTGCGGTTGCGGCGACTGCCGGGGAGGGGGTGAGCGGATGGCGGGCGAGGGCAAACAGCAGGGATCGTGCCGCCCTGTCCAGGGCGGTGTCGTCGGTGCCATCGCGGGCGCGGGCCATCGCGGCCAGAGCCGGGGTGAACCGGCGTCGGGGATCGGCATCGTGCCACGCGTCGGCGCAGGCCAGCAGGGCGGCGACCGCCCCGCGCAGATCACCGGCGCCGGCCGGGACCGGGGATGGCCCCGTGGGCCTGTGCGCGGGCCCGGGGCGGGCCCGGGCAGCCCAGCCGCGTGCGGCTAGGCCTGCCGTGCCGTGCCGGGCGGCCTGCACCCCGGTGGCCGCGGCCTGAACGGTGGGGAAGATCGCGAGGCGCCGGTGGAGCCCGGTGATGGTCAGCACCCGGTCGGCCTGCGGCGAAGCCGCCGCCAAGCGCAGGAAACCGCCGAGCAGCCTGGCGCGGCGCCCGGTGTTGACCAGCACCGCCAGCCCGCTGGCGTCACAAAAACTCACCCCGGACAGGTTGACAACCAGCCGGCTGGAGCCCGGCCGCAGCAAGCTGAGAAGCTGGTCACGCAGGACCGGGGCGCAGGCAACGTCGAGTTCGCCGGTCAGCTCGGCGATGGTGATGCCGCCCGCCGTCCGGGCGGCAACGCCCAGGCCGGGACTGGCCGTGCTTCCGGAGTTCATGCTGGGTCTCCGATCAGGTTGAGACGGAACGGGCTGCCAGACGGCCGCCGCGTCCGCCGGCATGCGCTGGGGCCACAGGTGGGCTCAGCGGCACCGCTGTGCTGTCGGCTGGCCCGCGCCGGTGCCGGTGCCCCGGGCAGCGCAAAGGCCTCTCCGGCGGCCCGCCCCGCGGCTGGCGCGCGTCAACTTGGCAACGGCCGCGGCGCCGTCCTTGACCCGGCGCTGCCGCATCCCGCGCGGCGTGCGCAAAGAGAAGCAGCTCACGGCGATGGCCTGGCTGGGGAAGCCGCGGCTGCTCATGCCCGAAAGACTAGCAGAGTTTCTGGAAAAAAATTGCTAGTGTTCGAGTCGTTAATTCGTTGACAGTAGGGCAGCGAGCGAGCCGAGGATCTCGCCGGCGGCCTTGGCCCAGGCGAATGGCGGAGGCGCTTGTTCTATTCGCACGTCCACCTGCGGATGTCGGCTTCAAGTCGGGTGACACGGCGGTGCGCCGAGCGGCGCAGCTTGCGGTTCGCCAGCTCGGCGAACTGGAGATTGGCGCCTCCTTCCAGCTCTGCACCAGGTGCGGCTTGAGGCCGAACCGCCGCCGAATCCGCAGGCCCCGGGATGTGCGTCCTCCGGACTTATCCGCGCGCTCCGGCCGGAGTTGGTGCCTGGGGCATACACTGGGCCTGCTCCCTAGATAGCCTGAACGCGTTTCCGATCAGGCTGGCCGGGTAGCAGGCCCCCAGGCAGCCTGAACGCGTTTCCGGTCAGGTCTAGACCATACGCCGGTCTCGAGATCCGCTTCGCTGCGTTGCCCCTATCCCGCGAAGCGGAGTGATGATCGTGACCGCAAGTACTACGAGCGCACCCTATGACGGCACCGGGCCCTTCCCGGCTGCCAGCGCCCCTATCCGGACCCGGGCGCAGCGGACCGGACAGGTGACGGTGACCGGCTTGATCGTGATACTCCCGTTCGCCGGGCTGATCGCTGCGATCTGGCTGCTGTGGGGCCGCGGTGTCGGTTTGGCCGACTTGGGCCTGGCGGCGTTGTTCTACCTGGTGACCGGGTTCGGTGTGACGGTGGGCTTCCACCGGTGCCTCACCCACCGGAGCTTCACCGCGCGGCCAGCTCTGCGGGTTGCCCTGGCGATCGCCGGGTCGATGGCCTTCGAGGGTGACGTGATCGGCTGGGTCGCCACCCACCGGCGCCACCACGCGTTCACCGACCGTCCGGGCGACCCGCATTCGCCCTACCGGTATGGCACCGGGCTGGCCGCGCAGTTGCGGGGCCTCCTGCACGCCCATGTGGGGTGGCTGTTCGGCAACGATCCGACACCGCAGCAGCGTTATGCACCCGACATGCTGGCGTGCCGGTCGATGCAGCGCGTGTCGCGGGCTTTCCCCGCGTTGTGCGTTGCGTCGCTGGCGCTGCCGTTCGCTGTGGGATGGGCGCTTGGCGGCACCTGGCTGGCTGCGCTGCTGGCGCTGGTGTGGGCCGGGCTCGTTCGCGTTTTCCTGCTGCAGCACGTCACCTGGAGTGTGAACTCCCTGTGTCACCTGCTTGGCAGCCGGCCCTTTGCCACCCGCCGCCACGACCGGGCCACCAATTTGTGGCCGCTGGCGGTGCTGTCGTTGGGGGAGAGCTGGCACAACATGCACCACTCGGATTCCGGCCTGCGCCCGGCACGGCGTCGACCGCGGCCAGATCGATCTGTCCGCCGAGTTGATCCGCGGATTCGAACGCCTCGGCTGGGTCAGCGGCGTGCGGTGGCCGACCCCGGCCCGGCTTGAGCAGCGCAGGCGGGCGCGGGCGATACCCGCCACACACGTGCCCGCTGGCGGCCGTGTCCCCACGCCAATCGAAGAACAGCCCGCGCGCCTCTTGGCCCCGGCGACCCGGCGATCGCCCGACGCTGGCTGATGACCTGCTCAGCTGCGGGGATCACCCACCGCTGGCCGAAGACCTTCCCGGTCATGCGCACCGCTAGCACGGACATCACCCGATGAGGACAAGCGCCGAACTGCCGGGCCAGCTCACACGGCAGGAGGCCGACCCTGGCCGAAGTCGTGTGCAGCGGCCGGAGCCGGGGACCGCCATCGCCCGGCCGCACCGCGCCCGTAAGATTCTCCGCACCGTGGTGTCGGTGGCTCTGATCGCGGCAATATTCGGATTCGCCCTGCCCCGGTTCGCCTCCTATCGCAGCGTATGGGCCAGCCTGAACGCGATGACCTGGCCGCAGGCGTTGCTCGTCGGCACCACGGCCGCTGCCAGCATGGCCTCGTACTGGTTCATGATCTGTGCCGTGCTGCCGTCGATACGGCTGCGCCAAGCGGCGGCGGTCAACCTCGGCTCCAACGCGGTAGCGAACACGCTGCCAGCCGGGGGCGCCCTGGGCATGGGGGTCAGCTGGGCAATGCTGTCCAGCTGGGGCGTCAGCACGGCGGACTATGTGCTCTACACCCTGGTGTCGGGGATCTGGAACGTGCTGGCCCGCCTGGGCCTGCCGGCCCTCGCCCTGCTGGTCATGCTGACGGCTACCCGGCCCGATGCCCTCCTGATCGCCGCCGCGGGCGTGGGCCTGGCGGTGCTCACCACCGCGGCGGTCGGGCTGGGGCTGCTTGTCCGCAGCGAGTCCTTCGCGCTCCGCGCGGGTGGCGCGCTGCAGCGCGTTCTCGCGATCGTGTGCCGGCTGGTGCGCCGGCCACCGCCCTGCGACGTCCCCGGATCGCTGCTCGGATTCCGCCGCCGGGCCGCCGCCTTGATCGCCGCCCGCGGCTGGCGGATCACCGCCACCACGGCGGCGAGCCACCTGATCCTGTGGCTGGTCCTGCTCGCGTGCCTGCGCGGCGTCGGCCTATCCCAGGCCCAAGTGCCCTGGCAGACCTCCCTCGCGGCATTCGCGTTCGTCCGGCTGCTGACCGCCCTGCCCATCACCCCCGGCGGTCTGGGCATCACCGAACTCGGCCTGGTCGGCACCCTTGCCGTCGGCCTCGGCCCGGACGCCGGCGCGCAGGTGACCGCCGCCGTGCTGCTGTACCGGGCCGTCACCTACCTGCCTCCCATCCCCCTTGGCGCTGCCGCCTACCTCGTGTGGCAGCACGCACCCGTACTCCTGCAACAGCCGGGGCAACGACGGCGGGGCGGCCGCAAGGCGCAAGCCCCCGGGTAATAACCGCCGCTGGCGCGCCGTCGTCGTCGGGCCGCGCCAGGGCCAGCCGGTCGGCGGCCTCAACGCCATGCAGAGTGAGGCGTTCATGATGTCACCGCTCCTGCGTCCGGGGGCGCCGGCGAGCCGGCCCTGCGGCGAGCATCGCGCACCATCAGCCTTCCCCGGATGCACGGCACTGCGAGCGCCAGCAGAACGGCGACGATGGCGGCCAAGCGAGTGAGGATCATGGCTGCTCCCTTCGGTCGCCCCGCGCGTAGCTGTCCGCCGCTAGCGTCTGCTCCCCCGGGCGCCTGCTTCTTCAAACTACACAGGTAGTCAGAAACCAGCAATATTTTTCTAGTTTTCGCTGGTAATTTTCGAGGGTGGGAGCAGGAGCTCGGTCAGCGGGTGCGCCGCTGTCGTCTGCGGGCCTCCTCAGCTCACTGACCGACGTGCGGCCCAGGCCCGGGATGGGCCGCCACCGCCGCCCGGCAGCCAGGGGCCATCGAAGGAAGCCCGTCATGCGGCACCCACCCTGCCGTATCGGCCTCCTCGCCGGGCGGCGGGCCGGATCTGCGTGCCCTCGCCACGGCGTGCGGTACGCTATCGCTACACGGCATATCGTGAGGCGGCGTCATCAGGGCGCGCCGGTCGTACCTCGCTCGGCTAGCGAGTTGGTTTCCACGGATCTGACGTGGTGGCCTCCGAAATGCGGCCACCCAGATCCGAAAGAGATTCCTTGTGACTATCGCACCCACCGAAATTTCGCATGCCCGCCGACGTGGCCGTGGCCGGGCGAAACCGAGGTCCTCAGCCCAGGCCGCCGTGCCCTCCCGCCTGGCGCAGTCCGCCCGGGCGCCACGCGACCGGGCGCGGGAAGCCGGTCCCGCCTCCGCAATGGCCGGGGTGGCCATGCTGCACGCGAGCTTCGCCGACCTGGGTGTTCCCGGGCCGCTGGTCAACGCGCTGGCCGGAGCCGGCCTCACCGTGCCGTTCCCGATCCAGGCGGCCACGCTGCCGGACGCGTTGGCCGGGCGGGACATCCTGGGCCGCGGCCGGACCGGTTCCGGTAAGACGCTCGGGTTTTCGATCCCGCTGGTCGCCGGGCTGGCCGGCGGGTTCACCAGCGCGGGCCGCCCGCGGGGCCTGGTCCTGGTGCCCACGCGGGAGCTGGCCACCCAGGTCCGGAACGTGCTCATGCCGCTGGCCCAGGCGCTGGACCTGACGGTGGCCACAATCTTCGGCGGTACCGGGCAGAATGCGCAGGTAACGGCCCTGCGCAACCGTGTGGACATAGTCGTCGCCTGTCCCGGGCGGCTGGCCGACCTCATCGAGCAGGGGCACTGCCACCTGGGCGACGTGGAGATCAGCGTGCTGGACGAGGCGGACCATATGGCTGACCTCGGCTTCCTGCCGGTGGTGCGGCGGCTGATGGAGGCCACCCCGCAGCAGAGCCAGCGGATGCTGTTCTCCGCCACCCTGGACAACGCGGTGGATGTGCTGGTGCGCCGGTTCCTCAGCGACCCGGCGGTGCACGCGGTGGACCCGGCCACCGCCGCTCCCGGTGCCATGGTCCATCACCTGCTCACCGTCGCGCCGGGGGACCGGGTGGGCGTGGTCGCCGCGCTGACGGGCGGCAGCCACCGGTCGCTGGTGTTCACCCGGACCAAGCACGGCGCCCAGAAGCTCACCCGCCAGCTGGCCGGGGCAGGCGTATCCGTGGTGGAGTTGCACGGCAACCTCGGCCAGGGCGCCCGGGAGCGGAACCTGGCATCGTTTGCCTCCGGCGCGGCCCGGGTCCTGGTGGCCACCGACATCGCTGCCCGGGGAATCCACGTGGACAGCATCGGCCTGGTCATCCACGCGGACCCACCCGTCGAGCACAAGGCCTACCTGCACCGGTCCGGCCGGACCGCCCGGGCCGGCGCCGATGGTGTGGTCATCACCCTGCAGAGCCCGGCCCAGACCGCCGACGTGCGCGGGCTGATGCGCCGCGCGGGCGTGAGCCCGCTGGCCGCGAGCGTCAGTCCCGGCTCCGCGCTGCTGCGTTCGATCGCCGGCCCGCCCGCGGCCCGGGTCGCGCCAGCCGAGCCGCCGGCCGCCGCCGCGGCGCTGACCGCCGGCCCGGCTACCGGCCGCGGCGCGGTGGCCATGTCCGCCGGCTACCGGGGCCGCCGCAAGCGGTAAAGATCACGGCCCGCGGCGCTCCCCTGGCCGGATGCCAGGAAGGACGCAAGGCGCGGGGAATACACCGGCCACAAGATGGCGTTAGGCCAAATAGTTGTCGTCGACGTTTGCGATCGTGAAGGCGCCGCATTTCGACAATGGGCGTCTAGCCGTCTGGCTGTGGAATTTCTCTCCAGTGGCGGGCAACCAGCAGCTGATTCGTGCGAAGGGCACGGATCCGGGCTCGTCTTAGAAGGAGACAAGCAGATGGCACAGGGAACTGTGAAATGGTTCAACGCCGATAAGGGCTTCGGTTTCATCGCCCCCGACGACGGCACCGCCGACGTCTTCGTGCACCACTCGGCAATCGACATGGGCGGCTACCGCACCCTGGAAGAGAACCAGAAGGTGGAGTACACCACCCGCCAGGGCCCCAAGGGCCCGCAGGCGGACCAGGTCCACGCAATCTGACCGGACACAGACGGCAGGCCCCGCTCGGGAACGCGCGGGGCCTGCCGCGTGCCCGCCTGCCCGCACCGTCGGCCAGGGATATCCACCGACCTCCCCGGGCCGGCCGATCGCCGCGCACTGCTCGCCGCGCACCGGCCCGAGCTGGAGCACTGGGCGGGCCCGGCTGCGCGCCGGCCCTCGCTTGCCGGATCCCGCCCGGCTCACGGTAGGCCCGCCACAGCGCAGGTATGCCACTGTGGAGGTGCCATTGACAAGCGAGCCGGGAGGTGGGGCGCATGGCCGCGCCTAAGGTATGGGTGGCCAAAGATGATGGCAGCGAGCTCGTCCGGGCCGAGGCTATCGTGGCGGTCGGCCGTGACTACACCGGGACCGTCACGGCCCGCCTGTGCGGCGGCGAGGGATCAACCGTGACGCTAGTGACGGTCGTCTCGCATGAGGGCAAACACACCCCCGATGACTTTCACCGCCAGCTCGTCCGGGTCGCGGCTCAGCTGGCCGACGCGGCTCAGGCGACCGTGGTCAGCCCGGTATGGGACGACCACGGCTGGCGCTGGGCCACCGAGCCGCTGTAGGAGCCATCCCAGATGGATACCCGAGCCGTCAGCCGGGCTGCCTGACCGGTCACCTGCCCACCTGCTTGGGCGTGGCTGGCTAGAAGCTCCAGCTTTCCACCCTGGGATGTTAGCAACGGCAAACTAGAAAATTATTGCTAGTTGTCCTTTGCCTCTGTAGGCTGGGGCTGAGGCACCGATGCGCAGCGGCCGCGCGAATGCGCTCCTCTCGCCTGCACCGGCCAGCGCCTGCATATGCCCGATCACCCCGCCAGGTTGGTGGCGGCCGGCCCAGCGCACCGCACTCCTAGCGAGAGAAGAAATGTCATGCCCGAACCAGCAGCCCCACGCTACGACGGCATCCGGGCCCCGCTGCGCCCCTCAGCCAACGGCTCCGCCAGGCCCCCGCCTGCACCCTCCGGCCGTCGGCGGCCCACGCGGATCGCCCGCATCCGGATGGGGCTGATCGCTGGCATCGGCGCCCTCATCCTGCTGGTGATTTTCATCGTCCAGAACGCCCACGCCGTGCATATCACCTTCTTCGGCGCGCATGCCAGTGTGTCGCTTGCCGCCGCCTTGCTGGTCGCGGCTGTCGCAGGGGCGCTGGTGATGGCGGCCGCGGGCACCGCGCGGATCACCCAGTTGCGGCGCGCCATGCGCCGGACCAGCGCTGCTGGCCACACACATGCCCCCGCCAGTGACACCCACCGGGACCGGAGCACCGGCCCGGGCCGCCCTGAGCCCGGGCCTCAGCCGTGAGTCGGCCCATGGCGAACCGGCCGCAGATGATCCCGCACGGCAACGCCACGACTGCCCGCACATCGCCACCCGCTGGCGCCAGTGCACGTTGTTCCGCGATCCCTATCGGGCTGCCACCGGCGCGAGTCATGTTTGACCCCGCGCTCCCCCGGCATGGCGCGACCGACGGAGGATGGTGGCCACGCTCCCGGAACGCACTTACCGAACTGCCTGCCCTGATCGCCGCGCTGGACGCCCGCCCCGCCGTGAGGGTGCAACGGCTGGCCGTCCACCGTTACGAATGGGACGAAATCCCGCACCAACTCACCGCCGACGGCAGCCACTTTGTCTGGGTCAACGGGTTCACCACCATTCCTCACCACACGGTCAGCGTGACCATCGCCGACGGCCGGGAACCGATCGCGTTGCTGGTGGTCCCCCCCGATACCCCGGCGGAGACCGCCTGGGCCGAAATGAACATAGCGGCCACCAGCCCAGGCATCCCGCAGACCACCGACATCCTTCCCCCCGAGGAGCTCCAAGGCCCGTGAGCGGGGTGCCGGAAACCCGGCGGGCCGGTTTCCGCCTTGGCGGCGGCGTTACTTTAAGACCTAATGAGAAATACGCCTAATAAGCTGTGGGCCTTTGGCCAAATTTCGTCGATGTGTCATAATTAAAAGTGGACCGAGGGCATTTAGAACGCCGACATTCACGTCAGCGCCGTCCGCGGTCCGGGCAGGCCGATACGGGGCTGAGGCGAGATCGCCGCCGACTCAGCTACGCGGCGGGGGCGACGACCCACATTCGCTGCGGTTGTGCCAGCGACATGGCGGCGGCCGGGCCGGAGCCGGTCTGGCTGCCGCCTGTTACCGCGCGTTCAGTCCCAGCGGAGGACGGGCCAGCGCCGGGCGTCGAGGACCCGCCGGAGGGGAACGGCAATTTCGGCGACCGCGCCTGTCTTGCTGTGCTGGGCGTCGGGGGGACCGGCTGCGGCTGCGTGGACAGCGGGGATATAGCGAGGTGCCGGTGGAGCCCGGTGATATGCAGTACCTGGTCAACCTGCGGCGAGACGGCTGCCAAGCGCAAGAATCCGCCTAGTAGCCGGGCCCGGCGGCTGATGCCGACCACCACCGCGAGCCCGCTGGCGTCACAAAGGCTCACCTTGGACAGGTCGATAAAAAGCCGGCTGGAGCTAGGCCGGAGCAAGCTCAGGAGCTGCTCACGCAGGGCCGGGGCGCTGGCCGTGTCGAGTTCGCCAGCCAGTTCGGCGATGGTTATGTCGCCCGCGGTCCGGGTGGAAATATCCAGGCTGGGATTGACCGTAATTCCGGAGTCCATGATGGCGCCCCGATCAGGTTGAGGCGGAACAGGCTGCCTTATGGCTGACATGTCAGGAACGCCTGCACGCTGCGAAGCGGCGGGCTCAGCGGTGTCTCCTTTCCGCTGGCGGCTGGCCAGCGGCTGCGCCCGGGAGCAGGGCAAGAACTTCCCGGAAGGTCTTCTCGCGGGTAATGGGCTCTGGAAGCGGCTGTTGCGCCGCGATCTGGTAGCGGTCGCGGCCATCCTTGTGCTTGCTGATGTAGCCGACCGCTGTCAGGTCAGTCACGATGCCGTGGGCGCTTCGCTCGGTGATGCGCAGGCGGGTCGCGATGTCATGCAGTCGCATCCCCGGGTCGCCCGCGAGAAACAGCAGCGCACGGCCGTGGTTGCTCACCAAGCTCCAGCTACCCATGCCCAAAACACTATCACGATTTCTGGAAAAGGATTGCGAGCATTGTGTCGTTGGTCTCAAGATTCAGGGATCATCTGTTGCGGCCAGACGGCCCGGCCCAAAGGGATCAGACCACGGTCCTCACCCGGCGTGATCTCCTCATCGCCTCGCTGTCTGGCCGGACCAGCACCGCTCCGCTGGGCCAGCCGCCCGAGACGATACCTGCCCTGGTAGAGCGGCCCTCTCCTCAGTCACTAGTCCACCTGACCGCACGGGAACTCGCTTCAGGAATCGGGTTAGCGACCGCGCTCCTGGCGACGCCGCCAGCGCTCCTCCAGTCGCCCCATCAGCCCAGATCCCGCCTGCTCACCGGCCTGCGGGCCCTTGGCCACACGCCGCTTGCTGGTAAAGCGCGCGGCGTGGGCGGGGACTCGTCCGGTAGTGATGCCGGTCATGCGGCGGTAGCTGGTCACCGCCCAGAGGGTGCAGGCAAGCATGACAGCAAAGCCCGCCACTGCGACCGGGATGACATTGATAACAAGCCCGGCGAACAGCAGCCCGACGCCACTCAAGAACCCCAGTGCCGCCCCGATCACCCGGCGCCTGTAGTGCACCCGCGGGTCAGTCGCGTGTGCCGCACCAGCCAACTGCGGGTCACTGGCGCGAAGCGCCTGCTCGATCTGCTCGAGTTGGCGCCGCTCATGCTCAGAGAGCGGCACGGCCCCTCCCATGGAACCCCGGCGGGGACGCTCTGGTCGGCTTCGCTGACCGCCTGGCTATGCCCAGAGTACGCGGGTGCGCCTGCGGAAGAGCACACCGGCGGCCAACGGCGGAACCAGCTGTCACTGTCAACTGACCGTGCAGGTCACCATCAAGCCTGCGGGTACGTCAACCAATGACTCTGACGTTCTCCGCCTGGGGCCCCTTCTGGCCATGCGTGATGTCGAACTCCACCTTCTGGCGTTCCGACAGGCTGCCGTCGCCGGGGCCCGTGATCGCGCTGAGTGCACGAACACGTCCGGACCCCTCGACGGCAATGAAGCCATAGCCCTTGTCTCCGGTGAACCACTTCACCGTGGCCCGCGGGGCCGAATGGGACCGATACCAAGTGCGACGTGCCCGTGGAAGCTGTGCAAGAGGCCTAGCCGGCTGACTCAGGTCTACGGTAAGAGTCCGGTACGGCAGCGCAATTCGTGCAGATCATTCCGCGAACGCTGGGCGGCCGACCTGACGGGAGAGAACGAGCATGGGTGACTTTTACGGGATTGAGCCGGGCACGGTTCCCGGCTTCGCCGAGGTCGGCGGCGGAAAATTCATGAGCGTGGAGGGCCTGCCCAACCGCACAGTGACAAGCATGGTGGCGTTCATGAAGGGCCTACGCCGGATGCACGAGGATGACCCCCTCGCGTTCGAGGTGTGCGTGCGGTATGTCGCTACCGCCATCGAAGACCAGCGCAGGGGCGAAGGCAGGGCCGACCCCCGGGATCCCACCTCTTGACTGCCGGCGCCGGTGCGGAACGCCTCGGCGAGACGGTCGATGCCCGCGAACCAGCCGCGGGTGATGGTGGCGCCGCCTTTCCGGCCTCGACCAGCCAACCCGGGCCGTGCTCGACGCCGCCTCCACGCTGCGCCGGCCGACGCTGCCGCTCCTCGGTGCCCTGCTGCCGGATGTGCCCCCGCACGACGCCTACGACATGCTGCGCCCGCTGCCGTTCGTGGAGTTCGGACCGGACGGCCTGGTCCTGCACGACACCGTGCGCGAAGTCGTCGCGGCGCTGCTGCGGGTCAACGATCCGCCGGCCTACCGCGCCCACAGGGTCGCGGCCTGGCGGCAACTGCGGCGCGAGCTGCGCACTGCCCCGCCGGCGGACCTGTGGCGCTACACCGCCGACCTGCTTTACCTCATCGAGAACCCGGCCGTGCGGGAGGCGTTCTTCCCCACCGCCAGCCAACGGTACGCGGTCGAGCCAGCGCGGTCGGCCGATGAAGCCCAGATCACCGCCATAGCCCGCGCGCACCAGCCAGCCGGGGCAGTCGCCATGATGCGGTCCTGGTGGGACACGATGCCGTCCGCGTTCCGCGTCGCGCGGGACCCCGACGGGTCCCCCGCCGCGTTCCAGTGCCTGTGCGAGGCGACCTCCGTGCCGGAAGCCTGCACACAGTGCGCGGCGCCGGTTACCGCTTCACCGCCCCGCCCTGACCCGGCCTCACGCAGGAGCTCACTTTGGCGCCGAGCCCGGGCCGGCACGCGAGACTGGCAGATTGTCCTGCGCGAGGCAACCGCGACACCCGGGCCGAGATCGGAGCGAATGTTGAAAGCAGTCCGTGTCAACCAGTTCGGGGGCCCGGAGGTCCTCGAGATCGTGGATCTCCCCGATCCGCATCCAGGTCCCGGCCAGGTCCGGATTGCGGTGCGCGCGGCTGGCGTCAACCCGAGCGACTGGAAGAAGCGCAAGGGCCTGATGGATGGGCAGTTCCCGCAGACCATGGGCCACGAGGCGGCGGGCGTCGTCGACGAGCTCGGCGAGGGCGTGGCGGACGTGGCCGTCGGCGATCGCGTGTTCGGCTTCTCCGCCGAGGGGGCGGCCCAGGCCGAGCTGGCGGTGCTGGCCTACTATGCGCCGATGCCGCCGTCGCTTGACTTTTCCGGCGCTGCTGCGCTGCCGGCCGCCATCGAGACGGCCACGCGCGCGCTTGACCAGCTCGGCGTCCGGAGCGGCAGCACGCTGCTCATCAACGGCGCCTCCGGAAGCGTCGGCAGCGCCGCGGTTCAGCTCGCCGTGGTGCGTGGTGCGCGCGTGATCGGCACCGCCAGTCCTGCCAATCACGAGTACCTTCGCTCGCTGGGGGCCGAGCCCGTCGCCTACGGCGAGGGCCTCGCCGGGCGGGTTCGCGCGCTCGTGCCTGACGGCGTCAACGCCGCGCTCGACGTCGCCGGAAGTGGCGTCCTGCTCGAGCTCATCGAGCTCGCGGGCGACCCGGAGCACGTCGTGACGATCGCCGACTTCGGTGGCGCGCAGGAGCACGGGGTGAGGTTCAGCAGCGGGGACGCTGGGCGCGCGGTCCACGCGCTCGCCGAGATCGGCGAGTTGATCGAGTCCGGGCGCTTCTCGCTCCCGGTCGCGCAGACCTTCCCGCTCGCCGAAGTCGCAGAGGCGCACCGCGTCAGCGAGGGCGGTCACGTGCGCGGGAAGCTCGTGCTGGTGGTCGGCTCTCCTACGTGCTAGGCCGCGCGTGCAGGACTGAGCCTGGCCCGGTGGTCGCCGCCGCAGCTATGCCGACCATTCAAATGGACCAAAACTGCCGACCAGATCGTTGACCTCATCTACCGTTATTGCTCACGCATCTCCGAACCGGGTCACTAGCGGATATCGAACCGGCAGTTGCTTGCATAAGGTGCGAACGGCCACGTGGGCCCTTGCGCAGGCCCGGCAACCTATTAGCTCAAACCTCGTGCCGGGGGGATCACGCCATCCGCGCCATAGTAACACAGTGCACTTGTCCACATCCGACTTGTAACCAACGCAGGCGTCAGCTACGTGCCGTGGTCCGTTCCATAGCGGGTTGATCGACGGCGATCTCCGGGATGCTGATCCGGAATTTGACGCCTTGCTGCCGCGGAATTGCTTCGACGGTTCCGTCGTGCATGTCGGCGATCTTGCGCACAATCGCGAGGCCGAGGCCCGAGCCGGGCAGCGCCCGTGCCTTTGCCGACCGGTAGAAGCGATCGAAGATGTACGGCAGGTCGTCCGCGGGAATTCCCGGTCCGTCGTCGCTGACCTCGACCGTCCCGCCGACTGCCGATATGCGGATGCGGCCATCCGGCGGGCTCCATTTCAGGGCGTTGTCAACCAGATTGCCGATCGCTCGTTCCAGGGCGTCGGGGTCGCCGCGGACCAGCGTCGGCTGGCAGTCGAGTTCGTAGGCCAGCCCCGGCGTCCGGCCAGCGGCCCGCGCTGCGACCCGTTCCGCGACCAGGTCCAGCCGGACGTCTTCGACGTGGAACGGGGCCTGCCCGTCGCGCGCTAGCTCGACCAGGTCATTGATCAGCACGCGTAGCTCGCCGGCCTCGGCCAGGGCGGCCGCAACCAGCACCGGCGCGCTGGGGTCGTCCGGCCGTTCGGCCAGCAGTTCAAGGTTGGTGGTCAGGCTGGTAAGCGGTGTGCGCAGCTCGTGCGAGGCGTCAGCGACGAGCTGACGTTGCGCGCCTACCGATTCGTCCAGCGCGGCCGTCATCGCCGCGAATGCCTGGCCGAGCCGACTGATCTCGTCCTGACCGGGTGTCTCTATCGGCGCGCTGAGGTCGCCGGTGGCCCTGATCCGCTCGACGGTTTCGGTCAGCCGGCCGACCGGGCGCAGCACGCGGCCCGCGGCCAGCCGCGCCACGACCGCCGCGCCAATCGCGCCAATCGGTATAAGCGCGACGAGCAGCCAGGCAAGCGCCGTCTGGGTCGATGTCGCATCGGACACTGGCAGGGCCGTGCGGACCAGCACTCCGGAATTGCCCGGGTACTGCATGGTGTAAATGCGGTAGTCGACGCCGCCGTAGGCCTCATCGTGAAAATACGGCCCAGCGTTCCCGTCCGCCACTTGGACATCATGAGCGGTGATGTCAACGAACCCGTCCGTGGGACCGGCCGTGACAGCCGGCACGATCTGCAGCTGCGTGGCGCCGAAAGGGACCAGTTGCCCGACTGTACCGGCTTGTTTGAGCTTCCCCGCTATCGTCGGCGCCTGTTTGGCCACCTGAATAAGAGCTTGGTCGTTCTTTCCGCGCAGGTTCGCGCCCACCGCCGGATAGACGACCGCCGCCACGATCGCCAGCGTGCCCAACACGACCGCGCCGACGGCGATCGCGACCCTGGTGCGCAGGCTCATGCCTCTTCCCGCAGCACGTAGCCGATCCCGCGGACGGTCTGGATCAGTCGCGGCTCGCCCATCTTCCGCCGCAAATAGCCGATATAGACCCACAGTCCGTTCGATTCCGGGCCGAAGTCATACCCCCACACCGATTCGAATATCTGGGTCCGGGAAAGCACCCGCCCCGGGTTGCGGAGGAACAATTCGAGCAGCGCGAATTCGGTCTTGGTAAGCGGCAGCCGTTCGCCGCGGCGTCTTGCCTGGTGTGCCGCGAGATCGAGCTCGACGCCGGCGAACCGGAGCAGTTCGGCGCCCGCGCCGCTGCGCCGCAGCAACGCTCGCAGCCGCGCCCGCAACTCCTCCAGCGCGAACGGCTTAGCCAGGTAGTCGTCGGCGCCAGCGTCCAGCCCGGCGACCCGGTCGGACACAAGGTCTCGCGCGGTCAGCATCAGGATCGGAGTGTCGTCGCCGCGCGCCCTGATCGTACGGCACACCTCGAGCCCGCCTGGCTCCGGCATGAGGACATCCAGCACGATGGCCTCATGCCGGTTCCGCCACAGCGTCGCCAGCGCGGCGGCGCCGTCGGCCGCCGTAGCCACCTCATAGCCGTCGCGCTGCAACGCGTGGGTCAGCGCGCTGCGTACAGCCTCCTCATCGTCAACTACGAGCACCCGCACCCGGCCAGTATCGCGCACGTTCCTTAAACGGCATTCAGGTGAGCGTCAGCTGCCTGGGGCCAGGCTCTGCTTGGCGTGCCTGAGCGCGGCATCCAGCTGCTGGGCGCTGACACCGAGCGAACGGGCAGCCGCCGCGAATATCGAGGACGACGTATCGGCCCGGCCCACCGCGAACAGCGGCCGGAGCGCGGTGCTGACCCGGGCCGCGCTGACGTGCAGCGCCGCGGCCACCGCCGCCGTGATCGCGGCGTGGCCCTGCCGCTCCCCGGCGGACCTGGCGCCGACGGCCTTCGAGCCGCCCGGGCCCTGCCTGGGGTGTGTGCTGGCCAGGCTCAGCTTGGCCTGCACGAGCGCGGCGTACAGCTGCTGGGTGCTGACACCGAGCGAACGGGCAGCCGCCGCGACTACCGGCGACGACGCATCCGCCCGGCCCGCAGCGAACAGCGGCCGGAGCGCGGTGTTGACCCGGGCTGCGCTGACGTGCAGTGCCGCGGCCACCGCCGCCGTGATCGCGGCGTGGCCCTGCCGCTCCCCGGCGGACTTGGTCGTCGCAGGGGGGCTGGGCTTGTCGCCTGTCGTCAACGCCACCGCGACCGCGCTGCCCGCAGCGAGAGCCACGCTAACCGCTGCGGCGGTGGCAATCATCCTGGTTCGGTTGTGCATGCGAACCCTCCTGGGGTTGTGGGTTGCCCCAAGGGAACCAAGCGGGACTCAGGCCGGCCGAAGAAGTTCCTTACCGCAGCCTAAGAAGGCAGCGCCGCGGCCGAGGCTGCGTGTCTGCTGATAGGGGAAGAGCAGCGGTCTGCGATCACCGCAACGGCCTAGCGGCCGTCATCACCGCTAGGCACGGTGGCCGCTGATGCTGTACTTTGCCGCTGCCGTGCCAGAGCGCCTTGCGCAGTTGGAGGCCTGCCAATCGCCCATGGCAAAATCAGCTAGTGCAGATCGGGTTGCTTGGACCATTCGAGGTTCGCACGGACGACGGCCGCGTCGCCGAGGTGCCGGGCGCCCGGTTGCGCGGGCTGTTGATCGCACTCGCGCTCGAATCAGGTCACGTAGTCCCGAAGGCGACGCTCGTCAACTGGATCTGGGGTGAGCGTCCGCCCTCCGACGCGGCGAATGCCCTGCAACGCTTGGCTTCCCGGCTGCGGAAGGCGCTGCCCACAGGTTTGATCGAGGGACAGCCGGGCGGCTACCGGTTGACGGCGGCGCCCGACATTGTCGATGCGCTGCGGTTCGAACGCCTCCTTGCCCAGGCTCGCCTAGAGGAGAGCCCCGGGCGGGTTCGGCTGTTGCGCGAAGCCCTCGCCTTGTGGCGCGGCGCGGCCATGCAGGATGTCGCGTTGGAGGACAGCGAAGCGTTCAACGCAGCGGTGACTCGGCTCGAGGCGCTGCGCCTGACGGCGATGGAAGATCGGTTCGAAGCGGAGGTCAGTCTCGGCCAGGGTGTGGAGGCAATCGCGGAACTGACCGACGCGGTGACCGCGCATCCGCTGCGGGAACGGATGGTTGCTGCGCTGATGCGTGCGCTCGTGGCAGCCGGTCGCGACTCCGAAGCCCTGCTCATCTACGAGCGCACGAGGGAGGCGCTGGCCGACGCGCTGGGCGTCGACCCCTCTCCGGAGTTGTCGGCCGTGCACGTCGCGTTGCTACGGGGCGAGCTGGGGCGCCGGGAAGAGAACCGGAAGACCAACGTGCGGGCCGAGCTCACAAGTTTCGTCGGCCGGGACGACGACGTGGCCGCGGTCCGCGAGCTCATCATGGAGCATCGGCTGACTACCCTGGTCGGGCCCGGTGGCTCGGGAAAGACCAGGCTGGCCACGGAAACCGCCCGTACGCTGATCGGCGACCTGCCGGACGGGGTCTGGCTGGTGGAGCTCGCCGCCATCGGTGCGGACGGTGACGTGGCGCAGGCGACGCTGGCTGGGCTTGGCCTCCGGGATGCTCTGCTCGGTGCGGCGCCGAGCGCGGATGTGGCGGACGGGCTGATCGCCGCGATCCGCGAGCGGGAGGCGCTGCTGATACTGGATAATTGCGAGCACGTGATCGAGGCGGCGGCGAAGTTCGCCGATCGAGTGCTCGGGGAGTGCCGACGGCTGCGGATCCTGGCGACGAGCAGGGAACCGCTCGGCATCACCGGTGAGACGCTGTGGCTGGTCGAGCCGCTGGCCTTGCCGGAGGGGGACGCCAGCCTTGGCGGGATCGCCTCCTCGCCGGCGGTCCGGTTGCTGCGGGACCGCGCGGGCGCGGTGCGCAAGGACCTCGGAGTCGACGGACACGCCTTGTCGACGATGGCGCGCATCTGCCGGGCGCTGGACGGGATGCCGCTGGCTATCGAACTGGCCGCGGCCAGGCTGCGCACCATGTCCATCGAACAGCTCGCCAACCGGCTCGATGACCGGTTCCGCCTGCTGACCAGCGGAAGCCGTACCGCGTTGCCGCGGCACAAGACGCTGCGCGCGGTGGTCGACTGGAGCTGGGAGTTGCTCACCGATGCCGAGCGGACGGTCCTGCGCAGGCTCTCGGTGTTCTCGGGAGGGGCGAGCCTGGAGGCGGCCGAGAGGGTCTGCGTCGGCGATGCGGTCGAGCAGGAGGAGGTTCTCGAGTTGCTCATCTCGCTGGCCGAGAAATCGCTGCTGCTCAGCGAGGGCGACGGCGCTCCGCGCTATCGGATGCTCGGCACGATCAAGGAGTACGCCGCGCAGCGGCTTGTGGAAGTGGCGGAATCGGGCCCGGCTCGGCAGGCGCATCTCGGCTACTTCACCGAACTCACCGAGACCGCGGAGCCGCACCTTCGCCGCGCCGAGCAATTGGAATGGCTCGCCACGCTCGAGGCCGAGCACGACAACATCGGCGCCGCGATGCGGGGGGCGATCGCGGCCGGTGAGGCGCAGCAGGCGATGCGGCTCGCGGCGGCGGCCGGCTGGTATTGGTGGCTCGGCGGGCACCGGGCCGAAGGCATCGAGCTGATCATCGCGGCCACCAAGGTCCCCGGCCAGGTGAGCGATGACGTTCGGGCCATGGTGTACGCGCTGGTGGTGCTGTTCTTGGGCTCCGGGCGGGGCGACGAGCACCAGGTCGCGGACTGGATCCACCAGGCGTATCGGTTCAGCCAGCACAGTCAGCGCCGCAACCCGCTGCTGGGGCTGGTCGCCCCGCTGGAACGCATGTTGGAGGCGCCGGACGCCTCCTTGTCCGCGTTCGAGCCATTGCTGGACTCCGAGGACCCGTGGGTAGGCGCCCTGGCCCGGTGGCAGCTCGGCAAGATGCGGATCATGATCGGCCAAGGCGGCCAGGATGCCGAGGCGTATCTGGAGATGGCGCTCGCCGAGTTCCAGACGCTCGGCGAACGCTTCGGGATTTCGTTGGCCCTGTCCGAGCTGGGGGACTTCATCGCCATGCGCGGCGAGTTCGCCGACGCCTGCGAGCATTACGAACAGGCGATCGCGGTCATCACCGAGGTCGGTGCTATCGAGGATCTCATCGGGCTGCGGACCCGGCAGGCCCTGCTGTACTGGCTGCACGGCGATCACCCCGCCAGCGCGGCCGCCATCGCCGAGGCCGAGCGGTTCGCCGACGGGGTCACCTGGCCGTACGCGCTGGTCGAGCTGGCTCTCGCCAAGGCGGAGCTCGCTCGTTGGGGTGGTAATGCCGAGGAGGCACGCCGTCAACTCGGCGTCGCGACCACCCTCATGGGCGACGACGCGGATCAGGCGAACATCCGCGCCGGAATCCACGATGTGCTCGGCTACCTGGCCGGCGATCTCCGTGAGGCCCGTACCCACCGCGTGGCTGCCTGGCAGGCGGTGTCCGAGGCGGGACCCGCACTCTTGGTCGCCAAGACACTCGTCGGGATCGCGGACCTAGCAGTTCGCCTCGACCAGTACGAACAGGCGGCACGGTTGCTCGCGGCCAGCGTCCGCGTACGCGGACTGCCGGATCGCTCCAACCCGGATGCGGCCAGGATCGAGCGGGACGTGCGGCGTCACCTCGGCGAAGCACGCTTCGCCGAGGTGACGCTGCAGGGTACGCAGGCGAGCTGGTCTGAGCTGGTCGAGGTCACGCTCGCTTCTTGACGGTCAGCTTGCTGCGCGTTGAATGATGATGTCGCCGTGCCGCGTGCGGGCGTGGACCGAGACCAAGGTGTCGGACGTGGCAGGATTTTCCTGCGATGCAACGGAATTGCGCACCGACCCACGCTCGCTGTTGGCGTCCACCCTTGCCGCGGCGCCTTCGCTGATGCCGACCTCGATGTTTCCCGAGCCGTTCATCAGCTTTGCCTGGCCGTGTGTCATCCGGCCGATCCGAATGACGCCGCTGGCTGTCGTGGCGGTGATGCTGCCGTCGGCGCGGTCGATGTCGAAGTCGCCGCTGCCGCTGCTGAGATCGAGGTCGGCCTCGGCGTGGCCGATCCAGGCCTGCCCGCCGGAGCTCGAGAGCCCGACGGCGCCTTCGACCTCGCCGATCCGCACCGCGAACGCCCCGCCGTCGATGTTGGCGCGCCCGGCGATGTGGCCGATCGCGACCTCACCGGACGCGATGCTCGCCTGCAGCGCGGCGATGCGGTCCAGCTGGACCTGACCCGATGCCAGGTGCAGCTCGCACTGGCCGACTGGGCCGTCAACCTGAACGCTCGAGTGCGCCAGGTACGCGGCCAGGCTCGAGCCGGCGGGCAGGTCGATCGTGATGGCGACCGAGCCACTCTTGTCCCCGGGGGTGGTCGTCTTGACCGACAGCAGACCGCCGGCGAAGTTGACCTTGGTCTTGTTGGCCACCTTGACGTCCGACCGGCTCGCCTCGTTGACGGGTTCGACCAGCACCATGGTTTCGGTCCTGTCGCTCGCGGTGACCTGCACCCGGGCACCGGCGACTTCCACGGTGGCGGCGATGGGCTCTGGCGTGGCGAATGTAGGCATGAAACTTCTCCTCTTGTCTCGTATGTGATCTGTTGGTGGGCGGTTCAGCCGACGCCCGGGCGGTCAGGCTCGCTTCTTGAAGGTGGAGAGCGACCACAGATAGCCGACCAGGGCGATCCCGACGCACCAGGCGACCGCGGCGATCGCGTCGCCGGCTGACGGTGTGCCGTTCAGCAGCCCGCGCAGGGTTTCGATGATCGGCGTGAAGGGCTGATACTCCGCGAATTGCCGCACACCAGCTCCCATCTTGGCGACCGGCACGATCGCGCTGCTCAGGAACGGCAGCAGGATCAGCGGCACGATGGCCATCCCCGCCGACTCTGGGGTTTTCGCAACCAATCCCAAGGCGACCGTAATCCAGCTGGTCGCGAAGGAGACCAGCACGATGACACCGATCACACCGAGCCATTGGAGGAAACTCGCGGCCGGCCGGAATCCCAGCCCGAAGGCCACTCCGATGATGGCCGCAATGGCGATGAAACTGCGGAGCATCGTGGCGGCGACATGAGCGCTCAGTACGGCGCTGCGGGATATATCCATCACCTTGAAACGGTTGATGATTCCCTTCGTCATGTCGGAGTTCACGGCCAACGCGGTCGCGCTCAGCCCGTAGCAGATCGCCAACACGATCATGCCCGGCGTCGCGTAATCGATGTAACTGGAACCAACATTGAAGGCATTGCCGATCACGTATACGAACATCAGCATAAGAACGACAGGAAATATGACTGCGTTGAACACCGCAGTCGGATTCCGGACGGTATGCTTGAAGTTGCGGCGCAGCATGATCACCGAATCAGTGCTCATCGTGCGATCTCCTCCGTGTTTGCGTGACCAGTCAGGGCAAGGAAAACGTCATCGAGGTCCGGCGTGTGCACGGAGAACTCTTCGACCTCAATGGAATGTGCATCCAGTTGACCAAGCAGGGCCCGCAACGATTTCACCCCGGCATCGCTGGGAACCTGCAGGGTCAGGTCCTCGTCATCCCGCGTGGCGCCGGTCAGGACCCATGCCGCCGCGTCGAGTTCAAGGACGTCGGTGAACCGGAGTCGGACATGACTGCCAGGGACCTGGCGCTTGAGCTCGCTGGGAGTGCCCTGGGCGACCAGATGGCCCTGGTCGAGCACTGCGATCCGGTCCGCGAGCCGATCGGCCTCATCCAGGTACTGGGTGGTCAGGAAGATTGTGACGCCATCGGCCACCAGCTGGCGGATGATGTCCCACATCGTGCGGCGGCTGCGCGGGTCCAATCCTGTCGTCGGCTCGTCCAGGAAAATGATCGTGGGTTTGCCGACCAAGGTCATCGCCAGGTCGAGCTTCCGGCGCATGCCGCCGGAATAGGTCGCCGCCAGCTTCTGCGCCGACTCCGCCAGGTCGAACCGTTCCAGCAAGTCGGCGACTACCCGTTTCGCCTCGCCGGCGCCCAAACGCTTGAGATCGGCCATCAACTGCAGGTTCTCCTGGCCGGTCAGCAACTCGTCCACCGCGGCGAACTGGCCGGTGACCCCGATGGCCGCGCGTACGGCCTTGGTCTCGGTCGCCACATCATGCCCGGCGACGCGTGCCGTGCCGCCGTCGGCCTTCATCAACGTGGTCAGCAGGTTGACCGTCGTCGTCTTCCCCGCCCCATTGGGGCCGAGCAGGGAAAAAACCGTGCCAGCGGGAACATCTAGATCGATGCCATCGAGCACGACCTTGTCCCCGTATGCCTTCCGCAGCCCTGAAGCTGCGATCGCTGAGTTTCTCATGCGACCACCATCGGCGGCCGGCCTGACACGCCCCTGACACGCTCCTGACACCGCGTCCTAGACGTCTGGAAGCCCGCGGGGAGTGCGGCCTGGCGTCGCGGCGGATGCGCAGCCGCTATCGGCGGCAGCTGGCTGGCGCGGTCGAGCTCCCCGATGATCTACAGGCTCGATCGATCCTTTCTCACGCCCGGCCTCCTCGCCTAAGGTCATGTCATGACTCCTGCGAAGCGGGTGTGGTTCGGGCTCGTGTTCGCCGCGGCGTTCGGTGTCGCTGCCGGACTGTTTAAGGGCAACGACGCGGGCCCGAGGGGCGGCATCGGCAACCTGAGCGCCCCCTGGCTTCTGGTGGCCTTGTTTCCGGCACTGCACTGCCGGTCGGTGATGCGCGGAGCGCTTCTGGGCTTGGCCAGCACCCTCGTGGCACTCGCTGGCTTCTACACAGCCCTCACGGCGGTCTTGGCCGGTCAGCTCGGAGGGGGAGGGCACCTCACTGAGCTCTTCGTCGAGGTGCGCCAACCGCATCTACTTTCTTGGCGGCATCGTTACCGGGCCAATCCTGGGAGCAATTGGCGCGCGGATCGGCCGCCACCGGTCGGATTCCTTGTGGCTGGTGGTAGGCGCGCTCGTGGCCGGTGAGATCCTGGTGGTCGCGCTGGCGCACGGCCACCAGCTCTTCCTGGCCCCGTTCTACTTCGGCTGGGGTGTCACTGACTGGACTCCTTATATCGGCGAGTCCATCGTGGGAATCGCGATCGTGCTTGCCGCCTTGTTCCGAAAGCGCTCACACGCGGCGACCCGATAACAGGCGCTCAGTCACGAACGCACTCACCTGCACGAATAGCGAGCGTTGCCCAGACGCATGCTCATGCGCAGGTTGGCCCATTCCACCGTGGGTTTACGGGGGTCGGACCACGGCTGAAACCTGGTAGAGCAGCCGCCGTACGCGCCCGGACACGGGCACCGGCCCTCAAATGGATCCGGGCGCCATCTCGATGACCGGGTACGGCCGCACCAAAGTCGCGCGGGTATAGAGCAGGTCGAAGCCCTGGCGCTGCACGTTCTGCTGAGATTTCGATCCTGGCAGCGTGGTCACGACGGCGATGTCGCAGCCGGCGGCTGCGGCGTGGGCGAGCCGGGCCGACAGCAGCGCGGCCTGCACCCCGCGGCGGCGGTGCGCGGGCGCCGTCGTCGCGCCGGCGAGCTGCGCGACGCCTTCGGCCATGCGAAGGCGAGCGGCGCCGGCGATGACCCCGTCGCGCAGCGCGATGTAGCGGATTCCCCCGACCGCGGCGAAATCCCGGGCGGCCCGCGCGAGGACCTCCCGTGGCAGCTCGTCGTGCGGGGCCATGCCTGGGGCATCGGGGTGGGCGAAGCCATGCGAGACGACGTCCAGCCACGCCTCGAACTCCTCCTCGCCGCTTGGCCGGACCTCGACCTCCGGTGGCGTGACCCGTTCATGCTCGCCCCGCAGGGCCAGGCCGAGGACGTCGTCAAACAAGACGAGGCGATAGCCCCGCCTGGTCAGCACGGCGCCAATCGCGGGATCGGCAAGGTGGGCCAGTTCGACCCGCGCTGACGCGCCCACAGCGGCATAAGCCCGCTCGACCTGTTCCCACGCCGCCGGGCCCGGCACGCCGCCGAAGCCAAGCCCCGCGACCTTGTTGTACGGCGAGCCCGCCCCGGCGAAGCCCGCCACGCCACCGGCAACGGGCAGCGCAAAGCCCGCCTCCTCCGCCCGGCGGCGGGCTGCCGCACTGGCCTTGGCGATCAGCTGCGCCTCCGCCCGCTCGATGCGCTCAGCCAGGGCAGTGCCGCAAAACAAAGGCAACCGGCCCGCAGTCACCCGCAGAGCCTAGCCAACATCCCTCCCAGGGCGGCCGCTGCCGGTCGCGGCCCAGCGCCAAGCCGTGTTTGGCTTCACCGCTCTGGAATCCGGCACGGACTCCGCGGCTTCATCCGCAGGCAGCCTGCTGGCCTACAAGAGCGGTGCGGCAAGCGTTCCCGGCATACAGGCTGTCAACTATGGTTGACAACCACCATGCTGTCAACATACGTTGACAGCATGGTGGGCGAGGTTCAGCTGGCCGAGGCGGCCAGCGGCGGGAATCCGGCCGAGGGCCTGCGGGCGGCACGTGCACTGCGTGAGCTGGCGGAGCGGCTGGAGGCGCTGCAGGTGAGCAATGCCCGGGCGCATGGCTGGTCGTGGGCGGAGATCGCCTTCTTCCTGGGGGTGAGCAAGCAGGCCGTGCACAAGAAGCACGCCGGGCGGCGCCCGCCCAGTTAGACGACACGGCGAGTCCGGAGAGGAGACCCCGAGATGTTCGAGAGGTTCCGTCAGGACGCCCGCCGCGCCGTGGCGCGCGCCCGCGAGGAGGCGGCCGCTGCCGGGCTGGGCGAGATCGGCTGCGAGCACCTGCTGCTAGGGCTGCGGGCGGAGCCGGGCCCAGCCGCCGCGGCGATGACCGCCGCAGGGCTGGAACTCACCGCGCTGCGAAGCCGGCTGCCCCAGGCCGGCTGGGCCGAGCCGGATGCGCTGGACGCGGACGCGCTCGCGTTGGTCGGCATCGACCTGGACCAGGTCCGGCGGGCAGCCGAAGCCACATTCGGGCCGGGCGCCCTCGACCGGGCCCGACGCGCCCGGCCCCGCAGGCCAGGCCGGATGCGGCTTACCGCGGAGGCGAAGAAGGCGCTGGAACTGGCGCTGCATGCAACGATTGAGCTCCGGCACCGGGAGCTCACTGGCGGGCACCTGATGATCGGGATCATCGACCAAGGCCACAACGGCGCGCTCGACTTGCTTTCCGCATTCGCTGCCAGCCCCGCCGCGTTGCGCGCCGACGTGATCACCCGGCTGGCTGAGGCCGCCTGACCGCCTATCGGTTACCTGCCGCAATTCCCAGCAAGACAAACTGTCCTACGACCGGTTTGCGGGGCAGCCGATGCCGGCGTCGAGATCGCCGACAGGAGCGTGACTCAAGCGGTGACGTGCCGGATGCATCAGCACGCACCAGATCAGGACCCGTAGATACCGCACAGCCGCGAGGTGGCTGGCGTTGCGCAGCACCCGTCGTGTCCATGTCCCGTTCAGCACGGCCCACTCCAGCTTGCTGACCTTTTGCCGTGGGCTGCGCGGTTGCCGTGGCTGGCGCAAGGCTGGACGGCTTTCCCGGTACTGGTGACCGGCCAATGCCGCTGCGGCCTGCACGGCGGCATCCAGCAGCTGGTCAGCCTGCAGGTGGGCAGGCGCGGCATGGCGACCGCTGGCGGGCGGCGACAGCAGGTCACGCAGGTCACCGACAATGTGGTACTTGGAATCCCGCAGGGCCGACACCAGGATTTCCGATTGTTCGGCTGCCCAGGCCTGCTCGGCGGGAGGCAAGGCCAGGCGCGACTGGGGAGGCTGGGCGTTCAGCACGTTCTGGGCGAGAATTTGCTTGATGTTCCGGGTGTAAAACCATTCGGGCATGCCGTCCGGCAGCGCTTCATTCATCCGCCGCAAGAACTCAGCTTCTGCCAGCCCGAGCGAACAATTGACGCGCGTCAACGGAAGGTCGATGCTGCTGGAATCGATTCCCAGCACAGCCGCAAACCGTGCCCAGAGCGCGTCGGTCGGTCCCTGCCGTGGCACGGTGATCACATGCACGTGGTCCGGCGGGATGTGCCGCGACCACATCTGGAGGATGGCCAGCGTGTCATGGACCGCCCAGAACCACGACCGGCGGCGCCGGTCAGGGGCCGATGCGCTGCCGATGACGCCGGCCAGCCACTGTTCCCAGGGGATGGTGCCGCGGCACTTGACAGTCTCTTGCCATTCGGCAGGCAGCAGGCTGGCGATATCGCGCATAGTGAGGACGACCTGCACATCAGCCGGAAGCAGCGACCGGATGGCGCGGTCGGCCTGCGGCGGGTTGCACGCCGCCAGCACCTCATCGGAGATAACGGCCGCCCCGCTCGCTCGCAGCGCCTGACTGGTCAAGACGTCCCACTCGCCAGCCCACGAATCGGCCGGGTCATCGGCCGGCCGCTGAGCCTCCCGCAGATCCCGGCTGGCACGAGAATGATCTCGGTGACTGTAACCAGGCAGCACGACTCCCTGGGAGGCCAGTCGGGCGCAGTTGCCCCACATCGCCTGCTGCAGGAACGTCGTGCCCGTTTTCGGCTCGCCGATGTGCAGGTAAATAGAGGACCGGACAGCGCCTGGCACTCGGCTGCTGCCGGCCCGCCCCCGCCTTGACCTAGCGCTTAGCGTCAACAAGGCATCTGATCCGTTTGCCTCATGGTCACGGAACAGCTATGAACAAGCAAGGCAGCGGTAATGGTACTGGTCCAGGCCCGCCAATGTGCCCGAACACGCCGGATCGCCCACAGCCTCCGGCGACGCACCGGTGAGACGAGCCACGATCGCCAAAGATCAGGACGGCGGGCCCGCTGCTGCAAGATCAGCACGATTGAGAAGATCTGCAGCATCATGCCGAACGCGATCAGGGCGTAGCGTGCGCCGCGCAGCTGGAACGAGCTGCGGTAACCACCAGGAACAGCACCGTAGCCAGGAACACCGTGATCCGGATGTAGTTGTCGCTGAAGGCTGGCTCACGACCGGCAAAGACGCCGCCAGGAAGCCTCCAGATGACTGTCGTCGTCAGGGTGTGTCCGGCGGGTGCCCGCGCCGTCTCAGTTCGCGCGTCGCGGCAAGAATGCGCTGCTGCAGGTCGTTGAGCGGATGATCGCTTTCTGCTCGCTGGCGGGCGCCGGGGTCGCCGGTTGCGGCTCGTGCGGCCCTGGCCGAGGCCTGTTGCACGAGAGCATCCCGCGGCGGAGCGGGCCGCGCGGCGGCGCGGGTCAGCAGGCCTCCGAGATGGTTGGCTTGGGCTACTCGCGTGCCGGGGAATTGCGGGCCGAGGCCAGCCCTGGGCCGCCTCCCTTCACTGGTTCCGGTTCGCGCAGCGCCTGTGGGCAGAAGCGCAGCAGGATCGTTTTGATGATCGAAGTGTGATCGAACAAAGTGTGGGACACGGCGCGCGGTTCCACCCACGGCGAGACGATGATCGCTGGCACCCGCACGCCGTACCTCCCGAACATCTCGGGCTCATCGTCGGCAGCCTGGGGTGGCGGAACGTGGTCGTAGATTCCCCCGTTTTCGTCGTAGACGATGACCAGCAGGCAGCGGTCCCACTGCGGGCTCGAGGCAAGCGCGTCGTAGACGGCCAGAACCAGGTCCTGGCCGTCTTTGATATCGGCCATCGGGTGGTCGTCGTTGACGGGGAAGCCGAGCGGGTTGAAATTGGTGAACGCCGGGTCGATCCACGACACAGAACGCAGCGCGCCGGCCGCGGCGTCTTCGAGGAAGCTGGGGATCTTCGGGTTGCAGCTGATGTCGAAAATGGTCTGCCACGGCAGTCCGGTCTTGCTGAAATAGCCGAACCGCTGATGGTGCCCCAGCAGGTAGCGGGCATCGGCGAGGCGCAGCGTCCCGGGGTCGAAGGAATACCAGCGCCAGCCAGACATTCCGATAGAGCCTTCTCTTGACCGGATGAGGGGCAGGCCGGCTCAATCCGCGCCGCCGCCGTGTTGCGCTCAACTCGGTGACCGGCCCAGACTGAGGACTCCCGGCCCGGCCGATGAGCGAGGAGGCTGCCGTGAGCGAAGCCGACCGACTGGAGGCGGCGGTCGCTGAATGCCGCGAAATGATCCGGGAAGCGCACGCTGCTACTAAGGATCTTCGGGCTGCGGTCCGCGACGCGAAGAGAGAGCTGCAGGACCTGGCGAGGGACGAGGTAGCCGCCCAGGTCCAGCGTGAGGTGTCCCACCAGCTGGAGGAACTGGGCGAACAGACCGCTGCAGCCATGAGGGCGGCAACAGAGAAGGTAATCGCCGAATTCGACCGGTTCGGTGAGGCGTTGCTGGGCAAGGAGACCTACTGGCAAACGGCGAGCGGCCGGCGTGCGGTCACCCGCCCCGACACCGACGTGGTCACGCTCGACGTCCAGCCGCGCGAAGATAGGCCTGACCGGTGATACCTGCGGCGACACCGGCAAGCCCCGCGCCCTGGCCCGCGCGGCCTGCCTGGGCTACGCCCCCGAGCGCTTGGCGCGCCGCTTCGCCCGCGCCATCTTGATCAGGTAGGCCGGTGTGGGCGGGACCCAGCCAAGTTGCTTGCCCATCCCGAGGTCGTCGCGGTTCGCCCAGTGCTCGATGACCGTGCCGTCTTCGATCGGAACCAGTGGGATTGGGTCATCGCGAAGGTCTTGCCTGTCGGCGGAAAGACAGTGTCCACCGAGCGGTGGCACAGCGCCATCGGCGTTCAAAGGGTTCGCGGTCTCGCCACAGGTCCCGGCCTGCGGCACGAGCTGGGTCACGCGGGTCGGCGGGAGCTCATCGCCGCCCGCGGGGCCGTTGCCGGACTACCTTGGCGTGATCGTGTCGAGCTCGGTCTCGCAGTCGGGGGTGGCCATCTCGGGCGACACTACTGGAATCGTGGTCGTCAAGACCGATCCCGGCTACGGTCCGCTGCCCAGAGAGCACGGCACCGGAACTGTCGTCGCTACGGCCTGTTAGCGACCAGGAACCGCGGTGGCGCATAGCGATCCCCTGGGTTCGCTCCTTCGCCCCGAGGGCGGCGCGCCGAGGTCAGGCCGAGGCGGCCAGGTTCGCGTTGGCCCGGCGGAGGAGCGGAGCGAAGTTGGCCTGCAACTGTCCGAGCGTGGCCAGGTTCTGGCCGATGAGTGCCTGCTGGTAGGCGGCCTCCACGGCCAGCCAGGTGTTCAGCAGGTTGGTCTGTGTCTTGCAGGTCACATCGGCGACCGCGGTGGCGATCTCGGCCTTGTTCGGCGGCGTCCGCCACTGGCGGTGCTCGACCTGTTGCGGGGTGCTGTAGTGGTAGAAGCGCCGTGCCATGCACCTCGACCACGCGCGGTTGACCGCGTGGATCCGCGGGTCGCTCTGGGTGAAGCTCACCGCCTGCGCGGCGATCTGCGGCACCGGATCCGGCACTGGCTCCCCGACGATCGGGCCGTACACCTCCTTGCTGGCCTGTTGCATGCAGCCGAGGTGACGGCCCGGCCCGGTCCCGGCGCCCGGGCCGAACCCGAATAGGGCCTCGGCGTAGCCGCGGCCGGCCTTCAGCGACTGGCCGAACCCGACCGCGCTGACGATGCCTATGATCTGCGGGCCCGAGGGTGATGGCCCAGTGTTCTTGGGGCGCACGAACCCGAACGTGCGCGCCTGCGCGATGCTGGTGAGCCCGGCCCCGCCGGTTTCGACCTGTTCCAGGGTGACCACGCTCGAGAACGGCGGATTGGCGGAACTCGTGTCCTCGAAGCCACGAGCCGCCATGCAGCGCTGGATCAGCAGGGCACTGGCATCGGCCAGCGCCTCTTGCTGCTGGGTCGAGATGGCCTGGTAGGCCTCCAGCGGCATCGGGACCGTCAGGCTCGAGCCCACGGGCGGGATCGGCGGCACCGTGATCTTGGGACGCGATCCGCCGCCGCCGGTGCCGCCGATGAATATCGCGCTCGCGACACCCCCACCGGCGCCGCTGACGATGATCAAGGGACGGGCGATCCGGGGGGGCCCGACGAAGCGGTGACCCGGGGGCAGGGCACGGCGCCCGGCGCCCCCAGCCTTGGCGCCGGGAGTGCTTCCGGTGCAGGCAGCCAGCAGGCAGGCCGCCGCCAGAACCGTCACGCATCGGGCGGCCGTCTTGCAGGAGGGACCGCGGGCCGGCCTCATGCCGTGGCCCTCGCTCGCCTCCGGTGCGCTGCGCGGCGCACCTCCGGCTCCCCCACCGTCCTCCCTTCCGGGGCGGTGCCCTCGCGTCCCGTCGGGCCGGTCCTCAGCGGCGCAGCGCATCGGCGGGCTCCAGCACGCTGGCCCGCAGCGCGGGATACAGGCCGGCCAGCAGGCCCACCACGGCGCCCGCAACCGGGGCGGCGATCACGATGCGCGGGTCGAGCAGCGCGGTCCAGTGCCGGTCGATGGTGATCGCCAGAATCGTGACCACCCCCAGGCTGGCCCCGATCAGCCCGCCGAACAGGCCCAGCGCGGTGGACTCGGTCAGGAACTGGATCCCGATGTGGCGGGGCCGCGCGC
Source organism: uncultured Actinomycetes bacterium (assembly GCA_963734725.1). Classification (GTDB taxonomy): domain Bacteria; phylum Actinomycetota; class Actinomycetes; order Streptosporangiales; family Streptosporangiaceae; genus DASXKD01. Next base: position 409,578 of record CAVTIX010000009.1, read on the forward strand.
CCAGCGCCCGGCGGAGCCCGATCTCCCCCGCGCGCTCCAGCACCGCGACCAGCGTCGTGTTGGCGATCCCGACCGCGCCGACGACCAGCGCGACCCCAGCCAGGATCAGGAACAGTGTGTTGAGGCTGGTGCTGACGTTTCGCTGCAACTGGGCCGCGCTGGGCGCGGCCGCGCCCTTGAGGAGCGTGGGGTCATCCGGCCGGATCGCGACCGGCGCCTGCTGGGCCACGACCTTGGCGGCGCCGAGCGTGGTGTGGATCAGCATCTGGGCTTGCTCCTGCGTGGGAAGTCCCCACAGGCGCAGTGCGGTGCTCTCCGGCACTGTCACCCCGACGCCGAGTTGGGGCAGCCGTTGTGAGCTCGCGATGATCCCGATCACGGTGAACGGCTGGCCGTCGATGAAGATGGCGGGCTGGCCCTCGAGGCTGGTGATCCCCAGGCCGGCAGCGACGCTTTCGCCGAGGACCGCGACGTTCTGCGCGTGCGTTTCGTGGAACTGGTTGAAGAGCGTTCCGCTGACCAGCTTCACCCCGGCCGCGGCCAGCAGGCCGGGGCTGGCGGCCGTTACCGGCAGAGCGCGCTGCGATGCGAGGAAACCGCTGGCATACGCGCTCACCGCCGCCTGCTTAAAACGCACCGCCCAGTAGACGCCGGCGGCCACCACGCCGTGGATCCGGTCGGCCAGGGCGTCGGCGTTCGGAGGGAAATCCACGCCCGGGGCCCCGGACTGGGCGGCGCCCACGTCGAACACGTAGGCCTGGGTGGCCTGCAAGACGTTGAACTGCTTGCCGATCTGGCCCGATGCGGTCTGCGCGATCCCGACGATGGTCACGAAGCTGCCGATTCCTAGCATGACGCCGAGCAGGGTCAGCGCTGACCGGCCCGGCCGCTGGAGGAGCCCGGCCAGCGCCTCGCTGCCCAGGTCAGGCAGGCGCAGATGGGACGGCGGGATGTCGCCGCGCAGCCGTCTACGAGTCAGGAAGCGCACGGGTGTCCCCATCGGCAGGATGTTCGGTTAGCTGGCCGTCACGGATCGCGATCTGGCGCTGCGCTCTCCCGGCCACCATCGGGTTGTGCGTGATGACCACCAGCGTGGCGCCCTCCCGGTGCAGGGATTCGAGCAGGTCGGTGAGTTCGTGGGTGGTGGTGGTATCCAGGTTGCCGGTGGGCTCGTCGCACATCAGCAGCGAGGGACGGTTGACCAGCGCGCGGGCGATCGCGACCCGCTGCCGTTCACCGCCGGACAGCGCCGTGGGCAGCGCGTGCGCCCGGTTGGCCAGCCCCACCTGCGCTAGCGCGGCCATGGCCGCCGCGCGCCTGTGCCGCCGTGGCTCGTCGGCGTAGACCTGCGCCAGCATCACGTTCTCGATCGACGTCCGGTACGGCAGCAGGTGGAACGACTGGAAGACGAACCCGATGCGATGGGCCCGCACCGCGGCGCGCTCCCGCTCGGGGGCCGCGCCCACGTCGATTCCGTCGATCTCGAGCGTGCCGTCGGTGGGCTTGTCGAGCAGGCCGAGCAGGTTCAGCAGCGTCAACTTGCCCGAGCCCGACGGCCCGGTGATAGCGACGTGCTCGCCCCGGTAGATGACCAGGTTCGCCGGCTTGAGGGCGTGGACGGGCGGCGGGCCCCGGTAAGTGTAGGCGACCGAACTGAGCCTGATGACCGGCGCCCCCGCCGGGCCACGGGCGAGGCCGACAGGTGTCCCGGCGCGGCCGGCGGGCGTTCCGCCCGGGCTGCCGGCCATCACGGCCCTACCTGGATCGAGCCGGACTGGCCAGAGCCCGAGCTGGATTGGCCGGATCCCGTCCGGAGCGTCCCGCGGCCGAGCGGGTTCGTCAGGTAGTTCTCGCCGGTGACGACCTGGTCGCCCTGCTTCAGGGCGCCGGGCTGGCTGGGCCTGACGCCCACCAGGCCATCGCCCGTGGTCACGACCGTGACCGCGACCCGCGTGGCCGAGTTGGGGCCGGTCACCTTGGACACGTAGTACTTGCCGTCCTGCCCGGCGAACAAGGCGGCTTCGGGCACCGCGAGCATCGGCCCACTGCTTTGCGCCGCCCGGATGGACAAGATGACGTTCTGTCCCGGGCCCATGGACCGGGGCAGCGGCTTATGCAGCTTGATGCGCATCGGGTAGTAGAGGCCGCCCGAGATGCTGTGCGATGTCTGGGCCTTCTTGATGACGGACTGGATGGTGCCGTGGACAACGGCGGGGCTGCCCTGGGCCGTGATCGTGACGTGCATGCCCGGCCGCACCAGCGAGCCGTAGGCCGGGTTGAGCTGGCCCTTGATGGCAGGGCTGCCCATCGACAGCGTCACCAGCGAGCCGCTCACGATCTTGCCCACGCCGCCGCCGAGCTTGATCACCTGGGCGGGAAGCCGGGGCACGAACATGATCTCGGACAGCGGGACCTCGGCTCGGCGGTCCGACTTTGGGGCCGCCCTGCACGATCGGTGCGTTGTACCCGAGGCTCTGGTAAAAGGCAGCGACTGCCGCGGCGGTGCCCCGGCCGTAGACGCCGCTGGTGTCGGCCCCGACCGAGAACCCGAGCCCCTCCAGGCCCGCCTGGAGCTGAGCGATGTCGGTGCCCGACTCGCCGACGGCCATATCCCGGTAGGCGGGCACCTTGCCCCGGAACACGAAGAACGGCTGCCCGGCCACCTCGATGATCACGTTTCCCGGGGCCACAAACCTGCCCGGCGCCTTGAATATCTTGGTCACGACCTGCTGGGCGTTCCCGCCGTTAGCTGCTCCTCCCCCGCCGCCGCCGCTGAGCGAGGAGATCTGCGGCGGCTTGGTGATCACGCCATTGGCCTGGACCGTGTTGCGGATGACCGTGTACTGCACCGGGGCCGCCAACCGGGTCAGCCCCGGCGCTGAGGTTTCCGCGGCCTGCTGAGCCGGGGATTTGATAGTGGTCGATACCAGCAGCCCGCCGACCGCCGCGATCACGGCCAGCGCGGCGATCGCCAGCAGGATGTTACGGCGCCGCCGCAGGCGGCCATGCCCCGGCTTGTCCACGACGGGGACGTCCACGCCCATTTCACTCTCCTGCCGCAGCGCCTGCTGCAAGCTCCTGCCGCCTGGCGCCGATCGCCGGCTTCTCCACCCTTCTCCTCGCCGCAGCGGCCCTGCATAGATGTCAACTTGGCAGCGGGCCATCCGGTTCCGGGACCGCCGGATTCCTGCTCCCGCTATAAAGACGCCATGTGGGATCCAGACGTTGCCAACCAGTCCCAAATCTGCACCGGCGGACTGGCCTCGCTGATCCTTTGGCCGTCATCGGCATGCGCGCGCAACGTCGTCGTCCCGGCAGTCCGGGCCCACCCCGCGCAATTCGGGGCCGGGACGTTGCGATCCCGGCCCCGGATTCCTGGCATGTCCGTTAGTGCTGCTGATTCTCTCCTGCTGGGCAAGGGTTCGGGATGATCTGGCGGAAGTTGTTGAAGAGGGTATGGGCCGCGCCGCCCCCGCCGAAGATGAGGTAGCTGCTGCCTAGGACCGGCCCGTACTGTGCGTTGCGGCCGAAGTCGGTGGTGGCACCCGGCAGGTCGTTGCCGAAGGCCCACATGCATCCGTTATCACCCTGCTCATCCGGGACACCGTCCTGGAACGCGCTGTAGAACGGGTAGAAGGCTACTGGGGTGCTTTCCGCGAGCGTAACCTGGGGCGTTTCTTCCGCTAGGGCACGATCACCAGGGGCACTGGCGAGTGGCGGGCCAGGCCGACGGTGATGGAACCGACGGCACGGTGGGTGGCGTGGGACGAGCTTCCGACGACGATCGCCACGGTCTGGTCGTCAGGTGGGTCGTGGGCGGTGGTGGCCGCCGCGATCAGCTGGTCAGTGATGATGCCCTGGCGCCGCTCGAACTCCCAGGTCACCCCGCTCGCGCCCAGCTGTCCGGTGGCCGCGGCACGAAGTTCCTGCTCGATCTCGTCGAAGTCGGACTCGATCTCGGCTATGGCGCCGGGCGACAGCATGGCCAGGCTCGACAGCTGAGTCACGTATACGACATCGATGCGGCCGGACCGGCCTTGCAGCAGCCGGACCGCGGCGTCGAGCGCTCGGCTGGCGGGCGGAGACCCGTCATACCCGACGACTAAACGTACGAACTCGGCGGGCGGCGTGGCAGTGGTCATGGTGGTCGAGGTTAGTCCTTTCATGCGCGGTAGCCCAGGTACGCTCGCGGGTTCGCGGTGAGTAGCCGTCAGGTGACGCTGATGTGACCAATCTTGCCGCTGGTCCGCTGACGGCCACGGATCAGGGATTCGGCCTTATCACTTCTGGCTGGAGGCGGGGGCCGACGGCCCGGCCGCGGGGGCGGGATCGTAGTAGTGGGCGTATTGCCAGAGTCCGTGGGTGATCAGGGCGTCGTCGGGCAGCGAGGCCGAACCTGGCCGGTGCCAGCGCCTCGGCGCCCGGCGGTGGAGCACCGGTGGTGATCCAGGTGGCGAGCGCCTCGCCGAGCGCGGGTGAGGAGGAGAACCCCGAGCCGTTGCAGCCGCTGGCCACCCACAAGCCCGGCAGGCCTGGCACGGGCCCGGCAACGAACCGGCCATCGGGGCTCATGGTGAACAGCCCGCCGCGATGCTCAGCGACCGGGACGGTTCCAGGGGCTGGCGCCTCGGCGCTGACCTGGGCAGCCAGCTTGCGCAGCACGGCCAGGTCCAGCGGCACGTCATCGGTGGTGAAGGCGGGCGGCTGCTGGCGCGGGTCAACCGGCAGCGGGTTTGCCTCAAAGCCGCCGAACATCAGCCCACCGCGTGCCGGGCGCAGGTACACGGCAGCATCGACCACCCTGACGATCGGATCGGCCGGGTCGATATCGGGCGCTGGCTCGGTGATGAACAACTGATGGCGGACCGGGGCGAGCGGCACCGGCGCGCCGGCTAGTTCGGCAACCTGCCGCACCCAGCCGCCCGCCGCATCCACCACCACCGGCGCTGTAATTGCCCGGCCGACGGTCTCCACACCGGCTACCCGGCCGCCCGCGACCGGGACGCCGACAACCGGCTCGTGCTCGGCCACCACCACTCCGTGCAGCCGGCAGGCGGCCAGGTAAGCCTGGATGAGGCTGGCCGGCTCGCCGATGTAGACGTCCTCGGGGCACCACAGCGCGAACTCCGCCCCCGCCGGCCGGTAGTAGCTGAGCCGACTGGCGACCAGCGCTGGGCCCGCTTCGCGGACGTCGGCGCCCCAGCCCCGCGACTGGGCCAGCTCCCGGGCCAGGTAGTCGCGGTGCCGGGCGGTCCGGGCGATCAGGAAGCTGCCCGAGCGCGTCACCTCCAGCGGCACCCCGGCCCAGTCGGCGAAGCTCACCGCCTGGGCCATGCTCCGCCGCGCCAGCCGCGTGCGCAGCTCGTCGGCCTGCACGGACTTGAACAGGCCCGCCGCCCGCCCTGACGCCTGGGACCCGGCCGTATGGCGTTCTGCCACCACTACCGACCGCCCCGCCAGCGCGCAATGCAGCGCGGTGCTCAAGCCAAGGGCGCCGGCCCCGATCACCACCACATCAGCGTCCACGACGCCAGTGTGCCCCAGCCGGTTGCCGCGTGCGCGCGATGGGAGGCTGTGCCGCCCCCGGCCGCAGCCGCCGGAACACACGCGAAAACAGGCGCAGAGGTTACCTGGCAATCGCGCCCTGACGTAGTCGACGCAGATAGAGTGGGGCGGCGTGCGGGACGAAGGCGGTGGCCCACGTTCAGCCGACCGGGAGGCAGTGATCCGCTCGGCGATCAGCCGCTGGCGGGTTGGCCTCATCGATACCGCGGCGGCGAACCGGCTCCTTACCTTGCGGCCGGGTAGCACAACCATGATCGAAGTAGCCCGCCCGGCGGCGGATGACGTCCTCACCCGCCTCAGGACGGGCGGATCTTTCGCGTTCCGCTCGCTGACCCCCTGGGCCGGCGCGCCGGCCACGGTGCCGCCGCCAGTCCCGTACCTCCTTGATACGAAGATGACGCCGGACGACCTTGAGGCGGCGCTCCGGGTGCTCATGCGGCGGTCAAATCAGGAGGCCGTGGAGCGGGGCGTGCCGGTCTTGTACCTGTCGTTCGGCACTTTGACCTGGGCTGACCGGGACCGGACCCGCTATGCCAGCCCATTGATGCTGGTGCCGGTCAGGCTGGTGGCCACCGAGCCCGGGCAGCCACCAATGCTGGAGCCGACCGACGATGAACCGGTCATCAACCCGGCGCTCAGGCTGGAGCTGGCCCGGGACCGGATCACCCTTCCCCGGCCGGCTGACCTGGCGCAAGTCGCGCTGAGCGAGTTGCTGGACCGGGTCCGGGCTGCGGTAGCAGGCAAAGATGGCTGGCTGATCAGGCGAGACCGCCGTCCTCTCGTGCTTCCCGCCCATGAAAGAAGCGATGTACCAGGATCTTCTCGAACATGAGGATCTGGCCGCGGCGCATCCGGCGGTGCAGGCCCTGGCCGGGGACGGCCCGTCCCTCGGCGCGGTCATGGGACAACTGGCCGGCGGGGGCGCAGCCGGGGAGAATCCCCCGGTGATCCTGGCCGCCGACTCCGCGCAGCGAGCCTGCATCATGGCCGCGCTCGCGGGCCGTTCGTTCACGGTGGACGGTCCCCCCGGGACGGGCAAGAGCCAGACGATCGCGAACATGGCCGGCGCCCTGCTGCACGCGGGCAAGACCGTGCTGGTGGTATCGGAGAAGGCTGCCGCGCTCGACGTGGTGGCCGAACGGCTGACCGGCGCCGGGCTGGGCGGGTACCTGCTGGAACTGCATTCAGACAAGGCGACACGCAAGGCGGTGGCCGCGTCGCTCGCCAGCGCTCTGGACCCGGCGCCCGCCATGCCCGCGGCGGTCCCGTCCGGGGACGCGGCGGTCCCGTCCGGGGACATCACGGCGGCCGGCCTCCAGCGAGCGGAACTCAGGGAATACGCCCATGCGGTGAACCGGGTGCGGGATCCGCTGGGGTACTCGCTGCATGACGTCCTGGCGATGATCGCCAGCCTGCGCACCGTCCCGGCGGCCCCAGCGACGGGACCAGCCCCGGCGCGCATGACCGCGGAGATGCTGGGCGAAATCGGCCGCACTGCGGCGGCCCTGGCAGCCGCCTGGCGGCCTGCCGCGGAGGGCCGGTCGTTCCCCTGGCGTGGCGTGACCGAGCGAGGGGCCATGGACAGCCGGCTCTACGAGGCGGCATCCGCGCTGGAAACGCTCGCCAGGGTGGCGCGCGGCAACCAGGTACTGGCCGATGCCACGGGGCTGAACCGCCCGTCGGACGCGCATGCCCTCGCCCAGCTACTGGATCATCTGCTGACGTGGCCCGAGGGCATCCCGGACGAATGGCTGACAATGGACTCACTCGACGCCGTGGACGCGGCAGTCAGCCAGGTCACCAGCGCGCTCACCGCGATCGCCGCCCGTGAGACGCAGGCGTCCCAGGCGGCCGGAGTTCCCTGGTCGGCGATACCGCAGCGGACGGCGCTGCCCGCAGCCGACGGCACGGCGCTGGCCGCGCTGAAGCCTGCCTGCGTCGATGTCAGCAGCCTGGGCGCCGAACAGATCGTCAGGCTGGCACGGGAGCTCTCGGCCACTGCTGACCTGCTGGAGAGGTGGCTCGGCACGATCTCCGGGCTGGCCGCCACCCTCGGCTTGCAGCGCCCGGTGACCTTCTCCAACGCCAATGATCTGTTGACCGTCGCCCGGCTCATCGGAGAACTCGACCGGCCCGAACGAGCGTGGCTCTCGGTTGCCGGTCAGCGCGCCGCCAGCAATGCGGCGCAGGCCCTCTACGATGCCCACCGCGCGCTGGCCGAGGCGGAAGCCGCCGCCCGCAGCTACTTCACCCCCGACGCGCTTCGCCAGGACGTAACCGGGCTGGCGACGCGGTTTGCGAACGACTATCAGGGCCTTGGCAAGATCTCCGCGGCCTACCGGGCCGACAAACGGGTTGTGGCGGCCTTCACCAGGGAGGGGACGGCCGAAGAGACGGCCCAGGGGCAGCTCGGGCTCGCCGCCGCGTGGAAGAACGCGGCGGAAGCGCTTGCCGCCGCCGAATCGAGGCACGCCGCGCTGCTCGGCCCCCACTACGCCGGGCGGGCCACCGACTTCATCCGGCTTGACCGGGCGCTCACCAATGCGGCCACCGCCGTGCGCTGCGCGCGCGGTCAGGACCTTTCGCGGGCCGCTGACTACATCTCCCGGGAAGCGGCGCCGAACGGGGCCGTGAGCGGCACTGTGACGGAGGCGAGCCAGTACCTGTCCGCCTGGCAGGCGGCGCTGGCGTCCCCGCCCGCGATCGCCCCGCGGCCGGAACTGCAGGACGGCGCCATCTGGGAAGCGATCGGATGGCTGCGGGCCCACCTCGTGCCGTTGCGCGCGGCGAGCGAGTTCACCCGTTCGCTCGATGAGGTTGCGGGCAGGCCTCTCACGTTCGGCCAGGCCCGCCAACTGGTCGCCTTGCGGGAGACGGCGGAGACTGCGCGCGCGCAGTTGGCCGCGCGGGATGCGATCTTCCAGGACGTGTGCGGGCAACTCTACGCGGGCGCCGCGACCGACGTCATGGCGCTGCGGGACGCCCTGCAGTGGGCGCGCCGCCTGCGCACGATGATCACCGGGGGATCCGGGCCGCTCACCCCGGCATACCTCGACGCGGTCGAAAGCGCTGTGCCAGCCGACCGTCTGGCCAAAGCCGCCGACGCGTGGCAGGAAGCATGCGCGGCACTGCTGGCGGCGTTCAGCCCGGAGCGCCGCCCGGGACTCGGGGCCGAACTCGACCACTATTCGGCCGGCTATCAGCTGCTCGAGGCCATGTTCAACGACCCAGGCGGGCGCGACGTATGGCATGCCTACCAGGCGGCCCGCGCCTCCCTGGCCGGCCACGGCATGGCTGCGGCCATTGACTTCTGCATGGCAGAACGAATCGAGCCCGCCCGGGTCCCCCAGGTGCTCGAGCGCGCGCTTCTGCAGGAATGGGCTGACTACCAACTGCGGAGCGACCCGGCTCTCGCCCCCCTGCGGACCGCTGGCCCTGACAAGCTGGTCAACAGGTACCAGCAGCTGGACCGAGCCCTGATCACGGCAGCAGCCGAAGACGTCATCGGCGCTTGCAATCGCCGGCGCCCGCGCAACGACACCACCGAGTCCGCCCTCATCCGCATGGAGGCAGCCAAGAAAACCGGGCACATGCCGGCATGCGAGCTTCTCGACCAGGCCCGCCACCTCATCCAGGTAGTCAAGCCGTGCATACTGACGACCCCGCTGGCGGTCAGCCAGTACCTCCCGGCCGGCCTGAGCTTCGATGTCGTTGTCTTCGACGAGGCCAGCCGAATCAGCCCGGCCGATGCGGTCAATGGCATATACCGGGCCAATTCCGTGATCCTGGCCGGGGACCAGAGGCAACTGCCACCGGCCGGCGGCTGCAGCAGCATTGCCTCAGGCGATGGCGAGCAGTGGCCGGCCGTAATCGAAGGGACCTCCGATCTTGAGTCGGTCTTCGATATCGCGAAGCGATCCGGTGTGTTCGGCGATCTCGCGCTGCCCTGGCATTACCGGTCCCAGCACAAGGCGCTGATCGCGTTTCCCAACGCGGCGTTCTACGACGGCTGCCTGCGCCCCGTGCCCGGCGGCGGACCGGTAGCCAGCGGGGGGCCGGAAGCCGGTATCGAGCTGTTCTATGCCGAGGGGACCTACCGGGGCCCGACCGCGCGAGACAACCCCAGCGAGGCCGCCCGCGTGGCGCAGCGGGTCATCTACCACTACACCAACCGCCCGGATCTCAGCCTGGGCGTGGTGACGTTCAGCGAGGCACAGGCCGAGGCCATCGAGACGGCCGTCGGCAAGGCCCGCAAGCTGCACCCCGGCCTGGACCGGTTCTTCAGCGCCGACCGGCTGCGCGGGTTCTTCGTCAAGAGCGCAGTGGCCGCGCAAGGCGACGAACGGGACGTGCTGATCTTGTCCGTCGGCTACGGGCCAGACGAGAAGGGCCAGGTCACCAAGGACTTTGGCCCGCTGAGGGGACCAGCCGGGTGGCGCCTGCTCAACGTGGCCATCACCCGTGCCCGCTACCGTGCCGAAATCGTCAGCAGCATCCGCGCCGACGATATCCCCGAATCCGTCACCGGCGACGGCGTGCAGCACCTCCGCCGCTACCTCGACTACGCCGCCGAGGCTTGTCCGGCAGCTACTACCGCGCGCGTAACGTAAGTATCTGGTAACTGACAGCGAAAAAACGGCATACGAATTCTTCGCTGTAACGGGCGGTGCGGTCGGCGAGCAGGTGCCAGACGATGACCAGGATGGATCTTGCGATGGCGACCAGGGCTTTGAGCTTGCCGCGCCGCTTGACCAGGCGCCTGTAGCGTTCGCCGAGGAAGGTGTCGGTCTTGGCGGCCGCGGCGGCGGCCTCGCCGAGGATTCCCTTGAGGTAGGGGTTGCCCTTGCCGGTGTGCCCGGCGCGGCTGCGGGGGCCGGACTGGACGGTGCGGGGGCTGATCTTGGCCCAGGACACCAGGTGGCCGGGAGTGGGGAAGACGCTCATGTGCAGCCCGATCTCGGCGATGATCACCTGGGCGGCGTCGCGGCCGATGCCGGTGACCTCGTCGAGGCGGCCGACGGCGGGCAGTACTGGCGCGCCTTCGCCGTGCCCGGCGGCCGGGCCGGTGGTGCCGTCGGCGTCGATGCCCTGAGCGGCGGGGATCGCGGCGATCAGCTCCTCGATCCGGGTGGTGAGCTTGCCGATCTGGGCGGTCAGCGCGTCGATCTGGTCCAGCAGCATCCGGGCCAGCTCGCCGTGATGGTCGTCGAACTTCCCGTTCAGCGCCTCGACCAGCCGGTCGTGCTTGGCCTTCATCTTGCCGCGGGCCAGCCCGGCCAGCACGTGCGGGTTCCGCTCGCCGGCGATCAGGGCCTCCAGCATGTCGCGGACCGATAGCGTGTCCAGCTTGCTGGCCACGGCTGAGACCTTAATCAGCGCGTCCTCCAGCAGTTTCTCCAGCCGCGAGTAGTGCCGGGTGCGCTCGCGGGTCAGGTCGGTCCGCAGCCGGGTGTAGTCGCGCAGCTGCCGGATCTCGGCCGGGGGGACGAACGAGGGCCGCAGCAGCCCCCGCTCGGTGCACTTGGCCTGCCACACGCAGTCGAGTTTGTCTGTCTTGGGCCTGCCGGGCGCTTGCCTCAGGTCCTGCGCCCGGACCAGCTGCACCTCCAGTCCGCCCGCTTCCAGCAGGTAGAACCAGATTCGCCAGTAATCAGAGGTCGATTCCAGGGTGACTTTCTCGATTCCCTCGGCCACCAGGTGATCAGCAAGCTCCAGGATCGCGTTCGTGGTCGCGTCCACCTGCCACACCCGGGTACGGCGCTTGCCCGGCTGGCCCTCCCGCGGGACGCGGGTGCACACCATCCCCGACGCCTTGGCCACATCGACCGCGGCCACCCGCTCCAGGATCTGCTCGTACCCCTCGTCCTCGACCTCCTGCGGTTCCATCACCGCGACCATCTCCTTGCATGCCATCACTACCGGACAGGCGACAAGGGATGCCCGCGGGGTCCCGGTCGGTAAACCGAAGTCTGACCGGCGTGCTCATGGCAACAGTGCGCGACCCGTAGGTCAAGACCCCGCGCCAGACTAGCCCGCGGGCTCACGTCCCAGAAAAGTACCGGCGTCGGCGGACAACCCGCCCCCGATTTTCACGCCGTCGCGGCGTCCCCCGCAGGGGATACGGAGACTAGCCCGAAGTTGCGCCCGGTTGGGTAGGGGATTTGCTGGGCTTGACGTGGCGGTTTGGCTGCCAGGGGCGCCTGGGTGTTCTGGCTACTTCAAGGCGAGCGGGATGGGGGCGCCGATGAGGTCGAATGCCTCGCGCTGGGCGCTGGTCGGCTCGGCGAGCATAGGCACGGTGGCGCTGGCGCCGGCGAAGCGGACTTGGTTGCGGGTGAGGGTGGCCAGGTGGGCCAGGAGGCCGCGGAAGCTGCGGTAGGAGCGGCCGTATTCGTCGTGCTGGCGGGAGGCCTTGGCGGCGGCGCGGGCCGACCGGGTGGCCGGGAGCACGGGGTCGGCGGAGGCGGGCGGGTCCTCGTCGGTGAAGGTCAGCGGCGCCCAGGCGCGGCGCAGGTGCCAGGTGAGGTAGCAGGCGAGCATGCAGATCAGCACGTGCGCCTTGACGCGGTCTTCCAGGCGGTGCCAGATGGGCCGCAGGTCCAGGTCGTCGGCCTTGATGCGACCGGAAGTCCCGCTCGACATATTTGAGGTTCTTGTAGGCGGTGACCACCCCGGGCGCATCGAGCTGGGTGGCCGGGACGGGGGTGCGCAGCACGTAAAACCCGTCCAGGGCGGCTTCCTCCTCGATCCGGGCCTGGTTGCGGGTGATGGCCAGGCTGGTATCAGTGATCTCGATGGTGAAGTGCTTGCGGGTGTTGTACTTGCTGATCACCTTGCCCACGGCCATGCCGATCTCGGCGGCGCCGGTGAGCCTGCCCGCGGCGACGCGGGCGATGACCGGGGCCAGCAGCTTCTCGGTGGCGGCCAGGAGCTCGCCGCGGGTGCGGGCCGGTCGGCGGCCAGGGCGGGGTTGCGGCAGGCGACCAGCCGCTCGCCGGGGTAGTCCGGGCTGGTGATCTCGGCCAGGTTCTGCTCGTCGAAGAGGCTGAGCTGCAGCGGGCCGTCCTCGGCCATGAGCTTGCGGATGGCCGGGGCGCGCAGCGCGGTGATCCACCCATAGGCGCCGCCGGGCGGCCCGCCGCCATCGTCTGTGGCGTTCAGCGCCTCGATCCGGGCCGAGGTGATCATCCCCCGGTCGCCGACCATGACCATCTCGGCCAGCCCGAACTTGTCCCGGATGACCTGCACGATCTCGGTGAACGCGGCCGGATCGCCGGTGGCCCGGGGAAGACCCGCACCGCGACCGGGCGGCCCGCAGGGTCGGTGAGCAGCCCGTACTCGATCTGCAGCTTGCCTTTCTTGCCGTCCCGGGAGTAGCCCCGGGCGGCCAGCGGGCAGTGCGTGCCTTCCATCCACGAGGACGACAGGTCAAACAGCGCCATCCGCGCCGGGTTCGCCCCCAGGCCCAGGTGCCGGGCCGCGAGCCGTTTCTCGATCTGCTCCTGCCGGCGCTCCAGCCAGTCCATCGCCGCGTAGATGTCGTCGGTGGAGGCAGCGCCCAGGTCGGCGCCCAGGGTGGTGTCGGCCCACCAGGTCAGCGTGGACAGCTTAGAAGCCGGGGCCACCACCCGGGCGGTGATCAGCGCCAGCGCCAAGTCCCGTTCCCGGCACGCCACCGTTACTACCCTGAGTACCTTCACCAGCACCGATCCCAACGTGACAGGCAACAGCCCCTGTGAATCGACGAGCCTGACCATCACCAACTGAACCCGGACGGGGACCCGGCTCAGGCCGGAACCCGGACCGGAAGAAGGGGGCCGGAATCAACCGGCCCCTTCACCATTTCACGAGATCAGACCGAGGCGGCTGGGCTGCGCTGGATGACGGTGGCAGGCGTCAGGCGCGCATGGCGGCGGCCCGCGCGGCGAGCACCGGGATCGCCGCGATCTTGGCGGCGGTCAGGTTGTTCCAGTAGAGGCCGGTCGGGCGCCGCTGCGGCTCGCATTCGATCACTTCGTCCGGCGTGACGATCAGGTTGACGCTGAAGTCATGCTCGGTCTCGGGCAAGGCATCGTCGATCACCTGGAGCGGGTGGACGGTCGTCACGATCACGGTGCTCGGCCCGATCCGGCCGGCCTCCTGGAGCAGCGCGACCGCGATGTCGGAGTAGCCCGCGCCCTTCCCCAGCCGGCTGCCCCGCCGGTTCACCGCGACGCTGCCGCAGACCACCACGTTGACCCGGCGCATGTCCTCGACGGCGACCTTCCGGGCGTGGCGGGCCGCGTGGTCCCTGGTTGCCGCCTCGGCGGGTGCGGCGGCGAGTCCCGCCGGATCAAGGACGAAGAACGGCAGCTCGGCAGCCAGCTTGGGCACCGCCACGTACAGCAGCTTCCCGTCCCGCAGCGCCCGTTCCCGTACCGGCTGCTGGGCGCGGTCCGGGACGGCCTTGACGACCTGGGCGGCCCGCCACTCGGTCAGCCCGGCGAGCCGGTCCGCGGCAGCCTCGGCCCCGACGAAGGCCGGGATGTATCCGTGCACCCCACGCTCGACGACGCGTTCGGCTACCAGCAGATCCCATACCCGCCTGCGGATCGCCTGCTTCGCCTCGTCGACTCCTGCGCTCACCGCTCATCACTCTAGAGGAGGATGCTCCTTGACGGGATTCGGGTACGGGGATGCCGATTCCGTGGCGGCCATGGGGGCAAGGAAATAGCGGGACCACCCATTCGCGGCGAGCGGTGAGTGCGGCGGGGCGTGAATGCGGCGGCAGAGCAGTGGAGGCGAAGCGTGCCGATCGGTGAAACCCTGGCGCAAGCGAGGCGCCAGGCCGACCTGACCGTGGCCGAGGTCAGCCTGCAGACCCGCATCAGGGAAACGATCATCAGGAAGATCGAGGAAGACGACTACTCCGAGTGCGGCGGCGACTTCTACACGCGGGGGCACATCCGCGCCATCGCCAAGGTGGTCGGCGCCGACCCCGAGCCGCTGATCCAGGAGTACGACACGCGGCACCGCGCACCAGGCGCGGTCGGGACGGTCAGCCTGGACGAACTGCTGGCCACCTCGGCACACGCCGGGCACTGGCACCGGCCGGGCCGACCCGGGGCCCGGGCAACGGGGCCGGGCCCGCCAGCCTGGCACAAGGTTAGCCCGGGCGTGGCAGGCAACCGGGTGGCGTCCGGGCACCAGGGGCGGCGCCGGACGGTGAACTGGGCCGTGTTCGTGGGCCTGGCACTGGCGGTGGTAACGCTGGGTTTCGTGGCGCTGCGCCTCCTGGCGGGCGGGCCGCGCGCACCCGCTCCGTCTGCGGCGGGAACTCATGCGGCGGTCGGCCACACTGCCGGGCACGGCCGGCCCAGCCCGGCGGCAAGGGCCAGCTATCCAGCGGTGGCGCCGTCACCGGCCGCGAAGGTCAGCACTTCACAGGCGCCGTCCCCGACGCCCGGCCATCGGGCCCAGTCGCTGGCACCGGCTCGGGCGACGGCGTTCGGTCCGAACGGCGGCGACAACTCCCAGCTTGCCCACCTGGTCCTCGGCCGGCGACACGCGGCAGGCTGGCACAGCGACTGGTACACCTCGGCCCGCTTCGGCAACCTGTACCCGGGCACCGGCCTGCTGCTGAACATGGGCCGGACCGTCACCATCACCAGGGCGCGGATCAACCTCGGCAACACCGCCGGCGCCACTCTCCAGCTGCGCGTGGGCAGCAGGCCCGCGCTGGCCCACATGCGAGCCGTCGCCCACGCATCCGGCACGGGCGGAGTGGTGCGGCTCCACCTCGCCCGCCCGGCGCGCGGCCGCTACGTCCTGGTCTGGTTCACCAGGCTGCCGAGGAATCGGTCCGGCGCCTTCCAGGCCCACGTCCACCACGTCAGCCTGAAGGGCCACCGGTGACGCGCCTACCGGCCCCCGGCGATCGCGGACCCGCCGCTCGGGCCGGGTGACGGATACCGGGTTCCTAGGCGCCCTGGGCCAGGTGGCGCAGCAGCAGCGCCTCGGCCAGGCACGCCCGCCCGAACACCGCCAGGTCCAGGCTCTCGTTCGCGCCGTGCGCCCGGGTATCGGGGTCCTCGACCCCGGTGATGAGGATCTCGGCATCGGGAAAGGCCGCCGCGTAGGCGGTGACGAACGCGATAGAGCCGCCGACGCCGATGTCCACAGCGGGCTTCCCCCACGCGGCGGCGAGGGCGGCGTGGGCGGCCCAGTAGGCCTCCCCGCCGGTCCGAGCGGAGAAGGGCGCGACCGTCCCGCCGGGCGCCGCGGTCACCTGCACGCCCCACGGCGCGCGCTGTTTCAGATGCGAAACGAGGGCCTCGCGGGCCCTGGCGGCGTCGTCGCCGGGGGCTACCCGCAGGCTCACCTTGGCACGGGCGGCCGGGATGAGCGTGTTCGAGGCCGAGGCGACCGCGGGGGCGTCGAGGCCGATGACCGCGATCGCGGGGCGGGCCCAGAGCCGTTCGGTGAGGTTCCCCGTGCCGATCAGGTGCACCCCGTCCAGCAGCCCCGCATCGGCCCGGAGCCGCTCCTCGGTCAGGCCGAGCGGATCCGCGCTCCCGCGGACCAGGCCCTCGACCGCCACGTCGCCTCGCTCGTCGTGCAGCGTCGCCAAGAGCCGGCACAGCGCGGTGAGGGCGTCGGGCACCGGGCCGCCGTACGCCCCGCTGTGCACGCCCTGGCGCAGCGCCCGCACTTCCACCGTGACGTTGGCGCCGCCGCGCAGCGAGGTGGTCAGCGACGGAATCCCGGTGGCCCAGTTGATCGAGTCGGCGAGCACCAGCACGTCCGCCCGGACCCGGTCGGCGTAGGCGGCCAGGAACCCAGCCACCGTCGGCGAGCCGATCTCCTCCTCGCCCTCGACGAGCACGGTGACCCCGACCGGGAGCCGATCGCCGAGTGCCTGCAGCGCCGCCAGGTGCACCGCGATGCCGGCCTTGTCGTCGGCGGCGCCGCGCCCGTACAGCCGGCCGTCCCGCTCGCTCGGCAGGAACGGGTCGCTGTCCCAGGCAGCGGCGTCGCCCGGTGGCTGCACGTCGTGGTGCGCGTACAGCAGGACGGTGGGAGCGCCGGGCGGGCCGGGGCGGTGGCCCAGGACGGCCGGCTGGCCGCCGGCGACGGCGACGACCTCGACCTCGGGCAGGCCGGCCGCGCGCAGCAGCGCGGCCACCGCGCGGGCGCTGGCGCGCAGGTGCGGCTCGGCGGCCGGATCCGCTGACACCGAGGGGATCCGCACCAGCCGGTCCAGATCGCTACGGACCGTGGGCAGCGCGTCCCGGACCGCGGCCGCGAGCCGCCCGTTCCCCGGGCCCGGTGAGGACATACCCCGGACGCTACCGTGCCGCCCGGCGCGCCTTGGGTCACCCGGCGTGCAGGTGCAGCTCGGCGGCGAACCGCTCGGTCATCTCCACGGTCTTGGCCAGCTCCGGGTGACGGACGACCACCATCCCGTCGGAGATGGTGACGGCGCGCCAGTCGCGCCGCGGGGCGCCCACGGGCAGCAGGTCGATCGCCACGACGTGCTCGCCGAACTCCGCCATGAGGCGGTCCAGCCCCGAGTACCCGGTGATCCGGCCGGCGCCGTCGGCACGCTTGAAGATGATGCCCGCGTTGTAGCGCCGCTGCACCGGCTGGGTGATCCGCCCGTGCGTGATCGCTTCGGCCCAGCCGGCGAACACGTCCGCGTCGGTCGCGTAGTTCATCGCGTCGACCATTCGCCCGCCGGGCGGCCGGGCGCCGATCTCACCGAACACCACCTCGCCGTCGGCCTTGCGGTACCACTCCATATGGGTGAACCCGTCGCGGAAGCCCAGCGCCTTCACGGTGGCGACGCCGAGCGCCCGGCCGGCCTGCAGGTCTGGCGCGTCCAGGTCGCGCAGCGAGATGGTGACCGGGCTCATCCATTCATGCAGCTTGGTGAGCAATGGGCGGGGGCGGTACCAGCAGATGTTCTCGAACAGCACCTGCCCGCCGGCGCAGATGGTGTCGTAGGTGAACTCCTCACCGTCGACGAACTCCTCCACGATGACCTGCGGCACGTGCCGGACCATCGGCAGGATCGCGTCGAGGTCGGCGGGCGAGTCGGCCCGGTAGGTGTCCGCCGAGCCGGCGCCGGCGATCGGCTTGACGATGAGCGGGTAGCCAAGGCGCTCCGCGGCCGCCCACACCCCCGCGACCGTGTCCGTGCTGTGGTGCCCCGGCGTGCGCAGCCCGGCTTCGTCCAGGACCGCCTTCATCAGCTCCTTGTCGCGGAACGGCATGGTCTGCCGCATGGTCAGCCCGGGCAGGCCAAGCTCCTCGCGCAGCCGCGCGGCGAGCAGCATGTACGGCTCCCACAGGCACTCGACCAGGTCGATGTGCACGTGCCGGGCCAGGTCCTGGATGGCCGCGCTCACCGCGTCCCCGTTGGCCAGCGAGCCGACGCGGACGTAGTGCGCCAGCGCCTCGCGGGCCGGTTGCGGCACGGCGTGCACCGGCTGGTCGCCGACCCCGATGACCGTGGCCCCGGCGGCGAGGCCGCGGGCGAACAAGGCCATCTCGGCCGGGTACCCGGGGGAGATCATGACGATGTTCATGGGCCAAGCTCCACTCGGACGGTGGTGACCAGCCGCCGCAGCGCGTCGATGACGACGGCGGTCTCAGGATGCCGCACGATCACGTATCCGTCGCCTTCATAACTGGCCGAGGACACCTGACCAGCCTGCGGGAGGCGGGAATCGATGACAAGGGCGCGCACCTCCGGTGGCAGGTCGCCGAGGCCGTGCACCCCCCTGACGTGGCCGCTGCCCTGGCCGCGCAGGAACACCGTGCCCACCGACCAGGCGCGTTCGGCGGGGGTGAAGGTCCCGTAGACCATCAGCTGTGCCCAGGCGGCGTACAGGTCGAAGTCGTGCGCGTAGCAGAGCATCGAGCTGATCTGGGCGCCCGGCGGCCGCACCGCGACCTCGGAGACGGCGACCGTGCCGTCCGGGCGCCGGAACCACTCCATGTGGGTGAGCCCGGTGCGCAGCCCGAGCGCGCGCAGCGCGGTCGGTGCGATCGCCCGGATGGCCTCGTACTCGGGGCCGCCGATGTCCCGCGGCATCAGCACCGCCCACTGGATCCACGGGTTGCGCAGCACCTCCAGCGGAGTGGGCAGGTAGCGGGAGACCGAGTCCCAGATGACCTGCCCGTCGGTCATCACGCTGTCGTAGGAGCCCTCCTCGCCGGTCAGGAACTCCTCCAGCAGCGCCGGGCTGCCCGGGCCCGGAGGGGCGGCGTCCAGCCAGACCTTCAGGTCGCCGGAGTCATCGAGGCGGAACGTGCTCTTCGCTCCCGCCCCGGCGGGCGGCTTGACCACCAGCGGGTAGCCGACCTCGTCGGCGAAGCTGGCCGCCGCGGCGGCCGATTCGGCCAGCCGGTACCGGGCGCAGGGCACGCCCGCGGCCCGCAGCACCGACTTCATCTGCGCCTTGTCGCGGAAGTTGTGCGCGGTCGCCGCGTCCATGCCCGGGATGCCGAACTGCTCACGCACCTGGGCGATCGGCACCTGCAGGTGCTCGAACACCCCGATGAGCCGCTGCACCCGGCCGACGTGCTCATTCACCGCCTCGACGCCGCGGGCGATCTGCGCGGTGTCCAGCGGATCGTCGATCCGCCAGTGCGCGGCGAGGCGGCGCCGGAGCTGTTCCGGCAGCCGGTCGGCCGGCTCGCAGGTGATCAATGCGAGATCCACGCCGGGCAGCCCGGCGGTGGCCTCGGCGAACCGCGTCGTCGCGTCGAGCAGGTAGGGCGCCACAAAGCCGACAAGCATCATGCCTGGGTGGATACCCCGCTACGGGAGCGCCAGTCGGGTACAAGGTGACGGCCGTGGCTGGGGAAGAAGATCCGCTACGGCTAGGCTTCCAGGCATGAACGTGGTCTTCGTCGAGCCGTTCTTCCCGTCAAACCAGCGCCACTTCGCCCGGGCGCTGGCCGCGTCCGGTGCGACCGTGATCGGCATCGGCGAGTATCCCGCCGACGCGCTGGATGGCGAGCTGAAGGGCTGGCTGCACCACTACGAGCAGGTGCGGTCGGTCACCGACGTCGGGGCGATGACGGCCGCGGTCCGCTGGGTGCAGGACAAGCTGTGGGTGGACCGCCTGGAGGCCACGATCGAGGCGCACACGCTGCCCACGGCACAGGTCAGGGAGGCCTGCACCATCCCGGGGACGTCGGTGCGGACGGCCTGGCTGTGCCGGGACAAGCCGTCGATGAAGCAGGCGCTGCGCGCGGCGGGCGTGCCGACCGCCGCCTCGGCCGGGGCGAGCACCGCCGCCGAGGTGATCGCGTTCGCCGAGCAGGTGGGCTTCCCGGTGATCCTCAAGCCGCGCAGCGGCGCCGGCGCCCTGGACACGATGCGGGCCGACGACGCCGCCAGCCTGGAACACGCCCTCGGCGTGTTCGGCGGCCAGGGCGTCGAGTCGATCGCTGTGGAGGAGTTCGTCGAGGGCCACGAAGGCTTCTACGACACCATCACGATCAACGGCGAAGTGGCCGCCGACTTTGTCTCGCACTACTACCCGAACGTGCTCGAAGCCATGCGGACCCGGTGGATCTCCCCGCAGTTCGTCTCCACCAACCGGATCGACACCGCGCCGGAGTACGCGGAGCTGCGGGACATGGGCCGGCGGGTCATCGCCGCCCTCGGGATCGGCACCTCGGCGACGCACATGGAGTGGTTCTTCGGCCCGAAGGGGCTGAAGTTCTCCGAGATCGGCTGCCGCCCGCCCGGCGTGGGCGCCTGGGACCTGTACTCCGCGGGCAACGACATGGACATCTACCTGGGGTGGGCGAACGCGATCACCCGCGGCGAGACCGGCGCGGCGCCGTCGCGGCGTTACGCCAGCGGGATGGTCGCGCTGCGCCCCGAGCGGGACGGCGCCATCACCGGCTACTCCGGAGCCGAGGACCTCCAGCAGCGGTACGGCGGTTGGGTCATCGACGCGCACCTGCCCTCGCCGGGCACCGCGACCCAGCCGGTGGCCGCCGGGTACATGGCCAACGCCTACGTGCGGATGCGCCACCCGGACTACGACACGCTGCGCGGCATGCTCGACGACGTAGGCCGCACACTGCACGTTTACGCATCGTGAGACGCCGCCTGTCAAGTCCCGGCTGCATGGGAACGCCGCAGCCGCCGGGCCGAACGCCGCATAAGGCCCCCCAGGGCCGTTGCGGTGTCCCGGCGGCGAGGACCCAGCCTCCCGAAGCCAGCGAAGCGCCCGCGAGGGAGGCAACGGATTGAGAATCACACTGCTGGGCCCCCAGCGCAGGCCGACCCTGGAGGGGGTCGCGGCGTCGCTGTACCCGGAGGGGCCGGTCGCCACGATCACCGCCGGGTGGCAGGAGCGCGAGGGCTACGACGCGGAGCTGGGCAGGCTGCTCGGCGCCCGCGACGTCAACCTCCGGCTATACCAGCGGTGGCTGGACGTCCAGGAGCGGGACCCGGTGTTCGCGGTGGGCGAGCGCCGCCTGGCCGAACTGCTCGCTGAACTTCAGGACCTGTACCTGCTGCGCCTCGACCGTGCGCTGCAGGCGGTCTACGCGATCGGCCGGCGCGGCGGCGACCGGCTCCGGTCGGGCGTCCTGGCCGAGGCCATCGAATCCGTACGGGAACTCGACGCCGCGCACCTGCGCCGGGCCGACGCCATCCGCGGCGAGTTCTACCAGGGCCTGGCGCCGCACGACCGGCTGGTGATCGCCGAACACCGCGCCGAGGTGGCGGGCCTGCTCGGCGACGCCGCCGCCCTGGTAGTGGCCGGCGGGCACGTCGGCGTGCTGGCCGACGCCCTGCACCTGTTCAACGTCGCGGCGGCGCTCCACTCCCCGGTGATCGCGTGGTCCGCCGGGGCAATGGCGCTCGCCGAGCGGATCGTGCTGTTCCACGACCGCTCCGCGCACGGACCCGGTCACCCGGAGATCTTCGGCAGCGGCCTGTCCCTGCTGCACGGCGTGGTGCCGCTGCCGCACGCCCGGGCCAGGCTGCTGCTCGACGACACGCCGCGGATGGCCGTCTTCGCCCGCCGGTTCGCCCCGGCCCGCTGTGTCCTGCTGGAAAACGGGACCAGGCTGGACATCGCCGGCGACGGTGACTTCCCGCCCCGCGCCCGGATGCTCGCCGCGGACGGGCACGTGACCACCTTGGAGGCAGCCTGACCACCGTCAGCGGCCGCGCCGCCATCCGGCGCAAGCTGGCGATCAACAGGCTCCGGGAGCGCAGGCCGCTCGAGCCGACCGCCGTCAGCCGCTTCCTCGCGCGGTATCAGGTGCCGATCGTCGAAGGCAACCGGTGCACGTTCCTGTTCCGCGGCGAGGCCGACGGGGTCCGGCTGGTGCACCGGATCTTCGGGCTGCCCGAGCGCATCCCGCTACGCCGGTTGCACGGCACCGACCTGTGGTACCTGGTGCTGGAGCTGCCCGACGGCTCCCGGGTCGAGTACCAGCTGGAGGTCACCCGTGGCGGGCAGAGCGAGCGCATCAACGATCCGCTGAACCCGCGACTCGCGCACAGCCCGCTCGGCAGTTCCTCGGTCTGTTACGCCCGGGGGTACGAGGTGCCCGAGTGGACCCGGCCCGACCCGGAGTCGCGTCCGGGGTCCCTGGTCGAGCTGACCGTGCCGAGCCGGGCGCTGCGGCGGGCCTGCCGGGTGACGCTCTACCTGCCGGCCCGCTTCCGGCGCATCTCCAGCTATCCGCTGATGATCGTCCATGACGGCGGTGACTACCTCAGCTACGCGTCGGCCCAGACGGTGCTCGACAACCTCATCCACCGGCTGGACGTGGCGGAGATCATCGTGGCCTTCGTGTATCCAGGAGACCGGCTGGTCGAGTACGCGAACTCCGCGGCGCACGCGCGGTACCTGACCGCCGAGCTTGTGCCGCGGCTGGAGGCGGAGTTCCCGCTGGCCGGCGGGCCGTCCGCGCGGTGCCTGATGGGCGCGAGCTTCGGCGCCGTCTCGGCCCTGTCCACCGCGTACCGCTACCCGGACGTCTACGGGTCGCTGCTGCTCCAGTCCGGCTCCTTCGTGTTCACCGATATCGGCCACGACCACGGCGGCGGGCCCGCGTTCGAGCCGGTGGTCCGGTTCGTCAACCGGTACCGCGCCGCCCCGCGCCGGGTTGCCGACCGCGTCTTTGTCAGCTGCGGCGTCTACGAGCCGCTGATCATCAGGAACCGGTCCATGGTTCCCACATTCGAGGCGGCCGGCATGGCCGTGCGTTACGTCGAAGCCAGGGACGGGCACAGTTGGGAAAACTGGCGCGACCGGCTACGGGAAGGGTTGTCATGGATATTCCCCGGCCCGCAGAAGTTCTACTACGAGTGACCGCGTGAAGACGACCCAGCGGTGGTTCTCCGACCGCCTCCAGCATGAAATCGCCGTCGCCCGGTGGGGCAGCTACGGCAGGCCGGTGCTGGTGTTCCCATCGGCCGGCGGGGATGCCGAGGAAATCGAGCGGTTCGGCCTGGTCGACGCCTGCGGGCCGTTGCTCGCCGAGGGCCGGGTCAAGCTCTACTCGGTCGACAGCGTGGCCGGCCGGGCGATGATCGCAAAGACCAGCCCGATGGGGCACCGCCTGTGGCTGCTCAACCAGTTCCACGAATGCGTCCGGTGGGAAGTGGCGCCGGCGATCCACGCGGACCTCGGCGGCCAGGCCATGGACGTGATCACCACCGGCGCCTCGATCGGCGCGTTCAACGCGGTGGCCGTCCTGTGCCGCTACCCCGACGTCTTCGGCGCGGCCATCGGCATGAGCGGCACCTACCGGATCGAGCGCTTCTACGAGGACGCCTGGACCCAGGACCTGTTCTTTTCAGCGCCGCTGCAGTTCCTGCCGGGCCTGGATGGCGCGCGACTGGACCGGCTCCGGCAGCGGTTCGCCGTGCTCGCCTCCGGCGCCGGCGACTGGGAGGACCCCGGCGAGTCGTGGCGGATGGCCGAGGCGCTGGGGGCGAAGGGAATCCCGAACCGGGTGGACAACTGGGGCCCGGAATTCAAGCATGACTGGCCCACCTGGCACCGGATGCTGCCGCAATACCTGCGCGAGCTCACTTGAGCCTCCTCCGCGCAGCGAAGGCCAGCGCACGCTGCCCTGTCATGGCAGCGAGGCCGCCCCGGCGGAAGCGGCCTCGCTGCTGTCGTGCCGCGGTTCCGGGGCATCACCCTCGCCACAATCGTGATCGTCATCGCCGGCGGCCTCGGCGCCTATCTGCTGACCGGGCACCGCAACAGCCCCCGCCGCGGGCGGCGGCCCCACCGGACTGCACGCCCAGCGCCATCCTGGTCAACCCGTGCCGTCCCTGGTTCGGGGCCGCCGCCAACGGCAACCCGGGCCGCCGGGCCCGCCCAGCTGTCATTATGGGCGCCGCCCGGACGGGCCTGACTCCCCCGGGCCGGGTGACCGCGGCACCACGAGCCCTGACTCGTACGCCGTGACCACGGCCTGGGTGCGGTCCCGCAGTCCCAGCTTGGCCAGCACGCGGCTCACATGCGTTTTGACCGTCTCCTCGGTGACCACGAGCCGCGCCGCGATCTCCGGGTTGGACAGGCCCTCGGCGACCAGGCGGAGCACCTGAGTCTCGCGCGGCGTGAGCGTGGCTAGCCGATCGGAGGGCGGGGCGGCCGTGTGCGGGCGCAACCGGGCGAACTCGCTGATCAAGCGGCGGGTGACGGTCGGCGCGAGCAGCGCCTCACCGGCCGCGACAACGCGCACCGCCTCGAACAGGCGCTCCGCGGTGACGTCCTTGAGCAGGAAGCCACTGGCGCCTGCGCAGAGCGCGTCGTAGACGTACTCGTCCAGGTCGAACGTGGTGAGGATGAGCACGCGCGGGCCGCCGCCGACCAGGCCGGCCAGTTGCCTGGTGGCCTCGATACCGTCCATGCCCGGCATGCGGACATCCATCAGGACGACATCGGGGTGCAGTTCCCGGCAGATCCGCACCGCCTCGGCTCCGTCGCTGGCCGTGCCGGCCACAGCGAAATCCGGCTGGGTGCCAAGCAGGCCGGCGAACCCAGCGCGCACCACCTGGTGGTCATCGGCCACCACGATCCGCACTGCCGGCGCCTCCGCACTCATCCAGCCAGCTCCTCTGCCTTCGCCGGCAACCGGGCCGTGACCAGGAAACCGCCCCCAGGCGCCGCGCCGGTGCGCAGCTCACCGCCCGCGGCGGTGGCCCGCTCGCGCATGCCGGCCAGACCGTGGCCGCCGTCCGGCATGGCGACGGGCGGTCCAGGGCCGTTGTCCCTGACGCGCACCGCCAGGACGTCGCCAGTGTGATGCAGTTCGACGTCTACCGCGGCGCCCGGGGCATGCCGCCGCGCGTTGGTGAGGGCCTCCTGGACTATGCGGTACGCGGCCAGCTCCACGCCCGGGTCCAGGCTGGGCAGCCGGCCACGGACGATAAGGCGCGCGCCCGTGGCGGAGGCGTCCCTGGTCACGTCGAGCAGTTCGGTGAGCTGGCGCAGGCCTGGCTGCGGCTGTCGGCCGACCGCATCGTCGTCGCGGGCGTCCTCACGCAGCACACCGAGCAGCCGCCGCATCTCGGTGAGCGCGGACCGTGCGGTGTCACCGATCGCGGACAACCGCTGCGCCCCGGCCGCGGGCATGCCCGGGGTGGTCAGCCGCGCCGACTCCGCCCGCACGGCGATCATGGAGATGTGGTGGGCCACGACGTCGTGCAATTCCCTCGAGATGCGCGCGCGTTCGCCGCGCGCGGTGTGCTCGAGCAGGCTACCGGCGATGACCTGCCGGGCGGCGCTGTGCGCGACGGCCTCGCTGCGCGCCCGTCGCGCGATCCCGGCCCAGGCGGCCACCGGGGCGAGCGAGGCCAGCAGGATCAGGAAGGTTTCCGCCGCGCCGTCCAGCGGATGGGCTAGCGCCACCACCAGGTAGGGCATGGCCGTCGCCGCGGCCAGCACCGGCGAGCCGTGACGGCCGAGCCGGTACAGAGCGGCAAGCTGGGCCAGCAGGCCAGCGACGGTCAGCATGTGGAAAGCCGCGAGGGATACCACAGCCGCCGCGGTGACGGCCGGGGCGGCGAGGGCGGGCCGCGCCCACAGCAGGCCGAGCGGGACCGTGGTGGCCAGGGCGGCCAGCACCAGGGCAACCCGCGTCGGGCCAGGAGTGATCCCGGTGCCCGTGGCCCGGGCGAGAGTCTCCGCCACCGCGAGGACGCCAAGCAGCGCACCGGCCACGGCGGGCGCCAGCGGGGCCGCGGCGATCCGCCGCCCTCGGCCGGTCCATCCGCCGTACCAGTCACCCACTGCGTCCACCTCGCCTATTGTCTCCGCTGGCCGGGCCGGCGGCGTCCCCCTTGCTCGCCAATGCCGTATCCCCCGTGCGGGGGATGCCGCACCCCGCCTCCCCCGGGCCAGCGGCGGTGAAAACGGCTCCACGGCGTGACGACCGGGACCCCCGGCCTTCCCTAATCTGCCTGGCATGGAAGCGACCATCGAAGTTACCGGGCTGTGCAAGAGGTTCGGCCAGACCGTGGCCCTGGACGAGCTGTCCTTCACCGTAGCCCCGGGGCAGGTCACCGGGTTCGTCGGTCCGAATGGCGCGGGCAAGTCCACCACGATGCGGGTGATCCTGGGCCTGGATACGGCTGACGCGGGCAGCGCGCTGATCGGCGGACGCCCGTACCGGAGCCTGCGCGTCCCGCTGCACCATGTCGGGGCGCTGCTGGACGCCGGGGCACTGCAGCCGGGCCGGCGCGCCCGCAACCACCTGCTCTGGCTGGCTCATTCCCAGGGCCTGGGCGCCAGGCGGGTGGACGAGGTGATCGAGCAGGCCGGCCTGGGCTCGGCAGCCCGGCGAAAGGCCGGCGGCTTCTCGCTGGGCATGCGGCAGCGGCTCGGGATCGCGGCGGCGATGCTCGGCGATCCGCCGGTGCTGCTGTTCGACGAGCCGTTTAACGGCCTCGACCCCGAGGGCACGGCGTGGATCCGCGGGTTCCTGCGGTCGCTGGCGGCCGAGGGCCGGGCCGTCCTGGTGTCCAGCCACCTGATGAGCGAGCTGCAGGACAACGCCGACCATCTGGTGGTGATCGGCCGCGGCCGGCTGGTCGCCGACACCAGCGTGGCCGCCTTGCTCGCGGCGGCGTCCAGGGACCGGATCACGCTGCGCACCAACGCGCGGGCCGAGGCGATGGCCGTGCTGACGAACGAGGGGGCGACGGTCGCGATCACCGGGATTGACACGGTCACCATCTCCGGCATGCCGGCCCAGCGCATCGCGGAACTGCTGGGCCGCCACGACGTCCCGTTCTCCGAGCTGGCCGCGCACCGCGCGTCACTGGAGGAGGCCTACATGGAACTCACCGCCGACGCCGTCGAATTCCGCGCCATGCCAGCCGTGCGGGAGGCGTGATGGCCGCCACGATGACAACGTACCGCTCCAGCCAGCAGGCCGGGCACGACGGCTTCGCGCAGGTGCTGACGGCCGAGTGGACCAAGTTCCGCACCATGCGGGGCTGGGTCATCGCCATGCTCGCCGCGGCGGCCGCCACGGCGCTGGCCCCGATAGCCCTGGCCGGCATCGCGAAGAGCAACAACCCGGAGGTCTGCGCGCACGGGCTGTGCCAGGTGGAGGCCAGCACCGTCGCGGCCGGGCCCGACGGCGAGGCGGTCACCGACAGCTTCTACTTCGTCCACCAGCCCCTGGCCGGGAACGGCAGCCTGACCGTGGCGATCCGTTCGCTGCGGGGCACCGGGCCACCGCTGCGCAAGCACCACCAGTTCCCTCAGGCCCCGCGCACCGAGCCATGGGCCAAGGCCGGGATCCTCGTCAAGGCGGGCACCAGGCCGGGATCGCCGTATGCGGCAATCATGGCCACCCCCGGCCACGGCGTGCGAATGCAATACGACTTCACCCACGACATCGCCGGCCCGGCGGGCCAGGTGTCGGCCGCGTCCCCGCGATGGCTGCGGCTGACCCGCGCGGGTGACACGCTCACCGGATACTCCTCGGCCGACGGCAGGCACTGGACCACGGTCGGCGCCGCGGTCCTGCCCGCGCTGCCGGCCACGGTGCAGGCCGGGCTCTTCGTCGCCTCGCCCGACTACACCGTCGACTCGCAGAGCTTCGGCGGCGGCGACCAGGGCGCCAGCAGCGCCACGCAGGCCACCGCCGTGTTCGGCAGCCTCACCCGGCGGGGAGATTGGCCGGCCAGCGCCTGGACCGGCGGCCACGTCGGCCCGCTCGAGCTGGCGGCCAAGGTCGGCGGGCATTGCGCCGCGTCATCCTGCGGGGACACGCCGCAGCAGCCGGGGCGGTTCACCCAGTCCGGCGGTACGCTCACCGTGGCCGGCTCGGGCGACATCGCGCCGTTCGTGCCGATCGTTGACCCGCTCCAGGTGGCGTTCCTCGGCACCCTGTTCGGCGTGATCGCCATCATCGCCCTGGGGGGGGTGTACATCACCGGCGAGTACCGGCGCGGCATGATCCGCACCACCCTGGCCGCGAGCCCGCGGCGCGGCCGGGTGCTGGCCGCCAAGGCCATCGTCATTGGCTCGGTGACCTTCGTCGCCGCCCTGGCCGGCGCCGCCGTTGCCTTCCCGTTCGTCGTGCGGAAGCTGAACGCGCTGGGCTGGAAGCCACCGGTGTGGCCGGCCTGGTCGCTCATCAGCCACATCGGGGCGCAGGTGGTGCTCGGCACCGCCGCGCTGCTCGCGGTAACCGCTCTGCTCGCCCTGGCCGCCGGCACCATCCTGCGGCGCAGCGCCGGGGCGATCACCGTCGTCATGGGGCTCGTCATCGTCCCGCTGGTGCTGGCCGTCATCCTGCCGACGGCCCCGGCGGAGTGGCTGCTGCGCTACACGCCTGCGGCCGCGTTCAGCCTGCAGACCTCTACGCTGCGGTACTCACAGGTGACTACGGGCTGCATTCCCTACCACGGCTGCTACCCGCTGGCCCCGTGGACCGGTTTCGCGGTGATGTGCGCATGGGCTGTGTTCGCCCTGGCCGCGGCCACGTTCCTGCTCCGCCGGAGGGACGCATGAGGCACACGCTGCACGCGGAATGGACGAAGCTGCGCACGGCACCGGGCACAGCCTGGCTGCTGGCCGCGTCGATCCTGCTGACGGCCGGGGCCAGCGCGCTGGCCGCCGCGATCGTGAAGTGCCCGGGCTCGTGTACCGCGGACACGACCAAGGTAAGCCTCACCGGGGTCATGCTCGGTCAGGCCGCCGTGGCCACCCTGGCGGTGCTGGCGATGAGCAGTGAGTACGGCACGGGCATGATCCGGGTCACGCTCGCGGCGACGCCGCGTCGGTCCGCCCTGCTGGCCGCCAAGGCGGCCGTGGTCGCCGGCGCGGTGCTGGTGGCGGGTGCCGTCGCGGTTGGCGTCTCGCTACTAGCGGGCTGGTTGCTCGAGCCCGGCAACGGGTTCACCCTCGCACACGGTTTCGCGCCGCTGTCGCTGGCGCACGGCCCGACGCTGCGCGCGGCGGCCGGCTCGGTGCTCTATCTCGCGCTGATCGCCCTGCTCAGCCTGGGCGCCGCGACCGCGCTGCGCGACTCCGCAGCGGCCATCACGGTGGTGCTTGGCCTGCTCTACATCTTCCCGGTCCTCGGCAACGTGATCTTGAACCCGCTGTGGCAGCACCGGATCGAGCGCTGGGCTCCGGCGAACGCCGGCCTGGCCATCCAGGCGACCAGGAACCTCGGCACGCTGCCGATCGGGCCGTGGGCCGGGCTGGGGGTGCTGGCCGCATGGGCAGCGGCGGCGCTGCTCACCGGCGGCGTCCTGCTGCGGTTGCGCGACGCCTGACCTGCACCCGGGCCGGGTGGCGGGCCGCTAGCGCGCGGCCTGCGGACTGGAAACCGTCACCCTGGCGCCTCGCTCGGCCCAGAAGCACAGGAGCCCGGCGATCTGCGTGGCCGCCGGGATCGGGTCCGGATAGCTCCACACCACGTCCTGGTGAACCTCGCCGCCGACCTCGACGGACCAGTACGCGGCCTCGCCCTTGAAGGGGCAGGTGGTCGTGGTGCTGGTCGGCTTGAGCAGTTCGGTGCGCACGTCGCTGGCGGGCAGATAATAGCGGTCCGGTGACCCGGTTTCCTGAAGCAGGAGGGCCCGGTCGGAGGAGGCAAGCTTCTCGCCGCCGACGGTGACCTCGACGTGCCGGTCGATGGGGGTGATCGTGATCTGATGCCCTGCAGCCATGTCCGTGCCAACCTCGCCGCGGGCTGGTTGATTCCGGCTCAGGCGACGACCCTGACCGCGGAGGCGCCGTCAGGGAGGCGGCGCACCTCCAGCCGCTCCGGCACCCGCTCCCGCAGATCGGCCACGTGGCTGACGATGCCGATCACCCGGCCGCGGTCGCGCAGGTCGTCGATGACCGCCATGACCTGGTCCAGGGTGCCGGGGTCGAGCGAACCGAACCCTTCGTCGATGAACAGGGTGTCCAGGTCCACTCCCCCGGCCTCGGCGCGCACGACGTCGGCCATGCCCAGCGCCAGCGCCAGCGAGGTGTAGAAAGTCTCGCCGCCGGACAGCGAGGCGGGGCTGCGCTCCTCACCGGTGTGCCGGTCGATCACGGCCAGGGTCAACCCGGAGCGGTCGCGCTTGGTCCTGCCCTCGTCGGTGCGCCGCAGCTCGTAGCGCCCGGAAGACATCGCCGACAGCCGGACGTTGGCGGCGGCGACCACCTGCCCGAACCAGTGCCGCAGCACATAGGTGGTCAGTGCGACCCGCCGGTGGCCGTCGGTCCCGTTGGCCAGGCTGGCCAGGTGGATCACCGCGTCGGTCTCCGCCGCCAGGGCGTCGAGGGCGGCCTCGGCGGCGCGCACCTCTTCGCGCCGATGGCCCAGCCGCGCTGCCTTCACCTGCGCGGCCTCGTGCGCGCTGCGCGCCGCCTGCTCGGCATCCTGGGCCTGGGCCAGCGCCGCCGAGGCCGCTCGCGCGCGGGTCGCGTACTGTTCTGCGCCCCCAGGATCCAGGCCAGCCAGTTCGGGCAGCTCCGCCACGGCGGTGAGCGCGGCCAGCGTCTCGTCCCAGGACCGGACCTCGGCGGCGAGGTCCGCCTGCTCCTGGGCGCCGAGCACCGCGGCGCCGGCTTCCTCGGGGGTTGCGAAGCCCCGCTCCTGCGCCGCGGCTGCCGCACGGGCCTGGGCAGCAGCCTGCGCCGCGCGGCGCCGGGCGAGCGAATCCAGGGCCTCGGCGAGTGTACGGCCCGCTGCCGCCGAGTCGCGCAGTGCCGCCTGGCGCGCGGACACCGACGGATGCCCCTGGGCGGCGGCCCGAAGTTCGGCGCGGAGCGCCGCCAGGTCATGACCGGCCCGCCCGGCTTCAGCGCGGGCAGCCGCGGCCGCTCCGGCGGCTTCGCGCAGCTCCCTGGCCACCTGCTCCTGCTCGGCCCGTGCGTCGCTGAGATCCGTGCCCAGGCGGGCGGCCTCTGCGGCCGCCGCCTCGGCCTGGGCGACCTGCCCGGCCAGCGCACCGGCCTCGGCGGCCAGGCTGGCAGCCGTGTGCCCCTCCGCCACCGCCGCGTGCCCGGCGACCTCGACGGCGAGGGCCGCGTGCTCGCGTTCCGCCCGGCCGCGCTCGGCGTCTGCCCCCTCGCGGCGCCGGCGCGCTTGCTCGACTTCTTCGGCGGACACCGCGCTAGCGCAGGCCAGGGCCGGCTCCGGGTGGGCGGGCGAGCCGCACACCGGGCATGGGCCGCCCTCGGCCAGGCTGGCTGCCAGTTCCGCGGCGATGCCGGCCAGGCGGGCGTCGAGCAGGCGCTGATGGTCGTCCACGAGCGCCTGATGGGCCGTGATCGCCTCCTGCCGCGCCGTGTCCAGTTCGGCGAGCCGCGGTTCCAGCTCGGCCAGCCGGGCAGCGGCGTCGCAGCGTTTCCGCGCGGCGTCCAGCTGCTGGCACCCGGGGCCGAGCCCGGCCGCGGTGGTGTTCGCCTCGGCGAGCCGGGTTTCCAGCGCGGCGATGCGGTCTGGCAGGTCCTGCCTGGCCCGCTCCAGGGCGGCGAGGTGCTCCTCCGCCCCGGCCGCCTCCTGCTCCAGCCTGGCCAGCTCGGCATCCCGCTCGGGCAAGCCCTGCTCGGCGTCCGCGGCGTGCTGCAGCGCGGCGGCCTCGATGTCGGCGGCCTCGGCCCGCCTGCCCGCCTCCGGGCCGCCGAGGCCCGCGAGCGCGTCCGCGCCCGGATCCGGGACCAGGCCCAGGAGCGTGCCGGTTGCCTCTCCGACGGCAGCGCCGGCCTCGCCGAGCGCCTCCAGCAGCGGCCGGACCGGCTCGGCGTGCCTGGCCGTGGCCAGCCTCCTGGCCCGCTGGTCGTGACCGGCCCGGCTGCTTTCATGGTCGCGGAGTTCCGCGAGCGCCCCGGTCAGCCTGGTCATGAGGCCGGCCTGCCGCTTCGCCTCCTCGTCTTCGGCCAGCGCGGCGGCCGCCGCCTCCGCTGCCGCCGATAGCGCCGCGCCGGTGCTTGCCAGCGCCTGCGCCAGGCCCTCTTCGAGTTCCCTGAGGCGGGTCTGCTGCTCGGCGCGCGTGGCAGCGAGCAGTTCCGCGCGCTCCCCGGCGCCGAGGCCGGCCGCTTCCGCCGCCGCCGACACGGCTTCGGAGATATCCCGCTCGGCCCGCTCCCTGGCCCGGGTCGCCCCGGTGCGGCGGGCGCACAGCTCGTCGGTGATCCGGTCGTACAGGCTGGCGCCGAACAGCTTGGTGAGCAGCGCGCGCCTGACGTCGTCGCTGCTGCGCAGGAACCTGGCGAACTCGCCCTGCGGCAGCAGCATGACCTGGGTGAACTGCGCCCGGGTGAGGCCCACCAGCTCGGCGATCAGCTCGCCCGCCTCGGCCTTGTTCGCGGACAGGCTGGTCCAGGCCACGCCGTCACGCCGTTGCAGGTGGACCCGACTGGCTTCGGTGGTGAACCCGTCGCCGCGCTTCTTCGGCCGCCGGTACTCCGGGCCGCGGGTGATCTTGTACCGCACGCCCCGCAGCGACAGCTCGAGCTCGGCCACGGTCTGCGCGCCTGGCGCGGCGAAATGCGAGCGGAGCCGGTCGTCGGCCGAGTCCTCGCCGGCCAGGCCGCCGTAGAGGGCGAACGTGACCGCGTCGAGGATGGTGGTCTTGCCGGCGCCGGTCGGTCCCTCCAGCAGGAACAGCCCGCCGTGCGCCAGCCGGTCGAAGTCGATCAGCTGCTCGGTGGCGTAGGGCCCGAACGCTGCCAGGCGCAGCCGGTGGAGCCGCATCAGGCCATCGCCACCTCGTCGTCAGCCCGCTGCGCGATCTCCACCACATCCTGCAGCACCGCGAGCTGCGCGGCGTCGGGCGGGGCACCGGCCACGTACTCCACGAACGAGCCGCAGATCTCGACCGGGTCGGCCACCCGGGCCAGCCGCGCCAGGTCGGCGTCGGCGCGGGTCAGCCCGCCCTCGGGGGCGAAGTCGAGCGCGATCGTGTGCGGCCATTTCTCGCGCAGCCGCTCCATCGGCGCCACCGGCCGCTCCCGGTCGGTCAGCACCGCTTTCACCCAGGCGCCGGCCAGGCCGGCCAGATCACCGTCGGCGCGGGCGAGCAGGTCGGCCAAGCGGCCGCGGGCTTCCTGCAGCGGCCGCGGCGCCGGGGCGGGCAGCAGCCGGGTGGTCACGTTCCCGGCGCCGTCGATCTCGGCGAGGGTGACCGACTTCGTCTGGTGGCGCTCGGCGAAGGAGAACGCCAGCGGCGAGCCGGAGTACCTGGCCGTCGTGGTGCTGCTCGCTACCGGGACCCGCTGCGGGCCGTGCAGGTGGCCGAGGGCCAGGTAGCAACAGCCATCGAGGACGGCGGCCGGCGCGTCGGCGATCCCGCCGACCCTGATGTCTCGTTCGGACTCGGACAACTGCGCGCCGGTGACCAGGGCGTGCGCCAGAACGACGGTGCGCGACAGCCCGCGGGCGCTGGCGTCGGCGCGGACCCGCGCCGACGCCGCGGCGAGGACAGACGCGTGCGAGCGCTCGGCGCCAAGCTCGTCCATGACCGCGTCGGGCAGCAGGTACGGGATGCCGTAGATGCCGACCTCGCCGTGCGCGTCGGACAGGACCACCGGCCGGGTGATGTCGGCGACGGTGGTGCGCAGGTGGATGCCGGCCGCCTCGCTGAGCGCGGACCCGAAGCCGAGGCGGACCGGCGAGTCATGGTTTCCGCTGGTGAGGATCAGCGGAATCCGGGCGTGGGCGAACGCGGCGAGGGTCTTGTCGAGCAGCGCGACGGCGTCAAGCGGCGGCACCGCCCGGTCGTAGATGTCGCCCGCCACTAACACCGCGCCGGCCTGGCAGGCGACCGCCTGGTCGAGCAGCCAGCCCAGGAACGCGTCGTGGTGTTCGGCCAAGCTCTCGCCGTGCAGAGTCCGCCCAAGGTGCCAGTCGGACGTATGGATCAGCCTCATGGTGGCCCCGTTCGCCGTGACCGCCTTCGCCGGCGCCGGGCGCACCGGGCCGGCCGGACGCTGCTCATGATGGCGCAGCGGTACGACATCCCTGGCGGGACACGCCCGGGATGGCCCGAGTTAAGGAGCGACCAGGACCTTCCCGAGCGGGCCCGCCTCGGCCGCCTCTTGCGCGGCGACGATGTCGGCCAGGCCGAACCGGTGCACCGGCAGTTCGGTCAGCGCGCCGTCGGCCAGCGCGGCGGTGATGTCCTCCGCCGCCCGGCGCAGCGCCCCGCGCGGCACGCCGTAGAGCAGGACGAAGCGCATCGTCACGTTCGCGGTCATGAAGGCGCGGACCGGCAGCACCGGGTCGGCCGGTTCCGCGGCATAGGTCACGATCATCGACCCGGGCTTGACCACCGAGAGGTCGAGGGCCAGGTTCGCGCCGAGCGCGAGTTCGATGATCCGATCGACGTGCCCAACGGCCGCGCGGATCTGGTCGGCTGCATCGGGATCGCGGTAGTTGACGACGTGCGCCGCGCCCGCCTTCCTGGCGAGCTCCGCCTTTTCCGGGCCGCTGGCCGTGGCGGCCACGTGGGCGCCCGCCCGCACGGCAAGCTCGATCGCGTAGTGGCCTACCGCGCCCGCGCCGCCCGCGACGAGCACGGTCTTCCCGCTCACCGGGCCATCGGCGAACAAGCACCAGTGCGCGGTCATCGCGGGCACGCCCAGGCTCGCGCCGAGTTCCAGCGACGCGCCGTCGGGCAGCGGGACCGCCTGGTCCTGCGGCGCCACGGTCCATTCCGCGGCGGTCCCCCACCGCCGCCCGGCCGCCGCCAGCCACAGCCATACCCGCTGGCCGATCCGGGCCGGATCCACGCCGTCCCCCACCGCCTCGATCACCCCGGCACCGTCGTGATGCGGGATCTGGAAGCCGTCGATAGGCCGGGGCGTGGCGCCGCTGCGGCTCTTCCAGTCGGTGGGATTAACCCCGGAGAGGACCACCTTGACCAGGACCTCCCCCGCCCCAGGCACCGGCCGGTCCACCTCGCGGACGGTCAGCACCTCGGCCGCCGGGCCGTAGCGATCGTAACTGGCGGCTCTCACCGTCGGCCTCCTGTCGTGTCGCGGGCGGTTCCTCACCGATCCTAGGACGGTTCCCAGGTGCCGATCGCGGGGCCGCCGCCCAGACGCGGCGGGCGGCCGCGGGAAGTTCCCGCGGCCGCCCGCTGTCGTCGGCTGCCCGTGCGTCAGGGCTGCAGCACCGCCTCGATCTCGAGCTGGATCGTGACCTTGTCGCTCACCACCGCGCCGCCGGTCTCCATGACCGCGGTGAAGTTGACACCGAAGTCGCGCCGGTTGATCTCGGCGATGGCGGTGAACCCGGCCCGGGTGCCGCCGTAGGCGTCCGGCCCGAAGCCGTTGAGCTCCAGGGCCAGCTCCACGTCCTTGGTCACGCCCTTGAGCGTGAGCTTGCCGTCGAGGATGTAGACGTCGCCGTCCCGGCGCACGCCGGTGGACCGGTAGGTCATCGTCGGGTAGGTCTCGACCTCGAAGAAGTCGGCCGACCTGATGTGCGCGTCGCGCTGCTCGTTGCCGGTGTCGATCGAGGACAGGTCGATCTCCGCGGTCACCGACGATCCGAGCGGGTCGGCCCCGGTCACGATCTCGCCCGAGAACGTGCGGAACTTGCCGCGCACCTTGCTCACCATCATGTGGCGGACGGTGAAGCCCACCTCGGAGTGGACCGGGTCGATCGACCAGGTGCCCGCGACGTAGCCGGGCATACCGGTCAGGGTGCTGGTGTCAGTGACGGTCATAGCGTCCTCCTGCTCCCAGGTTGGTTGAGTGTTCAATGATTGAATGCTTAACAGCTATCACGCTCCCTGTAACATTGTCAAGCGCTCAACTATTTCTCGTGTACACTGGCGCTATGGGGGAAGCACGATGGCTCACCGCGACGGAACAGGCCGCGTGGCGCTCGTTCATGACTGGCTGCCGCGCGCTGTTCACGGCGGTGGACGCCCAGCTTCAGCGGGACGCCAGAATGCCGCTGGCCTACTACGAGATCCTGGTGCGGCTGTCGGAGGCCCCCGGGCGCGCGCTGCGCATGAGCCAGCTCGCCGAGGCGGCCTCGGCCAGCAAGAGCCGCGCCTCGCACGCGGTGGCCCGGCTGGAGGAACGTGGCTGGGTCCGGCGGGTGGACTGCCCCAGCGATCGGCGCGGCCAGGTGGCCGAGCTGACCGACGAGGGTTACGCGGCGCTGGCCGCGAGTGCCCCCGGGCATGTCGAGCAGGTGCGGAGTTCGCTGTTCGACGGGCTCACCCCGGAGCAGGTGGCACAGCTGAAGGCCATCGGCGACGTGATGGCCGCGGCGTGCGGTGGCCGCCCGATCCCGTCGTTCCCGCCCGGCTGCCCCGGCGCCGATGAGCCCGCCGAACTGGAGCCGGAGCGGGCGCTGGCGGACTGAGCGCCCGGGTCACCGGCGCGGCGGGGGCAGCTTTGTCATCAGGTCCGCGATCGCGGCCGGGCCCGCGCCCGGCTCGTGCCGCAGGCCGTCGAGCGCGCCGGCCCGGTCCTCGGCGTTCCGGTTCTGGCTCAGCTTCTCCTTGGCCTCTACCGTCGCGATCGCCAGCTCGACCCCGACGATCGCCCGCAACTGGCCGTCGATGAAGTCACCAGGCGCGTCGCTGACCCGCCAGGCGGATGGCCGGCCGGCTTCGTGCCGGGCGGTGAGCCTGCTGACCACGTCGCGGATCCACTCCGGATCCCGGTGGACGGTCAGCCGCCCGGTGAAATGCACGCTGACGTAGTTCCAGGTCGGCACGACCTTGCCGTGCCACGCCGTGCTGGGGTACCAGGACGGCGAGATGTAGGCCTGCGGGCCGTGCACGATAGCCAGCGCCACCGTCTCCGGCCCGGCGGACCGCCACTGCGGGTTCGCCAGCGCCAGGTGACCGAGCAGCCGCCCGGGCTCGTCCTCCCCGGCGCCAGGGCCATCCTGGGCGCCGGCCGGCCGGTCCCAGATGATCGGGATCAGGCTGGCGACCGGCTTGGTCCCGTCGAACGTAACCAGGTCGGCCGAGCCGGCGCCGTCCACGAACGCCTCGACCGCCGCCCGGTCCCGGGCGGTGAAGTGCTTCGGCAGGTACACGTCTGTGAGCTTATGGACTCCCCGCCGGACGGCGAAACCGCGGGCCATCGGGCACCCCGTGGCGCCGTTCCCGCGCCGCCCCGGCGCCGTTCGCGCCGCCCCGGCGCGCGGGTTTTGACCAGGCGCCCATCATTGTTTAGCGTTGCAGCACAATGAGCAGCGCGGAATTGGTAGCACGAGCGGAGGCCGAGGACTACGCGGCCTGGTTCCGGGCGCTTGCCGACGGCACCCGGGTCAAGATCGTGTCCCTGCTCGCCCGGCACGGGCGCCCCATGAAGGTGGGCGAGATCGTCGCGGCCGTGCAGGTCGGCCAGTCCACTGTCTCGCAGCACCTGAAGGTGCTGGCCGCGGTGCGGTTCGTGCTCGCCGAGCGCCGCGGGACCGCCCGCTACTACCGCATCAACGCCGCCTGCGTGGGCCGCTTCCCCACCGCCGCTGGCCTGGTGGGCGGGCTCGCGGCGCCGCTCCCCGACCTGGATATTCTCCCGCTGCCCCCGTTCATCGGGCCGATCGGGCTTGCCGTCCGCCCCATGTGCCCCGAGGACGCGGACCAGGTGCTGGCTGTGTACCAGGCCGGCCTGGACGCGGGTGACGCCAGTTTCGAGACCGAGGCCCCGTCCTGGCCGGACTTCGATGCGGCGAAGCTGCCAGGCCACCGGCACGTCGCGACCGCCGACGACACCGGCGAAGTGCTCGGTTGGGCTGCCGCCGGGCTGGTCTCCAGCCGTGGCGCGTACGCCGGGGTCGTGGAGCACTCGGTATACGTGGCCCCCGGGGCGCGCGGGAGGGGCGTCGGCGGCGCCCTGTTGCAGACGCTGATCGGCTCCACCGAGGCCGCCGGGATCTGGACCATCCAGTCCGGCATCTTCCCGGAGAACACCGCCAGCCTCCGCCTGCACGAGCGGGAGGGCTTCCGCGTGGTGGGCATCCGCGAGCGGATCGGCCACCTGGACGGCCGCTGGCGCGACGTGGTCCTGGTCGAGCGGCGCAGCGCCGTCGCCGGCCTGGCCGGATCCGCCCCGGCCTGACGCCCCGCCCCGGCTATCCCGCGGCCGGCGGGTTACCCAGCCGCGAGTGCCTGCTCGAAGTCGGCCCACAGGTCGTCGGGGTGCTCGAGCCCCACCGACACCCGGATGGCGCCCTCGCCGATGCCCGACGCGCGCAGCGTGGCCGCGTCCATCTGACGGTGCGACGTGGAGGCCGGGTGCAGCACCAGCGTCTCCGCGCCGCCCAGCGAGGGCGCCAGCGCCGCCAGCCGCAGCCCGGTCACGAAGGCCAGCCCTGCCTCGCGCCCGCCGGCCAGGTCGAAAGCGACCATGCCGCCGAAGCCGGACAGAATACGCCGTGCGGTGTCGTGGTCGGGGTGGTCTGGCAAGCCGGGCCAGTGCACCCGGGTCACGGCCGGGTGCGCGGCGAGCCTGCGGGCCAGGTGCGCGGCGTTCGCGCAGTGCCGGTCCATCCGCAGCGCCAGCGTCTTGAGCCCGCGCAGGGTGAGCCACGCGGCGAACGGGTCCGCAGCGATGCCCAGGTCCACGGCGTGCTTCCATAGCGCCCGGTGCGCCGGCGCCCGGGCGGAGATCACCAGCCCGAGCGTGACGTCGTCGTGGCCGCCGAGGTACTTGGTCGCCGAGTGGATCACGATGTCCGCGCCGTGCTCGATGGGCCGGCACAGCACGGGGGTGGCGAAGGTATTGTCCACCACGCAGGTCAGGCCCGCCCGGTGACCGGCCGCGATCAGCGCGGGCAGGTCACTGACCGCGATCGTCGGATTGGCGATGGTCTCCAGGAACAACAGCCGGGAGCGGGGCGACGCCGCCGCGGCGACCTCGGCGGCGTCACGGCCGGAGACGTAGCTGACGTCGATCCCGTAACGCGCGGCCAGCGCCGCGAAAACCGCGAACGTCCCGCCGTACAGGCACTGCTGCGCGATCACGTGATCACCGGGACGCAGCGAGCTGAGCAGCACCGCGTTGATCGCGCCCATGCCGGAACTGGTGGCCAGGGCCGCCTCGCCACCCTCGAGGCTGGCGGCCACGGCCTCCAGCGCGGCCGTGGTCGGGTTGGCGTACCGGCTGTACGCGAAACCCGCCCCCGGATCGTCCAGTGCCCGGGCGCAGGCGGCCGCGTCGTCGAAGGCGAACACCGACGTCTGGTAGATCGGCACGCTGACCGGGCGAGAGCCATTCAGCTCGGCGGCGGGGGCGTGAATCGCTCGGGTCTCCAGATGCACCGTCATGACTGAGACTCTGCCCGCATCCCGCCGGACAGGGAAGCGGCCCGATTTACCTTCTTCCCATGAGTCTCACCCTTCGCCTTGGTACGTTTGCTGGTCGGGCGTAACCGCCCGACGGGAGGAATTCATGCGCACGGGGCTGAGCGGCAGCGTGTCCACTCCGAATGGACCTGGCGCCAGCGACGGGACGCCGGCCGGGAAGGCATCCTTGCGGCGGCCCAGGCCCTTCTCCCGGCCGAAGTGGTACCCGATCGCCGGGGCCGCCGTCGTGACCGCCCTGCTGGCCGGCATCGCGATGACGCTGCTCACCCTGTCCCGCGGCCCGCAAGCCCGCCCACTGGCCCGCGACTGCGGCCTGGTGACCTGTGGCGCCAGCCTGCCGCCCGCGGCCCTCGGCACGGCCATGCCGAGCACGGCCGCGCACAGCACCGCTCCCGTGCAGCGGCACGCGCGCCCGCCGTCGCTGGCGCCGGCGGTGCACCGGCGGGTCCTCCCCGCCGCGCCCAGACCGGCACCGTCCAGAGTGGCGCCGTCGCCCGCGCCCAGTCCGGACACATGGGCCCGCCAGCACCACCATCACCATCATCATCACCACCACCACCATCAAGATCAAGATGGATGACGGCGGCCCAGGGCGCTGAGGCGAGTCGTGGCGGTTCAGCCAGGCCCGGCGAACCCCGGCAGCACGCACACTTTGTTGCGCCCGGTGGTCTTGGCCTCGCTGAGCGCCTTGTCGGCGGCGCCGATCAGTTCGGTCAGTGCCCGCCTGGACCGGTCCAGCACCGCGATGCCGATGGAGACCGTCAGCCGGAACACGAACCCGGCCTGTGACCCGTCCTCGATCGCGATGGGCTCCCCGGCAATGTGGTCACGCAAGCGCTCCGCCAGCCGCCGGGCCTCGGTCTCTCCCGTCTGCGGGAGCAGGATCGCGAACTGCTCCCCGCCGAACCGCCCGACCAGGCCGGTGCCCTGCAGGTTCTGGGTCACCGTGCGGGCGATGCCCCGGAGGACCTGGTCGCCCGCCGCCAGCCCGGCCGTCTCGTTCACGCTGCTGAACTGGTCGATGTCCACCATCACCAAGGCGAGCGGAGCGTCGCTGCGCAAGGCCCGGTAGAACTCGGCGGCCGCCTCGCGCTGCCAGGCGCCGGCGTTGAGCAAGCCGGTCTTGGCGTCAATCCTGGCCTGGGCGAGCAGCTGCGCCTGCATCAGATAGCGCCGGCACAGCACCACGGTCGGCAGGGCAAGGACCATCAGCGCCGGGTTGATGGCCACCACGAGCGTCAGCGATACCGCCAGGCTCAGCTCGAGTGAGTCGGAGGTCAGCGATTGCCCGGTGGCCACCAGGTCACGGACCCGGGCGTCCGGGTCGGACAGCTTGATCGCCACCAGGATGAGCCCGTAGTTGACGGCCGTGGCGATCAGGCCGCACGCCGCCACGGCCAGGACCCAGTACAGGGCGTGGCGGCCGGTGCCCGGCGCCGTGCCGGTCACCGAAGCGGGCAGGGAGTGGAACGTGAGCGACGCCAGCCCGTAGGCCAGGCCGATCACCCCGTGGCTGAAGATCCGCCGGTACACCAGCATCCGCCGGGTCCGCCACAGCTTGTGTACGGCGAACGGGATCGGCGCCGCCAGCGCGTACCAGGTCGGCAGGGTAATGGCGATGGCGAGGTACCAGACGCCCTGCAGGTCGCGGGCCAGGGTGCCCTGTGGTTCCCGGACCGAGCGGTTAGCCTCCGTCGCCGCGATCCCGCAGGCCAGCAGCGCCAGGAATATGAGCGCATCCCGGGTATGCCAGGCGGTAGACGTAGCGGCGAAGACAAGCAATCCGGTGTAGAGCACGGGCACCGCGAGGACGTAGCTGCGGAGCGGTTCTGGCAGGTCCCACACCTGCCAGGAACGGAAGGAGCTGACCAGGTTGCTGGCAATTCCTACCGTGTGGCCCGGCAAGCGGATTGCGATCATGAAAACTCTCGGAAAGTGCTGAGCGGGACAAGAGTTACTCGTGGTTAACTATCAGTACTGAGCTAACTCCGAATGGTGACAGACCAGGAAATCTGCTGTCAAGGCGAGCGCTGCCCCGTCCGTTCTTGGCTGGCCCGGTACGGCTGACCCCGGGAAGGAGGAACGCCATGCGAGCCGAATGGACCTGATCTGATCCGTTACACCCGGCTCGCCACCTGGACGGCACGGGCGGCCCACCGGGCCGCCCGCCCATGCCCTCCGTGTGCCCAGCCGTGCAGCCCGTACATTCTGGCGCGGCAGGCGCCGGGCATCAACGAAGAGTGCTCAAAGCATTACTCATCGGCGATGTCTTCCCGGATGCTCCGGGACCGCGACCAGCCTGCCCCGCCGGCCCACGAGTACGACGCGGCGCCACGGCTGAGGATCTTGTCGATTGCCGCGCCCACACCGCCATCGGCGCCGATGATCCGGCGCATCACCATGATCAGCGCGGGGAT
The DNA here is from genome assembly GCA_963734725.1 of uncultured Actinomycetes bacterium. Classification (GTDB taxonomy): domain Bacteria; phylum Actinomycetota; class Actinomycetes; order Streptosporangiales; family Streptosporangiaceae; genus DASXKD01. Next base: position 451,347 of record CAVTIX010000009.1, read on the forward strand.
GGCCCAGAGGTCGCCGCAGACCCACAAGATCGCGGCGCCGATCTGCTGGTCCGCGAAGGGCGGCAGGGTGACCCCCGGAACATGGTCATACACCGAGTACCAGGACGCCTGGGTGAATAGGCTCATCGACATCGCCAGGACCCACATCACCAGGTTGGTGCCGATCAGGGCGAGCGCCTGGGACACGTCGGGCATCCGCCGCCGGAACGGGGGCGAGGGGATGAACTGCAGCCAGAACAGCACGCCCGCGGCGAAGAAACTGCCGTGCATCAGCCAGATGTGCACGGCCTGGTTGTCCGCGGCCAGGTCGAACGGGGCAGGCACGTGCCAGAAGATCATCACGGCGTTGAACAGGATCACCGAGACCCACGGCCGCAGCAGGAACGCGCCCGCCGCGCGCAGCGGCCGGGACCAGGCGCCGCGCAGCGTGCCCCGGGTGACCGCCTGGCCGGTCCGTCCGGGCAGGCCGTCGAGCAGCGGCTGCCACGGCGCGCCCGCGACCACCAGCGTCGGCGCGGCGAACATCAGCAGCAGGTGCTGGAGCATGTGCACGAAGAAGTAGCCGTCTGCCCAGTAGTCGATGGGCGAGACGACGGTGAGCAGCAGCACCGCCAGGCCGGCGTAGAACAGGAACGACCGCCGCCGCCGCTGGCGGGTGCGCTCCGGCCGGGACCGCCGGGCGAGCCGGGCCAGGCCGATCTCGTGCCAGATCACCAGGACCGCGACCACGATCAGGAATGGGTCGAACGACCAGTGACCGGTGAGGTAGCTCATGACGGTGCGATCCTACGCGCCGGGCCCGGCCGGCGCTATCGAGCGCGAACCCAGGTCAGCGCGCGGGATCGCGCCCGCTAGCGGTCCCGGTTCACTCCGCGCCGGGCGGCGGCACGAGCTGGTCGAGTTCGGCGAGTTCGGCGGGTGAGGGGATCCAGTCCGCCGCGGCGGCGTTGGCCTTCACCTGCTCGGGTGAGGTGGCGCCGGCGATCACCGAAGCGCACCCGGGCTGCGCCGCCAGCGCGCCGATGGCGACCTCCAGCACGGCGAGCCCGCGCTGGCTGGCCCAGGAGATGAGCGCCTCGACCCGGTCCAGTTTCGCCTCGGTCACATAGCCCGGCCGGCTGGCCAGCCGGGCGCCGGGCGGCAGCGGCTGGCCCTTGCGGACCTTCCCGGTGAGCAGCCCGTTCGCCAGCGGGTAGTACGGCAACACGCCGAGGCCGAAGTGCCGGGCGGCGGGCACGACCTCCGCCTCGGCCCCGCGTTCCAGCAGCGACCAGTGATTCTGCGCGGAAACGAACGGGACCGCGCCGGCCGCGCGCGCCACGTGGGCGGCGTCGGCGATCTGCCAGCCGGTGAAGTTGGAGTTGCCGAGGTAACGGACCTTGCCCTCGGCGACAAGCTCGGTGAGCGCGGCCAGGGTCTCCGCCACCGGAGTCACCGGATCGGGGGTGTGGATCTGGTACAGGTCCAGGTAGTCGGTCCGGAGCCGGCGCAGCGACCGCTCCACCGCGCGCCTGATGTAGGCACGGCCGCCCTTGCCGCCCGCCGCGGTCCCGTATCCCATATCGAAGTCCTGGAAGCCGAACTTCGACGCCAGGACGACCTGGTCGCGCCGGCTGGCGAGCACCTGGCCCAGGAGTTCCTCCGAGCCTCCCCCGTTGCCGTATATGTCCGCCGTGTCCAGCAGCGTGATGCCCGCCTCGATCGCCGCGTCCACGACCGCCCTGGTCGCCACGAGATCAAGCCGGCGGCCGAAGTTGTTGCAGCCGAGCCCGGCCACCGAGACCATCAGCCCGGAATCGCCAACCGGCCGGTAACGCATTCGCTTACCTCGTTTCGTCCAGTGCTGACACCGAACCGATGGTATGAGACGGGATCCCCGGGTAAGCCGCGCGCCCGGGCGGTCAGTGGTGCGCCCGGGCCCGCCCGGCACGGGCCGTCCGCCGCTCGCGCAGCCGCACCGACAGGTGCACCGGGCTGCCCTCGAAGCCGAACTCCTCGCGCAGCCGCCGCTCGATGAACCGCCGGTAGCCGGCTTCGAGGAACCCCGTAGTGAACAGCACGAAATGCGGCGGGCGGATCCCGGCCTGCGTCGCGAACAGGACCTTCGGCAGCCTGCCGCCGCGCGCGGGCGGCGGGGTCGCGGCGACCAGGTCGCTGACCCACGCGTTGAGCCTGCCCGTCGGCACCCGGGTTTCCCAGCCCGCCAGGGCCAGTTCGAGCGCGGGCACCAGCCGGTCGATGCGCCGGCCGGTCGCGGCGGAGATGTTCACCCGCGGCGCCCACCGGGCGGTGTGCAGCTGGCGGTCGATGTCGCGGTCCAGCCGCAGCCGCCGGTCCTCGTCCACCAGGTCCCATTTGTTGAAGGCCAGGACCAGCGCCCGGCCCGCGTCGATGACCATGGACACGATGCGCAGGTCCTGCTCGGCGAGCGGCTCGCTGGCGTCCACCAGCACCACGGCGACCTCGGCCCGCTCCAGGGCGCCCGCCGTCCGCAGCCCGGCGTAAAAGTCCGCGCCCTGGTTTTCCTTAGCCCGCCGGCGTATCCCCGCGGTGTCCACGAACCGCCAGGTCACCCCGCCAAGCTCGATCAGCTCGTCCACGGGGTCCCTGGTGGTCCCGGCGACCTCGTGAACCAGCACCCGCTGTTCCCCGGCCAGCCGGTTCAGCAGGCTGGACTTGCCCACGTTGGGCCGGCCGATGAGGGCCACCCGGCGCGGGCCGGCGTCGGCATCGCTCTCCTGCGCGGAGGTTTCCGGCAGCGCCGCGAGCACCATGTCGAGCAGGTCACCGCTACCCCGCCCGTGCAGCGCGCTGACCGGGTGCGGTTCCCCGAGCCCCAGCGACCACAGCGCCGCCGCGGCGGGCTCACCGGGCGCGTCGTCCACCTTGTTCGCGGCCAGCACGACCGGCTTGCCGGACCGGCGCAGCACCGCCGCGACCGCTTCGTCGGCGTCGGTGATGCCGACGACCGCGTCCACGACGAACAGCACCGCGTCGGCCGCCACCACCGACAGCCGGGCCTGCGCGGTGACCTGTTCGGCGAGCGAGCGGCTGGCGTGCGCGGAGTCACCGAGGTAAGGCTCCCACCCTCCCGTGTCCACCAGGGTGAACGCCCGGCCTCGCCAGACGGCGTCGTAGGCCACCCGGTCCCTGGTGACGCCCGGGGTGTCTTCGACGACCGCCTGGCGGCTGCCGAGAATCCTGTTGACCAGGGTGGACTTGCCGACGTTGGGCCGCCCCACCACCGCGACCACGGGAACGGGGGCGGAGGAGTCCTGCGGCTCTCCGGCGCCGGGCATGGCCATCGTCAGCCGGTCCGTGCCGGGCGGCTGGCCAGCGGGAACCCACGGTCCCCGGCTGCCCGGACGATCAGCCCGATGACCTGGTCCAGGGACAGGACGGTCGAATCGAGCTTGATGGCGTCGCTGGCCATCGCCGACTGCGGCGCGTCGGCGGTGTCCCGGCGCTTCTGCTCGTCCCGGGTCACCGCGGCTGTGACGCCGGGGTCGGCGGACAAGTCGGCGCTGCGCCGGGCGGCTCTGGCTTCTTCGCTGGCGGTCAGGTACACCTTCACCACGGCCTGCGGGGCGACGACGGTGCCTACGTCCCGGCCCTCGGCGACGATTCCCTCGCCCGCCGCGCAGGCACGGACGAGGATGTTCTGCTGCTCGGCGATCAGGTGCGCCCGGACCTCGGGGACCGAGGCGACCGCGCTCACCGCGTTGGACACCTCACGCGTGCGGATCAGCCCGGTGACGTCGGCGCCGTCAACCGTGACTCGGGGACTGGCCGGGTCGGTGCTCACCTCGATCGCCGGGCGCCTTGCGTGCCCGGCCACGGTCGCCGGATCGCCGACATCCAGGTTCTGGCTGAGCAGCCACCACGTCAGCGCCCGGTACATCGCCCCGGTATCCAGGTAGCGCAGGCCAAGCCCGGTGGCGACCCCCCGGGCAGCGCTCGACTTTCCCGAACCCGCGGGGCCGTCCACCGCGATCACAAGGCACTGAGTCACTCTGCGATGCTACCGGCGGACCGGCCAGCCGGCGGCCGCCAGCGCCTGGGTCAGCCGGGCCACGGCCTCCGGCCGGACGACGAGCTCGGCCACGCCCACCGGCAGCCCCGGCGAGTGCTCGATGCCGACGTCCTCGATGTTCACCCCGGCGTCCCCGGCCGCGGCGAACAGCCGGGCCAGCTCGCCGGGCACGTCGGGGATGACGACCTGCACGACCATGTCGTCACGGCGCGGCTTGCTGTGCTTGCCGGGGATGCGGGCCACCCCGGCGCTGCCCTCATCCAGCAGCCCGGTGAGCGCCTTCAGGCCCGGCTCGGCGCCGTCCGGCGCGGCCTCCCGCAGCGCCTCGGCGGCGGCGGCCAGGTCGGCCGCCACCGCGGTGAGGACCTCTGCGACCGGCCCGGCGTTGGCGGCCAGGATCTGCGCCCACATCCGGGTGTCGCCCGCCGCGATCCGGGTCACATCGCGTATCCCCTGGCCGGACAGCATCAGGGCGGGCTCGGCGGCGCCCGCCAGCCGGCCCGCCATCGCGGCGGCAACCACGTGCGGCGCGTGCGAGACGAGGGCGACGTAGCGGTCGTGCTCGGCGGCGGTCAGCCGCACCTCCTGGGCCCGGCAGCAGCGCACCAGCGCGGTGACCGCGGCGATGGCCTCCGGCGCGGTCTGCGGCTCGGGGCAGAGCACCCAGGGGCGGCCGAGAAACAGGTCGGCCCGCGCGGCGGCTGGCCCGGACCGCTCCCGCCCCGACAGCGGGTGCCCGGGCACGAAGGAGGCCAGGTCGCAGCCCAGTTCCCTTGCGTGTGCCAGCACCGAGCCCTTGACGCTGGCCACGTCGGTGTGCCACCGGGCGGCACCGGCGGCCTGGGCGGCGGCCAGGGCCGGCCCGGCGGCGGCGGGCGGCACGGCGAGCACCGCGAGGTCCACCGGTTCGGTGAGATCCGCGAAGTCCTCGCCGACCACGGCGCCCGCCCCGATATCGGCGGCCAGCCGGGCCGAGGCCGGGTCCCGGTCGGCCAGCCATACCCGCACGCCCCGCTCGCGCAGCGCCAGCGCGATCGACGTCCCGATCAGCCCGGTCCCCATCACAACAGCACTGCGCAGCGGCGCCTCTGCCTCGCTCATTGGGCGATGTCCAGCCGGAGGGCCACCGCGCCGCGCAGGTACACGTGCTCCAGCGCGGACCGGGGCCGGTCGGTGTCCACGTGCATCAGCAGCCGGACCACCCGCGGCATCGCCCCCGGCACCGCGATCTCGCTGGCGCACAGCAGCGGCACGTCATGAAAGCCGATCTTGCGGGCCGCCAGCGCCGGGAACTCCGCGTTCAGGTCTTGTGTCGCGGTGAACACCACGCTGATCACGTCGGCGGGAACCAGGCTGTTGCGGGTCATCACCTCGCTGACCAGCTCGGTGGTCCCCTCCAGGATGTCCGCCCGCTCGTTGGCGTCCACCTGCACGGCCCCCCGGATCGCCCGAACCGCCACCAGCTCGCGCTCCTCGCCTTCGGTAATGGATCACCTCAAGGCTAGCGGCCGGCGCCTGCTCACAATCCGACGGCCGCGTACAGGGCCCCGACTTCCGCCGTGGTCAGCGCGCGGGACGTGCCCGGCTTCAGGTTCCCCAGCGAGACCGGCCCGACCTGCGTCCGCACCAGCCGCGACACCGGATGCCCCGTCGCTTCCAGCAGCCGCCGCACGATGTGCTTGCGCCCCTCGTGCAGCGTGATCTCCACCAGCGCCCGCGACCCGGCCCGCTCCACGACCCGGAACTTGTCAGCGCTGGCCACCCCGTCCCCCAGCTCGACGCCGGTCGTCAGCCGGCGCCCGAGGTCACGCTCCACGGGGCCGGGCACGTCCGCGAGATACGTCTTCAGCACGCCGTACCGGGGGTGCATGAGGCGGTGCGCGAGGTCGCCGTCGTTGGTGAGCAGCATCAGGCCCTCGGTCTCGTAGTCGAGCCTGCCCACGTGGTACAGCCGTTCCTCCCGGTCGCCGAGGAGGTCGCCGACGGTGCGCCGGCCCCGGTCGTCGGACATCGTGGTCAGCACCCCGGCCGGCTTGTTCAGCGCCAGGTACACCAGGTCCTGGCGGGTCGGGATGCGCAGCCCGTCCACCCGGATCACCTGATGCTGCGGGTCGACGCGGGCGCCGTACCGGCGCACCGTCTCGCCGTTGACCTCGACGCGGCCCTCGGCGATCAGCTCCTCACAGTGCCGCCGGCTGCCCAGGCCCGCGGCGGCCAGCACCTTCTGCAGCCGGACCCCGCCGGGGACGTCGGTCAGCGAGTCGCGCTCGCCGTCGCCGGGCCCGGCCGGGTCCGCGGGCGGCCGGCGGCCGGCGCGGTCACGGCCCCTGCTCATCGCGCGACTCCGCAGCCTCCTCGGCCTGGTCGGGGAGGAATGGCGCGAGGTCGGGAAGTTCGTCCAGGCTGGCCAGGCCGAGCCGTTCCAGGAAGTAGCTGGTCGTCTGGTACAGGATCGCGCCGGTCTCGTGCTCGGTGCCCGCCTCCTCGACCAGCCCGCGCAGGGTCAGGGTGCGCATCACCGCGTCGCAGTTGACGCCGCGGACCGCGGAGACCCGGGACCGGCTGACCGGCTGCCGGTAGGCGACGATGGCCAGGGTTTCCAGTGCCGCCTGGGTGAGGCGCACCTCCTGCCCGTCCCGGACGAAGCGCTCCACCACCGGGGCGCATTCTTCCCGGGTGTAGAACCGCCACCCGCCCGCTACCTGCCGCAGGTCGTAGCCTCGGCGCTGCTCGTCGTAGGACGCGGCCAGCCCGGCCAGGGCGCGCGACACCTCATCCCGGGGCCGCTCAAGCACCTGGGCCAGGACCACGTCGGCGACGGGCTCGTCCACGACGAGCAGGATGGCCTCCAGGCAGGATTCCAGGCTGGGACCAGGTTCGCTTTCGCCGAAGAGCACCGCGTCGCCATCGTTAAGCATGTTCCTCTTAACCGTCTTCTTCCTCGCCCGGTGCGCCCGCGGCTGCCGCGGGCGCACCGGGCGACCAGGTCACGTACAGATCCCCCAGCGGCTCGGCCTGCTCCAGAACGACGTTACCCTCCCGGTAGAGCTCGAGCACGGCGAGGAACCGGGCCACTACCTCGTAGGTGCCGGCGCAGTCCGAGGTCAGCTGCCGGAACGTGGCCCGGTGCACCCGGCGCAGCCGGGCGGCGAGGATCGCGGCCTGCTCCGCGACGCTGGCCCGTGGCACGTGGATGTGCTCGGTGGACACTACCGGCGCCGGGCGCGGGGCGAGCACGACGGCGGCGATCCGCGCGAATTCGGCCGGGCCGAGGCCCAGCAGGACCTCCGGCAGCAGCCCGGCGAACCGCGGCTCCACCGGGACGCGGCGGGCGAACCGACGGCTCTGCGCCGCCATCCGGCCGGCGAACTCGCCGGCCACCTCCTTGTACGCGCGGTACTGGAGCAGCCGGGCGAACAGCAGGTCCCTGGCTTCGAGCAGGGCGAGGTCCTCTTCGTCCTCGACCTCGCCCGCGGGCAGCAGCCTGGCGGCCTTGAGGTCGAGCAGGGTGGCCGCCACGACGAGGAAGTAGCTCGCCTGGTCCAGGTCGAACGAGTCCGCCCTGGCCCGGATATAGGCGATGAACTCGTCGGTGACCTGGGACAGGGCCACCTCGGTGATGTCCAGCTTGTGCTTGGAGATCAGCCCCAGCAGGAGGTCGAAAGGCCCCTCGAAGACATCGAGGTGCACCTCGAAGCCGACCGGGCCGCCGGCCTGCCCCGCGGCGCGGCCCGGCTCGCCGTCCACCGCTGCGATCACTGAACGCCCTGCTGGGATGGCGTGCTCACGGCAGACTGGCGCAGCCGGCGGGCGAGCATGCTCGACTCCACCCCGGCGTCCAGGTCGGCGAGCAGCACGGCGATGGCCTCCCGGACCAGCCTGCCCCGGTCCACGGTCAGGCCGCGGGCCCGCAGCGTGATGCGCGCCCGCTCCAGGTCGAGCAGTTCGCCGGCGGACAAGTAGACGGTGATCTTCTGGGGGTGCGCCTCGCGGCCGCTGGCCGGGCGGCCATCGGGGGCACCCTGGTCACGGATGGCGGGGCGGAGCAGTTCGTGGACGCCCGGCAGGCTGACGCGCCTGCTCCGGGTCAGCCGCGAGCTGCCTGCCGCCACCGCTCCAGCACCTCCTTGGCGAGCTCCCGGTAGGAACTGGCGCCGGCGGATGCAGGGTCGAAGTTGGTGATCGGCTCCCCGGCAACGGTCGCGTCCGGGAACCGCACGGTGCGGCTGATCACGGTGTGGAACACCTCGTCCCCGAACCGGTCCACCACGCGGTGGAGCACCTCACGGGAGTGCAGCGTCCGCGAGTCGTACATGGTGGCGAGGAGGCCGTCCATGACCAGCCTGGGGTTGATCCGCCGGGAAACCTTGTCGATGGTGTCGGTCAGCAGCGCCACCCCGCGCATGGCGAAGTACTCGCATTCCAGCGGGACGATGATGCCGTCGGCGCAGGCCAGCGCGTTCACCGTGAGCAGGCCCAGGGACGGCTGGCAGTCGATGAGGACGACGTCGTAGTCCGGCACCAGCGGCTCCAGGACGCCGCCCAGCACGAACTCCCGCCCCACCTCGTGCACCAGCTGGACCTCGGCGCCGGACAGGTCGATGTTGCTGGGCAGCAGCTCCATGCCCGCCACGCTGGTCTTGACGACCACCTCGGACGCGCTGGTGCCGCGCTCCATGAGCAGGTTGTAGACGGTGAAATCCAGTTCGTGCGGCTGGATGCCCAGGCCCACCGACAGGGCGCCCTGGGGGTCGAAGTCGAACGAGCAGGACCCGGCGGCCGAACTGGGCGAGCGCCGCGCCCAGGTTGATCGTGGTGGTGGTCTTGCCGACCCCGCCCTTCTGGTTGCAGACCGCCACCACCCGGGCCGGGCCGTGCCTGGTGAGCGGCTCGGGCTGGGGAAAGACCGGCAGAGGACGCCCGGTGGGCCCGGTCACGAGTTTGGCTACGCGGGACGCTGCCACCATGTGCTGCACCTCCCAGTGAAGGCGAAGAAAGCCTCCACTGAATTCCGGACTCTAGGGGGTAGGGCGGCCGCCGGCAAGCCGACTCACCGTTCGCCCGGCGCATCCGTTCCCTTCGCAGGCTCATGGCCCCGCGCCGGGCCGGGCCCGGCTCAGAACGCCCGGGGGTGCGCCGCGGCGTAGACCTCGCGGAGCTTGTCCACGGTGACCAGGGTGTAGACCTGCGTGGTGGTCACCGACGCGTGGCCGAGCAGCTCCTGCACCACCCGGACGTCGGCCCCGCCGTCCAGCAGGTGGGTGGCGAACGAGTGACGCAGCGTGTGCGGTGACACCCCGGCCAGGCCCGCCCGGTCCGCCGCCGCCTTCAGCACCCCCCACGCGCCCTGCCGGCTGCAGCCGGCCGCCGCGGGCGTTCAGGAACACGGCGGGGCTGGCCGAGGCCCGGCGCGCGGCGGCCGCCAGCGCGGGGCGGGCCCGGACCAGGTACGCGTCCAGGGCCTGGGCGGCGTAGCTGCCCACCGGGACGATCCGGTGCTTGCCGCCCTTGCCCGCCAGCCGCAGCGTCGGCGCGCCGACGTCGTCCACATCCAGGCCCACCGCCTCGGAGATCCTCGCCCCGGTCCCGTAGAGGAGTTCCAGCAGGGCCCGGTCGCGCAACTGCAGCGGGCCGCCCGCCGCGCCGCCGGGCGCCGCCGCGTCGAGCAACCGCTCCACCTCGGCGATCCCGATGGCACGGGGCAGCCGCCGCGGCGGCGCCGGCGGCGGCAGTTGGCTGGCAGGATCCGCTCCGGCCAGCCCTTCGGCGGTGGCGAAGGCGTGCAGCCCGCGCACCGCGGCCATGGCGCGCGCCGCGGAACTCGCCGCCAGCGGCGGGCGCCCGTCCCCGCCCCGGCGCAGCCCGGCGAGGTAGGCGGCGACGTCCGGCACGGTCACCTCGCCGATGTCCGCCCGGCCGCGGCCGGCCATCGCCGCCCGGTACCTGGCCAGGTCGCGCCGGTAGGCCGCCAGGGTGTGCGCGGCCAGGCCGCGTTCCACCGCGAGGTGGTCGAGGTACCGGCCGACCGCCGTGGCCAGGCCCGGCGCAGGCGCGGGCGGGGGGCCAGGCGCGGCGCCCGGCCGGGGCCGGGCGGGCGCGTCCTGGCGCGCGCCGGTCAGCGCAGCACCTGCTCCGGCGTGGTCCAGGGCAGGCCGTGCGCCTCGGCGACCGGCTCGATGGTCAGCGCGCCCTCGTGCGTGTGCAGCCCGGCCCGCAGCGCGGCGTCGGACCGCAGCGCATCGCGCCACCCCAGGTTCGCCAGCTCCAGCGCGTACGGCAGGGTGACGTTGGTCAGCGCGTACGTGGAGGTGTGCGGCACCGCGCCCGGCATGTTGGCCACGCAGTAGAACACCGAGTTATGGACCTTGTACGTGGGCTCGGCGTGCGTGGTCGGGTGCGAGTCCTCGAAACAGCCGCCCTGGTCGATGGAGATGTCCACCAGCACCGAGCCGGGCAGCATCCGTGACACCAGGTCATTGGAGATCAACATGGGGGCCTTCGCCCCGGGCACCAGCACCGCCCCGATGACCAGGTCAGCGTCGAGCACCGCGCGCTCGATCTCGTAGGTGTTGGACGCGACCGTCTGCAGGTGGCCCTGGTAGATGGCGTCCGCCTGGCGGAGCCTGAGGATGTTCTTGTCCACCAGCAGGACCTCCGCCTGCATGCCAAGCGCGATCGCCGCCGCGTTCATCCCGGACACGCCCGCGCCGAGAACGACCACCTTGGCCGCGTAGACGCCGGACACCCCGCCCATGAGCACCCCGCGGCCGCCGCCGTCGGCCTGCAGATGGTGCGCCCCGACCTGCGGCGCCATCCGGCCGGCCACCTCGGACATGGGCGCCAGCAACGGCAGGGACCCGTCGGGCGCCTGGACGGTCTCGTAGGCGATCGAGGTGATGCCCGACCCGAGCAGCGCGTCGGTGCACTGACGCGACGCGGCCAGGTGCAGGTAGGTGAACAGCACCTGCCCCTTGCGCATCCGGTGATATTCCTCCGGCACCGGTTCCTTGACCTTGAGCACCAGGTCGCTGGCGGCCCAGACGTCGTCGGCGGTGGGCGCGATGACGGCGCCCGCGGCCACGAAGTCGGCGTCCGGGATCGCCGAGCCGGTTCCCGCGTCCTGCTCGACGAGCGCCTGATGGCCCGCGCGGACCAGCTCGTGCACGCCCGCCGGCGTGATCGCCACCCGGTACTCGTGGTTCTTTAGTTCCTTCGGGACACCAACCTTCATGACCGCTAGCCCCTTCTCGCGCTCCCGGCCCCCGGGCGCCACTGCCCGGCGGTCCGGTTCTTGACGGACGCATCCGTCAGCGTTCGCCAGCCCCGGCTTCCCTGAGCGCCGCGAAGCCACCCTGGCGGGCGGCGTACGCGGCCAAGATACCCACCGCTGTCACACCATTGTGCAGTTCGCCCGCCAGGAAGAGCTGCACCAGCCGGTCCAGAGGCACCCAGGCGTACTGCAGCTGCGCCTCCTCGTGCTGCAGCGGCGGGCCGCGCTCGGGGTCGGGAACCTCGGCCAGGTCGCGGGCCAGGAACACGGTGACCCGCTCGGTGGAGATCCCCGGGGAGGGGTAACAGTCGGCCAGCACGTGCCAGGTCCGGGCGGCGTACCCGGTCTCCTCGCGCAGTTCCCGTTCGCCGGTGCCGCGCGGCGGCTCCCCCGGCACGTCCCGCAGCCCGGCCGGGATCTCCCACAGCAGGCGCCCCGCCGGGTGCCGGTACTGGCGGATGAGCAGCACCTGGCCGGCGTCGTCGAGCGCGACCACGGCCACGGCGCCCGGGTGCTCCACCACGTCCCGCCGCGCCACGTCCCCGTCGGGCATCCGGACCCGGTCGGTGCGCAGCACCACGAAGGCGCCCTTCGCCTTCCGCGGCCGGCCGGCCACCGGCCAGTGCCGTTCGACGTCACGCAGCACCGGGACCGGCGCCTGGTCGCCGCCCGCCGCGGCGCCGCTGGCGGCGGTCACGCGCGCGCCAGTGTCATGTGCGCGCCGCGGTCGGTCATGCGCTCGCGGCGGCGCGGGCCGCTGGCGCGGTGCGGACCGTCCGCGCGTGCTCCAGGGCGGCGGCGACCAGCCCGCTGAACAGCGGGTGCGGCCGGGTGGGACGGGAGAGGAACTCCGGATGCGCCTGGGTCGCGACCAGGTACGGGTGGATTTCCAGCGGCAGCTCGACAAATTCCACCAAACGGCCATCCGGCGACAGCCCTGAGCACTGCAGGCCAGCCTGTTCCAGCACGTCACGGTAGGCGTTGTTGACCTCGTACCGGTGCCGGTGCCGTTCTTCCACGACCTCGGCCCCGTACAGCTTCCGCACCAGCGAGCCCTCGGCCAGCACCGCGGGATACAAGCCCAGGCGCATGGTGCCGCCCATGTCCCGTGCCCCGGCCACCACGTCCTCCTGGTCGGCCATCGTCGCGATCACCGGGTGCGGGGTGGCCGGGTCGAACTCGGTGCTGTTCGCGCCGGCCAGCCCGGCCAGGTTCCGCGCCACCTCGATCGCCACGCACTGCAGGCCCAGGCACAGGCCGAGCAGCGGGATCTTGTGGGTGCGGGCGTGGCTGGCCGCGCCGATCTTCCCCTCGATGCCGCGTACTCCGAACCCGCCGGGGACCAGGACCCCGTCCACCCCGTCCAGCGCGCGGGCCGCGCCCTCCGGAGTCTGGCAGTCGTCGCTCGGCACCCAGCGGATGTTGACCTTGGCGTCGTTGGCGAAGCCGCCGGCCCGCAGCGCCTCGGCCGGCGAGAGGTAGGCGTCGGGCAGGTCCACGTACTTGCCGACCAGCGCGATGGTGACGCTGCGGGCCGGCCGGTGCACCCGCCGCAGCAGGTCGTCCCAGTCGCTCCAGTCGACGTCGTGGAACTTCAGATTCAGCCGCTGCACGACGTAGGCGTCGAGCCCTTCGGAGTGGAGCACCTTGGGGATGTCGTAGATCGACGGGGCGTCGGCGGCGGCGACCACCGCCTCCTCGTCCACGTCACACATCAGGCTGATCTTGCGCTTCAGCCCGTCGCTGATCGGCCGGTCCGCGCGGCACACGATCGCGTCGGGCTGGATGCCGATGCTGCGCAGCGCCGCGACCGAATGCTGGGTCGGCTTGGTCTTCAGCTCCCCCGACGGCACGATGTAGGGCAGCAGCGACACGTGCAGGGAGAAAAACCTGGCCCGGCCGATCTCGTGCCGGATCTGCCGGATCGCCTCCAGGAACGGCAGCGACTCGATGTCCCCGACGGTGCCGCCGACCTCGGTGATCACGACGTCTACGCCCGGGCCGCCCATGTCCAGGATGCGGGCCTTGATCTCGTTGGTGATGTGCGGGATCACCTGGACCGTGTCGCCGAGGTAGTCCCCGCGCCGTTCCTTGGCGATCACGCTGGAGTAGATCTGGCCGGTGGTGATGTTGGCCGTGCCCGACAGTTCGGTGTCGAGGAACCGCTCGTAGTGGCCTACGTCCAGGTCGGTCTCTGTGCCGTCGTCGGTGACGAACACCTCCCCGTGCTGGAACGGGTTCATGGTGCCCGGATCGACGTTCAGGTAGGGGTCGAGCTTCTGCATGGTCACCCGGAGCCCGCGTGCCTTGAGCAGCCGCCCGAGGCTCGACGCCGTCAGGCCCTTGCCCAGGCTGGATGCGACTCCCCCGGTGACGAAAAGGTGCTTGGTCTGCGCCAGGCGTGATGCTTCCAAAGGAAGTCTCCCGTGGTAGGTCCGAGGCGGAGAAGCCGCCGGTCCACGGGCCATCAGTATATCGGCCAGCGCCCACTTACGGCTGTATCGCCACCGTCATAGCTGGCCGGGCCGGCGCGGCGGGGCCTAGAGGGCAGTGTGCGGGCTCGGCTCGCCTTCCGCCTGCCTGACGTGCCGCCGCTGCGCTGCTGTCATCCCCTGCTCGTCGGTCTCCCCGAACCGGGCCAGGGCGACCGCGCAGACGACGGCGAGGCTGAACCCGAGCACGGCCAGGCCGCCGAGCCCAGGGCGGGTGTGGTCGCCGAGGAGCAGCACGCCGACCACGGCGGGCGGGGTGGTCTCGGCCAGCACCACGGCGGCCGTGGCCACGGTCACGCTGCCGCCCTCCAGCGCGGTGGCGTACAGCATGAACGAGACGATGCCCGCGGCGGCCAGCGCGTAGGCGGCCGGGTCGCGGATCAGCTGGTGCGGATAGAACCCAGGCAGGACCCTGGCGGCAACGGCCAGCACCCCGTAACCCAGGCCGGCGATCGCGCCGAGCATCGGCGTACGGGCCGGCTCGCGCAGCCGGGACGCGGCCACGCCCGCGACCGCGATGCCCGCCACGGCAAGGATCAGCGCGAGCTTGAACTCCGGGCTGACCCCGGTGGCGGCGTGCGGCCCGGCGGACGAGCCGAGCAGGCCCACGCCCAGGATCACCCCGCCTACGGCCAGCCACTCCCGCCAGGTCAGTTCCAAGTGCATGAGCCAGGCGGCGGTCACAGCGGTCACCGCCAGGTTGCTCGCGATGATCGCCTGCGCAGCGAACAGCGGGAGTTGCCGCAGCGCTACCAGCTGGGCGACAAAGCCGATGAGGTCGATGCCAAGGCTGGCGATGAACGGCCACTGGTGCAGCATGCGCACGACCAGGCTGGGGTCCACATTCCCCAGCCGTGACCGCTGCGCGCTGGCCTTACGCCGGCTGGCGGCCCGCACTGCCATCGCCTGCATGACGGCAGCGATGCCATAGCACAGGGCTGCCACCAACGCGGCCGCCATGCTGACCAACACAACTCCGACCCTACGCCGCCGGCGAGAAGGCACGGGAGCCAAGCAGGGCTTTGTCCCCGTTCCAGCCTGGACGGGCGAATAGGCCGCAGGTCACGGAAGGTGTGTGACGTTGGCCACGAAATATGCGCGTGGCGCGGAACCCTCATCGTGGCACAGACTCCGAGGGCCTGCAGCGCTCTTGCGGTAGCTACCGCAATCTACTCAACTACGGGGGTGGTGACCACGCCGTATGCGGCCAGCGCGGCGCGTGCCTGCCCGGGATCGGTGAACTGCACGCTGCGGATGCCCAGCGCCTGCGCCCCGGCCACGTTGTCCGGCCTGTCGTCGAGGAAAACGACGTCGGCGCGGGCGGCGCCGAGCATGGCCAGCACGGCCCGGTAACACTCCGGCTCGGGCTTGACCGACCGGAGGGAGTAGCTGAACGCGCAGTGCTCGAAGTGGGCGGCCACCGGGAGGCCCGCGACCACCGCGGCGACCTCGGCGGGCGCGTTGGACAGCAGGGCGAGCCGGTATCCGGCGGCGGCCAGGTCCTCGATGAGGGTGACGGTGCCCGCCCGCAGGTGCAGCCACGACGCGATGTCCAGCCTGATGAGCTCCGCCACCTGGGCGGCGGTGAACGAGCGCCCGACCCCGGCCGCCACCTTCTGCCAGTAGGTTGTGCCGTCCAGTTCTGCTCGGTCGTAGTCCAGGCGGTGCGCCCAGTAGGCGTCACAGAAGGCCGCCCTCGGCACGCCGGCCGCGCTGGCCAGCCGTGCTACGTCGCTGTCGGGCTGGGGCGTGCAGATGACACCGCCGTAGTCGAACAGCACCCAGGCCATAGAGCCCCTTCCACCTCGTGATCGTCCCGCGCATGGGCCAACAAGCAGCCTAAGCCGGCGGTGCCGATAGCTGGCCAGGAGCCCCAGCCGTCGCGCGGGGGCTCCGGGGGCTCGGCCCCGTATAAGCACTGCGGCCCCCGCCGAAGCTGGCCGAAGGCCAGCGAGCATGCCTAGCCAGCCCGTCCAGCGAGCAGCATAAGCCACCACGTCCGCCTCGGACGGGTTAGACCCCGGCGGCCTGCATTCCCCGGAGCTCGTGCTTGAGGTCCTTGATCTCGTCCCGGATCCGGGCGGCGACCTCGAACTGCAGCTCCGCGGCGGCAGCGTGCATTTGCTCGGTCAGCTCCCCGATCAGCGCGATCAGGTCACCACGGGCCTCGCTCCCGCCCGCCGTGGCCCCGCTGGCGGCCTTGTCGGCGGCCTGCCTGGCTCTCGAGGACAGCCCGGGCACCGGGGCCTTGCCGCGGCTTTGCTGCCGCCCGCCCCCGCCAAGGAGCTTCTCGGTGTCGGCGTCTTCCCGGATGAGCTGGTCGAGGATGTCGGCGATGCGCTTGCGCAGCGGCGTGGGGTCGATCCCGTGCTCGCGGTTGTAGGCGATCTGCTTGTCCCGCCGCCGGTTCGTCTCGTCGATCGCCCGCTGCATCGACGGGGTGACCTTGTCGGCATACATGTGCACCTGGCCGGACACGTTCCGCGCGGCCCGGCCGATCGTCTGGATCAGCGACGTGCCGGAGCGCAGGAAGCCTTCCTTGTCCGCGTCGAGGATCGACACGAGCGACACCTCGGGCAGGTCAAGGCCTTCCCGCAGCAGGTTGATCCCGACCAGCACGTCGTATTCGCCAAGCCGCAGCTCGCGAAGCAGCTCCACCCGGCGCAGCGTGTCCACCTCGCTATGCAGGTAGCGGGCGCGGATGCCGAGTTCCAGCAGGTAGTCAGTGAGATCCTCGGCCATCTTCTTGGTCAGCGTGGTCACCAGCACCCGTTCGGACCGCTCGGCCCGTTCCCTGATCTGGTGCACCAGGTCGTCGATCTGGCCCTTGGTCGGCCTGATGATCACCTCGGGGTCGAGCAGGCCGGTCGGCCGGATCACCTGCTCGGTCACCTCACCGCCGGTGCGCTGCAGCTCGTAGGGGCCGGGCGTGGCGGACAGGTAGACGGTCTGCCCGATGCGGTCGCCGAACTCATCCCAGGTCAGCGGCCGGTTGTCGATCGCGCTCGGCAGCCGGAACCCGTGCTCGACCAGGACCCTCTTCCGCGACACGTCGCCCTCGTACATCGCGCCGATCTGCGGCACAGTGTTGTGCGACTCGTCGATGACCAGGAGAAAGTCCTCGGGGAAGTAGTCGAGCAGCGTGTTCGGCGGGGTGCCTGCCTCGCGGCCGTCGATGTGCCGCGAGTAGTTCTCGATTCCCGCGCAGGAACCCACCTGGCGGAGCATCTCGATGTCGTAGGTGGTCCGCATCCGCAGCCGCTGCGCTTCGAGCAGTTTCCCGCCCTGTTCGAGTTCGGCCAGCCGGTCGGCGAGCTCGGCCTCGATGCCCGCGATGGCCCGTTCCATCCGCTCGGGCCCGGCGACGTAGTGCGAGGCCGGGAAGACGTACAGCTCGCTGTCCTCGCTGATGACCTCGCCGGTGAGCGGGTGCAGGGTCATCAGCCGCTCGATCTCGTCGCCGAACATCTCGATCCGGACCGCGAGTTCCTCGTAGACCGGGATGATCTCGATGGTGTCGCCGCGGACACGGAAGGTCCCCCGGGTGAAGGCCAGGTCGTTGCGCGTGTACTGCATGCCGACCAGCTTGCGCAGCAGCATGTCGCGGTCGATCGCGGCGCCGAGCCGCAGCCTGAGCATCCGGTCCACGTACTCCTGCGGCGTGCCGAGCCCGTAGATGCAGGACACGGACGCGACCACGACCGTGTCCCGGCGGGTCAGCAGCGAGTTGGTGGCCGAGTGCCGCAGCCGGTCCACCTCGTCGTTGATCGAGGAGTCCTTCTCGATGTAGGTGTCGGTCTGCGGAACGTAGGCTTCTGGCTGGTAGTAGTCGTAGTACGAAACGAAGTACTCGACGGCGTTGCGCGGGAGCATCTCCCGAAGCTCGTTGGCGAACTGCGCGGCGAGGGTCTTGTTCGGCAGCATGACCAGCACGGGCCGCTGCAGCCGCTCGGCCAGCCAGGCGATCGTCGCGGTCTTGCCGGTGCCGGTGGCGCCGAGCAGCACGGTGTCCTTGGCGCCGGACTGAAGGCGCTTCTCCATCTCGGCGATGGCCCGTGGCTGGTCCCCCGCGGGCACCATGTCGGTGACCACCTCGAAGGGCGCTACCCGCCGCTTAAGGTCGCTTACCGGCCGCACCCCAACACCTCCTGTCCCTGCCCTGGCCCGCCGTCCCTGCCGGAGCCCCACCACAGCGTGGGGGTTCCGGGGGCTCGGGCCCCCGGGGCAAGCACTGCGGGCCCCGGCGAAGCTGGCCGAAGGCCAGCGAGCAGCCTTGGCCACCTCGGCAAACTTCACCAACATGCCACGCGGTACGGGTGTTCCCCGCCGCGCCGGTTCCACTGTAAGCCGGGGATCGGACAGAAGCCGGCGGGCCGCCCAGCGGCGCTGCCCGCCTCACGCCCGGCGCTTGGCCCGGCGGCGCAACTCGGCCCACAGGTCCCCGGCCTCGCGGTCAAGTTCGGCCAGGGAGCCGGAGTTGTCCACGACGATGGTGGCGACCGCCAGCCGTTCCTCCCTGGTGGCCTGCGCGCGCATCCGCGCCTCGGCCTGCTCCGCGGTCATCCCGCGTTCCTTGGAAAGCCGCTCCGCCTGCGCCCGCGGCGGCACGTTGACCACGACGACCTCGTCGAAGTTGCCCGCGAGGTGGTTCTCGGCGAGCAGTGGGATGTCGTGCACCACGATCGCTGCGTCGCCCGCGGCCTGCTCCAGTTCCTGCATCCGCCGGCCGACCAGGGGGTGCACGATGGCGTTCAGCTTCGCGCGCAGCGATGCGTCGGCGAAGACCATCTCACCCAGCCGCTCGCGGTCCAGGCCGCCGTCCGGGGCGAGCACGGCGTCGCCGAACGCGGCGGCGACCTCCGCAAGTCCAGGCGTGCCGGGCGCCACTACCTCCCTGGCCACCTGGTCAGCGTCGATGACAATGGCGCCGTAGGACTGCAGCCGCCGGGACACCTCGCTCTTGCCCGCGCCGATCCCGCCGGTGAGCCCGACCCTGAGCGAAGACACGCCAGCCAGGCTAGGGCATCGCCGACGGCGCCGGGGCGATGTGGCGGCGAACACCGGCCAGGCAGCGCGGGCTGCCTGGCCGACGCACGTGGTTAGCTCTGGCCGGACAGCTTGTCGCGGAGCGCAGCGAGGGCCTCGTCGGACGCCAGCGCGCCGCCGGGCGCCTCGCTGTCGCCGTGTGAGGACGACGAGCGCGCCGCCTCCTGGCCGCGGCCCTCGCCGGAGTCGGCCCCTTCGCCGCCCTCGCCCTCGGCGGCCTTGTTGCGTGCCTCGGTGACCTGGCGCCGGTGCGCCTCGAACCGGGACCGCGCCTCGGCGTACTGCTGCTCCCACTCTTCGCGCTGGGTCTCGTAGCCTTCGAGCCATTCGCCGGTCTCGGAGTCGAAGCCGTCGGGGTAGACGTAGTTGCCCTGCTCGTCGTAGGTGGCCGGCATGCCGTACAGGGTCGGGTCGAATTCGTCGCCGACGGCCTCGCCGATCGTGCCCTCGTTGGCCTGCTTGAGCGACAGGCTGATCCGCCGCCGGTCCAGATCGATGTCGATGATCTTGACGAAAATCTCGTCGCCGACCTGGACGACCTGCTCGGGGATCTCCACGTGCCGGTCGGCCAGCTCGGAGATGTGGACCAGGCCCTCGATGCCCTCCTCGACCCGGACGAACGCGCCGAACGGCACCAGCTTGGTGACCCGGCCGGGAACGACCTGGCCGATCTGGTGCGTCCGGGCGAACTGCTGCCACGGGTCTTCCTGGGTGGACTTCAGCGACAGCGAGACCCGCTCGCGGTCCAGGTCCACGTCCAGCACCTCGACGGTGACCTCCTGGCCCACCTCGACTACCTCGCCGGGGTGGTCGATGTGCTTCCAGGACAGCTCCGATACGTGCACCAGGCCGTCCACGCCGCCCAGGTCCACGAACGCGCCGAAGTTCACGATCGAGGAGACCACGCCCTTGCGGATCTGGCCCTTCTGCAGCGTGTGCAGGAAGTTCTGCCGGACCTCGGACTGGGTCTGCTCCAGCCAGGCGCGCCGGGACAGCACCACGTTGTTGCGGTTCTTGTCCAGCTCGATGATCTTCGCCTCGATCTGCCTGCCCACGTACGGCTGCAGGTCGCGCACCCGGCGCATCTCCACCAGCGAGGCCGGCAGGAACCCGCGCAGCCCGATGTCAAGGATCAGGCCGCCCTTGACGACCTCTATCACCGTGCCGGTGACGACGCCGTCCTCATCCTTGATCTTCTCGATCGTGCCCCAGGCGCGCTCGTACTGAGCCCGCTTCTTGGACAGGATGAGGCGTCCTTCCTTGTCCTCCTTCTGCAGGACCAGGGCCTCGATGTGCTCACCGGTCTTGACAACGTCATGAGGGTCGACATCGTGCTTGATCGACAGCTCACGAGAGGGGATCACGCCCTCGGTCTTGTAGCCGATATCGAGCAAGACCTCGTCTCGATCGACCTTGACGACTGTCCCTTCGACAATGTCGCCGTCGTTGAAGTACTTGATGGTCTCGTCGATCGCGGCGAGGAAGGCCTCCTGCGACCCGATGTCGTTAACCGCCACCTTGGGTGTCGGACTGGCCTGCGTGCTGCTCGTCATGTGGGGATTGGCTCCGGCGGACACAATGTAGTTGGGCGCGCTCTACCGCCAGCCCCCTCGGTTAGGGCCAACAGGTGCACTGGATTTGCCTGGCCGACCTGACCAGCCACGACGACCCAACGGGCTGACGCGACTGTGCCTGGCCATGGCGGACTGCACCAGAACACGGCGCGTCGTTCAGAATATGAGAGCCGCGCCAACGGGTCAATCCGAGCCACCAAACCGTGACCCAGCGCGGTGTCCTAGTGGCCTGCTTCCTCCCAGCTGCGGCCGGTGCCGAAGGACACCTCCAGCGGCACGCTGAGCTGGAATGCGCCGCACATGCGCGTGGTCACCAGCGCGCGCAGGTCGTCCAGCTCACCGTGCGCGACCTCGAAGACCAGCTCGTCGTGGACCTGCAACAGCATCCGCGAGCCCGCGCCCTCCTCTCGCAGCGCCCGGTCCACGTCCAGCATCGCGACCTTGATGATGTCCGCGGCGGAGCCCTGGATCGGTGCGTTGAGAGCCATGCGCTCGGCCATGTCCCGGCGCTGCCGGTTGTCGGAGGTGAGGTCCGGCAGGTACCTGCGACGGCCGAGCATCGTCTCGGTGTAGCCGTCCCTCCGGGCCCGGGCGACCACCTCGTGCAGGTAGTCGCGCACCCGTCCGAATTGTTCGAAGTACCCGTCCATCAGCGCGCGCGCTTCGTCCGGGGTCACCCTCAGCCCCTGGGACAGCCCGTACGCGGACAGGCCGTAGGCGAGGCCGTAGTTCATCACCTTGATCCGGTTGCGCAGATCCCCGGTGATGTCCTCCGGGGGCAGCCCGAACACCCGCGACGCGGTTGCCGCGTGGAAGTCGTGCCCGGATCCAAACGCCTCCATCAGCGCCTCATCGCCGGACAGATGCGCCATGATGCGCAGCTCGATCTGGCTGTAGTCGGCGGTGAGCAGGCACTCGTAGGCGTCGCCGACGATGAACCCGCGCCGGATCCGGCGGCCCTCCTCGGTCCGGATCGGGATGTTCTGCAGGTTCGGGTCGGTCGAGGAGAGGCGCCCGGTCGCGGCGATCGTCTGGTTGTAGGTCGTGTGGATGCGCCCGTCCTCGTCGGCCATCGGGATCAGCGAGTCCACGATGCTCTTGAGCTTGGCGACGTCCCGGTGGCGCAGCAGGTGCTCCAGCACCGGGTGGCCGGTCTGGGCCAGCAGCCCGGTGAGCGCCTCGGAGTCGGTGGTGTACCCGGTCTTGATCCGCTTGGTCTTGGGCAGGCCAAGCTCGTTGAACAGGATCTCTTGCAGTTGCTTGGGTGAGCCCAGGTTGAACTCACGCCCGATGAGCGCGTACGCGCCCTGCTCGGCCGCCTTGACTTCCCCGCCGAGCGTCGCCGACATGGCGACGAAGTGGTCGGTGTCAGCGGCGATGCCGGCCCGCTCCATCCGAGCCAGGACGTCCACCAGCGGCAGCTCCACCTCGTGCAGCAGCCGGGTGGCTCCGCGCCGCTCCAGGTCGGCGTCAAGCGCCGTGGCGAGCTCCTCGGTCGCCTTGGCCTGCCACACCAGGGCGGTCGCGGACGCTATCGCGGCCTCCTCGTCGCTTTGTTCGCCGGCGAGGTCGAGCGCGAGCTGGCCGGTGGTCTCCTCGCCGCCGCCGGCCAGTTCCTTATGCAGGTATCGCAGGCTCAGGTCGGCCAGGTCGAACGAGCGCTGCCCGGGCAGGGCAAGGTAGGCGGCGAGCGCGGTGTCGCTGGTCACCCCGGCCAGTTCCAGGCCCCTGGCCGCCAGCGCGTGCATCGGCCCCTTGGCGTCATGCAGTGCCTTCGGCCGCTTTGGGTCGGCGAGCCAGGCGGCCAGCGCCGCCTCGTCCTGCTCGGTCAGGGCCGCCGGGTCGAGGTAGGCGCCGGCGCCGTCGGCGGCCGCGATGGCGAGCGCGCTCAGCGTGCCGGTGCCACGCCCCCAGCTCCCCCGCACGGCCAGGCCGGCCCGGTCCGTTCCGGTCCCGTGCTCCTCCAGCCATTGCGCTACCTCATCGGGGCCAGGCCGGGTGACCTCCACGTCGAAGCCGGCCTGAGCCTCGCTGGGCGGGGCCTGCTGGCCCGCGGCGGCGCCTGCGATGCCGTCCGGCAGCGTCGCGTACAGCCGGTCGCGGAGGATCTGGAACTCGAGCGTGTCGAACAGCTGGTGGATCTGCTCCCGGTCCCAGGGGGCGGGCCGCAGGTCCTGCGGGCCGGACTCCAGCGGCACGTCCCTGGCGAGCTCGGTGAGCTGCCGGTTGCGCAGGACGTCACCCAAGTGCTCGCGGAGCTTGTCGCCCGCCTTGCCCTTGACCTCGTTCAACCCGGTTGACAAGCTCGCCCAGCGAGCCGAATTCGGCGATCCACTTGGCCGCGGTCTTTTCCCCCACGCCGGGGATGTTCGGCAGGTTGTCGCTGGGGTCGCCGCGGATCGCGGCGAAGTCCGGGTACTGGGCAGGCGTGAGGCCGTACTTGGCGACGACCGCCTCCGGGGTGAACCGGGTCATCTCGCTGATGCCGCGCCGGGTCATCAGCGCAGTGACCTGGGGGCTAACGAGCTGCAGCACGTCGCGGTCGCCGGTGACGATGAGCACGTCCATGCCAGCCTCGACGGCCTGGGCGGCGAGCGTGGCGATGATGTCGTCCGCCTCGTAGCCCGGCACCGACAGCCGGGCGATGCCCAGCGCGTCGAGCACCTCAAAGATCAGGGGGAGCTGACTGCGGAAGTCGGCGGGGGTTTCCCTCCGATTGGCCTTGTACTCGACGTACTGCTCGTGCCGGAACGTCGGCTCGCCCCGGTCGAACGCCACCGCCACGTGGGTGGGCTGCTCGTCCTGCAGCATTTTGATGAGCATGGAGGTGAAGCCGTAAACGGCGTTGGTCGGCTGCCCGGTGGTGGTGGCGAGGTCCGGGGGCAGCGCGAAGAAGGCCCGGTAAGCGAGGGAGTGCCCGTCCAGCAGCAGGAGCCGGCCGTGCGGGCCATCCTGCGATCGTCCGGCCTGGTCTTTTGCCGCTGAGTTTGATCCGGCCGACGTTGTCACCACGCAGGAAGTCTAGTGCGCGGTCACGACATTGGCCGGGTTCCCGGGCAGGCCCCGGCCGGGGCCTGCCCGGGAGGCAGGTCAAGACCCGCTCCGCCGCCGGGCACAGCGGCGGAGGGACCCGCGACGGCTACTTAGTGCCGAACGCGTAGATCGTTGTTGTGTTGAAGGTCTTTCCTGCCTTCAGAGTGGTGGACGGGAAATTCGGCTGGTTCGGCGAGTTCGGGAAGTGCTGGGTCTCGAACGTGTAACCCGCGGTCTGCCGGTAGGTGTGGCCGCTGATGCCGACCAGGTGCCCATCGAGGAAGTTGCCGGAGTAGAACTGGACACCCGGCTCATCGGTCCACACGGTGAGCAAGCGCCCGCTGGCGGGGTCCAAAGCCTGGGCGGCGAACCGGAGCCCGGCAAACGTTGGGCCGCTCTTGTTCAGCACCCAGTTGTGGTCGTAGCCGTGCGCGAGAACCAGCTGATCGCCCTGGGGCGCGCTCGCGTCGCCGATCCGCTCACCGATCGTGTGGAAGGAGGTGAAGTCGAACGGCGTGCCTGCCACTCCCACGATCTGGCCGGTCGGGATCAGGTTGGCGTCGGTCGGCGTGAAGGAGTCGGCATTGATGCGGACCTTCTGGGCGTAGGCCGGCCCGGAGGCCTCCCCCGCCAGGTTGAAGTAGGTGTGGTTGGTCAGGTTGATAACGGTCGACAGCTTCGCGTCGTCGTTGTGTGCCGAGTAATGGATCCAGAGGCGGTTGCCCTGGTCGAGTGCGTAGGTGATCGATGTGGTGACCTGGCCAGGGAAGCCGGTGCATGTCGTGGGCGGGTTGGCGGGGATCGAGCAGTTGGGCTCATAGACCTTCGTGCCCGCCAGCAGGCCGCTGCCCTCGTCACCATTGGGGGAGACCAGGGTCATCGTCAGCGAGACGCGGCCGTGCCTGGCTGCCGTGGTGGGGTTTTGCCAGACGCGGTTACCCCAGCCGACGAACCCGCCGTGCAGGGTGTTGGGCCCGTTGTTGACCGGCAGCGTGTAGGTCTGCCCTTGCAGCTTGAACGAGCCGCCGCCGATTCTGTTGGCGTACCGGCCGATAGTCTCACCGAAGTAAGGACCGCCGGTATTCGGCGATGTCGGCGGCGGGCTGACCAGGTTCACGTAGTCGGCCAGGGTCTTGAAGCCCAGCGCGACGTCGGCCGGGTGACCGTGGCGGTCGGGGACAGTGATCGACTGTACCGTGGCGCCGTATGTCATGACCCTGACCTGCATGCAGTTGCTGTTGGTCATGGTGTAGCGGAAGACCGTCTGATCGCCGCCGTACGGCCCCGAGTTCGCGGTGCCGAAGTTCTCCTTGGTGATAGACGTGTGGCAGTGCCAGTGGCGCGCCGATGACGCGGGTGACGCGGCTGCGCTGGCCGCCGTGACCAGCCCACCCGTACCGATCGCGAGAACCGCGGCCACCCCAGCGCCCAGTGTGTACCGGGCCGGCCCGTTCCTCAGCTGGATACCCATGATCACTCCTTGCCTCTTCCTGGGAAGACATCGCTCTTCTGTTGCCTTGACCAGTGCATTCTCGATGTGAGCGCTAACATTTTGGGTATAGACTCGCCTCCCTTGGTCGGATACTCCCCTCGTTGATTCTTGACCGACTTTGCGCAAATGTCACGCAATAGTGGTAGATCCAGTTGGCTACGGGACGGCGTCGCGGGCGCTCAGCGCATGCTTTGCAGCCTCGGACTCGGCCGCGCGAAGCGGAGGGTCACGATGGTGGCCAGCGAGATCATGGCCTCGTGGTGACCGAGACCGGCCCACACGGGGACATGCAGGCCGAGACCGTCCCGCACGGGGGACGTACAGGCCGGGAGGCCCGCACGGGGGACGTACAGGCGGGCAGGCCCGCACGGGGGACGTACAGGCCGGGGCGGGCCCGCGCGGGAGACGTCCAGGTAGTGGCTTGCGAATGTGGGCCCTTAGTCTTCCCTCAGCGGGCGAGCGCCCCGGACGACGCGGAGGTGACGGTGGAACAGGACAGCACGCGGGTCATGGAGACGTACCTCGCTGCGAGCAAGAACACGCTCGCTGACCGGATGGGGATCGCGATCCGAGAGGCCAGCGCCGAACGCGTCGTGGGCACCATGCCGGTGGCCGGCAACATCCAGCCGTACGGCCTTCTGCACGGCGGGGCGTCGTGCGTGCTGGCCGAGACCCTGGGATCGCTGGGGTCTGCGCTGCACGGAGGGCCCGACCGGGTCACCGTGGGCATCGAGATCAACGCGACCCATCACCGCGCCGCCACCACCGGAGAAGTGACTGGCGTCGCGACCCTGCTGCACGGCGGCCGGACCGTCACAACGTACGAGATCGTAATTTCCGATGCCGCTGGACGGCGGGTCTGCACCTCACGGCTCACCTGCCTGCTCATCGATCGGGTCCCCGGCCAGGCGGGCGACCGTGCGCCGACCTCGGGTGAACCCCGGCCCCGTGATCAGGCGTAGCCCAGCGCACCCTGCGTCACCAGGGGAAACCACACATTGCCGGACGTTAACGGCATTCCGTCCAGGGGAATCTAGATGCCTTTGCGCCGCCGGGCTGACGCTAGCTACGGTGGTGCGAAGAGCCCGGGGCCGGCCGAGTAGAGAACGTGTCGGCCCGGGGAAGGCCGACACGGCACCAAAGGCGGTCCCGGGCTCCCGAGGCGGCGCGGGCTACTTATCTGGCCTTGAGCCCAACCCTCGTCGGGCCCGCCGTGCTTTCCCGGGCCCCGCCGTGCTTTCCCGGGCCCCGCCGTGCTTTCCCGGGCCCCGCCGTGCTTTCCCGGGCCCCGCCGTGCTTTCCCGGGCCCCGCCGTGCTGCCCAGGGCCCCGCCTTGCTTCCCGGGGGCCGACTCCCGCGCAATCCCCGGACTAGCGCCCCGCCGACCCGCAGCCCTGGTGAAGATGGAAAGTGGCTGTTGGAGGGTGGCGGGACAAGTCCGAAACATCCCGCAGCCCCGAGGGCCATGACCGCGGCTTCTGTTCAGTTATGAACAGAAGCACGTGATCATGCTGATGGCGTACCTGGGACGGCCAGAATCCCATGATCATCACGCAGTATGGGGCTGGCGGGAGGCTGCCGTGTTGCCTGGTGAGCGGCCGAAGCTAGGGCGCGGGGGTCACTCGGCGGGGGACGCCGGGGAGGGGCCGCCGTCCGAGGCGGGGCTGCTATCCGGGACGGCGGTTTCCGCCGGGGCGAGGGTTTCTGCGGGGGCGCCGGGCAGGGCGCCGGCCAGGACTTCCTCGGCTACCACGCGCATCGGGACGCGGCGGTCCATGGAGGTCTTCTGAATCCAGCGGAACGCTTCCGGCTCGGTGAGGCCGGTGGCGACCTGGAGACGGCCCTTAGCCCGGTCCAGCAGCTTGCGCACCTCCAAGCGCTCACGCAGGGAGCCCACCTCGTCCCCGAGCGCGGACAGTTCCTGGAAGCGGCTGACCGCGATCTCGATCGCCGGCACCAGGTCCGCCTTGGTGAACGGCTTCACGATGTACGCCATGGCGCCTGCGTCCCGGGCCCGCTCGACGAGTTCCCGCTGCGAGAACGCGGTGAGGATGACAACCGGCGCGATGTGCTTGGCGGCGATCTGCTCGGCCGCGGAGATCCCGTCCAGCACCGGCATCTTGACGTCCAGGATCATGAGGTCGGGCCGCAGGCTCTCGGCGAGTTTGACCGCCTGCTCCCCGTCGGATGCCTCTCCGGCGATCTCGTACCCTTCCTCCTCCAGCATCTCCTTCAGGTCAAGCCGGATCAGCGCCTCGTCTTCGGCGATCACAACACGGACGGGTGTCGGGCTCACAGCCACGAGCGTACCCAAATTGGTAGATTGGCGTCGGCCGCGCCTCTCCTCTTCAGGGGAGATGACCGGCCATGCCCCGGTAGACCAATCGGCAGAGTCCGCGGTCTCAAACACCGTGCAGTGTGGGTTCGAGTCCCACCCGGGGCACCCGGGGACGTTGACGCGACTGGGTCGCTGAGGCGGCAGGTCATGAATGTGAGTTTGGTGTTCAAAGAACAACACCAAACTCGCATTCATCGCCGCTGGGGGCTGGCCCGCCGTCGCCGCTCGGGCGGCGCCGCGTCAAGTCATTGGGCGGGCGGTCGGCGGGATCGGCGCGGGGAGCGCGGAGGCGCCCATCAGGTAGCCGTCCACGGCTGCTGCCGCGGAACGGCCCTCGGCGATCGCCCACACGATCAGCGACTGTCCTCTCCCCATGTCGCCCGCCACGAACACGCCGGGCGCCGAGGTCGCGTAGGCGGCGTCCCGCGCTACGTTCCCGCGCTCGTCCATGTCCACGCCCAGGTCGTCGAGCAGCCCCGCCCGGTCCGCCCCGGTGAATCCCATGGCGAGCAGAACCAGGTCAGCCCTGAGCTCTCGTTCGGTACCGGGGACAGGTGCGAACCTCGCGGCGGGCCCTTCCACCTCAACCAGCCGCAGCGCCCGCACCCCGCCATGCTCGTCCGCGAGGAACTCCTGCGTGGACACGGCGAAGACCCGCTCGCCGCCTTCCTCGTGCGCGCTGGACACCCGGTAGATCATCGGATAAGTCGGCCACGGCTGGGCATCCGGCCGCTGGCCGGACGGCCGGGGCATGATCTCGAGCTGGGTCACCGACGCGGCGTCCTGCCGGTGCACGGTGCCAAGGCAGTCGGCGCCGGTGTCGCCACCGCCAATTATCACCACGTGCCGCCCGCGCGCGCTGATGACCGGGTCGGTCCCGGCGGCAACCGCACGGTTGGCCGCCGGCAGGAACTCCATCGCCTGGTGGATGCCGCCGGCGTCCGCGCCGGGCACCGGCAGGCCGCGCGGTATGGTCGCGCCGCCCGCTAGCACCACCGCGTCGTGTTCGGCCCGCAGCTGCGCGGCCGTCACGTCGCGGCCCACGTTGATCCCGCAGGCGAACATCGTCCCCTCGGCCCGCATCTGGTCCAGCCGGGCGGTCCAGGTGCCGCTTTTCCAGCTTGAACTCGGGGATGCCGAACCGGAGCAGGCCGCCAGGCGCCTCCGCGCGCTCGTACACGGTGACCGTGTGCCCAGCCCGGGTGAGCTGCTGCGCGGCGGCCAGCCCGGCCGGGCCGGCGCCCACGACGGCCACCGTGCGGCCGGTCAGCACGGCCGGCGGCTCGGGCCGGACCCAGCCCGACGCCAGCGCCCAGTCGGCGATCTCCACCTCGACCTGCTTGATCGTGACCGGATCCGAATTGATGCCGAGCACGCAGGCGCTTTCGCACGGGGCCGGGCACAGCCGCCCGGTGAATTCGGGGAAGTTGTTGGTGGCGTGCAGCCGCCGGGCCGCCTCCGCCCAGTCCTCACGCCAGACCAGGTCGTTCCACTCCGGGATGAGGTTGCCCAGCGGGCAGCCCTGGTGGCAGAACGGGATGCCGCAGTCCATGCACCGCCCGGCCTGGAGTTCCAGCCGCGCGGCGCCGAACTCGGTGTAGACCTCGCGCCAGTCGGAGATGCGCACGCTCACCGGGCGCCGGGCCGGGGTCACCCGCGGCGTGGTCAGGAAGCCCTTGGGATCGGCCATGACGTCCCTCCTCAGCCGTGCGCGGCGGCCATGACCGCCTCGTTGACATCCAGGCCTTCCCGCTCGGCGCGGCGGGCGGCTTCCTGCACCCGCTTGTAATCGTGCGGCATGACCTTGGCGAACCGGGGCAGCGCCGCGTCCCAGTCGGTCAGCAGCCGCGCCGCCACCGGCGACCCGGTCTCCTTGTGGTGTCGCTGCACCAGGGCGCGGAGCAGGTCGGCGTCGGCCGCCGCCACCAGTTCCAGGTCGGCCATGCCGGTGTTCACCCGGCGCGGGTCAGGGTCCAGCAGGTAGGCGGCGCCGCCGGACATGCCCGCAGCGAAGTTGCGCCCGGTCTTGCCGAGCACCACCACGGTGCCGCCGGTCATGTACTCGCAGCCGTGGTCGCCGGTGCCCTCGGCGACGGCCACCGCGCCGGAGTTGCGCACGCAGAACCGCTCGCCGACGATCCCGCGCAGGAAGATCTCCCCGCCGGTCGCGCCGTAGCCGATCACGTTGCCCGCGATGATCTGTGTCTCGGCCGCGAACGGCGCCGCCGGGTCCGGGGCGACCACGATCCGCCCGCCGGACAGACCCTTGCCGAGGTAGTCATTGGCGTCCCCGGCCAGCCGCAGGGTGATCCCCCGGGGCAGGAAGGCGCCAAACGACTGCCCCGCAGACCCGGTGAAGGCGACGCTGATGGTGTCCGGCGGTAGGCCTTCGCCGCCCCACCGTTTCGTCACCTCGTAGCCGAGCATCGTCCCCACGGTTCGATTCACGTTCCGGACGGGGAGGTCCAGGGTGACCGGGCTGCCGTCGGCCAGGGCCCCCTCGGCGAGCTGGATCAGGGTGTTGTCCAGCGCGCGGTCGAGCCCGTGATCCTGGCTGGTCCGATGGCCCCGGGCGGCGCCGTCGGGCAGTTCGGGCAGGTGCAGCACCGGGGTGAGGTCCAGCCCGGCGGCCTTCCAGTGGCCGACCGCCTTGGCCGTGTCGAGCAGGTCAGCCCGGCCCACCGCCTCGTCCAGAGTGCGGCAGCCGAGCGCGGCCAGGTACTCCCTGACCTCCTCAGCGATGAACTCGAAGAAGTTGACGACGAACTCGGGCCGGCCGGTGAAGCGCTTGCGCAGCGCGGGGTTCTGGGTGGCCACGCCAACCGGGCAGGTGTCCAGATGGCAGACCCGCATCATGACGCAACCGGACACCACCAGCGGCGCGCTCGCGAAGCCGAACTCCTCCGCGCCGAGCAGGGCTGCGATGATCACGTCGCGGCCGGTCTTCAGCTGGCCGTCCGCCTGGACCACGATCCGGTCCCGCAGCCCGTTGCGCAGCAGCGTCTGCTGGGTCTCGGCGAGGCCGATCTCCCACGGCGCCCCGGCGTGCTTGATGCTGGTCAGCGGCGCGGCGCCGGTGCCGCCGTCGTGCCCGGAGATGAGCACCACGTCGGCGTGCGCCTTGGACACCCCGGCGGCGACGGTGCCGACGCCGACCTCGGCGACCAGCTTGACGTGGACCCGGGCGGCCGGATTGGCGTTTTTCAGGTCGTGGATGAGCTGGGCCAGGTCCTCGATCGAGTAGATGTCGTGGTGCGGCGGGGGCGAGATGAGCCCCACGCCCGGGGTGGAGTACCGGGTCCGCGCGATCCACGGGTACACCTTGTGCCCCGGCAGTTGCCCGCCCTCCCCTGGCTTGGCGCCCTGTGCCATCTTGATCTGAAGGTCGTCGGCGTTGACCAGGTACTCGCTGGTCACCCCGAACCGGCCGCTGGCGACCTGCTTGACCGCGGACCTGCGCAGGTCACCGCCCGCGTCGCGGGCGAAACGGCGCGGGTCCTCGCCGCCCTCCCCGGTGTTGGACTTGCCGCCGAGCCGGTTCATCGCGATGGCCAGGGTCTCGTGCGCCTCGGCGGAGATGGAGCCGTAGGACATGGCGCCGGTGGCGAACCGGCGGACGACGGCCGAGACCGGCTCGACCTCCTCGATCGGGACCGGCGGGCGCGCCGCGACCACGTCCACGCCCCGGATCCGCAGCAGCCCGCGCAGGGTCATCAGCCGGGTGGCCGAGTCGTCCACCAGGCGGGTGTAGTCCTTGAAGATCTCGTACCGGCGGGTCCGGGTGGCGTGCTGCAGCTTGAACACGGTCTCCGGGTTGAACAGGTGCCGCTCCCCGTCGCGGCGCCACTGGTACTCCCCGCCGGTCTCCAGCCGCTGGTGGGCCAGCCCGGCGTCGCGCCCGCCGAACGCGCGCGCGTGGCGGCGGGCCACCTCGCCGGCGAGCACGTCGAACCCGGCCCCGCCGAGCCGGGAGGTGGTGCCGGTGAAGCAGGCACCGATGACCTCGTCGCCCAGGCCGATCGCCTCGAAGATCTGCGCGCCGTGGTAGGAGGCCGCGGTGGACACGCCCATCTTCGACATGATCTTGAGCAGGCCCTTGCCGAGCGCCTTGATCAGGTTGGCCGCGGCCTTCGGCGCGGACACGCTGTCCAGCACGCCACGGCGCACCATGTCCTGCACCGACTCCAGCGCCAGGTACGGGTTGACCAGGGCGGCGCCGTAGCCGACGAGCAACGCGATGTGGTGCGCCTCACGGGCGTCTGCGCACTCCACGACGAGCCCAACCTGGGTCCGGGTGCGCTCCCTGACCAGGTGGTGGTGCACCGCGCCGCACAGCAGCAGCGACGGGATGGGCGCCAGCGCCGGGTTGACCGAGCCCGCCGGGTCGGCCGCGCCCCGGTCGGACAGCACCACGATCCGAGCGCCGGCCTTTATCGCCGCGGTCACCTCGGCGCAGATCTCCGCCAGCCGGTCACGCAGCGCGGCGCCACCGCCGGCCATCCGGTACCGGCCGTCCGCCACGTGCGCGGCGAAGCCAGGCAGGTTGCCGTCGTCGTTGATATGGATGATCTTGGCGAGGTCGTTGTCGCTGATCACCGGGTAAGGCAGCACGATCTGGCGGCAGGAGGCCGGGCCGGGCGCCAGCAGGTTCTGCTCCGCGCCGGTGGAGGTCTGCAGCGAGGTGACAAGCTCCTCCCTGATCGCGTCCAGCGGCGGGTTGGTGACCTGGGCGAACAACTGCGTGAAGTAGTCGAACAGCAGCCGCGGCCGGTCGGACAGGACGGCGACCGGGGTGTCGGTGCCCATGGAGCCGATCGGCTCGGCGCCAGTGGCGGCCATCGGCCCGAGCAGCAGCCGCAGTTCCTCCTCGGTGTACCCGCTGGCCCGCTGCCGGGTGATCAGCTCGGCGGCGCCGGGCAGGGCGCGGATCCGGTCGGGCAGGTCGTCGAGGTGCATGAGGCCGGCGTGCAGCCATTCGGCGTACGGGTGCTCGGCGGCCAGCCCCGCCTTGACATCGGCATCTTCGAGGATGCGGTGGCTGCCGGTGTCGGCGAGGAAGATCCGGCCCGGCTGCAGCCGGCCCTTGCGCACCACGGTGGCCGGGTCGAGGTCCAGCACCCCGACCTCGCTGGCCAGGACGACCAGGCCGTCCTGGGTTACCCAGTACCGGCCGGGGCGCAGCCCGTTGCGGTCGAGCACCGCGCCGGCCACTGTCCCGTCGGTGAACGCGACGCATGCCGGGCCGTCCCAGGGCTCCATCAGCGTCGCATGGAACTGGTAGAACGCACGCCGCGCCGGGTCCATCTCCTCATGGTTCTCCCAGGGCTCGGGGATCATCATGAGGATCGCGTGCGGCAGCGACCGTCCGCCGAGGTAGAGCAGTTCCAGGCACTCGTCGAAGCTGGCGGAGTCGCTGGCCGACTCGGTCAGGATCGGCAGCAGCCGCTCCAGCCCCCGACCGTCCGCCGCCTGAGGGAACAGGCTGGAGGAGAGCATCGCCTCGCGGGCCCGCATCCAGTTGCGGTTGCCGCGCACGGTGTTGATCTCCCCGTTGTGCGCGATGAACCGGTAGGGGTGCGCCCGCGGCCAGGACGGCATCGTGTTCGTGGAGAACCGGGAGTGCACCAGGGCCAGAGCCGAGGCGTACGCCGGGTCGGACAGGTCGGGGTAGAACGGCGTCAACTGCAGCGCGGTGAGCATCCCCTTGTAGACGATCGTCGCGCTGGACAGGCTGGCCGGGTACAGGCCCGCCTCGTTCTCCATCCGCTTGCGCAGGCAGAACGCGCGGCGGTCCAGCGTAAGCCCCGCGTCACCGCTCGGCGCCGCGACGAACAGCTGGGCGAGCCGGGGCATCGTGGCCCGCGCACTGGTGCCGCAGATGTTCTCGTCGTGCGGCACATCGCGCCAGCCGAGCACCGACAAGCCCTCCTCGGCGGCCAATCGCGCCACGTGCGCCTGCGCCGCCGCGCAGGCGGCGGGGCCCTCGGGCAGGAACACGAGCCCCGCGGCGTAGCTGCCCAGAGCGGGCAGGGCGAACTCGCAGGAGGCGCGGAACAGGGCGTCCGGCATCTGGGTGAGGATGCCGGCGCCGTCGCCGGTGCCGGGGTCGCTGCCCTTGGCGCCGCGGTGGTCAAGGTTCCGCAGCACGGTGAGCGCCTGTGCCACGGTGTGGTGGGTCCGCCGCCCGGACAGGTCGGCGACCAGGCCGACGCCGCAAGCGTCGTGCTCGAACTGGCTGTCGTAGAGTCCCTGGGATTGCCTAGCGGCAGGTGGCATCAAGTCTCCTGTCGTCTCGACTTCGCATTGGGTGCGGGTCGGGACGACATTGGCCCTGCCGCGGGCAGCACCGACGATGCGGCCTGTGGCCCCGTGAGCTACCGCTCCGGGATTGCCTCCAGATTAAACCACCCGTGCGTTCTTGCCCGCGAAGGCCGGGTGGCGAAACCCAAGGATGCAGACCAATTACTGCTCGTCACAGGCGCCAGAACGCATGTTGCGCGGCGTGAGAGTCAGCGGGCGGCCCGGGCCGGGCGGCGGACCCCCGCCGCGAGATCCCCGGCCAGGCCCCTGACTTCCTGGATGCCGGCGGCCAGATCGGGCGCGTCCAGCAGGCGCTGGACGAACGCGGAGCCGACGATCACGCCATCCGCGAAGCCGGCGACCTCGGCGGCCTGGGCGCCGTCACGCACGCCGAGTCCCACCGCCACGGGCAGGTCGGTGGCGGCCCGGACCCGGCTCACCACGCTGGCCGCGGCGTCACCGACCCGGTCCCGGGCGCCGGTGATGCCCATGACCGACACCGCGTAGACAAACCCGGCGCAGGCCTTGGTGATCAGCTCGATGCGCTCGGGCGTGGAACTGGGCGCCACCAGGAAGACCCGGTCCAGGTCGTGCTCGGCGGCGGCGTCCAGCCACGGGCCCGCCTCTTCGGGGGTCAGGTCGGGAGTGATGAGCCCGCAGCCGCCGGCCGCGGCCAGGTCGCGGGCGAACCTGCGCACGCCGTAGTGGTCGACGGGGTTCCAGTAGGTCATGACGAGCACGGGCACGCCGCCAGCCGCCACCGCCTCGACCGTGCGCAGCACATCGGTGACCCGGACGCCGCCGGCCAGCGCCCGGTCCACGGCCGCCTGGATGACCGGGCCATCGAGCAGCGGGTCGGTGTAGGGCAGCCCGATCTCGATCACGTCCGCACCAGATTCGGCCATCGCCCGGGCGGCGGCGATCGCCCCGTCCACGGTGGGGAAGCCGGCGGGCAGGTAGCCGACGAGTACCGCCCTGCCTTCGCCGGCGGCCCGGGCGAACGCCGCGGCGACGCCGGTCACTGACTGACCGCCCCGTCGAGCGCTTCGGCGCTCAAGTGCCCGAACCAGCGGGAGGCGGTGGTGACGTCCTTGTCGCCCCGGCCGGACAGGTTGACCAGCAGCAGCGAATCCGGGCCGGTTTCCTTGCCGACCTGCAGCGCCCCGGCGAGCGCGTGCGCGGACTCCAGCGCGGGGATGATCCCCTCGGTCCGGCACAGCAGCGCGAAGGCCTCCATGGCCTCGGCGTCGGTGATCGCGCGGTAACTGGCCCGTCCGTTCTCGGCGAGCCAGGCGTGCTCGGGGCCGACGCCCGGGTAGTCCAGGCCCGCGGAGATCGAGTGGGTGGCGAGCGTCTGGCCGTCGGAGTCCTGCAGCACGCGGGTGCGCATGCCGTGCAGCACCCCGTCCGACCCGGCCACCATGGTCGCGGCGTGCCTGCCGGTGTCCAGCCCGTCGCCGCCGGCCTCGCAGCCGATCAGCCGCACCGGCTCGTCTGCCAGGAAGGCGTGGAAGATGCCGATCGAGTTGGACCCGCCGCCGACGCAGGCGATCACCACATCGGGCAGCCTTCCCGCCTGCTCCAGGATCTGGCTGCGCGCCTCGAGCCCGATGACCCGCTGGAAATCCCGGACCATCATCGGGAACGGGTGCGGGCCGCCGACGGAGCCGATGCAGTAGTGGGTGCTGGCGACGGTGGTGACCCAGTCGCGGAACGCCTCGTTCATGGCGTCCTTGAGGGTGCGGCTGCCGATAGTGACGGGAATCACCTCGGCCCCGAGCATCCGCATCCGCGCCACGTTCAGCGCCTGCCGGTGAGTGTCCTCTTCGCCCATGTAGACGGCGCATTCCAGGCCGAACAGAGCACAGGCCGTGGCGGTGGCGACACCGTGCTGCCCGGCGCCGGTCTCGGCGATGACCCGGGTCTTGCCCATCCGCTTGGCCAGCAGCACCTGCCCGAGCACGTTGTTGATCTTGTGGGACCCGGTGTGGGTCAGGTCCTCGCGCTTGAGCAGCACCTCACATCCGGCCGCCGCGGAGAACCGGGGCGCCGGGGTGAGCAGGGTCGGCCGGCCCGCGTACCCGCGCAGCAGCTCGCTCAGCTCGGCCCGGAAGGACGGGTCCGTTTTCGCGGCCGTGTACTGCGCCTCCAGTTCGGCCAGGGCCGAGATGAGCGACTCGGGGACGAACCTTCCGCCGTAGCCCCCGAAATGACCGCTCGTATCGGGCACCGGGGCGGGCGCGGTGGCGCCGTCGGCGGGGGCGCTGTGGCTCACGGGCGGTCACCGCGGAGCGCCGGGTGGGATCCCGCGGTGACCAGGTCGGCCACGGCCGAGCGCGGGTTCTTGCCGGTGACCAGGCTTTCGCCCACCAGCACGGCGTCCGCCCCGGCGGCGGCGTACGCGAACAGATCACGCGGGCCCCGGATCCCGGACTCGGCGATCTTGACAACGCGGGCGGGGATCATCGGGGCCAGGCGCGCGAACACCTCGCGGTCCACCTCCAGGGTGGCCAGGTCACGCGCGTTGACGCCGATGACCTTGGCCCCTGCCTCGGCCGCTCGGACGACCTCGGCGTCGGTGTGCACCTCGACCAGCGGCACGAGTCCGATCGACACGGCCCGTTCCACCAGCGAGACAAGGGCGTTCTGCTCCAGCGCGGCCACGATCAGCAGCACCATGTCCGCCCCGTGCGCACGGGCCTCCCAGAGCTGGTAGGAGCTGATGATGAAGTCCTTGCGCAGCACCGGCACGGCCACCCGTTCGCGGATCGTTGCCAGGTCCTGCAGGCTGCCGTCGAAGTGGCGCGGTTCGGTGAGGACGCTGATGACGCTGGCCCCGCCCGCCTCGTATTCGCAGGCGAGCGCTGCGGGGTCAGCGATCGATGCCATCTTGCCCTTGGACGGGCTGGCCCGCTTGACCTCGGCGATCACGGCAACGTCCTGGCCGCTGAGCGCGGCGACGGCGTCCCGGGGCGAAGCCGCGCGCCCGGCCATCTCCTTGAGCCGCTCCAGCGGTATCTTCCGCTGGCGGGCGGCGAGATCGGTGCGCACGCCTTCCAGGATCTCGTTGAGCACGCTCACGCGGTTCCGTTATCCCCTCGGGTCGGATGCCTTGCTTCGGGTGATGGTAGCGAGGCCATTGCTGTGCTCCGGCACGCGCCCTCCCGCCGGTCACCCAGCGGCGTGTTCGCCGAACGTCTCCCCTGTGGCATCGCCAAAGCCCACCTCACCACGCTGATGGCCGGGCGCCCCGCCCGGCACGGCCGAGTAAGCCCGCGCCACGGCGGGATGGAGCAAAGCGCCGGTCACGACGAGCGCGAACAGCGTCCCGCCGACGTACCGGGCGAACACGAATCTGGACACCCCGTACAGGAAGAACACGCTTTCCACGCTCAGCGCGGTCACCCACGCGGCCCGGGTGCCGGACCTGACCAGCAGCGCGAGCAGGA
The DNA here is from genome assembly GCA_963734725.1 of uncultured Actinomycetes bacterium. Classification (GTDB taxonomy): domain Bacteria; phylum Actinomycetota; class Actinomycetes; order Streptosporangiales; family Streptosporangiaceae; genus DASXKD01. Next base: position 488,374 of record CAVTIX010000009.1, read on the forward strand.
ACAGCGAGACCACAAGCGCGAGCGTGATGAGCACCGACGGCAGATGGCGGCGGCTGAACGCCAGGCCCACCGTGGCGGCCGCAGCCGCCTGCGCCACCACCAGCCGGGTCACCAGGCGCACCGGCGCCGGCGCCGGGCGGCCCGGGGCGCGGGCGCCGTGCCGACGGCGCCAGGGGCGCCTGCCAGGTTCCGATGCGCTCACCGCTCACCTCCGGGCCGGGCACGCCCCGCCGGGTGGGGCGGCGCCTGTCTTCGGCCAGCCATTCACCCTTACGAGACTAGCGCCGGCCACCGGTGCGATTCAGTCAGGGCTGTTCTGCCCGGCGTTACCCCCGGCCCGGTCGGTCGGATCGGCGCCGCGGCTCAGCGCGTCCCACAACGCGGCGCTGTCCTCCGGCTGTGGGCGTCCGGACTGCTCAGGCGGCTCGTACCGGCTGGACATGACCGGCCAGCGCGGTCCACGCCAGGCCACCAGCAAACCAGCCGCGACGACGACCAGCGCTCCGGCCGCTGCGGCCGGGCGCCACAGCGCCGCCGTCATGGTGACGTGACCCGCCGCGGTGATCCCCGGACCCGCGCCGCCACCCGGCGCAGCGCCGGGCGAAACCCCGGCAGCGCCGCCGGCGGTGGCGGAGCCGGCCTGCGAGACGGCGGTTACCCGCGCCGCGGCGAGCACGTCGGAGGTGGCCAGCGGAAGGCTCACCGCCACGACGATCACCACGCCGAACACGGCCATCAACAGCCCGGCGAGGCGGCGGGCCAGGCGCCGGGTAGCGATGACCGCCGCGAGGCTGGCCAGCGCGGCCAGGGCCAGCGCACCGGCCAGCGGGACCAGGTCCTGGCCGCTGACCGACACCACGCTGGCGGGCAACGGCGCCGGGGCTGGGGTGGCCACGCGCGCCCAGCCCTGCCGGGCCGACAGCAGCACGGCCCCGGCGCCGGCCGCGCCGAGGGCCAGGCCGAGCAGGTACTCCCGCCGCAGCCGGGGCAGCGGCCCGGCGGCCCCGGCCGGTGGCGCTTGGCCGCGCACCGCGGTCACGGCGCGGTCAGCTCCAGCGCCCCGGCGTCGAAGCAGGTCCGGTCGCCGGTGTGGCAGGCGCCCTCGGCCTGGTCCACCTTGACGAGCACGGCGTCGCCGTCGCAGTCGAGGGAGACGGAGATGACCCGCTGCACGTGGCCGGAGGTCTCCCCCTTGACCCAGTGCTCCTCCCGGCTGCGCGACCAGTACGTGCACCGCCCGGTAGTCAGCGTGCGGTGCAGCGCCTCGTCATCCATCCAGGCCAGCATGAGCACCTCGCCGGTGTCGTACTGCTGGGCGATGGCGGCGAACAGCCCGTTCGCGTCGCGCTTGAGCCGAGCGGCGACCGCGGAGTCCAGCGCCGACGGCCGGCCGGGGTTGTCGGTCACGCCAGTGCCTCCTTCGTCATCCCCCGATCCTACGAGCGGACGGCGGACCGCCCGCAGGGGTAAGGCATGTCCCATAAATCATTCAGTCCGGCATAGATCTATGGGACACGCCCTAGGCGTACCATCGCGGGGTGAGCTATGCCCGTGACGAGCGTACGGCGCTGTGTGCCCTGCTTGATAAGACGGGGCCGGGGGCGCCGACGCTGTGCGAGGGCTGGCGCACCGTGGACCTTGCGGCGCACCTCGTGATGCGGGAACGCCGGCCGGACGCGGCGGCTGGGCTGATGGGCGGGCCGCTGGCGGGCCACACCCGCCGGGTCACCGAACTGCTGTCCACTCGCAATCCGTTCCCGCACCTGGTGCAGCTGATCCGCAGCGGGCCGCCGGCCGTGTCGATCTATCGGCTCCCGGGCATGGACGAGCGGCTCAACCTGGTGGAGTTCTTCGTCCACCACGAGGACGTACGGCGCGGGGCGGACGGATGGCAGCCCCGCGACCTGTCCGATGGGCTGACCGACGCGCTCTGGCAGCGGCTGTCGGCGAGCAAGCTGCTGTTCCGCCGCTCGCCGGTGGGGGTGGAGCTGGCCAGGGACGACCTGACCACCGACCGCGGACAGCGGCAGGTGAGAATGACGGCAAGGGCCCGGACGCCGGTGGTGACGGTGACCGGCCACCCCGCGGAACTGATCTTGTGGGCGCTCGGGCGGACCGGCGCTGCCCAGGTAAGGCTCGACGGCAACACCGACGCCGTCCGCCAGCTCAGCACGGCACGCAGGGGCCCATAGGCGCCTGCCGGACCGGCCGCCACGGTGCCCGTGGCGGCGCATTAGGAGGGGACGGAGGCGCGGTGGAGGTTCTGGGTGTCGACATCGGCGGCTCGGGGGTCAAGGCGGCACCGGTTGACGTGACGGCGGGCGCCTTGATCCGCGAGCGGATCAAGGTGGCCACTCCGCAGCCGTCCAAGCCCAAGGCGGTCGCGGAGGCGGTGCGCGGCCTGGTCGAGCAGTTTGGCTGGTCGGGCAAGGCCGGGATCACCTTTCCCGGAGTGGTGACCGATGGGGTCATCCGCACGGCCGCCAACCTCGACCCGGCCTGGATCGGGATGAACGCCCGTGACCTGTTCGGCTCGGCGACCGGGCTGGAGGTCCGGGTCATCAACGACGCCGACGCGGCTGGCCTGGCGGAGATGCAGTTCGGGGCCGGGGCGGGGCAACAGGGCACCGTGATCATGCTGACCTTCGGCACCGGCATCGGCAGCGCGCTGTTCATCGACGGGGCGCTGGTGCCGAACACCGAGCTCGGTCACATCGAGATCCGCGGCAAGGACGCGGAGAAACGCGCCTCGGACCGGGCCAGGGAGGCGCACGACCTCGACTGGGCGCAGTGGGCGGGCCGGGTTGACGAGTACATGAGCCACCTGGAGGCGCTGCTGTGGCCCGGGCTGCTCATCGTCGGCGGCGGCGTGAGCCGGAAGGCGGACAAGTTCCTGCCGCGGCTGGAGGGGCTGCGCGCCCGCGTGGTCCCGGCCAAGATGCTCAACGACGCCGGCATCGTGGGAGCGGCCCTCGTCGGCGGGTGACGGCTGCCCGCCGCCTGATTGCCGTCGGCCTCGCGGCCTGATTGCCGTCGGCCCCGGCTCCTGAATGCCACTGGATCGGCAGGCGCTTGCGTTTCCCGGCCGTGCTTGCGTCCCCGGCCCGTGGTTCAGCGCACGCAGTGCCCCGCGGCGCGCAGCGCGGCTTTCACGTCGGCGATTTTCAGCTGGCCGAAGTGGAACACGCTCGCGGCCAGCACCGCGTCCGCGCCGGCGTTGACGGCCGGCGCGAAATGGGCCAGTTCCCCCGCGCCGCCGCTGGCGATGACCGGGACGGTCACCGCGGCCCGGACGGCGCTGATCATCTCCAGGTCGAAACCCGCCTTGGTGCCATCCGCGTCCATCGAGTTGAGCAGGATCTCCCCCACGCCGAAGCCGACGGCGCGGGCGGCCCACGCCACCGCATCGATGCCGGTGCCGCGGGCGCCGCCGTGCGTGGTGACCTCGAACCCGCTGGGCATCCCTCCGGGAGCGCCCGGCGCCCGGCGGGCGTCCACCGACAGGACCACGCACTGCGAGCCGAACCGCTGCGCCGACTCGGCCAGCAACTCCGGCCGGGCCACGGCCGCGGTGTTCAGCGACACCTTGTCCGCGCCCGCGCGGAGCAACCGGTCCACGTCCTGCGTGCTGCGCACGCCGCCGCCCACGGTGAGCGGGATGAACACCTGCTCGGCGGTGCGGCGCACCACCTCATGCGTGGTCTCCCGGCCGCGGCTGGAGGCGGTGATGTCGAGGAAGACGAGTTCGTCGGCGCCCTGGGCATCGTAGGCGGCGGCCAATTCCACCGGGTCCCCCGCGTCCCGCAGCCCGGCGAAGTTGACCCCCTTGACCACGCGCCCGCCGTCCACGTCAAGGCATGGGATCACCCGGGTGGCAACGGTCACGCTCTCCACGCGGCCTCCCTCGCGGGATGTCGTGCCGGAGGCGCGCCAGATAGCACCTCGCTGGCTTCGGGGGGCAGGGCGGTCTGGGCGTTTGCCCCCGGGAACGGCGGGGTCTCGCCGCCGGGAAGCCGCAGCGCGGAGCGATGCGGCGTTCGGCCCGGCGGCTGCGGCGTCCCCACTGCGGGCACTACGCCCCGACTCCCGGTTTGTAGGCGACGGCCTCCACCTCGATGAGCATCCTGGGATCCACGAGCGCGGCGACGGCGACCATCGACGTGGCGGGCATGGTCTCGCCGAACGCGTCGCCGTGCGCGAGGCCGTACTCCTCCCACCGGGAAATGTCGGCGACGAACATCCGGGTCCGCACCACGTCGGTCAGGCTCGCGCCGAGCCGTTCCAGCGCCTCCGCCACGTTGGCGATGCACTGCGTAGTCTGCGCCCGCGCGTCACCCTCGTGCACGAACACTCCGTCCGCCACCGAGGTGCAGCCGGACACGAACACGAAGTCGCCCGCCGCGACCGCCCTGCTGTATCCGACCACCGGCTCCCAGGTAGTCCGGGTTGAGACCTTGCGAGTCACGACTTCACCGCCTCCAGCGCCTGTTCCAGGGTGAATGCTCCCGCGTACAGCGCCTTGCCGACAATGGCCCCCTCAACCCCGAGCGGGGCCAGCGCGGCAAGCGCCCGCAGGTCGTCCAGGCTGGACACGCCACCGCTGGCGATCACCGGCCGGTCGGTGCGCGCGCACACCCGGCGCAGCAGGTCCAGGCTCGGCCCGGCCAGGGTGCCGTCCTTGGTGACGTCGGTGACCACGAACCGGCGGCAGCCGTCGCGGTCCAGCCGCGCCAGCGTCTCGTCCAGGTCGCCGCCGTCGCGGGTCCAGCCGCGCGCGGCGAGCGTGGCCCCCCGCACGTCGAGCCCGACGGCGACGCGTTCGGCATGCGCGGCGATGATGTCCCGCACCCATTCCGGGCGCTCCAGCGCGGCGGTGCCGACGTTCACCCGGGCGCAACCGGTGGCCAGCGCCGCGGTGAGGGAGGCGTCGTCCCGGATCCCGCCGGACAGTTCGACCGCGATGTCCAGCCGGCCGACCAGGCCGGCCAGCAGCGCCGCGTTCGATCCGCGGCCGAACGCGGCGTCGAGGTTGACCAGGTGGATCCATTCGGCCCCGGCCGCCTGCCAGGCCAGCGCCGCCGCCAGCGGGTCACCGTAGCCGGTCTCGGTGCCGGCGGCGCCCTGCACTAGCCGCACCGCCTGGCCGTCGGCGACATCCACCGCGGGCAGCAGCGTGAAGCTCATGACAACGTTCCTAGCCAGTTGGCGAGCAGCGCCGCGCCGGCGTCACCGGACTTCTCGGGGTGGAACTGGGTGGCCATGAGCGGCCCGTTCTCGACGGCGGCGAGGAGCGGACCGCCGTGGCTGGCCCAGGTCAGCAGCGGCGGCGCCAGCCGCACATCCGGGCTGAGCGGCAGCGCCAGCGCGGCGTAGGAGTGGACGAAGTAGAACCGCTCGCCCGGCCCGATCCCGGCGAACAGCACCGAGCCGGCCGGCGCCTGCACGGTGTTCCAGCCCATGTGCGGCAGCACCGGCGCGGTCAGCCGCTCCACCGTGCCCGGCCACTGGCCGCACCCTTCGGTGTGCACGCCGTGCTCGATGCCCTCGGCGAACATGATCTGCATTCCCACGCAGATCCCCAGGACGGGGCGCCCGCCGGCGAGCCGGCGGTCGATCACCTGCTCGCCATGGACCTCGCGGAGGCCTGCCATGCACGCGGCGAAGGCGCCCACGCCCGGCACCACCAGGCCGTCGGCGGCAAGCGCGGCCTGCCGGTCCGCGGTCACCGCCACGTCCGCTCCGGCGCGGGCGAGGGCTCGTTCAGCAGAACGAAGGTTCCCGGAACCGTAGTCCAGCACCACGACCCGGGGACGTCTCAGGCTCACAAAACGCCTTTCGTGCTGGGCACGCCTGCCGAGCGGGGGTCCGGCGCCACGGCGGCGCGCAGCGCCCGGGCCACCGCCTTGAACTGGGCCTCGACCAGGTGATGCGGGTTGCGGCCGGTGACCGACAGGTGCAGGCAGATGCCTGCCGTCGCGGTCAGGGACTCGAAGAAGTGCCTGGTGAGCGTGGTGTCGTAGGCGCCGATCAGCGGGGCCATGCCGTCCGGCTCGTGGTGCACGAGATACGGGCGCCCGGACAGGTCCACCGCCGCCCGGGCCAGCGTCTCGTCCAGCGGGATCACGGCGTCTCCGAACCTGGTGATTCCCGCCTTGTCGCCCAGCGCCTCGCGCAGCGCCTGGCCGAGGGCCAGCGCCGTGTCCTCGACCGTGTGATGGGCGTCGATCTCGATGTCCCCTTCCGCCTGGACGGTCAGGTCGAGCAGGCCGTGCTTGGCAAGCTGGGCAAGCATGTGGTCGAAGAACGGCACGCCGGTGCGCACCGTGGACGTGCCGACGCCATCGAGCCCCAGTTCGACCAGGATCTTTGTCTCCCTGGTCTCCCGCTCGACCCTGCCAATCCGCTGCATTTATTGCCTTCCTCGCGGGACGTCGTGCTGGAGGCGCGCAGGACAGCAGCGCGCTTGGTCGTGCCGGAGGCGCGCAAAATGACGGGGCGGGAGGCACGGGGGCCCGGGGGTTGCCCCGGGCGCCAGCCGAGTCTCGCCGCCGGGGAGCCGCAGCGCGGAGCGCTGCGGCTCTCGGCCCGGCGGCTGCGGCGCCCGGGCCAGCGTGGCCGGCTGAAGCTGCCTCATTCCAGATCTCCTGCCGCAATGGAGGCGTCCAGGACCTCGGTCAGGGCGTCGCAGAAGGCGGCCATCTCCGCCGGGGCGCCGATGCTCACCCGCAGCCAGCCGGGCGGGCCGACTTCGCGGACCAGCACGCCACGGCCCAGCAGGCCCTGCCAGATCGCGTGGGAGTCGCCGAACTCGCCGAACAGGACGAAGTTGGCATCCGAGTCCGCGGCGGCGAGCCCGCGCCCGCGCAGCCAGCCCACCAGGCCGTCTCGCTCGGCACGCAGGTCGGCCACGGTGGCGAGCAGCGCCGGGGCGTGGGCCAGCGCCGCCCGCGCCGTGGCCTGGGTTTGCGCGGAAAGGTGGTAGGGCAGCCGGACCAGCAGCAGCGCGTCGATCACGGCCGGGTCTGCGGCTAGGTATCCGACCCGCGCTCCGGCCAGCGCGAACGCCTTGGACATGGTCCTGGTGACCACTAGCCGCGGGTAGCGGGGCAGCAGGGCCAGCGCGGTGCCCGCGCCTTCCCTGGCGAACTCGGCGTACGCCTCGTCCACCACCACCATGCCCGAGGCAGCCTCGCACACCGCCTCGATCACGGCGAGCGGCAGCGCGGTGCCGGTCGGGTTGTTGGGCGAGGTGAGGAACACCAGGCCAGGCTGGTGTTCCCGGACCGCGGCGACGGTCCGGTCAGCGTCCAGGCCGAAGTCGGCGTCGCGGGCGCCGCGGACCCACTCGGTGCCGGTGGCCCGTGCGATCAGCGGGTGCATGGCGTAGGACGGCTCGAAGCCCAGCGCCGACCGGCCGGCGCCGCCGAAGACCTGTAGCAGCTGCTGGATGATCTCGTTGGAGCCGTTGGCCGCCCACACCTGCCGCGCGGTGAGCTCGTGTCCGAGGTAGGCGGCGAGGTCGGCGCGCAGGGCCATCGCGTCGCGGTCCGGGTAGCGGTTGAGCGAGCCCGCGGCCGCGGCGACGGCGTCGGTGATCTCCCGGACCAGCGCCGGGGGCGGCGGGTAGGGGTTCTCGTTGGTGTTGAGCCGCACCGGGACATCCAGTTGCGGCGCGCCGTACGGGGTGCGGCCGGCCAGGTCAGGCCGGATCGGCGGCCCGGCAACCGCCTGCCGGGCGCCCGCCTGCGCCGGGGCGGGCGCGCCGCCGTCCGCGGGCGCCTCCTGGCCATGCGGCACGCGGACCCGGACCGCGGCGACGTGGGCGGCGAGGTCCTCCGCCGCGCCGAGGGCGTCGATGTGCGGGGCCGCCGCCGCCAGGGCCGCCGCCGAGCACTCCACGACGTGGATGCCGCGCAGGAAGGCCAGCACGGACAGCCCGGCGGTGTGCCGGGCGGTGCCGCCGGTGGGCAGGACGTGGTTGGAGCCGGCCAGGTAGTCGCCAAGCGAGACCGGAGCGTACGGGCCGACGAAGACCGCGCCGGCGTTGCGGACCCGCGCGGCCAGGCCGGAGGCGTCCTCGGCCTGGATCTCCAGGTGCTCGGGCGCCCACGCGTCGGAGACCGCGAGCGCGGCCGCGGTGTCGTCCACCAGGACACAGGCAGACTGCCCGGTCAGCGCGGCCTGCACCGTGTCGCGGTGCCTGGCCGAGGCTACCTGCGCGGCCAGCTCGGCCTCGGTGCGCTCGGCGAGGGCGGGATCGGTGGTGATGAGCAGGCACGCGGCCAGCGGGCCGTGCTCGGCCTGGGCAACCAGGTCGGCCGCGAGGAACCGCGGGCTGGCGGTGTGGTCGGCGATGATGGCGATCTCGGTCGGGCCGGCTTCGGCGTCCACGCCGACCGTGCCGGCCAGCAGCCGCTTGGCGGCGGTCACGTAGGCGTTGCCGGGGCCGGTGACCACGTCCACCGGTGCGCAGTCCGCGGTGCCGTAGGCGAACATGGCGACCGCCTGAGCGCCGCCGACCGCGTGGACCTCGTCGATGCCGAGCATCGCGCAGGCGGCCAGGATGGCCGGGGCGGGCAGGCCGCCGCTGTCCTGCCGGGGCGGTGAGGCGACCGCGATCTGGCGGACCCCGGCGACCTGAGCCGGGATTACGTTCATGATCACCGAGGAGGGCAGCGGCGCCAGGCCGCCCGGCACGTACACCCCGGCCCGGTCCACCGGGACGTACCGCTCGGCGACCTGGGCACCGGCGCCGATCCGGGTCACGTGGCCGGTCGGCCGCTGCGCCTCGTGCACCGGCCGGACCCGGCGCGCCATTTCCTCCAGCGCCACCCGGAGCGTCGGGTCGAGCCCGGCCAGGGCATCGGCCAGCGCCTGCGCCGGAACCCGGCTGGCGGGCAGGTCCACCCCGTCGAAGACGGCGGTGTACTCGCGCACCGCAGCGGCCCCGCGTTCCCGCACGTCCTCGCACACCGGCCGGATCTGCGCCAGGGCAACGCTGGTGTCCAGCGCCGCGCGGGGCAGGACCCCGGCCAGTTTCTCCCTGGTCATCCCGGCCGCCGGCTGCCCGCGGAGATCGATAACTGAGAGCACCCGCTCAGTCTATGGAGCCCGCCCCTTCGCCCGCCGGGCCGTCCACATGCCGAGCAACGGGGGCCATCCGCCTGGTCCGGTGCCGGCCGGGCCTGGCCAGCAGTTCGAGGCCGCCGGCCACCATCCCGGCGGCCAGGGCCCACAACCCGAGCGCGCCGGTCGCGCCGAGCGTCAGCGAATCGCTCAACCGGGCGCCGACCGGCAGGGTGGCCAGCTGGTGCTGGAACGCGGCGAGCCCGGAGTGCTCCCCCACCCAGCGCGCCACGAACGCGGCCGCGAGCGCCCCGGCGAGCAGCCCGGCCATCGCCAGCGGCCCGTGCTTGCGCACGGCGAGCAGGTACCCGAGCGCCCCGGAGATCGCCCCGCCGGCCAGGCACACCAGGCAGTACGCGGCATCGGCCGCGATGAACGCGGTTGTCTCGGCGTTGACCAGCGCGGCCGTCCCGGGAGCGGTGATCACCAGCAGCGGGCGCGGCGCTACCGCCGCCCAGCCGAGCCCGGCGAGCACGCCGAGCGCCGCGGTCCCGGCCGCGGCCGCCAGCGCTGCGATGACCGCGGGCACGGCGTCGCGCCAGGTGGGCACGGCCTCGTCGCCGCGGGCCGGGTCGGGGAAGGGGATTGGCACGGTCATGGTCGCCAGCAGCGTACGCGACATGCGGGCCGCCCGGGCACGGCGGGAGTTTCGAGGCGGATCGCAAGCCTTGCTACGGTGAGTTGCGCGATAACGGGTCAGTTCGTCCGGTTCGGCGTGCACGAGCCAGTGCAGGGGGGCGTGCACCCACCCACCCAGCCAGGGCTAGGGGTATCACGTGATCGAGGCACAGGATCTCACCAAGCGCTACGGGGACAAGGTGGCGGTTGACCACCTGACGTTCCGGGTCGAGCCCGGCAGGGTGACCGGGTTCCTCGGGCCGAACGGGGCGGGCAAGTCAACGACGATGCGGCTGGTGCTCGGCCTGGACCGGCCCGCCGCGGGACGCGCGACGATCAACGGCAGGCCCTACGCCGAGCTTGCCCAGCCGCTGCGCACGGTCGGCGCGCTGCTCGAGGCCCGGGCCATGCACCCGGGCCGGAGCGCCCGCAACCACCTGTTGTTCCTCGCCCAGACCCAGGGCCTGCCCAGCCGCCGGGTGGACGAGGTGCTGGACCTGGTCGGGCTGCGTGAGGTGGCGCGCAAGCGGACCAAGGGCTATTCGCTGGGCATGGGCCAGCGGGTCGGCATCGCGGCGGCGATGCTGGGCGATCCGTCGGTGCTGCTGCTCGACGAGCCGGTCAACGGCCTGGACCCGGAGGGGATCCTCTGGGTCAGGAACCTGATCAAGCAACTGGCCGGCGAGGGCCGGACCATCTTCGTGTCCAGTCACCTGATGAACGAGATGGCGGTCACCGCGGATCACCTGATCGTCATCGGCAAGGGGAAGCTGATCGCCGACTGCAGCACCCGCGAGTTCATTTCCCGCAGTTCGGAGAAGTCGGTGCTGGTCCGCTCGCCCGACGCGGACCGGCTCGCGGACCTGATCGCCGCCGACGGCGGCAAGGCCATCGCGCAACAGCCCAGCGACGGGCAGGCCGCGGCGCTCAGCGTCACCGGCCTGGAGGCGCCGCGGATCGGCGAGATCGCCGCAGCGCACCGGGTCGTCCTGCACGAGCTGACCCCGCAGCTCGCCTCGCTGGAGGAGGCATTCATGGAGCTGACCGCGGACAGCGTGGAGTACGGCGGCGGTGAGAAGCCCGGCGCCGAGGCGCCGGCAGCAGCCAGCAGCGCGACCCCGGGGAGCAGCCAGTGACCGCCGTCAGCCCCCCGCCCCCCGTCACGGCCGCCGCGCGCCCGGCGCCGCCGCCCGCTCGCCGAACGGGCTTCGCCGGCCTGCTGCTGGCCGAATGGACGAAGATCCGCTCGGTCCGGTCCACGCCGTGGACCCTAATCATCTTCGCCGTTGTCAGCCTGGGACTGACCGGGCTGCTGACCTGGCTGACCCTGCACTCGCTGAACAACGGCAGGAACGGCGCCCGCGACTCCGGGATCCTCACCGACCCGGTCAACTTCATCCTCGGCACCGGGCTGGGGCTGGGCCAGCTCGCCATCTGCGTGCTCGGCGCGCTGGTGATCACCAGTGAGTACTCCTCCGGCACGATCCGGGCTTCACTGCTCGCCATCCCGCACCGCTACCCGATGATGCTTGCCAAGGCGCTCGTGTTCGCCGTGCTCGTGTTCATCCTCGGTGAGATCGTGGCGTTCTGCTCGTTCTTCATCGGCGCGGCGCTGGTCAACGGCGAGACGTTCACCCAAACCGGGAGGATCGCTGGCCACGCCGTCACCGTGCACCGCACGCTCAGCGTGTCGCTCAGCCAGCCCGGTGTCCTGCGGGCGGTGTTCGGCTCGGGGCTCTACCTGACCGTGCTCGGCCTGTTCGCCCTGGCCGTCGGCAGCCTGATCCGGCACACCGCGGGCGCGATCACCACCGTGATCGGCCTGGTCCTGGTCATCTTCCCGCTCGCGGGCCTGCTGCCGGACAGCTGGGGCGCCCACGTCCACGCCTACCTGCCGACGGTGGCCGGGCAGCTCATCACGCAGGACAAACCCACGGCAGGCCAGCTCTTGTCGGCGTGGCAGGGATTCGGCGTGTTCTGCGCCTGGACTGCGCTCCTCCTGGCCGCGGGGATCTTCGTGCTGCAGCGTCGGGACGCCTAGACCAGGCCCGATGCGGATCAGCCTTGGCGACGTGACCCTTTGGTCCGACGTATCTGGACCATCCGTCGTTCCCCGAGCGGACACGGCAATCGAACGCCCGACCCTGGTCGCTGTTCATGGCGGCCCTGGGCTGGACCACATCAGCCTGAAGGCAGAGCTGGCGCCGCTCGCCAAGCACATCCAGGTCCTCTACTACGATCAGCGCGGGCACGGCCGTAGCGACCACTGCACCTCAGAGTCCTGGAACTTGCGGACCTGGGCCGATGACCTGCGGCGGCTTTGTGACGTGCTCGGGCTTGTCAAGCCAGTGGTGCTCGGCAGCAGCTTCGGCGGTCATGTGGCCCTTACCTACGCCGGGCTCTTCCCCGGCCACCCAGGCGGCATCATCCTGGCCAACACGACCGGGGGGCACTCCGACCACCAGCGCAGCATAGAGGTATTCCGCCGCCTCGGCGGCGACGAAGCAGCCGCCGTCGCCGGATGCGACTTCGCCGAGCCGACCGAAGCATCCCTCGCCGAGTTCCGCCGCGTCTGCCACCCGCTCTACAGCAGCAAGCCCGGCGGCGGTGAAGAGCTCCGGCAGCGGCATGCCAGGTCAATCCAAACCACCGATGTCAACCGGCACTACTTCCGCGATGAAGCATCACGCTTCGACCCATGGAGCGTCCTGGGCATGATCAAAAGCCCAGTGCTGATCCTCGCGGGCGAAGACGACCCCCTCTGCCCGCTCCCCATCGCGGAGGACCTCACCCGGCAGCTCCCGGCTGGCACCACCCGTCTTCTGCGTCTGCCCGGCGCACGTCACACCATCTTCCGTGACCGGCCAGATATCGCCCTCCCCGCAGTCGAAGATTTCATCCGCCGCATCAAGAACAACGAACCGGCCGCCACACCGGCGGGTTGACTGGAACGGCGCCGGTCACCCGCCGGGGCGCCGCTGCCCACGCGACCAAGATCGCTAGCCTGCTACTGGCCGACGCAGGCGGGGCCGAGCAATTGCTTCAAGTCGGCGACCAGGGCCGGTGACGGCTTGACCCGCAGCTTGTCATCGAGCTTCACCACGGTGGTCCGGCGGCCGTTGCCCAGCCGCAGGTGCACCTCCGCCAGCCCCGGGTGGCCGCGCAGCACCTCCTGGAGCCGTTCCACCACCGGCGGCACGCACCGCTGGACCGGGAGCGACAGGACGAAAGGGCCGTTGCCGCTCGCCGAGAGGTCCGGCACGCTCACCTCCATCGCGATCAGCTTCGGTGCGTCTTCGCGGCGGTCAAGCCGGCCCTTAACCAGCAGGATCGCGTCGTCGGCGAGGTGCGCGGCGCAGCCGGCGTAGGTCGCCGGAAAGAACAGCACCTCGATCGCGCCTTCCAGGTCCTCCAGGGTCGCCGCCGCCCAGGGGGCGCCCTGGCGGGTGACCTTGCGCTGGACCCCGGACAGGATCCCGCCGACGGTGACCGGCTGGCCGTCCCCGCGCCCGCCCCGCGTGGCGCGCTCGGCCTCATCGGCGCCCGAGGCAAGCAACTGGGCAACCGAGCAGTCGGTGCCGACAGAGAGGATGTGCTCAACGCCGAGCAGCGGATGGTCGGAGACGTACAGGCCGAGCATCTCCCGCTCGAACCCGAGCAAGGTGGCCTTGTCCCATTCCCCGCCGGGCACCGGGACCTCGAAGGTCGCCTCCGCCTCGGTGTCCGTGCCGAACAGCGAGTCCTGGCCCATCGCCTCATTGCGCTTGACGTCGATCACCGTGTCGATCGCCTGCTCGTGGATGAGCACCAGGCCCTTGCGCGGGTGCCCGAGCGAGTCGAACGCGCCGGCCTTGACCAGCGACTCGATGACCCGCTTGTTGCAGACGTTGACCGGCACCTTGTTCAGGAAGTCGGAGAAGCTGGTGAACGCGCCCTGGCCGGCCCGCGCCGCGATGATCGCGTCCACCACGGCGGTGCCGACGTTGCGCACCGCGGCCAGCCCGAACCTGATGTCGCCGCCGACCGGCGTGAAGATCGCCGTGGAGGCGTTTACGTCCGGCGGCAGGACGGTGATCCCCATCCGGCGGCATTCGTTCAGGTAGACAGCGCTCTTGTCCTTGTCGCCAGCCACCGAGGTGAGCAGCGCCGCCATGTACTCGGCCGGGTAGTTCGCCTTGAGGTACGCGGTCCAGTAGCCGATCATCGCGTAGCAGGCCGCGTGCGCCCGGTTGAACGCGTAGTCGGAGAACGGGACCAGGACGTCCCACAGGGTCTTGATCGCCGCGTCGGAGTAGCCGTTGCCCCGCATCCCCGCGGCGAACGGCTCGAACTCGTTGTCGAGGACCTCCTTCTTCTTCTTGCCCATCGCCTTGCGCAGCAGGTCGGCCTTGCCGGGGGTGTAGCCGGCCAGCTCCTGCGCGGCGGCCATGACCTGCTCCTGGTAGACGATCAGGCCGTAGGTGTCGCCGAGGATGCTGGCCAGCGGCTCGGCAAGCTCCTGATGGATAGGAACCACCGGCTTGCGGCCCGCTTTGCGATCGGCGTACTCGTTGTGCGCGTTCGCGCCCATGGGGCCGGGCCGGTACAGGGCGTTGACCGCGACGATGTCCTCGAACCGGTCCGCCCGCATGGAGCGCAGCAGCGACCGCATCGGCCCGCCGTCGAGCTGGAACACCCCGAGGGTGTCACCGCGGGCGAGCAGATCGTAGGTGGCCTTGTCGTCCAGCGGCAGGCCTTCCAGGCGGACCTCGTTGCCACGGTTGGCCTTGATCCCGGCCAGCGCGTCATCCAGGACCGTGAGGTTGCGCAGGCCCAGGAAGTCCATCTTGAGCAGGCCCAGGTTCTCGCACGCGGGGTAGTCGAACTGGGTGATGATCGCGCCGTCGGCTTCCCGCTTCCAGACCGGGATGTGGTCAATGATCGGCTCACTGCTCATGATCACGCCGGCCGCGTGCACGCCGGCCTGGCGGATCAGCCCTTCCAGGCCGCGCGCGGTGTCGATGACCTGGCGGATCTCCTCCTCGGCCCCGTACAGCGTGCGGATCTCGCCGGCCTCGCCGTGCCGGGAGTGGTCGGCGTCGAAGATCCCGGCCAGCGGGATGTCCTTGCCCATCACGGGGGGCGGGAAGGCCTTGGTGATCCGGTCCCCGAGCGCGTACGGGAATCCGAGCACCCGGGTGGAGTCCTTCACCGCGGCCTTGGCCTTGATCGTGCCGTAGGTGATGATCTGGGCGACCCGGTCGTCGCCGTACTTCTCGGTCACGTACCGGATGACGTCACCGCGCCGGCGCTCGTCGAAGTCGATGTCGATGTCGGGCATGGACATGCGCTCGGGGTTGAGGAACCGCTCGAACACCAGCCCGTGCACGAGGGGATCGAGGTCGGTGATGCCGAGGGCGTAGGACACCAGGCTGCCAGCCGCCGAACCGCGCCCCGGGCCGACCCGGATCCCGTTTCGCTTGGCCCACATGATGAAGTCGGCGACGACCAGGAAGTACGAGCAGAACCCCTTCGAGGTGATGATGCCCATCTCGAAGGTGGCCCGGTCGCGGCGGCGGTCGTCGAAACCTTCGGGGTAGCGGCGGTCCATCCCGCGCCAGACCTCTTTGCGGAACCAGCTCTCCTCGGTCTCGCCGTCCGGGATCGGGAACTTGGGCATGAGGTTGGACTTGACGAACGAGACATCGGCCCGCTCGGCGATCTCCAGGGTGGTGTCGCAGCCTGCCTGCCACTCTTCCTCGCCGCTGATCGCGCGCATCTCCTGCGGGCTCTTGAGGTAGTAGCCGGTGCCCTCGAACCGGAACCTGGTCGGATCGGCAAGGGTGGTGGCGGTCTGCACGGCGAGCAGCACCTCGTGCGGGGTGGCGCCCTCCGGCGTGGTGTAGTGCGAGTCGTTGGTGACCACGAACGGCAGCGACAGCTCTTTGGCGACGCGGCACAGGCCGTCCCGGACCCGCTGCTCGATGGCCAGGCCGTGGTCCATGATCTCGACGAAGTAGTTGCCACGGCCGAAGACGTCGCGGTACGCGGCGGCGGCCGCGGCCGCCTGGTCGTACTGGCCGAGCCGCAGCCTGGTCTGCACCTCACCGGACGGGCAGCCGGTGGTGGCGATGATTCCCTTGGCGTGCGCCGCCAGCAGTTCCCGGTCCATCCGCGGCTTGCGGAAGTAGCCTTCCAGCGAGGCCAGCGAGGAGAGCCGGAACAGGTTGTGCATGCCCTCGGTGGTCTCGGCGAGCAGCGTCATGTGGGTGTATGCCCCGGCGCCGGACACGTCGTCGTCCTTTTGCGCCGGGGTTCCCCACCGCACCGGCTGCCGGAACCGCCGGTGCTCGGGCGCCACGTAGGCCTCGATCCCGATGATCGGCTTGATGCCCGCGGCGCCCGCCTTGGCCCAGAAGTCGTAAGCGCCGTAGACGTTGCCGTGGTCGGTGATGGCGACGGCGGGCATGCCCGCTGTCTGGCAGGCGGTGAACATGTCCCTGAGCCGGGCGGCGCCGTCGAGCATGGAGTACTCGGTGTGCACATGGAGGTGCACGAAACCGGCCCCTTTGCTGCCCGCGCCCGCCATCGAGAACCGCCTCCTTCAGGCATGCGCCGATACGCCCTTGCGGGCGCTGAACAGGGCCGGGGGAAGT
This sequence comes from uncultured Actinomycetes bacterium, assembly GCA_963734725.1. Taxonomy (GTDB): domain Bacteria; phylum Actinomycetota; class Actinomycetes; order Streptosporangiales; family Streptosporangiaceae; genus DASXKD01. The sequence goes on from CAVTIX010000009.1 coordinate 504,753, forward strand.
GGCCAGTGCTCCCCGAGGGCCCGCACTGGTCCGGCAGGACGAGCCTAACCGAGCGCGCAGACAGTGCGTAGCCGCCCCGCCGGCCGGCGCCGGGATCGTGTCAACTGTCCGCCTGGAGCACCTCGAGGGCGCGCGCCAGGTCCGCCGGATAGGCGCTGGAGAACTCGGCCCAGTGGCCGTCCGCGGGGTGCGCGAAGCCCAGCCGCACGGCGTGCAGCCACTGCCGGGTCAGGCCCAGCCGCTCGGCGAGCACCGGGTCGGCGCCGTAGAGCCGGTCCGCCACGCACGGATGGCGCAGCGCCGCCATGTGCACCCGGATCTGGTGCGTCCGCCCGGTTTCCAGCTTGACCTCGATCAGGCTGGCGGCGCGGAACGCCTCGATCGTGTCGTAGTGCGTCACGCTGGGGCGGCCCCCGGTGATCACCGCGAAGCGCCCGTCCCCGTTGGGATGCCTGCCGATCGGCGCGTCCACGGTGCCCCGCAGCGGGTCGGGGTGGCCCTGGACCAGGGCGTGATAGCGCTTGTCCACCTCGCGCTCGCGGAACGCGCGCTTCAGCGCGGAGTAGGCGGGCTCGCTTTTGGCCACGACCATGAGCCCGGACGTGCCCGCGTCCAGCCGGTGCACGATGCCCTGGCGCTCGGCCGCACCGGAGCTGGCGATGGCCCGCCCCGTGGCCAGCAGGCCGTCCAGCACGGTCGGCCCGGACCAGCCCGGCGTGGGGTGCGCGGCGACCCCGGCGGGCTTGTCCACGACGATGATGTCGTCGTCCTCCGCGAGGATGGCCAGGCCCGGCACCGGCTCCGGGGGTGCGACAGCTGGCGGCGGGGGCAGCGTCACCTCCAGCCATTCGCCGGCCGGCACCCGTTCCGACTTCGCCGCGGGGCGCCCGGCGACCAGGACGTTGCCGCTGGTCACCAGCTCCGCCGCGGTCGCGCGAGACAGGCCGAACATGCGTGCCAGCGCGGCGTCGAGCCGCTCACCATCGAGGCCTTCCGGGACAGCCACCCGGCGCGGGCCGGTCATCACGTCTGGCTGTCCCCCGCCTGGGCCCCTCCGGCCGTGCCGCGGGCGGCGTCCTCGCCGCCGGTGGCCCGGACTTCCCTGGTGCCGTCCAGCCGGATGCCCCGGGCGGCGAGCACCACGGCGAGGATCCCGCCGCACACGATGCACGAGTCGGCCACGTTGAACACCGGCCAGTGCGGCAACTGCACCCAGTCCACCACCTCGCCGCGGAACACCCCGGGCGAGCGCAATAGCCGGTCGGTGAGGTTCCCCGCCGCGCCCCCGAGCAACAGCCCGAGCGTCACCGCCCAGGCCAGGCTGCGCAGCCGCCGCGAGGTGCGCACGATGAAGAAGATCACGCCTACCGCGATGAGGGTGAACAAGATGGTCATCCCCGGGCCGAAGCTGAACGCGGCCCCGCTGTTGCGCACCAGGTCCAGGGTGAGCAGCGTGCCTATCACCTGGACCTGGTGCCCGGGGGTGAGCGTGGCAACCACGATGATCTTCGTGATCACGTCCGCGACGAAGACGGCCGCGGCGACACCGAACAACAGGCCCACCCGGCGCGGACGACTCGGCGCCTGGGGGCCTGGCTCCTGCACGTTCAGCGCCTTTCCTCGCGCTGCTTGCAAGTCACGCACAAGGTGGCGCGAGGGAATGCCTGCAGGCGCGCTTTCCCGATCGGCTGGCCGCACGATTCACACACACCAAAGGTACCGTCATCGATCCGGGCCAGCGCGCGCGCGCTGGCCGCCAGCAGTTCGCGCGCGTTCTGGGTCAGCGCGAGCTCGTGCTCCCGCTGGAACGTCTTGGCGCCCGCGTCCGCCGGGTCGTCTCCAGCGTCCCCCACCGCATCGCTGAGCCGTTCGGCGATCGCCGACTCCGCCTCGTCGATATCGGCGGTGAGCCCATCGACGTCCGACTGGAGCTGCTGGCGTACCTTCTTCAACTCCGCCTCGGTCCAGTGCTTTTCCCCTTTGCGCACCGGAAGGGCGGCGGCGCTGGCACCGGCCGTCGTGGCCATGGTCTGCCTCCCTGGGCGCAACAGTCCCCCGGGCCCGCTCAATGGATCTTGAATACGGGCAGTCACCGGAGGATATTTCGCCATGGCGGGGCGCGCAAACGTGGGTGACCCTGACGCGGCGCATCGGATATCGTGTCAGTCTGCGAAGGCGTTGATGGGGACAGCTGCCGCTGACCGCGGCCACGAGCGACCCGGGAATGGTGTGAGCCCGGGGGCCAGCCCAGCGGACCAGATCACCCCGGAGCTGCCGGGAGAACGGCCTCACGCACCGGCCATGCCGGGCGGAGCGGCTCAGTAGAATCGGCCGCGAGCAAATTGAGCGGGCCGCGCTCCGCCCTTCGGGGCGAGCCGCGGTCAAGGAGGGTGGTACCGCGGGACAGCCGCCGGCCACGTCCCGTCCCTCCAGCGATTCCGCGCACAAGCCAATCACCGCGGCGGGTGCGACGACCGTTGGAGGAGCCGAAATGCCCTCGTCAGACGCTCACGGCGCTGCCTACTTCCCGGCCGTGCCCGCGGCGATCGACCTGCCCGCGATGGAACGGGAGATCCTCCAGCGCTGGCGGGACGGCAAGGTCTTCGACCGGTCCCTGGAGCGAACGGCCACCGGCGCGATCTGGACCTTCTACGAGGGACCGCCGACCGCCAACGGCATGCCCGGCGTGCATCACATCGAGGCCCGGGTGTTCAAGGACCTTTTCCCGCGGTTCAAGACCATGCAGGGGTTCCACGTGCCGCGCCAGGCCGGTTGGGACTGCCATGGCCTGCCGGTGGAGGTCGCGGTCGAGAAGGAACTGGGGCTGTCGGGGAAGAAGGACATCGAGGCCTACGGGATCGCCGCGTTCAACCAGCGCTGCCGGGAGTCAGTGCTGCTGCATGTGGACGCGTTCGAGGAGCTGACCAACCGGCTCGGCTACTGGATCGACCTGTCCAGCGCCTACCGCACCATGGATGCGGGCTACATCGAGTCGGTGTGGTGGTCGCTCAAGGAGATCTTCCGCAAGGGCCTGCTGGTCAAGGACTACCGGATCAGCCCGTACTGCCCGCGCTGCGAGACGGCCCTGTCCGACCATGAGATGGGCCAGCCGGACGTCTACCGGACGGTGACCGACCCGGGCGTTACGGTCCGGTTCCCGCTGCTGACCGTGCCCGCCGGGACCAGCCCGCTGCTGGCGAGCGCGGATCTGCTGGTGTGGACCACCACCCCGTGGACCCTGGTCTCCAACACCGCCGTGGCCGTGCACCCGGACGAGACGTACGTGGTGGCCCGGCGGGCCGGCGGCCAGGACACGGTCGTGGTGGCCGAGCAGCTCATGCGCCGGGTGCTTGGCGATGGCTGGCACGCCGTGGCCCGGGTGCGTGGCGCCGACCTGGTCGGGGCGACGTACCGGCCGCCGTTCACCCTGGTGGACATCCCCGGCGCACACCGGGTTGTCCCGGGGACGTTCGTGACCACGGAGGATGGCTCCGGGCTGGTGCACATGGCGCCCGCGTTCGGCGCCGACGACATGGAGGCCAGCCGGGTCCACGGGCTGCCGGTGGTCAACCCGGTCCGCCAGGACGGGCGGTTCGACGCGTCGGTGCCACTGGTCGGCGGGATGTTCTTCAAGGATGCCGACGAGCCCCTGGTCCGCGACCTGACCGAGCGCGGCCTGCTGTTCCACAGCGACCCGTACCAGCACAGCTACCCGCATTGCTGGCGGTGCCACACACCGCTGCTCTACTACGCGCTGCCGTCCTGGTTCATCCGCACCACCCAGATCAAGGATCAACTACTGGCCGAGAACGAGCGGACCAACTGGCAGCCGCCGACGATCAAGCACGGCCGGTACGGGGAATGGCTGCGCAACAACGTCAACTGGGCGCTGTCGCGGACCAGGTACTGGGGCACGCCGCTGCCGTTGTGGGAGTGCGCCCAGGACCACCTGACCTGTGTCGGGTCGCTGGCGGAGCTGAGCGAGCTGGCCGGGCGCGACCTGGCAGAGCTGGACCCGCACCGCCCGTATGTCGACGGGGTGGTGATCGACTGCCCGGAGTGCGGCGGCCCGGCGCAGCGGGTCCCCGAGGTCATCGACGCCTGGTACGACTCGGGCTCCATGCCGTTCGCCCGGCTCGGCGCCCCGTGGCGCAACGAGGAGGAGTTCCGGCGCGCCTACCCGGCGCAGTTCATCTGTGAGGCGATCGACCAGACCCGCGGCTGGTTCTACTCGTTGATGGCGGTCGGGACGCTGGTGTTCGGCCGGTCCTCCTACGAGAACGTGGTGTGCCTCGGCCTGGTCGTGGATAAGGACGGCCGCAAGATGAGCAAGCACCTCGGCAACGTGGTCGAGCCGATGCCGTTGATGGAGGCGCACGGCGCCGACGCGGTCCGCTGGTATTTCGCCGCCTCCGGCTCCCCCTGGTCAACCCGGCGGATCGGGTCGGCCACGCTGGAGGAAATCGTCCGCAAGGTGCTGCTGACGTACTGGAACACGGTCTCGTTCCTGGTCCTGTACGCCAACGCCGCGGCCGCGCAGGGTGCGGCGTGGCGACCGGCCATGCTGGCCAGTGCCCCGCCCCCGGCCGGGCGGCCGCTGCTGGACCGGTGGGCGCTGAGCGAGCTCACGATCGTGACGTCAGAGGTCACCACGGCCCTGGAGGAGTTCGACTCGGCCGCCGCCGGGCGCCGGCTCGCGACGTTCGTGGACGACCTGTCCAACTGGTACGTGCGCCGGTCCCGGCGCCGGTTCTGGGATGGGCCGGGCACGCCGGAAGGGGCAGCGGCTTTCGCCACGCTGTACCAGTGCCTGGAGACCCTCACCAGGCTGATGGCGCCCATCGTGCCGTTCCTCACCGAGTACGTGTGGGGAATCCTGCGCGGCGAACAGGACGCCGATTCGGTGCACCTCACCGGCTGGCCGGCGCCCGACCAGGCACTGGTGGACTGCCAGCTTTCCGCGCAGATGGCCCTCTCCCGGCGGCTCGTGGAGCTGGGCAGGTCGGCCCGCGCGGCGGCGTCCCTGGGCATCCGCCAGCCGCTGCCCCGTGCGCTCGTGGGCGCGGGCGAGTTCGCTGACCTGCCCGCCGAGCTGCGCGCCCAGGTAGCCAGCGAACTCAACGTCCGCGGTCTGGACGCGCTCAGCACGGTCGCCGGCGACCTGGTCGACCATGTCGTGAAGCCGAACTTCCGTGCGCTCGGCCGGCGATTCGGCAACCGCACCCAGGTGGTCGCGGCGGCCATCACCTCGGCAGACCCGGGTGCGCTGGCAGCTGAGTTGCGGGAAACCGGCGAGGCGTCCGTGGTGGTGGACGGCGAGCCGCTGGTGATCGGCCCTGATGAGGTGGTCGTGACCCAGACTCCCCGGGCGGGCTGGTCGGTGGCAGCTGACGCCGGCGAGACCGTGGCGCTGGACCTCGGCATCACGCCGGAGCTGCGCCGGGAAGGGCTGGCGCGGGAGGTGATCCGGCTGGTGCAGGACGCCCGCAAGGCGGACGGCCTGGAGGTCAGCGACCGGATCACCCTGCACTGGCAGGCCGCGGACCCATCACTCACCGCGGCGCTGACGGAACACGGGCGGCTCATCGCGGGCGAGGTCCTCGCCACCGAGTTCGGTCCCCGGGCGCCCGCCGCGAGCGCGGCGGACCTGGGCGCCGAGCACAATGACGCGGACCTGGGCCTTGCCTTCTGGCTCCGACGCGCCTGAGCCTGGCGGTTCAGCCGGCCGGGACCGGCTTGTCCGGCTGGCACGCTTTGCAGGGCACCAACCCGGCGGCTTCGGCTGCGCGCCGGGTGCTGATCTCCAGGTCGCCGTCGCTGAGGAAGCGAATCAGGATGCACCCTCTCCGGTGATACCGGGGGACCCCGGGCACCACCGTCACCTGGTCGTCCAGGGGTGAGGAACCGTCCGCATCGGCGCCGGCGGCGCCGCTCTCGCCGGCGTCCCCCGCGCCTGCGGCCTTGCTCGTGTCTGCGGCATCGTGCGCGCTGCCGGGCGCTGCTTCGCTCTCCGCTTCCGCGGCGCCACCCGCCGTTTCGCCTGGGCCGTCCGCGCCGGGGCGTTCGGCCTCGCCGGGCGCCGCTCCGCCCGGCCCGGCCCGATCCGCCGTCTCAACCACGGCGGCATCGCCCGGGACGCCCGCCTCGGCCTCGCCGTCACCGGTCTCACCGGGCGCGCCCGTTTCTGTGCCCGCTGCTGGACTGGCTGTTGCCTGCATGGCCGCGCGCTCATCATGGGACGCGCCGCGGTCCGCCGAATCGTGCCCGGGCCTCCTGGCATCGGCCCCTGGGCCCTGGTCCCCGGCGCGGGAACCGGACCACGCGCTCCAGGCGCTGCTGGCCGCGGGCCCCGCTGCTGCTCCCGTTCGTGCCGCGTCGTCGCCCGGCTCGTCCGCGCCAGCCGGCTGCCGCTCCGGCTCGCGCTGCTGCTGGCCGCGCCTGGCCACGTCATCGACGTACGGGGGGACCACCCGGTCCCAGGGCGCCTCGGCGCCCGCGCCGGCCGGCTGCTCGCCCCGGTCAGGCGCCTCGTCCGGCGGGACCGGCGGGCGCGGGATCGCTTCGCGGTCCCACGGAACGGGCTCGGGCTGCCGGGACTCGGCCGGCCCGGCTTCCTCCGGTTCGTCCCCGGTCTCGCCGGGAGCGCCCCGGGCAGCGGAACCGGCGCCCATGGCCCGCGGGCCCGCGGTAGCCGGCCAGGCGGGCTGGACCGGATCCTGGCGCCCCCCGTCCACGAACCCTTCGCTGGCGCGGTCCCGGAAATCGTCGCCGGCCGGGTCGCCGGAGATGGCCCGGCCCGGCTCGGCCCGGGCGCGGGGCCGTTCACTCTGCGGTGGCAGCCGGAACGCCTCGGCTTGCTGCCCAGCCGCGGCCTCGCCCCGCCCCTGTCCCGCCGGTTTGCGGTCTCGGCGCGCTGGCGTTTCATGATCGCGGTCTTGGCCGGGTGGGGCCTGCGCGCGGTCTGCCCTAGCCGCCGCGGCGCGGTCGCGATCACCGCGGCCCCTGCCGCGCGCCGCGTGCTCGCGGTCCGGCCGTGCCGGTGCCGGGCCTTGCCCCCGGCCCGCGCTCACCCGGTCCCGGCCGGGTTCGGCTGGCCTGGCTGGTCCGGCCACGCTGCCCGGCCGGGGCGGCCACCCAGCGCCGCGCTCGGTGCTCCCGGCGGACGCCGGCTCGCGTCCGGCGGCTTCCCGTGTCACCGGTTCCGGCGCGGCGGAGTCACGATCGTCCCGCTCGCGCCCGGCCCAGTCACCGCGGGCGGGTTCGCGGGGCGCGGGCCCGCGGCCGGCCGGAGATCGGGTGACGCCGCCACCGCCGGTCCTCTGCTCGCCGCCGCGGCGGGCCGTCACCGGCGCGGCCTTGGCCGCTATCGATGCAGGCCACCGGGCGGGGCCGGTGTCCGCGGCAGCGCCGGACCCAGCTTTCCGCAGTCGCGCGGCGTCATCACCCGGTTGTTCGCCGTCTCGCCGGGTGTCCTCGCGCCGGGCGCCACGCCCGGCTGTGGCCCGGTCATCTGCCGCCGGCCGGGCCGGAACCGGTCTCGCCCTCTCGGCGGCAGGCCAGCCCAGCTGATCACGCTGCGGGGCGGCGCCGGTCTCCCCGAAAAGCTCTCGCCGCCGGAGCAGGACTCCGACGGCGAGGGTGACCGCTGCGATGATGCTCACGGCGATCGAAAGGTAGATCAGGGCCAGGTTGGCCGCGGACACACCAGCGATGAGCATCGCCATCGCCACTGCGGTGAGGAGGGCGCTGGACCGGATCAACTACGCCCTCCCACGGCCCGGCGCGAAGCGCCGGGCATTCCGCTAGCGGCGGTCGTGCGAAGGGCCGTCAGAGGGGTGGAAGCCCCCGTTGTGCCCTCCGGGCTCCGGCGAGCCGACGTAAGCGCCGGTGACCGCTGGCTGGCCATTGCGGGAATCCATGCGGGACGACATGCCACCGGTGACCGCCGACTGCGGCCCGGCGACTGCGGGGAAGGTGCCGCTGTCCGCGGCGCCCGCCTCCAGGTCGCGCAGCTGGCCTTCCAGGTACGCCTTGAGCCTGCTGCGGTACTCGCGTTCGAACGCGCGCAGGTCGTCGACCCGCCGCTCGAGTTCCTCCCGCTGCTGAACCAGGGAACCCATGGCCTGGCGGTGCCGCTCCTGCGCGTCGCGCTCCAGGCTCTCTGCGCGGGCCCGTGCGTCGCTGGTGATCTGCTCCGCCTGGCGCCTGGCCTTGCCAAGGATCTCGTCCGCCTCCCGGCGTGCCCGGCCCAGGGTCTCATCGGCTTCGCGGCGTGCGTCGGCGATGGCCTGGTCGGCGGTCTGCTGGGCGAGGGCGAGGACGCGGGCTGCCGTGTCCATGTTGTCCTCAGACGGCATGCTCGCCCGGACCGGCTCGGGCCGGTGCTCCGGCTCGGGCATGATCGGCTCAGGGGCCAGCATCTCCGGCTCGGGGTCCGCCAGCGGGGAGCTGAGCGCGGACACGGCCGTCTTGCCCCCGCGCAAGCACTCAGCCAGCTTCGACCGGAGCTCCTCGTTCTCCTGGATGAGCCGGTCCATCTCGACCTCGACCTCATCGAGGAAGGCGTCTACCTCTTCCTCGTCGTAGCCGGGCCGGAGCCTGGTGGTACTGAACTGCTTGTTCCGCACGTCGGCGGGCGTCAGCGGCATCTCGTCTCCTTGGTGCGCTGCAAGTCTGTTCTATGGGACCGTACCTGATCACAACAGCCCGACGGCGTTGATCAGGAGAAGTACCACGAAGAACAGAACCATGAAGCTGAGGTCCAAGGCCACACTACCGAGCCTGAGCACGGGGATGAACCGGCTTAGGAATTTCAGCGGCGGGTCAGTTGCGGTGTAGACCGTTTCCGCCACGACGAGCACCGGCCCGTGCGGTGACCACGACCGGGAGAAGGCCTGGATCCAGCTGAAGATCAGCCTTCCGATGAGCAGCAGCAGATATATCCACAGGACGTACGTCAAAATGATCTTTACTAGCCCCACAACCCTGACCAGCTCTCACGACGACACGGCGGCTACCGGGACGCCAGGCCATCCGGACGGCGATCGGCCAGCTACCCTGGGCCGCCTAACTCTGGTTGAAGAAGCCCCTCTCGGCTATCCGGGCCTTGTCTTCGGCCGTCACCTCTACGGACGCCGGTGACAGCAGGAAAACCCTGTTGGTCACCCGGTCGATGCTCCCGCGAAGCCCGAAGATGAGTCCGGCGGCGAAGTCAACAAGTCGCTTAGCGTCACTGTCCACCATTTCCGACAGATTCATGATGACCGGGGTGCCTTCGCGGAAGTGCTCACCGATCGTCCGCGCCTCATTGTATGTGCGCGGGTGCAGCGTCGTGATCCGCGTGAGATCAGCGGTCTGGCGCACCGGGGCGGGGCGCGCGTTCTCGGTCAGCTCGGCGTCGGCGACGTAGGCGGCGCGCGCCGCGGGCACCGGTGACCGGGCAGCCTGCGCCCCACCGGCTTCCTCGTCCTCGTAGCCGTTGAAATCCTCCTCAACGGATTCGAAGCCGTCCTCGTAGGCCACCTCGTCTTCGACGAGGCCGAGATAGACCGCCATCTTATGGATCGCGCCGGCCATCAGTCAGCCCTCCGTCGTCCAGCCTGCCCTTCGCTTCGACGGACATTACCTGACGAAGCCCGGCCGGCCGCCGAGCAACGCCGTACCGATGCGAACGTGTGTCGCGCCGGCCGAAATGGCTTCTTCCAAATCACCGCTCATTCCGGCCGACACAATGACCGCTTCCGGGTGCGCCGCGCGCACCGCGGCGGCGATGCGCGGCAGCGCCGCGAAGGCCGCCGCGGCTGGCACTTCGAGCGGCGCCATCGCCATCACACCCCCCAGCAATAGCCCTTCCTCCGCGGCCACGGCATCGGTGATACCGGGGAGTTCCGGCTCGGGCACGCCGCCACGCGCCTCGTCCTGGTCCAGGCTGACCTGGACCAGGCAACTGATCTCCCGGCCCGCCTTCCTGGCCGCGCCGCCCAGCGCGCGCACCAGCCTGAGCCGGTCCACCGAGTGCACGACTCCCGCGTAGCGCACCACGCTCGCGGCCTTGTTGGTCTGGAGCTGCCCGATGAAATGCCAGGTCAACTGTGGGGCGAGATCGGCACATTGGGCCGCCTTAGGCGCCGCCTCCTGGTCCCGGTTCTCCCCCACGTCCCGCACGCCCAGCTCGCTCAGCAGCCGCACATCCGACGCCGGAAACGTCTTCGTCACCGCCACGAGCGTCACCCCGCCTGGCGCCCGCCCCGCCGCCGCGCACGCGTCCTCGATCCGCGCCCGCACGGCCGTGAGCCGCTCCCGCAGCTCCGCGCGCCGCGCCTCCACATCCGTCACACCCACATCATCACCTGGGACCGCCCTCATGAGTTTGCCGGGGCGGGTGGGCCGGCAGGAGGCCACCCGGGCGGGAACTGGAAGGCGCCGCTAGGGCAAACGCGGTGCCCTCACTCGCGGGCGGGTCCGGTGATCGCGGCCGTGGCGTTGAGCCACGGCCGCGATCACCGCCCGGCTGCGCCTTGCCCCGAACCCGCTGCGCCCGGCCGCGCCCCGGATCACTTCAAGAAGTCCGGCACATCCAGTTCGTCGTCTTCTTCGAAGACCACACTGCGGCGCCTGGTCGTGGCGGCGTCGAACATGCGAGCTGCCGCGCCGTGGTCGGCCCGGGGACGGGCCGGGACCGCAGCCGCGGGAACCGGCTCGGCCGCCTGGTCGCCCGAGTCCGGGCCCCCCGCGGTCTCGGGCGCCGCCGACCAGGCCGCGTCCTCGCCGCGGGCGCCAGCGGGCGCCGCCTGCTCAGCCGCTGCCGCGGCGGCCGGGGGCGGCGTCAGGCTGGCGGCTGGCTCGGCCGCGACGTGATCCTCAGCCGCGCGCTCGCCCGCCGCAGCATTGCGCGCATGCGCGCCAGCGGAGTGGCCGTTACGCGTGCCGAACCCTCCGCTTCCCGGAAACGAGGAGGCGCCGTCCAGCCCGGGGCGGGCCAGGGCAGCCTGGGCGGGCACCGCCCGGCGGAGGCCAGCCTCGTCGAAGCCAGCCGCGATCACGGTGACCCGCACCTCGTCGCCGAGCGCGTCGTCGATGACGGCGCCGAAGATGATGTTGGCATCGGGCGCCGCCGAGTTGGCGACAAGCTGCGCGGCCTCGTTGATCTCGAACAGCCCGAGGTCCGAACCACCCTGGATGGACAGCAGCACGCCGTGCGCGCCGTCGATGCTCGCTTCGAGCAGCGGGCTGGAGATGGCCATCTCCGCGGCTGCCACCGAACGGTCGTCGCCACGGGCGGAACCGATCCCCATCAGCGCGGACCCAGCCCCGGACATGACCGACTTCACATCGGCGAAGTCCAGGTTGATCAGGCCGGGCGTGGTGATCAGGTCGGTGATGCCCTGGACACCAGACAGCAGCACCTGGTCGGCGGCCTTGAACGCGTCGAGCACGCTGACGTGGCGGTCCGAGATCGACAGCAGGCGGTCGTTCGGGATCACGATGAGCGTGTCGACCTCGCTGCGCAGCCGCTCGATGCCCACCTCGGCCTGCGACGCCCGGCGCTTGCCCTCGAACCCGAACGGCCTGGTCACCACGCCGATCGTGAGGGCGCCAAGGGAGCGCGCGATGCTGGCCACGACCGGGGCGCCGCCCGTGCCGGTGCCGCCGCCCTCCCCGGCGGTGACGAAGACCATGTCCGCGCCCTTGAGGACTTCTTCGATTTCCTCGCGGTGGTCTTCCGCCGCCTTGGCCCCGACGTCGGGGTTGGCGCCGGCGCCGAGCCCGCGGGTCAGTTCGCGGCCGACGTCGAGCTTGACGTCGGCGTCGCTCATGAGCAGCGCTTGCGCATCCGTGTTGATCGCGATGAACTCAACGCCCTTGAGCCCTTCTTCGATCATCCGGTTTACGGCATTGACGCCGCCCCCTCCGATACCGACGACCTTGATGACCGCCAAATAGTTCTGCGGTGCTGCCACGAGGAGGGCCCTTTCCGCTTGTCTGCCGCTATCGTGTTCCTGCTCTATTGCCCGCGCGGGTGATTATCCCGCCTGGGGAATCGCCGCTCATACAGGCCGCCGAGGTGCATTCCCGCAGTGGCGGCCAGGCAATTCCACGAATTTCCGAGAGTCAAAACCCTCACTCTCAACCTGAGATTTAGAGTTGTGCTATGGTGACGATTGATACGGACAGTAGGGTTGGCCAGATCCCGGGTCAACTCGCCACGCCCGTGGCGCCCCACCCTGCTCGCTGATCTTTTGAGTAGCCCATCCCGGCGCCAAGTCGGCCTTAGCCCTTGGTCACTGCCGTCCCGACACCGCTCACGTCGTACACGCGGGCACGCCGCCGCATCAGGATTTGCAGTTCCGCGGCCTTGAAACTCCCCCGTTCGGCGCTGCCCCAGATGACGACCGCGCCGTCGGCAAGTTTTACCGATACGTCGTTTGGGCCGCCGGTGGTCACGCCGCGAACCTGCCGGGCGGCCCGCCGCGGCAGTTCGGCCAGCACGACCGCGGCCGCGCGGACCGCCGGGCTGTTGCGCAACGTCCCCGAGTCCGTGTTCACCGTGAGCAGCGGGAGGCCGTGCGGGCGGCTCGTGGCATCGCGGACGTTCACGCCAAACGCGTCCACCAGGGCATACCCGCCGTGCACGGGCAGGACGAACAGTGGCTTCCGCAGCTGGACCGTGATCACCAACGTGCTCGGCCAGTCCTTGCTGACCTGGGCCGACTGCACCTGCCTGAGCTGCGCCACCCGGCGGGCGATCGCGCCGGTGTCGACCCGGATGAGCGGCTGGCCGCGGGTGACCTGCGCGGCCGCGAGCACCTGGCTGGCGGCGATCGCCGTGCCGTTGCCCGCGACCCGGACCGAGCGCACCACCAGCAGCCTGGAGCCGAACAACGCCCAGGCCATCGCTCCCGCGATCACCAGCGCGGTCAGCGCGAAGAGCGCCGCCTTCCAGCGCAGCCGGCGCAGGCGCCCGGGCACGATGGCGCCCCCGCCGCGGCCGGGGACGCGCCGCTTGCGCTTCCCGCGACGGGGACCGCCTCCGGCGCCGCGGCCGGGCTCACCGGGCCGGCGCGGCGGCCCGGACACAGTTCTAGCCATCAGTTGGCTCCCCGCGCTGCCGCAATGCCGCCACGATCGGCAGGCCGAGCGCCGTCACGTCACCGGCGCCCATGGTCAGGACAAGGTCGCCAGGCCGGGCGGCGTCCGCCACGGCCGCGGGCAGGTCCGCGCGATCGGGCACGAAGCGCGCCTGCCCGCCCGGCGCCGCCTGCGCGACAAGCCGCCCGGTGACGCCTGGCTCGGGATCCTCGCGGGCCGCGTACACGTCGAGCACGAACGCCTCGTCGGCCAGGCCGAGCGCGGCGCCGAACTCCGCCGCGAAGATCCGCGTCCGGCTGAACAGGTGCGGCTGGAACACCGCGAGGACCCGGCCGCCCGGCCGGATCTCGCGGGCCGCCCGGAGGTCGGCGGCCAGTTCGGTGGGGTGGTGCGCGTAACTGTCGAGCACCAGAACACCGGCGGCCTCCCCCTTCGGCTGCAGCCGCCGGTGCACGCCCCGGTAGGCGGCCAGCCCGGCGGCGGCCACCCCCGGGCTCAGCCCGAGCTCCAGCGCGGCGGCGTAGGCGGCCGTAGCGTTCATCGCGTTGTGACGCCCGGGGACGCCGGCCTCCAGCCGGGCCGGCGCCGCCGCGCCCGCGCCGGCCGCCGGCCCGGCGGTCACCTCGAACCGCAGCGTCATGCCTTGCGGGCGGACGCCGGTGAGCCGGTAGTCGGCGTCTGGCGCCTCGCCGTAGGTGCGCACCCGGACCCCGGGTGGCACCGCCGTGGCCAGCGCCCGCGCCCCCGGGTCGTCCGCGCAGGCGATGAGCAGGCCGCCGGGGATGATCTGGCCGGCGAACCGCCGGAACGCGCCCTGGATCTGCGCCAGGTCCGCGTAGTTGTCCAGGTGATCTGCTTCCACGCAGGTGACGATGGCCACCTCGGGCGCGAGCATCAGGAACGAGCCGTCGCTCTCGTCGGCCTCGGCCACGAACATCGCGCCATCGCCGTCCTCGGCGCCCAGCCCGGTCTCGGCGAGGATCGCGCCGATCACGTACCCGGGCGCCATGCCCGCGTGGCGCAAGATCGTGGTAACCATGCCGGTCGTGGTGGACTTGCCGTGCGTGCCCGCCACGGCGATCCCGCGCCGGCCCAGCATCAGGCTGGCCAGGGCCGCGGCGCGGTGCAGCACCCGCAGGCCACGGCGGCGCGCCTCGGCCAGCTCCGGGTTGTCCTCGCGGATCGCGGTGGACACCACCAGCGTGTCGGCGCCGTTGATGTTCGCCGCGGCGTGGCCGACGTGCACGTCGGCGCCCTCGCCGGCCAGCGCGGTGAGCAGGTCGCTGGCCGCGGCATCGCTGCCGGACACCTTCACCCCGCGGGCGATCATGATCCGGGCGATTCCCGACATGCCCGCGCCACCGATGCCGGTGAAGTGCACCCTGCCCAGTTCCGGCAGCGGCACTGGGTCCACCGGTTCGACCAGGCTGCCCACCTCAGCTCACCGCCTGTGCGCCGCGTGGCTGCGGACCGGGCGCCGGCTCGCGATGATGTTCATGACCTCGGCGGCCAGCCGGTCGTCGGCGTGGCGGCTGCCCAGCCGCGCTGCCGCCGCGGACATCCCGGCCACGAGCGGGGTATCCAGCATCACCGGCAGCAGCACCGCGCAGATCCACTGCGGCGACAACTGCGCGTCGGCCACCATCAGACCGCCGCCCGCCTGCTCGATGGGCAGGGCGTTCAGCCGTTGCTCGCCGTTGCCGTGCGGCAGCGGGACATACGCCGCAGGCAGCCCCACGGTGGTGAGCTCGGCACAGGTCAGGGCGCCGCTGCGGCACAGCGCGAAGTCCGCCGCCGCGTAGGCAAGGTCCATCCGGTCCACGTACGGGAGCGTCACGTACGGCGGCCCGGCCGCGGGCAGATGCACGTCCAGGCCGCTGCGCGGGCCGAGCAGGTGCAGCACCTGGACCCCAGCGGCGCGGATCTCGCCAGCGGCGTCCAGCACCGCGAGGTTGAGCGACCGTGCGCCCTGGGAGCCCCCGGTGACCAGCAACACCGGCAGGTCGGGCCGCAGCCCGAAGTGCTCGCGCGCCTTGTCCGCCAGGGCCAGCCGGTCCAGCCCGGAGATCTCCTTGCGGATCGGGATGCCGATGCAGGTGGCGTGGGCCAGCTTGGTGCCCGGGTGGGCGGTGAAGACGTGCCGGGTGAACAGGGCGCCGATCCGGTTGGCCAGGCCCGCCTTGACGTTCGCGTCGTGGACCACGATCGGTATCTGGCGGCGCCGCGCGGCCAGGTACGCGGGGGTGGCCACGTAGCCGCCGAATCCGACCACGACCTGTGCCCGGGTCCGGTCCAGCACCTCCCCGGCGGCACGCACCGCCTGGGCCAGCCGCCCGGGGACGCTCAGCAGGTCCGCGGTCGGCTTGCGCGGCAGCGGGACCGGCGGGATCAGCGCCAGGTCGTACCCGCGCAGCGGGACCAGGCGGGTTTCCAGGCCGCGCTCGGTGCCGAGGCAGGTGAGCGGGAGCCGGGGATCCGCGCGGCGCAGGGCATCGGCGACCGCGAGGGCGGGCTCGATATGGCCAGCGGTGCCACCTCCGGCGAGTACCACGCTCATCGCCAGGCCCTCCTGTTCACCGATGGCTCGTCCCGCAGGGGTTCCAGGGGGTCGCCCCCCTGGGCCAGCGCTGGGGGGTTCCAGGGGGCGGCTTGCCGCCCTGGGCCAGCGCTGCGCGGGCCTCGGCGAAGGTAGCTTACGGCTACCGAGCAGCCTCGGCCGCCCCGGCCTGGCGAGGGCGGGCGCTGTGGTCACTCCCGCCTACGGTCCAGGCCCAGCCAGCTTAGGGCGCGGCGGGCCGGGCCGGGCCGGCCTCGGCAAGCGCCTGGGCGGCGCCGGGCTCCCGCCTGGCGAACGACATCAGCATGCCGAGCGCCACCAGGGTCACGATCAGCGAGGACAGGCCAGAGGAGATCAACGGCAGCGGCACACCGGTGATCGGGATCAGGCCGAGCACGGCGGCGATGTTCACGATGGCCTCGCCGACGATCCAGACCGTGGCGCCGGACGCGGCCAAGCGGATGAAGGTGTCTTCCGCCCGCCGGGCGATGCGCAGGCCGGCGAACGCGAGCCCGCCGTAGAGCAGCGACACGCACAGCGTGCCGACCAGCCCAAGCTCCTCGCCGAGGATCGCGAAGATGAAGTCGGTCGTGTCGTCGGGCACCCACCCCCACTTCAGCCTGCTGGCGCCGAGGCCGACGCCGAACCAGCTGCCGGACCCGACCGCCCACTGGCCTTGGATTCTTTGCATGTCCCGGCCGGTCGGGCTGCCCTGCGGGTCGAAGAACGAGGTGAGCCGGCTGACCCGGTATCTCGCGACAACGACCAGCAGCAGCAACACGAACACCATCAGCGCGAGGATCCCGGCATACAGCCGCAGCGGGGCGCCGACCACCCACAGCAGAGCCAGGAAGATCAGCAACAGGATGAACGTGGTGCCGAGGTCGTCGCCGAGCATGACCAGCATGCACAAGATGCCGGCGCCAGGCAGCAGCGGGATCAGCAGATGACGCCAGTCGTCCAGCTGGGACAGCTTCTCCTTGCGGGCGAGCAGGTCTGCGCCCCACAACAGGAAGGCCAGCTTGGCCAGTTCCGAGGGCTGGAATGCCAGCGGGCCGAACTGTATGTACCGGGTGGCGCCGCCGGAGTGCGTCCCGATCAGCGGGGTCAGCAGCAGGCCGAGGATGGAGATGAACATCAGCGGGTAGGCCAGCGCACGGAAGGTCTTCGGCCCGAACCGGGCCGCCACCCACATGCACGGCAGGCCGAGCAGGACGCCGAGCAATTGGTGCTGGAACCCGGAGTACGGTGACCCGCCCTGGTCCAGGTTCTGCACCGACGAGGTGGACAGCACCATGACCAGCCCGAGCGCCACCAGCAGCGTGGTGATGCCGAGGATCAGGTAGTACGAGGTGAGGGGCCGGTCGAGCAGCGCGAGCAGCGAGGCGCGTCGCGATGCGGGCGCCGACGGAACCGGCACGATACCGGGCGGGCCGGCTGTTGCCATCCCGCCCGGTTCGCGCGCACCCGGCCTGGAAGCCTCCTGGACTGGCTCCATCATCCCAGTCTCGGTGGTGATCGGCAGTATCAGCGGGAAATCCGCCCGCGTGTCGCGTACGCCCTCGCCGGGCCCGGCCCGGCTACCTGGGCATCCACTCCACGTAGAAGATGCCCAGGCCGAGCGCGACGAACAGCCCGCTGATCAGCCAGAACCTGATCACGATGGTGGTTTCCGCCCAGCCCTTCAACTCGAAATGGTGCTGCAGCGGCGCCATGCGGAAGACCCGGCGCCCGGTCATCTTGAACGAGCCCACCTGAATGATCACCGACAGGGCGATCACCACGAACAGGCCGCCGAGGATCGCCAGGAGCAACTGGGTCTTGGTGCACACGGCCAGGCCGGCCAGCACCCCGCCGAGGGCGAGCGACCCGGTGTCACCCATGAAGATGCGGGCCGGCGGGGCGTTCCACCATAGGAACCCGAAGCAGGCCGCGAGCACGGCGGCGGCGACCACCGCCAGGTCCAGCGGATCCCGGACGATGTAGCAGCGCGGGGCGAGGAAGCTCGTGCAGTCGTTGCGGAGCTGCCAGTTCCCGATCAGCACGTAGGCGGCGAGGACCAGGCAGGCGGACCCGGTGGCCAGGCCGTCCAGGCCGTCGGTGAGGTTGACCGCGTTGGACGTGCCGGCGATCAGGAAGACGATCCACAGCACGAACGGCGCCAGCCCCAGGGTGGGGCCGAAGTCCCGCAGGAACGACAGATGCGAGTCGGCGGGGGTGATGTCGTACCCGTCGGCGAACCGCTGCTGCAGGACCAGCAGCGCGAACACCGCGCCCACCACCGCCTGCCCGGCCAGCTTGGCGCTGCTGCGCAGGCCGAGGCTCCGCTGCTTGTAGATCTTGATGAAGTCGTCGATGAAGCCGACGAAGCCAAGCCCGGCCATCAGCATCATGACCAGCAGCCCGGACACCGAGGGCACCTGGCCGGTGGCCACGTTCCCGACGAAGTACCCGACCACCGAGGCGATTACGATGACCGTCCCGCCCATGGTGGGCGTGCCCCGCTTGGTGACGTGCGCCGCCGGGCCTTCTTCCCTGATCAGCTGCCCGTACCCGCGCCGGGAGAAGATCTTGATCGCGAGCGGGGTGCCCAGCAGCGCCAGCAGCAGTGAGACCCCGCCGGCCACGAGGATGGTCTTCACCTGGCTGCCTCCCCGGTGAGGGCGAGAGCCACACGTTCCAGGCCGATCGTCCGGGACGCTTTGACCAGTACCACGTCTCCGGGGCCCAGGAGGTTCCCGAGCGCGGTCACCGCGCTTCCGGCGTCCGGCACGCTGATCAGCTCGCCGCGCCAGGACCGCTCGGCCTTGGCGCCGGTCAGCATCGGCGCGGCATTCTCGCCCACCACGATGAGCCCGGCCACGCCGGCGCGCGCGGCGAGCCCGCCGGCTTCCTCATGCCGCTGCCGTGACTCATCTCCCAGCTCGTTCATGGGCCCGAGCACCGCGAACGCCCGCCGGCCCCGGGCCACCGTGGCCAGGGTTTCCAGCGCCGCCGCCATCCCCTCCGGGTTCGCGTTGTACGCGTCGTTGATCACGGTGACCCCGTCGGCGCGCTCGGTGACCTCCATCCGCCACTTGCTGCGCGGCGCCGCGGCGGACAGGCCCTCGGCCACCTCCGTGACGGGCATGCCCAGCTCGCCCGCGATCGCCGCCGCGGCGAGGGCGTTCACCACGTTGTGCGCGCCAAGCAGGCGCAGCCGCACCGGGGCGGCGCCCGCCGGGGTCACCAGGGTGAAGACGGCCCGGCCGTCGCCGCCCAGCGTGACGCCGTCCGCGCGGACCGTTGCCCCGGGGCGCAAGCCGAACGTCACCACGCGGGCGGCGGTCCGTTCCGCCATGGCCAGCACCCGCGGGTCGTCGGCGTTCAGCAGCGCCACCCCGTCCGGGGGAAGGGCGGCGGGCAGTTCCCCTTTGGCCCGGGCCACTTCGGCCAGGCCGCCGAACTCGCCGGCATGGGCAAGCCCGACGCACAGCACGGCGCCCAGCCGGGGCGGCGCGATCGCGCAGAGCTGCGCGATATGCCCGGGGCCCCGAGCGGACAGTTCCAGCACCAGGTACCGGGTGTCCGCGGTGACCCGCAGCACGGTCAGCGGGTGGCCGATCTCGTTGTTGTAAGACTCATAGGGCGCGACGGCCGGGCCCAGCCGCTCGACGAGCTGCGCGGCCAGGTCCTTGGTGGTGGTCTTGCCGACCGACCCGGTGATGCCGGCGATAGTCAGGCCGGGCAGCGCCGCGACGACCGCCCGGGCGAGGGCTGCCATCGCGCCGGGCACGTCGGGGACGATCAGCGCGGGCGCGCCGACCGGGCGGCTGGCGAGCACCGCCACCGCCCCGCCGGCGATGGCGGCAGTGGCGAAATCGTGCCCGTCAGCGTTCTCCCCGGGCAGGGCCGCGAACAGCGACCCGGGCCCGGCCTTGCGCGAGTCGATGACGACCGAATCGGCCACGGCGCCGGGATCGGCGCCCGCGCCGAGACTCGCGCCGGTGATCTCCGCGATCGAGGCCAGGGACAGCGGGATCACTGGATTCCCTCGCTCAGGCCGCCGCGCCGCAGCCGGGCGATCGCGCCCGCCGCGACCTCGCGGTCGTCGAACGGGATCACCTGCTGCCCGATGTACTGCCCGCGTTCATGTCCCTTGCCAGCCACCACTATGACGTCTCCCTTGTCGGCCATGGCAACGGCCAGGCCGATGGCGGCGGCCCGGTCGGGCTCGACGATGATCCGCGCCCGCTCCGGCTCGCCGATGGAAAGCACCCCGTCCAGCATCTCCGCGAGTATCGCCAGGGGGTCCTCCGAGCGGGGGTTGTCACTGGTCAGGATGGCCAGGTCGGCCAGGCGCGCGGCGGCGGCGCCCATCAGCGGCCGCTTGGCGCTGTCCCGGTCGCCGCCGCAGCCCAGCACGATGGCCAGGCGGCCGCTGGTGACCGGGCGCAGCGCCCGGAGCACCGCCTCCACGGCGCCCGGCTTGTGAGAATAGTCAACGAGGACGGTGAAATCCTGGCCTGCGTCAACTCGCTCCAATCGCCCCGGCACCCCGGGGCAGGCGGCCACCCCGGCCACCGCCGTGGCCAGGTGCACCCCCGCTTCGACCAGCGCGACCACCGAGGCGAGCGCGTTGGCCACGTTGTAGGGCCCGGGCAGGGCGACGCTGGCGTCGGCCTCGACTCCGCCGGGGCCGACGATGCGGAACGTGCTCCCATCCGCCCCGCAGCGCACGTCGGCGGCCCGCCAGTCCGCATCCGGGTCGCCGTCCGCGGAGAACGTGACCACCGGGATGCGCGCGCCGTCGGCGAGGCGCCGGCCGTGCTCGTCGTCGATGTTCACCACCCCGAGCCGCGCGTAGGCGGGCGAGAACAGGGTGGACTTCGCGGCAAAGTACTTCTCCAGGCTGCCGTGGAAGTCCAGGTGGTCCTGGGACAGGTTGGTGAAGACGGCCACCTCGTAGGAGGTGCCCGACACCCGGCCGAGCGCCAGCGCGTGGCTGGACACCTCCATCGCCGCCGCGGTGACCCCGCGCTCGACCATCGTGGCGAACAGGGCCTGCAGGTCGGCCGCTTCCGGGGTGGTGAGCTTGCTCTGCTCGGTGGCCCCCGCTATCCGGGTCTCCACCCCGCCAATCAGGCCGGTCAGGTGGCCGGCCCGGCGCAGCGCGGATTCCAGCAGGTAGGTGGTGGTGGTCTTGCCACTCGTCCCGGTCACGCCGATCAGCAGCAGCCGGGCCGAGGGATGGCGGTAGACCCACGACGCCACCTCGCCAAGCCGGGCCCGGGGGTCGGCGACGACGAAGACGGGCACCCCGCAGGCGCGGGCGGACTCCCGGCCCACCGGGTCGGTGAGCACGGCGACCGCCCCCGCCGACACCGCGTCCTGGCAGAACTCGGCGCCATGATGGTTGCCGCCGGGAAGCGCGGCATACAGGTCGCCGGGCCGTACCCGGCGCGAGTCGTGGGTGGCACCGCAGACCAGCCGCGGGCCGTCGGGGCCGGTGAAGGGGTCAGGGCCCGGGCCGGCCATGACGACCCCGAGCAGCGCGGCGAGCCCGGACAAGGGCCGGCCCTGCGCGCTGAGGGGACGCGGATCCGCAGGCACGCGCAGAGGTTACCGCTGTCACCGGGCGGTGAGGGGCACGTCCGGGCGCTTGGCGTCGTCCGGGGGGATCTTGAGCGACGCGAGCGCGAACTTCATTACCTGGTAAAAGGCCGGGCCGGCGACGTAGTTGCCGAAATAGTCGCCCTTCTTGGGGTTTTGGATGTTGACCGCCACGACGAGCTTGGGGTTGCTGGCCGGCGCGATGCCGATGTAGCTCGATCCGTACTGGCACAGGCAGTGCGCCTTGGGATCCCAGACCTGGGCGGTCCCGGTCTTGGACGCGACCGAGTACCCGGGGATCTCCCCCCAGGGCTGGTAAGCCAGGGTGGCGTCGAGGTAAGGGACCTGCTGCAGGATGCTGATGAGCTCCGACGCGGTGGAGGCCTTGATCACCCGCTGGGTGTGCGGGCGCGGGGCGGGGGCGAAGTGCCCGCCGGGCCTGGTGGTGCCCGCCACGATGCTCGGCGACACCCGGACCCCGTGGTTGGCGATGGTTGCGTAGACGCCGGCCATCTGCACGGCGGTGGCCGCCACGCCCTGGCCGAACGCCAGGGTGTACCGCTCGTTTCCCCACCACCGGGACGGCGGCGGCAGCTGCCCGGCGCTCGCGGCGGGCAGCGGCAGGCCGGTCGGCACCCCCACGCCGAACTTGTGGAAGTAGTCGTACTGCGCCTGCGGGCTGACGTGCTGCGCGACCTGCACCATGCCGACGTTGCTCGAGTGGGCCAGGACGCCGGCCAGGGTGAGCCGCTCGGTGGGGTGCCATTCCGCGTCGTGGAAGCTGTACCCGCCGATGTTGATCTGCTCCGGCACGGTGTATTTGGTCAGCGGCGTCTCACCATGCTCCAGCGCCGCCGCCGCGGTGATCACCTTGGCGGTGCTGCCCGGCGGGAAGATCCCGGCGACCGGCAGGTCCACCGTGTCCGCCAGGTCGGTCACGTTGCCAGGCTGGAAGGTCGGGTACTGGGCCAGGGCGAGGATCTTCCCGGTCTGCGGCTGCATGACCACGATCGTGCAGGTGTCTGCCTTGGTCACCCGGACCCGGTGGGCGCAAGCCTGCTGGGCTGCCCACTGCAGCGGAGCGAGGATGGTCAGCCGCACGCTGCCGCCGGGCGCCATGGTGCGGCCCTTGTCCGAGGCGAACGGAATGGGCTGCCCGGTGACCCCCGTCTCCACCTGCTGCTTGCCGTCGCGGCCGGCCAGCAGTGCGTTGAAGGACTGTTCGATGCCTGCCTGGCCGCTGAGGTCGCCCTCGCCGTTGGTATTGGTGAAGCCCACGAGGCCGGCGGCCAGGTCCCCGTTGGGGTAGGAGCGGACGTAGGTGGGCCTGAGGGCGATGCCTACCACGTGATGGGCGGTCATCAGGGCTTCAATCTGGTTACCCACCGGGACGGGCACCCCTTGGGCCAGCACCACGTAGTCCCGCGACGTGGGATGGATGATCTTATTCAAGACCGTCGCCGCGGGCAGGTGCAGCGGGCCCGCCAGCAGGCCGGCGACCTGCTGACGCAGGGCCGCGGTGGCCGCGGGGGATTTCCCGGCAATCTGCGGCGGGTCCGCGATCACCGTGTCCTTTTGCACCGTTGTGGCCAGGAGCGTGCCGTCCGCTGTGGTAATCGCGCCCCGCTCGGCCGGGATGGTGATGACCTGGAGCCGGTACCGCGCGGCGTGCTTGGCGATGCTGGCGCCTTCCAGGCCCTGCAACTGGATGAGCCTGCCCGCCACCAGGGAGAGCGCGAACCCGATGCACAGCAGGCTGGCGTGCAGTCGGCGGTTGGGGCTGGCCCGGCGAAGTTTCGGCCGGCGCACCTTGGTGCGGCGCACACGGCCGGGGCGGTCGCCCGGCCTGGCCGCGCCGGGGCGGGGCGCACCCGACCGGCCGGGCCGCGAGCCGGGGCTGCCGAGGGGCGGCCTGCCGGGGCGCGGGGCGCCGGGCCCTGGACGTCCGGCACTGGGCGCTCGCCGGCCCGGCGGTGGCCTGTGCGGGCGGGCGGCGCCAGGGCCGGGGTCACCGCCGGGGGCATCCGCGCCGGGCTGCCGGGCGGTCCCCCGGCCGGCGTCGTGGGCCCGCCCCGCGTCGGGCGCCCGGCCGGTGTCGTGGGCCCGGCCGGCGCCAGGGCGGCGCGGGCCGGATGCGACCGGCGGCCGCCCGGGGCCGCGCGGCCGGTCCCGGCCGTCCCTGCCACCGCCGGGTGCGGTCACGGCGTGTACCCGGGAACCGTGGGGATCCCCGGCATGTTGCTTGGCTGGCTCTGCAGCCGTCCGGTGCTGAGGTTGAGGAAGCGCAGCCGCGGCTGTGGCACCATGCCCAAGGCGGCGGCGCGCTGCGCCAGCTGGTAGGGCGATTCCTCCGCCGCGACCTGGGCCTGGAGCGCCTGCACCCGTTGCGCGAGGGGGACGTTGCCCTGCTGCAGCGCGGTGATCTTGAAGGCGCCCGCGGCCAGGACCGTGTTGATCATCAGCAGGCAGAGCAGGCCCCCGCCGAGCAGCCCCACGATGAGGAAGACGAACCGGGTGCGCGACTCCGGCGCGGTCCGCGGGCCCGGCCGTGGCCGGGCGGCACGCGGGCTGGCCGGCCGGTAGCCGGCTGGCCGGGAGGCGCCACGGCGCGGGACGGGCGGGGCGGTTGCCGGGCGGGTGCGGGCCGGGCGCGGACCGGCGGGCCGTGCCCTGGCCCGGCGCGGCTCGGCCGGGCGGGGCTGCCCGCGCTCCGTCACCTGCGTGCGCCCGTTCACCGCGTTTCCCCTGCGCTCATCGGTCGTTACCCCCGTCCCCGCTCACGCGGCGTCCCTGATCCTCAGCGCGGCCCGCAGCCGGGCCGAAGCGGCTCGTGGATTGGCGGCCACCTCGGCAGCGGTGGGGCGCTCGGCGCCCCTGGTGAGAAGCTGAAGCTGCGGCCTGGCCGCCGCCAGCGTGACCGGCAGTCCCCGCGGCGTGGTGTCCACCGCCCGGGCCGCGAGCGCCCGCTTGACCACGCGGTCTTCCAGCGAGTGGTAGGCCAGCACGACGATGCGCCCGCCCAGCGCGAGCGCGTCCACCGCCGCTGGCAGGGCCCGCTCCAGCGTGTCAAGCTCACCGTTCACCTCGATCCGCAGCGCCTGGAAGGTGCGCTTGGCGGGATGCCCGCCGCTGCGGCGGGCGGGGGCGGGGATCGAGGCACGGATGATCTCGGTCAGCTGCGCGGTCGAGGTGAGCGGCGCGCGGGACCGCTCCCGCACCACGGCGTCGGCTATCTGCCGGGCGAATTTTTCCTCGCCGTAGTCGCGCAGCACCCGGCGCAGCCGGGTTGCCGGGTAGGTGTTGAGGACCTCGGCGGCCGTCAGCGACTGGCTCCGGTCCATCCGCATGTCGAGCGGGGCATCGTAGGAGTAGGCGAACCCCCGCTCCGGCTCGTCGAGCTGCGGCGAGGACACTCCAAGGTCGAAAAGGAACCCATCGGCGGCGCTGTGGCCCTGCTCGTTCAGCACCTCGGTCACCTGGTCATAGACGGCGCGGATGACCGTGACCCGGTCCCCGTACCTGGCCAGCAGCCGGCGCGATTCCTCGACCGCGGCGGCGTCGGTGTCCAGCCCGATCAGCACCAGGCCCGGGTGGGCGTCCAGCAGCGCCTGCGCGTGGCCGGCCCGGCCGAGGGTGGCATCGACGAGGACCGCCCCGTTCCGGTCCAGGGCAGGTGCGAGGAGCGTGAGCACGCGCTCAAGGAGCACCGGCCGGTGACCGGCTCCCGGTGTGCCCATCGCTGCCCCTCTCCAGGTCCCGTGCGCCACCACCGGCTCCGTGGCGCCGCCGTTCGTATGGCGGGCCGCCTGGCGAGCGGCACGCCGTGCCATGCGTGCCCGGCCAGGTCTCCATCCGCGCGATCGGTGCGGCGCCCGCGCCGCCTGGCGCCGGGGAAGTGACGTCAGCCGGCAGGCCGCCCTGCCGCGGGTGGAGACCTCGCCGTGCACGACTGGTGCCGCCATCGGCGCCAGTCACAAGACGCCGGGCAGCACCTCCTCCGACGCAGCAGAGAACGCGTCCTCCTGGTTCGCCAGGTAGGCCGTCCACGCCGCGCTATCCCAGATCTCCAGCCGGGTGTTGGCGCCGATCACGACGCACTCGCGCTGCAGCCCCGCGTAGTCACGCAGCCCTTGCGGGATCGTCACCCGGCCCTGCTTGTCCGGGATCTCATCCGAGGCGCTGGCAAAGAACACCCGGCTGTAGTCCCGCACCGCCTTGGCCGTGACCGGGGCGGCGCGCAGGGCCTCGGTGATCCGCGCGAACTCCTCAGCCGGGAACACGTAGAGGCAGCGCTCCTGGCCCTTGGTGATCACGACCCCGCCGGCGAGGTCCTCGCGGTACTTGGCCGGCAGGAACATCCGCCCCTTGTCGTCCAGGCGCGGTGAGTGAGTGCCAAGGAACATCGGCGCTCACCTCCACTCCCCGCACCGCTGGGCCCGCACAGCCGCCGTGGTACCCCACTGCGCTCCACTGTACTCCACAATCCTCCACATACAAGGCCGATTGCTCCCCTCGGCGCCCCACGTGCTCCCCCTCGGGCTCGTTCACCTCCCCTCGCGCTTCTTCTCCGGGCGCCTGGGCCGGCCTTCGGCCCGGGCCGAAAGGCGGCCTTTCGGCCCGGGCCGAAAGGCCGCCGGTGGGCTGCGGCTGCCCCCGCCAAGCCGCCGGGCCGGCTAATGCGGCCGGAAGCGCGAGGGGCGATTACAGAGGGCCAGAACGGGCGGGCGCGAAGGCAGCGGGTCCAGGCAGGGAGGCTCATGGAGCGCAGCCAGGCACGGCGCCATCTGAACCAGGCCGCAGCATCGCGCGTATTCCCTGCAGGACGTACTGTCTGTTAGCACGGTTAGTCGGGCGCCGTGGACAGGCGGTGCGCCAGCAGCCCGGCGCGCAGGGCAGCGTCCGAGGGAGAGGGACACGTGGTTCTTGATACGGGGAAAGGCGCCAGCCGCACCCTTGACGATCTAGTACGGGTGGCGCACGGCGTCGGCAATGCGGTGGAATCGGTCATCGAGGGGAAGTCCGAGGCCATCCGCCTCGCGCTGACCGTCCTGCTCGCCGAGGGGCATCTCCTGATCGAAGACGTCCCCGGGGTGGGCAAGACCATGCTGGCGAAGGCGCTGGCCAGGTCCACCGGATGTTCCGTCCGGCGCATCCAGTTCACCCCCGACCTGCTGCCCAGCGATATCACCGGGGTCAGCGCCTACAACCAGGAGAAACGCGAGTTCGAGTTCAAGCCCGGGCCGGTCTTCGCGAACATCGTGGTCGGCGACGAGATCAACCGGGCCTCGCCGAAGACACAGTCCGCGCTGCTGGAGTGCATGGAGGAGCGGCAGGTGACGGTCGACGGCCGGACCTACCCGCTGACTCCGCCCTTCATGGTGATCGCCACGCAGAACCCGATCGAGATGGAGGGCACCTATCCACTGCCCGAAGCTCAGCGGGACCGGTTCACGGCCAGGATCTCGATGGGTTACCCGAGCGCCGAGTCGGAGCTGGCGATGCTCGACGCTCACGGGTCCTCGTCGCCGCTGGATGCCCTGGAGCCGGTGGCCCAGGCCGAGGACATCAGGGAACTCATCGCCGCCGTGCGGACGGTGCACGTGGCCGAGCCGTTGAAGCAGTACGTGATCAGGCTGGTCGCTGCGACCCGCTCCTCTCCCGAGCTACGGCTGGGCGCCTCGCCCCGGGCCACGCTCCACCTGCTGCGCGCTGGCCGGGCCCGCGCCGCCCTGGACGGCCGCGATTTCGTCATCCCAGACGACATGCAGGCACTGGCCCTCCCGGTGCTGTCGCACAGGTTGCTGCCGAGCGCCGAGGCGGTGGTCACCCAGCAGCCACCGGAGCGCGTGCTGGCCGCGATCGTCGAGCATCTGCCGCTGCCCCAGCTGCGCTGAGCGGCGCCGGGCCGGCCGCCGGAAAGGAGACCGCCGCTAGCATGGACATCAGCCCGTCCGTAAGTTGAGAAGAGCAGGGTCGAGGAAGGGCGCCGCATGCGGTCGATGTTGGCCGGGTTCACCACCCGCGGCAGAGCGTTTGTTGCTGCCGGCGCGGCGGCGGGCGTGCTCGGCCTCGGGCTTGGCCAGCGGACCCTGCTGAGCATCGGCGGCGTGCTGATCATCCTGCCGGTCCTGTCCGTCCTCGCCGCGAGCCGGACCCGGTACCGGATCACCTGGGCCAGGGCGGTCACACCGGCCCGCGTGCCCGCCGGCCACACCGCCTCGGTGTCCATCCAGCTCGACAACGTGTCGCGGCTGCCCACCGGGCTGCTGCTGGCCGAGGACACGGTGCCCTACTCGATCGGCAGCAGGCCCCGGTTCATCCTGGACCGGATCGAGCCGGGCGGCACGCGCCGGCTGAGCTATCCGATCCAGCCCGATCACCGGGGCAAGTTTGCCGTCGGGCCGTTGCACGTCCGGGTGGCCGACGCGTTCGGCCTGGCCAAAGTGGGCAGCACGGCGGCGCCGCCGGTCACCCTGGTGGTGACCCCGACGGTCACCACCCTGCCGCATACCGCGCTGGCCGGCTCCTGGCTTGGGGAGGGCGATGCCCGCGCCAGCACCGCCGCGGCCGCGGGAGAAGACGACGTCGTGCCGCGTGCCTACCGGGACGGCGACGAGCTTCGCCGCGTCCACTGGCGGTCCACCGCGCGGTACGGAGAGCTCATGGTGCGCCGGGAGGAGCAGCGCTGGCGGAACCGCGCAGTCCTCTTCCTGGACACCCGCCTCGGCGCCCACGGCGGGCGCGGGCCGGCCTCATCCTTCGAGTACGCGGTCAGCGCTGCCGCGTCGCTCGGGGTGCACCTGGCCCGCGAGGAGATGGACACCGAGCTCGTGACCGACAAGGGCAAGGTGGTGGCGCCCGGATCGTTCGAGGACGTGCTGCTGGACACGCTCGCCGTCATCCGCCCGTCCCGCAACGCGTCGCTAAACTCCGGGCTGGCGCATATGCCCGTGGACACCAGCGGGCTGTTCATCGTGATCGCCGGGCACCTGACCGCCGGACAGGCGCGGGAGCTTGTCACCGCGCGCCGGGCATCGGGGCCGGCCATGGCCCTGCTGCTCGCCGTGTTCGACCTGGGCCGCCGACCGGCCGGGCCCGGCGGTCCCCAGGGAAACAGACGAGGCAGCGAGGGTGCTCACGGCGGCCGGGTGGCGGGTGGCGACGGTGACCGCTGACATGCCACTGAGCGTCGCGTGGGACGTGCTCAACCGCACCCACCTGGCCCGCGGCGGGCCCGCTGCAGCCGGAGCGGTCACCGGGGCCACAGCGGCCGTCGACGCCGTCGCCGGGGCGGCCACCGGCGCTGGGCGCCCCGCTGCGGACGCGGGCGGCCCGGCGGCGGCGCCGCCCACGGGAGCAGGAGCAACCCGGTGAACACCCGCCTGACCCTAGCCGCCGCGGTCGCGACCGTGCTGGCATCGATCGCCCTCTACCCGCTGCTAGACAGCGGGGGGTGGTTCTGGAACGGCATCGGGGCGGTCATCGTGGTCGCCGTCGTCGGCGTCGCGACCCGGCGCCGCGCGATCCCGGTGGTCCTGTGCTTCCTCGCCGCGGTGGGCGGCCTGTTCCTGTATCTCAACGTGGTGTTCGCCGGCCGTCAGTCCTGGGCCGGCCTGGTGCCCACCGGGGCCTCGCTTCACCACCTGCAACTGCTGCTCAAGCAGGCCACGACCGAGACATCCAAGTATGCGCCGCCGGTCCCGGGCCGCCCCGGGATCCTGCTGTTGACCGTGGCCGGTATCGGCTTCGTCGCGGTGCTGACCGATGTGCTCGCGGTACGGCTGCACCGGCCCGCGATCGCCGGGCTCCCCCTGCTCGTGCTGTTCTGCGTGCCGCTGACCACCGACGCCCGCCCCGGTGCGGTGGGCGGAACGCTTGTGTTCTGCGCTGGCATGGTGGGCTACCTGGGCCTGCTCTCGGCGGACGGCCGGAACCGGCTGCGGCTGTGGGGGCGGCTCATCCACCCCTGGCAGGACGATGCGGGCAGCCAGGGCCCCGACGTCAGGCCGCTGGCCGCCGCGGGCCGCCGGATCGGCTCTGCCGCCGTGGTGCTCGCGCTGGCCCTGCCCCTGCTGATACCGGGCCTGAAGGCGCACCGGCTGTTCGCCGGCGACGGCACCGGGAAGGGCAACGGCCCGGGCTCGCAAAGCCAGATCACGTTCCCGCGGCCCCTGGACCTGCTGAACACCGATTTGCACGAGACCCACGCGGTGCCGGTCCTGACCTACCGCACCACCGATTCCTCGCCGCCCTACCTGCAGGTCTACGTGCTGGACAACCTCTCCACCAACGCGTGGACGATGGGGCCGCCGACCTCCACGACGGACCTGTCCCGCCGTGGCCTGCCCCCGGTGCCGGGCCTGCCAAACATCGCCGCGGTGGCCGGGCCCGTGCTGCGGGAGACGATCACTCTGGGCACCAACCTGGTGAAGAGCGGAAACGTCAGCTACCTGCCGCTGCCGTATCCGACGCGCCAGCTGGCGGTCGAAGGCGACTGGCGAGTGGACAAGGCCACGCTGTCGGTGCTGTCGTCCAGCGCCCAGCTGGCCGGGCTGCACTATTCCGTGTTCGCCAAAGACTTGAACCCGCTGCCGGATCGGTTGCGCGGGGCTCCCGCTCCGTCCGGAGCCCTCGGCAGCGACCTCTCCGTTCCGACCGCCTACCTCACGAACAAGATGACTCGCCTGGCGAAGCAGATCACTGCCGGCCGGACCACGCCCTACGGCAAGGCGGTGGCGATACAGCAGTGGTTCACCACCCCCGGCCGCTTCACCTACTCACTGAAGGTGCCGCAGACGCAAAGCGCGTCCGCCCTGATCCATTTCCTGACCAAGTCCAGGAAGGGGTACTGCCAGCAGTTCGCCTTCGCCATGGCGGTGCTTTCGCGCCTGGTGGGCATCCCGGCCCGCGTCGTGGTGGGCTACACCCAGGGCAGCTTCATCGGGAACAACACCTGGCAGGTGAAGACCAGCGACGCGCACGCCTGGCCCGAGTTGTACTTCCCGAGTTTCGGCTGGCTGCGCTTCGAGCCAACCCCGCCGAACACCGTCGGGCTGCCCGGCCAGGCCACGGCGTCTGCGCCGCCGTACTCGACCCCGCTAAGCGACACCGCCGGCAACGTCAACCCGGGCACCAACCTGACCACGCCAAGCAGCGACACCGCGCCGGGGACTTCCCCCGGCGCCAACAAGCTGGGCCTGAGCAATATCAGGAAGGGCACCGGCGGCGCGGGTGATCTCAGCGGACACCAGCGGCACGGCACGCCTCCGATTGCGCCGGTCGCCATCGCGCTGCTCGTGCTGCTGCTGATCGCGCCGGCCACGACGCGGGCGCTTGGCCGCCGATGGCGGTGGTGGCGGGCGCAGGACGACGTCAGCCGGGCCCACGTCGCCTGGCACGAGCTGCGCAACGACCTGACCGACTACCGGATCGCCTACCGTGCCAGCGAGTCACCACGTGCCCTCAGCCACCGGATCACCAAATCGCTCGGCCTGGCAGGCGCCGAAGGCGACGCTCTGGAGCGGATCGCGCTAGCGGAGGAACGGGCTAGTTACGCCGCCAGCCCGGCCGACTCCGCGCGGCTGAAGGCGGACGAGGCCCTGGTGCGCGGCGCCATCGCGCGCGGTTGCCCGACGTCGGGGCGTTTCCTGGCCATCGTCGCGCCGCCGTCCGCGCTCATCCCGGTGCGGGCGGCCGCCCAGCAACTGCTTGACGTGTTCGGCTGGATGGAGCTGGCGACCACCAAGGTGCGCCGCCGCCTCGCCCCCCGGAGCAGCACACCGGCACCAGTGCTGCACAGCGACCGGCCCGCCGCCGCCTAGCTCGACCCCGACCGCGCCTGTCGAGCCGGAAGTCTCCAGCCAGATCACCGGACCGTGCGCTCGCGAAGCTGGCCCGCTTCGCCTACATTTGCGCGGCCCGGTCCCCCCGGGCCCGACCCCCGGTTAACCGAGCGTGGCTGCTACCTGCCGCCTTCCTGGCGGCGGCGCCAGCGCTCCTCGAGGCGTTCCATAAAGCTGAGCCCCGACTTGTCCCGGCGCCCCTTGGGGGCGGAGCGGCGCCTGCGCTGGCCACGGGCATGGCCCTGCGGCCGGGCGGCGCCCTGTGGCCGGGCGGCGCCCTGCGGCCGGGCGGCGCCCGGCGGCCGGGCCACACTGAGGCCCTTGCCGCTGACGATCCCGCCCATATGCCGCCAGCTGGTCAGCGCCCACATCGCGCAGGCCAGCATGACAAGGAAGCCGCCGACGCCCACGAAGATAATCTTCGAAATCACACCGGCCAGGAGCAGGCCTACGCCGATCACGAATCCGATCGCCGCCTCGACCACGCGGCGCTTGTAGTGGACACGAGGGTCCTGCGACCGCACGGACTGGGCAAGCTTCGGATAGTCGGAATAGAGCGCCTGCTCGATCTGCTCGAGCTGACGCTGCTCGTGCTCAGAGAGCGGCACTGCGCCTCCCATGAACCTCTCGCCCGGGGACGGGTGCGGTGACCCTGGCCTCATGGCGTGTGTATCCCTCCACAATACGAGGGCATCCAGGCAGGGGAAAGAGTAGTCGAAGGCAAAGAGGGGGCTGGCCGCGCGGACCGGCCCCGCAGCCACGGCCCGTGCCGGATTCGGGGCGGATAACGCGGCATGTCCCGCCCGTGGCCGCCAGCCCGCGACGGGCGCCGGCGCCGGGGATCACGCGCTCTCCCAGCTGCGCGGCGGGCCGCCCTGCTCGGCCTCGCGGACCAGCGCCGCCGGGCGCACCGTCCCCGGCCCGAACCGCCCGGCGATCTTGTCCACGGCCTGCTCGGCGTCCCGCCAAGACTCTGGCACCTCCCCGAGGGCGAGCTGGGTGGCGGTCGCCCCGGCGGGGATCAGACCGGTCGCCCGGACACCGACGAGGCGCAGCCGGGTCCGCGCGTCGAGCCCGGAGCCGGCGTAGAGCGCGCACGCCGTGCGGTAGATCATCCGGGCCACGTCGGTCGGCTCGGGCAGCGTCTTGGACCGGGTGATCGTCTTGAAGTTGGCCAGGCGCAGCTTCACCACTACGGTCCTGGCCATCCAGGCGCCGGCCCGCAGCCCTCGCGCCGTCCGCTCGGAGAGCCTGAGCAGCTCCCGGCGGATCACTACGGGATCGTCCACGTCTATGGCGAACGTCTCTTCGGCGCCGATGCTCTTGTCCGGCACCCGGGGCACGACCGGGCGCGGGTCCCGTCCCCAGGCCAGGGCGGCCAGGTGCGCGCCGGCCGCGGCGCCGAGTTCCCGCTGCAGCGTGTCGGCCGGCGTGCGCGCGATGTCCCCGACGGTGCGCAGGCCGAACCGGGCCAGCACCTCCCCCGTCTTGTCCCCCACCCCCCACAGCGCGGCGACCGGCAGCGGGTGCAGGAACTCCAGCACCTCCGCGCCCAGGACCACCCGCATGCCGTCGGGCTTGCTCACGGTGGACGCGAGCTTGGCCACGAACTTGGTGGTCGCCACGCCAACCGAACAGGTCAGGCCGTACTGCTCGCGGACGCTGGCCCGGATGAGCCGGGCGATGGCGGTCGGCGGCCCGAGCCGCCGGATGGCGCCGCTGACGTCAAGGAACGCCTCGTCCAGGGACAGCGGCTCGACCTCCGGGGTCACCTCGCGGAACACGGCCATGATCTCCCGCGACACGGCGGCGTAGACACGGTGCCGGGGCGGCACGAACAGCGCCTGGGGGCACAGCCGCCGCGCTCGGTTCACCGGCATCGCCGAGCGCACCCCGAACGCACGCGCTTCATAAGTGGCGGAGAGCACCACGCCGCGGCCGCCGACGGCCCCTACAATCACCGGCTTCCCGGCAAGGTCCGGCTGGTCACGGACCTCCACGCTGGCGTAGAAGGCATCCATGTCCACGTGCAGGATGTGGCAGCCAGTGTCATCAGGGCCGGCACCTGCCGTCATCGCACCGTCACCGGTCACCGGTAGCCCAGGACGTGGAACTGGGCGGCGAAGTCGTGGAAGGCAGGGTGCGCCGACACCGCCAGCTCCAGCCCCTGCAGGGCGTGCTCGGCACCGGGGTCCGCGTCGGCGACGACGCGGGGCACCAGGTCGGCGAACACCCGAACCCCCAGGGCCGGGCCCGGACTGAGGCCGGCCTGCTCGATCAGGCTGGTAACGCCGGCCAGGGTGAACCGCCGCGGGCCTGAGCTGGCCTGCGCCCGCCCGCCGCCGTCCCAGCGCCCGCCGGCCCGCGCCAGTCTGGAGCGGCGTTGCCGTTGCCGTCCGTCCCTGGCCCGATGCCGGTGAGCAGCCGCCGTGCCTCGTCGAACCGGCCCGCCAGGGCGCGGTGGATAACCGCGGCCACCGCGCTGGCGGTGAGCACGCTGACCGCCCCGCCGGGACGCAGGACAGCCGCGATCGCCGCCATTGCGGCCGGCGGCGAGTCCACGTACTCCAGCACGCTGTGGCACAGGACGAGGTCGGCGCTCTGCTCCCCCGCCAGCACGGCCAGGTCAGCCGCCTCCCCCTGCACGGCGCGTAGCGGCACGTTCTGCTCGGCGGCCCGCCGCTGCGCGGCGGCCAGCGAATCCGGGCTCGGGTCGATCACGGTCACCGAGTGGCCCAGGCTGGCCAGCGGCACGGCGAACCCGCCGGTCCCGCCGCCCGCGTCCACGATGTCGAGACAGCCCCGGCCGGTGTCCGCGGCCAGTGATGCGGCCAGGGCCTCCAGCACGTCGAGCACCACGGGAGTCCCTGCCACGCTGTCTCCTCACCGGCCCGCCGCCGCGGTGGCCCTCCCGCACCGCTGCTGCCGTCCACTGTAGTGTCGCCACCTGACATTTCGCGGATTCGGGCCGTCGCCGCCGGCCGACCGTCGCGAGGGTGAGAAAACCCTCCACTTGCCGCCTTCCGGTGACCCGCCCCGTATCGACCACCTAAGCTCGGCCCATGCCGGACCACGTGGAGTTTCCCCGGCCGCTGCGGCTGCTCTGCACCATCTCCTGGAGCCTGATCGAGTCGGCCGGGCTCCCGGTCGGCGCCCTCGCCGTCGGGGCCTGGCTGTATGGCCGCGACGCGGGCCTGATCGCCGGGCTCGCCGCCACCTGGCTGGTGGCGCTGATCCGCAAGGTCGCCACTGGGCGCGT
Organism: uncultured Actinomycetes bacterium; assembly: GCA_963734725.1. Taxonomy (GTDB): domain Bacteria; phylum Actinomycetota; class Actinomycetes; order Streptosporangiales; family Streptosporangiaceae; genus DASXKD01. Next base: position 539,092 of record CAVTIX010000009.1, read on the forward strand.
GCCGAGCCTGCTCACGATCACCGCGGTGGTGCTGACGGTGCAGACGGCGATGGTGCTCGCCACCGGGCAGCTGTGGATCTACCTGCTCCAGTTCCCGGCCGCCAACCTCGTGATGTCGTTCCTGTTCGCCTGGACCGCGCGCGGCCCGCACCCGCTGGTCGCCCGGCTGGCCGCCGAGGTCGTGGCGCTACGGCAGCCCGCGCGGCACCATCCCGGCCTGCACCGCTTCTTCCAGGGCGCGACCTGGCTCTGGTCGGGAATCTTCCTGCTGATCACGGCGGGCCTGGGGGTGCTGATGGTGACCGAGCCGGTGAAGGTGTTCATGGTCGGCTCCACGGTGGTCACCGTGGCCCTGACCGTGGCGGGCATCGCCATCTCGGCGCTATGGTTCCGGTCCGTCCTGCGCCGCTTCGGCCTGCGTGTTCGCTTCGCCGCCGCCTAGCCGGGCCGGCCTCGCGGCAAAGGTTGGCCTGGCTACAGCGTGAGGGTGGGCTTGAGTTCGAGCAGCCGGGCGAGCAGCCCGTTCACGAACGCCGGTGAGCCCTCGGTGGACAGGTCCCGGGCGAGCTGGACCGCCTCGTCGATCGCCACCGGGTCGGGGACCTGGTCCTGCCACAGCAGCTCGTAGGCGCCGATCCGCAGGATGTTCCGGTCCACCGCGGGCATCCGGTCCAGCGCCCACCCCTCCGCGTGCGCGGCGAGCAGCTCGTCGATGCGCGCCCGGTGCGCCTGCACCCCCTCCACCAGCTCCGTGGTGTAGGGGGGCACCGGCCGGGTCTGCTCTGCGGCGCGCTCACCGAGGATCTCCAACACCGGCTCGCCGCGCAGCTCCGCCTCGAACAGCACATCGAGGGCGCGCTTGCGCGCCTTGCTACGCGCGGCCATGGCCGCAGCCCATCCAGGGGGAGCTCACGCCGGGGAAGTCACGCGCGCCCGAGGTACTCACCGGTGCGCGTGTCCACTTTGATCTTCTCGCCGGTCGTGATGAACAGCGGCACCTGAATCTGGACGCCCGTCTCCAGCGTGGCCGGCTTGGTCCCGCCGGTGGACCGGTCGCCCTGGATGCCGGGGTCGGTCTGCTTGACGGTCAGCTCCACCGCGGCGGGCAGTTCCACGTACAGCGGGGTCCCGTCGTTGAACGCCACCGTCGCGGTCTGGTCTTCCAGGAGGTAGTTCGCGGCGCTGCCGACCGTGGCCGCCGGGATCCGTGGCTGGTCATAGTCCTGGGTGTCCATGAAGACGAAGTCGCCGGCCTCGCGGTACAGGTACTGCATTTCCCGCCGGTCCACGGTGGCCACGTTGACCTTGACGCCGGCGTTGAAGGTGCGGTCCACCACCTTGCCGGACAGGACGTTCTTGAGCTTGGTCCGTACGAACGCGCCGCCCTTGCCGGGCTTGACGTGCTGGAAATCCACCACGCTCCAGAGCTGGCCGTCGAGGTTCAGCGTCATGCCGTTCTTGAGGTCGTTGGTGGTGGCCACGTGTGTTGTCTCTCCTGGTTGCCGGGGGCCGAACTCAGGGTTCGAGGACGAGCAGCTCCCCTGGGGTCACGGTCTGGGTCGTGGTGAGCAGGTCACGGGAGGCTGCGAGCCCGGCCCCGGAACGAACCACCAGGGTGTCCTCAATCCTGACGCCGCCCAAGCCAGGCAGGTAGACACCCGGCTCGACGGTGAGGGGAACCCGGTCCCCGAGTGTACCCGGCTTCGCCACGCCCAGCTGTGGCGCCTCGTGGATCTCCAGCCCCACCCCGTGGCCGAGGCCATGGCCGAAGTGCTCGCCGTGGCCGGCCGCGGCAATGATGTCCCGCGCGGCCGCGTCCACGTCGGCGGCGGCCGCGCCGGGCACGGCCGCCTCGATCCCGGCCCGTTGCGCGGTGGCCACCAAGGCGTAGACGTCGCGCTGCCAGGCGGAGGGCTCGCCGAGCATGACGGTCCGCGTCATGTCCGCGTGGTAGCCGCCGTACCGGGCGCCGCAGTCGATGGTGATCATGTCGCCCGGCTCGAGACGCCGGCCGCCCGGCGCGTGGTGCGGGATAGCTCCGTTGGGCCCGCTGGCGACAATGGTGTCGAACGCCGGTTTCTCCGCGCCAGCGTCCACCATCGCGCGCTCGATCAGCACCGCCAGCTCATGCTCGGTCATCCCGGCCCGGATCCGGGTCGCCGTCTGGTCGAAGGCCTGGCCGGTGATCTGGCAGGCCCGGGCCAGCAGGGCCAGCTCCTCCTCGTCCTTGGCCACCCGCAGCTCTTCCACCGCGTGCCCGAGCGGCACCAAGGCGGCGAGGCCCTCGGTGGTGGCAAGCGCCGCGTGCCGCTCCACGGTGATCTCTTGTGCCTCGAACGCCAGCCGGCCCAGCCCCCGCGCGGTGGCCAGCTCGGCGAGGGCCGTCTCCACCGGGCGCGCGTTCAGCAGCTCCACGTCGGGGCAGTCGCGTTCCGCGGCGAGTGCGTACCGGGAGTCGGTGGCGAGCACCGGCGGGCCACCGGCGGGCACCAGCAGCGCCGCGTTGGAGCTGGCCAGGCCGGTGAGGTAGCGGACGTTGACCAGCGTGGTGATGAGCGCGGCGTCCGCGCCGCTGGCAGCGATCGCCGGCCGCAGCCGCTCCCGGCGCCGCGCATGGGAGTCGGGCATGAGCCCATTCTCCCGGATCGCGGCTGGCTGCGAACCAAGGCCAGCCAGGTGCTTGTCAGTGGATGCTCGTACCCGTATACTCGTACTCGGATATACGTTAACGAGCACTCGGATACGGGCATAAGGAGCGCGCGATGGCTGACCGGCGGAGGTCGACCTCCAACCCGCTGGCGCTGGCCGTGCTCGCCAGTCTGCACGAGCGGCCGATGCATCCCTACGAGATGGCCTCCACCATGCGCGAGCGGGGCAAGGAGCAGAGCATCAAGCTGAATTACGGCTCGCTGTACACGGTCGTAGCCAGCCTGGCCAAGAACGGCCTCATCGAGGCGATGGCGGCGCGGCGCGAGGGCAGGCGGCCCGAACGCACCGTGTACCAGCTGACCGAGGCCGGCCGGGCCAGGCTCGACGCCTGGATGTCCGAACTGCTCGCCGAGCCGGTCAAGGAGTACCCGCAGTTCGAGGCGGCGCTGTCGCTGCTGCCGGTGCTTCATCCCGACACGGTCGTGGAACTGCTGCACACCCGGACCCGGCTGCTGCAGAAGGAGATAGCGCAGGCCAGGATCATGCTCGAAACCGCGCACAACGCCCGCCTGCCCAGGCTGCTGCTCATCGAGGGCGAATACCACGTGGCCATGCGCGAGGCCGAGCTGTCCTGGGTGCAGCGGCTGGTTGGCGAGCTCGAAGCCGGGACGCTGGAGGGCCAGGACGGCTGGCGCCACGTCTACGAGACCGGCGAGGCACCCACGTGGGACGTGGATGTCGCCGCCCTGGAAAAGCTGCGCGAGGCAGCCGAGGAGGGAGGGACCCCACCAGGCTGATCAGCACAAGCCGGCCCCCGGCACGGTGCGGCAACACCTGGCCGGGGGCCGTGAACCCCGAACCGGTCCCGCGGGAGCGAGACCAGATCGAGTGAGCATTCCAAGAGTACTTGGCTGCTCCCCCGTGGACCGGTGCACACACCCAACCACCAGGGAGAAGCCATTATGACCACAGGCACCGCCATGTCGGCGCCCGCCCGCGCAGCCGCGGGCACGGCGCTCGCGATCGAGGCACACGACCTCGTCAAGACCTATCCCAAGGGCGTCAAGGCCCTCGACGGGCTCAGCTTCGCCGTCCCGGCCGGGACGGTCTTCGGCCTGCTCGGCCCGAACGGAGCGGGCAAGTCCACCACCGTCAAGATCCTCACCACGCTGGCCCAGGCCGACTCGGGCGCCGCGAGGGTGGCCGGGCTCGACGTGCGCGCCAAGCCCGCCAGGGTGCGGCGCCTGATCGGCGTGGTCGCCCAGCTCAGCGGCGCGGACCCGGTCGCCACCGGCCGGGAGAACGTGATGCTGTCCGGCCGGATCCAGGGCCTGCGCGGGCGGGACCTGGCCCGTCGGACCGACGAACTGCTCGGCCGGTTCGGGCTGGTCAACGCGGCCGCCCGCCAAGTGCGCACCTACTCGGGCGGCATGCGGCGACGGCTCGACGTGGCGATGGGCCTGATCAACCGGCCGCAGGTGCTGTTCCTCGATGAGCCCACCGCTGGCCTGGACCCGGAGTCCCGCTCGGCCATGTGGGCGGAGATCGGCCGGCTCTCCGCCGCCGAGGGCCTGACCATCCTGCTCACCACCCACTACCTGGAGGAAGCGGACCACCTAGCCAGCAGCCTGGCGATCGTCGACCGTGGCCGGGTGGTGGCCGCCGGCACGCCCGACGAGCTCAAGGGCGAGCTGCACGGCGACGCCGTGCAGCTCGAACTGGCCAGTGACACGGCCCAGGATCCCGTGCTCGCCGCGCTGGCGCGCGTCCCCGGCGTCCGTGAGGCGCGAATCGAGGGAACCAGCCTGTCCGCCCGCGCCGACAAGGGCGCGACCGCCCTGCCTGCGGTGCTCACCGCGCTGGAGGGCGCCGGGGTCACCGTCCGGGCCGCCACCGTCGCCCGCCCCTCGCTCGATGACGTGTACCTGCGCTACTCCGGCCGCCGGTTCACCGAAGCCGACCAGTCCCCCGCCGCCCCTGCCACCTCTGGAGGTGCACGATGAGTCAGCTGACCACCCGCCCGCAGGAGAGCGCCGCAGGCGCCGGGCCGAACGCCGCTGCGCGGCGCCCCCAGCACCGAGGGCCAGCCTCCCGCTCTGCCGATTTGCGTGCCTCCGGCACGACCATGCGAAGCGCCCGCGAGGGAGGCAACGTGCTGAGTATTGCCGCGCACACCACCTGGATGACCGGGCGGCAGCTCCGGGCGATCGCCCGCCAGCCCGCCTACCTGGTCATCATGCTGATCCAGCCGGTGATCTGGCTGTTCCTATTCGGCTCGCTGTTCCGCAAGGTGGTCGAGCTGCCCGGCTTCGGCGCCGCGTCCTACCTGGACTACCTGGTCCCCGGCGTGGTGATCATGAGCGCGCTGTCGGCCAGCATGTGGAGCGGCATGACCGTGCTGGAGGAGATCGACCGGGGCATCATGGACCGGTTCCTGGTGCTGCCGTTGCACCGCTCGGCCATCATCAACTCCTCCGCCGTGATGCAGGCCCTGATCATCGCGGTGCAGTCGATCATCATCGTGCTGCTCGGCTGGGCGGGCGGCGCGCACTACGCCGGGGGGATCGCCGGGCTCGTGGTGCTGATCCTCACCGCGGTGCTGGTCGCGATCGTGTTCAGCGCGTTCTCCAACACGGTCGGCATGCTGGCCAGGCAGCGGGAAACGATCATCGGGATCAACACGTTCCTGCTGCTCCCGCTCACGTTCCTGTCCACCGCCTTCATGGCCGAGGCGCTGATGCCGCACTGGATGCGCGTGGTGGCGAACTGCAACCCGATCAACTGGGCGCTGGAGGCGGGCCGCTCGGCGATGAGCGCGAACCCCGACTGGGCCCGGGTGGGCATCCAGGGCGGCGGCCTGGCGGTGCTCGCCATCGCGGTCACCGCGCTGTCGGTGCTGATGTTCCGCGCCTACCAGAAGTCCGTGTGACCGGACACCCTGGGGCGGGTGAGCGTGGCCGCGGCCACGCTCACCCGCCCTTCGGGCGCATTGCGAACTCCGCCGCAGCACAGCGTGGCGAATGTGATTCAGCAGGTAAACATGCGACTCTGAGGTGTCGTGAGGAGAACGCACGTCCGCCTTGCCGCAGCGGGCACGCTGGTGGGGCTGGGCCTGGTCGTGGCGTGGATCGGCCAGCGCGCTGACGCCGCGGCGCAGGCCACGCCCAGGGTCGCGTGGACGCTGTCCGCAGCCTCCAACACCGTAACCATCCGGCTGGCCCCCGGGAGCAGCCCGTTGGGCCGCAAGGTCCTGGCCCACAGCCGCATCGTGGTATCGGAGGGCGGGAAGACCTGGCTGAGCGGGGCCGCTCCCGGCCGCGGGGCGATTCGCGTGCCGGTGCCGCCAGGTACGCAAACCCAGCTCAGGGTCCAGGTGAAGGGCCCGAAGCCGGTTACCCAGACGCTGGCCGTCACCGTCCCGCCACGGCTGCGGGTGACCATGCTCCGCCATACCACCGCCGGGCTGCTCATCCGGGCATCGAGTCCGCTCCGCCGCCAGCCGCGCAGGCCGCTGTGCGGCACGGATCAGCTCAGCTTCCCGACGCCCGACGAGGTCATCGTGGCCAAGAGCCCCGACCCATGCCGGGCGCGACTGCGGCTGACCGCCCGGGACGGCGAGACGGCTACCGTGCGCGTGACCGTCTCCGCGCTGCCCGAGACCCCGCTCTATTCCTTCGCCAGCCCGGCCGGCCGGGCCGTCTACATCACAGTGGATGACGGCTGGACCCCGAGTTCCCAGGTCCTGGCCACCATGCGCAAAACCCATCTGCCGGTCACGGCCTTCCTCATTGAGCGGGCCGCCCAGCGGAACCTGGCGTACTGGCGCGCCTTCGCCGGGGCGGGCGGGACGATCGCAGACCATACGGTCTCCCACCCCAACCTCACCCAGCTGCCCCTGAACGAGGCCACGTTCCAGTGGGCGCAGGCTCGCCTGACACTCGGACGGTGGCTCGGCACGGCCCCGGTCATGGGCCGGCCACCGTATGGCGCCTTCGACCGCACCGTGGCCGCGGCAGCCTACCGGGCCAGGCTGAAAGCCCTGGTGGGCTGGAGCGCCACCGTCAGCAGCGCCGGCGTCAAGACCTGGGACGGCAAGCCCTTGGCGCCCGGCGACATCGTGCTCCTGCATTGGGACCCGGGCCTGGGCCGGCAGCTGACCAAGCTGCTAACGGTGATCCACGCGCGGCGCCTGCACCCGATGCCGCTGACCCCGGCCAGCTTCGCCGGCACCGCCCCGCAGTGGCACTCACTGGGCGGCGACTAGGGCGTGTCCCGTAGATCTTTGCCGTCGCGAGCGGCCGTCCGGCGGGATGCATCGCAAGGGCGGAGGAGCCCATAGCGGAGCTATTGGCGACGACGACAACGCCGCGAGGCGCCCGTCCGGCAGCCGCGCAGTAGGCTGGGGATTTGCGGGACACGCCCTGGCCTGGCAAGCGCGGGCCAGATGCGGCCCGGTAACGCCGCCCGGCGCCGCGGCCCCTCGGTCAGCCGGCCAGGTCGCGGATCCTTTCGATCAGAGCAACCCGGTCGGCGTGGCTGGCCGCGATCGGGGCCACGTTCAGCGTGGTCACCCCGGACTCCTTGAGCGCGGCGATCCGCTCCGCCACATAGCTCTCCGGCCCGACCAGCGCGGTCCCGGCCAACAGTTCGGCCGGGACCAGCGCGGCGGCCTCATCCTTCCGGCCGCCAAGGTAGGCGTCCTGGATCTTGGCCGCCTGCTCCCCGAAGCCGTACCGCACCGCAAGCTCGTAGTAGAAGTTGCTGCCCCGGTCCCGGTGCGGGCCCATCCCGCCGATGTACAGCGCCAGCATCGGCCGGGCCAGGTCCAGGTAGCCGCCCACGTCCTCGCCGATCGCCAGGCCCGCCTGCGCCACCACGTCCAGCGGCGGCAGCGCCGGATCCCGGCGGGCCCGGCCGGCCGCCAACGGCCCGTCCCACACCCCGGCGGCCCGCTCCGGGAAGTAGAAGATCGGCTCCCACCCCTCGGCCAGCTCGGCGATCATCTCCACGTTCTTCGGGCCCATCCCGGCCACGAAGATCGGGATCCGCTCCCGCACCGGGTGGTTGATCAGCTTCAGCGGCTTGCCCAGCCCGGTGCCCTGCCCCGCGGGCAGCGGCAGCGTGTAGTGCTTGCCCGCGTACTCCAGCCGGTCACGGCGCCACACCATCCGGCAGATCTCGATGATCTCCCTGGTCCGGCCCACCGGCGCGTCGTAGGGCACCCCATGCCAGCCCTCGATCACCTGCGGCCCGGAGGCCCCGATGCCCAGGGTGAACCGGCCGGCCGACACGTAGTCGAGCCCGGCGGCGGTCATCGCGGTCAGCGCCGGCGTGCGCGAATAGAGCTGGAAGATCCCGGAGGCGATCTGCAGCCGCTCAGTCTTGGCGGCGATGAAGCCAAGCTGACTGACCGCGTCGAAGCTGTACGCCTCCGGCACGAAGACGATCTCCAGCCCGGCCTTCTCGTAGTCGGCGAGTTCCTCCACCGTCTCGGCGAAACCGCCCGCGTAGTTCAGCGCCATCCCGATGCGCATCTGACCCGCCTTCCGCTGCCACGCCATGCCGCCAGGATCGTTTTGTCCGTGGTGCGTCAACGGTAGCCGCAACTTCCGCCCCGCGTCGCCCGCCGCCTCAGCCGACGTCCCCGGCGAGCTCCGCGATGGCCGACAGCGCGAGCCGGTACGACAGCAGCCCGAACCCCGCGATGGTGCCGTCCGCTACCCCGGCCACCACCGAGTTGTGCCGGAACGACTCGCGGGCCGCCGGGTTGGAGATGTGCACCTCGATCAGCGGCGCGGTGCGCATGGCCAGCGCGTCGCGCAGCGCATAGGAGTAGTGCGTGAACGCGGCCGGGTTCAGCACCACCGGCAGCCGCTCGTCGATGGCCTCGTGCACCCAGCCGATCAGCTCGGCTTCGTCATCGGTCTGCCGGACCTCGACGTGCAGCCCCAGTGCGCGGCCGGCCGCCCGGCACTCCTCCGCCAGTCCGTCGAAGTCCACCGCCCCGTACACGTCGGGCTCACGGGACCCGAGCCTGCCGAGGTTCGGGCCGTTGAGCACCAGCACCGGCCTCACCGCGACGTCACCTCCGCATACGCCCGTTCCAGCAGGTCCTCGGGGGGGTCGGCGAGGATGACCGGCCGCGCCGGCCCCTCCAGCACGACAAAGCGCAGCACCGCGCCGCGCGCCTTCTTGTCCACGGCCATCGCCTTCCGCAGGGCCGGCCAGGCGCTGGGCAGGTAGCTGGTGGGCAGTCCGGCACCGGCCAGGATCCGGCGGTGCCGGTGCAGCGTGGCGGCGTCCAGGCGGCCCGCCAGCCGGCCCAGCTCCGCCGCGTACACCATGCCCACCGCCACCGCTTCCCCGTGCCGGATCCGGTAGTCCTCCACCCGTTCGATCGCGTGGCCGAGCGTGTGCCCGTAGTTGAGGATCTCCCGCCGCCCGGCCTCCCGGAGGTCGCCGGTGACGACCTCGGCCTTCATCCGCACGGCCCGCTCGACCAGCTCCCTTGTCTGACGGCCGTGCGGGACCATCGCCTCGGCCGGGTCCGCTTCGATCAGGTCGAGGATGACCGGGTCGGCGATGAAGCCCGCCTTGATCACCTCGGCCAGGCCGCTGGCGTAGTCGCCGGCGGGCAGCGACTCGAGCACGGCCAGGTCGGCGAGCACTCCGGCGGGCGGGTAGAACGCGCCGACCAGGTTCTTGCCCTCGGCGGTGTTGATCGCGGTCTTGCCGCCGACCGCCGCGTCGGTGATCGCGAGCAGCGTGGTGGGCACCAGCACCAGCCGGACCCCGCGCAGCCAGGTAGCAGCGACGAACCCGGCCAGGTCGGTGGTGGCGCCGCCGCCCACCCCGACGACCGCGTCGCTGCGGGTGACGCCGTGCGCGGCGAGCCGGGACCAGAGCCGCGCGGCCACGCCGATTTCCTTGGCAGCCTCACCCGCCGGGACCCTCTCGGCGTGCGCCAGGTAGCCCGCGGCCTGCAGCGCCCCGCACACCGGGCGAACGATGGCATCCAGCCCGTCCGGGGCGATGACGACCACGGTGCGCGCCGCCTCCCCGACCAGCGCCGGCAGCTCGCCGAGCACCCCGGTACCGATGATCACCGGGTACGGGCGCTCTCCGCCGACGTCGATCCTGGTCACGGTCACGGCGCCGTCTCGGGCGGCGCTGGCGGCGGCCCGGTGTCGTCACCGTCGTCCCATTCGCCCGCCCAATCGCCGTCCTCGGGGCCGGTCCCCGCCCCCTCCCCCGCCGCCGCGGCGATCCGGGCGGTGACCGCGGCCGCGATCTCGTCCGCGATCTCCTGCGGGTCACGGTCGTCGGTAGCCACGGTGATCCGGGCCAGCGACTCATACACCGGCAGCCGCTCGGCGAGCAGTTCCCGCATCCGCCCGCGCGGGTTGACGAGCAGCAGCGGGCGCGGCGAGTCCAGGCCCACCCGGCGCACCGCCGCGGCGAAACCGGTCTGCAGGTACACCACGCGTTGCCGGGCAAGCCGCTCCCGGGTCTGCGGATCCATCACCGCCCCGCCGCCGAGCGCGACGATCCCGGGATGGTGATCAAGGGCTTGGGCTACGGCGGCGCGCTCCAGGTCACGGAAGGCGGGCTCGCCGTCGGTGACGAAGATGTCGCTGACCGGCTTGCCCGCGGCCTCCTCAACCATCTGGTCGGTCTCGATGAACTCCGCGCCGAGCAGCGCGGCGAGCAGCGACCCCACGGTGGACTTGCCCGCGCCCGGCGGGCCGATCAGCACCGCCACCGGCCGATTCATTTGTCGGCCTCCCTGGCCGGACGTTGTGCCGGAGGCGCGCCGGGACGCACCTCGCTTGGTCGTGCCGGAGGCGCGCCAGTTGCACTGTGGGGGGCTGGTCCTCGGCGCGGGGCCGAAGGTCCCGGCGCCTGCGGCATAACCAGCGAGTCCAGGTAGCCGCGCAGGTTGCGGCGGGCCTCAGCGACCGAGTCGCCGCCGAACTTCTCGGTGGCGGCGTCCGCGAGGACCAGCGCCACCATGGCCTCGGCCACCACGCCCGCCGCAGGCACCGCGGTGACGTCGCTGCGCTGGTTGATCGCCTTGGCCGCCTCGCCGGTCCGCACGTCGACCGTGTCGAGCGCGCGCGGCACCGTCGAGATCGGCTTCATCGCCGCGCGCATCCGCAGCGGCTCGCCCGTGGTCATCCCGCCCTCGATCCCGCCGGCCCGGTTGGTGCGCCGCCGCACCCCATCGCCGGCGCCCTCGATCTCGTCGTGCGCGCACGAGCCGCGGCGGCGCGCGGTCGCGAATCCGTCCCCCGCCTCAACGCCCTTGATCGCGTGGATGCTCATCAGCGCGGCGGCCAGCCGGCCGTCGAGCCTGCGGTCCCAGTGCACGTGGCTGCCCAGGCCCGGCGGCACGCCGTAGCCGATCACCTCGACCACCCCGCCGAGGGTGTCACCGTCTTTGCGCGCCGCGTCGATCTCCGCCTGCATCGCCGCGCTCGCGGCCTGGTCCAGGCAGCGCACCGGGTCCGCATCGACCCGCTGGGCGTCCTGCGGCCCGGGCCGCAGGCCATCCGGCGCGGACACCGGGCCGATCGCCACGACGTGACTGAGAATTTCGATGCCAAACGACTGGCGCAGGTACCGTCGTGCCAGTTCGCCGAGCGCGACCCGGGCGGCAGTCTCGCGGGCGCTCGCCCGTTCGAGCACCGGCCTGGCGTCGTGGTGCCCGTACTTCTGCATCCCGGCGAGGTCCGCGTGCCCGGGCCGGGGGCGGGTCAGCGGCGCGGCGCGGCCCAGGTCGTCCAGGGCCCCGGCGGGCACCGGGTCGGGCGACATGACTGCTTCCCACTTGGGCCACTCGGTGTTGCCGATGCGGATCGCGACCGGCCCGCCGAGGGTCACGCCGTGCCGCACGCCCCCGGTGATCTCGGCCTCGTCCTGCTCGAACTTCATCCGCGCGCCCCGGCCGTACCCGGCCCTGCGCCGGGCCAGCGCGGCGGCCACGTCCGCGGTGCTGACTTCGACGCCCGCAGGCAGGCCTTCGCAGATCGCGACGAGCGCGCGCCCGTGCGACTCTCCCGCGGTCAGCCAGCGCAGCATGATGCCGATCCTCCCACGAACGTGATCATGTTGCGCGGCCCGCTCTCCCGGGCACCGGCCCGATCACCGCGACCTGGACCCCGCGGCGCAGCCGCGGGCCCGCGGCGGCCAGCACGCGCTCGCTGGCCCGCTGCGCGGCGGCGGTGAAGGGGGCGTCCGCCGGATCGCAGGCCGGCGCCGGGACCAGGCACAACGTCAGGTCTGTGCCGTCTTCGCCGGGCAGCAGCCGGTAGGCGGCGACGGCCGGCTCGGCGGCCAGCGCCGCGTGCACCAGGGCCGCCACGTCGGGGTCCTCATGCGGCCACGGGGGCGGCCTGCCCTGTGCCAGCGCGGCCAGCCGGGCGCCGTCCACGGCGAACGGCACCGGCCCGGCGATGTCGATGACCACCGCGCTCGCGTCGGTGGCGCCGGACTGCCAGACCTTGGCCGCGGGCACCGGCACCGGCCGCGCCTCGGGCCGCCACCGGGCCAGCGTGTCCGCGCTGGTGAACGCCGGCAGGGCGGCCCGCCCGTCGGCGCCGATCACCGTCGGGAGCGCCATCTCGCTGGACTTGTCCCGGCGCAGCCCGCCGGGGGCGGCCCTGTCCTCCCCGGCGAGCACCGCCACCACGGGCACCAGCAGGCGAGACGCGTCCAGGGCCGCCAGCACGGCGTGTTCGCCGCCGCGGCCCGCGGCGTACGCGTCCAGGGCGGCCGTCACCCGGGGATCAGGGGACCCATCTTCAACCACGCTTTTACGCTACCGGGGCCGGCCTGGCTACCAGGTCAGCCCCGATCCCGTAGATGCCCAGCGTTCGTGCCCAGACCAGCCCCGGGATCCAGGATTGTGGTCTACTTTGGACTGCATCGCAGGTCAATCCACCAGCCCCAGAGGACCGTGTGATTCAGGCTGAGCTGCCGACGAGATCCATAGAACCTGGCACCCCGATGGTGAAGGTCATTCCCCTACGCCTCGTCCAGCCTTACCTGACCGGTCAGCGCCTGGTGATCGCCGGCTATGTGTACCGGGCCAGTGACTGTTCGTTTGACACGCCCTCCGACTACTACAAGTCGCTCGCCCTGGGCTACGAGGGATCGGAATTCGCCGCCGACACGCCGGAACTGTTCGTCCTGCGGTGGATCGCGTTGGATATGTCGGCCTCGCTGGCGCCCGGGCCCCGCGCCACGTCCGACGGCCCGGTCAGCGCGATTCCAGAGTTCTTCACGCTGCCTGTGCCGATCCCCGTCGGCGCCGAGATGGGCCGGGTCACGTTCGGCGCCGAGGAGTTCATCGGCCGGTATGACGGGCAAGTGTGGCTGCGTCCGCTGAGGGAGGCCTGAACCATGAGATACCGGCTGATGGCGACCTACCGTGGCGTGCCCTACGAGGCCGGGGTCGGACCGTCGGGTTCCGACGTGGTGCTGTTCGCCGCCTGCCCGCCCCCCGAGGAACTCGGTTTCGAGCCGGCGACCGGCCATTGGCGCAAGCGGGTGATCCGTGCCGAGGTCGATGCGCTCTGGGAATCCCGGCCGATAGGCACGTTCCGTGACGAGCCCTGCATGGTTCTCGACGACCTCGGGGACCGGCTGCACATCGCATACCTGGGCGAGGACGCTGCCCTTGCCACCAGCCTGGGGTACTGGCAGGTGGACCGGGGCGTGTTCGAGCTGCTCACCCCGCGCGACGAGGTCACCGGGCTGATCGAAGAGCGCGTCGAGAAGCCGCTGATCTCGGGCCTGCCGGCCACGTCGTTGAGCTACCCGTATGACTCCGCCCCGGTGGCCGCGGCGCCCGCCGCTCCGGCCGTGCCCGAGCCCGTTCCCAACCGGGGCGGGCGGGCCGCGCGCCGCCACCGGGTAGCCACCAGGGACATCTTCTGCGAGCTTGCGGACCTGGCGGCCATCCCGCGGACGGCCTACGCGCTGGAAACGGAGATGGACGGCGCGTTGTGCCTGGTGCCGGGCCCGGACGGGTACGAGGTCTTCATGTCCATGGACGGCGCGCGGCACGAGGCCCGGTCGTTCCCCGACGAGGAGGCGGCCTACTTCTACCTGTTCGGGGTGCTCGCCGCCGAGGCGGTCCGCAACGGTGTGCTGCTCCCCGCGGTCGCTGCCGCGGGTGCCCGGCACGAGTTGAGTTAGGGCATGTCCCGCGGATCTCCAGCCTGCTGCGCGTCCGCCATGAAGGGGGAACGGGGAGGCGGGCGGGGCCTCGCGGCGTTGTCGTCCTCGCCAATAGTTCCACTATTGGCGCCTCCTCCGCCTTGCGATGCATCCCGCCAACGACCGCTCGCGACGGCATGGATCCGCAGGACGCGCCCTCGCCCCGCGCCCGCTCCCGGCAAACCCCTCACCAGCATCGTTGATGAACTTGGCGCGCGCGCTCGGCCGGTACGGCTATCGTGCAATTGCCGGCGGGGCTGACGGTCCCCCCGCTCCCCAAGCAGCCCCGTCGGCACACCCGGCATCCAGGGCCTGTCTGGCAGATCATCCAGCGCGCTCCGTGGCTGCCGTGAAGGGGGGATGGGGAGGTGGGCGGGGCCTCGCGCGTTGTCGTCGTCGCCCAGAGCTCCGCTACGGGCGCCTCCTCCGCCTTGCGATGCATCCCGCCGGACAGCCGCTCGCGACGGCATAGACCTGTAAGGCACACCCTAAGGCCGAAAATCCCGCCCCCGACAGCGACAATGTCCCTATGACATCTGCCGTGTTGTGCCTGCCATGAGCCCGCTCACCGGGGCGCAGTATGAGATCGCTTCGGGCGATTACCTGGCCGTCGCCACCGAACTGGGCGCCGGGCTGCGTGAACTGCGCCATCGCGGCCGGCCGCTGATCACCGGATACCAGCCCGACGAGCTTCCCCCGGGAGGGGCCGGCCAGCTCCTGCTGCCGTGGCCGAACCGCATCGACGGCGGCCGCTACCGGGTGGCGGGCACGGAGTACCAGTTGGACCTGAGCGAGCCCGCCGCGCAGAACGCCATCCACGGGCTGACCCGGTGGTCGGCGTGGTCGCTGGCCAGCCACGCGCCGCACGAGGTCGTGCTGCGCCTGGCCCTGCTCGGCCGCTCCGGGTACCCATTCCGCCTCGACCTGGAGGTGGAGTACCGCCTCAGCGAGGCCGACGGGCTGACCGTGCGGGTGACCGCGCGAAACACGGGCGCCCGGCCGGCCCCGTACGGCACCGGGTCCCATCCGTACCTGGCGGCCGGCGCGCCGGCCGTGGACGAGTGTGAGCTGACCCTGCCCGTGGCCCGCTGGCTCCCCGCGGACTCCCGCGGCATTCCGTCGGGCCCGGTGCAGGACGTCGCCGGGACCCCGTTCGACTTCCGCGCCGCCCGGCCGGTCGGGACGGTGACGCTGGACCACGCCTTCACCGGGCTGGACCGCGACGAGGCGGGCCGGACGTGGGCCCGGCTGACCTGCGGCGGGACCGGGGCCGCGCTGTGGGCCGGGCCGGATTACCGCTGGCTCCAGGCCTTCACCGGGGACACGCTCGACAGCGCGCACCGCCGCCGCGCGGTGGCCATCGAGCCGATGACCTGCCCGCCGAACGCCTTCGTCACCGGCGCCGACCTGCTCACCCTGGAACCCGGCGAGACGGTCACGCACACCTGGGGCATCCAGGCCGTAGGCGGCTAGGCCGCGGGGCCAGACAGCAAGGCGCCGACCCTGGCCAGGTCCTCCGGGGTGTCCACGTCGTCCGGGGCGCCGATGTCCGCGCATTCCACCAGGGTCACCAGGCCAGGGTGGGCCCGCAGGTAGGGCCGCGCGCCGGTGTCCCCGACCGCCGCGGCGATCACCCCGGCCCAGTGCCGGCGCCCCAACAGCACCGGGTTGCGGGCCCGGCCGTGGTACGCGGCCACCACAAGCTCCGCGCCGGCCTGATGCGCCGCCACCAGCCGCCGGACCACGCCGGCGCCGATCAGCGGCTGGTCCACCAGGGCGATCACCGCCGCAGCGCACTCGCCGGGCAGGGCCTGCAGGCCCACCGCCAGCGAGGAGCCCATTCCGGTGCGCCAGTCCGGGTTCGGCACGAGGATGACGTCCGGCACGGCGACCGGCGCCGCCCCGGTCACCACGACCACGGGCGCGGCGCCGCCGTCGCGCAGCAGGTCCGCGCCGCGGTCCACCAGCCGCCGGCCGCCCAGTTCGACCAGCGCCTTGGGGGCGCCGAGCCGCTTCCCCTCGCCCGCGGCGAGCAGCACCCCAGCCACCCGGTTACGCACAGTCCGCCAGCCTACGGCCCACGGTGCGGCCGGGCGGATGTGATCCCTGCCGGGCCTGGCCATCCCGCCACGCTGGCCACGTCCCGGAGATCCGGTTTATCACCCGGATATGCCGCCCCAGTCGCCATAATACGGACAGCAGATGAGTCATTTAGATGATTATTCGAAATGGATTTCGAATAATCAGCCCGGTCAGCCGTGGTGGATGCGCCCGACCGTGTCGGTGAGCGGGCGGCCGGATCCGCCCCAGCGGAGCTGGATCAGCTCCGCGGCGACCGACACCGCCGTCTCCTCGGGGGTCCGGGCGCCGAGGTCCAGGCCGATCGGGGACCGCAGCCTCGCGAGTTCCGCCTCGCCAAGACCGGCCTCACGGAGCCGGGCCAGCCGGTCCTCGTGGGTGCGCCTGCTGCCCATGGCCCCGATGTAGCCGGCCGGGGTGCGCAGCGCGACCTCGAGCACCGGCACGTCGAACTTGGGATCGTGGGTGAGCACGCAGATCACCGTGCGCTCGTCCACGGGGGTGCCGGCCAGGTACCGGTGCGGCCACTGTACGACCACCTCGTCGGCGTCGGGGAACCGCGTCCGGGTCGCAAACACCGGCCGGGCGTCGCACACGGTGACGTGGTACCCGAGGAACTTCCCGGCCCGGGCCACGGCCGCCGCGAAGTCGATCGCGCCGAAGACCAGCATCCGCGGCGGCGGCGCGAACGACTGCACGAACACGGAAAGCTCGTCGAGGCGGCGCTCCCCGTGCTCGCCGTAGTGACGCACGCCGGTCAGGCCCTGCGCGAGCATCCCGCGCGCGTCGTCGTCGACCGCCTGGTCGAGACGCTCGCCCGCGGCGAGCGTGCCGGTCGCCGCGACCTGGGCGTCACGGCCCCAGATAATCCGCCGCGCTCCCACCTCCCCGGGACCGGCGATCACGGTGGCCACGCCGGCGGGCTGACCGGCCTTGATCGCGGCCGCCACCTCAGCGAGCCGCGGGAACCGCTCCTTGCTCACCGGCTCGACGAAGATATCGATGATGCCGCCGCAGGTGAGCCCCACCGACAGCGCGGTGTCGTCGCTGACCCCGTACCGCTGCAGCACCGGCTGGCCGGTCTGGCAGACCTGCTGGGCCAGCTCGTAGACGGCGCCCTCGACGCACCCGCCGGACACGCTGCCGATGACTTCCCCGCCGGCGGACACGGCCAGGGCGGCGCCGGGCTCCCTGGGCGCGCTGTGGAACGTGCGCACCACGGTGGCCAGGCCGAACGTCTCCCCAGCGTCCCACCACTTTTCGATCTGCCCCAGGATGTCGCGCACGGGCCGCATCCCTTCAAGAAACACGTGCTTTGCTGGTCACAACATGCTCCGGCCAGCCGGTATGCCCCGAAACTCCACCCCCCACAGTACGTCTCGCCGGGGAGGGGTCACAGCGCCCGGCCAGCGGTCACTCGACAATCTTGGAGATGGGGATCTCCAGGATGTCCCGCGCCCCGGCCCCCTTCAGCGCCGGGATCAGGGTGTTGACGGTGTGCTTGGGCACCACGGTTTCCACCGCGTTCATGTCGCCGCGCGCCAGGGTGGTGACGGTCGGGGAGGACATCGCGGGCAGCATCGCGGTCACCGCGGCGAGCTGGGCCGCGGGCACGTTGAGCTTCAGCAGCACGTTGCCGCGCGCCTCGATGGCACCGCGCAGCAGCAGCGCGATGTCCTCCATCGCGGCCCGCTTCTCCGGGTCGCCGTGCGCGGTGATGTTCGCCACCAGTTCGGTGTAGCTGGTGAGCAGCGTGTCCAGGATGCGCAGGCCGTTGCGGCGCAGCGAGGACCCGGTCTCGGTGAGGTCCACGATCGCGTCCACGATGTCGGGGACCTTGGCCTCGGTGGCGCCGTAGGAGGGCACCACCATGGCCTTGATCCCGTGCGCATCCAGGTATTTGCTGGTCAGCGCCGGAAGCTCGGTGGAGATCCGGATTCCTTCCGGGAGGTCGGACACCGACCGCCAGGGCGCGGACTCGGGCACGGCGAGCACCACCCGCACCGGGTTCGCGGTGACCTTCGAGTACCGCAGCTCGCCGAGCGACACCAGGTCGGCCCCGGTCTCGGTGATCCAGTCGCGGCCGGTGATGCCGAGGTCGAACAGCCCGCGCTCGAGGTAGGACGGGATCTCCTGCGGCCGCAGGAAGCGCACCCGGTCGACCCGCGGATCGTCGATGGCGGCGTGGTAGTCGCGGTCGGAGGACCGGCGGACGGTCAGGTCCGCCGCGTCGAACAGGTCAAGGGTGGCCCGCTCCAGCGAGCCCTTGGGCAGGACCAGGGAGAGCAAGAATCCAGCCTCTCATCCGCGCAGCGGGGCGGTTCCGCGCAGCGAGCGAAGCACCAGCGCGGTGTCCAGGGCCGCCACGACCGCCTCCCAGCCCTTGTCCTCGTGGCTGTCGTCCAGCCCGCACCGGTCACGGGCCTGCTCCAGGGTGTCACAGGTCAGCACCCCGTTGCCGACGGGGGTTCTGGCGTCGAGCGCGACCCTGGTCAGTCCCGCCGTCACCGCGTCGCAGACGTATTCGAAGTGCGGCGTGCCGCCGCGGATCACCGCTCCGAGGCAGGCGATGGCATCGTGCGCGGCGGCGAGTTCGGCCGCCACCACCGGCAGTTCCACCGCGCCGGCCACCCGCACCACCAGCGGCTCGGCGATCCCGCAGGCGCAGGCCGCCGCACAGGCCCGGCGGACCAGGCTGTCGGTGACCTCCGCGTGCCAGCGGGTCGCCACGATGGCCAGCGTCAGCCCGGCCGCGTCCACGGTGGCGCCGGCCGGACGGCCTTCGCCGCTCATATCATTGCCTCCCTCGCGGGCGCTGCGCATGGTCGTGCCGGAGGCGCGCAAATCGTGGTGCGGGAGGCACGGGCGCCCGGGGGTTGCCGCCGGGCAACAAAGTCTCGCCGCCGGGAAGCCGCAGCGCGGAGCGATGCGGCGTCGCGGCCCGGCGGCTGCGGCGTGACGCGACCCGGGGTCGGTAGCCGCACGCCTGTCACCGGGCCCCCGCGAGGCCGCCCTCGCGGCTGGCGTGGTCGTCGCCGTCGGGGACCGACAGCCCGTCAATCCGGTGGCCGAGGCGGTCCCGCTTGGCGGTGAGGTAGCGGAGGTTTTCCCGCGTCGGCTCGACCGGAAGCGGGACCATGCCGGTCACCTCGATGCCGCAGGCGGCCAGCCCGGCCACCTTCGCCGGGTTGTTGGTGAGCAGCCGCACCGAGCGCACGCCGAGGTCGGCGAGTATCTGCGCGCCGATGGAGTAGTCCCGCGCGTCGGCGGGCAGGCCGAGTTCCAGGTTGGCGTCCACCGTGTCCGCGCCGCCGTCCTGCAAGAGGTAGGCGCGCAGCTTGCTGAGCAGGCCGATGCCCCGTCCCTCGTGACCGCGCAGGTAGCAGACGACGCCCCGGCCCTCCGCGGCGACGGCCGCCATCGCGGCGTCGAGCTGCGCGCCGCAGTCGCAGCGCCGGGAGCCGAGCACGTCCCCGGTCAGGCATTCGGAATGCACCCGGGCCAGCACATCCTTTCCCTCTCCCAGGTCCCCGAGCGCCAGCGCGATGTGCTCGGTGCCGTCGACCGAGTCCTGGTAGCCCAGCGCCCGCCACTCGCCGTACGCGTTGGGCAGCCGGGTCTCCACGACCCGGCGGACCATCTGCTCGGAGTGCCGCCGGAACTCGATGAGCTGCGCGATGGTGATCATCGCCAGGCCGTGCCGGTCGGCGAAGGCGCGCAGCTCGGGAAGCCTGGCCATGGTGCCGTCGTCGTTGAAGATCTCGGCCACCACGCCGGCCGGGGTGAGCCCGGCCAGCCGGGCCAGGTCCACCGCGGCCTCGGTGTGCCCGGCGCGGCGGAGCACCCCGCCTTCGGCGTACCGCAGCGGGAAGATATGCCCGGGCCGGACGATCTCATAGGGCTCGGTCGCGGAGTCGACGAGGACCCGCACGGTCCGCGCCCGGTCCGCGGCGGAGATGCCGGTCGTGATGCCGTCGCGGGCGTCCACGCTGATCGTGAACGCGGTGCCCATGTGCTCCTGGTTGTCGCTGGTCATCGGCGGCAGCTGCAGCCGGTCCAGGTCCTCGCCGAGCATGGGGGCGCAGATCAGGCCGCGGGCGTACCTAATGGTGAACGCCATCAGCTCCGGGGTGGCTTTGCTGGCCGCGAACACGATGTCGCCCTCGTTCTCCCGGTTCGCGTCGTCCACCACCACGACCGCGCGGCCCGCCGCGATCTCGGCGACGGCCCGGTCCACACCGTCGAGGGGGACGCTTGGCGCCTGTGCCGCGGTCATGACCGCACCGCCGCGGGCTCGCTGCGCAGCATCCGCTCTACGTACTTGCCGATCACGTCGGTCTCCAGGTTGACGCCGCTGCCCGGCTGCACCCGGCCGAGGGTGGTCGCCGCCAGCGTGGCCGGAATGAGGCTGACCTCGAACCAGGGCCGCTCCCCCGGGCCGCCGCCGAGGGCGGACACGGTGAGGCTGACGCCGTCCACCGCGATCGAGCCCTTCTCCACCAGATAGCGGGCCAGGCCGGGCGGGACGCTGATCCTGACCACGTCCCAGCGTTCGCCGGTGACCCGGGACACGACCGTGCCGACGCCGTCCACGTGGCCCTGGACCATGTGGCCGCCGAGGCGGTCGCCGACCCGCAGCGACCGCTCAAGGTTGACCGGGGCGCCCGGGGCCAGGCCACCGAGCCCGGTACGGTTCAGCGTCTCGGCCATGACGTCGGCGGTGAAGTCCGCGCCGGACAGGCCGGTGACGGTCAGGCAGGTCCCGTTGACCGCGATCGAGTCGCCCGGCCGCGCGTCGGCGGTGACCTGTTGCCCCCGTACGGTGATCCGGGCCGCGCTGTCGGCACGATCGATCGATACGATCTCGCCGAGTTCTTCCACGATTCCGGTGAACATCCGCGGCTGCGCCTCCTCCGGGCCGTCCTTACGCCGGCTCCGGGGTACGCGCGAACGCGCGAGCGGCCTGGCGCTGGCCCGCAACGCCACAGCGCGACGCGTGCTGCCTCCCATCCGGGCTTTCACCGTCGGTCCCGGGATTCCACCGGGTCAACCGGCCGGGCACCTGGCCTGGCCGGGTCGCGGACTGTCACCGCCGGCTCGGAGTTTCACCGACCCCGGAGCACGCTGTTACTTCGGTAACTAGTGTGCCACGGCGGCTATTCCACGTTGCTCACGGCCGGCCCGGCCGCTGGTCTCCGGTGCGGGCCCGCCGCCTTTCTGGCTAGCCGGGCCGCCGGGCCCGGGCTCGCGGCCCGGTTCGAGGACAGGCCGCTATCCCCGGCCCTGCTCAGCTACCGCACCGCTCAGCTGGGTGTCCCGGTCACCTCGGTGAGGCGGCGGGCGAGGAACTCGCGCTCGGCGGCGTTGTCGGTCAGGGCCAGGGCCGCGCGGTAGGCCTGCGCCGCCGCCTCCGGCTGGCCCAGGCGGCGCAGCAGGTCGGCCTTGGCCGCAGGCAGGTAGCGGTACCCGCTCAGCCGGCCATCCGCCTCCAGTTCCCCGATCTGGGCCAGTCCCGCGTCCGGGCCCCGGGCCATGGCCACCGCTACGGCGCGGTTAAGCGCCACCACGGGAGAACTCCAGGCCCGCAGCAGCGCGTCGTACAGCGCGACGATCTGCGGCCAGTCCGTCTCGGCGTAGCTGGGGGCCTCAGCGTGCAGCGCGGCGATCGCGGCTTGCAAGGCGAAGCGGCCCGGGCCGCCGCCCCGCAGCGCCCACGGGACCAGCGCGGCGCCCTCGGCGATCACGGCGCGGTCCCACAGGGACCGGTCCTGCTCCTCCAGCAGCAGCACCCGGCCCTGGGCGTCGGCGCGGGTGGCCCGGCGGGCGTCGGTCAGCAGGATCAGCGCGAGCAGCCCGGCGACCTCGCGCTCGTCCGGCATCAGGGTCCGCAGCATGCGCGCCAGCCCGATCGCCCGGTCGACCAGGTCGGCGCGGACCAGGTTCTCGCCGCCGGGTGCGGTGTGCCCGGTCGTGTAGAGCAGGTGCACCACGGTGAGCACCGCGTCCAGCCGGTCCGGCAGCTCGGCCGGGCCGGGCACACGGTAGGCGATCCGCGCCGCGGAGATCTTCTTCTTGGCCCGGGTGACCCGCGCGGCCATGGTCGGCTCGGAGACCAGGAACGCCTGCGCGATCTCGACCGTGGTCAGGCCGCACACCAGCCGCAGCGTCAGCGCGACCTGGGCCTCCCTGGCGAGCGCGGGGTGACAGCAGGTGAAGATCAGCCTGAGCCGGTCGTCGGGAATCACATCGTCCTCCGCCGCCGCGCCGGCCCCTGGCGGCGCGGAGGCGGCGACCGGCGGGTCCGGCTCGATCAGCAACGGCAGTTTCGCCCGCAGCACCGCATCCCGCCGCTTCGCGTCGATCGCGCGGCGGCGCGCTGCGGTGGTGAGCCAGGCGCCGGTATTGCGCGGGACGCCCTGACGGGTCCAGGCAGTGAGCGCGGCCGCGTAGGCGTCCTGGACGCACTCCTCGGCCAGGTCGAGATCACCGGCGACGCGCGCCGTCGCGGCGAGCACGAAGGCCCACTCACGGCGGTGCGCGTCGGCGATCGCGGCGGATACCGCGCCTTGCTCGACGCCGCCCCCAGCGTCGTGCTCGGCGTCGTTGCCACCCCCGCACCCCGGGACGCCGGGCGGGGGGGAACCGCTCACCTCAGCCGAACACCATGATCGGCCGTACCTCGACGCCACCGAAGCGGGCCGGGCACAGCTTCGCGATGTCCAGGGCGTGGTCGAGGTCACGCGCCTCGATCAGGTAGTACCCGCCCACGGCCTCTTTGGTCTCGATGAACGGGCCGTCGGTCACCACGTCCCCCCGGATAGTGGTGGCGGTGGACGTGGGCTGCAGGGCCCGGCCCTCGACGATCTTGCCGCCCTTCTCCGGAACCTGCTCGGCGAACCGGCCGTGCGCCTCCATCACCTGCTGGAGCACGTCGGGCGCGGCGGTGGCGTATGCGTTCTCGTCCTCACAGATGAGGATCAGGTATTCGGCCATGCTGATCATCCTTCCGTTTCATCAAGGGCTCCGTCACTACCCCGACGATCGGCCGGCGCCGGAATCGACAACTCTCCCCCGTGCTCGCGGCCCCAGGTCAGCGGTCAGCGCCGCCAGGGGGCATGCGCGGTGGCCCGTTCCGCTTGCCGGCGCAGCGCCTGCACCGCCGCCGCCGGGTTGTCGGCGCCGTAAACCGCCGTTCCCGCCACGAACACGTCGGCGCCGGCTACCGCGCACCGCTCGATGGTTTCCTCGGCCACCCCGCCGTCCACCTGGAGCCATACCGACGCGCCGTGCCGCTGCACCAGCTCCCGCGCCCGGCGCAGTTTGGGCAGAACGACGTCCAGGAATGGCTGGCCGCCAAAGCCCGGCTCTATGGTCATCAGCAGGAGCATGTCGAATTCGGGCAGCAGGTCCTCGTAGGGCTCGACGGGGGTGGCGGGGTTGACCGCGAGCCCGGCGCGGGCGCCCGAGGCGCGGATCTGCCGCAGAGTGCGGACCGGGGCCTGGAGCGCCTCCGCGTGCACGGTGACGTTGCGGGCCCCCGCTTCGGCGTACTCGGCGGCCCACCGGTCCGGCTCGGAGATCATCAGGTGGCAGTCGAGCGGCAGCTCGGTGTGCTTGAGCAGCGACTCGACGACGGGCAGGCCGATGGTGAGGTTCGGCACGAAGTGGCTGTCCATGACGTCCACGTGCAGCCAGTCGGCCACCGCGGCGACCGCCGCCGCCTCGTCGGCGAGCCGCGCGAAGTCGGCAGACAAGATGCTGGGCGCCATCTGGACGGCCATGGTGCCGAGTCTAGACGCCGCTGCGGCGCCGGCGCGGGTGGTGCCCGGGTGGTCCCGGCCTCCCCCGGTAACGTTCGCTGTGCCGCCCGCCGCGGCCAGAACTGTCACGGCCCACCGATAGCCTTCGGCCCGGTATCGGCGAATCACCGGAGAGCGGTATCGGCGAATCACCGGAGAGAAGAGGAAAGTCAGTGGGAGACCCTCCGTCAACCTCGGCAGCGTCACGCCGCAGCCGCCGGGCCGAACGGCCGCATCGCTCCGCGCTGCGGCTTCCCGGCGGCGAGACTCCGGGGGTCCGGGGGACACCCCCGGACCCCCGGCGCCTCCCGCAGCGCCCTTTCGCGCGCCTCCGGCACGACCATGCGCGCAGCTGTCCTGCGCGCCTCCGGCACGACGTCCCGCGAGGGAGGCAATGAAAACCGAGACGCCGGATGCATTGCTCGGCCGGGTTCGCAAGCTGCTGATCAAGGCCGAGGCAGACGGGGTGACGCAGGCCGAGGCGCAGGCGCTGACCGCCAAGGCCGCGGAGCTGATGGCTAAGTACGGCATCGACCGCGCCCTGCTCGCCGCGCGGCGGCCGGAGACCGACCGCCCCGCCGACCGGGTGATTGACATCGAGAATCCGTGGGCCCGGGTGCAGGCGCACCTGTTGTGCGGGCTGGCGGCCGCGCTGCGCTGCCAGTGCGTGATCCTGCCACGCAGCGGCCCGGGGTCCCGGATCCACGTGTTCGGGTTCGCGTCGGACATCGAGCGCGCCGATGTCCTGTACACCTCCCTGCTGATCCAGATGTGGCAGGGCCTGGCGGCGACGCAGCCGCCGACCTGGGCGCAGAGCGCGCGCGCCTGGCGGCGGAGCTGGCTGCTCGGTTTCGCGAGCGCCGTGGTGGCGCGGGTCCGCGCCGCCGAGCAGGGGGCGGCGAAAGGCGCCGCGGATGCCGTGGCCCGCGATGGCCGCCCGGCCGCCCTGGTGCTCGCGGACCGGACGGAGGTCATCGAGCGCACGCTGCGCGCGGCGTACCCGGCGACCCGCAGGTCGCGGGTGACCTACAGCGGCAGCGGCTACGGGAGCGGGTACGCGCAGGGCCAGCGGGCCGACATCGGCACGTCGCGGCTGGGCCGCACGGCCGGGCGCGCGCTGACCGGAAGCTGACCCGGGCCCTAGGTCAGGGACGGCGGCGCAGCAGGGCGAGGAAGATGGCGTCCGTGCCGTGCAGGTGCGGCCAGAACTGGGCGTACCGGCCACCGGGGCCCGGACAGGCCAGGTCCGGCACCTCGCTCAGCAGGGCGGGGGCGTCCAGCAGCAGGACGTCGTCGCGGGCGGCGGTGACCTCGCCGACCACCGCGCGGGTCTCCGCGACGTGCGGTGAGCAGGTCACGTAGGCGATCACCCCGCCCGGCCTGGCCGCGTTGATCGCGCTGCGCAGCAGGGAGCGCTGCAGCGGGCCGAGCGCGGCCACGTCCGCCGGCGACTTGCGCCAGCGCGCGTCGGGGCGCCGGCGCAGCGCACCCAGACCGGAGCAGGGCACGTCGGCGAGCACCCGGTCGAACGAACCTGGCCGCCAGGCGGGCTCGGCGCCGTCGGCCACGATGGCCGCGGCGCTGGCCGCCGGAATCGCCGCCCGCGCCAGCCGGGCCCGGTGCTCCCTGACGTCCGAGGCGACCAGGCGCGCATCCCGGCCCGCCGCGAGCCCGGCGAGCAGCCGCGCCTTCCCGCCCGGCCCGGCGCATAGGTCGAGCCAGCGGCGGTCGCTGGCGTCCGCGGCGCCAGTGCCCGCGCGCCCGGCGTCCGCGCGGGCCAGGGCGAGCGCGGCGAGCTGGCTTGCCTCGTCTTGCACGGCCGCGCGGCCCTGCCGGACCTCGGGCAGCCCGGCCGGGTCGCCGCCGCTGGAGTAGGCGCCGAACGGGGACCACCGCGCGGGGCGGGCGCCGCGGGCGATCAGGTCCGCCGGGCTGGCCAGCCCGGGGACGGCGCACAGGGCGACCTGGGGGCGCGTTCCGTTCGCGGTGAGCGCCGCGTCGGTCCGCGGCAGCCCGGTGACCGGTTCCTCCCCCAGCGCCTCGCTGACCGCGGCCACGATCCAGCCGGGGTGGCTGGTCTTGACCGCGAGATAGCCGACCGGGTTGGCCGCGCGGTCCGGCGCGACGGCGCCGATCCAGGATTCCAGGTCGCGGGCCGCTACCCGGCGCAACACGGCGTTGGCGAAACCCGCGGCCCCGGCCCCGGCCACCGCCCGGGCCAGCGTGACCGACGTGGCCACCGCCGCGTACGGGCCGATCCTGGTGGCCAGCAGCTGGTGCGTGCCGAGCCGGAGCACGTCGAGCAGGGGCGGGTCGATATCGGCGAGCGCCCGGGTGCTGCACGCGGCGAGCACGGCGTCGTAGGTGCCGCGGCCGCGGAGCGTCCCGTAGGCCAGCTCGGTGGCCAGCGCCGCGTCGCGGCCGCGCAGGCCGCGCTGGGCCAGCAGCGAGGGCAGCAGCAGGTTGGCGTAGGCGTCCCGGTCGGCGACCGCGCGGAGCACCTCCAGCGCCACCTCGCGGGCCGGGGTCGCGGCAACGCGCCGCCCGGCTTTGCGGCGGGCGGCCTGGGGGGCCGGTGCGGCGTTGCGGCGGGCGGGCATGTCAGCGCAGGACCAGGCTCGCGGCCCCGGGATCTCCCGGGCCGGCCCGCAGGCCACGGGCCCACTCGGCCGCGGTCATCCGGCGCTTGCCGGCCTGCTGGACGTCGCCGAGTACCACCGGGTGGGTGGCGGTGCCGGCCAGCACGATGGACTTGGCGACCCGCAGCTCGCCCGGGCGGAGCGGCGCGCCGGGCGACGGCGCGGCGCTGGCCTGGACCGGCCCGAGCTTCAGCCTGGCATCCCCCAGCATGGTCCAGGCGCCGGGCGCGGGGGTGCAGGCCCGGATCTGCCGGCCGACGGCGAGCGCGGGAGTGTCCCAGCGCACCCGCGCGTCCTCGGTGGTCAGCTTGGGCGCGTAGCTCACCCCGTCGGCGGGCTGCGGGATGGCCCGCAGGTCGCCCGACTCGATGCCGTCGAGGGTCTGCACCAGCAGGGCGGCGCCGGCCGTGGCGAGCCGGGCCAGCAGGTCACCCGTGGTGTCCTCGGGCCCGATGGGCTCGGTCATCACCCCGTACACCGGCCCGGCGTCCAGCTCCGCCACGAGCTGGAACGTGGTGGCCCCGGTCATGTCGTCGCCGTGCCAGATGGCGTGCGGCACCGGCGCCGCGCCGCGCCAGGCGGGCAGCAGCGAGAAGTGCAGGTTCACCCACCCGTGCGCGGGTATCTCCAGCGCCGCCTT
The DNA here is from genome assembly GCA_963734725.1 of uncultured Actinomycetes bacterium. Taxonomy (GTDB): domain Bacteria; phylum Actinomycetota; class Actinomycetes; order Streptosporangiales; family Streptosporangiaceae; genus DASXKD01. The sequence continues at coordinate 566,121 of CAVTIX010000009.1, forward strand.
CGGGATCAGCGCGCCGTACGCGGTGACCGGGCAGCAGCCGGGCGCGAGCGCGCGGAGCCGGTCCTGGAATCCGGGGTCGCGGGGCGAGACCGGCTTGAGCACCTCGATCCCGGCGCTCACCGCGTACTCGGCAACCGGGCTCGGCCCGACCGCCCGGCCTCGCCCGGCGGCGGCGTCCGGACGGGTGAGCACGGCGACCACCTCGTGCTTGGACCGCAGCAACTCTTCCAGCGAGGGCACCGCTGTCCGCGGAGTTCCGGCGAAAACCAGGCGCATAGCTTAACGGGGGCCCGTGGGCCGCCGCCGGTGGCTAGCGCTGCGAGCCGTGGCGAAGCCGCCCGCAGGGCGGCGGACAGCGCGGCGCGCACGGGGATCCTGGCCACGGTGGCAGGCCACGATCAGAGCGCCTTGCCCCAGGTGGGGTGGGGGGAGATCTTCACCTTAGGCGCAGCCTCACCCCACCAGTCCGACTCGCGGATCTCCTTCATCGCCAGCTTGCGCTGCACCGGGTCCAGCCGGTCGATGAACAGCACGCCGTCGAGGTGGTCGGTCTCGTGCTGGACGCAGCGTGCGAGCTGCCCGGTCCCCTCCAGGGCGACCGGTTCCCCGTGCATGTTGAAGCCCTTGGCGACCACGCCATACGCGCGTTTCGTGGGGAAAACCACACCGGGGAAGGACAGGCAGCCCTCGTCGTCGGTCTCCTCCTCCGCCGACAGGGTCAGCGACGGGTTGATCAGATGGCCGACCTGATCGTTGACGTGGTAGGTGAACACGCGCAGGCTCACCCCGATCTGGGGAGCGGCGAGTCCCACGCCGGGAGCGTCCAGCATGGTTTCCGTCAGGTCCTTGACCAGCCTGCGCAGTTCGGCGTCGAAAACCTTGACGGGATCGGCCGGGGTGCGCAGCACCGGATCGCTGAAAAGCCGGATCGGCTTAATGCTGATGGCGCACCGTCCCTTCGGGTGGGGCCGCCGGGCGCGACGGCCGGGCCAGGCCGGCTCGCGGCGCCAGCCGGATCAAGTCTAGGGGGGTCGCGCAGGTCATGAACGCGTCCTGCGCGGCCCGGGCGACGGGGATCGCGCCTTGAACGCGGCCTTGCGCGCGGCCCGGGCCACCGCCGGGTCCGGGTGGTGGTCGCTGAGCGCCGTCAGCAGATCGGTGACCGCCGGGTGGTCCACCTCCCACAGGCCGGCCACCATGTCGGCCTGGGCCTTCGGCGGAAGGTCGGGAAGCAGCTCCACGACCACGTCCCTGGGGTCGGCCTCCTCCAGCAGCCCGGCCCCGAGGTCCACCAGCAGCCAGGCCCGCTCACCGGGGCCGAGTTCGGCTTCCTCGCCGTGCTCGTGCAGCCATACGGCCGCGTGCGCCCGCAGCACCGGGTCGTCAAGCGCGGCCCGCACCGCCGGGACGGCCTGCTCGCCGATCCGGTCGAGCACCGCGAAACCGGCGCCGCGCAGGCCGGGGGTGCCGCGCCTGGCCGCGTCGATCAGCTCACCGGCAGCCCGCGCCGGGACCCGCGCCGCCAGCCATGCGGCGATCTCCGCTTCGCCGTCCTCCGCGTCGCAACTGGCCAGCGTGGTGAGCAGCGCGGCTGCGCCGTCGCGGGCAGCGCTGCCCAGCACCGGCACGTGCCAGCCCTGGGCGCCCAGGTGCCGGTGCATGCCCCAGATGCCCAGGCGCGACAAAGTGACGGTCAGCCCGCCCGCGGCGTCGTCGGTGCCCAGTTCCACCACGCCGAGGTCGGCCAGGGTCTCCAGCGCGGAGGACAGGCCCGCGGCCAGGTCCTCGCCGCCGGCGCGGGGCGGCCGCCCGGGGCGGCGGTCCCGGCTGCCGGCGGCCGCCATGTAGGCCTCGAACAGCGCATCCATCTTCACCGGGCCGCCGACGGTGTACAGCGCGGTCGCCATGCCGTCCAGATCGTCCGCGCCGAGCATCACCCGCAGCGCGTCCTCCCACACGGCCAGCACTTCTCCGGCCTCGCCGCTGGCCAGCACGTCCACCCGCGGGCCCGGGGCGGCCCGCTGGCCGGGGACCACCACCATCCCGGTGCCGGCGGCTACCCGCCAGGCGACGTCGAGTTCCGCGGAGGTCAGTTCCAATTCGGCCGTGGCCGCCGACGCGGCGGCGCTGGCCAGCCCGCCCCCGGTCCCGGGCCGCTGGCCGGCCGCGGCCCAGCAGGCCACCAGGCGGGCGGCGCGCAGCAGCGGCGCCACCCGCGCCGCGGCGGCCAGTTCTTCGCGGGGGGCCAGCCGGACCGGCGGCAGCTTGGGCTGCCCGCCCCGGCGCCCGGCGCCTGACCCGGCGCCGCTGCCTGCTGGCCTGCCCCCCGCCGGACCTGCGGCGGGAGCGCCGGCGCCGCCGGTGTCACCCTCGCCCGTGGCGGCCGGTGGCACGGCTGCGCCGGGCGCGGTGCGCGGGTTCCGTCGTGAGGTGGCCACCACAGCACCCTATGACGTCGGAGCGGTAAGAGTGCCGCTAGCCCGGTGAGCCTGAGCGCCCCCGTGCGCAACGGCTTGCGGGTTCAGATCAGTTCGGCCGGGTCAAGCTGCACCCGGACCTGCCCGGTTTCCTTGCGGGCGGTGCGCGCCGCCTGGGCCGCCCGCAGCGCGGCCGCGAGCGCAAGCCCGCCGGGCCGGGGAATCCTGATCAGCGCCCGGACCCGGTCCTGGCCACCCTCCCTGGCGCCGCCTGCTTCGGCGGCGGGAACCGTGCCGATCAGCTCCGCTACGGGCGGCAGCGCGGTTTCGGCGAGGAACCCCGCCACCGTCTCGGCAGGCCCGGTCACCGCCGCCATCCGCACGGCGGGCGGGAAACCGAGCGCTTCCCGCTCGGCCAGCTCCCGTTCGGCGTGGGTGACCGGATCCCAGCGGATCAGCGCCTGCGATACCGGCAGTGACGCCTCGGCCACCAGGATCACCGTGCCGCCCGCGCTGCCGGGGGCGACCAGGGCCGCGGCGTTCATCCACCGGCGCAGTGCCTCTTGCGCCGCCGCCAGGCTGGGCCGGCCGAGCAGCACCCAGCCGTCGAGCAGCACTGCCGCCGCGTAACCACCGTCTGCCAGCGGTTCGGCCCCGGGCGTGGCAACCACCAGAGCGGGGGCCGCCGGCACTGAGCCGATCGTGGCGGCCCCGCCGGAGACCACCACCCGCGTGCCGGGGAAGGCCCTGGCGAGTTCTTCCGCCGTGCGGCGGGACCCGGCCACCACGGCCCGCACCCGGCCGTGGCCGCAGGCCGGGCAGCGCCACTCCGCGTCGCTGCGGCCGCACCAGCGGCAGCGGGCCGGGGCGTCGCTGGCCTCGATCACGAGCGGGCCGCCGCACTCGGCGCACCGGGCCGGCGCGCGGCAGCGTTCACAGGCCACGGCGGTCAAGTAGCCGCGCCGGGGCACCTGCACCAGCACCGGTCCCCGGGCGAGGGCGGCCCGCGCCGTGCGCAGCGCGAGGCTCGGCATCCTGGCCGACCTGGCGGCCTCGTCCCTGGCCAGTTCGGCATCGTCACCGGTCACCCGGACGTCCGGGGCGAACCGGCGCACCACGGGCCGCGCGGCCGTCACGTCGTGCGCCCAGCCGCTCGCGACCAGGCTGGTCGCCTCGGCCGTGCGGGTCAACCCGCCGATGAGAGCGGCGGCACGGGCCCGGTGCGCGCGCAGCGCGAGCACCTCCCTGGCGTGCGGGTAGGGCGCGCGCGGCTCGGCGTGCAGGTCGTCACCGTCGTCCCAGAGCACGACCAGGCCGAGCTCGGCCACGGGCGCGAACATCGCCGCCCGGGTACCGGCCGCCACGCGCACCTCGCCGCGCGCCACCGCCAGCCAGCGCCGGTACCGCTCGGCGGGCCCGAGCCCGGCGGACAGGCAGGCATGCTGGCCGGGCCCGAGCACCCGGGCCAGGGCGGCGTCAACCAGGTCCAGGTCCCGCGCATCCGGGACGACGATCAGCGCCCCGCGGCCGGTAGCGGCGGCGGTGCCCGCAGCACGAGCCACCTCCTCCGGCCAGCCCTGGCCCGGCAGGGCTGTCCAGACCGCACGCGGCGCCCGCCCGTCAGCCAGCGCAGCCAGGAAGGCCTGCCCGGCCGGGTACCGCGCCCAGGGCCCGGCCGCCGGCCGCGGCATCCCAGCGCCCGGCTCGTCCCCCGTTCCGAGGGCGCCTTGCGCCGCAGAACCCCCCGGCCGCGCCTCCGCTCCCGCGTGACGCGGCGGGATCGCCAGCCGGAGCACGTCGGCGACGGTGCCGGCGTACCGGTCGGCCACCTCCCTGGCCAGCGCCGCGATCTCCGGGGTGAGCACACGCTCCGGCGAGACCACCCGCTCCAGCAGTGTGAGCCGACCCTGGTGATCGCTGGTGGCCACGCGTTCGAGCAGGTAACCGCCCGTGAGTTGCCCCGCGAACCGCACCCGCACCCGGCACCCGGGCGCCGCAGAATCTGAGATCGGTTCCGGCACGAGGTAGTCAAACGGCCGGTCGAGATGCGCCAGGGGCACATCGACGAGCACGCGGGCGACTGGCAGGTCTGCGGCGACGGGGCGGGCGGGCGTGGACCGCCGCCGGGGCGCCCTGGCCCGCCCTGGCCGGCGCGCCGCGCGCCCGGTAGCGGTGGACGCGCGCGCCGCCTGGTCCTGATCGCCTCCCACGTTCCCGTCCTACCAGACCTGTCCGACCCACCACGGCTCTCGCGCGTCCCTCAGCCAGCGCGGCCGCTCTGTCCGCACCATGACCCTTGGATGATGCTGGCAGGTCGCAGGCTGCGGCGGGCGGGTCGCGTGATCGCGGCAGTGGCGGTGAGCCACGGCCGCGATTGCCATCCGGCCGCCTCCAGCCCCGGAACCTCGATCGAGGCTACGCAGCGGATCAGAGGCCGGCGGCGGACCTCAGCGCGTCCACGCGGTCGGTGCGCTCCCAGGAGAAGTCGGGCTCCTCCCGGCCGAAGTGACCGTAGGCGGCCGTCTGCGCGTAGATCGGCCGGAGCAGGTCCAGCGCCTTGACGATGGCCGCGGGTCGCAGGTCGAAGACTTCGAGCACGGCGTCCTGGATCCGCGCGACATCCACGTTCTCGGTGCCGAAGCACTCCACGAACAGGCCGACCGGCTTGGCCTTGCCGATGGCGTAGGCGACCTGCGCCTCGCACCGGTCGGCCAGTCCCGCGGCGACCACGTTCTTGGCGACCCAGCGCATCGCGTAGGCGGCGCTGCGGTCCACCTTGGACGGGTCCTTGCCGGAGAACGCGCCGCCGCCGTGCCTGGCCATGCCGCCGTAGGTGTCGATGATGATCTTGCGGCCGGTCAGGCCGGCGTCGCCCATCGGCCCGCCGATCTCGAACCGCCCGGTGGGGTTGACCAGCAGCCGGTAGCTGGAAGTGTCCAGATCCAGGCCAGCGAGCACCGGATCCACAACGTGGTCGCGGATATCGGGGGCGAGCAGTTCCTTCAGGTCGATGTCCGGCGCATGCTGGGCCGAGACCACCACGGTGTCGAGCCGGACGGGCTCGTCCTTGGCGTACTCGATGGTCACCTGCGTCTTGCCGTCCGGGCGCAGGTAGGGCACGTCGCCGCTACGGCGGACCTGCGACAGCCGCCGGGCGAGCCGGTGCGCCAGCATGATCGGCAACGGCATGAACTCAGGGGTCTCGCGGCAGGCGTACCCGAACATCAGGCCCTGGTCGCCCGCGCCCTGGCGGTCAAGCTCGGACGAACCCTCGCCTTCCCGGTATTCGAATGCGTCCATGACACCCTGCGCGATGTCCGGGGACTGGGCGCCAATTGAAACCGATACCCCGCACGACGCGCCGTCGTAGCCCTTGGCGGAAGAGTCGTAGCCGATTTCCAGGATCTTCTTACGGATGATGGTGGGGATGTCCACGTAGGTCTCCGTGGTCACCTCGCCGGCCACGTGCACTTGACCGGTGGTGATCAGCGTCTCCACGGCTACGTGGCTGCCCGGGTCATCCCTGAGCATCGCGTCGAGAATGGCATCGCTGATCTGGTCTGCCATCTTGTCCGGATGGCCCTCCGTGACTGATTCGGAGGTGAATAGGTGACGGGCCACCTGTAATCCTTCCCTGCTGCGCGGACGCATCTGTTGCGCGGGGCTCGCCGAATTGTACCCGGGCGCCTGCTGGCGAACTCCGCCAGCTAGGCCACCTGGTGGGCTAGGCCAGTGGGGGCAGCCGGGCTGCCACAAGGTCCCAGATCACGTCGGCGAGCGCCGCCTTGGGCCCCCGGGGGACCTCGGTCACCGTGCCGTCGGCGGCAAGCACCAGCGCGGCGTTGTCGCTGGCGCCAAACGCGAGCCCCGAGCCTACCTGGTTCACCACGAGCAGGTCGCAGCCCTTGGCGGCGAGTTTCACGCGGCCGTTTTCGGCCAGGTTCTCGGTCTCCGCGGCGAAGCCGGTGAGGATCTGCCCGGGACGCCGCTGCGCGGTCAGCTCCCGCAGGATGTCGGGGTTCTCGACCAGTTCCACCGGCGGCGGGGGACTGCCCGCCTTCTTGAGTTTCTGCTCGCTGCGCGCCGCTGGACGGTAGTCGGCCACCGCGGCTGCCATGACCACCGCGTCCGCGTCCGCCGCGGCGGACAGCACGGCCGAGCGCATCTGGCAGGCCGAGGTGACCCGGACCACGGCCGCCCCGGCCGGATCGGCCAGGCCGACGTTGGCCGCCACCACAGTCACCGCCGCGCCCCTGGCGACCGCCGCCTCGGCGAGCGCGTAACCCTGCCGCCCGGACGACCAGTTGCCGATGAAGCGCACCGGGTCGATCTCCTCCCGGGTCCCGCCGGCGCTCACCACCACCCGGCGGCCGCGGAGGTCTTGCTCCATTCCGGCGGTTCCCCGGGCCAGCACGCGTACGGCCACCTGCCACAGTTCCGCCGGCTCCGGCAGGCGGCCGGGGCCGGTGTCGGCGCCGGTGAGCCGGCCCGAGGCCGGGTCCAGCACGAGGCAGCCACGGCCGCGCAGCCGAGCGACGTTGTCCTGGGTGGCCGGGTGTTCCCACATCTCGGTGTGCATGGCCGGGGCGAACACCACCGGGCAGCGCGCGGTCAGCAGGATCGAGGTGAGCAGGTCGTCCGCGCGGCCGGTCGCGGCCCTGGCCAGGAGGTCGGCGGTGGCCGGGGCGACGAAGACCAGGTCGGCTTCCTGGCCGAGGCGGACGTGCGGCACCTCGTGCACGCCCTGCCAGGGGGTTGTTGTCACCGGCTGGCCGGACAGCGCGGCCCACGTCGCCGCGCCGACAAAGTGCAACGAGTCCGCGGTCGGCACGACCCGGACCTGGTGCCCGGTTTCGGTGAGCCGCCGCAGCAGCTCGCAGGCCTTATAGGCGGCGATCCCGGCACTCACGCCGAGGATGACGCGGGCCGGCATAAGTTAGGCCGCGTCTCGTGGATCCATGCCGTCGCGAGCGGCCGCATGAAGGGGGATGGGGAGGCGGGTGGGGGATCGCAAGGCGGAGGAGGCGCCCATAGCTCCGCTATGGGCGACGACGACAACGCCTCGAGGCGCGCGTCCGGCGGACGCGCAGCAGGCTGGAGATTTGCGAGACACGGCCTGGGCGTGCCGTTCCCCCGGTCAGGGCTCCGCCGTCTCCACAGCGGACAGCAGCCCTTCGCGGATCTCGCGCAGCGCGATGGACAGCGGCTTCTCCTGCACCCTGGTCTCGACCAGCGGGCCCACGTACTCCAGCAGGCCCTCGCCCAGCTGGGCGTAGTAGGCGTTGATCTGCCGCGCCCGCTTCGCCGCCATGATCACGAGCCGGTACTTGCTGTCGACGACGTCGAGCAGGTCGTCGATGGGCGGGTTGGTAATGCCGTCCGCAGTGGTAATCCCTGCCACCGGGTTCCTTCCGTCGTTGCGCGCCAGCTGGCGCAAAGCCGTATCAGGCCGTCATCAAGGTTACCAGTTGCTGGCACACTTCCTTGACGGACGTATTTACCAGCGTGATATCGAACTCCCGGCCGGCTTCGATCTCCTGCCTTGCCATATCCAGGCGGCGCTCGATCACCTCCGGCGGCTCCGTCCCCCGCCCGGTGAGCCCGGCGGGCCAGTTCCTCGCGGGACGGGGGGGCGAGGAAGATCAGGAGCGCGCCTGGAACGCTCCGGCGCACCTGCCTGGCGCCCGCGATATCGATCTCAAGCAAAGTCGGCACCCCGGCGGCAGCCCGTTCGTCGACGGGAGCTTTCGGGGTGCCGTACTTCTGGCCGGCGAACGTTGCCCACTCCAGCAACTCGCCGCGGGCGACCATCGCGTCGAAAGCCTCATCGCTCACGAAATGGTATTCGCGGCCGTTCACCTCGCCGGGCCGCGGCGACCTCGTGGTAACGGAAACCGACAGCCAGATATCCGGGCGCTTCGCCCGCAAGCGCGCGACGACGGTGCTCTTGCCTACGCCGGAAGGACCGGAAAGGACCGTCACCCGGGCTTCACCGGACCCCCCTCGGGCAAGCGCGGCATCGCTAAGGCGATGGACGGGCGAATCGGCCGTGGAACCGAGTTCCCCGCGCTTGTCCTCGGGACGGTCAGGCTGGGTCAGATATCACCGCCGAACTCGTTCTCCAGCGCGGTGCGCTGATTGGCGCCCAGGCCGCGAACCCGGCGTGATTCTGCGATGCCGAGCCGTTCCATGATCTGCCGCGCCCGCACCTTGCCAACCCCAGGCATGGCCTCAAGCAGCGCCGAGACCTTCATCTTGCCGATAATGTCATCCGACTGGCCCTGCTTGAGGACTGCCGGGAGCGTGGTGCCCCCACGCTTCAGGTTGTTCTTGACCTCAGCACGATCCTTGCGGGCCTTGGCCGCCTTCTCCAGGGCAGCAGCGCGCTGATCGGGAGTGAGGGGAGGAAGAGCCACTCCGTGTCACCTCGGGTTTCGAATAGAAAACATTGGTTCGGGATGGGAAAGTATCCAAATCGGCTCTCCGGGGCAACGCGAATGCCCGTTTAGCACACTATAAATTGACTTATACTACTCTGTGAAAGCAGCTCACTACTAAGCGTAGTTAACCGGGGTCATCCACTGACCCTCAAGGGCAGTGCCCACCTTGCGCTGACCCCTGAATCCGTGGCCGACCGGACGGGTCGGCCCTGCTGACGGCCTGCTTTCTCCCGATCGTATACCGTCCGTGGGCGCACCACCGGCCCCGGGGTTCGCCACGGGCGGCGCATTTCGCCGCGACGGTGAACGCATTCATCCCGCAGCGAGCATCAGCCGGCGCAGTGGGGCGGCAATAGCGGCGGCCGCCGCTCCCGGATCCGGCGCGCTCGTGATGGGCCGCCCAATGACGAGCAAGTCGGCGCCGGCCCGCAGCGCTTCTTCCGGCGTCGCGGTCCGCGCCTGGTCGTGCGCGGCGGCGCCCGCCGGGCGGATCCCCGGGGTTATCAGGGTCACGTCCGGGCCCACCTCGGCCCGGACGGCGGCCACCTCCCTGGGCGAGCAGACCAGCCCGCGGGCCCCAGCGGACACGGCCAGCACGGCCAGCCGCCGGACCGTGTCGGGCAGGGGCCCGGTGATCCCTATCCGGTCCAGGTCGGCAGGGGTCAGCGAGGTGAGCAGGGTGACCGCGGCAATCATCGTGGACGGCGCCGCCTCGGTGGCGGCGTGGATCACCTCGGGCCCCCCCGCGGCGTGCACGGTCAGCACGTCCGGGTGCAGCCGGGCCACCGCGCGCGCCGCGCCCGCCACCGTGGCGGGAATGTCGTGCAGTTTCAGGTCAAGGAAGACCTTGACCCCGCTCGCCCCCCGGATTGACGCCACGATTCCCGGGCCGTACCGCAGGTACAGCTCCAAGCCGACCTTGACGGTGCTGACGTGCGGCGTGACCAGCCCGGCCCACCGGGCGGCGGTTTCCAGGTCGGGCGCATCAAGGGCGACGGCGATCGGCGCAGGCTGGCTCAACGATCCTCCTCCTGGCAGGGACCTCAATTACAAGACGCTTCCCTCGCGTCGATGGATTGCCGCCTGGCGAGGTTCGTGGGCGAGCCCGACCGCATCCGCGGCCCGGTCGATCCCCCGGCTGGCCAGTTCCTCCTCCAGTTCCCTGACAATCCGCGGACATGCGGAAGGATCGTGAAATATCGCTGTGCCCACGCTCACCGTGCTGGCCCCCGCCAGCATCAGCTCGAGCGCGTCTACTCCGGTCCGCACCCCGCCCATCCCGATGATCGGCACGTCGGGAAACGCCTCGTGCACCTGCCAGATGCACCGCACCGCGACCGGCCTGATGGCCGGGCCGGACAGGCCGCCGGTGACACCGGCCAGCGCCGGGCGCAGCCTCTTGGTGTCGATCGCCATGCCGAGCAGCGTGTTGATCATCGAAAGCCCGTCGGCGCCCGCGGTCACGCAGGCCCTGGCGATCGCCACGATGTCGGTGACGTCCGGTGAGAGTTTCGCGAACACCGGGATGTCGTAGCGGATCCGGGCCCGCACCGCCTCGATCACCGCGGCTGCCGCGCCGGGGTCGCAGGCGAAGACCTGGCCGCGGTCCTCCACGTTCGGGCAGGAGATGTTCACCTCGACCGCGGTCACCCCGGCGGCGTCGGACAGCCGGGTGGCCAGTTCCGCGTACTCGCCCACGGCGCCGCCGGCGATCGACACCACGGCGCGGGCCCCCCGGGAGAGCAGCCACGGCAGGTCCCGCTGCAGGAACGCGTCAATCCCCGGGCCCTGCAACCCGATCGAGTTGAGCATGCCGCTTGGCGTCTCCGCCATCCGCGGGGTTGGCCGCCCGGACCGAGGCGCCAGCATGACCGACTTGGTGACGACCGCGCCGATCTTGGCCACGTCGAAGAACTGCGACAGCTCACGCCCCGCACCGGCGCACCCGGACGCGGTCAGTATCGGGTTCGGCAACTCCACGTGAGCCAGCCGGCTCCTCAGGTCAACGGCCACGGCCGCGCCGTCCCACCCCGGGCCCGGTCCGCGACCGGCCGGGCTTGCCGCCGGACTGCTTCCCGACGGGCTGCCGGCCCGGTGGCTGCGGCCGGGCGGACGGCGGCGGCTTGGCCTGCGGGCGCGGCTTCCACCCCGGCGCGCCGAGCGCGTCGAACGGGATCGTCCCGACGTCGTCCCAGCGCACCAGGTCGCCGCGGAAGACCGGGCCATCGACGCAGGACCGGGCCATCCGGGTCACCCCGTCTTCGCCCACCACGGGCAGCACGCAGGTCATGCAGACCCCGATCCCGCAGGCCATGGACTCCTCGACCAGGGCCTGCACCGGGATTTCGTAGCGGCTGGCCAGCCTGGTCACCGCGCGGAGCATGCCCATCGGCCCGCAGGCGTAGATGACATCGGTCCTGGCCTCATGGATGACCTGCGCGAGCAGGTCGGTCACCTGGCCGCGGGCGCCCATCGACCCGTCCTCGGTGGTGATCAGCGCAGTGCGCCCGCTGCGGCGCGCGGTCAGCGCCCCGAACACCCGGTCCACGCTGGCCGCGCCGAGCAGGAAATCCACCGCGCAGCCGCGGCCGCGCAGCTTGTCACCTAGGGCGAACAGCGGCGCGCTGCCGTATCCGCCGCCTATGAGCAGGGAGTTCACCGGGTCCCGCGGCAGCGGGAACGGCAGGCCCAGCGGCCCGGCCAGGTCGAGGGTGTCCCTGGTCCGGCGCTCGGACAGCCACTGGGTGCCCGGGCCGGCGACGGCGAACACGAACTCCACCGTGCCCCCGTGGTCGGGGCGAACCTGGTGGATGGAAAACGCCCGGCGCAGCAGCATCGAGGTCTGCGGCCCGCCCACGGCCACGGCGACGAACTGGCCCGGGCGGAACCGGGCTGCCACCCCGGGCGCGATCACCGTCATCGCGTGGTAGGCGTCCACCCGGCGGACGGTCAGCACTGTCCCCTTGACCTGCGTCGGAACCAGCGCGGCGGCGGGCTCCCTCCGGTCAGCCGCCATCGTTCCGGCCAGGGGATGGCGCCGCGTCACCGCGGAGCGCCTTCGCATGGTCTTGCAGCGAGCGCACACCCACCTCACCACGCGTGATCGCCTCGATGCCCTGCACGGCCGCGGCCAGGCCCTGGATCGTGGTCACGCACGGAATCCCGCGCCGGACCGCGGCGGTGCGGATCTCGTACCCGTCCACCCGGGGCCCCGACTGGCCGGGGCTGCCGAACGGCGTGTTCACGATCAGATCGACCTGGCCATCCAGGATGCGGGCGACGATGTCCGGCTCACCGCCGGGACCCGTGCCGTCACTGTGCTTGCGCACGATCGTGGCACGAACTCCGTTGCGCCGCAGCACCTCGCCGGTTCCGCGCGTCGCCCAGATCTCGAACCCCAGGTCGGCGAGCCGTTTCACCGGGAAGATCATGGACCGCTTGTCCCGGTTGGCCACCGACACGAACGCCCGGCCCTTGACCGGCAGGGTGCCGTAGGCGGCCGCCTGGGATTTGGCGTACGCGGTGCCGAACTCCGCGTCGATCCCCATCACCTCGCCGGTGGACCGCATCTCCGGGCCGAGGATGGTGTCCACGCCCCGCCCCTCGGCGTCGGCGAACCTGTTGAACGGGAGCACCACTTCCTTGACCGCGACCGGGGCGTCCAGCGGCATGCTGCCGCCGTCACCCTTGGCGGGCAGCAGGCCTTCGCCCCGCAGCCGCGCCACGGTGTCGCCGAGCATGATCCGCGCGGCGGCCTTGGCCACCGGCACCCCGGTCGCCTTCGACACGAATGGCACGGTCCGCGACGCCCGCGGGTTGGCCTCCAGCACATAGAGCACGCCGGCGGCGAGCGCGTATTGCACGTTCAGCAGCCCGCGCACGCCCACCCCGCGGGCGATGGCCTCGGTGGACTCCCGGATCCGGTCGATGTCCCCCGGGCCCAGGGTGATCGGCGGCAGCGCGCAGGCGGAGTCGCCGGAGTGGATGCCGGCCTCCTCGATGTGCTCCATCACCCCGGCCAGGTACAGTTCCCCGCCGTCGAACAGCGCGTCCACGTCGATCTCGATGGCGTCGTCAAGGAACCGGTCGAGGAACACCGGATGCTCCGGGCTCGCCTGCGCCGCCGCCCGCACGTACTCCGCCAGCGTGGCGTCGTCGTAGGCGATCTCCATGCCGCGCCCGCCGAGCACGTACGAGGGGCGCACCAGCACCGGGTAGCCGATCTCGCCGGCGACGTCCTTGGCCTGCGCGAACGAGGTGGCGGTGCCGTGCTTGGGCGCGGTCAGCCCGGCGGTGGCCAGCAGCGCGCCGAACTCCCCCCGGTCCTCGGCCAGGTGGATCGCCTCCGGGCTGGTGCCGACGACCGGCGCGCCTGCGGCGGCCAGGCCCCGGGCCAGCCGCAGCGGGGTCTGCCCGCCGAGCTGGACGATGACCCCGGCGACCGGCCCGCTGGCCTGCTCGGCGTGCAGCACCTCGAGCACGTCCTCCAGGGTCAGCGGCTCGAAGTAGAGCCGGCCGGAGGTGTCGTAGTCGGTTGACACGGTCTCCGGGTTGCAGTTGACCATCACCGTCTCGTACCCGGCCGCGGCCAGCGCGAAGGACGCGTGCACGCACGCGTAGTCGAACTCGATGCCCTGGCCGATCCGGTTCGGCCCGCTGCCCAGGATGATCACCTTGGGCCGGTCCCCGGCGGGCACCTCGCTCTCCTCGTCGTAGGCCGAGTACAGGTACGGGGTGCGCGCCTCGAACTCCGCCGCGCAGGTGTCCACCATGCAAAACACCGGCCGGATCCCCAGGTCATGCCGCCGCTGCCGTACTTCGTCCTCGCCGACGCCGGCTATCTCGGCGATCTGGGCGTCGGAGAACCCCGCCCGTTTCGCCGCGCGGAGGGTTTCCGGCGCAGCGGGCCAGCCAGCGGCCAATCGTTCTGCATGATCTTCAAGGCCGGCCACCTGGCCGAGGAACCATGGGTCGATACCGGTGGCGGAGGCGGCCTCAGCGACCGTGGCGCCGGCCCGGATCGCCTGGTGCACCGTGGCCAGCCGGCCGTCGTGCGGGACCGCGCAGCGGGCCAGCAGGTCGCCGCGGTCGCCCGGCGGCTCGCGCCAGTGCAGCGGCGCGCCGGGGCTTTCCAGCGAGCGAAGCGCCTTGCCCAGCGCCTCGGGGAAGCTGCGGCCGATCGCCATCGCCTCCCCCACCGACTTCATGTGGGTGGACAGCGCCGGGTTTGCGCCGGGGAACTTCTCGAACGCGAACCGGGGCACCTTGACCACGACGTAGTCCAGGGCAGGCTCGAAGCTGGCCGGGGTCTGCCCGGTGATGTCGTTGCGGATCTCGTCGAGGGTGTAGCCGATCGCGAGCCGGGCGGCGATCTTGGCGATGGGGAACCCGGTGGCCTTCGACGCTAGCGCGGAGGACCGGGACACCCGCGGGTTCATCTCGATGACGACCATCCGTCCGGTGCGCGGCTCGACGGCGAACTGGATGTTGCACCCGCCGGTGTCGACCCCCACCGCCCGGATCACGGCGATCGCCACGTCGCGCATGTGCTGGTACTCACGGTCGGTGAGGGTCATCGCCGGGGCCACGGTCACCGAGTCGCCCGTGTGCACGCCCATTGGGTCGATGTTCTCGATCGTGCAGACGACCACCACGTTGTCGTTGCGGTCGCGCATCAGCTCGAGCTCGAACTCCTTCCAGCCGAGGATGGACTCCTCAAGCAGCACCTCGGTGACCGGACTGGCGTCCAGCCCGGACCCAGCGATCCGGCGCAGGTCCACCGGGTCATGCGCGATGCCCGAGCCCGCGCCGCCGAGGGTGAACGAGGGGCGGATCACCACCGGGTAACCCAGCTCTGCCGCGGCCTGATCGCACTCCGCCAGGCTGTGGCACATCCTGCTGGCCGGCACCTCCGCGCCGAGGCCGGTGACGATCTGTTTGAACCGGCGCCGGTCCTCTCCCGCTTGGATCGCGTCGATGGTGGCGCCGATCAGCTCCACCCCGTGCCGGGCCAGCGCCCCGGACTCATGCAGCGCGACGGCGGCGTTCAGCGCGGTCTGGCCGCCCAGCGTGGGCAGCACCGCATCGGGCCGCTCGATCGCGATGACCTTCTCCAGCACGTCGGTGGTGATCGGCTCGACATAGGTGGCGTCGGCGAACTCCGGATCGGTCATGATCGTCGCCGGGTTGGAGTTGACCAGGCTGACCCGGATCCCCTCGGCGCGCAGCACGCGGCAGGCCTGGGTGCCGGAGTAGTCGAACTCGCAGGCCTGGCCGATCACGATCGGCCCGGACCCGATGACCAGCACCGAGCGGAGGTCGTCACGCTTGGGCATGCCGCGCCCCAGCTCTGCTTGTCCCGCCTCCGCGCTCTGCTTGTCCCGCCTCCGCGCTCTGCTTGTCCTGCGCCCGCGCTTCGCGCCCGCCCCCGCTCCGCGCCCGCCCCCGCTCTGTTTTTCCCGTCCCCGCGCTTCGCGCCCGCCCCCGCTCTGTTCTTCCCGCCCCCGCGCTTCGCGCCCGCCCCCGCTCCGCGCCCGCCCCCTCCATCAAGGCGCAGAACGCGTCGAACTCCCCCGCGGCATCGTGCGGCCCCGGCGCCGCCTCCGGATGGTATTGCACGCTGAACGCACTGGCGTCGAGCAGCCTGATTCCCTCCACCACCCCGTCGTTCAGGTTGACATGACTGACCTGGGCCCGGCCGAACGGGGTGTCGAACGGCGCGAGGGACACCGGGCCGGTCCCATCAGCGTCCGGCGGCGCGACCGCGAAACCGTGGTTGTGGCTGGTGATCTGCACCCGCCCGGTGGCCAGGTCCTTGACCGGCTGGTTGACGCCGCGGTGCCCGAACCGCAGCTTGTAGGTGCCCAGGCCGAGCGCCCGGCCGAGGATCTGGCTGCCGAGGCAGATGCCGAACACAGGGACGCCCGCGGCGAGCACCTCGCGCATCGCGGCCACCGCGTACTCGGCGGCGGCCGGGTCGCCGGGACCGTTGGAGAAGAAGACCCCGTCCGGGCTGGCGGCCAGGATCTCGGCCGCGGTGGACGTCGCGGGCAGCACCTGCACCAGGCAGCCGCGGGCGGCCATCGCCGCGGGCGTGGCGGCCTTGATGCCCAGGTCCACCGCGGCCACCCGGTAGCAGACGTCAACGCCCTGCGGCGGTCTGACCTGGTAAGGCTCGCTGGTGGACACCTCGCGGGGCAGGTCAGCGCCGGCCATTTGCGGGCTGGCGAGCACCCGTTGCAGGAGTTCCGCGGGGTCGGCCGGGCCGGCGCTGATCGCGGCGCGCATCACGCCCCGGTCCCGCAGCCGCCGGGTGAGCGCCCGGGTCCCGGTGATGGCGATGCCCGGGACGCCCTGGGCCGCCAGCTCCTCATCCAGGCTCCGCACGGCCCGCCAGCTCGAGGTGATCCGGGACGGCGCCCGGACCACGTACCCGCTCACCCAGATCCGCCGGGACTCGGGGTCCTCGTCGTTGACGCCGGTGTTGCCGATGTGCGGCGCGGTCATCGCGACGATCTGCCGGCAGTACGAGGGATCGGTCAGCGTCTCCTGGTAGCCGGTCATCCCGGTGTTGAACACCATCTCGCCGAACGTTTCGCCGCGCGCGCCGAACCCGGCGCCGTGGAACGTGGTCCCGTCTTCGAGCACCAGGACCGCGGGCCAGGCGGGCTGCGGGGCCCCAGGCGCGCCCGGCATCAGGCGGGCTTCCCGTCGAGCACGGTCGCGCGTCCGCGCAGGAACGTGGCCACCACCTGGCCGGGCAGGGTGAGCCCGGCGAACGGCGAGTTGCGGCTGCGGGAGGCGTGGGTGGCGGGGTTGACCGCGGAGCTGGCGGCCGGGTCGTAGAGGACCAGGTTCGCCGGTGAGCCCGGGGCCAGCGGCTGCCCCTGGCCGGACAGCCGGCCGATGGCGGCGGGCCGCGCCGACATCCGGTCCGCGACCTCCGCCCAGCCGAGCAGGCCGGTGTCCACCATCGCCTGCTGGACCACGCGCAGCGCGGTCTCCAGCCCGGTCATGCCGAAGGCCGCGACGGCCCACTCGGTCTCCTTGTCCTCCACCGGGTGGGGCGCGTGGTCGGTGGCCACGCAGTCGATCGTCCCGTCTGCCAGGCCCTCGCGCAGCGCCGCCACGTCGGCCGCGGTGCGCAGCGGCGGGTTGACCTTGTAGACCGGATCGTAGCTGGCCACCAGGTCGTCGGTGAGCAGCAGGTGGTGCGGCGTGACCTCGGCGGTCACCCGCCAACCCTTGGACTTCGCCCAGCGGATGATCTCCACCGAGCCCGCGGTGGAGACGTGGCAAATGTGCAGCGCGGAGCCGACGTGGGCGGCGAGCAGGCAGTCACGGGCGATGATCGCCTCCTCGGCGACCGCGGGCCAGCCGGCCAGGCCCAGCCGCCCGGAGGCGGCCCCCTCGTTCATCTGCGCGCCCTCGGTGAGCCTCGGCTCCTGGGCGTGCTGCGCGATGACCCCGTCGAAGGCCTTCACGTATTCCAGCGCGCGCCGCATGAGCACCGCATCGGACACGCAGCGCCCGTCGTCGGAGAACACCCGCACCCGGGCCGCCGACTCGGCCATCGCGCCGAACTCGGCGAGCCGGGAACCGGCCAGGCCGGCCGTGACGGCCCCGACCGGCTGCACATCGCAGTGCCCCGCCGCCCGGCCCAGCCGCCAGATCTGCTCGGTGACCCCCGCGGTGTCGGCGACCGGGTCGGTGTTGGCCATCGCGTGCACCGCGGTGAACCCGCCGAGCGCCGCGGCCAGCGTGCCGGTCTCGATGGTTTCTGCGTCCTCCCGGCCGGGCTCGCGCAGGTGGGTGTGCAGGTCCACCAGCCCGGGCAGCGCGATCAGCCCCGCCGCGTCGAGCTCCTGCGCGCTTTTCTGGCCGGCCCCGTCGCCGATGGCGGTGATGGTTCCGTCGGTGACCGTGATGTCGGCGGGCTCGGCGCCCAGCGGCCGCGCTCCCCTGATCACCCAGCTCGTGCCGGTCATTGTGCTGCCTCCAGCCCGCCGAGCAGCAGGTACAGGACGGCCATCCGGACGCTGACGCCGTTGGCCACCTGCTCGACGATCGTGGACCGCGGCGAGTCGGCCACCTCGGCCGCGATCTCCACCCCCCGGTTCATCGGGCCGGGGTGCATCACGATGGCCCCTTCGGGAAGCTGCCGGAGCCGGGCGGTGTCCAGCCCGTAGCGCCGGCTGTACTCGCGCACGCTCGGGAAGTAGGCGGCGTTCATCCGTTCCTGCTGGATCCGCAGCATCATCACCACGTCGCTCTTGGGCAGCGCCGCATCGAGGTCGTAGCTGACCGAGCACGGCCAGTCGTCGATCGCTATCGGCAGCAGGGTGGGCGGCGCGACCAGCGCGACGTCCGCGCCGAGCTGGTGCAGCAGCCAGACGTTGGACCGGGCGACCCGGCTGTGCAGCACGTCGCCGACGATCGTGACCCGCAGCCCGTCCAGCGCCTCGCCGCTGCCGCGGCCGAACCTGCGCCGGATGGTGAAGGCGTCCAGCAGCGCCTGGGTCGGGTGCTCGTGGGCGCCGTCACCGGCGTTGATCACGCTCCCCCGGACCCAGCCCGCCAGCCGGTGTGGCGCGCCGGAGGCGCTGTGCCGGACGACCACGGCGTCGGCGCCCATAGCCTCAAGCGTGAGGGCGGTGTCTTTGAGGCTCTCCCCCTTTGCCACGCTCGAGCCCTTGACGGCGAAGTTGATCACGTCGGCGGACAGCCGCTTGGCCGCGGCCTCGAAAGAGATCCGGGTCCTGGTGGAGTCTTCGAAGAAGAGGTTGACCACGGTCCGCCCGCGCAGTGTGGGCAGCTTCTTGATGGGCCGGTCCGCTACCTGGGCGAGTTCCTCGGCGGTGTCCAGCACCAGGAGCGCGTCCTGCTTGCTCAGGTCCGCGGCTGAGATGAGATGGCGGTTCATCGTTTCCTCCCCGTGACCCCGCCGCGGCGCGGCCGTGCGGTGTCGCCGACCGGTTCGAGCAGCACCCCGTCCTCGCCGTCGGTCTCGGTGAGCAGGACGCGGACCACCTCCTGCTGTGAGGTCGGCAGGTTCTTGCCCACGTAGTCGGCCCGGATCGGCAGCTCGCGGTGCCCCCGGTTGACCAGGACGGCCAGCTGCACGGCGAGGGGCCGGCCGAGGTCGTTGAGGGCGTCGAGGGCCGCCCGCACGGTGCGCCCGGAGTACAGCACGTCATCGACCAGGATCACGGTCTTGCCGTCGATGCCTTCCGCCGGCACGTTCGTGGGGCCGAGCCCGCGCGCGGGGCGGAGCCGCAGGTCATCCCGGTACATTGTGATGTCCAGGGAGCCGTGTGGCACCGGCCGGTCCTCCACCTGGGTGATCCTGGCCGCCAGGCGGGCGGCCAGCGGCACGCCGCGGGTGGGGATGCCCAGCAGCACGACCTGCTCGGCGCCCCTGGTGCGTTCGAGGATCTCGTGCGCGATCCGGGTCAGCGCGCGGTGAATATCGGCCGCTTCCAGGACCGTCTTGGGACTTGCCCCCGGGCCGGGGGCGGAAGTGCTGCCCCGCCGACCGGGGCCGGAAGCGGTGACGCCGTCACCGCCGGCGCCGGGCTGTCCGCCGGCCGGGTGCGCAGCATGCGCCATGAGGACCTCCTTTCCCGCCTCACAGGACGGGCCTTTAAAGGACGCCAGTTCGGTGCCACGGTACCAGCCGGGCGGCCGCTCATCGCTGACCGCCGCACCGCGCCGCCGGCCGGATCGCCGGCTGATCCGGGGCGACCCCCGATGATCCGGGGCGACCCCCCGATGATCCGTGGCGGCCCGGCCTTCGCGGGTTACCGTATGTGACCTAATTCACCGCCGCCCGGCCGGCCTGGCCGCCCCGGCGCCGGCTGCGCGTATCCGCCGGTTCAGCCGCCCGCAACCCCGGTGGTGTAAGCGTTGCCGATCTCTGCTCGGGGCACCGGAAGGTTCAACGACGGTACGCGCGAGGCACGCAAGTTCACCTACTTTTTGCCATTCGGCTTGACCTGGGTCGTAGTTGCGGCCTACCGTCACTGTCCGTAACCATCACTCAAAGCGACGAGTGGCCAGGGAGCCGAGCAATGCCATCTGAGTACGCCAAGACACTCGGTGCGCGGCTGCGCGCTATCCGTACCCAGCAAGGGCTTTCCCTCCACGGGGTGGAGGAGAAGTCGCGTGGCCGCTGGAAGGCGGTGGTCGTGGGCTCCTACGAGCGCGGCGACCGCTCCGTCACCGTGCAGAAGCTAGCCGAGCTTGCTGACTTCTACGGGGTGCCGGTCTCCGAGTTGCTGCCCGGCGATGCGGCGCCCACGGCCATGGCGCCGTCGCCGAAGCTTGTCATCGACCTGGAGCGCATGTCCCAGCTGCCCCGGGAGAAGGCGGGCCCGCTCGCCCGCTACGTGGCGACGATCCAGAGCCAGCGCGGCGACTACAACGGCCGGGTGCTGTCCATCCGGCAGGAGGACCTGCGTTCGCTCGCGGTCATCTACGACAAGTCACCCGCCGACCTCACCGAAGAACTGATCGGGTGGGGCGTGCTCGACTCAGAGGCTCGCAGCGCAGTAGAGGCGTTCTGACCTGACGGCGTCGTGCCGGGGCCGACGGCTCCCCGGCACAGAGCGGCCCCGCGCGGCGCCATGTCCTGTCGAGTTGCTGCGCCATGTTCTGCTGGCCTGCTGCGCTACATCCTGCTGGCCTGCTGCGCCACGTCGTGCTGAGCTGCTGCGCGCTACGACCCGCTGCGTTATCCCACGCTGCGCAGCGGAAGTACCGGCTGAACGGTCACGCCGAGGGCATCCTCGGCCAGTGACAAGAACGTCTCCGCGTCTCTGAGCAGGTCATCTGCTTCAGCGGCAGAGACGGCCCGGGCCAGGCCCGCCTCCGCGGCGGCCCGTTTGCGCGCACCGGCGGCGAAGAACGCCGCCCACTCCGAGAGCGCCGGCTTCACCCGTGGCAGCAACTCCCAGACGCTCTTCGGTGCCTTCCGGCGCGGGCCCGTCCCGGCTTCTGGACGGGCGGCCACGATCGCGGCCGCCGCCCGCAGCGCTGCAAGGTGGGCGGCCACGTACCGCGAGCCAGCACCGTCTTCCTCCGCCGCCTCCGCCAGGCCCTGCCTGGCTGACCGCAGCAGCGTCAGCACAGCAGGGGCAACCCGGCACCGTGCCCGGCCCGGCCGCACCTGGCTAAGCGGGTCCATGGCTGCTCCTCCTTTCCGCGAAGCCCCGAGGCCGGGCGGGGCACTTCCCCCGCTCCGCCCGGCCCGGACCCGGCAGCAGGGGCATCCGCCGGGCGGCCTCGCTGACATCTATTCGAACATAAGTTCGGCTAGCTGTCCACCACTCTCCGATCTGAGTTCGAAGCTACCCGTCGGCTCTGACAAAACGCCAAGAGACCTTGTCGCTGCCTGGTCTCGTCGGCGGGTATAGACCTTGGCCTGAAGCACTTCGCCGTCCTCTCAGACGGGCGCAAGATTGCCGCCCCTCAGTTCCTCCGACGGGCGGAGAAGAAACTCAAGCGCAGGCAGCGGGAGCTGTCCCGGAAACTGCCAGGCTCTCGCCACCGGACCAGGCCCGGGTCAAGGTCGCCCGCGCTCACGCCCGGGTGGTCGACGCGCGGCGGGATATCCACCACCAGTTGTCCACGGCGCTGATCCGCGACAACCAAGCGGTCGCCGTGGACGACCTGGCGGTCAGAGGGCTCGCCCGTACCCGGCTGGGCAAGTCGGTATATGGCGTCGGATGGGCTAGCTTCGTGCACATGCTGGAGTACAAGGCCCGGTTGTACGGCCGGGGGTTCCACCGGATTGGCCGGTTCACCCCCACCTCGCAAATCTGCTGCCTGTGCGGGCTGAAGGACGGCCGGAAGCCCTTGCACATCCGTATCTGGCGGTGCGCGGGGTGCGGGGCGTGGCTGGACCGGGACATCAACGCGGCGGTGAACGTCGCGAAGGCCGCCGGGCTGGCGGTGACAGCCTGCGGAGCGCAGGTAAGGCCGGAACTCGTTCCGGCGCAGCGCGACGAAGCAGGAACCCACCCGAAGTTGCGCTGGGAGGTGGCGTGACAGGCGGGATACCCACCCCCCGGGGCGGAGCGGAGGCCAACGCCGTGCGTGCTGGATTGACGCTGCGCGAACTCGACCGGAACCAGTTCCTGGCGAACCTGGAGGCGTGCGCGGGCGTCTACGCGGCGGCGATGAACCCGCCGGCAGAGCAACTGCCCGGACGGTATGTGATCATGGAGCGCCACTCGGGCTACGCGGCGTTCCGGGCGATCGCGGCGATCATGCTCCCGGACGGCGGCGAGACCGCAGGGAGCACGGCCCCAGGCGGCCAGCCCATGGGGAGCACGGTCCCAGGCGGCCAAGTCGCAGGCGGTCAGGCCACGGAGAGCACGGCCCCAGCCGGCGAAACCGCGGAGGGCGCCCGGCCGCTGCTGGTCGGGTTCGCCTATGGCTTTCACGGCTCGGGCGGCCAGTGGTGGCATGACGTGGTCCGCAGGGCGGCGACGAGCGCGCTGGGCGCGCGAGCCGCCGATGACTGGTTCGGTGACTCGCTGGAGATCGCCGAGGTTCACGTCCTCCCCGGCCACCAGGGCCGGGGCACCGGGCTGGCGATGATGCAGCGGCTGACCGCCGGGCGGCCGGAGCGCTCGGCGGTGCTCTCCACGATGGACGCCAACACCAGGGCGCGGCGGCTGTACCACGGGCTCGGCTTCACCGACCTGCTGACCGGATTCGAGTTCCCGGGCACGGACCTGCCCTACGCGATCATGGGGGCGCCACTGCCGCTGCCGGGCGCCTCACCCGGCTCGGCGCGGCCGGGCAAGCCGAGCCGCTGGTAGATGTCCAGCGTCGCACGGGAACCGTTCAGCGTGCAGAAGTGCAGGCCTGGGGCCTGTTCCGCGAGCAGCCGCTGGCACAGGTCGGCGGCGTAATCCACCCCGATCTCGCGAACCGCCGCCTTGTCCTCCGCCTCCGCGTCGAGCCGTTCCACCAGGCTGGGCGGCACCTTGGCGCCGGACAGCAGGACGATCCGCTCCAGCGTGTTAATGCTGGTGACCGGCATGACCCCGGGAATGATCGGCACGTCGCAGCCGGCCGCCGAGACCCGGTCCCGCAGCCGCAGGTAGTCCTCGGCGTAGAAGAACATCTGGGTGATCGCGAAGTCCGCCCCCGCGCGGCACTTCTGCACGAAATAGGCGAGGTCGGAGTCGGGATCAGGGGACCTTGGGTGCCCCTCGGGGAACGCGGCGACCCCGACGCAGAAGTCACCCGAGGCCTTGATCAGCCTCACCAGTTCGTCCGCATGCCGCAGGCCCTCGGGATGCTGGCGCCACTCGCCATTCGGGTCGCCCGGCGGGTCGCCCCGCAAGGCGACCATGTTGCGCACCCCGACAGCGGCGTAGGACCCGACCAGCCGGCGCAATTCGGCGACCGAATGGTTGACCGCGGTGATATGCCCGGCCGGGGTCAGCGTGGTCTCGGCGGCGATCCGCCCGGTGACCCGGACCGTCCGCTCCCTGGTGGAACCGCCCGCACCGTAGGTCACCGAGACGAACGTCGGCCGCAGCGGTTCCAGCTGGCGGACCGCCCGCCAGAGCTGGCGTTCGCCCATTTCGGTCTTGGGCGGCATGAACTCGAAGGAGAAGGAGCGGCCGCTTCCGGCCAGCAGGTCGCGAATGACCGGCGCCCGGTCCTCGCGTCGGAAGGGCATGACGCCCACGTTACCGGTTGCGCCCGCGCCGCCCGGGCGTTGAGCATGATCTAGTCTCGCCACCATGACACCGGACCCCGCGGCGCTGGGTCACATCCGTGACCAGGTGGACCGCGCGTTGCAAGCCTTCGTCGGGCAGCAGCGCGGCGTGCTGCTGGCCGCCGGGGACGACCTGCGGCCGGGTGCGGACTCGATCGCGGGGCTGCTGGCCGGCGGCAAGCGGCTGCGGCCGGCGTTCTGCTACTGGGGCTGGCGCGGGGCCGGCGGGCCGGACTGTCCGGAGATCATCAATGCCGCGGCGGCGCTGGAACTGCTGCATGCCGGCGCGCTCATCCACGATGACCTCATGGACGCCAGTGACACCCGGCGGGGCCAGCCCTCCCTGCACCGGCAGTTCGAGGCGCGCCACGCCAGCCGCGGCTGGCACGGCGCCGCCGGAGCGTTCGGCATGGGAGTGGCCATCCTCCTCGGTGACCTGCTGATCTGCTGGACCGACGAGATGTTCCACGCGAGCGGGCTGCCCGGAGACGCGCTGCGCCGCGGCCGCCCAGTCCTCGACCGGATGCGCACCGAGGTGTTCGCCGGGCAGTACCTCGACCTGCTGGGGCAGGCGGCTGGCGATGAGACCGTGGCCGGCGCGCTGCGCGTGGTGGAGTTCAAGACCGCCAAGTACACGATCGAGCGGCCGCTCCACCTCGGGGGGGCCCTGGCGGGTGCGGGCCAGGATCTGGCCGGGCCGGGCGGCCCGCACCCGGTCAGGGCCCTGGCCGGGGACGGCGGAACGGCCGGCGGCGGCTACCAGGCCGACGGGAACGGCGGAACGGCCGGCGGCGGCCCCCTGGCCGCCGCGTACACCGCCTACGGCCTCCCGCTGGGGATCGCCTTCCAGCTCCGCGACGACATCCTCGGGGTGTTCGGTGACCCGGCGCAGACCGGCAAGCCCGCCGGGGATGACGTCAGGGAGGGCAAGCGAACGGTGCTGCTCGCGATCGCCCGGCGCCGGGCCACAGCGGGACAAGCGCAGGTCATTGACAGGTACCTGGGCGACCCGCTGCTCGACGAGGCGGGGACCGCCGAGATCCGCGCGGCGATCACCGGCACCGGGGCGGTCGCCGAGTGCGAACGGATGATCGGCCGCCACGTCAGCGAGGCGATCTCCGCGCTGGATGGCGCGCCGATGACCGGCGAGGCAAGGGAAGCGCTGGCCGAGCTGGCGGTGGCTGCCACGGCCCGGGACGGCTGAATTCCCGGCGCGGCGCCGACTAGCATTCGTGATCATGACTTTGGCGGCGCTGGGACGCCCTTGATCGCATGATCATGAGCCTGGTGCTGGACCTGCGGGGCTTGTGGGGCCCACGGGACCGACTCGGCGCGGAATCGCCGGCCGGGCCGCGGCCGGTCAGAGTTCGGCCTGGCCGCGGATGCAGGTGACCGTTCCGCCCGCCACCCAGATGACACCGTCGGCGTCCTGGGAGATGTGGACCCGGCCCGCCCGGCCGAGGGCGGTGCCCTGGCTCACCACGTAGGGGGCCGTCGCCCGGCCGGTGCGCAGCAGCCAGGGCGCCAGGGCCGCGTTGAGGCTCCCGGTCACCGGGTCCTCGGTGGTGGCGCCGTCCTTCGGGAAGAACGCGCGGACCTCGAAGGCCTGCGCTGATCCCGGCGGGTACGGGCCGACCAGGCCCAGGTCCAGATCCGTGACCCCGGGCTTGACGGCCAGCACCTCCTCCGCGCTGGCCAGCAGCACCGCCACCCAGCCGGGGCCGTTATCCGCCCAGGACGCGTTGACGATGCTTGCCCGGTCGATCCCCAGGATCGAGGCGATCCGGCCGAGCAGTTCGGCGTCCACCGGGCCGTCCTTCAGCAGCGGCGGGGCGGCGAAGGCGAGCCCGTTGCCCGTTTCGCGGAGGGTCACCAGCCCGGCGCCGCACTCCTGCACGATGGTCCCGGCCTGGCGCGGCGTCCCGCCGGCATCCAGCCAGGCGTGGCAGGTCCCCAGCGTGGGATGCCCGGCGAAGGGCAGCTCAGCCACCGGGGTGAAGATCCGCACCCGGTAGTCCGCGCCGGCGTCGGACGGCGGGAGCACGAAGGTGGTTTCCGACAGGTTCATCCAGTGTGCGAACCGCTGCATGTCCTCGGTGGACACGCCGGCGCCGTCGAGCACAACGGCGACCGGGTTCCCCCGGTAGGGGTCAGCGGTGAAAACATCGACCTGCTGCAGAGCGCGTGTCACACCGGCCAGGATGCCACAGCGGGCGGCCAGGCCCGCCGGGTCACCCGGGTGGCCCGGGCACCCGGCTCAGAACGCCAGGGCTTGCGCCCGCCTGTTCACCTCGGTCCCACGGTGCTGCGCCATCGCCTGGATCGGCGTGCCGGGAAGGCTGTCGTCGGCCGTGAACAGCCAGAGGACCACATCCGGCTCATCGAAGCCGCAGTCGAACAGGAGGGTGAGCGTGCCGTGCAGTCCCTTCAGGATGTGCTCGCCATCCAGGAACGCCGCGGGCACGCCCAGCGTGCCGTCCGTCTGCCGGACCGCCAGCAGCTTGCGATCGCGGAGCAGTTGCTTGATCCGGCCGGGCGGAATGCCGAGGCGGCCAGCCACCTCGGCGAGACTGAGACAGGGGCCGACGAGAGAGTCGGCCGAAAGGTCGTTCTGTGCCACACCCCCGATGTTGCCACCTGCGCGCCCGGCCAAACCTGGCAGACCGCCGCAGACGTTTGCGGTCCCCGGCAGCCTGGCGGCGCGGCGCTCAGCCGACCGCTGCGTCGCGCAGCGGAACAGCCGGATCGGCGAGGCGCGCGGGGTCCACCGGGGCGCCGGACGCGATCAGCCGGCGCCCCTGCAGCAGGTCGCGCGGCCTGGCCACGGCCAGCACCGCGGCCAGCCGCTCCCCCGTGCCGCCCGGGCTGCCCCCGGCTAGCCAGCACGCCGTCCAGTCGCGGCCTTCGGTGTCACCGCGCCACACCAGCCGGTCGACGCCGGTGTGGTGCCCGCAGTACTGGACCATCCGCCCGAACTGCTCCGACCAGAAGTAGGGCACCGGGTCATAGCGGTCGCTGCTGCCCAGGATGTTCGCCGCCACCACCTCCGGGGCGTGGATGGCGGAATCCCAGTGCTCGACCCGGATCCGGCCGCCGAACCGGCGGGACCAGAACGCGGCGCAGTCCCCGGCGGCGAAGACGCCGGAGACTGAGGCGCGCAGCCCTTCGTCCACCGCCACCCCGTTCTCCAGCAGCACCCCTGACCCGGCCAGCCAGCCGACCTCCGGCCGGACGCCGACCGCGGTCACCACCTCGTCGGCAGCCAGCCAGCCGCCGCCGGGCAGCGCGATGCCGCCGTGCTCCACCGATTCCACCGGCTGGCCCAGCCGCAGGTCGACCCCCGCGGCGGAGTACCAGGGCACGGTCCGCGAGCCTGCCTCTGCGCCGAGCGCGCCCGCCAGCGGGGCAGGCGCCGCTTCCAGCACGGTGACCTCGCACCCCTTCTTGGCCGCGCTGGTGGCCAGTTCGGCGCCGATCCAGCCGGCCCCGACCACGGCCAGCTTCAGCCCGGGCCGAAGCGCCGAGCGCAGCGCCGCGGCGTGGTCGAAGGTGCGCAGGACCCGCTGCGGGCCCGGCCCGGGCAGCCGCACCGGGGTGGCGCCCGTGGCCACCACCAGCGCGTCGAACGCGTATTCCGCCCGGTCCGTGCCGAGGACACCGTCGCGCACGCCGGTAGCCGTCTCGCCCAGCCGCAGGTCCACGCCGAGCGCGGTCATGTCCGCGCGCAGCGAGGTGTCATCGATCTCGCCGGTCATGAACTTCTTGGTCAGCGGCGGGCGGTCATACGGCGGGCGGCGCTCGGCGCCGATCATGGTGATGCCGCCGGAATAGCCCCGGGCCCGGAGCTCCTCCGCAGCCCGCAACCCGGCCAGGCCCGCCCCGGCGATCACCACCCGACCGATCCGCATAGGCCCCTAGGGTAGGAGCGCCGCTCCCGCGGCAGGCATCCGGCCAGGCATTACCGCGCTGGCCCGGAAGGCGGGCGCCAGGGCGCCGGGAATGGTCACCGGTTGTGGCCAGCTCATGGCCTTCGTGCAGTTCTCAGGCTGAAACCGTGCGTCACCTTTAGAATCGTCGCAATGGACACGACCCTGGCCCGCGTGCCGGTCGGCCAGCTCCTCGATGGCCGGTACCGGGTAGAGGCCCATCTCGCGCAGGGCGGGATGGCGACCGTCTACCTGGGCACCGACACCCGGCTCGACCGCACGGTCGCGCTGAAGATCATGCACGCAGAGCTGGCCAGCGACGAGGACTTCGTCCGGCGCTTCGTCGCGGAGGCCAGGTCGGTCGCGCGGCTTTCCCACCCGAACGTGGTCACCGTCTACGACCAGGGCGCGGACGGGCGCACCTTGTACCTCGCGATGGAGTACGTGCCCGGCAGGACGCTGCGGGGCCTGCTGGCCGAGCGCTCGGCGCTGCGCCCGCGCGAGGCGCTGGACATCCTCGAGGGCGTCCTGGCCGGGCTGGCCGCCGCGCACGCGGCCGGCATCGCGCACCGGGACGTCAAGCCGGAAAACGTGCTGCTCGGCGACAACCACTCGATCAAGGTGGCCGATTTCGGCCTGGCCAGGCTGCTCTCCGAAGCCACCCACACCAAGAGCGGCCTGCTCATCGGTACCGCCGCCTACCTCGCGCCCGAGCAGGTGGCCGGTGGCCGCTCGGACTTCCGCGCCGACGTGTATTCGGCCGGGATCATGCTGTTCGAGCTGCTCACCGGGCGCCAGCCGTACACCGGCGACACCCCGCTCACGGTGGCGCACCGGCACGTCAACGAGGTCGTTCCTGCGCCTTCGAGCCTGGTCCCGGGGCTGCCGCCGGCCCTGGACTCACTGGTGGCGCTGGCCACGAGCCGGGACCCGGGGCTGCGCCCGGCCGACGCCGGGCAGTTCCTGTACGCCGTCATCGGCGCCCGCCACGGCTTGCCGCCCGACGTTCCGCCGCCGCCCGCGCTCCCCGGCACCTCGCCGGGCACTTCGCCCAGCGTTTCGAACGCGGAGACCGCCCCGCCATTGCCGGTGGTCGCACCGGCCTGGCCCGACCCGCAGGCCGGCGCGTGGCCGGGCATACAGCCCGCGCAACCCGGCGCGTGGCCGGGCACACAGCCCGCGGAGTGGCCCAGCGCGCAGCCCATCAGGCAGGCCGGCGGCTGGCCGGATCCCCCGGAGAACGACCATGGCCCGGACGTCATCCCCGGCATGGCCCGGGTGCCCGCGGCCCAGTCCTACGGCGCACCCGGCACCGAGCGGACCGACAGTCCGTACCGCCCGAACACCAACAACACGCTGATCGTCTCTCCGGCCGACGACCCGTACCGGAACACGGCGCCGGCCAGGGAGCCGTGGCTGTCGAGGCTGCTGTTCAGCCGCAGGCTCGCCTACCTGGCCGCGGCGCTCGCGGTGGTGCTTGTGTTCGGCCTGCTCGGCTGGTGGCTGTTCGAAGGCCGGTACACGGTCGTGCCGAAGGTCACCGGGGTAGCCACGGCGACGGCCCAGGCCGACCTGCGCAACGTGGGCCTCACCCCCGGCGCGACAAGGACGGTGCTGGACAACAACGTCGCCAAGGGGCTGGTCGTCAAGACCATCCCAGCGAACGGGTCCCGGATAGCGCGCGGCGGCCAGGTCACCCTCATCGTGTCAGCCGGCCCGCACATGATAAGAATGCCGCAGGTGACGGGGCTAAAGCTCACCGACGCCCAGGCGGCGATCAAGCACGCGGGCCTGGTCCCCGGCAAGGTGAAGCTGGTCACCTCGGCCACGATCGCGGCCGGGATCGTCATCTCCACCAGCCCTAGCGCTGGCGCCTCCTGGCCGCAGCCCAAGCCGGTCACGATCGCGCTGAGCGCCGGGCCGCCGGTGCCCAACTTCGTCGGCCAGCAGAAGGCCGTGGCCGAGCAATGGACGACCGCCAACGGCGTCAAGCTCAACGAGGTGACCGCCGCGAGCGATCAGCCGACCGACATAGTCATCAAGCAGTCGGTCCGCCCGGGCAGCGCGTTCACCTCCGGTCAGGTCATCACGGTCACCATCTCCACCGGCCCGCCGATGGTCGGTATCCCCAACGTCGACGGCCAGCGGGTCCCCAAGGCGGTGAGCATCCTGCGGCGACTCGGCTTCGTGGTGCAGATCAGCCAGGTCGGGCCGTTCAACGTGGTGTTCGACTACAACCCGAAGGACCAGGCCCCGAAGGGCAGCACGATCACGCTGATCACCGGGCTGCCGCATTTCGGCGGCTGACCAGTCCCGGCCGCCTTGCAGCCGTGCATCCTCAGGTCTGGGCGGTTTCGTGCCCCGGCTTGCGCAGCGCGATCGCGGCCGCGATGCAGGCCAGCGGCACCGCAGGCAGCACGTACCGGTAGGTGTAGTCGTGCTCCGCGACTGGCAGGATCATGAGGATGGCGGCGGATACCCACAGCAGCGCCGCGGCCGCGGTGCGGCGGCGAGGCAGGATGATGCCGACCAGCCCGGTGAGCACGATGAGCGCGAACACCGGCCCGGGCAGGAAGACGAAGCGCTGGTAGCCGTTTATCAGCTCCACGTACGGTGACTGCAGCCGGGGGGTGCCGTGGAAATCGCTGGCGTCAGCGGGAATGCCCTCGGTGCCGCCCAGGTAGCCCTTGACCGAGGCGTACGCATACGGCTGGGTAGCCGGCCCCACCTCCAGGGCGTGTGCCAGCCATCGTGAGAAGTACAGGTTGTTGGCGGTGACGAAGGGCTCTGCGGTTTCCTGCGCGACCACGCGGATATAGCTGAACGGCTGCGCCTTGATGGCCATGATCGCGAAGCGCAGCGCCCGGTCGTTGTTGGCCTGGGTGAACGCGGCGGTGTCCGGCACGAACCCGGACGGCGCCTGGCGCCACGGCCAGGTGCCGTGGTTCCAGAGGTAGAGCTTGGGCGGGAGCCGCCGCGACGGGTCCGCCTCGCCAAGGCGCCCCGGCTGGGCGTTCGGGCACAGCGCTCGCAGGTCCGCGGGCGGCTTGATCACCGCGCAGTTCGCGAACGACATGGTCCGCGACCACAGGAACAGGCCGTTGCTATTGGTCATGTTGAAGGAGCCGTGCACGGCGGCGAACCAGCCCATGTAACCCACCACCGGGATAACCCCGGCGAGCAGCGAGGCGCCCGCCTTGCGCCACCCCACCCGCCGGAGCAAGAGGAATAGCGGGACGAGCAGGACCAGCGGCAGCGTAGTCGGCCGGACGGTCACCGAGGCGCCGGTCATCAGGCCCGCCGTGATGACCTGCCACATCGACGGCGGGCTGCGCAGCAGCAGGATCCCGAACGCCCCCACCATCAGCGCCATGGCCAGCAGGTCGGCCAGGACGAACTGCTCCAGGAGAATCTGCCCAGGGTCGAACAGGACCGGGACCGCCGCCAGGGTGGCGGCCCAGTCGGGCAGGCCATAGCGGCGGACCAGCGCGTACACCATCGTGGCGATGCCCAGGCCCAGCAGGTGCTGCAGGAACGCGACGAACAAAAGCGAGTGGAACGGCCGCAGCAGCCACAAGAACAGCGAATACCCGCCTGGGTTCACCACGTTCGGGGATACGTGAACGGCGCCCCAGAGGTAGTCGTAGGTGTCTAGCCGGAACAACCCGGCAGGCTGGAGGGCGAGCATCGCGACCACCCGGGGCACCACCGCTACGGCCAGGGCGCTCGCGAAGATCCAGTGCCGCCGCACCAGGCGAACCAGGCGCGCCGGCGCCGCGCGCCACCAGGGCCCGGCGGGCGGCGAAGCCCGGACGGCGGCCCCCTGATCCGCGCCAGCGACCGCGTGATCGGGGTCGGCGGCCCCGTGATCCGGGGCGGCGACCGCCTGATCCGCGCCAGCGACCGCGTGATCGGGGTCGGCGGCCCCGTGATCCGGGGCGGCGACCGCCTGATCCGCGCCAGCGACCGCGTGATCGGGGCCCGCTTCCTCGGCACCGGGCCCGGTGTTCTCCCTGAACGTCGTCACTGCTCTCCTCGGCCTGCTCTGCCCGCCGCAACAACGGCGCGGACAGCGCCGGACTGGCACGGCGCACTCATCCCGTTAACGCTCCTGGCTCGCGGCGCACCACTAGCCCACTGGATCGCTTGGCAGGTGTCTGGGAGCAAGCCAGGTGGGAGCCTTACCACTCGTGCGCACTCTCCTTGGGCACAGAGCGCGAGCGCGATGCCGCTGTTACCGTACCGTACCCGCGGAAGCCTCGCTGGTATTGCCGCGGCGCAGGCCAGCGGCCCAAGCGATAAGTTCTTTCCGCAGGCTGGCCGGCAAGTTGCGCCACGCCTCCGTCGTAGGCGCTGTGGTCCGCTGAGGACCGGGCGATCGCCGCCTGCCGCGCACGCCCGGGCCGTGACGCTCACCCCGCCGGCACCTGGGGATCGCTCGGACCACCGAGGCCGAGGGCCTGCCTGGCCGGCCACTTCACGCAGATCTGCGAACCCCCGCCACCGGTTCATCGTGTCCGCGCACGGGGACTGCGCACGGGCTGAGGGGACCAGCGCGCGGCCGGGTGGGCAGGCCCGGCAATCACCCCGATGCCGCACCGGGCTGGCCCGGGTTCGTTACCGTTGCATGGTGAAAACGAGAAACCTGCCGGATGACCCAGGAGAAGACCGCACCATGACGGGCGCGGCAGAGGACCTCACGGCGCAGCAGCCGTCCGGCCAGGCCACTAGGCCTCCTGGGGTACAGCCGCAGGACAGCCCCGCCGCCGGGGCACCTGCCCCCGCAGCCACCACAGAGAGCCCCAGGGAACGCGCCAAGCTGGTGTTCGCCAGCTTCCTCATGCTCTTCGTCGAACTCGCTCTGATCCGGTGGGTGACCGCGAACAACGTCTATGTGACGAAAGCCACAAACTTCGTCCTGCTAGCGAGCTTCCTCGGCATCGGCATCGGCTTCCTGAACGCCAGGACCGGCCGCGACTACCTGCGCTGGACCCCCGTGGCCCTGCTGGCGCTGGTGTCATTCGTGCTCGCCTTCCCGGTGATCCTGCAGACGCTGAACGGCCCCCATCCCTTCCAGGGCTTGCACGGCACCCCTGCGCTGCCCCAACCGGTCAGCCTCGGCATCGTCTTCGTGCTGGTGGTGGGCGTGATGGCCGGCCTGGGCCAGGGCACGGCCCGGCTCTTCGTCGGGTTCCGGCCGCTGCGCGCCTACCGGCTCGACATCCTCGGCAGCCTCGCCGGCATCGCGGCGTTCACCGGGCTGTCCTTCCTGAACCAGCCGCCGGGCACCTGGGGCTGCATCGCCTGCGCCGGGCTGCTGGTCCTGCTGGCCCCCCGGATCCGCTGGTGGCAGGTCCTGGCCGTAGCGGGCGTCGTGACACTGCTTCTGCTGGAGTCGGTGGTACCGGCCCAGCAGTGGTCGCCCTACAACAAGCTCGCGTACCAGCAGAAGGGCGGCGCGAACCCGGCCCTGTATGTGTCCGCGAACAACATCCCCTACCAGGCGGCCCGCTCACTGGCCGTCATGCACAAGCAGAAGGCGTTCTACTTCTATCCCTACCGGCACGTCACCAAGGCGTCGCTGGGCAACGTCCTGATCATCGGGTCCGGGACGGGCAACGACGCAGCCGTCGCGCTATCTGAGGGCGCCCGGCACGTCAACACGGTGGAGATCGACCCGTTGCTGGTGCGGCTCGGCCAGAAGCACCCGAATCACCCCTACTCCAGCCCTCGCCTCACTGCCCACGTGGATGACGGGCGCGCCTACCTGCAGAACACCTCGAAGCACTACAACCTCATCCTGTTCGCGCTGCCCGACTCGCTGACCGCCCTCGCCGGCCAGTCGGCGATCCGCCTGGAGAGCTACCTGCTCACAGTGCAGTCACTCCAAGCGGTCCGTGCCCACCTGGCGCCGGGCGGCACGTTCGCGATGTACAACTACTACGCGCCGTTCCTGGAGAGCCGGTACGCGTCCACGATCGAGGACGCGTTCGGCCGGGCGCCCTGTACCGAAGTCGGGCCGCCGCTCGGCGGGCGCCGGCTGGCCGTGCTCACGGTGCATCCCGCCGGGCCGGTGCCGAACTGCGCCAGCTTCTACCACGGCAGCCGGATCGCCCCGGCGACCGATGACCACCCGTTCCCCTACCTGCCCGGCAACGGCATCCCGAAGGCCTACCTGTGGATGCTCGCGGCCATCTTCGGCCTGTCGCTGCTGCTGGTCCGGGTCGGCGGCGGGAAGCTCTCCCAGATGCGGTCCTACATCGACCTGGCCTTCATGGGCGCCGCGTTCCTGCTGCTGGAGACCAAGAACATCGTGCAGTTCGCGCTGCTGTTCGGGACCACCTGGCTGGTGAACTCGCTGGTCTTCGCCGGCGTGCTGCTCGCGGTGTACCTGGCGGTGGAGACCGCCAGCCACGTGCGGCTGCCGCGCCCGGCGGTGCTGTACGCCGCGCTCATCGCCTCGCTGGTGCTCACCTGGCTTGTGCCCCAGGAGTCGCTGTTGGGCCTGCCCATCGTCGCCCGCTTCCTCGCGGGCAGCGCGCTGGCCTTCGCCCCGATCTACCTGGCCAACCTCATCTTCGCCCAACGGTTCTCCGCCGTGGCGTCGTCGGGGCCGGCGTTCGCGGCGAACCTGCTCGGCGCCATGGTGGGAGGGGCGCTGGAATACGTCGCCCTGATCACCGGGTACCGGTTCCTGCTGATCCTGATCGGCGTGCTCTACGGCCTGGCGTTCGTGACCAGCCGGTTCCTGACCCGCAGGCCGGCGGGCAGCCCGGCCGGGGCCGGGGTGCAGGCGACCGCGGGCGTGCGCTAGGCTGCACCCGTGCGCAGGCAGTTCGAGTTTTGGTATGGCTACCGGCCCGGCATCCGGACGGTCGCCCGCCAAGCACTGCGCTGACGCGAAACGACCCAACGACAAGCCCCGGGCCTGTAGGCCCGGGGCTTGTTTGCTGTCAACACCGGCTGAGCAACGCTAGAGGAGACCCGATGGTCGTGGTGATGGCCCCGGAGGCCACCCAGGAGGATGTGGACGTAATCGTTGACCTGGTGCGGGCCGCAGGCGGCGAGGCATTCGTCAGCCGCGGCGTGTCCCGTACGATCGTCGGCCTGGTCGGGGACGTGGATGAGTTCGGCGCGCTCAACCTGCGCAGCCGCAACGGCGTCCTCGACGTGGTGCGGATCTCCGTGCCGTACAAGCTCATCAGCAGGGAGCACCATCCCGACCGGTCGGTGATCAGCGTCGGCGGCGTGCCGATCGGCCCGGACACGCTGACCGTGATCGCCGGGCCGTGCGCGGTGGAGACCCCCGAGCAGACGCTGGCCGCCGCGAGGATGGCCAGGGCGGCGGGCGCGTCGCTGCTGCGCGGCGGCGCGTTCAAGCCGCGCACCTCCCCGTACGCCTACCAGGGCCTGGGCGAGGCCGGCCTGAAGATCCTCGCCGACGTGCGGGCCGAGACGGGCCTGCCCGTGGTGACCGAGGTCATCGACCCGGGGAGCGTGGATCTGGTCTGTTCCTACGCCGACATGCTCCAGGTCGGCACGCGCAACATGCAGAACTTCGCGCTGCTCCAGGCGGTCGGCTCGGCGGCCAAGCCGGTGCTGCTCAAGCGGGGCATGAGCGCCACCGTCGAGGAGTGGCTGATGGCCGCGGAGTACATCGCCCAGCGCGGCAACCTCGACATCGTGCTGTGTGAGCGCGGCATCCGCACGTTCGAGACCGCCACCCGCAACACCCTGGACATCAGCGCGGTGCCGGTCGCGCAGCGGCTGTCGCACCTGCCGGTCATCGTCGACCCGTCCCATTCGGGCGGCCGGCGCGACCTGGTCCTCCCGCTCACCCGGGCCGCGATCGCGGTCGGCGCAGATGGTGTGATCATCGACGTGCACCCGGAGCCCGAGACGGCCCTGTGCGACGGCGACCAGGCGCTGGTGGAGGCCGATATCCGCCAGATCGCGAGCATCGCCGCGAACCTGTCCCCGCTGATGGGCCGTACCCTCACCCCCGCCCTGGACGCGGCGAACGGCCCGAGCCGCCAGCCAAGCCCGGTGGGCGGCTGAGCGCCGGCCCGCCGCTGCCGGGGGCCCACTGGCCAGGACCGGACATCCGGCTGCGAACACGCCTTTTTGCTGCCATTGTTGTCCTGGCTGGGGCCAAACCGTACCGGGCTTCCCGGCCCGGCAGCGAGAGAGACGAGGTTGCACAGCTACCGCCACCACCGCACAGGCCGCCTTATCGGCGCCGGCCTGGCCGCTGCTGCGCTGACCACGACCGCGTGGCTGCCCGGGGCAGCGGCGGCCAGCACCGGCTGGCAGGTTGCCTTCCGCGCGCACTCCGGGGCATCGACGAACTTCACCGGCCTGATCGGCGTGTCCGCGTCCGGGAAGGCGAGCGCCTGGGCGGTGGGCGGCACCGATCTGTCCGGCGCCACTCCCGGCGCCCTGGTCGCCGAACGGTGGAACGGCAAGAGCTGGCACGCAGCCACCCTGCCCAGCGGGCTGACCGGCGCCCTGGGCGCGGTGAGCACGCCTGCCCAGAATGACGCCTGGGCGGTCAGCCAGCTGACCGGGTATGTGCTGCACTGGAACGGCGCGATGTGGGCGGTGGCCAAGGCGTTCAAGGAATCGCCGCCGCTGGCCAAGGAACTCACGGGCGTCACCGCGTTCAGCCCGACTAATGTCTGGGTGTTCGGCGCGCCCGGCGCAAACCCCGGCTTCGGCGCCTGGCACCTGCGCGGGGCCACCTGGCACAAAGTCACCGGGCTGGCGGGCGAGATCTCCACCGCAAGCGCCCTCTCCCCGGCGGACATGTGGGCCATCGGCGCGGACAACGTCTCCCCCGACGACATCCTGGTGCACTACAACGGCACCGCCTGGCAGCAGGTAACCAGCGCGGCCCTGGCCGGCCTGCAGTTCGGCAGCATCCTCGCCCTATCTGACAGCAACGTCTGGGTCACCGCCACGGTGGGCG
The DNA here is from genome assembly GCA_963734725.1 of uncultured Actinomycetes bacterium. Taxonomy (GTDB): domain Bacteria; phylum Actinomycetota; class Actinomycetes; order Streptosporangiales; family Streptosporangiaceae; genus DASXKD01. Next base: position 602,609 of record CAVTIX010000009.1, read on the forward strand.
GCAGCCTGCCAGAGCACCTGCTGCACTTCAACGGCAAGGCCTGGACCAGCCAGCCGGCGCCGGCCGGGGTTCAGCTCAGGAGCATCGCTCCGGATGGTCACGGCGGCCTGTGGTTCAGCGCCGCCCGGCCCAAGGCGTCGCAGCCGCCGCTGGCGGAGCACCGGTCGGCCACCGGGACCTGGTCGGGTCACACGCTGCCCACCGGGACCGGCCAAGCGTTCGGGATCGCCCTCATCCCCGGCACCACGTCCCTGTGGGCCTCGGGATACCTGGAAACGAACGGGGCCACCGGCTCGGACGCGGTGATCTGGGGCAACGGCCCGGCCGCCTGAGGCCACATCAGCCGGGCCACGCCGGGCCGCAGGCCCGTGCGGGCGCGGCGGGGATCAGGGGCGGGGGCGCGGCGGGGATCAGGGCCGGTCGGGGCGGTACTCCTGGGCCAGGCCGGCCAGCTCCTCCGCTAGGTCCGCCGCTTCCAGGCGGGCCTCGATCCGGCGCAGGTCGTCGATGCGCGCCTGGGTCTCCACGTGCCGGGGAGTCAGCAGCGTGCAGCAGTCCTGGTCGGGCAGCTCGGAGAGCGCGAGCGTGCGGATCCGGCGCGCCTCGGCCATGATCTCGACCTTGTCCCGGCCGATCAGCGGGCGCAGGATCGGCAGGCCGACCGCGTCATCCAGCGCGGTCAGGTTGGCCAGCGTCTGGCTGCTGACCTGACCGAGCGAGTCACCGGTGATCAGCGCCGCCGCGCCGAGCCGGCCGGCCAGCACCTCCGCGGTCTTGAGCATCAGCCTGCGCTGCGCCATGATCTGCAGCCTGCTGGCCCCGGACGCGGCGAGGCGCTGCTGCGCCTTCCCGAACGCGACCACGAACAGCCGGGACCCGCCCTGGAACCGGTCCAGCTGGTGCATCAGCCCGTAGGCCTTGTACACCGACTCGGGCCCCGTCAGCGGCATGCCGGAGAAGTGCAGGAAGTCGCAGCGCAGCCCGCGGCGCATCATCCGGTACGCGGCCACCGGGGAATCGATTCCGCCTGACATGAGCACTAGGGCACGCCCGCTCATCCCGACGGGCAGGCCGCCCTGGCCCGGCTGGCCGTCGGTGTAGACAAACACCTCGTGCTGGTCCACCTCGACGAACACCGTGTTGTCCGGGTGCTTAAGGTTGACCGGGTACCCGTACTCCTGCTGGATCAGGGCCCCGATCCTGGTGGCGAGCTGGGCGGAGGTCAGCGGGAACCGCTTGTCGCGGCGGCGGGCGCGGACCGCGAACGAGCCAGTCTTTCCCGCCATCAGGGCAACCGCGGTTTCAATGGCGGCCCCGGGTTCTTTGGCCACTCGTATTGCCCGGCAAACTTTTGCCACGCCCATCAGATCGCGGGCGCGCTCGGCGATCTTGTCTGCCGTGGCGTCCGCCCCGGCGGCGCTGGCCGCGGCGCCCTCCGGGGCCCGCAACATGATCACCCCGTACCGCTGCCAGACCCGGACGGCCAGGCCGGCGTCGTCCATGGCCCGCCTGATATTCGCGTGCAGCAGCTGTTCGAACTGCCGCCTGTTCCCCCCCTTCAGCACGATCTCGCCCAGCTTGAGCAGCACACAAGGCTCATGCGGCCCGGGCCGGGCCGGGCGCGCCCTGGCCGGCCGGCGCTGCGAGGGAGGTGGCAGACATTCCTCTAGTCTGCCAGCAGCGGGCAAAGCGCGCCCGATCGCGGCCGGGAAGGCTGGCCGGACGTGTCGATCGCAGGCCATGCCGTTCGACTCCATGCAAAAGCCGGCGCTCTGGCCGGCCAGGAGAGGTGGTGCATGCTGAAGTACCTGTTCCTGCTGTACGGGACCAGCGAAACGCTCCCGGAGCCGGGCACCGAAGAGTTCACCCGGATGCGCGCCGGGCTCAGCCCCGGCGGGGCGCCCGTGCTGCTCGCGGACCAGGACCGCGGCCGCTGGGACCGCGCGATGATCTATGAAGGGGAGGCGCTCGTGGAGCAGGCGCTGCGCGGCAACCGCCCCGGGCTGTACCAGATCCAGGCGGCGATCGCGGCGTGCCACTCCGGCGCGGCGAGCGCCGCGGACACCGACTGGCGGGAGATCGCCATGCTCTACGGGGAGCTGATCCGCTACGAGCCGACGCCAATGGTGGAGGCGAACCGCGCCGTGGCGGTGGCCATGTCGGAAGGCCCGGAGGCCGGACTGGTCATCCTGGACACGGTCGGCGCCCACGCCCGCCTTGCCCGGTGGCCGCAGCTGCACATCGCCCGCGCGGAACTCCTGCGCCGCCTGGGACGGCGCGCGGAGGCGATCGCGGCCTACCAGACGGCGATCGCGCTGGAACCGCCCGCCCCCGAACGCGCCTACCTGGCCCGCCGGAAGCGGGAGTGGTAGCCGTCAGCAAACCACTTCGCGCGGCCGGCGCCCGCGTGGCAGGGTGGGCCCGTGACGGAGTTCGAGGTGCGCGCGGCCACCGAGGATGACCTGGCGGCCATCGCCGCTGTAGCAGAATCGACCGGGCCTGCCGAGGAATGGTCCGGCACCGATCCGGCCTACGTCCGGCACCTGCTGGCGCACGGGCAGGTCCTGGTGGCCGAACGCCAGGCCACCGGAGGGCAGGGCACGGTGGTCACCGGATTCGGCGCGACCCTGCGGATCGGGGACGGACCGGCCGCCATCACGATGCTGTGCGACCTGTTCGTGGACCCGGGGTCGCACGGCCGGGGCACCGGCCAGGCGCTGCTGGCCGCGCTCTGGGCCCCGGGCTCGCCGCGCATGACGTTCAGCAGCCTGCACGCCCATGCCCTGCCCGTGTATACGCGGGCGGGCCTGGACGCCTGGTGGCCGCTGCTGTACCTGGGCGGTGACGTCGGCGCGCTGCCGCGAGCGCCCGGCTGGACGGTCGCCGCGGCGTCGCCCGAGGAGGTGGCGGCGCTGGAGGCGGAGTGGACCGGGATCGACCGGTCGGCCGACCACCGGGCCTGGGCCGCCCGGCCCGGCGGGCAGCCGGTCACCGCCCGCCACGGCGCGTCCGTGCTGGCGGCCGGCGCTGTGGCCGGCGAGGACGCCGAGTACGGCATCGCCCACCTGGCGCTGTCCCCGGCGGCCGGGGACGGCGCGGCGGTGGAGGCGGTCATGGCCGTGCTCGCGTCGCTGAATCCCCCGGACGGCCGGGCCCGGGTGTACCTGCCCGGGCCGCACCCGGCCGTCCGGCCGCTGCTGGCCACGGGGTGGCACGTGGATGCCATGGATATCTTCATGGCCACCGATCCCGGCCTGCTCAACCCCCGCCGCGCCGTCCCCTCCCCCGCCTTCGCCTGAACGCCGGCCTCCCGGTTCCCGGGCCATGCGCCGGGAACCCCGAACCTCAGGCATGAATGTGAGTTTGGTGTTCATAGCGCAACACCACGCTCACATTCATTACCTCCGGGGCTTGCGCGGATCAGTCTCCGGGGCTTGCGCGGTCAGCCGGGCATGATGGCGCAGAGGATGCGGTTCTCGCCGTACTGCCAGAGCGTCCCGATCTCGGCGAACCCGGCCGCGCGCAGCGCCGCGACGTGCTGGCTCAGCAGCACCGACTCCGAGCCGTGATGGTCTTCGCTCAGCCTGCGCTGCTCGCGCTCGGCGGCCGCGCCGGCCAGCTCCGGGGCCGCGGTCGCTGCCTCCCACCAGGCCTTCCAGTCTTCCCGGCCGCCTTCCTGGCCGTCAGCGTGCCGGCGGACAGCGCGCCCGCTGACGGCATCGCCGAGGCGGGCCAGGCCGGGCGCCGCTGCCTCGTCCTCCAACAGGTGGTCGCCGTCCAGCAGCAGGCCGCCGGGCCGCAGCACGGTCGCCAGCTCGGCGTACATGGCCCGCAGCTCGCCCGCGCTCAGCCAGTGCAGCGCGGTGGTGCTCACCGCCGCGTCCGCCGCCTGGCTCAGGCCCAGCCGGCCAGCCCAGCCCGGAACCCGCAGGTCCTGATCGGCGAAACGGAGCCCAGGTCGGTCACCGTGCGCGGCGCGGCCCAGCGCCAGCAGCAGCGGATCGGTGTCGATCGCCACCGCGCGCGCCGCGGGCATCCGGCCGAGCAACCGGACCGCGAGCGAGCCCGGGCCGCAGCCGAGGTCGAGCACGAGCGGATCATCCCGGCCGGCGCCCGCCTCGACCGCGTCGATGAGGACGGTGAAACGCTCCTCACGGTCGGGCATGAACCACTCTTGCTGTGCGTCCCAGCGGATGATCCACTGCGCCGCCTGATCCCGGTCCACCGCGGGCGCATCCCTTCTCGTCACCGGCTCCCCGTGCGCGGGGCGCCCGGGCCTGATGCCAGAATTTCCCCCATGGAGCCCAACCAGGCCATCTCGGGCGGGCCTGGAACTGCCCCCTGCCCCGGTGAGACCGCCCGTCCTGCCGGGACCAGGCGCCGGGCGCCCGCCGTACCGGCATCCCTGCCCCCGTCACCGCGCTGAGCCGGTCAGCCGAAGAAGATCTCTGCCTCCGCGTAGCGCTCCGGGGGCACCAGCTTGAGCTCCCTGGTCGCCTCGGCGAGCGGCACGCGCACGATATCGGTCCCGCGCAGCGCCACCATCATGCCGAACGTCCCGTCGTGCACCGCCCTGATCGCGTGCACGCCGAACCGCGTGGCCAGCACCCGGTCATACGCGGTCGGGGTCCCGCCGCGCTGGATGTGCCCGAGCACCGTGGCGCGCGCCTCCTTGGCGGTGCGCTTCTCGATCGCATCAGCCAGCATCTGGCCGATGCCGCCGAGCCGGACGTGCCCGAACGCGTCCAGCCGCTGGTCCGACAGGGCCAGGGTCTCCTCCTCCGGCCGCGCGCCCTCGGCGACCACGACCAGCGGCGCGTACCGGGTCTCGAACCGGTGCTCCACGTAGGTGCACACCCGTTCCAGGCTGAACGGCTTCTCCGGGATGAGGATCACGTTGGCGCCGCCGGCCATTCCCGCGTGCAGCGCGATCCAGCCTGCATGCCGGCCCATCACCTCGATGATCAGGGCGCGGTGATGGCTTTCGGCGGTGGTGTGCAGCCGGTCGATCGCCTCCATCGCGATGTTGACCGCGGTGTCGAAGCCGAACGTGTAGTCGGTCGCTCCGAGGTCGTTGTCGATGGTCTTGGGCACGCCCACCACCGGCACTCCCTCGGCGTGCAGTGACGCCGCCACCCCGAGGGTGTCCTCACCGCCGATCGCCACCAGCGCATCCACGCCGAGTTCGGCCAGATTGCCCTTGACCCGCTCCAGGCCGGACTTGCCGTCCGCCGCCGCGCTGTCCGCCAGCGGGTTGGTGCGGGACGAGCCCAGGATCGTCCCGCCGCGCGGCAGGATGCCCCGGACCGCCTGGATGTCCAGCTGGATCGTGTCGCCCTCCAGCGGCCCGCGCCACCCGTCGCGGAATCCCAGGAACTCATAGCCGTACTCTGGGACTCCCGTCCGGACCAGGGCCCGGATCACAGCATTCAACCCCGGGCAGTCGCCCCCGCCGGTCAGCACGCCGATTCGCATAGGAGAAACATTAGCCGTCATGAGCGTCCTTGCGATCGACGCCGGAACAACCGGAGTAACCGCGCTTGTGGTGGCCCCGGAGGGCACCGTGACCTCGCGCGGCTACCAGGAATTCCGGCAGTACTATCCGCAGCCCGGCTGGGTGGAACACCTGCCGGAGGACATCTGGCAGGCCGCCCTCGCAGCCTGCCGCCCGGCCCTGGCCGGGGCCCCGGGGCCGGTCACCGCGCTGGGCATCACCAACCAGCGGGAGACGGCGGTGCTGTGGGACCGGGCGACGCTGGCCGCGCCCCGGCGGGCCATCGTCTGGCAGGACCGGCGGACCGCCCGGCTGTGCGACGAACTGCGGGAAGCCGGGCACGAGGACCGGGTCAGCGAACTGACCGGCCTGCGGCTCGACCCCTACTTCACCGGCACCAAGCTGACCTGGCTGGCCATGGAGGAACCGGCCACCTGGGCGGGCCTGGCCGACGGCTCGCTGGCCGCCGGCACGGTGGACTCCTACCTGATCGCCCGGCTCACCGGCGGGGCGCGCCATGTCACCGACGCGTCCAACGCCTCCCGCACGCTGCTGTTCGACATCACCGCGGGCCGGTGGTCCGCTGAGCTGTGCGAGCTGCTGCGGGTGCCGGCCGCGGCGCTGCCCGAGGTGGTCCCCTCCACCGGCGTCGCCGGGCGCACCGATCCGGGTGTGTTCTTCGGCCTGGACCTGCCCATCGCCGGTATCGCCGGCGATCAGCAGGCTGCGCTGTTCGGCCAGGCGTGCTTCGCACCGGGCGACGCGAAGTGCACCTACGGGACCGGCTCGTTCGTCCTCACCAACACCGGCAGCGCGGTGGCCCGCCCAGGCAACGGGCTGCTGTCCACGGTGGCCTGGATGGACGGCGCCGGCGCGCTGACCTACGCTCTCGAGGGCTCGGTGTTCGTGACCGGGGCAGCAGTCCAATGGCTGCGCGACGGGCTCGGGCTGCTGGATGACGCCGCGCAGAGCGAGGCGCTCGCCCGGTCCGTCCCGGACAGCGGCGGGGTGGTGTTCGTGCCGGCGCTGACCGGGCTCGGCGCGCCCGACTGGGATCCCGACGCCAGAGGCGCGATATTCGGCATCACCCGCGGCGCCACCCGGGCGCACCTGGTCCGCGCCACCTTGGAGGCGATCGCCTACGAGGTCCGCGACGTGTTCGACGTGATGGTCACGGGTGACTCGCGCGCTGGCCGCACGCTGCGGGCCGACGGCGGGGCGAGCGCCAACGACCTGCTCATGCAACTGCAGGCCGATCAGCTCCGGGTCCCGGTGGAGCGGCCGGAGATCATGGAGACCACGGCGCTGGGCGCGGCATTCCTCGCCGGGCTCGCCGCGGGCGTGTGGGCCTCGCCGGCCGAACTGGCGGACACCTGGCGGCTGGGCCAGCGGTTCGAGCCGCAGGACCGCGACGACGAGGGGCATGACCGCTGGCGACGCGCCGTGGACCGGGCGAAAGGCTGGGCCCGCGGCTGACGCCGCCGCCCGCCGCCGGATGTCCTGGCCGCGCCGCCGGTCGGCCGCAGCGGCTAGGACGGTCCCGGGGTCGGGCTGGGGACCGCTTCCTGCTCGGCGGCGCCGTCCGGGGTGGCCGCGCCGTCCGGAGTAGCCGCGCTGCCGGGCTTGGCCCGCTTCTTGGCGCGCTGCGCGTCCTCGTCCACGTATACCTGGCCGGACAGGTTCATCACCGCGTACATGATCTCGTCGGTGACCGCCCGCAGCACCAGCCGATCCGACTTCAGGCCCGCGTACCGGGAGAAGTCCAGCGGCTTGCCGAACCTGACGCCGGGCCGGATCGACAGCCGCGGCAGCAGCCGGCCGGGCGGCTGGAGTTCAAAGGTCCCGATCATGGCGCACGGGATCACCGGCGCCCCCGACTCCAGGGCTAGCCGCGCGACCCCGGTCTTGCCGCGGTAGAGGCGGCCGTCCGGCGTCCTGGTGCCCTCGGGATAGATGCCGAGCAGCTTCTTCTCGGCCAGCACCCGCAGGCCGGTCCGCAGCGCCCGTTCGCTCGCCTTGCCCCCGGTCCGGTCCACCGGAATCTGCCCGACCCCACGGAAGAAGGCCTTGCTGATCAGGCCCTTCAACCCGGGCCCGGTGAAGTACTCGGACTTGGCGAGGAACGTCACCTTGCGCGGGAGCGGCAGCGGGCCGAAGAAGTGGTCGGAGAACGACAGGTGGTTCCAGGCAAGGATGGCCGGCCCTTCGCGCGGCACATTGTCCGCCCCCTCCGACCACGGCCGGAACAAGATCGCGAGGATGGGGCCGAGGATCGCTTTGGCCAGCCAGTAACCCATGGTCACATGCTCCCACGTCCGGGGGATCACCGGCAGTCCCCGGCCCCGGTGGCCTTGGGCTGCAGGGCATGCCCTGACCCCGGGGCGACTTTTCCTGGCCATGCCCGGCTCCCTGTTTCGGCGTGCGCTCTGTCATGGCGGCGTGCGACGATGCGGGAGAGCGCAGGTGCGAAAGGACGGCCGTGATGCCAGTAATGCCGGGGGCGGAGCCCTTCTTTCACTCCGGGGGCAGCACCGGGGTCCTGCTCTGCCACGGGTTCACCGGAACCCCCGCGTCGCTGCGGCCGTGGGCCGATCACCTCGCCGCCGCCGGGCTGACCGTCTCCCTGCCCCGGCTGCCCGGCCACGGCACGACCTGGCAGGACATGGCGCATACCCGGTGGGAAGACTGGTTCGCGGAGGTGGACCGGGCCTACGAGGAACTGCGCGGGCAAGCGGACGAGATCTTCCTGATGGGCCTGTCGATGGGGGGCTGCCTCGCGCTGCGGATGGCCGAGCTGCGCGGCGACGGCGTGGCCGGGCTGGTGCTGGTGAATCCCTCGGTCACGGCCGACACCAAGCTGTTCCTGCTGGCGCCGGTGCTGAAGCTCGTCGTGCCCTCGTTGAAGGGGATCGGCAGCGACATCAAGAAGGAGGGCGTCCACGAGCTGAGCTATGACCGGGTGCCGGTGCGGGCCGCGGCGACCCTGCCGCAGTTGTGGAAGGCCACCCAGCAGCAGCTTGGCGACGTTACCCAGCCGGTGCTGATCTACGTCAGCACGACCGACCATGTGGTGGGACCGGGCAGTATGAAGGTGCTGCGGTCCGCGCTGCCGGCCGCACAGCTCACCGTGCGTGAGTGCGCGGACAGCTACCACGTGGCCACGCTGGACAACGATGCGACGGTGATCTTCGCCGGCAGCCTGGACTTTGTCCGCGCCCACAGTCGCGCCGGAAGGGAATGAACGGGGGTGATCGCGAGATGACCGGAGATCCAAGCGAGGAGGCGGCCTGGCGGGACCTGGTCGCCCAGTACGCCACGCCCACCGCGACGGACGGTACGCCTACGCCGTGGCCGACCAGGGAGGACCTATCTGGTCCCGGCACGCCGGGCCAGGAAGAGACCGGCCCGGACAGCAGCGGCCAGGACACCGCCGACCTGGATATCACCGGCCTGGACATGGCCGACCCGGACGATCCCGGCGCCGACGCGGCGCAGCCACCCGGCCCGCGCTGGCCTGCGGCGCCCGGGCCGTTCGGCGGGATGAATCCTGGCCCGCCGCAGATCCGCATCGTCCGCCCGGCCAGCCCCGCGCCGCTGCCCGGCGGCGACGACGACGATCATTTCGTGCCCCCGACGCCGCCGCCGATGCCCCGGCTGGACCCGGTCACCAAGGGCGCCTGGGTCGCCCTGTTCGGCGGGCCTGCGTACCTGCTCATCGCCGTGATGCTGAACTGGCAGGTGGCAAGCTGGGCGGCGTTCACCGCCGTGGCTGCGTTTGTCGGCGGCTTCGCAACGCTCGTCGTGCGCATGGGTGACCGGCCGCCGCGCGATTCGGGCCCGGACGACGGGGCCGTGGTTTAGGGCCCGCACGGCCCACCCGTCGCCGGAGCTGTCCGGCCTCAGCGTCAGCCGTTCTGGACCAGGTCAGCGGCGCCGACGATGCCCGCGTCCGCGCCTAGCGCCGCCCGCAGAATCTCCACCCGCGGCCGGTATCCCGTGCCGGGGAGCGCCTTGTCGAAGGCAGCCCGCGCCGGGCCCAGCAGCAGTTCTCCTGCCTCGCTGACCCCGCCGCCGACCACAATGCACTCGGGGTCGAGGATCGCCGCCAGGTTGGCCAGCCCTTGCCCGAGCCAGGTGCCGACGATCGAAAAGCAGCGCAGTGCCGCCGGGTCCCCTTCCCTGGCGGCCTCGGTGATATGGGTGCCGGTGATCGCGGCGGCGTTGCCGCCAGCCAGCTGGAGCAGGCGCATCGCCCCGCCCGGCGAGCGCATGGCGAAGTCTCGCGCCTCCGTCATCAGGGCGCTGCCGCTGGCGTACTGTTCCCAGCAGCCCCGGTTCCCGCAACCGCACAACCGCCCATCGGGCACCACCCGGGTGTGCCCCGGCTCGCCCGCCATCCCCCACCGGCCCCGGTAGAGCCTGCCGTCCAGGATGAAGCCGGCCCCAATGCCGGTGCCCACGGAAACGAACACGACGTGCGCATGCCCGCGCGCCGCGCCGAACCTGACCTCGGCCCAGGCGCTGGCGTTGCCGTCGTTGTCCACGGTGACCGGCAGACCCACCAGGCCGGTCAGCTTGGCGCGCAGCGGTTCGCCGCGCCAGGCCAGGTTCGGCGCGAACACCACGATGCCGCCCGCCTCGTCCACGAAGCCGGCCGCCCCCACCCCGACCGCAGAGACCTCGTGACGGCCAAGCAACTCGGTGACAACCGCAGCGATCGCCGCAGCCGTCCGCTCCGGGCTGGCGGCCGGGGTGGCGCTCCGCAGTTTCTCGATGATGCGGCCGCGCTCGTTGACGACCCCGGCAGCTACCTTGGTGCCCCCGACATCAACCCCGATCGTCAGGCTCATGCGGGGATTCTTCCGGAGGTTCCGGCGCCGCGTGCCCTTCCGTGTCCGCCGTCGCGGGCCCGTCCGTGTCCGGCGCCGCGTGCCCTTCCGCGCCCGCCGTCACGGGCCCGTCCGTGTCCGGTGCCGCGGGCCCATCCGTGCCCGGTGCCGCCGGTCCGTCCGCGCTGGCCGCCGCCTGGCCGCCGGGACCCGCCGCCGGTCCGTCCGCGCTGGCCGGCCTGGCGCGGACCCGCCGCCGGTCCGTCCGCGCTGGCCGCCGCCTGGCCGCCGGGACCCGCCGCCGGTCCGTCCGCGCTGGCCGCCGCCTGGCCGCCGGAGGCCGCCGTTGCCGCCTGCCCGCCCGGCGCCGGTGCTGTCGCCTGCCGGCCGGGCGCCGGTGCCGCCTTCCCGGCCGCGCCCGCCGCAGGATAGCCACGGGTGCCCGGGCCCGCCGCCTCGGTCCGGCCGTTCCCGCCCGCGCTCCGGCCTGTCGCCGCCAGGGCCGCTTCGAGGACCGACACGGCATCCTGGACCACCGTGGTGAGGGCGTCGCCGACGGCAGCCACCCGCTTGTCCCGTCCGGGCTTGGCCTCCCGCACGATCCGGGCGGCCCGGCACAGCGGGCACCAAGCGCATTCCGGGGCATCAGCCGGCACCGGCTGGGTGGTGGCGGTCTCCCAGACATCACCGGTTCGACTGGTTCTTGCCGAGGGCCGCGCGGACCTGGTCGGCCAGTTCCCGGCTCATCCCGCGCGCGCCGGAACGAAGCAGCCACCGCTGGAAGTCACCGATCAGGTCGCCGGACCCGCCTGGCTGTGTCACGTGCTGTCCCCTCCATCGCCGGGACGGCTTTCCACCCGGTTCTTCAGGCCCTTAAGGGCGGTGTCGATGATTGTCTTCTCGGCGCGCCGTTTCAGCAGCCCCGGCATCGGGATCCGAAGGTCCACCGTAAGCTCATACGTCGCCTCGGTAGCCCCGCCGCGGTCGGCAAGAAGGTAGCCGCCGTCCATCGCCGAGATCACCGAGCCGGGCTCGGCCAGGTGCCATTCCACCCCGGCATCGCCGTCCCAGTCGTAGCCGAGCACGTAGGTGTCCTTCACCACGCCCGCGTCGAGCGTGAACCGCACCTGGCTGGCCCGGCCGGCCGCCCGCTCACCCAGCACCTCCGTCGCCCGCACCGCCGACGCCCACTGCGGGTACGCGGAGAAGTCGGCGATCACTGCCATGACCGCCTCCCGTGGCGCGGCGATCATGATGCGGGAACTCGTGCTCGCGGCCATGCTCGGAGCGTACCGCCATCTGCCGGCTGCTCCGCCGCGTTACAGCGCCAGCACGTACGGCTGGCCGGTCGCCCGGAAGTGCCCCACGTTGATGCATTCGGTGCGGCCCACCCGAACCCGGCGCGCGAGCGGCTGATGGACGTGCCCAAACAGCACATACCGGGGCTGGGACCGCTTGATCTCGGCCAGCAGCGCGGCGCTGCCGCGTTCCAGCCGCCGCGCGACCGTGTCGTAGAGCAGGTCCGGGATGGCGGGCGGGATATGCGTGCACAGAACGTCGGCGCCGCTGACCGCCGCGACCTTCGCCGCGTAGACATCGTCGTCGAGTTCGTTGGGGGTCCGGTACTGCGAGCGCAGGCCGCCGCCGACGAAACCGAACGACCACCCGTCAAGCTCAAGCCGCTCCCCGTCGAGGACACGGTGACCGGGTCGCAGATGCTCGGCCCACATCTGCGGCAGGTCCACGTTCCCGTAGGTCAGGTAGGCCGGCTCGGGCAGCGCCGCGAACATTTCCGCGTACTGGCGGGTGGCGGCGGCGCGCACGTGGGCCGCGGCGTCGCCGCCGAGGCGCTGCCATAGGCCGGCCGACAGGTCACGGGCCTCGCCGAATCGTTTCGCAGTGCGCAACGCGACGAACTGCCGTGCCGCGTCCGCGCCGAACAACTCGGCGAATATCCCCTGGGCTTCATCGGCGTAGTCCACGAACAGGAGCAGGTCGCCAAGGCAGAACAGGGCATCCGCACCGGCGCCGACGGTGCGCAGGGCACCGGCTCGGCCGTGCACATCGCTGATCACGTGAACCCGCATAGCCACAGGCTAAGAGCAGCCTGCCCACGCACCGCCAGAGACTCCCGGCCGCCACCGGGCGGGACCGCCAGAGCCGGGGCGCACCGATGGCGGCCCGTGGTGGCGCGCTTCCCGCGCGATGTGGCATGGGCCAAGACGGATCACCGGGATTAGTCTGGCGGCATGCGAGAGTACAACACCCCTGCCACCGTCGACATACCGCCATCGGCCGGGCTGACCGATGTCGTGTTCGAGCGCGCCGCGCGCGACCCGGGCGCCGTGGTCATGCGGCGCAAGGACGCCGCGGCGGACGGCGGGTGGCAGGACGTCACCGCCCAGCAGTTCGCCGATGACGTGATGGCACTGGCCAAAGGGCTCATGGCCGCGGGCATCGCCGCGGGCGACCGGGTCGCGCTGATGTCGCGTACCCGCTACGAGTGGACGGTCGTCGATTACGCCATCTGGTCCGCGGGCGCGACCACCGTGCCCATCTACGAGACCTCATCGGCCGAGCAGGTGGAATGGATCCTGACTGACTCGGGCGCCCACGCGCTGATCGTGGAAGCAACAGCCCATCTGCAAACAGCCGGCGAGTCGCTGGCCGCGGCGCCGCACGTGACGCGCGTGTGGCAGATCGAGAGCCCGGCGGGCCGCGGCGACCAGGGCGAGGACAGCGCCGTCCTGGCCGTGCCCGGCCATCCGGTACCGGTCGAGCCGATGACCGCCCTGGCGGAGGCCGGCGCGACATCAGCGACGACGAGGTGCACCAGCGCCGCCAGTCCCGGCACACCGCCGACCTCGCGACCATCATCTACACCTCCGGCACCACCGGGCGGCCGAAGGGGTGCGAGCTCACCCACGGGAACCTGCTGGCGGACGTGCGGAACGTCATCCGCGGCTGGCTCCCGGCGATCTTCGAGCGCCCGGGCGCGGCGACGCTGCTGTTCCTGCCGCTGGCGCACTCCTTCGCGCGGATCATCCAGGTGGGCGCCCTGGAGGCCGGGGTGGTGCTCGGGCACACCCCCAGCGTGGCCACTCTGCTCCCCGACCTGGCGTCGTTCCAGCCGACGTTCATCCTGGCCGTGCCGCGGGTGTTCGAGAAGGTCTACAACGGCGCGGAGCAGCAGGCCTCGGCCAGCCCGGTGAAGGGCCGCATCTTCCGTGCCGCGGCGCGGACCGCCATCGCGTGGAGCCAGGCCTCCGGCACCAATGCTGCGGCGCCGTCCAGCAGCGCTGGCGCACCGCTGCGGCTCCAGCATGCGCTCTTTGACCGCCTGGTCTACGCCAAGCTGCGCGGCGCGGTGGGCGGCCGGGTCAGGTACGCGGTGTCCGGGGGCGCGCCGCTCGGGGAACGGCTCGGCCATTTCTTCCGTGGCGCCGGGATCACCGTCCTTGAGGGGTACGGGCTGACCGAGAGCTGCGCGGCGGCAACGGTCAACCGGCCGGACCACATGAAGATCGGCACCGTCGGGCAGCCGCTGCCGGGAGTCAGCGTGAAGATCGCCGACGACGGTGAGATCTTCCTGGGCGGGCCGACCATCTTCGGCGGTTACTGGCGCAACGACGCGGCCACCGCGGAGGTGATGGCCGACGGCTGGCTGCGCACCGGGGACATGGGGGAACTCGACGACGAAGGGTTCCTGCGGGTGACCGGGCGCAAGAAGGAACTGATCGTGACGGCGGGCGGCAAGAACGTCGCGCCTGCGGTGCTGGAGGACCGGATCCGCGCCCACCCGCTGGTGAGCCAGGTCCTGGTGGTGGGCGACGCCAGGCCCTACGTGGCCTGCCTGATCACCCTGGACGAGGAGTCGGTGGAGATCTGGAAGGCCAAGTTTCCTCAGCTGCAGGACGCGACCATGGCCGAGTTGACCAATGCGCCCGAACTGCTGGCCGAACTCCAGGGCGCCGTGGACGAGGCGAACAAGGCCGTGTCACGGGCCGAGGCGGTGCGCCGCTTCCGCGTGCTGCCCGGTGACTTCACCGAGCAGAGCGGCCACCTGACCCCCTCGCTCAAGGTCCGCCGGAATGTGATCATGAAGGATTTCGCGGGCGAGGTTGACGCGCTCTACTCCTGACCGTCGCGGCCCTGACCGTCCCGCGGCGGGCGGCGTGCCGCTGGGCGCGGGCCCGGGTTCACTCCCCGGCCAGTATCTCAGCGAAGCGGTGCGCGATGATCTCCCAGCGCCACTCCTGGTGCACCCAGGCCGTGCCCTTTTCGCCCATTGCCTTGGCCGCGCCTGGGTCGGTGAGCAACCGGTTCAGCCGTTCGGCCAGATCCGCCACGCTGCGGCCGGACACGACGTACCCGGTCTCCCCGTCGCGGATGGCGTCGGCCGAGTTGCCCGAGTCACCCCCCACCACCGGGAGCCCGGTCGCGGCGGCCTCGAGGAAGACCATGCCGAGGCCCTCCACGTCGAGCCCGCGGCGGCGGGTACGGCAGGGCATCGCGAACACGTTTCCGGCGTCGAAGTAGGACGGCAGCTCGGCGCGGGACGGCGCGCCAGTGAAGATGACCGAGCCGGCCACGCCGAGGTGGCGCGCCATCCGTTCCAGGCGGCCGCGGTACGGGCCGTCTCCCACCAGGAGCAGGGTCGCGCCGGGCACGTTCGCCAGCACCAGCGGCCAGCTGTGGATGAGGGTGTCCTGGCCCTTGCGGGGCACCATGCGCGACACGCAAACCACCACCGGCCGGTCGGCAAGGCCAAACCGCTCCCTGATCGCCCGCCCGCCCGCACCGGGGTAGAACTTGCTGGTATCCACGCCGGGGGTGAGCCGGGTCATCCGGGCCGTCGCCGCCGGGGACAGGGCGCGCGCCAGCCGCACCCGGGTGTAGTCGCCGAGGTAGGTGACGGTGTCCACGGAATCACCGATCCGGCGCAGGGTGCCGCGGGCAACGGGAAGCGCGGCCCAGCCGACCTCATGGCCGTGGGTCAGCGCGATCAGGCGCCGGGCGCCGGCCCTGCGCAGCCTAGGCGCGAGCAAGCCGAGCGGCGCTGCCGCGCCGAACAGCACGGTGTCGCAGCCATCGCGTTCGATGATGCGCTCGGCCCGCCGCGCCACCGAGGGCACCGGGAGCATGAGCGAGGTGGGGTGGCGGACCACCGGGAAGGGCAGTTCGGCGTCAAAGTCCGCCGCGCCTGCCCAGGCGGGCGCGTAGACGGTTACGTTCTCCGGCGGCAGCCGTAGCGCCAGCGCATGCACGAAGAACTGGATCCCACCCGGCCTTGGCGGGAAGTCATTGGTCAGAACAAGGACCTTAGGCAATGCACAGCGCTCCCGGATTGAAGCCCGTACCCATGCGGGCCGGCGGCCCGCCCCGACGGCAACGGTAAAGATCCTAAAGTACCTGCCGACCCCGTCAGCGGCGGGCAGCCGTCCTTGCGAATCCCCGGCATGACCACGGCACCGGCTGCTGCCTCTGCCACCGGAGGGCTCGGGGGGCCATCCCCTGCTAGCCCGCGTCCGGCGAAAGCCGCGCGGCGGCTGAGGGTGGTTCGGCCCTCGCCCGGCCCGCGTCAGGGCCGGTAGGCGCCGGCAAACTCCGAGGCGTACCAGCCTGAGGACAGGCTGACCTTCTCCACGTTCATCCCTGGTTGCGGCGCATCGATGAGCATCCCGCCGCCCACGTAGATCCCCACGTGGCTATCCCCGGCGAACTCCAGGATGTCACCCGGCTGCAGCGCGGACCTCGACACGGCGGGCAGCGTCGCCTGGCCGTAGCTGGTCCGCGGGATCGACACCCCGGCCGAGGCCCACGCCGACATGGTAAGCCCGGAGCAGTCATAGCCGGAGCCACACGGGCCAGTGCCGCCGTAGACGTACGGGCAGCCAAGCGCGCCGTAGGCGAATGCCACCGCCTTCTCCGCCTGCGTCCCGGTGGGGCCGGTGTAGTGGCCGCCGCCACCACCGGTCGTCTTCGTGGTCGTGGTCCCGCCCCCGCCGAGCTGCTGCTGCTGTTGTTTCGGGGTCAGGCTGGCCAGCAGTGCCTTCTGCTGGGTGATGACCTTGTCCAAGGATGAGCGCTGGGATCCGAGCTGCTTCTGCAGCTTCTGCACCGCTTGCTCGGTTCGCTTGGCCATCAGGCGCGCGCCGACGAGCTGGCGGTCGGTCGTGATGACCTGCTGCAGCTGCTGGTACTGGTCGGTGGACAGGTGGGTGAGAATGGCCGACTGGCTGAGCAGCGTCTCCGGGTTCCCCGAGGTCAGCAGTGCCGCCACCGAGCTCATCGCGCCGTTCATGTAGACGTTGGAGGCGATCTGGGCGATCTCGTCCTGCATGGCCTGGGCCGCTGCCTCGTCCTTGGCGACCTCGCGGTTGACCAGGTTGAGCCGCTGCCGGGCCGAAGCCAGGTCCTGGGTGGCCTGGTCGTACCGCTGGATGAGCCAGTTTTCCTTAAGCGTGAGCTTCTTCAGCTTGGCCTGCACCTGGCTGACCGTCGGCTGGGGCTGCGCTCCGGCCGACCCCGCCACGGTGAGGAGTCCGGCGGCGGCCAGTGCTGCGACCGCGATGGTGGCACAGCGCCGGGCCAGGGAGGTTTTTGCGACCGGATGCGTATCCACGTAGTGACGCGCTCCCTTTCCACCCCCGCCGACCAGGTGATCTGACGGGTCGGGGCGATACGAGCACCCTACGACCTTTGCCACAACCGGCCACGGCGACGCTCCGGTGAAGTTCTCCCGGAGCGGGGGCACGCCCGGGGCCCTCCACCTGGTCACCGGCTCCCCAACGGTCCCACAGGGCCAGTGCCTGGTTACGGCGGGGCCGATCACCGTCGCCGTTCGTGACGACTGCGGAGTAACCAGCCGGGCCCGACACTAGTGAATAACAAGCGTGTGATTCAACCGATTCGCGCACTCTGGTGGCAACTTCCCTGCCCGGCCGCCGCCGGTCGGGGCGGCCGCGCCGCAGCGCCATCGGGGTCCTGGGGGGTCGTCCCCCTACCAGCACCGCGGCCCCCGTGGCGAAGATGACCAAGGTCATCGGGCAGCTTGAGCCGGCTCGGCCGGGTCAGGACGCGCGCGGCAGGCTCACTCGCAGCCGCAGCGGTGGGATCATCCGGGCATCCGCGAGCACCCGCAGCGCCCGGTATTCCGACTCGTCCAGCTCACCGTCCGGCCCCGGCGCGGACAGCAGCGCCGTGACCACACAGTCCGAGCAAGCGATGTCGCGCATGACGCACCGGTCACACTCGATCAGCATGTTCCCTCCTGGCAATCACGCGGGCTCCCGGCCCGGCGAAGCACTACGGTAGGCGGCCATGCCGACAGTTTCTCTGCGGGAGCCGCGGCGCAGCCCCGGGACGCATCGGTTAACGGGAGGGCGGCGAGTCTGCGGCAGCAATGTCAGTGGCCCGTTCTACGGTTGCCTCGTGATCACCTGGGACACGTCAGCGGAATCACTCATGAAGCAGCTCTGGACCCGCCGCCGGCCTCAGCCCGCCCCGTCGCCCTTCGACCAGGTTGACTTCATCGTCGTGGACCTGGAGACGACCGGCTGGGAACCGGAGGAGGCGATGATCACCGAGATCGGGGCGGTGCTGGTCTGTGGCGGCCGGGTGCGTGCGCAGTTTTCCTCGCTGGTCAACCCCGGTGGCGCCATTCCCGAGCAGGTGGCCACGCTGACCGGCATCAGCGACGCCATGGTGGCCTCCGCCCCGCCCCTGTCCGCCGTGCTGACCGGTTTCCTGTCCTTCGCCCGCGGAAGCGTGCTCGCGGCCCACAATGCGCCGTTCGACGTCGCGTTCCTCACCGCCGCCTGCAAGGCCTGCGACGTGTCGTGGCCGGAGTTCCAGGTGCTGGACACGGTGGAGCTGGCCCACCGTGTGCTGGGCGAGGAGGAGGTGGCCGACTGCAAGCTGGCCACGCTCGCGGCCCATTTCGACACGCGCATCAAGCCCCGCCACCGGGCGCTGCCAGACGCCCTGGCTACCGCCGATGTGCTCACCGCGCTGTTGCGCAGGCTCGCCGCCACCGGTGCGAGCACGCTTGCCGAGGCAGGATGTGTATAAACAGTGGGGGGCAGCCCCGGGACCCCGGGGTGAGCCGGGCGCGAGGAGGCAGATGTGGTCACCGCGATCGTGCTGATACGGGCTGACGTTGCGCGCATCCCGGAAACGGGAGCGGCCATAGCCCAGATTCCGGAAGTCACCGAGGTCTACTCGGTGACCGGGGACTTCGACCTGGTCGCCCTGGTGCGGGTGCGGGCGCACGAGGAGCTGAACGACGTCATTCCCGGCACGCTCAACCGGGTTTCGGGCGTGACGCACACCGAGACGCATATCGCGTTCCAGACCTACTCCCGGCACGACCTCGAGGCCGCGTTCGCCCTCGGCTACCCCGAGGCGGGCTGACGGCGCTCGGGGCACCGAATGCTGCTCGCCGCTGCGCGGCTTCGCCGGAGCCTCACGCCGTGCTGACCCGGGGGCGACCCCCGGACCCCGAAGGGCTCAGGAGGTTTCCGCGGCGAGGCGCTGGCTCGCCGCCACCCACCGGTCCAGCAGCGCCAGCGCGGCCCCGGAATCCACCGCCGCCGCCGCCCGGGCACAGGCGTCCACGAGCACCCCGGCCAGGTCCTCGGCACGGGGCACGCCCCCGGCGGCGGCCAGCGCCGCGCCGGCGTTGAGCACCACGGTGTCCCTGACCGGCCCGGGCTCGCCCGACATCACCGCCCGGGCCACGGCGGCGTTGTTGGCCGCGTCCCCGCCGCGCAGGTCCCCCGGCCGCGACCGGGGCAGCCCGAGATCCCCCGGGTCGAGCAGCGTCTGGCTGACCATGCCGTCGTGCACCACCCACACGGTGGAGGTGTCGGCCGTGGTCAGCTCGTCGAGGCCGTCGTCGCCGTGGAACACCAGCGCCGAGCAGCCACGGGCGGCCAGCACCCCGGCGATGATGGCCCCCATCCGCGGATCGGCTACCCCGACCGCCTGGGCGGCGGGGCGCGCGGGGTTCGCCACCGGCCCGATGAAGTTAAAAACGGTCGGCACGCCGAGTTCCCGGCGTGGCACCGCCGTGTGCCGCAGCGCCGGATGGTAAAGCGGCGCGAACAGGAACGCGATCCCCACCTCCTGCACCAGGCGGGCGGTTGCCTCCGGCGCCAGGTTGATCACCACGCCGAGCGCCTCGAGCACGTCGGCGGCCCCGCACGCCGACGAGGCCGCCCGGTTGCCGTGCTTGGCCACCCGGACACCCGCCGCGGCGGCGGCGACGGCGCCCATGGTGGAGATGTTCACCGTGCGCGCGCCGTCTCCCCCGGTGCCCACCAGGTTGACGACCGGCCCAGGAACGGCGAGCGGGGTGGCGCGCGCCAGCATCACGTCGGCCAGCCCGGCCAGCTCGCCGACCGTCTCGCCCTTCATCCGCAGCGCCACGCCGAACCCGGCGATCTGGGCGGGCGTCGCCGCGCCTTCCATGATCTCGTTCATCGCCCATGCGGTCTCGTCGCTGGTGAGCGTCTCGCCCTTGACGAGCGCACCGATCAGCGCGGGCCAGGTAGTGCGGGAATCCATGACGCCCCCTCTCCGCGGGTGACGGTCCGGGATGGGTCAGGCTTGGGCGGCGGCCCTCCCGGACCGCTGCCGCATGAGGCCGGCCAGCGCGGCGGCCAGGGCTCGCGGCTCGATCGGATGGCTGACCACCGCTTCCGCGCCGGACCAGGTGGCGAGCCAGCCATCATCGGCCCTGCCGATGATCAGCAGCACCGGCGGGCAGTCATGAATCTCATCCTTGGCCTGCCTGGCACACCCCCATGCCGCCGGCCGGCTGGGCCTCGCCGTCCAACACCATCACATCCACCTGCCCGGCATCCAGCAGCCGGACCAGGGCGGGCTCGGTGGCAACCTCGACGATCTCAGCGTCCGGAACATCTGGCGCCGGGCGCCGTCCGATGGCCAGCCGGATCTTGGCCCGGACGTCCGCATCATGGCTGTAAACGACGACCTTCATGGACTGGATGCTACCGACACGGGGGGTCGGGCGGCGCTCGCCTACGTGGTGTCGTAATAATGGCCTTCGTGGCCACAGCATCCGCAACGAAGACGCCACCCCGCTCACCGGCCAGCAGGCCGAATCTGGTCAGCGTGGGGACCATCGTTTGGCTGTCTTCTGAGCTCATGTTTTTCGCGGCGTTGTTCGCGATGTACTTCACCATCCGCTCGGTGGACAAGGGGGAAGGGCTTCCCTGGCCCGGCGCGCACCTTAACCTGGCGCTCAGCACGGTCAACACCGTCGTATTGCTGCTGTCCAGCGTCACCTGCCAGCTGGGCGTGTTCGCGGTCGAGCGCGGCCAGATCAGGCGCACCGGGAGCATCTGGAACATGGGCAGGTGGGGGCTGCGCGAGTGGTACGTGCTGTCCTTCCTGATGGGCCTGTACTTCATCTGCGGCCAGGGGTATGAGTACCTCAGCTTGGTCCACGATGGCCTGACACTGCAATCCAGCGGCTACGGATCGGTGTTCTTCATCCCCACGGGGTTCCACGGACTGCACGTGACGGGCGGGCTGATCGCATTCCTCTTCCTGCTCGGCCGCACCTACGCCGCCAAGACCTTCACCCAGGAACAGCAGACCAGCGCCATCGTCGTGTCCTACTACTGGCACTTCGTCGACGTCGTGTGGATCGGCCTGTTCACCACCATCTACCTCATCCGCTGACGCGCCTGGCCTGCCGGCACGGCAACCTGACCCGAAACCGAGGAAGCACGTGAGCTGGATCACCGCACTGCGCAGGCGGCCTGCCGCCGGGTACGCAGTGGTCCTGCTGGGGCTCGTCACCATCGGGGTGGGCTACGGCGCCCTCACCACACCGGGCAGCGCCGCGTCGGCGGCCACGCCGGGCACGGTGTCACCCCAGACCATCGCCCAGGGGAAGGCGCTCTTCCAGGTGAGCTGCTCGTCGTGCCACGGCATGGACGCCCAGGGCACATCGCAGGCCCCGAGTCTGGCCGGGGTCGGCGCCGCCGCCGTGGACTTCCAGATGAGCACCGGCCGCATGCCGGGCAAGGACATCGGCCCCGAAATGGACCGCAAGCCGGTGACGTTCACCACCGCGCAGATTCACGCGATCGCGGAGTACGTGGCCTCGCTGGGCGGCGGTCCGACCGTCCCATCGGCCGCTCAGGTGAGCACCGCGGGCGCGAACACGGCGCTCGGCCAGAGCCTGTTTATCACCGACTGCGCGCAGTGCCACAACTTCGACGGGGCCGGCGGGGCGCTGACCTACGGGAAGTTCGCGCCCGCGCTCACCGCGTCCACGCCCACGCAGATCTACGAGGCCATGCTCACCGGGCCGGAAGCCATGCCGGTGTTCAGCGACACCACGATCACCCCGGCCCAGAAGCGGGACATCATCGACTACATCACCCGGCTGCGCGCCGAGCCGAACCCCGGCGGATTCAGCCTGGGCCGGATCGGCCCGGTGACCGAGGGCATCGTCGGCTTCATCGGCGGGATCGGGGTCCTCGTCTTCCTGGCTCTGTGGATTACCATGAAACGGCGTGAGTCATGAGCGAGACGCAGCCTAGCCAGGACCTCCCCGAGGAGGACGGCCACCAGTCGCGCGCCCCGCACCGGGTGATCGGGACGCCGCCGCCGGCCCAGGCGCGCACCCTGCTGGGTGAGGCGCCGGGCAGCACCGTCCCCGAGTCCCCCCGCGAGCTTCCGGCAGGCCCGGACAACCCGGCCAAGGCGAAGACCGCCGAGAAGGTCATCGCCGCCTGCTTCATCCTGTCGATGCTCGCCAGCATCGGGTTCATCGCCGCCTACGTCGGCCTCGAGGTGCACTCGGTCGACGCCACGCTCCGCTCCAACCTGGCGCTGGGCCTGTCCATGTCGGTGGCCTTCCTGGCCATGGGCGTGGGCGCCACCATCTGGGTCCGCAGCATCATGCCGGACGTGGAGCAGGTCGAGGAGCGCCATGTGCTCGCCTCCGGCGAGCCCGAGCGGGAGGCGTTCACCAAGACGTTCACCGAGGGCGCCGAGGCCAGCGGCTTCGTCAAGCGGCCCCTGCTGCGGCGCACGCTGATCGCGGCCAGCGTGCCGCTCGCGGTCGCCCCCCTGGTCGTGCTGCGTGACCTGGGCCCGCTGCCGGGCACCAGCCTGCGGCATACCGTGTGGCGCAAGGGCACGCGGATGGTCGTGTACGGGCCGAACACGCCGCTGCGCGCGGCCGATTTCAGCATCCCGGGCCAGATGATCACGGTCGCCCCCGAGGGCTACGCCGAGAACCAGGATGTGCTGGCCAAGGCGGTCACCATCATCATCAAGTTCGCGCCCGGTGTGCTGGTGCCGAACCGGCCGGGCCAGCCGGGCACGATCATGAACTGGACCGTGGACAACATCGTCGCGTACTCCAAGATCTGCACCCATGTGGGCTGCCCGGTCGCGCTCTACGAGCAGACGACCCACCACATCCTCTGCCCGTGCCACCAGTCCACGTTCGACGCGACCAATGGCGCGCAGATACTCTTCGGCCCGGCGCCGCGGCCGCTGCCGCAGCTGCCGATCGGGGTCGACGCGGACGGCTTCCTGATCGCGACCAGCGACTTCCACGAACCTGTCGGTCCCGCCTTCTGGGAGTTGGGATGAGCACGATCACCGGCAAACTGCTGGGCGGCACCGGCCGGTGGTTCGACGACCGGCTGCACGGCGCGCGGGGGCTCCGGGTATTCCTGCGAAAGATCTTCCCCGACCACTGGTCGTTCCTGCTCGGCGAGATCGCGCTCTACTCGTTCATCATCTTGCTGCTGACCGGCACCTTCCTCTCGCTGTTCTTCCAGCCCAGCATGACCGACGTGGTCTACCACGGCTCATACACGCCGCTGGACGGCGTGCACATGAGCCAGGCCTACGCCTCGACCCTGGACATCAGCTTCGACGTGCGCGGCGGCCTGCTGATGCGGCAGATCCACCACTGGGCGGCGATCCTGTTCGTGGCCGCGATCGTGTGCCACCTGCTCCGGGTCTTCTTCACCGGCGCGTTCCGCAAGCCGCGCGAGCTTAACTGGCTCATCGGCGTGGTGATGTTCACCCTGGCGTTCACCGAGGGCCTGTTCGGCTACTCGCTGCCCGACGACCTGCTCTCCGGCACCGGGCTGCGCATCCTGGAGGGGGTGCTGCTGTCGATCCCGATCGTCGGCACCTACCTGAGCTTCTTCCTGTTCGGCGGCCAGTTCCCCGGGCACGACATCATCCCGCGGCTGTACGTCATTCACATCCTGCTGATCCCCGCCCTGCTGCTGGCGCTGGTCTCCGCGCACCTGTTCCTGATGTTCCACCAGAAGCACACCCAGATGCCGGGCAAGGGCCACACCGACACCAACGTGGTCGGCCAGCCGATGTACCCGTACTTCATGGCGAAGACCGGCGCCTGGTTCTTCTTCATCTTCGGCATCACCGCGCTGCTGTCCACCTTCGCGCAGATCAACCCGATCTGGATCTACGGCCCGTACAACCCCTCCGGCATCTCGGCGGGCTCCCAGCCGGACTGGTACATGGGCTTCTTGGAGGGCGCCCTGCGGATGTGGCCAAGCTGGCACTGGAACGTCGGGGGGTACTCGTTTGCCTTCAACGTTTTCGTGCCCGCCTTGGTGCCGCTCGGGGTACTCATGACCGGGCTTGCCGTGTGGCCCTTTGTCGAGCAATGGATCACCGGCGACCGCCGGGAGCACCATGTCAACGACCGGCCGCGCAACGCGCCGACCCGCACCGCCCTCGGCATGGCGGGCGTGACGTTCTACGGCATCCTGTGGCTGGAGGGCGCCAATGACATCGTCGCCCGGTTCCTGAACATCGAGCTGTACCTGACCACGGAGATCGCCCGGTACGCGATCTTCATCGGGCCGGTCGTGGCCTACTGGGTCACCAAGCGGATCTGCCTGGGGCTGCAACGTAAGGACAACCACCTGCTCGAGCACGGCGTGGAGACCGGGATCATCCGGCAACTCCCCAACGGCGAGTACATCGAGGTGACCAAGCCGGTCTCGGCGGAGATGCGGGCGGTGCTGGAGGCCCGCAAGGAGCTGCCGCAGATCGCAGCGCCCGACGGCGACGACGTGCCCGCGCCCACGGCCCGCGGCCCGGTGGGCAAGCTGCGGGTGTCGCTGAACCGGGTCCTCACCGAGAACATCCCGCTGCCCCACGGCAACGGGCACGGCAACGGGCACGGCAATGGGCACGGCAACGGCCACGCCGCCGAGCCGACGGCGGTGACCGCCGGCGAGGCGCACCCGGACGGCGCGGAGGGCACCGACGGGGACGGCGGCGGCGCCTAGCACCGTGTTCATTCGGCAGCGCGTGCCCAGGCCCTTCTGAGGGCAAGGATCTCGGCGGCACTGTTCTCCCGGGCGATGTACGGGATTTCCAGCGCGTAGCGCATCCGCTCGCGCGGAATCCGGCGGTGCACCTCGGCGACGTCGTCGAGGATCGCGTGGTACAGCTCTGTCCCAGCCATGCAGAAGACGTCAATCAGCACCGGCCGGTCGGCGGCGCTGAAGATGTGGGCGTCGTCCAAGTCGCACCGGCCCCACCAGGGCGTCGACTTCCGGTATTCCGCATCGATCCTGTGCGCTGCCCGGCGTACCTTCTGGAACTCCGGGTCGCTTCCCCTGGTCCGCCACTGCTCGGCGAACTGCCCGTCGACCGGATGGCCCACGGGAGCGACGAATTCCAGGAAGACGACCGAACCGCCGCCTTCGAGGCCGGCGGCCAGCTCGATCCCCGGCAGCCATCGATTGCCGGCGCACTCGCGGCACAGGTCCACGAATGCCCAATATGCCGGGTCAAACGGACATACCCGCGCGGCGAGGCTTCCCTCCGGAGACCGCAGCGCCACCGCCCAGTCGCCCACTCCGCAGGGCACCCACCCCCCTGCTGTCAGCTCGGCCAGGACCTGACGATGAGACAGCGACTCCCAGGACAGGTCTGGAATGGGAGGAAGACCCGCGCTCAGTTCAGGCACCGCGGCATCGTAACGGCACGCCACCGGGCGACGCACCAGGTTTATGCGGCTGCCATCCACCATCGATGCCCGACTGACGACACAGCCGGCTGTCGGCGCCGCTATCCCGTCACATGATCCACGGGACAGGCTCTAGTGCGCGTAGGCCCCCCGGTAGTACTCGAAAACAAAACCGATCGACGCGAGAACCACGAACAGCATGCCGATCAGGAACAGCCACCAGCCCACCGCTGCGCCGATCGCGACGGTGGCGCAGGCCAGCCCGGTGAACAGCGGCCACCAGCTGTGCGGGCTGAAGAAGCCCAGTTCGCCGGTGCCCTCGGCGATCTCGCCCTGCGGGTTATCCTCAGGCCGCAGCGGCAGCCGGCGCCCCGTGAAAAGTGTGTAGAAGCCGGCGAGGAACGCAAATCCGACGGACAGGGCAAGCGCGGTCGTGCCCGTCGGGTCGTGCGAGAAATGCCAGTACACGATGTCGGCTGCGGCGAAGAACGCGGCAGAGCCGATGAACAGGTACCCTTCGACCTTCATCTATCGACCTCTCCGCTGGCCAGCCCGGCCCTCCGGGTGGCGCGGCACGACGGCGCGCCCGGTCACTGTGGCGACGAGATGGACTCGCGGGCGGGGCGGCCCGACTTGATGTGCGGGTGGTGCAGCTCGAACGCCGGGCGCTCGGACCGGATGCGCGGTATCGAGGTGAAGTTGTGCCGCGGCGGCGGGCAGGACGTTGCCCACTCCAGCGAGTTGCCCCAGCCCCAGGGGTCGTCCTCGGTGACCTGCTGGCCGTGACGCGCCGTCGTGTACACGTTGTAGAGGAAGAACAGCGTGGAGGCGCCCAGGATCAGCGACCCGATCGTGGAGATCTGGTTCAGTGTGGTCGCCAAGGGCTCGAGGTCCGGGTAATTGGCGATGCGCCGTGGCATGCCGATGACGCCCAGCCAGTGCTGGACCAGGAACGTCATGTGGAACCCGATGAACAACGTCCAGAAATGCCATGTGCCGAGCGTCTTGTCCAGCATCTTCCCGGTGAACTTGGGCCACCAGAAGTAGAAGCCGGCGAACATGCTGAACACGACCGTGCCGAAGAGCACATAGTGGAAGTGGGCGACCACGAAGTAGGAGTCGCTGACCGCGAAGTCCAGCGGCGGCGAGGCGAGGATGACGCCGGTGAGCCCGCCGAACAGGAACGTCACGAGGAACCCGAGGGCGAACAACATGGCCGGCTCGAACGAGAGCTGGCCGCGCCAGATGGTGCCCACCCAGTTGAAGAACTTCACCCCGGTCGGCACCGCGATCAGGAACGTCATGAATGAGAAGAACGGCAGCAGGACCGCGCCGGTGGTGAACATGTGGTGCGCCCACACCGTCATCGACAGCCCGGCGATCGCGATGGTCGCGGCCACCAGGCCCTTGTACCCGAAGCAGGGCTTGCGGCTGAACACCGGCAGCACCTCGGTGACGATCCCGAAGAACGGGATCGCCACGATATAGACCTCGGGATGGCCGAAGAACCAGAACAGGTGCTGCCAGAGGATCGCCCCGCCGTTGGCCGAATTGAACACCTGCGCGCCGAGCTTGCGGTCGATCTCCAGCACCAGCAGCGCCGCGGCCAGCACCGGGAAGGCCAGCAGCACGAGCATGGAGGTCAGCAGGATGTTCCAGGTGAAGATCGGCATCCGGAACATGGTCATGCCGGGGGCGCGCATGCAGATGATCGTGGTGACGAAGTTGACCCCGCCGAGGATCGTGCCGAACCCGGACAGGACCAGCCCCATGATCCACATGTCACCGCCCATGCCTGGCGAGTAGATCGGGTTGGTCAGCGGCGAGTACGCGTACCACCCGAACGAGGCCGCCCCGCCCGGCGTGAGGAAGCTGATGAGCAGGATCAGCCCGCCGAAGGTGAACAGGTAGTAGCTGAACAGGTTGAGCCGCGGGAACGCCACGTCGGGGGCGCCGATCTGCAGCGGCATGATCTCGTTCGCGAACCCGACGAACAGCGGCGTGGCGAACAGCAGCAGCATGATCGTGCCGTGCATGGTGAACAGCTCGTTGTACTGCTGGTCAGACACGATGTGGTTGTCCGGGCCGAACAGCTGGACTCCGCATGATCATCGCCATGATGCCGGCCACGAGGAAGAACCCGAAGGACGTGATCAGGTACAGGTGGCCGATGACCTTGTGGTCGGTCGAGGAGAGCCAGTCGGCCATGATCGAGCCCTTGCGCGCGCGGCGCGGCGAGGTGATCGCTGCCTGGGCTTGGTTTTCGAGCGTGGTCACTGGGCACCCCCTGACCTTTGCTGCAATGCCTGTTGTGTGTGTACCCACTGGCTGAACTGGGCCTGCGTGACGACGCGCCACCTGAAGAGCATCCGGCTGTGGTACAGCCCGCACAACTCTGTGCAATGGCCGATCCCGCTCCCGATCTTGTTCGCGGTGACCTCGAAGTGGTTCGGGTGCCCGGGGATGACGTCACGCTTGAACACGAACGGGACGATCCAGAACGCGTGGACCACGTCGGTGGAGACGAGGTTGAACCTGACCGTCTCATTCTCGGGTATGACCAGCAGCGGAAGCTCGCTGTTGCCGGTCTGCGGGCTCCACGGATAGCCGTTCATCGTCACGTAGCGGGTCGGTGAGCCCGGCACCGGGTAGTCCTTGTACTGGAACTGCCAACTCCACTGGTAGCCGATGACGTTAACGGTCACGCGGGGGTGGGCAGACAGCTTGTCGATGTAGTTCTCGTCTCGCGCCGTGAAGAAGAACAGGACGCCGACCATGATGAACGGCACCACGGTGTACAGCATCTCGATCGGCAGGTTGTAGCGCACCTGCTGGGGCGGCGTGCTCCCCGACGCGCGCTTCTTCCGGTGGAAGATGATGGCCCAGATGGTCATGCCCCAGACCACGGCGCCGACGGCCCATGCGGCGGCCCAGGATCCCTGCCAGAGGGTCAGCGCGACCTGGCCCTGCTGGGTGATCGGCTCGGGCCAGCCCATCCGGGTGAAGGCGTTGGACGTGCACCCCGAGATGCCGACGGCCAGCACAGCGAACAGGGCCGCGCGGGGCGCCAGCCGGCTCAGGCGGGCGCGCCCCCGGCGCGGCGGCGCCACCGGCGGCCGCCCGGGTACCGGGCCCGGATCATGCGCGCCCCGACTCGGTGGGGCGCTGGGGGTGGAACTCACAGGTTGCCTTCCCAGCGGATGACTCCCGGCTGCGCGGACTGGCGGCGGCACGGGCTGGCCATGGCTCGTCCTACAGGCTGTCGTGGAAACAGTATCGCGCTCGCCGCTGGCTGCGGCGAGGACCCCCGTCAGTGTCGCGGTCCGGGCAGCACGCGGCTAGTGTCGTGGGGTGCAGCACGTTGAACCGGCGGTCAGCCAGCTGGGCCGGGCGGTGCATACCGATGCCGGTAGGCGGGTATCGCATTGGCATGGCATCAGACTCGCCGCGCGCTGCCGCGCGCTGCCCTGCTCCGCCGCCGCCCGGCGCAGCACGGTGAGCCTGGCGCCCCGTGGCGGGACCACGCGATGGCGGCTGGCATGACATCCGCTGCCCCTCCAGTCCCGCTGGTCACCATCGACGCGCTCGGCCGCAAGTGCCCCATCCCCATTATCATGCTCGCCGAGCGGATTCGTGAAGTGCCAATCGGGCAGGTCATCGCGGTGCTCGCCGATGACCCGGCCGCGCGGACCGACGTGCCGTCCTGGTGCGCCATGAAGTCGCACGATTTCGTCGCCGCGACCGACCTGTCCGAGGGCTGGGCCTTGCTGATCCGGCGCAGGTATTAACTACTCGCTGTCCGGGCGCTGGAAGCGGCGGGTGAAGCGCGAGTCGCTCTCCCACCACGGCTGGCTGTCCGATGTGGCGGCCGGGGCCATGCCCGCCTCCCCGGCGCCCGGTGCCGCCGCCTCCGCCGCCTTGGCGTCCAGTTCGGCGTCAACGTGTGCCGCCTCCTGCTCGTCCTCCCTGATCATCACGATGAGCGTGGCGGCGAGGAACGGCAGGCCCACAAGGTCGCCCAGAATCCAGAGCGCCCCCCCGCCAATCACCTGGTCGGCGCGCAGGCTCGGCCCCCAGGGCCGGCCGAGCGCCAGGTAGTACGAGCCAGCGATGAGGTGCTGGTCGGCGAGCACAGCCAGGCCGAGGACCGCGTCGCCCACCACCTCGGCCCCGGTGACCCACAGCGCGACCAGGTACGGGTAGGCCTTGGGCACCGGGTCGACCCGCAGCAGCGTCCAGAAGAACACCAGGCCCGGCGCCAGCAGCGCGGCATAGGTGAGTTCCCGGACCGTGGCGTTGCGCAGGCCCGCCTCGTACCACGGGGTGAAGTACAGCAGGAACGGCACGATTACCAGCACTATCGCGGTGATGGCCGGGAAGGTGAGGACCCGGGCGGCCCGGCTGCGCACCATCGCGTCGGCCCGGCGCCCCGGCCCGGGCAGCGCGCCGATGAACAGGGACAGCGGCCGGCCGAGGGCCAGGAACAGCGGAGCGGCGAGCAGGAGCAGCACGGTCTGCACTGCCCTGTCATAGAACAGCACGTGCTGGTAGACGCCGAGGAAGGACATGGTGGCTATCACCACGGCGCCGACGCCGCCGATCAGGAACGCGACAGCCCGGGCGCGCGGCCACGGCTGGCCGGACCGGCGGATCCGCCGCATGCCCGCCAGGTACAGCAACGCCACCGCCAGCACCACCACGAGCACCGGGACATCAAGCGTCCACGATGTGAAGGCGCGAGGCACGGTCAGGGGCGGCGGCCCGGTGTACACCCGCCCAGGCTAGCCGTAGTGCGCGGCGATCTCGGCGGCGGCGGCGTCTCCGTAGGCCTCCGCGATCCGCCCCGCGACCTGGGCGGGCTTGAGCTCGTATTCCTGCGGCCCGATGGTCTCCAGCGCGCTGACCGCCACCAGATTGCCCAGCTGGGCCGCGCGCTCCAGCGACAAGCCCCAGCCCACCGCCGCCAGGAAGCCGGCCCGGAACGCGTCCCCGGTGCCGGTCGGGTCCGCCTTGTGCGCCTCGGCCACCGGCCCCACGAACATGGCCGGCTCGCCGGCCCGCTCGATCCGGACCCCGGCGGGCCCGAGGGTGGTTACCCGCACACCGACCTGGGCCAGCATCTCGGCGCTCGTCCAACCGGCCTTGCGCTCGATGAGCGCTTCCTCGTACTCGTTGCAGAACAGGTACTGTGCCCCGGTCACCAGCGATCGCACGTCCGGCCCATCCAGCCGCGGGAGCTGCTGGGAGGGGTCAGCGGCAAAGGGAACACCCATCCTGAGGCACTCGGCGGTGTGGGAACGCATCGCCCCGGGGTCGCTCGCGCCGATGAGCACCAGGTCGATGCCCTCGCCGCGGTCAGCGAGCGACGTGAGGGCAATCTCGGCATCCTCGGACATCGCCCCGGGATAGAACGAGGCGATCTGGTTCCCGTCGGTGTCGGTGGTGCAGACAAAACGCGCGGTGTGATACCTGGTGGACTCACGCACCCCGGTGCAGTCAACGCCGTGCCTGGTCAGCCAGTCGCGATAGGGGCCGAAGTCGGCGCCGACCGCGCCGATGAGCAATGGGCGAAGCCCCAGCACCCCGAGGCCGAACGCGATGTTCGCGGCAACCCCGCCACGGCGTATCTCCAGGTCGTCTACGAGGAACGACAGCGACACCCGGTCCAGCTTCTCGGCGATGAGCTGGTCGACGAACCGGCCGGGGAACGTCATCAGGTGGTCGGTCGCGATGGACCCGGTGACGGCTATCTGCACTGGCAAAACCTAACACGCCGGACCGGGCGCGCTGGACATGCGGCATTCGCCAGCCGGCGCCCGCAGGCAGCCGTCAGCCGACCTCTGTCAGTGGAACGAGTCGCCGCAGGCGCAAGACCCCGTTGCGTTGGGGTTGTCGATGGTGAAGCCCTGCTTCTCGATCGTGTCGACGAAGTCGATGGTGGCGCCGGCCAGGTACGGGGCGCTCATCTTGTCGGTGACCACGTGCACGCCGGCGAACTCCGCCTCGATGTCACCGTCGATCTCACGCTCGTCGAAGTAGAGCTGATAGCGCAGTCCCGAGCACCCACCCGGCTGCACGGCGATGCGGAGCTTGAGATCCTCGCGGCCCTCCTGCGCAAGGAGACTGCTCACCTTGGCCGCAGCGATGGAAGTGAGGATCACACCGTGCGTGGCCGTCTCGTGCTGAACCGTCATCTGTGATCCGCTCCTGCGTCGGTCTGCCGCCTGCGCGGCGCGTTGTCATTCCTCTACCCCTCAACCATATGCCGTGCGCGGTCATTCCGCCCCAGGGGCCCTCCGGGGAGCACAGGCCTGTCACGCCGCAGCCGCCGGGCCGAACGCCGCAGGCGCGCCTCCGGCACGACGCAGCCCCAGGCGCCGCAGTGCTGGCGGGCGCGCCTCCGGCACGACGTGTGTCCGGCGGCGAGGACCGGCTCGCATGCGCGCCTCCGGCACGACCGCGCGCTGGCCTGCGCGCCTCCGGCACGACGTCCCGCGAGGGAGGCAATCATTGGACGAAGTCGATCCCGCCGGTGTCGGCCTCGCTGCCGCCGGGGCGGATCAGGTAGCCGGCGTAGCCCGGCAGGCCCGCCACGACCGCCAGCGCCTCGTCGCCGCCCACCGCAACCCCGGTGGCCAGGGCGTCGGCCAGGGCGAGGCTGGGCCCGGTGACCGTGGCCGAGGCGGCGCGCGCCGCGGGCAGCCCGGTGCCCGGGTCGATCAGGTGCGGACCGCGCTCGTACCCGCCAGATGTGGCCACCGCGGCGTCAATCTCCACAATGCAGGCCAGCGCGTCCGCCCGCCACGGGTGACGGATGCCGACCCGCCACCGCTGCCCGGGGCCGGGTGACCCGAACACAGCCACGTCCCCGCCGCCGTTGATGAGCGCCCCGGGCAGGCCGGCGCCGCGCAGCTCGTCTAGCGCTCGCTCGGTCGCCCAGCCCTTGACCAGGCCGGTCGGATCGAACCCCCCGGGCATCGCCCATGGGTCGAACCAGCCCCCCGAGGCTTCCTTGGCCACATGACACTCCTGGAGCACCATACCGAACTCTGGTGGCATCTCGCCGAGCCCGGCCTCACCGCGCCGGAACCGGCTCACCGGGCTGGCCGCGTCCCAGGTGCTGAACAGGGCGTCGCAATCGTGCAGGACCCGGCAGGCTGCGGCCAGCGCGGCCCGCACCGCGTCCGGCGGCAGGGCGCCGTGGACGGCGGTCAACGAGAAGACCGTTCCCATCGCCGGCTCGGCGTGCTTAGTGACCGGCGCCTGGCCTGCGGGCGCCGCGGGCAACCCGGCCGGCCCGGGCAAGTCAGCGGGGCCGGGCCTGCTGACCGGGCCTGCAGGGCTGATCACTTGATGTGCAGTTTGTCCAGTGCCGACTGGATCGACTGCACGTACGCCACGCTGGTGTAGGTTGCGCCGCTGACACCATGGATCTGCACGCCGTGCACCGCCAGCACCTCGCCTCGCAGCATGGGAATGACTTGCTGCGCGAGCTGCTGGGAGTACGGCTCAGCGGTCCGCAGGAGCGGCACGGACACGCCGGTGATCTGGTTGCCGCGCGCGGTGACGGTGACCGACAGCTCCCCGTAGCCGTACTGCACCACCCTTCCGGCGGCCGTGCGGACCGGGCCCGAGTTCCCCGCCTGGGCCGCGGGGCCGGTGGTCCGGGCCCGGGCGGACGGGGCAGCAGAGGCTCCAGCGCTTCCCGCTTTCGGCTGGCCTAGCGCGGCTGGCGCCGCCGCCCCTGAGCCGTGAAAGCCGACCACGCCAGCGAACCCGGCGGCGGCGCCGGCGATGACGTACCAGCCTGCCCGCTTCATCGGTGCGTCCTTCCCGCTATCACAGAGCGTATGCCTCATGGTGGACGGCCTCGCTGGGCAGCCCCAGCCGGGTGGCCACCTCGACGATGCTGGTCACGAACCCCTCGGGCCCGCAGACGTAGATGTCCCGCCGCTGCAGGTCGGGAACCAGGCGCTGAAGCGACCGCTCGTCCAGCAGGGCCTGCTCCCGGGCCCCGACCAGTTCGTGCAGCCGGCCGTTCCGATACTGGACCAGTTCCGCGACCTCCTTGCGCAGCACCAGGTCCTCCGGGCGGCTGCCGCGCAGCACCACCACCGGGGCGGAGTTGCGCGGCAGGTCCTCCAGCAGCGAGCGCAGGGCGGTGACGCCGATGCCCGCGGCCACCAGCAGGACCTGGGGGCGCTGCTGCGCGAACCTGGTGAAGACCCCGTAGGGGCCCTCAATCACGATCCGGGTGCCGGGCCGCAGCTTCGCCACCGCCGCCGAGTGATCCCCCACGGCCTTGACCGTCAGGCGCACATACGGCGGCTGTGGCAGCGCCGACATCGTGTACGGGTGCGCCTGCCACCACATGGACCTGGTCAGGAACCGCCAGAAGAAGAACTGCCCGCCGGCGATCGCCAGCTTGTCCAGGCGGCGCCCCGAGCAGATGACCGAGACCACGCCCGGTCCCTCCTGCCGCACCTCGTGCACCACGAGACGGTGCCGCAGGCTGCGGACCACCGGGAGCCCGAACCGGTAGCACAACACCAGGCCTGCGGTAGCTGCCCAGGCCACCGACCACACGATCTGGGTCAGCGGGTGGCCCACGAACGACGGCCCGAGCGCGAGGACATGGGCGAAGGACAGCGCAAGGGCGAGGTACATGTACAGGTGGATCAGCCACCACGTCTCGCGACGCAGCCTGCGCCGGATGGCATGGATCGAGAGGACCCCGATGGCGCACATGATGCCAAGGCCCACGGTGGCGATCAGCACGTCGGGATAGCGGGTGAGCAGCACCGCCACCTGATGCCCGAGGCCCGTCTGGGCCGCCTGGGCGTAGCCGATGGTGATGAACAGCGCGTGCGCGACCAGCAGGCTGATCGGCCACGGGGCGAGCCGCCGGTGCCAGCGCAGCAGCCCGTCCTGGCCGAGCACTCGCTCGATCGCCGGTATCCGGCTCACCATCAGGACCATCAGCAGCGCCAGGTACATGCCGACCAGCCCGGTGAGGCTGCCGAGGAAGGTCGCCGCGCCGCCGGGGGCACGCAGCTCAGCCCCGGTCTCGTCGGTGATCGCTAGCGCGGTCACGGCCCCGAGACCGGCCCCGGCGAGCACGAGGCCCGCCCGGGCGAGCGCCGGGCGCGGACGGTGCGGCTCAGCCCGGGCCGACTGGCGCTTCCTGTCCTGCCGCGACCTGGATGCCACTACAGAATCGAAGCTCACGGACGGCAACACTCTCAACGCAAACTGGCCGGAAGATGAACGCTTTCTCTGCGCGCCCTCTGAACGTGACCGCGGGCGCTAAAGCCCGGGCGCGCCCCAGACCGGGAACCACCGGCTGAGGTCGGCCTCGATGGGCAGGTCCGACCCGATGTTGCCGCGCGCCTCGAGTTCCAGCGCGTTGTCGCGGCGCTCGCCGGTCGCCGGCACGAACGGGTAGAACGTCCCCCGCTTGTAGAGGTAGACGATGCCCAGCTTGCGGCTGCGGGGGTCGGTGAACCCCACCAGCGTGCACAGCAACTGCGGGCCGAACCCCCCCTCCGCGAGCGAGGTATTGACCGCGTGCAGATCGGTGACCAGCGCCTCCATGTCGTCGGAGGAGTGCCGGCACACTAGCCAGGTGAACCCGTAGGAGTCGTTGGTGACCTCCACCTGGGCCGCGTCCGCGCCCATTGACAGCAGCTCGCGGATGTCGGCCTCGATATCGTGGAACGCGCGTCCCTCGGCCGCCCGGAAGCACACCGAGCCGGTTCCGGTGGGGACGAACCCCATCGAGGCCTGGAGGGTGACGGCCGCGGTGGGCAGCGAGAACAGCGCGTCGAGCTTCGGCTGGACCGGCTTGGTCCGGCCAAGCAATGTGTCCAGGAAGCCCACCGGCTACCGGCCGAGCTGCGCGGAGATCTCAGACAGCTGCTCCAGCCGGCGCTCCAGC
Source organism: uncultured Actinomycetes bacterium (assembly GCA_963734725.1). Lineage (GTDB taxonomy): Bacteria > Actinomycetota > Actinomycetes > Streptosporangiales > Streptosporangiaceae > DASXKD01. The sequence continues at coordinate 637,885 of CAVTIX010000009.1, forward strand.
GACGGGTGCGTGGAGAAGACCGAGGACAGGGTCGTCGTGTTGGCCTTGAACGCCGGGGCGAAGTAAAAGGCGTTCAGCGCCTGCGCCTCGCGCAGGTCCTTGGTCGGGATCGCGGACATCGCCCCGCTCACCTTCTGCAGCGCGCTGGCCAGGTGCGAGGGCTGGCCGGTGAGCAGGGCGCCGGCCCGGTCGGCCGCGAGCTCACGGTACCGGGACAGCAGGCGGATCAGCAGGAAGCTGATCGCGTAGACGACCACGCTGACCAGCATCACGATCAGCAAGATCGGCAATGCCCCGCCGTTGTTGTTGTTGTTGTTGCCGCCGCGCGCCGCCGCCGCCGAAAAGCTCACCATAGAACGCGAACCTGACCAGCAGGCCGGCCACGATGCCCAGGAACGAGGCGATCGTCATCACCACGACGTCCTTGTGCGCGACGTGGGACATCTCGTGCGCGAGCACGCCCTCGAGCTCATTGTCGTCCAGCCGCCGCATCAGCCCCGTGGTCACGCACAGGACCGCGTTGTTACTGTTACGCCCGGTGGCGAAGGCGTTGGGCATGTCGGCCTGCGCGATCGCGACCCGCGGCTTGGGCATGTCGGCCAGCGCGCACAGCCGGTCGATGATCCCGTGCAGTTTCGGCGCCTCTTCCGGGGTGACCTCCTTCGCGCCGGACGCCCGGAGCGCGATCTTGTCCGACCAGAACAGCGACCCGAAGGTCAGTCCCCCACCGAGCAGCACGGCGAAGAAGATGATCGCGCCGGCCCCCACCTTGAACGCCGCCAGGATGAACACCAATGCGATCACGAATGCCACGAAGACGAGTCCCAGCAGGAACATCGTCAGACCCATCCGCGCTTGCAGCCCCCTGTCGGGCGCATAACGGGTTTGCACCATCGCGGCGCCTCCGTTCTTGCCTGAACCGGCCACCGGGTCAGGCGTACCTATCTCCAGTATCACGCACGAGCCGGGTAGAAAATTCCCAGACCGGCAGGTGCGCGTAGCCATCACGGCCGGGGGCCACCGTTCCGGCGTCGCGCCGCCGGTGACGGCACCGCCCGTGTGCGGGCTCAGTCCGATTATTGGCGGGAATCCTGAGACTTAGCTGAATGCCAACTGCTAGCCGGGAAAGTGCCCCGGCCTTGGATGCGGCGCTCAGCCAGGCATCAGCGCTCAGCCGACCCGACGGGCCTCAGCCGGGGATGTAGCCCTCGCCGCTCAGCATGCTCCGCACCTCGTCGAGGTCGGCGTCCGCGCGCGGCAGGATCGAGTCCGACGGCTCCAGAGAGTCCGCAGCGAGCGGGGTCCCGAGCGTCCGCACCCGGTCGAGCAGGGCGACCAGGGCGGGCCGGAATGCCTGCTCGTCGCCGTCGTTCACGGCCTTCTCCAAGGTCGCGTCCAGGGTGTTGAGCTCGCGGGAGGCCGCATCGTCGATCTTGAGCTGCCCCTCGCCCAGAATCCGGATGATCATGCCCCATCACCGGCTTGGGGCTGCTCGGCCGCGGCCGGCCGCGCCGCGCCGTCCGGCGCTTGCGTGCCGCCGCCCTCGATTGCCTGCGCGTTGCCGGTGCCGATCTCGCCCCGGAGGCGCTGCAGTTCGAGTTCGATATTCTGCCCGCCGCGCATCGAGTCGAGCTCGGCCTGGATGTCGTCGCGGGGCGTGCCGGTCATGTCCTCGAGCGCGCCCGAGGCCATCAGCTCGTCAATCGCGCCGGCCCGCGCCTGCATCTGCGCGGTCTTGTCCTGCGCGCGCTGCACCGCCATGCCGACATCGCCCATCTCCTCGGAGATGCCCGACACCGCCTCGCCGATCCTGCTCTGCGCCTCGGCCGCGGTGTAGGTGGCCTTGATGGTCTCCTTCTGCATGCGGAAGGCCTCGACCTTGGCCTGCAGGCGCTGCGACGCGACGGTCAGCTTCTCTTCGTCGGCCTGCAGCGACTGGTACTGGTTCTCCAGGTCGGTGAGCTGGCTCTGCAGCGCCGCCTTGCGGCCCAGCGCCTCCCTGGCCAGGTCCTCCCGGCCGGCCCCGAGCGCCTGCTTGGCCTGCCCCTCCAGCCTGTTCTGGTTCTTCCGCAGCGAATTCATCTGAAGCTCGACGCGCTTGCGCGAGGTCGCCACGTCGGCGACGCCCCGGCGCACCTGGGTGAGCATCTCAAGCTGCCGCTGGTAGGAGTAATCCAGGGTCTCGCGGGGATCCTCCATCCGGTCCAGGGCCTTGTTAGCCTTGGACTTGAAGATCAGCGAAACCCTTTTCATCACGCTCATGGGCGCGACCTTCCCCTTCGTCGTGTACGACCGCTGCCGCTAGCCCAAACGGGCGCCGCCAGCTGCGCCCAATCCTCGGCAGCGGCCCACATGCGAGCTGGTTCACCCAGCCTACGCGGTCCCCCGCGTGCCCGTCATCACGACCGTCGCCACGCGCGGGAGCAGGCCGGACTCGGTCGCGGCCTTTCCCCGGCCAGTCCGCAGCAACCTGGGCATCTGAGCGTAAGCTGGGCGCGTGTTCCGACGAAGCCGCACCAGCACGGACGAGGGGTCAGGCCAGGACGCCGTCAACGGCGCCGATGCCACGTCCGGCGCTGACACCGCCCTCCCCAAGTCACCCGCCGTGACGGCGGGCAAGGGCAGGCCCACCCCCAAGCGCAGCGAGGCCGAGCGCCGCCGCCACCAGCCCTACACCGCCCCCAAGGACCGCAAGGAGGCCTCCCGTGTCTCCCGGGACCGGCAGCGCTCCGACCGCACCCGCCGGATGGAAGCGGTGCGCCGGGGCGAGGAGTGGGCGCTGCCGCCCAGGGACCGTGGCCCGGTCAAGGCGCTGGCCCGCGACTACGTCAACTCCAAGCGGCGGGTCAGCGAGTACTACATGTACGGGCTGCTCGTCCTGCTGGTGCTGTTGTTCGTCCCCAGCCTGATCGTGAAGACGATCGTGCCGCTGCTGGTGCTGTCGGCGGTTCTCGTCATGGCCATCGAAGGGTTCTACATCGGCCGGCGGGTGAAGGCCGTGGCCGCCCAGCGCCTGCCCGGGGAGAGCACCCGCGGCCTCGGCCTGTACGCGGCGATGCGCGCCCTGCAGATCCGCAAGCTGCGAGTGCCCAAGCCCCGGGTCACTCCAGGCGACAGCTTCTGAGCGCACAGCCGCCGCTCCCGCAGCGCGGGTAAGCCCCGCTCTCCCGGCGCGGGCAAGCCCCGCTCCCGGCGGGGCCCGCTCCCCCAGCGCGGGCGGGCTGCGCTGTCCCGTTAGGGTCGCTGTCATGGAGCATCGTCATCTGGGCCGCAGTGGCCTCAAAGTCAGCGAGATCGCCTACGGCAACTGGATCACCCACGGGTCGCAGGTCGAAGAGGACGCGGCCAAGGCCTGCGTCGCGGCGGCGCTGGACGAGGGGATCACCACCTTCGACACCGCGGACGTGTACGCGGGCACCCGCGCCGAGGCGGTCATGGGCCGGGCGCTGGCCGGGATCCGGCGCGAGTCGCTGGAGATCTGCACCAAGGTGTTCTGGCCCACCGGTCCCGGGCCCAACGACCGCGGCCTGTCCCGCAAGCACATCATGGAGTCCGCGCACGCCTCGCTGCGCCGGCTCCAGACCGACTACATCGACCTGTACCAGGCGCACCGCTACGATCACGAGACCCCGCTCGAAGAGACCCTGCGCGCCTTCGACGACCTGGTCCGCCAGGGCAAGGTGCTCTACATCGGGGTGTCAGAGTGGCGTGCCGAGGAGATCTCCGCCGCGCTGGCCATCGCCGACCAGATGGGACTGGACCGGCTCGTCTCCAATCAGCCGCAGTACAACATGCTGTGGCGGGTGATCGAGGCCGAGGTGCTCCCGCTGTGCGCGAAGGAGGGCATCGGCCAGATCGTCTGGTCGCCGATCGCGCAGGGTGTGCTCACCGGCAAGTACCAGCCCGGGCAGGACGTGCCCGCCGCGTCCCGGGCGACCGACGCCAGCGGGTCCAGCTTCATCAAGGGCTTCCTCGCCGAGGACATCCTGAGCCGGGTGGCCGGACTGCGCCCGGTAGCGGAGGAGGCCGGGCTGAGCATGGCCCAGCTCGCCATCGCCTGGGTGCTGCAAAACCCGGGCGTGTCCGCCGCGATCATCGGGGCCACCCGGCCCGAGCAAGTCAGGGAGAACGTGAAGGCTTCCGGCGTCCGGCTGGACGACAAGGTGATGCGCAAGATCGACGACGTTCTCGGCCCGGTGATCATGCGCGACCCGGCACGGACGGTCAGCCCGCCGGCCCGCCCTTGACCTGGCGCGGGTTCAGTCCGCCGGGTGCAGGCTCATCGGCCCGTATTCAACCCTGCTCTCCTCCAGCAGGGTTACCTGGTCAACGCCCGATTGCAGCAGCACGCGCCAGTTCTCCCCGAGCCAGTTCTCCGCATCGCCCTGGCTGCCGAAGGCCTCCTTCGGCACGTCGCCGGAGCTTGCCGGTGTCCCGTCTGCCTTCTCGAACCGCCAGGACCACACCATGTCGGCTGCACCTCCGCGGCCGAGCCTAGCCGAGCCGCCCCGCCCCCTCTGAGCAAGCCGCCCCAAGCCCGCCCGGGTACGCGGCAGGCATTGTGAGGTGACCGGAATGTCAGCGCAGCGGGATTCAGGGCCGAACGCCCCGAGCGGAGGACCCTCACCTGTTAGGTTTTGTTACCGCTAGCCCTGTGCAATGGGCCGCTGCGGGGCGTCGCCGGCCCTGTTCCGTGATCGAGGTGGTGGCGACATGACACGCATTGTCGTCGTAGGTGACCTGATGACCGACACGGTCGCTCGTGCGGCGCTTCCCTTGGTGAAGGGCAGCGACACCCCCGCCGCGGTCACCGCCCACGGAGGCGGCTCGGGCGCCAACATCGCCGCCTGGCTAGCGGTGGACGGGGCCGAGGTCGCCTTCGTCGGCCGCCGCGGCGCCGACATCGCCGGCCGCAACCGGGACATGGAACTCATGGGCTACGGCGTGGACGCCCGGCTGGTCATGGACCCGGAGCGGCCCACTGGCGCCTGCGTGGTGATGATCACGCACAGGTCCGACAGCACCATGCTGTCGGATCCCGGCGCCAACGCCGCGCTGTCCCCCGACGACCTGCCGCAAGACCTGTTCACCCCGGGCTGCCACCTGCACACGTCCGGGTACACGCTGCTAAACGAGGGGTCCCGCCCGGCGGCCATCACCGCGATGAACTACGCCAGGCAGGCGGACATGACCATCTCGGTGGACGGCGCATCGGTCGCGCCGCTGGAGCGGGTCGGCGCCGAGCCCTACCTGGAGATGACCAACGGCGCCACGCTGTTGTTCGTGAACGCGGCGCAGGCCGCGGTGCTCACCGGCCGCGACGACCCCGCGCAGGCCGCCCGGGTGCTGACCGCCTGGTACCCGCAGGTGGTGGTGAAGCTCGGCCCTGACGGCGCGCTGTTCGCGAACGGCCGGCCGGAGGCCATCCGGACGCCGGCCCAGGTGGTGGAGCACCCCGTGGACGGGACCGGCAGCGGCGACGCGTTCTGCGCCGGATTCCTCATCCCCTGGCTGGACAAGAAGCCGCCGGTGGAGGCGCTGGACAGCGGCTGCCGCCTAGCCGCGCGCGCCCGGTCACTCGTTGGCGCCCGGCCTGCGCTCTGACCCGGGCTTCCTGCCCTCGCTGTTCTCGCTACAGGGCAGGGTTGCCCTGGTCACCGGCGGAAGCTCCGGCATCGGCCGCGCGATGGCGCGGGCCCTCGCGCTGGCGGGCGCCAGGGTGGTGCTCCTGGCCCGCCGCGAGGCGCCGCTGGCGGAGACCGCAGGCGCACTGCGGGCCGAGGACGGCGAGGCGGCCTGGGTAAGCGCCGACCTCGCCAACCGGGCCGCGGTCCTGCCTGGCGCCGAGGCGGCGGCCGTGCCGTTCGGCGAGCCGGACATCGTGGTCAACGCCGCGGGCGTGAACATCCGCCCGCCACTGGCGGACCTGACCCCAGCCGAGTGGGACACGCTGCTGGCCGTCAACCTCACCGCGCCGTTCCTGCTCGGGCAGCGGTTCGGTCCCGCGATGGCTGGCCGAGGCTGGGGGCGGATCCTCAACGTCGCCTCCCAGCAGACGGTCCGGGCGTTCGGGAACAGCGGCGGGTACGGCGCTGCCAAGGCCGGGCTGGCCGGGCTGACCAGGTCCCAGTCCGAGGCGTGGGCACCGCACGGGGTGTGCTGCAACGCGATCGTTCCCGGTTTCGTGGCCACCCCGCTCACCGCCGAGGTCGCCGCCGACCCGGTCCGTTCGGCGGCGCTCGCAGCCCGCACCATGATCGGCCGTAACGGGGAACCGGCCGACTTCGAGGGGGTGGCCGTGTTCCTGGCCAGCCGGGCCAGCGGCTATGTCACGGGGCAAATGATCTTCGTCAACGGCGGCTTCTCGGCTAAGTGAGGCTGTGGCCAGCCTTCGCTCGTACGCCAGCCACGTACGGAGCAGGGGCAGCCAGGTTGACCTGGGCGCCCCGTGCGCCAAGGTGTTCGTAATGCATGGGATTACCCGGCACAATGGCGGACATGGCTAGACGTTCCGCGACCACCTCCCCCAGCAGCCGCCACACGGGGGGCGCACCTCCCGAGGATTTCGAAGAGAACATCGTCAACATCGACGTCGCCGAGGAGATGCGCGGCAGCTACCTCGAGTACGCCTACTCCGTCATCTACCAGCGCGCGATCCCGGACGCTCGAGACGGCCTCAAGCCGGTGCAGCGCCGGATCCTCTACCAGATGAACGAGATGGGCCTGCGCCCCGACCGCGGCCACGTCAAGTGCGCGCGCGTGGTCGGGGAGGTCATGGGGCGGCTGCACCCGCATGGCGACGCCGCGATCTACGACGCGCTGGTCCGGATGGCGCAGCCGTGGGTGATGCGGCTGCCGCTGGTGGACGGACACGGGAACTTCGGCTCCCTGGGCGGCGACGACGCCCCCGCCGCCTACCGGTACACCGAGGCGCGGCTGACCGCCGCCGCCATGGAGATGGTGGCATCGATCGACGAAGACACCGTCAACTTCCAGCCCAACTACGACGGCACCGAGGTCCAGCCCGAGGTCCTGCCGTCCGGGCTGCCCAACCTGCTGGTCAACGGCGCGTCCGGGATCGCGGTGGGCATGGCGACCAACATGGCCCCGCACAACCTCGGCGAGGTGATCACCGCAGCGCGGCACCTCATCGACAATCCCGAAGCCGGCCTGGACGAGCTGATGCGCATCGTCCCCGGCCCGGACCTGCCCACTGGCGGCAAGATCGTCGGCCTGGACGGGATCCGGGAGGCCTACGAGACCGGCCGCGGCATCTTCCGCACCCGCGCCGCCGCCCGGGTCGAGAAGATCACCCCGCGCCGCGCCGGGATCGTGGTCACCGAGCTGCCCTACAACATCGGCCCGGAGAAGGTCATCGGGCGGATCAAGGACCTGGTCGGGGCGAAGAAGCTCGCCGGGATCGCCGACGTCAAGGACCTCACCGACCGGCGGCGCGGCCTGCACCTGGTCATCGAGATCCGCTCCGGCTTCCATCCCGAGGCCGTGCTGGCCGAGCTGTACCGGCTCACGCCCATGGAGGAGACGTTCGGCATCAACAACGTCGCGCTGGTCAACGGCCAGCCGCGGCTGCTGGGCCTGCGTGAGCTGCTGCAGATCTACGTCGATCACCGGATCGAGGTCACCCGCCGGCGCACCGAGTTCCGGCGGCGCAAGCGCCAAGACCGGCTGCACCTGGTCAACGGCCTGATGATCGCCCTGCTGAACATCGACGAGGTGATCCAGGTCATCCGCAGCAGCGACAACGCGGCGGCGGCCAAGGAACGCCTGATGAGCGTGTTCGACCTGTCCGAGATCCAGGCCGCCTACATCCTGGACACGCCGCTGCGCAGGCTGACCCGCTACGACCGGCTGGAGCTGGAGCGGGAGGCGGAGACGCTGCGCGCGGAGATCGAGGAGCTGACCGCGATCCTGGAGTCGGAGTCGCGGCTGCGCGGGGTGGTCTCCGGCGAGCTGGCCAGCGTCGCCCAGCGGTTCGCTGACCCGCGCCGCACGGTCCTGCTTGAGGGCACTGGCGCGCTACGGACCGCGGCGGTCCCGCTGGAGGTCGCGGACGACCCGTGCCAGGTGCTGCTGTCGTCCGGCGGCCTGATCGCCCGGACACCGATTGATTTGGCCGAACGAGACATGCCCGCAGACCGGCCGCCCGCCGCCGCGCCGCCCGGCCGGGGCGGGCCTGCGGCAGGGCCGCGGGCCGCGCACGATGTGATGGTGTCCAGCGTGCAGACCACCGCCCGGGGCGCCCTCGGCGTGGTGACCTCACACGGCCGGCTGATCCGGATCAGCGCACTGGAGATCCCGGCGCTGCCGCCGAGCGCGAACTCACCAAGCCTGGCGGGCGGCGCCCCGGTCACCGAGTTCGTGGCGCTGGCATCCGGGGAGTCCGTGGTGGGGCTGGCCGCCCCGGACGCGGCGGCCGCCGGGCTGGCCTTGGGCACCGCGGGCGGCGTGGTCAAACGGGTGGCGCCCGACTACCCGGGCAGCCAACAGGAGTTCGAGGTGATCTCGCTCAAGCCCGGTGACCGCGTGGTGGGTGCGGTTCAGTTGCCGAGCGAGGATTACGACCTGGTGTTCATCACCACCGACGCCCAGTTGCTCAAGTTCGCCGCGGCCGCGGTCCGGCCCCAGGGCCGGGCAGCGGGGGGCATGGCGGGGATCCGGCTGGCCGCGCGCGCCTCGGTGACCTGGTTCGGCGCGGTAGCGACCGGCCCCGCTGCTTCCGGGGAGGGCGAGCCCGTCGTGGTCACCGTGGCAGGCAGCACCGGCGCGCTGCCGGGAACCGGGGCGGCGACCGTGAAGGTGACCCCGTACCGGGAGTACCCGCCCAAGGGCCGGGCCACCGGCGGCGTGCGCTGCCATAGGTTCCTCAAGGGCGAGGACACCCTGGTGCTGGCCTGGGCCGGCCCCGGCCCGGCACGCGGCGCCACCGACGCGGGCGTGCCGGTGAACTTGCCCGCGGCCGATGGCCGCAGGGACGGCTCGGGTGACCGGATCCGCCAGCCACTGACCGCACTCGGCGGCCTGGCGCCCTCGCCGTAACTGCCCCCGGCGGCCTGGCGCCCCTGGTCTGACCGCCAGCCTCGGCAACCCAGTCCGTGCGTTTGCCGTGATATCACGCGAAACGGCCGCTTTGCGCCCGATTTGTCCGGCTTGGGCGTGCGTTTCGCGTGAAGAGTGGCCGGGGCGGGCGAGCGGGGGTCATCCCGCATGCAGGTCGCCGGCCGAGGCCACGTCCGGGCAGCCCGGCCAGGTGCATCGTCTCGGTCACTTCCTCGGCGAGCAGGGACAGCACCCGGGCGGCGCCGGGAGCGCCGCCGCTGGCCAGGCCCCACAGGGCGGGGCGTCCCAGCAGAACGCCCGAGGCGCCCAGCGACAGGGCACGGAGCACGTCGGTCCCGCCCCGGATCCCGCTGTCCAGCAGCACCTCACACTGGCCGTGGACCGCCTCGCAGACGCCGGGCAGCGCGGTGGCGCTGGCGACCGCCCCGTCGAGCTGGCGGCCGCCGTGGTTGGACACCACGATCGCGGTCGCCCCGTGCTCGACCGCGCGGCGGGCGTCGTCGGGGTGCAGGATCCCCTTGAGCACCAGCGGCAGCCGGGTCGACGCCCGCAGCCAGGAAACATCGTTCCAGCTCAGCGAGGGGTCAAAGGCATAGTTGGTGTGCGCGGCCACTCCGGACGCTCCTGCCGCGGGCCGGTGCAGCAGGCTGGCAGCCTCGTCGCGCAGATTGGCGGCGGTCACTCCGGGCGGCAGCGCGAAATTGTTGCGCATGTCGCGCAGCCTGCGGCCGAGGCGTGGCACGTCCACCGTCAGGACCAGCGCCCGGCAGCCGGCCGCCTCCGCACGCTGGATCATGTCGGTCACCTGGCCGCGGTCCCGCAGCCAGTAAAGCTGCTGCCACAGCGTCCCGCCCACGGCCGCGACCTGTTCCAGCGGGCAGCTGCTCATCATCGACAGGGTCAGCGGGATCCCCGCCTCCCGGGCGGCGCGGGCCATCCCCAGCTCCCCTTCGGGATGAACCATCCGCTGGTAGGACATGGGCGCGATGGCGACCGGGAGCGCGGACTGGCAGCCGACCAGCACGGTCGCCGGGTCGCAGGCGGTGATCCCGCCGAGCATCCGCGGGGTGAGGAACACCGCGTCCAGTGCTGCGCGGTTCGCGGCCAGGGTGACCTCGGCCTCGCTGCCGCCGGCGATGAAGTCACGGATGTCGGCCGGCAGGATCCGCGTGGCGGCTGCTTCCGCATCGCGCACGGACAACAAGGACTCGGCCATCTGCTGGAACGCCCTCCCATCCGCCGGGCCGGGCCCATCCGCCACGCGGCGTCACGTCCCCGCCGGCACCTGCAATTCTCTCTGCCGCCGGGTGGCCCGTCCACCGCCGGCCGTCACGGCGGGCCTCCGGGCAGCAGCTTCTGGCAAGCCTGCTGGGCGGCTTTGAACTGCGGGGAACGGGGACTTGGGCTGCTTTGCCCCAAGCGGAACCCGGATCACATGGAGAATCCCCTGCGGCGTCATCCTGGGCAGACCTGAAGGCGCCGCCCGGTCCGCGTGTAAGTTCCGCGTGAATCCGGCGAGGCAATCCCCGGACCCACGGCAGCACCGGTCAGATGTCGATCCTCGACGCATCGAGCTCGGCTGCCCCGCTCACTATGCTCTGCCAGCCCGGGGGACAACCCCGGACCCCCGGGCCGCACCGGTCAGATGTCGATCCTCGACGCATCGAGCTCGGCTGCCCCGCTCACTATGAACTCCCGGCGCGGGGCCACCTCGGAGCCCATGAGCAGGTCGAACATGGAACTCGCGGCGGCCGCGTCTTCGACGCGGATCCGGCGCAGCATCCGGTGCCGCGGGTCCATGGTGGTCTCCGCGAGCTGGCTCGCGTCCATCTCCCCGAGGCCCTTGTACCGCTGCACCGGCTCCTTCCAGCGCTGCCCCTTGCGCTCCAGCTCCAACAGGATGCGCCGCATTTCGCTGTCGGAGTAGGTGTAGTTGTACTTCTGCTGTCCTTTCCTGGGGTTGGTCAGCTCGATGCGATGAAGCGGCGGCACCGCGGCGAACACCCGGCCCGCCGCCAGCATCGGGTGCAGGTACCGGTGGAACAGGGTCAGCAGCAAGGTCCTGATGTGCGCCCCGTCGACGTCCGCGTCACTGAGAACGATCACGCGCTGGTACCGGGCCGCGTCGAGGTCGAACGAGGTTCCCGAGCCCGCGCCGATGACCTGGATGATCGCGGCGCACTCGGTGTTCTTGAGCATGTCGGACAGGGACGCCTTCTGCACGTTCAGGATCTTGCCGCGGATCGGCAGCAGGGCCTGGAACTCCGAGTCGCGCGCCAGCTTCGCGGTGCCCAGCGCCGAGTCGCCCTCGACGATGAACAGCTCGCTCCGGTCGTCGGCGGACCGGCAGTCCACCAGCTTGGCCGGCAGGGTGGAGGCGGCGAGCGCCGACTTGCGCCGCTGGTTGTCCCGGTGCTCGCGGGCGGCGATCCGGGTCTTGGCGGCCGCGGCCACCTTCTCCAGGACGGCCCGTGCTTGCTGCTTGGTCTTCCCGCGCCCGGAGAAGTACGCCCGCAGCTGCTCGCTGACCACCTGCGCGACGATGCGGGACGCGGCGGGAGTGCCGAGCACCTCCTTGGTCTGCCCCTCGAACTGCGGTTCCGGGAGCCGGACCGCGACGACCGCGGAGAGCCCTTCGGTGACGTCGTCCTTGGTCACCGGCTCGTCGCCGTTCTTCAGCAGCCGCACCGCGCGCAACTGCTCGTTCAGCGCCCGGACCAGTGCCCGCTCGAACCCGGTGACGTGGGTGCCGCCCTTCGGGGTGGCGATCACGTTGACGAACGACCGGCTCACCGTGTCGTAACCCGAGGTCCAGCGCAGCGCGACGTCAACCAGAAGGTCGCGCTCCACCTCGGTGGGCACCATGTGGCCCTTCCCGTCGAGTACCGGGATGGTCTCGGTGAAGCTGCCGGACCCGGCCAGCCTGATCACGTCGGTGACCGGTTCTCCGGGCGCCAGTTCCGCGCAGAACTCGCCGATCCCCCCGTTGAACTGGAATACCTCTTCGTGCGGAGCGCCGGGACCGCGCTCGTCCACGATGCTGATGGTCAGCCCGGGCACCAGATACGCGGTCTGGCGGGCCCGCTGGGTAAGCGCCTCCAGGCTCCACTGGGCGTCGCGGACGAACACCTGCGGATCGGGCCAGAACCTGATCCTGGTCCCGGTCACCTTCTTGGCCACCCGGCGGACCTTGGTCAGGCCTTTCCGCTGCTTGAACGCCGCCGCCGGGCCCGGGCCGGCGAACTCCCCGGGCACGCCCCGGCGGAAGCTGGCGGCCCACTCGTGCCCGTCGCGTTCCACGTTGACGTCCAGCCGGACGGCCAGCGCGTTCACCACCGATGCCCCGACACCGTGCAGCCCGCCCGAGGCAGTGTAGGAGCCGCCGCCGAACTTGCCGCCCGCGTGCAGCCGGGTCATCACCAGTTCCACGCCGGTGAGCCCGGTCTTCGGCTCCACGTCCACCGGGATGCCGCGCCCGTTGTCGCGCACCTCGGCGGACTGGTCGGGGTGCAGCACCACTTCGAGGCGGGTGCAGTGACCGCCCAGCGCCTCGTCCACCCCGTTGTCGATGATCTCCCAGAGGCAGTGCATCAGCCCGCGGCCGTCGGTGGAGCCGATGTACATGCCGGGCCGCTTGCGCACGGCGTCCAGGCCCTCGAGCACAGACAGGTGGCGGGCCGTGTACCCGTCGGCGGGAAGCGGCCCGGCCCGGGGCCGGGCCACGGCAGGTTCGGCAGTCACGGATTCTCCTCGGATGGCGGCCGGAGCACCCGGACCACCTCACGGAAGACTAGCCCGCCGGACCGACAAGCGACGCCAGCCACGCCGCCAGACACACTGGCTAGCCCCTAGATAAACAGGGGGGAAACAGTGAGTAGCGGGGCGGCTGAAGCGGAAAGACGTCGTTCGCTCTTGGCGTATCAGGGCCATAGCAGGGAAGGTCATGGTTCTACCACTTGTTGGGCACATAGAAGGGAACGGGTGGATGCGCGGAACCCGCCCGATGGTACGACGCGAGGGAGGCGACATGACCGGCGCTATGGCCCCTATGAAGCCGTTGAGTGCACTGGACCTGTGCGATCGTTGCGGCGCCCAGGCCTACGTACGCGTCGTGCTCCCTGGTGGGGGCGAGCTTCTGTTCTGCGCGCATCACGGGCGGCAGCATGGCGAGGCGCTGGCGCGCGTCGCCACCGAGATCCAGGACGAGACCGACCGCCTGTCCTCCGGCAAGGCCGAAACCCCCAGCCGCTAACGGCGGCGACCTGGAAAGCCAGCAAGGGCGCCCAGAGTTATAAGGTCACGGTGGTCGGCACGGTGGCACGGTCCCCAGGGGCACGAGCCCGGCCACGGTTAAGGGGACGTCCTGCCGCATCGGCATGCTCAAGCCGGGGAGTGCCTGCGACGTCCAGGTCCTGGCCCAGCCCGCGGCGCCGGGCCAGAAGGCCACAACCGTCACCTACACCACCAAGTAGCAGATATCCCCGCACCGGCGCCACCGCCCTCTCGGGGGGCGGTAGTGCTGTGGTCAGGCCAGGTACCTCCGCGCGCCGGCTTGACCGGGTGCTCGCGGCCCCTGGCCATCGGGGTGAAGGGTGTCGTCAGTCAGTCGAGGTAGTCGCGGAGGACCTGGGAGCGGGACGGGTGGCGCAGCTTTGACATGGTCTTGGACTCGATCTGGCGGATCCGCTCCCGGGTGACGCCGTAGACCTTGCCGATCTCGTCGAGGGTCTTGGGCTGGCCGTCGGTGAGGCCGAACCGCATCGAGACGACCCCCGCCTCCCGTTCGGAGAGGGTGTCCAGCACCGAGTGCAGCTGCTCTTGCAGCAGCGTGAAGCTGACCGCCTCACCGGGCTGGATGGCCTCGGAGTCCTCGATCAGGTCACCGAACTCGCTGTCCCCGTCCTCCCCGAGCGGGGTGTGCAGCGAGATCGGCTCCCGGCCATACTTCTGCACCTCGATGACCTTCTCCGGGGTCATGTCGAGCTCCGCCGCGAGTTCCTCAGGGGTGGGCTCCCGCCCCAGGTCCTGCAGCATCTGCCGCTGCACCCGGGCCAGCTTGTTGATGACCTCCACCATGTGCACCGGGATCCGGATGGTCCGGGCCTGGTCGGCCATGGCCCGGGTGATGGCCTGGCGGATCCACCAGGTGGCGTAGGTGGAGAACTTGTAGCCCTTGGTGTAATCGAACTTCTCCACCGCGCGGATCAGGCCCAGGTTGCCCTCCTGGATCAGGTCCAAGAACAGCATGCCGCGGCCGGTGTACCGCTTGGCCAGCGACACCACCAGCCGCAGGTTCGCCTCCAGCAGGTGGTTCTTGGCCCGGCGCCCGTCCTCGGCGATCCACTCCATGTCGATCCGCTGGTCGGGCGCCATTGCGGCGATGCCCTGCCCCAGCTTCTCCTCGGCGAACAGCCCGGCCTCGATCCGCTTGGCCAGCTCGACCTCCTGCTCGGCGTTGAGCAGCGGGACCTTGCCGATCTGCTTCAGGTAGTCCTTGACCGGGTCGGCGGTCGCCCCGGCCGAGGCGACCTGCGCGGCGGGCAGGTCGTCGTCATCGTCGCCGTAGACGAAGGTCTCGTCGTCGCCTTCCTCACCGGTCCGGGCCGGGACCGCCTGCCCCTCGCCCGGCGCCGCCGGGCCGGCCACCGCGGCCGCCACGGGCGCCTCGCCCGCGGCCGCCGCCTCCGGGCCGGCCGCCGGCTCCTCATCGGTGTCCTCGGCCTCGATCTCGGCCAGCGAGGCATCGATTTCGGCCACGTCGATGTCGTCGGGCCCGCCCTCGATGTCCACGTCGACTTCCAGGTTAACGTCTACGTCGACGGCGAAGTCATCCAGGTCAACGGCTTCCAGGTCCACTCCTTCGAGAGTCACCACTACGTCCAGGTCGGCCTCTTCAAGGCCGCTCTCCTCGCCCACGCCGGTCCGGCCAGAAGCCTCGGGGCTGTCCGTCCCGTCGCCCCCCGCGCCGTCCTGGGCAGGGGCAGCACGGTCCTCTGGCGCGCTCTCGCCGCCGTTGGCAGGCGCGCGCGTTCCCCGCTCCCGCGCCGGGGCCGCGTCACCGCCGGTTCCTGGCACGGATTTTGGCGCGTTACGCTGCGGCCGCGACCGGGATTCCTTCTGGTGTGCGGCGCCCGGGGCATCCATCCCCGTTGACTCGTCCGCCCCTACCAAGGTGACCGGCGCGTCGCCCTTGCGCCCCTGCTGCACCGGCGCCCGGCGGCCCTGGCCTTGCTGGCCTGGTTGCTTCCGCGCCGCGGAGCCTTGCGCGCTTGCCACCGCGGTCACCCCTTCCTTCGCATAACGACGGCGGCGTGCCAAGCCGCGAGTGACACGTGACTGTCCGATCGGGCAGACGACACAGACAACCTCTCCTGCGCACGTGGGCGGCAACGGGATTTATCTAGTGCACCCCACTGCCGGGACCGTTCGGGGCTGTTTGGCAAGAGCCGCTGGACATCGTTGCCAGGCCCCGCCCTTCTCCCGTGATCCACCTTAGGCGGAGTCAACGGGTAGCTCGTACCGCCGGCCACCCCCACGACCGCGCCGGATCCCACCGGGACACACGCCCCGTGGGTCACGTTTTACCCGTTTTCGCCGCGATCACGGAGCCAGCCGGAGTGCCAGCCTGCGCCTTGCCATCACGCCTGGGCACATGCAGCACGAGCACGGTCACGTCATCATCTTGTTCATAACCGGTGAGCATCCGGTCAACCAGGTATTCCAGCAGCTTGGCCGGCTCTTCCGCCACCGTAGGCGCCGCCTGCCCGGCCACGGCCACCAGTTCGTCCAGGCCGGAGTGCAGCCCACGGCGCCGGTTCTCCACCAGGCCGTCCGAGTACAGCACCGCCGTATGCCCCGGGGGCAGCCGGAAGACGTACTGCTGGCGCGGGCTCGCCCAGCCCAGCGGCGTCCCCGCCTCGCCGAGGTCCAGCCGTGGCGGCGTGTCCCGTGACATCAGCAGCGGCGGCGGGTGGCCCGCGTTGCCGGCCAGCCCCTCCCCGGACACCGGGTCGAACACCAGGTAGGCGACGGTGGTCACCTGCTCATCGAGTTCGGTCGCGGTGAACAGCCGGTCCAGTCCGGCCAGCACCGCGGCTGGCCTGGGGTCGGTCAGGGCCAGGGCCCGCAGGGCGTTGCGCACCCGGCCCATGCCCGCCGCGGCGGACAGCCCTTTGCCCATGACGTCTCCCGCCGCCACGGCCAGGCGCCCGTCTGGCAGCCGGAACGCGTCGTACCAGTCCCCGCCGATCTCCATGTTCCGGGTCACCGGCAGGTACCTGGCGTCCAGGATGATGCCGGGCACGCTGGGCAGGCGATCCGGCAGCAGGCTGCGCTGCAGCGTCTCGGCCGTGGTGTGCTCGCGCTCGAACAGCGAGGCCCGCTCCACGGCCAGTGCGCACTGGCCCGCGAGCGCTTCGAGGAACACCCGCTCCTCGTCGGTGATCTTCCGTGGCCGGGAGAACGAGAACCGCAGCGCGCCGATCGCCGACCCGGCGGCCAGCAGCGGCATGCCCACCCAGGCCCGCTCATCGGTGTGTGACAGGAACAGGTCCAGGTCGGCCACCTCGGCGAAGGTGCGGCGCAGCCCGTCGGGGTTCTCCACCAGCACCGGGCGCCGGGTGGTGATCGCCAGGGTGACCACGCTGGGAATGTCCAGCGGGATGTCGCCGCCGGGGTGGCCGGGGCTGTCCGGCAGGCCGCCAGGATTGACCGTGCGCACCCGGAGCCGCTCGGGGTCGAGCAGGGCCACGGCGGAGCGATCGGCCCCGATCGCGGACCGGCCGACCTCGGTGATCACCTCGACCACCTGCTCCACGGTCAGCGCCTCGGCCAGCATCGACGTCGCCTGCTGCAGCCGGGCGGTGCGCAGCGCCGCCGCGGAGAGCTGCTCGGTCAGCCGCCCCCGCATCTCCTCGGCCTCGCGCTGGGCGGTCACGTCGGTGCTCGCGCCGACCCACTCGATGATCTTGCCGTCCCGCTCGATCGGCACGGCGCGCACGTCGTAGTGCCGGTACGACCCGGTCTTGGTGCGCACCCGGTAGCGGCTGTCGAAGATCTTCCCCGCGCCCACGCAGTCGCGCCAGTTCCGTTCCACCCGCTCCCGGTCTTCGGGGTGGACCGCGTCGAGCCAGCCGTCGCCGAGGTACTCCTCCAGGCTCTGGCCGGTGATCCAGCGCCACTCCGGCGAGTCCTCCGCGATCTCCCCGGTCGGCGTGGTGACCCACACAACCTGCGCCCCGGCCTGCACCAGCGACCGGTATCGCTCCTCGCTGCGGCGGACCGCCTCCTCGGAGTTGCGGCGCTCGGTCACGTCCACGGCGATCAGCGCGACACCGCTGATGGCGCCCTCCGGGTCATGCGAGGGGAACCAGGAAAATGACCAGTGCCTGACCTGGGGCCGCGCCCCGAGGTGCTCCCCTCCCCCGTTTTCCTCACCCGTCCTGCCGCCACCGTTCAGCATGCTGATCGGCTGGTCCGGCTCGAACAGCGGCTGGTCGTCGTGGAGCACCTTGCGGATGGCCTCCTCGGCGCGCGCCGCCAGCGGCTCGGGCCACACCCGGGATGGCGGCTGCCCGATGTGGTCGGTGCCATTACGGTCATAAAGCCCGGCCAGGCTGTGGTTAACGCGCCGGAAGCACAGGTCGGTGCCGAAGAAGGCAAAACCGATGGGGGCTTCGCGCAGCAAGGTCGCGAGCAGCGCAGAGTCAGAGACATCCATACCGGACATCCGCGGTTGCGGTACCGATGTGTCAGTACTCATCGCACCGCTTCTGGCCCGTGAGCGAGCCTGCCATCCCTCGGCTCCTTCCTGCTCACTGCGGACACAAGCAGGCTATCGGCGTCAAACACGGCAGCGGAGAGCCAATCCGCACCCCCGGTCCAGAGCGCCGCTGCCGCGCTCAACACGATGGTCGGCTGGTTAAGGCTCCCTCATCCTAGGCCAGATCGTGGCCCGGGGTGGCCGCTACGCGTACCACACACCGGCGCGGTGGCCCCGTTTGGCCCGGGATGGCCCCGGTGACCGGCGGCCGCCGTCCCCCGGCGGCCCGACAGCGGGCCCGGCCCGGCCGGATGGCAAATTCGGCGGGACGCGCCGCGAAATCACGGGCGGATAGCGCGGAACGCGCCCGTGACGGCGCAGATCTGGAAAACTGGGCGGGTGAGTTCGCAGGGCCGCCGCAGGAATCCCCCTCCCGGAGGCGGCCGGTCCGGTCACCGCCGGGTCCCCCGGCCGTCGCCGCTTCCAGCTGCGCCGCCGAATGCCCTTTTTGCGGAAATGCTCCGGGCATCGCGGGAGCTGCTCGCGGTGCGCAGCCCACTCGATGCCGAGCTAATGGTCAGCGAACTGCTCGGCACCTGGTGGGGAGAACGCGAGCCGGACGCCCACGCCCGCAACACCGACCTGGAGGAAGTGATCGGGGAGGGGCTGGTCGCATACGCGGGCCAGCACGAGAGCCCAGCGGCGCTGGCGCTGCTTTCCGGCATCGCCTGCCTGGGCACGCCCCGGCAGGCCGCCGCGGCGGAATGCGCCGCGCTGGTCCTGATCGAGCGCGGGATCAAGCGACCGGGCTGGGCCGAGCACGTGGGCGCGGTGGCCGCCGGGGACTGCTACGTGAACTCGGATGCGTTCGGGGATCGCGACGAGGCCGTGTGTCTGTTCAGTTACGGCGGGACCGAGCCGCACGCCCTGGTCCTCGTCGTCGACTACAACTCCGCCGGGATGCTGTCCGACGGCTGGGTCACCTCCCAGGTGGACACGCTGCTGGAGCGGTGCCGGGACGGCAACGGGCGTGGCAGCTTCCGGCCGGTGGCCGCCACCGAGGCCAGGCGCCTGCTCGAGACCGCGCTCGGGGCCACGCACGCGGCGCCCGACCCGCCGGTCAGCAAGACCTTCGCCTCCTACCACGCGTTCATCCGGTCCCGGATCCGGGCGCTGCCACCTCCGGGCAAGGCCGCAGGGGACGGCCTATCCGCCGGCGGGCCTGCGGCGCGGCTGGCCATCCCCGAGCCCGGGTCGGCGTGGGTGGGCGCGCCGGGGCGCCCGCAGGCGTGGAGCAGCGACAGGCGGGCGATGCTCGTCGTGGAGTTTCTCGCATCCGACGAGGCCGAGGACCTGTCCGACCGCCGGGCGGCCAGCCGGTGCGCGGACCACATCATCAGCTACGGATGCGAGCAGGACTTCGGCCGGCCACTGCGGATGAGCCCGGCCAAAGCGGAGACGTTCCTGCTCGACTGGCTGCCCCGCAAGATCATGCTCTGGCCTGCCGAGCAGCACGCCATGCCGCATGTGCTCGCCGCCTGGGCGCGCTGGGCCGGGCTGCGCCGCGAGCTGGACAGCGAGGCGGTGAGCCAGACCGTCAACGCGGTGTACGCCGCGATGGGGCCGTTCACCCAGATCTACCGTGACCCGTCCAGCTTCGGCCTGGACACCAAGCTGGTAAGCAGGCTGCTGCCGGACGCGGACCTGGAGGCGCTGCCCCGGCGCGCGTTTGCCTTCCCCGTGCTGCGAGGCCATTACCAGGGCATCGACCTGGGCGCGCTGGACCCGGCCAAGCCGGACGCGCGACGGACCCTGCTGGCCGCCGACCACGACGACGCGCACGGGCGCCCGGCCAGCGACCAGCACATCCGCAGGCACCTGGTGCTCAGCGACCGGCTCTGGCGCGGCGACCCGCCCGAGCTGTGGGAGGCCGCGCAGCGGCTGCTCGACCGCGGCGAGGACAAGCACGCGGTGCAGCACACGCTCATGTACCTGATCAGGGACGTGGGTGACGACACCGCCCGGCTCAAGATCGAACTGAACAAGCTGCCCTGAGTTCCAAGGCGCCCAGGGCTGCCGCTAAACAGGCCGGCGACACGCCGCAGGCGCCGGGCCGAACGCCGCACAGTGCTAGCGGGCGCGCCTTCGGCACGACGCAGCCCAGGCGCCGCAGTGCTGGCCGGCGCGCCTCCGGCACGACGTGTGTCCCGACGCCGAGGACCCAGCCTCCCGCACCGCAATCTGGCGCGCCTCCGGCACGACCAAGCGAGGTGCTAGCTGGCGCGCCTCCGGCACGACATCCCGCGAGGGAGGCAGAGAACTCAGTTGAGCCCGTCCCGGCTGCCGGTGAGCCCCGCGACCGCCGTTTCGATGTCGGCCTCGGTCAGCGTGGTGAGATCCGCCGCGGTGGCGGCCTCGCCGAGGTTGGCGACCCGCAGGTCCCGGGCGGCGCAGGCGCGCTCGAACAGCGAGCGCGCGAACCGGCCGTTGCCCAGTTCGTCGATGTGGCCCTGGTCGCAGGCGTCCCGGAAGATCCGCTCCAGCACGGGGAGCGCCTCCGGGTCGAACGAGTCACCTGCCTGTTCCGCGATCACGGTCATAATCTGGGCCAGCTCGCCGGGGGTGTAGCTGGGGAAGGAGATCCGCACCGAGAACCGGGAGGCCAGCCCGGGGTTGCTGCGCAGGAAGCGGTCCATGTCCTGCGGGTATCCAGCGAGCACGATCACCAGCCGGTCCCGGTCGTCCTCGGCCCGCTTGAGCAGCGTCGCCACCGCCTCGGACCCGTAGGCGTCGCCCCCCGAGTAGCCCTCGTTGTACAGCGAGTACGCCTCGTCGATGAACAGGACGCCGCCGAGCGCGGAGTCGATCAGCTTGCCGGTCTTGATCGCGGTCGAGCCGAGGTGCTCGCCGACCAGGTCCGCCCGGTGCGCCTCCACCACCTCCGGCCGGACCAGCAGGCCGAGCGCGGCGAAGATGCGCCCCAGGATGCGGGCCACCGTGGTCTTGCCCGTGCCCGGCGGCCCGGTGAAGACGAAATGCCGGGCCGGGGGCTGGCTGGAGATGCCCTGCCGGTCCCGCAGCCGGGCCACCTGCAGCTGGGCGACGATCTCGTGCACCTGCCGCTTGACCGGTTCCAGGCCGACCAGCTCGTCCAGCTCGGCCAGGGCGTTGTCCAGCGTCGGCGCCTCCGCGTAGCCCCGGAACCGTGAGGTCAGCTCGCCGAACGCGCGCTCCAGGTCTTCGCCCCGCAGCGTCATCAGCTCCGAGGCGGGCGGCTCGGGACTGCCTCTCATGACCCGCACGTCGCGCGCCTGGCGCGCCTTCTCCAGCAGGTTGCGGACGAACCGGCCGTTGCCCAGCTCGTCGGCGACCCGGCGGCGGCCGACGTCCTCCATCATCCTGGCCAGGGTGCGCGTGGCCTCGCCGTCCAGCGACTCCCCGCGTTGCGCCAGCGCCGCCCGGGCCAGGGCCTGCAGCTCCGCCGGCGAATACCCGGGAAACCGGATCCGCATCGCGAACCGCGAGTTCAGGCCGGGGTTGCTGGCCAGGAAGTCCTCCATCTGCCGCTGGTACCCGGCCAGGATCACCACGAGATTGTCCCGGTCGTCCTCGGCGCGCTTGAGCAGCGCCTGGACCGCTTCGTTGCCGAACCTGTCCCCGTGGCCCTCACCCTCGTTGACCAGGCTGTACGCCTCGTCGATGAACAGCACCCCGCCCGCGGCCTGGTTGATCAGCTCGTTGGTCTTGATGGCGGTCGCCCCTAGGTACTCCCCGACGAGGTCGGCCCGCTGCGCCTCTACCACGTTCGGGCTCGGCAGCAGCTCGAACGCGTAGTAGATCTTGGCGATGATCCGGGCCACCGAGGTCTTGCCGGTGCCGGGCGGCCCGAGGAACACGAAATGCTGTAGCGGCTTGTCGGTCTGGTAACCGGCGTCCCTGCGCCGCTCCGCGGCCTCCACCGAGGCGGCGATCTGCCGGATCTGCTCCTTGACTGGCGCCAGCCCGATCATCGCGTCCAGTTCGGCCATGACCTGGTCGACGGTGATCGATGGCAGCTCGGCGCTGGCCAGCCCGGGGTCCCGCGGGCCGACCGCGGTCATCTGCCCGCGCACTCCCTCCGCCGCGCGGACGCCGCGGCCCAGGTCCGCCATGCGCCCGCCTGGCCCGGGGCCGATCCCCCCGTAGGAAGCGGTCGCCGCGCCCCTGGCCCGCTGCCTGGTGTCCCCCCGCGCCCGCTGCCATACCTTGGCCACCCGCCAGCCAAGCACGAGCACCGCGAGGCCCCACGCGACGGCGTACGCGATGACCGGCTGGCGCCGGTCCAGCCCCCAGGCGAGCAGCGCCGGGGGCACCGACCAGGCCAGCACCAGCGCCACCGTGCGGCACGGCGCGAAGGCTCGCTCCTGCGGCCGGGAGGTCGCTAGTCGCGCAAATGGAGGAAAATGCGCTACGAGCACGACCACCACGGGGAGCAGCAGCAACGGGACCACGTCGAAGCTGTCCTGCTGGAACTTCGCCGCCGCGATGGAGATCACCGCCAGGCCCCAGAGGCCGACGCCCACCGAGGCGATGATCGACCGGCTGCCGCGCGCGACCGCGACCGGGCCGTACAGCAACGGCACTACAACGATGAGGTAAGCGAGCCGGCCCCACAGGAAAGGGGTCATCACGACCAGCACCAACACCGCGGCGACGCCGACTACCTTCACCGGCGCCGGAGTCGCGCGCAACTTCTGGCGCAGGAGGTCGACCCGGTCCCTGGCCACTTGCGTGGCCTGCCCGGATCCGTCGTTCGGCGGCATATCGCTCCCTCGTGCTCATCCTTGTATAGCGCACTACCGACCGTTTACGGGTGGAACACAATCGGATACCGCCCTCGGAAACGGCCGGTCCAAGGGCTATGCCGGTGCCCCGGATGCCGCGCCTTGGGCACCCCGGACGGCGGGTGGCGGCGGCGCTGGGCGGCATCAGCGGCAGTCGTTATGCAGCAAAAAAAACGCTGCGGGCACTTGACGCGCGCTTGGCCACCCGCAGAACCGGCATTGACACAAACCGGTCGCGGCGGGACGCTCGGCTGGGGCTCTCGGGGGCTGGCGGCGGCGTCTTCCCCTTCGTGCCCGATCGGTCGGTTCTTCCGATGGAGGTGGCGATGAGGTCGGTAGCCCTGCTTCGCAGGCCAGGCGCCGCGGTGCTGACGTGCAGCGCGGCGATCACCACAGTGCTCGCGCTCGCCGCCGGCGGCGCGGCGTCCGCGGCGGGCCGGGCGGCCCCGGCGGGCCGGGCGGCCCCGTCGGGCCGGGCGGCCCCGGCGGATGTGGCCCCCGGAGCGCCCGGGGCGCCGTCTTACTTCGACCTGGCCCGTAAGGACTGTGTGGGCACGGCCACCGGAACCCGGTCGAAGGTCTGGTACACGGTGGCGGGCGGGGTGCTGTCGGACGTCTACGAGCCCACCATCGACAACACCAACGTGAGCACGCTGCAGTACCTCGTCACCGACGGGTCCACGTTCACCGACCTGCAGACGCGGGACATGACGTATACGGTGGCGGCCGACCCCACCGGCATGGCCTGCACCGTGACCGCGACCGACGCCGACCACGGCTACCGGCTCATCACCACCTACATCACCGACCCCGCCCGCGACACGGTGCTGATGCGCACCCGGCTCGCGGCGCTCCGCGGGTCGGGCACCAACCTGGACGATCTTCATCTCTACGCACGCGTTGACGCGCACGTCAACGGCAACGGTGGCGGCGGCAGCGACAACGCGGGCGGCAACACCGGCGTGATCGACACCTCGACCGGATCCCCGGTGCCGGTGATCTCCAACACGAACACGGTGACCAACGCGGTCAACCGCGACTACGCGGTGCCGACGTACATGGCCCTGGACGCGAGCCTCTCCTCGCCGGCCGCGAGTGTCGGGTACGCGGGCAGCATCAGCGACGGCCTCATCCAGCTTGACAGCGACCATGTGCTGACGCCGTTCGACTCCGCGCCGGACGGCCACATCACCGCGGCCGAGGACGTCACGCCTGCCCGTGGTCACTCAGTCACCCTGGCCCTGGGTTTTGGCCGCGACCAGGCCTCGGCGGTGGCTACGGCGAGGCGTTCGCTGCGCCAGCCGTTCGCGACGGCCGAGCTGAACTACCTGCGGGGCTGGTTCCGGTATGACGCCGGGCTGCGGCCGCCGTCCGGGGGCGCCTCCGGTACGGCCGTCCGGCAGCAACCCGGGGCTATCCGGCACTATTACCTGTCCGCCAACGTGCTCAAGGCCAGCGTGGACAAGACCTTCCCCGGCGCGATCGTGGCGTCGCTGGCCAGCCCGTGGGGGCAGTCGGTGCCGGCCGGGGTTTTCGCCAATGGCGCGCCGTCCTACTTCGGCTCCTACCGTGAGGTGTTCGCCCGGGACCTGTACGAGGCGTTCACCGGGCTGCTCGTCGACGGGGACCTGGCCACCGCGCGCGCCGCGACGCGATTCCTGTTCGACCGCCAGCAGCAGGCCGACGGGTCCATGCCGCGCAACTCGCTGCTCAACGGCAAGACCGCGCCCGACACCGGCGGCACCCAGCTGGACGAGACGTCGTACCCGATCGTGATGGCTCTGCAGGCGGGCCTGGGCGGGAACACCGCGCTGTGGCGGGGCCACATCAGGCCCGCGGCCGATTTCCTGGTCGCGCACGGGCCCTCGTTCGGGGTCGAACGGTGGGAGGAGCAGACCGGTTACTCGCCGTCGACGATCGCCGCCGAGATCGCCGGGCTGACCGCGGCGTCGGTGATCGCCGGAGAGCACGGCGACCCGGCGCGGGCGAGGGTCTACCAGGCGACCGCGGACGACTTCCAGCGGAACATCAAGTCCTGGACGGTGACGACCACCGGGCCGGATGGGCCGGGTTACTTCATCCGGCTGTCGAAGACCGGCGACCCCAACGCTGCGATCAGCTACGGCCTGGGCAACGGCGGGCCGACCCTGGACCAGCGGGCCGTGCTGGACGGCGGGTTCCAGGAACTGGTCCGGCTCGGCGAACTGCCGGTCCGCGACCCGGACGTGCAGGCCTCGCTCGGTGTGTGGGACAAGCAGATCGCGGTGTCCACGCCCAGCGGGACCGGATACTACCGGTACGGCAACTCGGCCGCGCAGGGCAGCGCGGACGGGTACGGCGACTGCTACCAGCCGAGCCAGACCACGTGCTCGACCGTGGGCGCGCCGTGGGCGCCCACCGGGATCGGCACCGGGCACCTGTGGCCGGTGCTGTCCGGTGAGCGGGCCGAATCCGACGTCGCCGAGCACCACCTGAGGGGCGCGGCGTCCCTGCTGACCGCGATCGAGAGCTTCTCCTCCGGGGTGGGCCTGGCGCCCGAGCAGGCGTGGGAGAACCCGGACCTGCCCGCTTCCCCGTTCGGCAGCGACCCGCTGACCGCGTCCATCGGTTTCACTGACGGCAAGGCGGCCGGGTCGGCGTCCCCGCTGACCTGGGCGCAGGCTCAGGAACTGCGGCTGATCCTGGCGCTGGCCACCGGCCGCACGCCGGAGACGCCGCAGTTCACCACGCGGCGGTACGTGGCGCACAGGGCGCCCGGCGTGCTGAACGTGACGATCACCACCCCGGCGAACGGGAGCACGCTCGCGGCGACGTCCACGACCGTGACCGGGACCACCGCGCCGCGCGCGAAGGTGAGCGTGTCATCGGTGGACGCCACCAGCGGGGCGTCGTCGGTGGCGTCCACGACGGCCGCCGCGGACGGGTCGTTCTCCGCGACGGTGCCGATCGGGTTCGGCAGCAACGCGATCACCGTCGGCGCCAGCACGCACGGCTTGCGGAACACCGGGTACGCGCAGGTGACGGTCAGCAACGAAGGCGGCGGCGCCACGGTGCTCGACGTCAGCGACCTGGCCGGGGACGACAACGGGCCCGGCACCTACCAGTACCCGACGTCCGGGGACTTCAAGCCCGGCGCGTTCGACCTGACCCGGTTCCAGGTGCTCAGCGACGGCACCACCGCCTACCTGCGGGCCACGGTGGCCAACCTGGCCGCGACGTTCGGCGTTGTCGGCGGGGCGCAGCTGCTGGACGTGTACGTGCACACGCCCGGGGCCGCGACCACGTCCACGGACGCCGCGTTCCCGACACGCAACTACACGATCGACTCGTCCGGGGCGTGGAGCCAGCGGCTGGAGGTGCAAGGTTTTGCGTCGCCGGTGTGGCAGGACGCGTCCGGGAACTCGGTGGGGACCCCGCAGGTGCTCATGTCGCAGTCCGACGGGACCATCACGATCGCCCTGCCCGAGTCGGCGTTTGGCACCCCGGGCTCGGGCTGGGGCTTCACCGTGGTGCTGACCGGGCAGGACGGGTTCAGCCCCGACCAAGCCCGCGGGTTCGCGCCAACCGCTCAGCCGTTCCAGTTCGGCGTCTGCGCGCCGGGCGGGACCGCGGCGATCTGCTCGGCGGACCCGGCCACGGTGCCGAAGGCCGTGGATGTGATCACGCCGGAAGGGGTTTCGCAGGACACGGAGCTTGACCCCACCCTCGGCACGGTGGCCATCCAGCCGGTCACCGTGCCCTGACGCTCACGGCCGGCGTGCGTGGCGGCCCCCGTGGCCGGGGCCGCCACGCACGTTAGCGGCTGAGCAGGCTACTTCATGACCGGCCGCACAAACATGTACACCGGTCCGCTCGCCGAGCACGCGCCGAACGGGAACGGGACGACCTTCGCTCTCGTCTGGTTCGGCGGGAAGACCCGGAACCCGGCGGCGGTGACCGGCTTGCACTGGGACACGGGGAAGTTGAGGACGTTCACGATCTGGAGCGCCGCTGCGACGGTCTGCCCTTGGCCCAGGGTCACCTGGTGTGCGGGCCCGCCGGTGAACGCGGCCCGGTGGCCGTGCAGGCCGCCGGTCAGGCTGACCGCGTTGATGAACGGAAAGCCGTTCAGCGTGCATGTGTGCCCGGACAGGTTGGTGAACTGCAGCTTGTAGTAGACGCTGCCGGCGGCCGCGTCCCCGTTCGTGTCCAGCCAGATGACGAGCCCGGGCATCTCACACGCGGGCGCAACCGCGTGCGCCGCGGGACGGGCCGATGCGGCCGTTGCGGATGGCGCCGGTCCGGACGGCGCGGCCAGGGCCGCGCCGGGCAGCAGGATCGCGCAACAGCCGACCATCGCCGCGGCCAGCCGTCGCCCGGTACGAGTGGTGATGTTCATGGTGTCCCCTTACGCGCCGTCCACCATCGGCGACATCGTCGCGCAGTTCCGCGTGGCCCCAGCGCGGCTTCAGCCGGAGCAGCTATTGACCGAGAGAATACTCTTGGAGTATTCTCTCGGTTGTGACTGTTCCGCTGACACTGCTTGGCCTGCTTGAGCGGGGGCCAAGTCACGGGTATGACCTGAAACGGGACTACGACGCGTACTTCGGCCGGGGCAGGCCGCTGCGCTACAGCCAGGTGTATGCGACCTTGTCCCGGCTGGCCAGGGACGGGAAGGCGATCCCCGGCCCAGTAGAGCAGGGGGCCGGCCCGGAACGGCGCCGGTACGTGATCACCGAGGCGGGGATCGCGGAGGTGCAGCGGTGGCTGGCCGAGCCGGCCCCGCCGGAACCGGACCTGCAGAGCGAACTATTCGCCAAGGTGGTGCTCGCGCTGATGCTCGGTCGGCCGGCCGACAAGTACCTGGACGTCCAGCGGGCGGCACACCTGCAGCGGATGCGCGAGCTCACAGAACTCAAACATGGCTCCGATCAGGTCGGCGTGCTGCTCGCCGACCACGCGCTCTACCGGCTGGAGGCTGACCTGCGATGGATCGATCACACCGCGGCCCGGCTGGACCTGCTCGCACGGGCAGTGCACTGATGACCGCGAACCTCCCCGCCGTGGCGGGGCTCAAGACCGGAAACATCGTCGAGGCGCGGAGCGTGGTGAAGTCGTTCGGCGAAACGCCGGCGCTGCGCGGCGCGTCGCTGGGCGTCCGGGAGGGCGAGATCGTCGCGGTCATGGGGCCGAGCGGATCGGGCAAGTCCACCCTGCTGCACTGCCTGGCGGGCATCCTGGTACCCGAGCAGGGCGAGGTCTGGTTCGGCGGGCAGCGGCTGGACGCCCTGAGCGACGACCGGCGCAGCGCGCTGCGCCGGGACCGGTTCGGGTTCGTGTTCCAGTCCGGCCAGCTGGTCCCCGAGCTGACCGCGCAAGAGAACGTCGCCCTGCCCCTGCTGCTGTCTGGCACCCGCCGCGGCCCGGCGATGACCGCGGCCAGGAACTGGTTCGGCACGCTCGGCCTGGACGGGCTTGAGCACCGGCGGTCTGGGGAGCTGTCCGGCGGGCAGGCGCAGCGGGTCGCGCTGGCCCGCGGCCTGGTCGCCGGCCCGCAGGTGCTGTTCGCCGACGAGCCGACCGGGTCGCTGGACTCGGTGTCTGGGGAGCTGGTGATGGACCTGCTCACCGCCGCGGCCCGCGAGCACGGCACCACCGTCGTCCTGGTCACCCACGACGCCCGGGTCGCCGCCTACGCCGACCGCGAGGTCATCGTCCGCGACGGCACGGTCAGCACCCTGACCGGGGCCAGGCCGTGATCCCCCTCGGCCTGCGACTGGCGATCAACGGCGGCCGCGAGGCGGTCACCCGGCTGGCCGTCCTGGCCGTCGCGGTCGGCCTGGGCGTCGGCCTGCTGCTGGCCGCCGTGGCCGCGACCAACGCGGTCACCGCCTGGAACAACCGCCACGCCTGGTTCTGGACCGGCACCGCGTGGGTGCCCCCGGGGCGGGCCACGGGCGTCGCCTCGCTGTGGTGGCACCCCCGCAGCGACATCTTCAACGGGCAGACGATCAACCGCTTCGACGTGGCCGCCACCGGCACCTCGTCCCCAGTGCCGCCCGGCATCCCCCAGGACCCCGGACCCGGCCAGTACTACGCCTCGCCCGCGCTCGCCGCGCTGCTGCGCAGCACCCCGGCGAACCAGCTGGCCGGCCGTTACCCCGGCCGCCTGGCCGGCATGATCGGCGACGCCGCGCTGCCGTCGCCGGACTCCCTGGTCATCGTCGTCGGGCGCACCCCGGCGCAGCTCGCGCACACTCCGCACAGCGTGCCGGTGACGTCGATCTCCACAACGGAGGTGGGCTGGCCCGTCCCCCCGACGGAGGCCAACCCCAAGGGCCTGACCTACACCCCGCCCGACTCGGGAGGCGGGAAGAGCAGCATCGACCTCATCCTGTCCGTCGTGGCGCTGGCCATCCTGGCCCCGGTGCTGATCTTCATCGCCACCGCGACCCGGCTGTCGGCCGCCCGCCGCGAGGAACGGTTCGCGGCGATGCGCCTGGCCGGCGCGACCCGCAGGCAGGTCTCCCTGCTCGCCGCCACCGAATCGACGGTGGCCGGGATTCTCGGAGTGGCGGCCGGGTTCGGGATCTTCTTCCTGCTGCGCATCCCGGTCGCGGGCATCCCGTTCATCGGCCAGCCGTTCTTCCCTGCCGAGCTGTCGCTCAGCCTGGCGGACATCCTTGTGGTCGCGATCGGCGTGCCCGCCTTCGCCGCCGTGGCCGCGCGCAGGGCGCTGCGCCGGGTGCACATCTCCCCGCTCGGCGTCGCCCGCCGGGCGACGCCGGAGCCGCCGCGGGCCTGGCGGGTGGTGCCGCTGCTGGCCGGCCTGGCCGAGCTCGGCTTCTGGACCGTCCACGGCCACCCGGCCTCCATCCCCGGGCAGATCCAGGCGTTCGCGTCCAGCTTCCTGCTCATCATCGTCGGCCTGCTCATCGCGGGCCCGTGGCTCACCATGGCCGCGGCCAGGGGCATGGCCCGGTGGACCAGCCGCCCCGCCTCGCTGCTCGCCGCCCGCCGCCTCGCCGACGACCCCAAGGCCGCCTTCCGCGCCGTCAGCGGCCTGGTGCTCGCCCTGTTCATCACCACCGTGGCCGTGGTGGCGATCACCACGCAGAACGCCAAGAACCTCACCCGGTGGGCCGGCGCCGCCGAGGTGAACGTGCTGACCAACCAGGTATCGGCATCGAACCAGGCGGCCGTCGGCAGCGTCCCGGGAATGCCGGGAGCACGCGCGGGCACGGCGGCCCCGGGGCCGGCCGCGCCTGTCGCGGCGCTGACGGCACGGCTGAGCGGGATTCATGGCGTGCGGGGGGTGCTGGTGGTCCGCGCGGCCCCGGGGCTGACCATTCCCGGAACATTTCGCGCCTTCGCCAGCAATCTCGGCAGCACCAGTCCGGTCCCGGCCGGCGTGGTCTCGTGCGCGCAACTCGCGACCGTTCCCGCCCTTGGCCGCTGCCCGGCAGGGGCGGCAACGGTGAAGTTCCCGGCGGACGGGTTCGACGGCCCCCTGTTCGGCACGGACGCCACCACGATCACCTGGCCAGCCGCGAACGTCCCGGCCCCGCGGCTGGACACCCTGGGCGTGGACGCCATCAACGTGGCGGCGAACGGCAGCACGCAAGCGGTCGAGCAGGCCAGGACGGTGCTCGTGAACGCACGCGCCTACCCCGCCGTCGCCGTGCCGTCCACCATCGGCGACCTGGTCGCGCAGGACAATTCCAAGAACAGCGCCTACCAGCAGCTCGCGAACGTAGTGATCCTGGTCAGCCTGCCGATCGCCGGCTGCACGCTGGCGGCGGGCATCGCGGCCGGGCTCGCCGACCGCAAGCGGCCGTTCAGCCTGCTGCGGCTCACCGGCGCCCGGCTCGCCACCCTGCGCCGCGTCGTCGCGCTGGAAGGCGCCGTCCCGCTGCTCTCCGTCGCCGCCGTCGCGATCGGCACCGGGTTCGCCGGCGCCGCCATGTTCGCCTCCGAGGCGCAGCAGCACCCGATGGTCGCGCCCGGCGCCGCCTACTACCTGCTCACCGCGGCCGGGATCGTGGTGGCCCTCGGCATCATCGCGGCCACCTTCCCGCTGCTGGCACGAATCACCGGACCCGAAGTCGCAAGAAACGAATGAAAGTCCCGCGTCTCAACCAGTCCGAACGGGTTCCTGGGTTTCATCAAAGGCAACGAACGGCGTCCGGTTAGCGCTCAGGAGGGTGCGACCATCCGACCATACCCCTCCTGAGCTGTGAACTCTTCTGTTTTGCGACGCATAACACTGGGGCAGGGCACTTATTCCGAGGCTGCAGTGTTCGCCCAGGTCCAGGTTGCGGCGCGGCCGGTTCCGGCGGCTCGGACCTTGTTTCGTTCTTGAGTTGCTCCAGGACGAGCCGGATGGCCTGGTCACTGACAGCTGGTACGGCCGTCCTGATGTCGGCAAGGCGGAACCTGGCTGGCGCGTGGTGCGGGATGTGCTCGCGGACGCGTTGTTGCTTGGTTCAACCCTTCACTGGGGCTGGATCCTGAACCTGGCCGTGTGGCTCGCCATCTTCGTGACCGGCGCCGTCTGGCGCCTGCACCGCGACACCGCCAGAGTGTGATCCAGCACCGATTACAGGTCTTACGTGAGGGTCAGGCCGCCACGCCAGATTCGGCCACTTACGCGAGCACCGGCCCGGACTCTCCGAGGAGGCCAGAGTCGTGTCCCGGCGCGCCGGGTTCTTGTGGTCAGGAGGCGCTGCCCAGCTTGCTGACATGCACAACCGCGACGCCAGTCCGGGCCGCCACAAGTTTGGTCAGATGCGGCAGGTCGGACGTGACGATCAGTACGGATGCCACCCGATCAGCGGCTTCTGCCTGCTCTGCTTCCGTTATCGCGGTGGCGGCCACCATCGCATCCACCGCTTGCGCGGCCGACATTCCCGCCGCGCCGATCAGATGCCCCGCCTGCTGCCCGATTGCTTCGCTGACC
This sequence comes from uncultured Actinomycetes bacterium, assembly GCA_963734725.1. Classification (GTDB taxonomy): domain Bacteria; phylum Actinomycetota; class Actinomycetes; order Streptosporangiales; family Streptosporangiaceae; genus DASXKD01. The sequence goes on from CAVTIX010000009.1 coordinate 669,485, forward strand.
GGCTCCACGGCCACACGGGCCAGCACTCGGTGCAGCCCGGCATCGCGACTAGTTCCGCGAAGACCCTCGGCGAGAACCGCGGCGGAGGTCAGCACACGGTGCCCGTCATCGTAGGCCACTTTCAGCCGCACATACATGGCACGGTCGGTGGCCGCCTTCGACACTCCCTCGTTGTCAAGCACCATTACTCCGGTGCCGCCGGCACGTACCCGCCTTCTGGGACTCATCCGGGGGGCCACTCTGACCGGGCTGCCGCCACCTCATCGCCGGTGACCGGCCCATGCACCTGTTCTAGCTCGGCAACCAGATCGCCAAGACGATCATGCTCGAGCTGGCGCAACAGAGCATGCGTAACGTAGGCCGACACATTGCCCCTGCCAGCGCGCTCGCGGATCTGGGCGGCAAGTCCCTTAGGAACGGTGGCCGACAGTTTCTCGGTGCCGGGAGATTCGCTCATGCCGCTAATCATACCAATGGTGGGATCGCCCAGCACAACTTGCGCGATGCTCACGCAGGCACCCGGGCTGCCGATCGCGCTACGTTGCATCCAACGCATCATGAGGCGCCCGGGGAGCGCATCAGGTGGGGTGCAAGCAACCGCTTGCACCCCACCTGATCAGCCAGTTTCCTGTTGTAGAAGGCCCACAATACTGGGGCAGTGCACTTATTCGGAGGTGCAGTATTCTCCGAGCCCCTACGTAACCCGAGCGTCACACCCTTGCCTCGGTCTCGTGCAGCACGAGATGCGGAACGAAGCGCGTGTCATCGATCGTTTTTGAGTCGGCTGCTACAGGCCACGCCAGCCAGCCGCGCCCGGCGACGTGCCGACCAGCACTTCCAGTTCCGGCGGCAACCGGTCCGGGCGCAGCATGTACGCGGTCAGGCGGCAGTGGCCCTCCAGCACTACCAAGCCGCCGGAGGGGCCGGTCGTGACCAGGATCAGCGGCGGGAACCAGGCTCCGTCGGCGATCGCCTGGGCCATGCCCAACGCCCAGTCGCTGCTCACCCCGAACGGGGCTACGCCCGCGCGGATACGGGGAGCAGCGTCGGCCGCCAGGCAGGTGCCGCCCGACAGCTCGACCCAGTAGTCGTAGTCGACATACCTGACCGTGGTCAGCTCGGCCGGGGTGATGGCCATCCACTCCCAGCAGACATCATGCCGGAAGCCGCCGAAAAGCCCGGTGCGGGTGCCATATTCGCGATGCTGAGTCAGGAGCTGCTCGCGTGCCTGGTTCTCGGCCGGGTCGTCCAGGTTGGGAGCAGTGATGAGGCGCTCGGGCAGGCCAGCTTGGTCCAGCAGCGCCTGAAGCTTGTCCCGGAACCGGGCGGCAGGCAGCTCGGTGCGCAGGAACAGCCCGATCATCTCCGCCTCGCTGCTTGGCCGCAGCCGCCGCATACCCAGCACCTCGCGCCCACGTCACGCGTCCATCCAGACGTCGTCCCTCAGTTCCAGAGAGGCCCGGACGCCGGACACGAGCGTACCCAGGTCCTGCTCAGGCCGGCGGAGCTGGTCTTGAACGCTGCCCAGCCCGGCACGTTCGGTAAGCCGTTTTTCGTTGAGCACCCATTCGCCAGCGGCCGCCAGGCGGCCCTGGGCCGTAGCCAGCACCGCTTGGCACAAGTTCGCCAGGCTGGCCACCCGGTCCTGGCGCCCGGCGTGGACCTCGGCAAAGTGCAGCGCCCCCCGCGGCGAGCCGGGACCAGGCGGCCGGCGCGGTCTGCTGCAACTTCGGCGGGAACCCCGGGCGGGGCAGGTCACCGGCCAGCACCCTGCCAAGGGCCAGCTCCCCCGCCAGAACGTAGGTGGCGATCCCGGCCACGTAGCCGACTTCGCGGTCAATCTCGAACCGGCCGTCCTCGGCGGCCGCGGTCCAGCGCAGGGCCTCGTCGAGGTCCCGGTAAATGAGGTCGACCTTGGCGCCCTCGATCGTCAGCCAGGCCCCACCGTTGACGATGCGGCCCCACTCGCCCGGAGCGAAGACCCGGCCCGGCCAGCCCAGCGCGACGATGTCCGCAGGGTCGAGGCTGCCGCGGTAGTAGAGCCCGAAATCCCAGTCCGAACCCTCGACAGCCGTGTTCGATGCTCTCGACCCGCCCAGGGTGACCGCCACAACCCCGGGAATCGCGGCCAGTTTCGTAGCGAGTTGCTCCACGGCACAAGTATCGTTCCGCCAGTGCCGACGGCAGCTGGACCAGGAAGGCCCGCACCCCCCTCCAGCTCAGTAGCCGAAACCGCGGGGTGTCGATCAGGCCGCAGCGGGCATCCAGGGCTCGCCTTGGGTGAGCATGACCAGGGCGTCGAAGAAGCCGATGCCGTGTTTGGCGGCGGTGGACAGGTAGCTGCGGATGGCGCAGAACTGGCGGGCGCCGGTCATGGTGCGCAGGCAGCCGGATACTTTCTGGTTCAGCTTGGCTATTCGTATGTCGCGCTCGGTTCCGTTGTTATCGGGTGGCGCGCGGAAGTCGATGGCCGCTCCTCACGGCGAACCATGGAACCGGACATCAGCGCAGGACCCGCGAGAACGCCGAGGCCTGCTGTCCGACGCGGGGGCATCTATGGTTGGGGCAATGGGCGCTCCACGATCGCGAACACCCAACGAGCCCGCCGCGCGGGCGATCGCCGGAGCCCTCTACCCGGACCTGGACAGCGTTGCATGGATCCCCTCCGACGATGCCGACGTGTTCCGCCTGAGCTTCACGTCGAACCGGTCGCCCCGGATTCTCAAGATGGCTACCCATGGCATCCGGGCCGTCTGGAGGGAGATCGGCGCCTTTCCGGCCATGCGGCGCCTGGGAATCCCCGAGGTGCTGGAGTTCGAGCACACGTCCGACGACCTACCGGATCTGGGCATCGACTTCCACATCACGCCTGAGCTGGCACATCCACCGCAGGCAAACCGTGCGATGGCGGAGTTGTGGACCAGCGACCGGGCCGGTGCCCTCGATGTGGCCCACTGGCTGGGCGACTGCAGCGGCAGAATCGAGTCCCTCGACTGGCGACAGGTGCCGCGAGCCGACAGCCCCGAACAGTCCGTCGCGATCGGCGTGCAGTGGCGGAAGACGCAGTACGCGCAGCTCCTGGCCCGGCCGGATTGCCCAGCCTGGGCACGCACCTTCATCGATCATGTGAGCGAGACGCTGAGCCGCCCGGAAACGTTCGACAGCTTCGGGGGCTGGGCAGGCGAGCTGCTCCAGGCCCGGGACGGGCGGTTCGTCCCAATCGACTGGCCAGGTCTCGGCGCAGCGCCACGCGGGTGGGTCGCAGGCAGCGCTGGCGCTGGAGATCCTGCTCCGGTTCGGGGCCGCGGACCCGGCACTCCTCGTGGAACGGTTCCTGGCCGGCTGGGTCCCGGCGGGCCTTGACCAGAGCCGACTCGAAGACCTGCGCCTCTGGTGGATGCACGGCATCCTATGGTGGGCCGGGCTGAGCCCCAGCCTGGGCACTGACCCCGATGCCGACCTCACCGACGTCTACGCAGCCGCCCGGCACTGTCTGAAGAACGACGATCCGGTGAGCTGGCTGTCAAGGGACACCGCAGCGGCGGCTCGCTAGCCGGCCCTCGGCCGTCACCACGCAGCATCGCCGTCATCGGCGGGGCCGGTTCTTAACGTCCAATTGAGCAGCACACCTGACCAGTTACGAAGAAATAACCGGTGAACCGCGTCCGGAAAATGACGTGGATCCCAGACGCAGGGTGGTGCGGCGGGTGGAGGCCGGCGCCGGGGAGCAGCCACCTGCACGAGTTCACCCCGCCGCCCGAGTGAACTCAGCCGCTGGTGCCTCATGGGATCAAAGTAGCGGCAGTAGGCTGCTGAAAGGCCCGGCAAACTCGATGTCCGCTTCCTGACACCTCAGGGGCCGTGGGGACGACGCTTCTCACGTTCAAGTCCGTTGCATCTGATGCAACGAACAGCCTCTGGACAGCGCGACATCACCCGATGAAGCTACCCGCAATACTGGCGCAGAGCACTTATTCGGAGGGTGCGGTGTTCGTCCGGGTCCAGGTTGCAGAGCGGCCGGTCCCGTCAGATCTGACCTCGCCCTCGTGCTTGAGTTGTTCCAGAACGAGCCTGATGGTCTGGTCGCTGACACCTGGCACGGCTGTCCTGATGTCGGCGAGGCGGAACGTGACTGGCGCATGGCGCAGTATGTGCCTGCGGATGCGCTGTTGCTTGGTTCCGGGGGTCTTCGCTGAGGCTGCGCGAGCGGCGAACACGGTGTAGGCGTCGGCAAGCACGCTGGTGAAATAGCTGAGCCACGGCCATGGGTCGGCGGCGCCTTCGTGCCAGCCATGGGTGGACTCCAAGAGCGCCTGGTAGTAGGCGTCCGCCGACTCCGCTACGGCTAGCTCGATGCTCACGTAGCGTCCAATGGTGTACCCGTGGTCGGTGAGCATGGCGTTGGTAAGCAGGCGGGCCACTCGCCCATTGCCGTCCTCAAAGGGGTGGATGACCATAAGGTCGAGGATGAACAGTCCGGTCAGCAGCACTGGATGGTGCTCTCCAGCGGCGACCGCCTGGTAGTAACGGCCGATGAGGTCGTCAATGGCAAAAGGGGTTATGGCGGCGGACACCGGCTTGAAGCGGACGGTCGTTGAACCGTCTGGTGAGCGGCCCGCAACCAGGTTGTCCTCGGTCTTGAACGCCCCACCGGACATAGCAGTATGGGCGAAGAGCAGCCGATGCAGGTGCAGGATCAGGCCGACATTCAGCGGGCGCCAGTCCTCCTGGAATAGATAGTCCTGGGCGTCGCGGTAGCCGGCCAGTTCCTGTTCGCTCCGGTTGCGCAGCGAAGAGGTGCGCCGGTTGATGATCCGCTCGGCGCGGCCAGCGTCCGCCACCACGACCCCTTCGATCGCGGAGGATGCGGTGATGCTTTGGACGCGAGCCCGGTCGGCGAGCTCGGTGAGCAGTCCGGGCATTTGGTCGCGGTATAGCGCTCCGGAGCCCCGTCCGAAGTCGAGCGCACTGAGCCGGGCAACCACATGGGCTGGCACCCGTCCGATGAGCGCGTCAAGATCGGCGAAGCTGCGCACGAAACCTCCTAAGCAAACCCACTAAACAAACTAATCCTAGCCTTGATTAGCATGTTTAGTTGGTTTGTTGATAGGTTCACGGTCCACGGCTCGCTGCAGCTCTGGCGCTTGTCGGGGGTGCCCCCGGGTTGCATCAAATGCAACCGTCGCGATGATCAAGGCCGGTAGGCGGGTCCCCTGCTGACAACGGGGACCCGCCTGAACAGGCAATTCACTGTCAGGCAGTGCCCAGAACTAGCTACAACCGCTGGTGGCGCCGCAGCCTTCGCAGACGTAACAACTGCCGGCCGGGCGCATCTTGGTGCCACAGATGAGGCACAGTGGCGCGTCCGCGGTGCGACCCTGATGTGACTCCAGCAGTTCGGTCGAACTGTGCGGCCCGGCAGCCGTCTGGTCGTTCCGCGGGCTGGTGGGTGGCTCTTGCCGTTCGGGGCGGCCGGGTGCCGACGGCTGGGGCGACTCTGCCCGGCCGGCGGCCTGTTCCCGGTGCGCCGGGGGTTCCGGCTGCCGCTCGCGCGGGGCGGACTGCGCCATCTCCGCCGGGTCCATGTCCTCGGCGGCGACCGCGCCGGGGTCTTCCCCGGCAAGCTGGGCGGCCCGTTCGGCCGCGGACAGGATGCCCAGCTCGGAGCGCGTGTCGTAGGGCAGGTGGTCCAGCGCCAGGCGGCGGAACACGTAGTCCATCACCGAGCTTGCGATACGAATGTCCGGGTCATCGGTGACCCCGGCCGGCTCGAAGCGCATGTTGGTGAACTTCTCTACCCACTTCTCCAGCGGGACCCCGTACTGCAGGCTGATGGAGATCGCCATCGAGAAGGCGTCCATGACGCCCGCCAGCGTGGAACCCTGCTTGCCCAGCTTGAGGAAGACCTCGCCCACGCCGTCGTCGGGGTACTTGGAGACAGTCATGTACCCTTCCGCGCCCGACACCGAGAACCTGGTCACGCTGGCCGGGCGCTGCCGGGGCAGCCGACGGCGCACCGGGCGCACCTCCCGCACGGGCTCGGCGGCGGGCGCTGGCGCCGTGGACGTCTTCTTCCTGGCATCCGACAGCGGCTGGCCCACCTTGCAGTTGTCCCGGTAGATCGCCAGGGCCTTGAGACCCAGCTTCCAGCCTTCGAAGTAGATCTTCTCTATGTCCTCGATTGTGGCGCTTTCTGGCATGTTGACCGTTTTTGAGATGGCGCCACTGAGCCCAGGCTGGACCGCGGCCATCATCCGCACGTGCCCCATGGGGCTGATGGCACGCTCGCCCATGGCGCAGTCGAAGACCTCGTAATGCTCGGGCCGCAGCCCGGGCGCGTCCACGACGTGACCGTGCTCGGCGATGTACTCGGTGATCGCCTCGATCTGCTCGTCCTGGTATCCCAGGCCCTTCAGCGCCCGCGGGACGGTCCGGTTGACGATCTGCATGGAACCGCCGCCGACGAGTTTCTTGAACTTGACCAGCGCTAGGTCCGGCTCGACACCAGTGGTGTCACAGTCCATCATGAGCCCGATGGTGTTATGGCTCACCATGCCGTTGGCGACGTAGGTTACGTTGTCGGGAACCGACAGGTCGTACGTCGGCTGGACTCCGCCGTCTTCGTTGGCCGCCACCCGCTCGAATAGGTATCCGAGCGCCGCGCCGAGCCGCGCATCCCGAGTCTCTTCGAACAGCCGACGCACCAGCATGCGGGGCACACCGCCGCTAGTCTTGCGCAGCGACTGCATGATCGTGTCATGCCGGGGATGACCTGTCGGCGCTGTGTCCTGCCACACTTGACCTGGCAGGAACAGCAGATCCTTCTTTGCGGATGAACCTGGCTCAAGAGCCACCATCAGGCGTGCCTTGCGCTCGCCGATGAACCCTACGACCTCGTCGAAGTTCAGCGCATGATCGATGTTGCGCAGCCGAACTTGAAAGACGTCGCCGCCCCAGCCACTGGTTGTCTGCCGAGTGGTGGCAGCAAGCCCGAGCACCAACAGCAGGGACCGGATCTCACCTGCGAAGTCCGCATGCGCGGTCGTGACGCTCGGAACCCCGGCCAGCACTGTTCCGTCGGCCTCGAAGAGGCCTCTGAGGAAGGCTGCGTAAATAACTGGGTCGTTGGCCTCAAGGATCGCCGATGGGATCCGCGGCACCCAGCCTTTCCCGCTATGGCCGTCCTCCGGCAGTTCCTTGGCAAACCCAGCGGCCTCCCACCACCGGGCGACCCGTACGGATCGTAGGGTTACTTCGCGATACCCCTCACAGGCGGTGACGGCGGGGGTGATGCCGAACAATTCCTTGGAGAGGACACTGAGCCGTTCGACGACATCCATGTCATCATCGGCGACGCACAGCCGGATTCCCTTGGCGTGCAGACTGCCGTCACCCATGAAATACCCCACGAGTTCGGCCAGCTCCGCCGTAATGACGTCGGGAACCCGGAGATACTGATCGCCCGTCCAGTACGCCTGGTCGAGCACCGGCAGGGGAACACTCCGCGGCTCTCCCACCATTGTGCCCATCTGTAGCGGCACCAGGTCTCCCGGTGCGAGGTCGGCCAATCGCCGCCACTGCCACTCGCTCGTCTCGGGCACGATGATCTTGATCCGGTGCGTTAGCGTTCCCTGGATCTGGTAGCCGCCTTCGGTGCGGATGAGACGGGTGGGCTCTTCGCCGTTCACGAAGAACTTGGTGGCACGACGCGGCCCCTCGTCCGTCGAGACAGCGAGATCGAGGCCTTGCCACCGGTCGCCATAGACGTCACCTAGCTCACCAAGACGCACCAGTCCACGATCGGTAGTGACCATGGAATCAGGCGTAAGGCAGCCGGTGGGCGCGAGCAGCGACGCCTGTGCGTTTCTATACCCGTTCGCCTCGCCGAGGGCCAGGCACTTCTGCCAGGCCGCGTTCGCGGCGGCGTGGATGGCCTCGTCGATGCCACCGAGGGTCTTGATCTGCGCGCTGGCGTCGGCGTGCTTGCGCATCACCCGCTGGTGGGCGGACGCGTTGCGCTCGTAGCCGTCGTAGGGGCCGACGACCGCGGCGAGTTCCGCGGACCGGCGGTACGCGGTGCCGGTCATCAGCGACGTGATGGCGGCGGCGATCGACCGGCCATCCTCAGAGTCGTAGGCGTGGCCCGTCGCCATCAGCAGCGCGCCGAGGTTGGCGTACCCGATGCCGAGTTGCCGGTAGGCGCGGGTGGTCTTGGTGATCTTCTCAGTCGGGAAGTCGGCAAAACAGATGGAGATGTCCATCGCTGTGATCACCAGCTCGGTGATCCGCTCGAACCGCGCTATATCGAATTCATCGGAATCGCTTAGGAATTTCAGCAGATTAATACTCGCCAAATTACACGACGAGTTATCCAAATGGACGTATTCGGAACACGGATTACTTGCGGTAATTCGACCAGTTTCCGGACACGTATGCCAATTGTTAATTGTATCGTCGTATTGAATTCCTGGATCAGCGCATTCCCAGGCGGCCTGCGCCATCTTTCGGAACAGGCCCTTCGCGTCGACTGTCTCGAGGACCTCGCCGGTCATCCTGGCCGCGAGGCCGAAGGTGCTGCCCTTCTCCACGGCCCGCATGAACTCATCGGATACCCGCACCGAGTTGTTCGCGTTCTGGTACTGGACGCTGGTGATGTCCTTGCCACCGAGATCCATGTCGAACCCGGCATCGCGCAGGACGCGGATCTTTTCCTCTTCCCGCGCCTTGGTCTCGATGAATTCCTCAACATCGGGGTGGTCTACGTCGAGAACGACCATCTTGGCGGCTCGGCGGGTGGCGCCGCCCGACTTGATCGTCCCCGCGGACGCGTCGGCGCCGCGCATGAACGAAACCGGCCCACTGGCCGTGCCGCCCGACGTGAGCAGCTCCTTGCTCGACCGGATGCGCGAGAGGTTGACGCCAGAACCCGACCCGCCCTTGAAGATCAGGCCTTCTTCCTTGTACCAATCCAGGATCGAGTCCATCGTGTCGTCAACCGACAGGATGAAGCAGTTGTGCACCCTCAGGCCGCCGGAGAGGTACTCACCGCTCTCGGTCTGTATGTCGTAGACCTCCATCGAGCCAAGTGGCTCAATCCGCGCGATCTGCAGGCGCTTGGTGTCGCTCGCGGCAAGCCCCGGAAGCCCGAAGCTGCTCTCCAGCTTGGTTGCCTTCACTGGCTCCACGAAGCCGATTTCATCGGCAAAGATCCGCCGGTCGCCGGTCGTCTGGATGCGAAGCGCCCAGCAGCCGTGCCGGTTCGACCGAGAATCCTTCTTGAAGCTAACGCGGGCATAGATCCCGAAACGCAGCAGCAGGCTCTGCATCCCCCGGATGAGCCGCTCGGAAATCATGTCGACTTCCACGACTGTGGACGCCGTACGAGCGGAGACGAAGCCCTCCGCCTGGAAGACGCTCCGCAGGTACGCCGCCACGACGGGAAGCGGCGCGGTGTAGAGGCATTCTGGGACGACCATGTCCACGCCACGTGTCATCAGGTCCCAGCGCTCCACGAAGGCCCGGAGAGCCTCGCCGTAGAGCCTGGTGCGGCGGCAGTCAAGCTGCGTGTCCTGGGTCTGGACGCTCCGCTCATGGCGGTGGATTTCGGGGAAGACAGTATCGAGCGCTGAGGTGACCCAGGCCAGTTCCGCATCGGTGACAGTCATCGCCTCGATGGTCAGCGATTGGTTCGTGCCGGAGTCGTACTGGCCCACGAAGCCGTCGGACTGGAGCCAACCAGCGAGCACAGCTTCTGCCACTTCTCGCGTATCGATCTCCGCTTCGCCGAAAGACGGCCGACGGTGCCATTGCAGCTGGTCTCCAGGGCGAAGTCCACCAGCTGGGACGAAGCGGCCCGAAGCGGTGTCGGTTGCCCGCCAGACCAGGTGGTCTGCGGTCACGTCCAACGTGTATCCCGCGCTGGTGTGCAGCCGGAGCACGTCTTTCACGCCGTTCGCCTTGGCGGCCACGATCTTCGTCACGCCTGCAGCGTCGTAAACCTTGGTGCCGAGGGCATTGCCCTCGACCAGCGCGCCGATGGGGACAAGCCCGGCTGGGGTGCTGACCAGTGCGCTGTAAGGCTGGCACGCTGAGACCTGCTGCGGGGAGTTGGTGCCGACGTTGAACCAGACGGGCGAGTTGAAGCTGAAGATCTGGTGGACCAGCGCGTGCTTGAGCTCGTGGTCGAAGATCTCCGCGTCCTTGGGGGTGGCAAAGTAGCCGTGCTGGCGGCCCGCCTCGGTGTATGTGCCGACGACGCGGTCGACGAGCTGCTTGAGGCTCCACTCCCGCTGGGACGTCCCGACCGCGCCACGGAAGTACTTGGTGGTCACGATGTTGGCGGCATTCACGGACCAGGAATCGGGGAACTCCACTCCGTGCTGCTCGAAGTTGACCGTGCCGTCACGCCAGTTGGTCATGACGACATCGCGGCGTTCCCAGGTGACCTCGTCGTAGGGATGAACTCCCTCGCGGGTGTGGATGCGCTGGATCGTGAGACCCTTCTGCGCCTTCCCGCCACCACGCGACGTGGCACCACTCGCCGTCTCGGTCATGTCGTCCCCCTTCCGGAGTCCGCCCGGACCCCTTGCGGGCCTATGGCCAGGCCCATGCCGATAATTTCGTATGCCCTGGTCAGGGCGTCAGCGCGCGAGTGTCGCCGTGCCCGGCACCGTTGCGTGCCGAACGCAGCGCCCCAATCTCTTGCTCAAAGTCATCTAGGGACTCGAACCCCCGGTAAACCGAGGCGAACCGCATGTAGGCGACCTCATCCAGCTCCTGCAGCGGGCGCAGGATCGCAAGCCCCACTTCGTGCGAAGACACCTCCGCGCAGCCGCGCGAGCGCATCTCGTCTTCGACCTGCTGGGCAAGGATGGCCAGCTGGTCCTCCGTGACGGGCCTGCCCTGGCAGGCCCGTCGCACGCCGTTGACGATCTTGTCACGGGTGAACGGCTCCGTGGCCCCGCTCCGCTTGCCCACCATCAGGATCACCGTTTCCTGGGTGGTGAACCTGCGCCCGCACGAGGGGCACGCCCGCCGACGGCGGATCGCGGCGCCGTCGTCGGCAGTGCGGCTGTCCATGACGCGGCTGTCCGGGTTCCTGCAGTATGGACAGAACACGCGATCACCTCCCGCACCGACCACGGAGCCGGTTCCTGTGAACACAACTTGTGGATGAACCACACTGTTGTAACTACTACATGTTGTGTCTACCGCAGAACGATCCCCGGCGCAATACCCGCCACGCGGCAACGCCGGATTCCCTTCGATTTCGGCTATGCGCCGGCGTGGCGCCCAGTCGTGCCCGGCGTGGCGGCGGTCGTGCCCGGCGTGCCGGGGACCGCCAGCGTGCCAGGCGCTGTCAGGGTGCCGGGGCAGGGCTGCGTAGCCGCAGTGGCGGGCCGGGCGGTCAGCCGCGGGGCAGCCACAGGCGCTGGCCGGGCTGGACCGACGTGCCGTGCAGGGCGTTGATGTCGATGATCTCCTGCATGACGGCGCGCGGGTCGCCTGCCGGGTCGGCGTGCGTCGCGATCGTCCACAGGCTCTCGCCTGGCTGGACCACCATCGAACGCAGGCTGTGATACACAGCGCCCGCGGGCGAGCCGCTGCCGGCTGCCTCGGCCCTGGCCGTCCCGGCCAGCCAGGCGAGCGCTGCCACCAGCACCACACAAGCCGTGATGAGTGCTGCGACCACTATCCGGCCGCGCCGGGTCAGCCGGACCCGGGTCCGGACCGTCCGGGCCTGCGCCGTTTCTGGCAAGGCCACGCCGGACCGCGTGACGCCGGGCCGCGCCATCTGGCCGCGCGTGAGCCGCGCGCCCTGGGGCCGGGCCGCGCCGGGCGGCGCCGCCTGGCCCCGCGTGAGCCGCGCGCCCTGGGGCCGGGCCACGCCGGGCGGCGCGGTCTCGGGCCGCGCCGTCTCGGGCCGCACTCCCCGAGAGCCCGTGGCCTGGGGTGGCACAGCCTGAGAACCCCTGGCCTTCGATGGCGCCACGTGACCCTGTGCCGGGGCCGCTCCCCTCGCCGCAGGCGGGGCTGCTTTCGATGGCTGCGGCGGGGGAACCACGGTCAGGTGCCGGGTTCTCTGCCCTGCTGCCCCATTCCGTCGTCGTGATGTCGCCGGGCCTGGCCGCCGCTCACCCGCCGTCACGGTTTGCTGGCCCGGCGTGCCTGCCGCCAGTGGGCGCCCGCGTGTCGCCCCGGCGCGCCGCCTCTGCTCTCCCGCGGTCATCACGCTCATCGTGGGCCCCTCTCTGCTCGAACGAGAGTTCTATCGCACTACTGTTCGATCAGACTATAGTTCGATCGAATGCTCGTACGATTCTGTTGTACCCGTGGCGTACGACATTTTTGCGGCGCGTCGAACAGATGTTTGATGTATAGGGCGGCAAGCGCTAACGTCGGCACAGTAGTCAGGCACGAGTTCCGGAGGTGAGCACATGGGCCGCAGCGTGGAGAGCGACGCGCCGCCCGGGGAAGGCACGGTAAGGCCCAAAGGCAAACCGGGCCGCAAGCCCAAGGGAAGCGTTCCCCTGGTGGTTGCGGAGATGCCCGAAGAGCCGGACCCGAACCACGTGCTCACCTGGCGGCAGCGGAAGGTCTTGCAGGTGATCAGGGACTCCGTGCAGCGCCGCGGCTATCCCCCGTCGATGCGGGAGATTGGTGAGGCGGTCGGCCTGACCAGCACCTCCAGCGTCTCGTACCAGCTTTCGACACTGCAGAGCAAGGGCTACCTGCGCCGGGACGCCGGGCGTCCGCGCACGGTGGAGGTGCGCCTGCCAGGGCACCCTGCCATCCGCCCCGAGGCCGAGGAGTCGGTCCAGGCCCGCCCGGCCCTCGACATCGCCTCCCAGGACGCCGCGTACGTGCCGTTGGTCGGCCGGATCGCCGCTGGTGGCCCGATCCTGGCCGATGAAGCCATCGAGGACATCTTCCCGCTGCCAAAGCAGCTGGTCGGCAACGGAACGCTGTTCCTGCTGAAGGTCACCGGAGACTCCATGATCAACGCCGCGATCGCGGACTCGGACTGGGTCGTGGTCCGGCAGCAGCCCGACGCGGAGAACGGAGATATCGTCGCCGCGATGATCGAGGGTGAGGCCACCGTCAAGACGCTCAAGCGGTCAGACGGCCACGTCTGGCTGATGCCGCACAACCCGGCCTACGCTCCGATTCCCGGCGACGACGCCACCATCCTCGGCAAGATCGTGGCGGTGCTCCGGCGGGTTTAAAGGGAGTGGGACTGCTCCTCGACCTATCGGTCGCCTTCGCCGAAGCCCACTCGCCTAGTGCTAACCGGGGGCCGAGCCCCCGGAACCCACCATGGCGTCGGCTCGGGTTGCTGAGTGACGTTCCGTCGGCTTAGGTCAGCCGCGATGCTCCTCGCTGGCTACATCATCCGGCTCACGCGTTGGTTTGGGCGGCTCAGGCTGGGACTATGTTGACCAGGCGCGGCGGCACGACGATGACCCTCCCCACGCCCCGGCCTGCCAGCGCCCGGGCTACCCCCGGCGCGGCCAGCGCCAGTTCACGCAGATCATCCTCACCGATGCCGGGCGGGACCTCCAGGCGGTCGCGGACCTTGCCGGCCACCTGCACCACGCAGGTCACGGCCTCCTGGACCAGCAGCGCCTGATCAGCCACCGGCCACCCGGCCAGCGCCACCGACGGCGCCTCACCTAGCAGTTCCCATGCCTCCTCGGCCGTGTAGGGCGCGAAGATCGACAGCAGGATGGCCAGCGTTTGCGCGGCCTCGCGGACGGCGGGGTCGCCCGGCCCGGGACCAGAGTCGATGGCGCGCCTGGCCGCGGTGGTCAACTCCATCAGCCGGGCCACCGCCACGTTCAGCCGTGCGCCTTCCACCAGCCGCGTGACCTCGTCGATCGTGCGGTGCGTGACCTTGCGCAGGTCCGTATCCCCCGGGCCGGTCGCTGGTTCCGCGGCGCCGACGTCGGCCGCCACCCGCCATACCCGGCCCAGGAACTTGCCCGACGCCTCCGGATTCACGTCCGCCCAATCGACGTCGTCCTCCGGCGGGCTGGCGAAGATCATCGTCAGCCGGATGGCATCGACTCCGTGCGCGGCCAGTTGCTCCGCCAGGTCCACGCCGTTGCCCAGCGACTTGGACATGGCGCGCCCACGGTTGATCACCTGTCCCTGGTTGATCAGCGAGGTGAACGGCTCGATGAAGTCGATCATCCCCATGTCGTACAGGACCTTGACGAAGAACCGGGAGTACAGCAGGTGCAGGATCGCGTGCTCGACACCGCCGACATACAGGTCCACGGGCGCCCAGCGGCGGACCGCCTCCACCTCGAACGGGCCGTGCTCGTAATGGGGTGAGCAGTACCGCAGGAAGTACCAGGACGAGTCCACGAACGTGTCCATGGTGTCGGTGTCGCGCTTGGCGGGCCCGCCGCACTTGGGGCACTCGGTGTTGACCCAGTCGGTCGCCGCCGCCAGCGGCGACACCCCGCGGGGGGCCAGGTCCTGACCGCGCAGGTCCGGCAGCACCACGGGCAGCTGGTCGTCGGGGACGGGAACCTCGCCACAGCCGTCGCAGTAGATGATCGGAATGGGCGTGCCCCAGAACCGCTGCCTGGACACCAGCCAATCACGCAGCCGGAAGCTCACCGCCGCGCGGCCCTGGTCCCGCTCCGCCAGGATCTCGGTGATCCGCGCGATCGCGTCCGCCTTGGCCAGGCCGTTGATCGGCCCGGAGTTGACCAGCGTGCCGTCTCCCGGGGTGGCGATGCCGGTCTGCGCGGGATCCGCTCCGCCGGTGTCCACCACCGGCACCACCGGCAGGCCGTAGGTGCGCGCGAAATCCAGGTCACGCTGGTCGTGCGCGGGCACGGCCATGATCGCCCCGGTGCCGTAGTCGGGCAGCACGTAGTCGGCAGCCCAGACCGGGATGCGCTCGCCGTTGACCGGGTTGATGGCGTACCTGCCCAGGAAGACACCCGTCTTCGGCCGGTCCGCCGACTGGCGCTCGATATCGGTCAGCTTGCGGACCTGGGTCAGGTACTCCTCCAGCGCCTCGCGGTGCTCGGGCGCGCACACCTCCTCGGCCAGCGGCGAGTCGGCCGCGACGACGAAGAACGTGGCCCCGTACAGCGTGTCCGGGCGGGTGGTGAAAACCGTGACCGGCTCGTTCCTGCCCTCAATGGGGAACTCGATCTCCGCCCCTTCGGACCTGCCGATCCAATTGCGCTGCATCAGCAGCACCCGGTCGGGCCACTTGCTGGTCAGTGGCTCCATGTCGGCCAGCAGCCGGTCCGCGTATTCGGTGATCTTGAAGTACCACTGGGTCAGCAGCCGCCTGATGACCTCGGACCCGCAGCGCTCGCACCTCCCGGCGATGACCTGCTCGTTGGCCAGCACGGTCTGGTCCACGGGACACCAGTTGACGTAGCCGCCCTTGCGGTAGGCCAGGCCACGCTCGTAGAAGCGCAGGAACAGCCACTGGTTCCAGCGGTAGTACTCCGGGTCGCACGTCTGGAGCCGGCGCGACCAGTCGAATGACACCGCGTACCGCCGGAACGAGGCGGCCTGGACCTCGATGTTCGCGTACGTCCAGTCGGCCGGGTGCGAGTTCTTCCTGATCGCGGCGTTCTCCGCGGGCAGGCCGAAGGCGTCCCAGCCGATCGGGTGCAGCACGTTATGCCCGCGCTCGAAGTAGTAGCGGGCAATCGCGTCCGCGATTGCGTAGGCCTCGGCATGCCCCATGTGCAGGTCCCCGGAGGGATAGGGGAACATGTCCAGCAGGTAGGTGCGCGGCCTGGGGTCATCCGGGTCGTCGCTGGCCCGGAACAGATCCATTGCGGCCCAGCGCGACTGCCACTTCTTCTGGATATCGCGCGGATCAAAGTGCTGCTGTGCCCGCTCGGCACTATCGGCGGCTGTCATGGCTTTTCCTTACCCGTGAGTCGGTCGTGCTCCGGCAACTAAAAAGCCCCCCGGTCACGAGGGGCAGCCGCGCCAACGACGGATCGGTCGGCGCGGCTAGGTAAGGAGCAACCGAGCGGAACGCATGTCACCAGGGTAGCAAAACCCGGCCACGCTCCGCATGCGCGTTGCCACCACCCTCGGCGCCCGCTCTCGCGCCCAGGACCGCCGTGCCCGGCCCTGGACAGCGAAATGTCCGCGATCCGAAACATGGCGCTAACCCCGGCGTGGCTCTGCCCTAAGACCAGGTGATCTGCAGCGCGCGGCCGAAGGCGGCGAGGATGCCGGGATCGCCTGTCACTTGGAGCCGGTCCGCCGGGCCGCGGTTCCAGAGCATCAGGTAAAGCTCGGACGCGGGGCCAGCGACTTCGCAGTCGGCCCGGCCGGCGCCCCGCGACACGCCCGGCGCGTCCCGGCCGCTCGCGATCAGCCAGTCCGCCACGCCGGCGGTGCCGTCATCGGCGTGGATCGCAAAGCTGCCGCTCAGGCCCGCCCAGTTCCCGCGCTTGATGCTCCGGGCGAGGAAGCCCATGACCAGTTCGTCCACGCCATCGGCGGCGAACGCCGGCTCGAAGGATATGCCGTTCCCTGGCGCGGCGCGCCCGGCCGCCTGCTCAGCGTCCACCCGGTGGATCGCGGTCTCATGCGCCTGGCGCCGCGCCCAGAAGGCTAGCGGCGAGGGCGCGGGCAGGAACGCCCAGCAGTTCAGGCCCGGGCCGGCCGCGCCCAGGGCCCGCACTAGGGCGGCATGGCCCTCGCGGAACCAGCCGGGCAGCTCAGCGTCGGCGGGCCCCCGGCCGAGGATCTCCTCCTCCGACGCGCCGGCCGGGCGGTTCAGTCCCTCCGCGACGAAACCCGTCGCCCATCGGTGCACGTAACCCGTGTGCCTGAGCAGGTCCCGGACCGCCCAGCCCGGGCAGGAAGGCACCGCGGCGGCCAAACCGGCCCGCTGCGCCGCGGCGGCCAGCCGTTCCCCCTGGCGGCGCAGTGCCCCGACGTAGCCGGGAACGTCGAAGGGGGCATATGTGGGTGGCGCCACGTGGGCAAGGATGCCACAACCGAGCTCGCGCGCTTTCCGGCCGGGCCGGGCAATGCGACGATAGAGCCAGGGACGAGACATCAGGACACGGCATTCTTCAGCGATGCCCAGGGCGGAAGGTCTCCGGCGTGACGGCTCACTACCCCCCGCTCGCACCCGAGCACATCGACCTGTCCGACACCGAGTTCTGGGGCTGGCCGATGACCGACCGGGAGGCCGCCTTCGCGATGCTGCGGTCCCTGGACCACCCACCGTTCTACGCCGAGCCCGAGTTTATCTTCGAGATCGGTCCCGGGTACTACGCGCTGGTCCGGCACGCGGACGTGGTGCAGGCCAGCCGGAATCCGGACGTGTTCTCCTCGGGCAAGGGCGCTACCTCGATCGCGGATCTCCCGGTCGAGTTCAACGAGTACTTCGGGTCGATGATCAACATGGATGACCCGAGGCACGCCCGGCTGCGCCGCATCGTCTCGCGCGCCTTCACGCCACGAATGATCCAGCGGTTTGCCGACGACGTCACGGGGATCGCCGCCGGGATCGTCGAGGACCTCCTCGCCACCGGGCCCTGCGACTTCGTGGAGCACGTGGCGGCGCGGCTGCCGCTGACCATCATCTGCCAGCTGATGGGCATTCCTGATGACAGCTACGCCATGGTGCTGCGGAACACGAACGTCATCCTGTCCGGCATGGACCCCGACCTGATCAGCGAGGACATGGACGAGGCGGTGGGCCAGATTCTCGCTGCGGGCGCGGAGCTCGGCGACCTGGTGACCTCCCTGGGCCAGCAGCGCGCCGCGAAGCCGGCCGACGACCTCATCTCTGCCCTGGTCACCGCGAACATCGACGGCGAGCAGCTGACCACGGCCGAGCTGGCCTCGTTCTTCATCCTGCTGGTCGTAGCCGGTAACGAGACCACCAGGAACGCGCTGTCCCACGCGCTGGTCCTGCTGACCGACTTCCCGGACCAGCGGGAACTGCTGCTCGCCGACGTGAACGGCCGTCTCGAGGGCGCGGTCGAGGAGATCGTGCGGCACGCCTCGCCGGTAATGTTCATGCGCCGCACGGTGACCCGGGACTACCAGATGAACGGGCACGACTATCACGAGGGCGACAAGGCCGTGCTGTTCTACTGGTCGGCCAACCGGGACGAGTCCGTGTTCACCGATCCCGGCCGGTTTGATATCACCCGCTCCCCCAACCCGCACGTAGGATTCGGCGCACCCGGGCCGCATTTCTGCCTGGGCGCCCACCTGGCCCGGCGGGAGATCACCGTGATGCTGCGGGAGCTGCTCACCAGGGTGCCTGGCATCCGGGCCACGGCGCCCCCGGACCGGCTGCTGTCCAGCTTCATCAACGGCATCAAGCACATGCCCTGCGATTTCGGCGCCTGACCGGCAAACCGCCCGGCGGCTATCCCGCGCCGGTCATCGGCGCCAGCCAGCGGCACAGCCACGGCGTGCCGGGCGTGGCCTCACCTCAGGGCGCTGATCTGTCCCGCCAAGGCCATATCCGCAGCGGTGAGCCCGCCCGCCGAATGCGTGGACAGGGTCAGCGTGACCCGGTTCCACTGGATCAGCACATCCGGGTGATGGTTCGCCGTCTCGGCCAGGTAGGCCACAGCCCCGGTGTAGAGCATCGCCTCACGGAAGTCGGCGAGTTCCACGGTGCGCGTGATGCTGGCACCGGACCTGGTCCAGCCGCGCAAGGTGGCCAGCGCAGTGGTGATCTCTTCTTCGCTCAGCAGTGTCACGTTTCCCGACCCTAGCCCCAGGCGGCGGGTTGAGGCAGCCTCACCATATGAAGCCCGGCGGCCCGGCGCCGCGCAACGGTAGCTACCGGGGCCAGGGCCGCCTGCGACGGCTCGGTAGGCTGGGCGCGCCCGCCGGCGCGGCGATGATGCCGGCCGGGCCGGAGGCTTGGAGGTGAGGCCGATGAGCACGCCGGAACCGGGACCGGCGGAACCGGCCGCCGGCGCGTCAGGCGGCGCCGCCGAAGGCGCGGTGCGGGCCACGCCGCTGCGCGCGGTGCATGAGGGCCTGGGCGCCAGCATGACCGCGTTCGCGGGCTGGCTGATGCCGCTGCGGTACCGCAGCGAGACCGCCGAACATCAGGCGGTCCGGAACGCCGCCGGGCTGTTCGACCTCTCGCACATGGGCGAGATCGCGGTGACCGGCGCCGGCGCGCCCGGGGCGCTCGACTACGCCCTGGTCGGCAACATGTCCACGCTGGCGCCTGGCCGGGCCCGTTACACCATGATCTGCGCGCCCGACGGCGGCGTCCTCGACGACCTCATCGTGTACCGGCTGGCTGATGCCGAGTACCTGCTCATCCCGAACGCCGCGAACACCGCCGTGGTGGCCGCCGCGCTGCACGAGCGGGCGGCCGGCCACGACGCCAAAGTGACCGACCAGACCGCGGAGTACGCCCTGATCGCCATCCAGGGACCGCACGCCGCCCGGATCCTGGCGCCGCTGACCGAGATAAGCCTCGACGGGGTCAGGTACTACGCGAGCCACCGCGGCACGGTGGCCGGCCGCCCGGTCCTGCTCGCCCGCACCGGCTACACCGGCGAGGACGGTTTCGAGCTGTTCACCGCGGCGGCCGACGCCGAGGCGGTGTGGACGGCGCTGGCCGCGGCGGGCGCGGACGACGGCCTGGTACCAGCCGCCTGGCCGCCCGCGATACGCTCCGGCTGGAAGCCGGCATGCCGCTGTACGGCAACGAGCTGAGCGCGCAGGTGACGCCGTTCGATGCCGGCCTCGGGCGGGTGGTCGTGTTCGACAAGCCTGGAGACTTCGTGGGGCGTGCTGCGCTGGCTGAGCGGGCACAGGCTCCGGCGCGTCAGGTGCTGGCCGGCCTCATCGGTGGGTCACGCCGGGTTCCCCGGCATGGGTACCCGGTGACCTGGGACGGCGTATCCTGCGGAACGGTCACCAGCGGCGCGCCCTCGCCAACGCTGGCCGTGCCCATCGCCATGGCCTACCTGGATCCGGAGGCCGCCAGCCGCGCCCGGGACGACACCGAGGGCCGGCTCGCGGTGGACGTCCGGGGCAGGCCGGAGCCTGCCAAGATCACGGACCTGCCGTTCTACCGTCGGCCGCGCTGAGCCGGCCGCTGACCCCCTGCCCGGCACCAACGACTGTTTCCAGGAGAAGGCGACCATGACCATCCCCGACGAACTGCGCTATACCGCGGAGCACGAGTGGGTCTCGATCAGCGGTTCCGTCGCGTCCGTGGGCATCACCGACTACGCCCAGCAGGCACTCGGTGATGTCGTCTACGTATCAGTGCCAGCGCCCGGCACCAGGGTGACGGCCGGTGAGCCATGCGGCGAGGTCGAGTTCGACGAAGTCGGTGAGTGACATCTACTCCCCCGTCGATGGCGAGGTGACCGAGGTGAACGATGACCTCGAAGACGACCCGGCGCTGGTCAACACCGATCCCTACGGGGCGGGCTGGCTGATGCGCATCAGGCTCGACCCGGACACCGACGGGCCCGGCCTGCTGGGCCCCGAAGAGTACGCCGTGCTGACCAAGGAGTCCGGGTAAGCGTCGCGCCGGCCCGCTGACCATGCCGGGCGGCCTGGTCAACCGCGCCGGGCGCCCGCTAACTGCGCCGCCACCGCCACACCAGTAGGCCCACCGCGATCACGGTCGCCGCGGCCGCCCCGATCTGAACCTCGGGCCGGGACGCCTGGTCCAGCACCTTGGACATGGCGCGCTTGGCAACGTTGGCCGGGCTGACCCGCTCGGTGAGCGTGTCAATGGTGCGAGCGAGGTTCTCCCTGGTGCGCTCGATCTGCTTGACCAGCTGGTCCGGATCCCGCACCGCGACCTCGCCGTTCGCCTCCGCCATCGCAAGCATCCCTTCGCCCGGTATCCCCAGGTGATCAGTCTTCCAGGCTGGGCTGCGCCGCGCACGGCGGCCCGCGGTCAAGAGCATGTATTTAACCACGGGCCGCCACGAACTGCCCTGGCCGGTGCCGGGCGTCAGCCGCCGGGCACCGGCCAGGCCGCGGGCTTACTGCCCCGCGAGGTCCTGCGCAGCGCCGATCAGGCTATGGCAGGCGCCATTGAGCCGACCGGTGTTGGGAATCGGTGTGTTTTGGAAGGCGGCGTTCTCGAGATCCTGCTTGATCACGCCCGCCAGCTGGTCCCGCGACCGGTCGAGGGACACCAGTGCCTGGTCGGTGGCAAGGTACTTCACGTCACCGGGGCTGGTGCTCTCGATGCCCTGGGTCGCGAACTTGAGGGTAGCGGTGCCGAACGTGCCGACGCTGGAGTTGAGCTGCTTGTAGCAGTCCCCGAGGTTCGAAACGGCCCCGGCCCGCAGCGCCTTGTTCGGGTTGGTCAGGATCTGGGTGATGACCCGGCCATCGTGCTCGTAGTCGTCCTTAAGCCCGAGCAGGTACATCATGGTGGGCCGGATGTCGGTCTCGTCGACCCAGGTGCCTTTGGTGTGGCTGCCTGGGACGGTGACCTGGCCGCTGTCCGACCCTGCCGAACTCGGGCCCGCCTTGGCGGCGCTGCCGTCCAGACCCAAGTTCTTCACCCCCGGGCCGGCGAAGCCCACGAAGTTGGTGTCGATCTCGGCCGCGTAGTCACCGTGGTTGTAGGCGAAGCCGGGGTTTACGCTGACGCACGGCTGAGTGCAGTTCGTTGCCCCGGTACTCAGGAAGTAGTCCGGCCGCGCGAACATCGTGAACGTCGGTGTCCTGGCCGGGTCGGCGTTCACCATGTGCAGGATCGCCGCTTCGGTTCGGTCAGCCAGGTAGTTGGTGATCGGCTGGGTTGTGCCTGTGTACGGGTTCGCCGCGGTGAGCCCGCCGGCGTCCCGTTCCAGCGTCCGGACCACGTCCGTATTCTGCCCCGGATTCCCGGTGACGTAGACGTACGGTGACGAGTCGAACGGCATGGCGAACGGGGTGGTGTTGTTCTTCTCCGTCGCCAGCAGCCCGCTCAGGTTGCCGGACAGCTCACCGAACGACCCCGCCGGGTAGGTGCACGGCACGTCCGGGGTGACCGTGTCGCCGCTGACAGTGGCGCCGTCGCAGTTGGCCGGGGTGGGCTGGATCGCCCGGCCCACGTTCGCGCCCGCCACGTGGTCGCCCTCGTCCGAGCTGAGGACGAACAGCGTGTTCTGCGGGGTGATCCCGTCCGCGGCCAGGCGCTGGAAGAAGATCCCGAACGCCTGGTTGTAGTACTGCGCCTGGGCGACATAGCAGGGGCTGCCGGGGCCGAGCGCGGCGGGCGCGTTGGGCGGGAAGTTGCACGGCCCGCCGGTGCCCGACAGCGCCGGGATGTGCTCGTTCCCATGGACGTCGGAGATGTAGCCGCCGGTGATGGGGACGCCGGCCTCCTGCATGTCGGCGAGATAGGCGAGCGTCTGCGAGGCGTTGATACTGCTGAAGCCCGGGAAGCCAGGGGCAGGCGGGTTGAGGAACGCGCCGTTGAGCTGGTTGCCGTTCAGGTCCACCAGGTTCCCGGCGGCGTTGGTGACCTCGTACCCGTGGTGCATCACGTTCGGCGTGCCCGCCCCGAGCTGTGGGGCGACGTACCGGTGCCCGAACAGCCCCTGGAAGCCGTTGTAGCCGCCCGGCTCGTCGGGCAGCAGGTCGGGAGAGGCGGTGGAGCTGGGAGAGGTCTGGCCGAACTTGACGCCCTGGGCTTTCGCGCAGAACGCGCTGCCCTGCGCGCAGTGCACCGCGACACCGACGTAGTCCGCTACCTCCGCATCCTTGAACGGGTCGGTGGTGTCGGCGGCGAGCTGCTGCGCCTCGGGTGAGTTGGGACCGAACACCTTGGGGATGTCCACCGCGGTGTTTTCCAGCTCCACGTTGGCCGTCCCAACGTAACCGGCGTCGCATCCCGCGCGGGTGTAAGGCGCCCACGGAGCCGGGGTGATCGTGTCCGGCGCCGGGGGCGGGGACGTGGTGGCCGGCGGCGTCGGCGAGTAGACCATGGACGGGTTCGCATCGGACCCGGGGGCCGGCTGGGTCAGCGTGTCGAAGATCGGATCCGTCCAGTAGGCGAAGGCGCTCGCCGGGTCTGTGGTGCCGTCGGGGTTGTAGAACCGGTAGGCGTTGTTCCCCGCCGACATCCCCTGCCGGTCGCCGTACAGCCCGGTCAGGGTGGTCAGGATGTCGTTGGCCGTGTGCGCGATGAGCGGCGTGTGGTTGTTCGACATGAACGTGCCGTTGTTCTCGAAGAAGTGCAGCAGGTTCGGCATCATCTCGAGGTCGGATGGCACGTTCGGGTTGTCACGGAAGAAGTGGACGTTGTCGAACGTGATCTGGACGACGTGCTGAATGCCGTTGCCGAGCTGACAGGCATTGCTCGCTATCACGTGAACGGCATGATGAGCCGGATGGGACGGTTGCGCCCTCGTCGCGGCGAGCCCAGGCGCGGCCGAACCCGCGAGAGCGAAACCGCCCAGGAGCGCGGCACACCCGGCGATGATGACGGTCCTCCCGGTGATCCAACGCCTGCGCTTGTCCAATGGCATGTAATCCTCCTCATCCAGTCGCCCGTCCAGCGCCGGGCGGGCAACCCTGCCGGTGACCCTAGGACGGTCGCGCTAACGCGAGGGGACGCGGGTACGACGATCAGGCCAACACGCGCCTGCCGTCGCGTACGCCCCGGCCCATCCCTGGGACACGCCAACCCCAAAGATGGCCCAAATTCGGGTCTACGGCTAGGGCCTCCCCGGCGCGGAAATTGCCGTAGCCGACAGCTTTGCCGCATGCCGGGCTTACCCCGGCGCCGTTTTGGCCCTAATGTGCCCGGGAGAGGAGCCGGCCATGGACACTCAACCAGATCAGACACCGGGTGCTGAACCGTCCCGGGGAGGCCCGCCCCCTAGTCCATCGCGTGGCGCGTCGCTCGCACGGTGCTGCCCACCGGGCTGATCTTCCTCGGCATCATCGGGGCGATCGTCGCCGGCACCATCCGGATCACCCGGGTCAGGCGCGCCCGCGCCCAGGGCTTCTGACCGCCACCCGTGTCGGCGCGCGCTCGTAGTATCGGGGCGTGACGGTCAGGACGGTCATCTTCGACTGGGGCGGGACGCTCACCCCGTGGCACCGTATCGACCACGAAATCCTGTGGCGCGACGTGTGCGCCAAGCACTATGCGGCGGCCCGCGCGGCGGAGGTCGCCCGCGCGTTGCATGCGGCAGAGCGGGACGTCTGGGCGGGCATCGAGCGGTCCCAGCAGAGCGCGACGCTCGCCCACGTCATCGAGCGCGCCCAGGTGAGCGTGCCCGACGCCGTGCTCGCCAGCTACTTCGAGGCGTGGGCGCCGCACACGATCACCCACCCGGACGCGCCGGTCCTGCTTCGCGAACTGCGGCGCAGGAACATCAGGATCGGGGTGCTGTCCAACACGCTGTGGCCGCGGGCCGTACACGACCAGATTTTCGTCCGCGACGAGGTGCTCGACCTGATCGACGGCGCCGTGTACTCCTGCGAGCTGCCCTGGACCAAGCCGCACCCCGAGGCGTTCCGCGCCGCGATGGCCGCGGTCGGCGAGGATGACCCGGCCTCGTGCGTGTTCGTCGGCGACCGGCCGTTCGACGACGTGCACGGCGCCAAGAGCATCGGCATGCGGGCGGTGCTCATGCAGAACAGTGACGTGCCGCCGTTCGAGGCCGCGGCGCCCGACGCCACCATCACCCGGCTGTCCCAGTTGCTCCCGTATCTCGACCGCTGGTAACCCGATAGCGCCCCGAAGCGCGGGACCGCCGTGGCAGGATGACGACCCGTGGGAAGGATGTTCCGTACCACCCTGTCCCGGGCGGTGGCGCTGGCCGCGCCGCTGGCGCTGCTGGCCGGATGCGGGACCGCCGTGGTTCCCGCGGCCGGCGCCGGTCAGGACGGCCAGGCCGGTGCTGGGTCCCAGCCCGGAAACGTGGTCCTGGCCGCGGGCGAGCAGACGGCCCTGGGTGCGGGAACCGGCCGCAGCCAGTCCGCCATCCACGCCCCGAGGGCGGCGAGCCCGGGCCCCGGCGGCACGACGGTCCCCGGCGCGCCGAACTGCCCGATGTTCCCGGCCAGCAACATCTGGAACACCGACATCTCCAAGCTGCCGGTGAACCCGCACAGCGCCGCCTGGATGCGGGGCATGGACTCGGCCAGCACGTTCCTGCACCCCGATTTCGGGCCGAATCCCGGCGGATTCCCGTACGGCATCCCGTACAACATCGTCACCAGCGCGCACCATCTGGTCCCGGTCAAGTTCCGGTACGCCAGCGAGAGCGACAAGGGCCCCTACCCGTTCGGCGCGAGCACGCTGATCGAAGGCGGCCAGAACGCGGGCGGCGACCGTCACGCGATCATGGTCAACAAGTCCACCTGCACCCTGTACGAGCTGTGGGAGGCCCGTTACTCCGCATCGGGCTCGACGGCCGGCTCCGGCGCGATCTGGAGCCTGGCCTCCAACCGGCTCCGCCCCGCAGGATGGACCTCCGCCGACGCGGCCGGCCTGCCCATCCTGCCCGGCCTGCTGAACTACAGCCAGGTGCAGGCGGCGGCGCGATCCGGCCGCCCGATCACCCACGCGATCAGGTTCACCGCGCAGGCCACCCAGTCCGCCTACCTGTGGCCCGCCCGGCACGAGGCGGGCTCGGGCGGGAACCCGGCGCTTCCGCCGATGGGCGCCCGGTTCCGGCTGAAGGCGAGTTTCAACGTGGCCGGGTTCTGCGCCAGCAGCACGCCGTACTGCGCGGACGCCAAGGCCGTGCTGACCGAAATGCGGCACTACGGGCTCATCCTGGCCGACAACGGGAGCAACTGGTTCTTCCAGGGCAGCGCGTTCCCGCGGTGGCCGGGGGCCCTGGTCGCTCTGCTGAAGCAGATCCCCGCCCGGGCGTTCCAGGCGGTTGACGAGTCCTGCCTGATGGTCAGCCCGAACTCAGGCCGGGCCGCGGCGAAACCCGGCTGCCCGATCGGCTAAAAGCCCGCCCGCTCCCGGCACGGCAGGCGCGGGGTCAGCCCCGGCTCAGGGATGGCGCGGCGCGGCGATCGGGGCGACCACCGCGCCCGCGGCCCGGACCAGGTCCGCAGGCGCCAGCGCGAGTTCCAGGCCGCGCCGGCCCGCGCTGCAGTAGACGGTCGGGAAACCCAGCGCCGAGGAGTTGACCACGACCGGGATCCGCCTGCGGTGGCCCAGCGGGGAGATCCCGCCGGTCACGTACCCCGTGGCCCGTTCGGCCTGCGCGGCAGCGGCCATCGATGCCTTCTTCCCGCCCGCCGCCGCGGCCAGCGCCTTCAGGTCAAGCTGGCCCGCCACCGGGACCACGCCGATGGTGAGTTCGCCGTCCACCTCGGCGACCAGCGTCTTGAAAACCCGTTCCGGCGCGACGCCCAGCGCCTGCGCGGCCTCCGCGCCGTAGGACCCGTGCCTGGGGTCATGCGGGTAGGCGAGCACCGAGTGAGCGATGCCCAGCTTGCCAAGCAGCGCCGTCGCCGGAGTGCCTCGTCCCGCCACGCCGGAACACTATAGGGCGCTCGGTGGATCGATACCGTCGCCGCCTGGCCCGGATACAGCCGGCGCGGGCACCACCGGCCCGGGCATCCCGCGCGTGGCCGCGGCCTTCGCGACCCGCCACTCCCGCCAGGAGCGCCAGGCCTGCGGCGCGATCAGCAGCACCACCAGCACGCAGATGGTCACCAGCGCGTACCGCGAGACCAGCCCGGCCAGGGTGACCCCGGTGCTGCCGAGCAGGTACCCGCCCAGCGCGACCACCGATACCCAGGCCGCGGAGCCCAGGGTGTCCCAGAGCACGAACGCGAGCAGCGGCAGCCCGGCCCAGCCGGCCGCGGCGTAGACGGCGGTGGAGGCGCCGCTGGGCAGGAACGCCGCCAGGGCCACCAGCGGGCCCGCCCAGCGCCGCCCGCGGGCTTCGGCGAGCCCGGCCAGCCGGGCCATCCGGGGGCTGCTGTGGCTGAGCCGTTCCACGATGCGGTGCCCCCAGAGCCTGCCCGCCCACCAGAACACCCAGTCGAATCGCATGATCCCGGGCAGCGCGGCGACGACCACCAGGGCGAGTTGCAGCCTGCTGTCCACGTCGGAGAGCGCGCCGGCCGACATGATCGACGAAGTTGAGCCGGTCAGCAGTTCCAGCAGCACCGGGTGGCTGGCGATCAGCGCCGGCACCAGCGGGATCGTTGCCACCGCGTAGACGCCGCTCACCACGATCGCCAGGGCGCACAGCACGTCACTTTTACGGGGCCGCCCGTGCCAGGGCCGCCAGCGGCCCCGGTGCTGCACCGCAGCCGCCTCCCGCGCCGGTTCCGGGCCTGGCCCGGGCGGGCTGGGAGTGGTCATCGGAGCACCTGCCGTTCGGTGACTTGCCCAAAACCTCATTATCACTGGCGGCCCGGGGTTAGCCCAGGCCGCCGCCTGTCAGAGGGGTCCGGTAGCGTCGCACGCATGGCCACTCTGGTGTCATTTCATGCCCACCCAGACGACGAATGCATCGCCTGCGGCGGGATTATTCGCAAGGCCGCCGAAGAAGGGCACCGCGTCGTGATCGTCGTGGCCACGCGTGGCGAGCAGGGCGAGGTCCCCGAGGGCTTTCTGGACCAGGGTGAGCAACTGTGGCAACGGCGGGTCGTCGAAACGCACGCGTCGGCGCAGATACTCGGCGCGCAGCGGGTGGAATTCCTCGGGTACACCGACTCAGGCATGATGGGCGCGCCGGCCAACGAGGCGCCGGGCTCGTTCTGGACCGCCCCGGTGGACGAGGCCGCGAAGAAGCTCGCCGCGCTCCTGGAGGAAGAGCGCGCTGACGTCCTGACCTGTTATGACGAGCACGGCGGGTACGGCCACCCGGATCACATCCAGGTGCACCGGGTGGGCATGCTGGCCGCCGAGCTGGCCGGCACCCGGCGCGTGTTCCAGTCCACGATCAACCGCGACCAAATTCTGCGCGGCCGGGAGAAGTTCGCCGACCCGGCCGCCGACTCCGACATAGAGACCCCCGACATCGACGATGAAACGTTCGGCATGCCCGAGTCGATCATCACCGCGGCGGTGGACGTGACCCCGTACCTGGACCATAAGCGCCGTGCCATGCGGGCGCACGCCAGCCAGATCAGCGAGCAGTCGTTCTTCCTGGCGATGCCGGACGACGCCTTCGCGTACGGGTTCGGCACCGAGTGGTTCATCCGCGAGGGACAGGGTCCCGGCATCACCGAAACCGACCTCATGGGGGGCTTGTAGGCGCGGCGCGCAGCGGCCCGCCCTCGCCTGCTCGTCGGCTGCCGCCGGCTCGCCGGAGGCCCCCGGGCCACTGCGGACGTGAATGTGAGCTTGGTGTTCAAAGAACAACACCAAGCTCACATTCATAGGCATTCGGGACCGGTCAGCTGGCCCAGCCGGCCTGAGTGCCGCCGATCCGCTCGGCGACGATCTTCTCCCGTGCCGCACCCTCGCGGGCCGGCGGGCGCCTGATGCCCACGGCGCCGGGCCTCGCCGGTTGCCGCAGCAACCTCTGGGTAGGGGCAAAACGACCTGCGGGGGCGCCCGCCGTCCGGCCCGCGGTCACGGTCTGGGCCGGTCGGAGGGTTGCCTGGGCGCGGAGTTCTGTCCGCGCCCCAGGTGAGCCTCCGGACGGCCTTCCGCCCCGAAGCTAGGCCGCCAGAAGCCGGGCAGCCCCGGAGCTAGGCCGGGGCGCGGCGGGCCAGGTAGAGAACCGTGTCCTCGGCGAGCTGGACCCGGCCGGGCAGGGCCGAGGCGATCCGCCCGAACAACTCGTCGCGCACCCCCGCTTCCAGCACCAGGTACGCCGAATGGGTCGCCAGGTATTCCAGGTACTGCCGCCGGGTGAGCACCCGTTCCCACCGGTACAGGCACGCCTCCAGGCCGGTGAACACCGCCTGCCCGGCGAGTTCCGTGGCTGGCCAGCGCTGCAGCAAGCCGTCCTCGGATACCGGGCTCGTGTCCCACGAGATATGCGGGGTCAGCTCCTGGTGCGCCTGCGTGACCTCCTCCTGGACCTCGCCGTCGAGGATCCGGTCGAAGTTCCAGAACAGGGCCAGACTGCCGCCGGCGGCGAGCATCGTAGCGGCATGCTCCCAGCGCACCGCCGGGTCCATCCAGTGCCAGGCCTGCGCGCTGAACAGCAGCCCGCACGGCTGCGCAGGCCGGTACCCCTCGAAACCGCTGACCACCACCGTGACCCCCGGGTACCCGGTGCAGCTCGCGGCGAGGATGCCGGCCATGGCCGGGTCGGGTTCCACCGCGGTGATCCGCAGGCCCCGCGCGGCGAACGCCCGGGTGGCCTTGCCCGTGCCGGCGCCCGCCTCCAGCGCGGTGATCCCGGGGCCTCCGCAGTGCGCCAGCACCGCATCGACCAGCGGCGCGGGATAACCGGGCCGGATCAGGTCGTACTGCTCGGCGGCCAGTCCGAACGCCAGCCGGCGCTCCGCGTCCTCTGCCACGAGATCAGCACCGCGCCCCCGCGACCTGGCCCGCGAGCGTGTCGAGGGCGGCCAGTTCGTCGTCGGTCAGCGTGATGTCCAGGGCCGCGGTGTCAAGGAAGGTCACACCGAGGTCGAGCGCCCGGTGGATGGTGGCCACCGACTCGTCCCAGCCGGTGTGCCCGTAGGACTCGCTCATGCCCATGCCGCCCAGGCCCTGGGCCGAGACGGTCAGTTCTCCCAGCGTCGTTGCCCGCATGCGCGCCTCCCTTCCCGTGCCCTCGCGGTCAAACCCGGGACCAGGCCAGCGGCAGGGACTCGACCCCGTAGATGCCTTCCACGCCGCCGAGTTCCGCGGGCGCGGCCGGGTGCAGGTCCCGCATCCGCGGGGCGAGGAAGCCGATCGCCTCTTCCAGTTCCGCCCGCGCCAGGTTGGAGCCCAGGCAGAAATGCGGCCCGGCGCCGAAGGTCAGCGGCCGGCCGCCGGGCCCGGTGGCGATGTCGAACTCCTCACCGGCGCCGAGGGCGCGGTTGGCCCGCTCCGAGCAGATCGCCACGATGCTCCCGGCCGGGAAGACCACGCCGCGGTGCACGATCTCGCCGGTGCAGATCCTGGCCGTGAACGGGGTGATCGGCTCGAACCTGAGCACCTCCTCGACCGCGCCGGGCACCCGTCCGGGCTCGCGGGCGAGCAGGTCCCACTGCGCCGGGTGCTCGGCGAACAGCCGCAGCGCGTGCGAGAGCTGGGCCTGGGTGGTGTCCACTCCCCCGGCGATGACGTTGAGCACCAGGTTGATGCACTCGTCGTGGGAGAGCTTCTCGCCTTCCTCCTCGGCGGCAAGCAGCGCGCTGATCAGGTCGTCGGACGGCTCGCGGCGGCGCAGCTCCAGCAACTGCTCCACGTAGTCGTACAGCTCCTCGGTGGCGCGCTCGATCCGCTCCGGCTCGGCGCCGAGCGCCCGGATGTCGAACTGGCGCTGCACCCAGGTGGACCAGTCGTGCAGGCGCGGCGCGTCTTGCAGCGGGGCGCCGAGCACCGCGGCGATGGTCAGCGACGGGTACGGCTTGGCGAACGCGGCGACGAACTCGCATTCCCCGGCCGGCATGCCCGCCCACAGCCGCTGCGCGAACTCGCGCATGACCGGCCGCCAGCGAGCCGCGGCGCGGGGAGTGAACGCCGGGCCCACCAGCGCGCGGAGCCTGCGGTGCCGTTCACCGGTCTGGTTCAGGATGTTCGCGTCGATCTGCTCGCGCAGCCGCCCGCCGGTGACACCGAACAGGTCCGCGATCTCCCGGCCGGGGAAGGCGGTGTCCCTGGCGCGCAGGAAGAACTCCCCAGACTCCTGGTCGAGCACCACCAGCGCCAGCGGTGAGCGGGCCAGCCAGCCCTTCCGGCGTACCTCGGCGAGCCGCTGGTGGTACAGCTCGCCGACCAGGCCGGGCTCGTTGTAGTCGAAGAACGGCAGGTCCAGGTCGTTGACCGAGGGCAGCGCCTGCTCCGTCATTTCTTGGCCTCCCTCGAGGGCGCTTCGCTGGCTTCGGGTGGCACGGGGGTCCGGGGGCTTGCCGCCGGGCTAGCAGAGTCTCGCCGCCGGGAAGCCGCAGCGCGGAGCGTTGCGGCGTTCGGCCCGGCGGCTGGGGCGTGACACAGCCCCCTGGTTGACAAAGTGTGCCTCATTCGTGCCCGTGGCTGGTGTTGACCACGCAGAACCTGTTGCCTTCGGGATCGGCGAGGACGATGAAGTCCGGGTCGTCGGGGTACAGGTCCCAGTCGACGCGCTCGGCGCCGATCGAGACCAGCCGCTGCACCTCGGCGTCCTGCTCGGCGGCATCAGCCGCGTACAGGTCCAGGTGCACGCGCGGGTGGCTTCCGGCTTGGGTCCCGGTGCGCTGCAGCCCGATGCCGGTGCCCAGCCCGCCCGCCGGGGTCAGCGAGCTCCAGTCCGCGCCGACCCCGCCTTCGCGCAGCTCATAGCCCAGCGCGCGGGTCCAGAAGCCGACCGCCCGCCCCATGTCCGTCGCGCCTAGCACCACCATTCCGATGCTCACCATGGACCCGATCCTGGCAACCCCCGCCGTCGCGCGCAAAACGGAGCGCCCGCCACCGTGCGCCCGGCAGCGCGGGCGTCGGCTACGGCGGCACGAGGGCTGGGGTGATTGCCGATGGCGCCCATGCGGAGCGCGGACGCACGGTCCCGGGCGCCAGCGTTTTGCCGGGAAAATCAGGCGGGGAGGAAGGTGAACAGCGGGCCGTGCGGCAGCCCGGCCTGCGGGGCGGCGGCCAGGCGGCCGACGCCGACACCGGTCAGCGCCTCGGTGTCCGGCGTGTCGAAGGCCACCTCCTCGAACCCGCTCGCGCGGAACCACTCGCGGATCCGCGGCGTCAGGTCGGGCGCCCGGCGGTGCCGGGTCCAGATGACCGTCGCCCGCGCCGCGCAGAGGGCCGGCGCCGCCTGCGCGGTCCGCTGGATGTCGTCCTCGCTCACGTTGCCGAAGATCCCGCACAGCAGCAGCACGTCGGCCGGCAGCGCGTCGGCGTAGCTGGCCACCCGGCTCGCGTCCGCCGCCCGCACCTCCACCTGGGAGAG
The DNA here is from genome assembly GCA_963734725.1 of uncultured Actinomycetes bacterium. Lineage (GTDB taxonomy): Bacteria > Actinomycetota > Actinomycetes > Streptosporangiales > Streptosporangiaceae > DASXKD01. The sequence goes on from CAVTIX010000009.1 coordinate 701,476, forward strand.
CCCCGCCCCGGCGGCGCCCTGGCGAGCCAGCGCCGCGTTGTGCGGGTCGGACTCGACCAGCACCGCGGACACCTCCCGGGCCCGGGGGTGCTCCGGCAGCACGCCCAGCACGTCGAGGCCCTGCCCGGCGCACAGGCTGACCAGCCGCACCGGTCCCGCGGGCGCCCGGTCCAGGGCACGGGACAGATGCCCGCGGACCAGCCGCAGCCGCGTGCTGAGCGAGGACGACGGGTCGTCGTAAGCCGCGTGCCAGGCCACCCAGTCCTTCACCGGCGGCGCCTACCGGTAGTCGGGGTTGTCGAAGTCGAACCGGCAGCCCGCTTCCCATTCCGAGCGCTGGTTGCCGTGCGCGGGGATGCCGCCCGCCTCTTTGACGATGCGCGCGAGGTGCAGCAGGTTCCAGGTCATGAACGTGGTGTTGCGGTTGGTGAAGTCGTTCTCCGGGCCGCCGGAGCCCGGGTCGAGGTAGGAGGGCCCGGGGCCCGCCGCGCCGATCCACCCCGCGTCGGCCTGCGGCGGGATGACGTACCCCAGGTGCTGCAGGCTGTACAGGACGTTCATCGCGCAGTGCTTGACGCCGTCCTCGTTGCCGGTGATCAGGCAACCGCCGACCCGGCCGTAGTAGGCGTACTGCCCCGCCTCGTTGAGCAGATGCGAGCACGAGTACAGCCGCTCGATCACCTGCTTCATCACCGAACTGTTGTCGCCCAGCCAGATCGGCCCGGCGAGCACCAGGATGTCCGAGGCAAGCACCTGCTGGTAGATCTGCGGCCACGCGTCGGCGGCCCAGCCGTGCTCGGTCATGTCCGGCCAGACTCCGGTGGCGATGTCGTGGTCCACGGCGCGCAGCACGTCCACCGCGACACCGTGGTTGGCCATGATCGCGGTGCTCCGCTCGATGAGCCCCTGCGTGTGGCTGCGCTCCGGCGACCGCTTCAAGGTGCAGTTGATGAACAGCGCCCGCAGGTTGTCGAACCGCCACGGCAGCGCGCCGTTCTCCCCCGGCTCGGTCATCGCCAGTCCCCCTCATTTCAGGCGCAACGAATGTCCGGGCTCACCCTAGTCCGGGCCGCTGGCGGTGTGCCGGGCAACCCGCCCTCATGATCACCGGCGATCACCCCGCGGAAATGCGGGGTGATCGCCCGTGGCAATCGGGGCCGGAGCGTCACCCGGTGACCGGCAGCGCGTCAGCGGGCTGCGGCGCCGCGCGCCGGGCGGCGGCGGGCGGCTGCGCCTGGCCGGGCCTGCGCCGGCCGACCGCGATCGCGGTGGCCGCGCCCAGCACCGACAGGCCCGCCGCGACCGCCAGCCCCGGGCGGAACCCGGCGGCCACCTGCTCCGGGGCGCCCAGGCGCCCGGTCGCGGTGAAGACCGCGGTGACCACGGCGACGCCGAACACGCCGCCGAACCGCTGCAGGGTGTTGTTCACCCCGGAGGCCTTGCCCATGTCTGCGGGCGGGACGGCGCTCAGCGCCGCGGTCGGCGTGGCGGGCAGCGCCATCGAAATGCCCACCCCGGCGATGACGAACGGCAGGATCAGCGAGGTGTAGTTCACCGTGGCGGTCGCGATCAGGGCAATCCAGGCGAACCCGGCCGCTTGCAGCACCAGCCCGAAGAACATCAGCGGGCGGGGCCCGGTCCGGTCGGCCAGCCGGCCGGCCAGCGGCGCCACCAGGATCGGGGTGGCCGTCCAGGGCAGGAACCGCAGCCCGGCGCCCAGCGGGTCGAAACCAAGGCCGAGCTGGAAGTACTGCGCGGCCAGGAAGGCCGCGGAGAACAGCGCCGCCGACTGGAGGAACCCGGTCGCGTTAGCGGCGGTGAAGGCGCGGATCCGCAGCAGCGACCCTGGCAGCATCGGTTCCGGCGCGCGCCGCTCCCACGCGGCGAAACCCGCCAGCGCGGCCGCCCCGAGGGCGAATGCCGCGACGACTTCCGCGCTGGTCCAGCCGGCCTCGCCGGCGCGCACCAGGCCCCAGAGGATGCCGCCGGCGCCGCCGGTCACCAGCACCACCCCCGGTATGTCGAGCCTGGTGGCGGGCCCGCGGCTCTCCGGGAGCCGGATCATCGAGCCCACCGCGGCGGCCAGCCCGATGGGCACGTTCACCCAGAAGATCCAGTGCCAGCTCAGGCCCTGCACCACGGCGCCGCCGACCATCGGCCCGGCGGCGACGGCCAGCCCGGCGATGCCGCCCCAGATGCCGACGATGGCGCCGCGGCGCTCGGCCGGCCAGGCCGCGGTCAGGATGGTCAGGCTCAGCGGCGTGACGATCGCCGCGCCGACGCCCTGCGCCGCGCGCGCCGCGATCAGGGTCCCGGCGCCCGGCGCCAGCGCGCAGGCGGCCGAAGCCGCGGTGAAGATCAGCAAGCCCGCGACGTAGACCCGGCGCCGCCCGAGCCGGTCGCCCAGGGCCGCCGCGGTGATGATCCCGGCCGCGAACGACAGGGTGTAGGCGTTGACGGTCCACTCCAGCGTGGACACGCTGCCGCCGAGATCACGGTGGACGGCGGGCAGCGCGGTGATCACCACCAGGGCGTCCAGCGCGACCATGAAGAATGCGGCCGAGGTGAGCACCAGGGCCCACTGCCGCGACGGTCCGGGCCGGGATAGCTGCCGTGCTTGCCGGTGGCCGGCAGGCCAGGTGAGTCCCATGTCGATCCCTCCGGGGAACGGGCGGCGGCGCCGGTGGCGCCTGGCGACCGCCCGGCTCACCTGTCCTACGGAGCGGGGGGCACGGATTTCGACAGCCCGCCCGGAGTTTTTCGCCGGTTCTACCCGCCGGCCGGCCGGCGGGCCACCCGGCGCTCGAGTTCGTCGCGGAGCGGCCCGTTCGCGGTCGCCTCGATGGCCCGGGCCCAGGCGGCCGTGGCCGCCCCGGCGTCACCCGCCCGGTCGAGCAGGTCGGCGTGCGCCACGTGCAGCGGCGCGTACCCGTCCAGCGTGCCCGCGGCCAGCACCGGGGCCAGGATCGCCAGCCCCGCCCGCGGGCCGTCGGCCATCCCGGCCGCCACCGCCCGGTTGATCTCGACCACCGGGGATGGCGCCCGGCGGGCAAGCTCGCCGTAGAGCACCGCGATCTGCGGCCAGTCGGTCTGCTCGAACCGCGGCGCCTGGGCATGCAGCGCCGCGATCGCGGCCTGGACCTGGTACGGGCCGGGCGCGCGGTGGGCGAGCGCGGCGTCCAGCAGCCCGGCGCCCTCGGTGATCATCTGCCGGTCCCAGCGCCCCCGGTCCTGCTCGGCGAGCGCCACCGGCCTGCCGTCGGCGTCCAGGCGGGCGGCCGCCCGGGAGTGGTGCAGCAGCATCAGGGCGAGCAGGCCGGTGATCTCCGCGTCGGCGGGCAACAGCCGGTGCAGCAGCCGGCCCAGCCAGATGGCCTCCTCGCACAGGTCCGCGCGGACCAGCGCGTCCGCGCTGCGGGTGGCCGCGTACCCCTCGTTGAAGACCAGGTAGACCACGGCCAGGACGCCGGCCAGCCGGTCCGCCAGCGCCCCCGCAGCCGGGACCTCAAACCTGATGCCGGCCTCGCGGATCTTGCGCTTGGCCCGCACCAGCCGCTGCGCGATGGTCGGTTCCGGCAGCAGGAAAGCCGCGGCGATCTCCCTCGTGGTCAGGCCGGCCGCGTACCGCAGCGTCAGCGCCACCCGGACCTCCGGCGCGAGGGCAGGATGGCAGCAGGCGAAGATCAGTCCCAGGCGCTCGTCTTCCATCACCGCGCCCCCCTGTTCTGCGTCGGCGCCGGGGCCCGGGTCCGCGAGGGCAGCGGCGTCCAGCCCGTGCTGGGCCACCGGCCGGTCGCGGCGCAGCTGGTCGACCGCCTTCCGCCAGGCGGTCAGGGTGAGCCAGGCGCCGGGATTGGGCGGCACGCCGCCGCGCCGCCATGCCGTGGCCGCGGCGGTGAAGGCCTCGGCCGTCGCGTCCTCGGCGGCCTGCAGGTCGCCGAGCCGCCGCGAGACCGCCGCCACCACCGCCGTCCACTCATACCGGAACGCGCGTTCCAGGGCGGCGGTGGCTGCTACTCCAGCGCTGTCTGCCAACGCATGCCTTCCCGCACCGGCCGCACCTCCACGGTGCCGTAACGCATGATGGGCATCTTGGCCGCCCAGTCCAGCGCCACGTCGAGGCTGCCGGCTTCCAGCAGGTAGAAGCCGAGCAGGTGCTCCTTGGTCTCGGCGAACGGCCCGTCGGTGAGCAGCCGCTCTCCGTCGGCCAGCCGCATGGTGGTGGCCGTGTCCGGCCAGGTGAGCTGCTCCGCGCCGAGCAGCACGCCCGCCTCCTTGATGGCGGCCGTGTAGTCGAGCCAGTCCTCGATCACCCCTTCGGGCGCCGGCCCCGGGTTCTCGCTGGCGCCCGGCACGGCGTAGATCAGCAGCGCGTACTTCATCACGGCCTCCCTGCTCTGGCTGCGGCCGCCGGCGCCGGCGGCCAGGGTTCACGGGTACAACGCACGCCAGCCGCTCCAATCGACAGCCGGGGCGATCGATTTTCCGCCGCGGCGGGCGCGGCGCCGCTGGGGCTCGCGCCCCGGGGATGGCACCCCTATTCTGGTGGTATGCAGCGCACCGGCGCCTCTGCCTGGTGGCCGTCCTAGGACGGTCACCGAAGCGCTCTGCCCTACGGGCCGTCCGGCGGACGGCCCGTTGTCGTGTCCGGCATGGTCCCTCTCCCCGGCGGCCCCGACCCGAGGAGGAAAGACCATGACCGCACGTGCCATCGCCGCCGAGGACACCGCCCCGGATCCGGGCCGGCGCTGCCCCGGATGCTCACCGGCGACCGGCCGACCGGGCGGCTGCACCTGGGGCACTACGCCGGCAGCCTGATGAACCGGATCCGGCTGCACCGCCAGTATCAGAGCTTCTTCATCGTTGCCGACCTGCACATGCTCACCACCAAGAACAGCCGCGAGGACATCGCCGGGACCGGCCAGCGCGCCGCCGACATGGTGCTCGACTCGCTGGCAGCCGGCCTGGACCCGGCCCACTCGGTGTTCTACCTGCAATCGGGCGTCCCGGAGGTCGCCGAACTCAGCCTGCTGCTGTCCAGCCTGGTCAGCGTGCCCAGGTTGCAGCGGATCCCGAGCCTGAAAGAGATGGTGCGCCACGCGGGGCAGCGTGAGATGTCGCTCGCGCTGCTCGGGTACCCGGTGCTGCAGGCCGCGGACATCCTGGCGGTCAAGGCCGCGGTGGTGCCCGTCGGGCGGGACAACGCGGCGCACGTGGAGGTCGCCCGCGAACTGGCCCGCCGGTTCAACCGCCGCTACGGGACGGTGTTTCCAGTGCCGGCCCTGGTCCCGGCGGACGTCCCGGCGCTGCCGGGCACCGACGGCCGGGCCAAGATGAGCAAGAGCCTGGGCAATGCCATCTACCTGTCCGACCCGCCGGACGAAGTAGCGGCGAAGGTCCGGCGGATGTACACCGACCCGGCCAGGACCAGCCCCGGCGTGCCTGGCGCCGTCGAGGGCAACCCGGTGTTCGTCTACCACGAGGTGTTCAATGACCGCCCGGCGGAGGTCGCGGACCTGAAGGAGCGCTACCGCGCCGGGAAGGTCGGCGACGCGGAGGTCAAGGACAAGCTCGCCGCCGCGCTGAACAGGTTCCTCGATCCGATCAGGGAGCGCCGGGCCGAGTTGGCGGCGGACCAGGGACTGGTGGAGGAACTCATTGTCACCGGCACCGAGCGGACCCGCGATGAGGTCCGGCGCACCGTCGCGGCGGTGCGGGCGGCCATGGGCCTGACCACGGCGCTGGCCGGGTTCCGTGCCGCCGCCCGGTCCCGGGCCCGGTGAGAGGCCGCTGCCGCGCGGGAGAACGGCCGCGGCATTCCCTTTCCCGGCCGCAGGCTGTCAGGGATAGGGACTAGGGTCGCCACCGGCACGCTACCGTGCCCCGAACCGCCCACCAGGGAGGACCAATGACCGACGTCATCGTGTTCCATCACGCCCAGGGCCTCACCGATGGGGTCCGCCAGTTCGCAGACCAGCTCCGCAGCGCCGGCCACCGGGTGACCGTGCCCGACCTCTACGAGGGCAAGACCTTCGGCGCCCTGGCGGACGGCATTGCCCATGCCGGGCAGATCGGATTTGACACGATCATCGAGCGCGGCCGGGCCGCGGCCGAGGGCCTGCCGAACGAGATCGTCTACGCCGGCTTCTCGCTCGGGGTCCTGCCCGCGCAGATGCTGGCCCAGACCCGGCCGGGCGCGAAAGGCGCCCTGCTGTTCCACTCCTGTATCCCGGTCGCTGAGTTCGGGGGCGCCTGGCCGGACGACACGCCGGTCCAGGTCCATGCGATGGACGCCGACCAGCTGTTCGTCGCGGACGGCGACCTGGACGCCGCCCGTGAGCTGGTCAACATGACCTATGCCGCGGAGCTGTTCCTCTACCCGGGCGACAAGCACCTGTTCGCCGACCCCACCCTGCCCGACTACGACGAGGCCGCCGCGGGGCTGCTCATGCAGCGCGTGCTCGGCTTCCTCGGCCGCACCGCGCGGTTCGACCCCGATCCCATTGGCGGCGAGCGGGAGCTGCTCGGCCAGTACCTGGACTTCCAGCGCCAGACCGTGCTCGCCAAGACCGACGGGCTGACCCGGGAGCAGATGGCCCGGCGGCACGAGCCTTCTGCGCTTACCCTCGCGGGCTTGCTCTACCACCTCGCGCTGGTGGAAGAGTCCTGGCTGGAGGTCCGGTTCCTCGGCCTGCCCGTCCGCGAGCCATGGGCCGGCGTCGACTTCGACGCCGACCCGGAGTGGGAGTTCCGGACCAGCGCGGAGCTGGCGCCGGAGCAGTTGCGCCAGCGTTACCGGCAAGCCTGCGAACGGAGCCGCCAGGCCGCGGCCCAGGCAGACGGCCTGGACCAGCTCTCGGTGCAGCCGCTCAGAGACGGCCGGCGCTTCACCCTGCGCTGGGTTCTGCTACACCTGCTGGAGGAAACCGCCCGTCACGCCGGGCACGCCGACCTGCTCCGCGAGGCCATCGACGGCACCGTCGGCGAATAGCGGGAAGGGAATCAGGGGCATGCAGGTCATCGAGGGGGCTGGCCGGTACACCCCGGCTGCCGACGAGCCCACCCACTGGGCCGAGCACCTGGCCAGCGCGGATCTCAGTGTGGGCACGTATTCGATTCCGGCCGGCGGGCTGGACGACCAGGCGCCGCACCGCGAGGACGAGATCTACGTCGTGCAGGCGGGGACGGCCACGCTGGTCACCGACTCGGGTACCGCGCAGGTGCAGGCCGGCTCGGTGATCTTCGTGCCAGCAGGCGAGCGGCACCGGTTCACCGACGTGCGCGAGGACCTGGCGCTGCTGGTCATCTTCGCCCCGCCGTATGGGTCACGCTCGGATGTCGAGAACGCGGCGGCGGCTACGTCATCCTCATGAGCGGCATCGCGCCGCCGGGTCATGGAGGATGAGTTGATGCGGTACATGCTGTTGCAGAGCTACGGGGCCGCCGGGGCGGACTGCCCGCCGATCTCCGAGTGGGCGCCGGAGGACATCAGGGCGCACATCGAGTTCCAGCACGTGCTGAACGCCGAGCTGCTCGAGCGCGGCGAGCTGATCGACGCGCAGGGGCTGGCCGGGCCCGAGCAGGCGAAGTTCGTGACCTCGGACGGGATCAGCGCCCCGGTGATCACCGACGGCCCGTTCCCCGAGGCCAAGGAGCTGCTCGCCGGGTACCGGATCGTGGATGTCGAGTCGGCGGAGCGGGCGATCGAGATCGCGGCCAGGATCTCGGCGGCCCCCGGCGCGAACGGCGCGCCGGTCGGCCAGGCCATCGAGGTGCGCGCGGTGCTGAGCGCCCCGGATCCCGAGGTGTGACCGGCTGGCCGGGCGCCGGGGACCTGCTGCGCGACCTCGCGCCGCGGGCCCTCGGCGCGGTCGTCCGGCGCTACGGCCACTTCGCCGACGCGGAGGACGCCGTGCAGGAGGCCCTGCTTGCCGCCGCCACCACCTGGCCCGCCGACGGGGCGCCGGACAACCCGCTCGCCTGGCTCATCCGGGTGGCCTCGCGCAAGATGGCCGACCAGTATCGGCGGGACGAGGCCCGGCGCCGGCGGGAAGACCTCGCCGCGTCGTGGTCCCTGATCCCGCACGAGCCGGTCCCGGCGCACGACGACACGCTGATCCTCATGCTGATGTGCTGCCACCCGTCGCTGTCGCCGGGCGCGGCCATCCCGCTCACGCTGCGCGCGGTCGGCGGGCTGACCACCCGGGAGATCGCCGCCGCGTTCCTCGTTCCCGAGGCGACCATGGCGCAGCGGATCAGCCGCGCCAAGGCGAAGCTCAAGGCGGCGGACGAGCCGTTCGCGCTGCCGCCGCCGGGCCAGGGCGGCGCGCGGCTGCCGTCCGTGCTGCACGTGCTGTACCTGATCTTCAACGAGGGGTACGCAGCCAGCGGCGGCCCGGACCTGGCCCGGACCGACTTGTCCGGCGAGGCCATCCGGCTGGCCCGGGACGTCCACGCGGCGCTGCCTGCAGACCCCGAGGCGACCGGCCTGCTCGCGCTGATGTTGCTCACCGACGCCCGGCGCCCCGCGCGCACCCGGCCGGGCGGCGAGCTCGTGCCGCTGGCCGAACAGGACCGCGCCCGCTGGGACCGCCGGCTCATCACCGAGGGCCTGACGCTGCTTACCGGCGCGCTGCGACAGGGCCAGCCGGGCGAGTACCAGGTGCAAGCGGCCATCGCGGCGCTGCACGACCAGGCGCCGAGCCACGCCCAGACCGACTGGGCGCAGGTGCTGGCCCTCTACGACCGGCTCGAACAGCTCACCGGCAACCCGATGGTGACGCTTAACCGGGCCGTCGCCACGGCCATGGTGCACGGCCCCGGCGCCGGGCTTGCCCTGCTGGACGGTCTCGGCGACCGGCTTGGCGACCACCACCGCCTGTACTCCGTGCGGGCCCATCTGCTGGAACAGGCCGGCGACGCCCGTCACGCCATCGCCGAATTCGAGGCCGCCGCCGCGCGCGCCACAAACCTGCGCGAACGGGACTACCTGGTGACGAGGGCCGCCCGGCTGGCGGCTGGTCCGGGCTAGCCGGTCCCGCGGCGCCAGCGGACCGGCCCGGGCACCGGGACCGGCCAGGCCGGTCTCGTAGGCCAGCACGACCACCTGGACCCGGTCACGGAGCTGAAGCTTGGTCAGTATGGGCCGGCCTGGTCAGGTGGCTTCCGCCGAGACCGGGCGCGCCCGCCCGTCACGGCACGGCTGCCGGGCGCGCCGACCGCGCGCGGCCGCCGCCGAACGGGATTATGTCGCAGTGGACCCGGTCCAGTTCCTGGCAGCAGGCCAGGCACCAGGGCCGGCCGGACACCGTGCTGGTGCTGCGGCTAACCCAGAACCCGGCTGGGCTCTTCTTGCAATGCACGCAGAGCTGGATGGTCCGCATTGTTCTCTTCCGTGGTCCAGCGCGGCCGTGCCGATGCCGCCGGGACCCGCCAGCGCGCCGGGCGCGCCCGTGGCCAGCGAGACCGGAGCCGGCGCCGCGGCGCCGCGGGCATGCGGCGACCGGCGGCCATCGCGGCCACGGCCGCCACGGCCTGATCGACCTCGTCGGGGGTGTTGTAGAGGTAGAAGCTCAGGCGGCAGCTCGCTGGCGGGGTCAGCCCGAGCGCGTGATGGGCGAGCGTGGCGCAGTGGCAGCCGGCGCGGGACTCCACCCCGGCCTGGTTCAGCGCCTGGGCCACGCGAACGGGATCCTTGCCCGCCAGGTTGAACGCGACAAGCGAAGTGCGTCGCGCCGGATCCCGTGGCCCGTAGATGGTGATCCCGCCGATCGCGCCGAGCCGTTCCAGCGCCCTGCCGGTGAGCTGCTGATTCCACCGGGAGACGCGATGCATGGCGGCGTACACGGTGGCGCGCCCGATGGGCGCGGCGGTCCCGAAGTACACCGGGCGGTCTGGCGTCAGCGCCAGGTCCAGCAGAATGCGCAGCGCCTGTGCGGAGACGATCGCGCCGAGGATGTTGGGCGTGCCCGCGGTGTACTTCCAGGGCAGCGCGTTGTACTCGACCTGCCAGGGGAACACGCGCCCCTCGGCGATCATGTCGCCGCCGTAGAGAAACGGCAGCATGGCGCCGAGCAGGTGCTCCCTGGCGTACAGCACGCCGACCCCGAATGGCGCCATGATCTTGTGAAAAGAGAACGCCAGGTAGTCAACGTCGAGGGATTGCACGTCAACGTAGGACCCCGGGACCAGCTGGGCGGCATCGACCAGCAGGTACGACCGCCGCTCGCCGTCCGGCTGCGGGTACCCGCTGGCGCTGGCCAGCGCCCGGATGGCGCCGAGAGGGTTGCGGGTGCCGAGGAAGTTCGACGCCCCGGTACAGCAGACGAGCTTGGTCCGCGAGTCGATCAGCGATGCCAGGTGAGCCAGGTCCAGCTCGCCGCTGTCCGGATCGAACCGTGCCAGCCGGTATTCCACCCGCCGCCCGAGCCGGGGCAGTATCTCCCGGCACATCGCGTACCAGGGGACGTAGTTGGAGTTGTGCTCCATCATTGTCGTGACGACGTTGTCACCGTCCCGGAACTCGGTGAGCAGCGAGTACATGACCGCGTTGATGGCCTCGGTCGTGTTCCGGTAGAGCGCGATGCTGGCCCGGCCCGGGGCGCCGATGAATTGCGCGACCGTGTCGTAGGACTCCTCGAACAGCGCGGTCATCTGCTGGGATGCGGTGGACTGCCCGCGGTGCACGTTTTCGTACCCGGGCGCGAGCGACCGGTACAGCGCCAGCAGCTCACGCGGCGGCTGGGTGCTGGCCGCATTGTTTGTCGCTATCCGGCCGGCCTCGCCGAACGTGAAGTGCCTGCGGATTGCCCGGACGTCGACCGAGCCGGGGGTCATGGCCATCGCGCCCAGGCGCTGGGAGGAGGGCTGCCTGGACCGGGCCATGGGAGTCATGTCCGCTCCTTGCGCTTCCAGGCGCCGATGAGCAGCGGCCAGGTCATTGGCGCGCCAGCGAAGCGGGTGGCGTCACGGTCGAGCGAGGCGAGCGACGCGGCGGCGTCGGCTTCGGTGGTGATGCCGTACGCCACGGCCGCCGACAGCACGCTGCGGAAAGTGCGTTCCAGCAGCGCGCTCCCGGTGGCCAGCGGCTCCAGGCGCCCCGCGACGTCGGTGCCATCCGGGTACCCGACGCCCGCTTCCATGAACAGCTGCGGCAGCCGGGCGCCGGTGTGCACGTCGGCGCCTGCCGCATGGAACGCGCCGATGATCACCCGCGCCAGTTCGTCGACGCTGGCGAGCGGCGGGAGAACGCTGACGCCGCGGATGTCGTAGTCCTGCACGACCAGATGGCCGCCTGGGGCGACGGCGTCCCACAGCCGCGCCAGCACCTCGACGCGCTGGGGCAGGTGGAACAGCAGCAGGCGCGCGTATACCAGGCCGAACGGCGCGCCCGGGATGGGCTCACCCGCGGTGAGGTCGTGCGCCTGAAAGGAGCACTGGCGGTGGCCCGCCGCGTGCAACGTCGCCAGCGCCATGGCACCCAGCGAGGAGTCGGTGTCGATGCCCAGGACCGAGCCGCCGGCCCGGTCCGCCCGGCCATGAGGCGCATGGTCTCGCCAGGACCGCAGCCAGCGTCCAGGCAGGCCGCACCCCGCGTGAGGCCTACCCGGTCCAGCAGCCGCCCGGTGGCGATCTCCCACACGCGTGCCTGCATCCGCAGCCGGTCGTATTCCTCCGGTGTGCGCCCCAGCGCGTAGGCGGCCTGCGGCCGCTCGGCTTGGGTGGTGCTCATCGCGAAATGCCCCCTGTCTGTTCGCCATAGGCCTCTTCGCCGTGCGACCAGCATCGGCGGGATAGAGCGGACTGTCGTTGGGCTACCGCGCAGGGCCCTTCTCAACGCGTGCAGACCTGCGGTACTCCGCCGGAGGCAATCCATGCACGGCACGGAAGGTCCGGCTGAAGTCGCCCGGGCTGGTAAAGCCCCACCGAGCCGCGATGGCCGCTACCGGGCGGGGCGCCAGCGCCGGATCGGAAAGATCCCGGCGGCAGCACTCCAGCCGCCGCCGGCGGATCCAGCCCGCCACGGTCAGCCCCTCATCGTGGAAGAGCTGGTGCAGGGAGCGCAGCGAAATGTGGTGTGCCGCGGCGATCATGGCCGGGGACAGCCGGGGATCACCCAGGTGCCGCTGTATGAAGGCCTGAACCGTGGTGAGCAGGGCATGCCTGCGGGCCTCCGGCCTGCCCCAGTCGTGCAGGTCCAGCTCGCGTGTCAGCCGGGTCGCCAGCACCTCCAGCGCGGCGGTCGATAGCCGCGCCGCCTCGGCCGGGCTGTAGTGATCGACGTTGCGGGCCAATTGAAGGAGGAACTGTGCAGTCAGATCGCCCAGCCCCGCGCTGGCCTGGAAGCGTACGGCCACCAGCTGCCGGAGCTGGCTGCGGGACAGCGGCAACAGGGACGGGGGGAACATGAAGGTCATCATCTGCGTCGGCTGGGGTCCGCCGACCCCGCACGCCACCTCGTAGGGTCGCCGGGTGTCATAGATCGCGAACTCACCCGTCGACACGGAGGCCTGCCGGCCGTCCTGGTCGATCACGCAGGAGTTGCCGCCGCACACCAGCACCATCTTCAGCATGTCGGGATCGGCCTGAGAGATCAGCTCGGGGGTGCGGCACACGGTGATGGGCATGATGTCCATCACGACCACCTGCATCGCGCCCAGACCGCTGGCGCGGAACTCTTCCACGTAATCGGAGGGAGCGCCGATAGCGCGGCAATCCATCGGCACCCACGTCGCGGCCGTCATCTCCCGGACAAAGTCGAGACGGTCGGCCGCGGATACCTGATCGGTGCGAATCAGTGTGCTCATCGTTCTCATACCCAAGCGACATGCGCCAACTGCGCCGAGCACCCCCCGTGTAAAGTCCAGCATACCGAGATGTAAAGCACTCGTAAAGTATACTAGAGCAATACTCTAGACTAATATTCGCTTCACTGGCCACCGCGTCATCGGAAGATCACGGAGCAAGCCCGCACATGGCAATGAGAGAGCAGGCGGCCCGGGTCGCCGCGCCAGCGACGCGACGCCGCGGGCCGGCCAGCACCGAAGACGGGCAGCGCAGCCGCGACCGCATCCTCCAGGCTGCCCTGGACCTGATCATCGAAGCAGGCATCGACCAGGTCCGGCTCGCCGAGATAGCCCGGCGGGCAGGCATGAGTTCCGGGCAGGTGATGTACTACTTCGCCTCGAAGGAACACATCCTGCTGGAGACCCTGGCCTGGCAGGAGCACCAGGACACCGTCCGCCGGCAGGCCGCCTTGGCCAAGGTGACCGGCGCCTGGCGCCAGCTCGAACGGTTCATCGAGCTTTACCTGCCCGCCAGCCACCCGGACCCGAGCTGGATCCTCTGGCTGGAAGCCTGGGCGCGTGCGCCGCACGACAAGGACGTGAACCGGTTCCTCGAAGAACTGCTGAACCTATGGCGCGATGACCTCACCGCGATCATCGCCCGGGGGGTCGAGGAGGGGGCCTTCGACCCCCCGGCCGCGATGGGCGACTTCACCCTCCGCTTCATCGCCCTGCTCGACGGCCTCGCGCTCCAGCGGCTGCAGCAGATGCGCCATTCGTCCCGTAAGTACCTCACCGAGCTCGCGATGCACACGGCCCGCGCCGAACTGGACCCGGGCGCCAAGACTCCCGAGCCAGCCAGCGAGCAAGAATGAGCCGCCGGGCAGCGCCGTTACCTGTTCGCTTGCGCGGGCCGAACCTAACCTCGATGCCAGCCGGCGAGCCTCCGGCTACTTTCGGTGGTTATCGCACATACTGACCAATGTGGACCAGAACCGGCAGGAAAGGCCCGCGCAGGTCCGTGGTGCGCGCAGCCATCCCGCGAGGGTTTCGCAGGCCACGTACTGGCGCAGGCGGATCACGGTCCTCGGCGTGGCAGCCGGGCTGCTCACCGCGGTCAGCTGGATGGTGAACGGGATGCTCAGCGCTAGTTCAACAGCTGGTCAGGCCGCTTCCGCGGGCAGCACGGGCACCACCCCGGCGGCGCACATCAGCAGGGACCCAGCTGTCACGCCGTCGCCTACGCCTTCTACGCACTCCAGTTCGGCGCCTGCGAAGCACCGGGCCGCGAGGCACGCTCATGCGCCGACGGCGACGCTGGCCTGCGCCCGTGGCAGCGTGGCACTCAGCGTTTCATCCCCGCAGTACTTCTATCAGCCAGGCAAGACGCCCAGCTTCACCGTGCACGCTGTTTCCCAGGCAAGCCGGCCGTGCCGGTTTAACATGAGCGCAAAGTTCGTGTCGGTGGTCATTGCCTCCGGTGACCGGCGCATCTGGAGTTCGGCGGATTGCGCGAGTGGCGCCGCCTCCAACATGGTTGCTATCTCCAGCGACCAGCCAGCGGCACTGAGGCTCTCTTGGGACCGGCAGGCCTCGTCGCCCGGCTGCAGCGGGAGCGGGCAGTTGGTGCGTCCCGGAGAGTACCAAGTCCGTGCGGTCGCCGGCCGCCTGCACAGCCGGAGCGTGAATTTCGTGCTCGGCGCCAAGGGTGTATCCGGTCCCTGACCTCGCCATCGTTCACCGGCGCGTTACCCCATCCACCGCCACGGCTGCCCTGTCTTGACGCCGCCAACGCCTAGCCGCCAGCGTCCTCAACGCGCAGCCGTGACCATCCTCAACGCCTAGCCGCCAGCGTCCTCAACGCGCAGTCGTGACCATCCTCAACGCCTAGCCGCCAGCGTCCTCAACGCGCAGTCGTGACCATCCTCAACGCACAGCCGCCAGCGTCCTCAACGCGCGAGCCGGTGCCCGGTTCAATTCCGGGCACCGGCTCGACGGTAGGCACTGGCTAGAAGGGGCGCCAGGACGTTCCCGGATCACCAGTCGTGCAGGTGGCGATCACGAGCTGGGTACCACTGGTGGTGGCGTCACCAGGGTCAGCCAGGCACAAGCCAGATACCGGATTGACCAGGGTAATCCCGAATCCCGCGGGCATCAGGCGCCATTGCTGTCCCTGAGTGCCGTGGCAGGAGTACAGCTGGACCGGGGTGCCGCTGGTCTTGGCGCCACCCTTGACGTCAAGGCATTTGCCGTTGATGCGCACGGTGCCGTCCCGCTCGGCCACCCAGGCTTGGGCCGGGGTGCCGTTGCAGGCCCAGATGTCGACCTTGGTGTTGTTCGCGGACTGGTCGCCGCTGTCATCAAGGCACATCCCCGGGATCTGCGAGACCATCGGCCCGGCCGGAATGCTCCAGGCCTCGTTCGCATTACCGTTGCACGGCCAGAGCTCCACCTTGGTACCGGCGGTCTTGCTGTAGCCAGGGTCGGCGAGGCACATGCCCGACCACGGATTGACCAGAGTCGTCGGGTGCGCGCCGATCGCGGGGTTCAATCCCCGGGGGTTGACCAGGTGCCATTGCTGCGAGGGCGCGCTGGCGCACGGTTGCAGTTCGACGACGGTCCCTTGGGCGGCGGTGGGAATCGTGAGGCACTGATTGTTGATCCGCAACGTGTCGTCCTGGGCATACGTCCACGTCTGAGCGCTCGAGCCGGTGCAAGCCCTGATCTCGGCGGGAGTGTCATTTGCCAGCCCGTTGCCCGCCGCGGCCAGGCACAGCCCGCCACTTTCCAGTTGGACCAACCCTGCTGCCCCCACGCTCGGCGCGGGCTTGATCGTCCAGGTGAACGAGACCGAGCCGGACTGCCCTGCGGCGTTTGAAGCGCTCACCGTTGCGGTGTAGGTTCCGGTGGCCACCGGCCAGCCGGTGATCTGCCCGGTCGCGCTGATGCTGGTGCCCGGGGGCAGGCCCGCGGCGGAATACGACACGTCGCGTGCCGCCCGCGTGTCGGCGAGCCTCAGTTGGAGGTCGAGGGCAGCACCGGCCACGCTGGTCTGCGGACCGGGATCCAGCAGCGGTATCACCGTCGGGTTGATCTGGTCGAGGTCGGTGTTTCCTGCGGCGTCGATCCCCCGCACGGTGCCATCACTGGAGTACTGCCAGAACGCGTAGTTGCTCCAGCCTTTCGGAAGCGTCGGCCTGGACGCGGTGGTCCAGTCCGGAACCCACAGCGGGAATTGCCCGAAGCGCGAAGTCCCGCCGGTGCAGTCCTGCCACCATGGCCCGGGCCCGTAGATGATCGGCTCCTGGCCCGTCTTGGCCTGTACCTCGCTGCTGAATTGGGCGATCCACGACCGCATCGAGGACTGGCTGAGCCCGTAGCACTCGGCGCCGTACGGGTTGTACTCGATATCAAGCATGATCGGCGGCATCTGGCCACCCAGTCTGGCCAGGTCCTTGACGAGGTAATCCGCCTGCGCCGTGGCACTGGCGGAGCCTCCGTTGCCATTCGGGATCGCGAACACGTAGGCGACCACCGACAGCCCGGCGGCCTTTGCCTG
Source organism: uncultured Actinomycetes bacterium (assembly GCA_963734725.1). Taxonomy (GTDB): domain Bacteria; phylum Actinomycetota; class Actinomycetes; order Streptosporangiales; family Streptosporangiaceae; genus DASXKD01. The sequence goes on from CAVTIX010000009.1 coordinate 717,820, forward strand.
GGCCAGGTCGGTGAGCGCGAAGGGGTTACGGTAATACGTTCCCTCGGTGGCCTTGATCGCTGCGAACTGAACGCCCGACTTCGCGACCCTGGTCCAATTAATACTCTCTCCATTGGGGTGCTGCCACCGAGCCACATCCACGCCCTGCAAAGCATCCATGCGCGCCGAGCCCAGCAGCGGCCCATTCGCCGAGTTCTCATGGTGGCCGCGGAGCTGGCGGAGCAGCTGGGGCGAGTGAGTTTGGGCGACGTTGAAGTGGCTCACCCGCTGCCGGTGGATCTTCGGCTCAATGCTGCGCCCATGATGACGGCCAGCGGAGGAGGCTGCGCTCGATTCGGCCACCACGGCTACTGAAAGAGCCGCGGCCATCACGACACCCAACCCGATCCGCATCACATTCTTCGGCGGCCGCCAGCCGCGCAGTACCCGCATTGCTGCTCCTTCGGTCCCCAACTGCATATGTCTGGTAGCCATCCACCGCAGCTTCCGGGCCGGGGTGCCGGAAGATGACCGCCCCTTGAGCGGCTCCAGTCAAGCATCTATGCCGCCAATAGTCGCGTAAGCGGCGTTCGTGTCGTGTGTCGGGTTTTGCACTAGGTGAAGATTCGGTGGCTTTAAGCTGTCGCCGCGGCTAAGGAACTCCGGGCGCTTACCCACCGGGCACTGAATGCGCCTGGGGGATGCCAGCGAAGCTGGCCAGGGTTAGCGGCCTGGGGTGCAGGCGCCGTGACTGGATGGCGGCCAGGAGCGTGCTCAGTTGGTGGCCCAAGTCGGGGGACCAGCGCAGGAGCACGATCTCACCCGGCTCTAGGCCTTTGCCATTCCAGGTCCGGATCCGATTGCCGTTTGCCATGACGCTCCAGCCCGCCAGAGCCCGCAATCCGCCTTGGTAGGCGGCTGCTTGAACGGTCCGATTCATTGCCCCTGATGGCGGCCGGCCAATGCGCGGCGCCTCACCGAACCACCGCCCGAACGCCCCCTGAGCCCGCCCCCACTGAGTGACGGCCTGGCCCAGGGTCAGCTTGGTGAGGTCGGGCGCCGAAACCGTGTAGTTGCCTATCGTCCCGCCGGCGCCGGTGAAGGCGCGCCAGTACAGCAAGTTCTTCTGGGTGACTTGCTCACTGAGGAACGCTGTGACCGGAACGTGGGTCCGGCGCATGATGTTCAGCAGCTGCGGGCTCGGGGGCGAACCGGCATCCACGGTGATGTAGATGGCCTGGCCAGCTGGGCTCGCGGTGTTGTAAAGCGGGACCGCGCGCAGCGCGGGGATGTCCACCGGGACAACCGCCCGCTCGCCGTTAAGCGCGGTCAGTCTCAGCCGGGCCTTGCAGCGAGCCGGGCTCCTGGCCACCGCAACCTCGGCCGAAGCGGGGAAACTGATCGTGTTCGTGCCACACAGCGGCCCGCTCGGCTGGTGGCGCACGGGGCGGGACGCCCGGATCAGCAACCCGCTCGAGCCGGTATCGGACACCACGACCCGCAGCCGGGGCGGGGCGGTGACGGTCAGCACCCGGCGGGACGGCTGCGGTCCTTTCACCAGGACCACCAGACGTGTTCGCCTGCCCGGGGGCACTGGTATCCGGACTTTCCCGCCGTCTGGAGAGGTTCTCAGCAGGTGCTTCGCCGCGTGCTCCGACACCACCAGATGGCTGTCGGCCACGACCTGATGGCCGGATGGGCCCGCACCGGGGGTGAGCCGGATCGTCACGGTATTCGTCGCCGGGGACAGCGCCCACACGATGCTGGGCCGGGACAACGCCTGGGCCGTGGCTCGCTGGCCCAGCCAGGCGGCGACCAATCCAGCAAGCACCAGCGCCCCAGCCATCAGCAACAGGACCAGCCGACGGTCGGGCCGTGGACGACGGCCAAGCGGGGGACGACGGCGGAGTCGGGCCGCGACAGAGCGCGGAACGAGGCTCGTGCCGGTGGTCCCAGGACCGTCGCTCATGGCAGAGCCCGCCGTCGTCGCGCGCCATCGAACGCCTCGCACCGGCGGGAGGCGCGAGCATTCCCGCTCATGACAACCCAGATTCACACACTTCGTGGGTCGGACCCGCCCGCCACGCCGAGGTCGCGTGGATCCAGAAACCGGATCCGGTGGCGGATACCGGACTCGTGGAGTTCGGAGACTCCATCAGCTTGCCAACGTCACCGGCGGACTGTCGCACCCTGATCCTCAGCCCTGCCGCGCGACCTGATCCTCAACCCTGGCCGCGCGACCTGATATTCAGGCTTGCCGCGCGACCTGGTCCCAGTGCTGCCCGCGGCTACCGGCCCACCGGCAAGCCAGGCGGCCTGGCAAGAACGCAAGGCCCGAACTCGCTGGGTGCGGGTTCGAGGCCATTCTTATCCATTACGAAATTCAACTGTGGGGCCGGTGGGACTCGAACCCACACTGTCAGAGACCTAAACTCTGCGCCTCCTGCCGATTGGGCTACGGCCCCTTCTTGTTCCTTAATCTGCCAGCGAATGTTGGAGTCTGCGAGTGGCAGTTCGGGCAGAGAAAGCGGAGGTTCTCCTTCCTGTTGTCGAGCCAGTCTCCGTTGACGTGATCCACATGCAATACTATCGGCTCGCCGTTCCACTCGGCCGCGACGCCACATGCCACGCAGGTGTACGGCACGCCGCTCTCCCGAAGTGCTCGGCGCAGGATGCGCGGCTTCGGCCGCCCTGACCCGGGTGAGCGGACTACCGGAACCTGTTCCGCAGCGAGCCGCCACGCGCTTGCCTTTCCTCTGTTCGGGGCAACCCGCTTGAAGTTTGATGTATCGATGCCGAACTGCTTGAGCTTCCGGCTGATGTGGGCGTGGGTGCCTCCCGCAATGGGAATCTGTAAGTAACGGAGCACCCCGGCGATGCTGATGGAGTTTTCTGCCGCTTCGGTGAGCAGTTCCCGGGTGTATTTCTCGCCGTGTTTGTTGTTCGCCATGCAGCGACATTATCGCGAGGGTCGGACAATTCTCCGTTTTGGAGCGGGCCGGGAAAGAGAAAGGCATCAGAGGCCGAGATCCTGGCGGAGCCGGGCGACGTGGCCGGTGGCCTTGACGTTGTAGTAGGCCCGGGAGATCTTCCCGTCGGGATCGACCACGAAGGTGGACCGGATCACGCCGACCCGGGTCTTCCCGTACAGCTTCTTCTCGCCGTAAGCGCCGTAGGCGTCGTGCACCTTGTGGTCCGGGTCGGACAGCAGCGGGAAGTTCAGCCCGTCGCGGTCGCGGAACTTGGCGAGCTTGGCGGGCGCGTCCGGGGAGATCCCCAGCACCGTCACCCCGGCCGCGGCGAGCGAGGCGATGCTGTCCCGGAAGTCGCACGCCTCCTTGGTGCAGCCCGGCGTCATCGCGGCCGGGTAGAAGTACACGATCACCTGCTGGCCGCGCAGCGACGACAGGGTCACCTGCTTGCCGTCGGCATCGGTCAGCGTGAAATCCGGTGCGTCGTCGCCCGGTGCCACCTTGCTCATTCGTACGCCCTCCTCCGCGGTGAAGAAGTCCCCGGCGACCACCGTACCGGTGCCGCCGGGCCGCGCCGCGCCGGCGGCTAGGCGGCGCGGCGCAATACGCGGCGCGATGCGGTGTTATCCGGCAAGCAACTTGGCGATGACCGGCGCCAGGGCGCGCAGCGCGCGGCCCCGGTGGCTGATCGCGTCCTTGGCTTCCTCGCTCATCTCCGCCGTGGTCAGTTCGGAGGAGACGGGCACGAAGATCGGGTCGTAGCCGAACCCGTTCGTCCCACGCGGGGCGTCGGTGATCCGGCCGCTGACCGTTCCCTCGGTGACGTGCTCCTGCCCGGACGGCAGCACCAGCGCCGCCACGCAGGCGAAGTGCGCTGCCCGGCGGTCCGCGGGCACGTCGGCAAGCTGGGCGAGCACGAGCCGCAGGTTCGCCTCATCGTTGCCGTGCCGGCAGGCCCAGCGGGCAGACAGCACCCCGGGCATCCCGTTCAGCGCGTCAACGCACAGGCCGGAGTCTTCGGCAACGGCTGGCCTGCCGGTGTACGCGACCACCGCCCGTGCCTTGAGCAGCGCGTTCTCGGTGAACGTGGCACCGGTCTCGGCCACCTCGGGCATGTCGGGGTACGCGCCGAGGCCGGTGACGCCTACGTCGATGCCACTGGCGTCCAGGATGCGCCGCAGTTCGGCTAGCTTCTTCTGGTTGCGGGTGCCAAGGATGAGACCGGTGTCGGTCATGAGCCCAGCGCGGCGCGCTGCAGCCGGGTCAGCTCGGCGCAGCCCGCGACGCCAAGGTCCAGCAATTCGTCAAGGAGTTCGCGGCCGAACGCCTCACGCTCGGCGGTCCCCTGGATCTCGACGAAGCTGCCGTCCCCGGTGCACACCACGTTCATGTCGGTCTGCGCCGCGACATCCTCCTCGTAGCACAGGTCCAGCCGGGGCTCGCCGTCCACGATCCCCACGCTGACCGCGGCCACCGAGGCGACCAGCGGGTTGCCCCGGCAGCGGCGGCGGCCCTGCAGCCAGCCGACCGCGTCGGCCAGGGCCAGGTAGCCGCCGGTGATCGCGGCGGTGCGCGTGCCGCCGTCGGCCTGCAGCACGTCGCAGTCGATGATGACGGTGTTCTCGCCGAGCGCCTTTGCGTCCACGCAGGCCCGCAGCGACCTGCCGACCAGGCGGGAGATCTCCTGGGTGCGCCCGCCGGGGCGGCCCTTGACCGACTCCCGGTCGCCGCGGGTGTTGGTGGCCCGGGGCAGCATGGCGTACTCCGCGGTCACCCAGCCCAGCCCGCTGCCACGCCGCCACCTTGGCACCTCTTCGGTGGCGCTGGCGGCGCACAGCACGCGAGTGGCGCCGAACTCGATGAGCACCGAGCCTTCCGCGTGATCCAGCCAGCCACGCGTGATCTTTATCTCGCGCAGCTGATCGGCGCTGCGCCCATCGGGTCGCGACATGGCCGTCAGCTTAGGGCATGTCCGGTGGGCCCATGCCGTGCCGCGTCAGCAGGCGGCGCGGTCCGGCGCGCCGGCCTCGATCCACTGGTACACCCGGCGCACCCCCTCGGCGAGCGGGGTGCTCGCGTGCCAGCCAAGCTCGCCGGCCGCGCGGTCGGGGGCGACGGCGCTGCGCTGCAGCTCCCCGGGGCGCGGCGCGGCGAACACGGGCCGGATGCCCCGGCCGGCCACGGCGGCGATGATGTTCAACCAGGTCCATCACGGTCACCTCGACCCCGGCGCCGATGTTCCAGGTGCCCGGCCGGCCGCTGTCCCCGGCGGCGAGGAACGCGCGGACGGCGTCGCCCACGTACACGTAGTCCCTGGTCTGCCTGCCGTCGCCGTAGATGGTCGGCGCCCGGCCGGCCAGGGCGCGGGCGCAGAAGATCGTGATGACCCCGGCCTCACCCGCCGGGTCCTGCCGCGGCCCGTACACGTTGGCCAGCCGCAGCACCGAATGGCGCGTCCCGTGCAGCCGGTTGTACAGGCCGATGTAGCACTCGGCGCAGTATTTCGCGATCCCGTACGGCGACTCCGGCAGCGGCAGCACATCCTCCAGGGAGGGGATCGGCGCATCCCGCCCGTACAGGGCGCCGCCCGAGGACGCGAACAGCATCCGCGCGCCGGCCAGCCGGGCCGCTTCCAGCAGATTGACCGTGCCCAGGATGTTGACCTCGGCGTCCGCCGCGGGCGCGTCCACCGACGCGCGGACGTCGATCTGGGCCGCCAGGTGGCAGATCAGCTCCGGCGCGAAACCTGCCACCACCTCGGTCAGCGCCGGGGCGTCGGTGATGCTCAGCTTGTGCAGCGCGACCTGCGGATCCAGTCTCCCGGCCCGGCCCGATGCCAGGTCGTCCAGCACGGCCACGTCGTCTCCCCTGGCCAGCAGGGCATCCACGACATGGGAAGCGATGAAACCGGCGCCGCCGGTCACGAGTACACGCATACCTGAGGATCTTATGGCGAGAACCGGCGCCTCCTGCAGTGACCCTAAGTCAGCACCTGAACACATGCCGCTGCCTAGGCGGTTGCCCGCATGAATGAATCGGGCGCCCGCTTGGGCAGCTGCAGGCCCCGACCTCAGCCCATGTCGATGATGCGGCCGGGCGCCGCGAGCGAGATCGCGCCGCCGAAGGACGAAAACTCCCGCGCCTCCGCCAGCGTCCGCTCCTGGTCGTTCCACGGCACCAGGTGGGTGAGGACGAGCTGGCCCGCCCCCGCCCGGGCGGCGTGCTCAGCGGCCTGCCGCGCGGTGAGGTGCATGTCCGGCATGGGATCCGGACCGGACAGGTACGACGCCTCACACAGCAGCAAGTCGGCCTGGCTGGCCAGCTCGACCAGGGCCGGGCAGGCCCCGGTGTCAGCCGAATAGGCCAGGACCCGCCCGGCATGCTCCACCCGGAAACCGAACGTCTCCACCGGGTGGTTCATGTGCGCGAGCGTGACCTGGAACGGGCCGATCTCCCTCTTGCCTGGCGCCAGCGTCACGAAGTCGAAGGCCTCGGTCATGCCCGGGTCCTCATCCATGCCGTACGCCTGGGCCATCCGGCGCGCGGTGCCCGCCGGGCCGTACACCGGAATCTGCCGATACTGCCGGCGGGGGTCGTAGCTGCGCGCGACCCAGAACGGGCAGATGTCGAGGCAGTGGTCGGCGTGGTGGTGACTCAGGCAGACCGCGTCGATGTCATCGAGACGGGCGTGCTGTTGCAGCGCGCCGACGGCCCCGCTGCCGAGGTCGAGCAGCAGCCGGAAGCCCTCCGCCTCGAGCAGGTAGCAGGACCCCGGGCCGTCCGGGCCGGGGAACGACCCCGAGCACCCGATCACTGTGATGCGCACGGCGCCAGGTTACGCCTAGGCTCGGGCGCCGGCGGCGCCCGAGCCAGCCCCAGGCGGCGGTGCGGGCGGGCCAGGCTCAAGCGGCGGTGCGGGCGGGCCAGGCCCAGGCGGCGGTGCGGGCGGGCCAGGCTCAAGCGGCGGTGCGGGCGGGCCAGGCTCAAGCGGCGGTGCGGGCGGGCCCAGGCGGCGGGGCGGGCGGGCCAGGCTCAAGCGGCGGGGCCGCCACCGCCACGGCCCACCCGGGCCATCTGGCGGCTCTGCGCGACCAGGCAGCCAGCGGAGTCCCAGACCTCCGACTCCTCGTCGAACCAGCCGCCGCTGACATGCCGGGAGCGGGCCGCCACGCGCAACAGCCCGGGGGCTGGCAGGCCGCGCATATGCCAGGTGAGCTCCACAGTCGGCGACCAGCCCGCACGCGCGATGCCGAAGATCACCGGGGGCAGCGCGTCCACCGCCAGCGCGAGCAGGTAGGCGTCGGGGCGGCGCTCCTCGCGCAACTGGAAGTAGCCGCGCATCTCCGGCACTCCCTGCGGCCGGCCGCGCAGCCAGCCCGAGGTCGCGGGGTCCAGGCGCAGGTCGATCTGGCCTGCATAGCCGTTGCGCCGGGTCGCCCCGGCGAAGTCGGCGAACCCGGTGCACTCCTCGACCGGCGGCAGCACGGGCGGTTCACCGGTCCAGGACAGGCCGCCCTCGCCCGGATCGCCGAGCCGCCCGGTGGAGATCGTGGTGTCGAGCACGCAGGAGCCGTCCTGGATCAGCGCGGCCCGGGCGGTGGCCGCCGTTTTCCCCTGCTTGAGCCAGGTGACCTGGACGCGCGCCGGTTCCGAGCGGGGCACGCGGAGGAAGTGCGCGCTGGTCGCGACCGGGTCGGGATGTGGTGAGGTGTCCAACACGGCCCGGAGCACGGTGGCGAGCAGCACCCCGCCGTTCACCGCGCCGACCGTCCCGTCACCGGAGACGATCGCGAACCGCTCATCGGGCCGGGTGGCATACCAGCCGTCGCCTTCGGGCGTGACCGCTGTAGCCTCGTCGAACGCGGTCATGCCCACAGCTGGCCCTCCAGGCGCTCCTCGGCTTCCTCCAGGGTGCCCGAGTACGCCCCGGTGGACAGGTACTTCCAGCCGGCGTCGGCGACGATCAACGCTATGTCGGCCCGCTGCCCGGCTTTATGCGCCTTGGCCGCCATGGCCAGGGCGGCGTGCAGGGCGCAGCCGGTCGAGATCCCGGCGAAGATGCCTTCGGCGTCGAGCAGCTCACGGGTGCGGCGCAGCGCGTCGTTGGCGGAGACCGAGAACCGGGTGGTCAGCACCGAGGCGTCGTACAGTTCCGGTACGAACCCCTCGTCCACGTTGCGCAGCCCGTACACCAGCTCCCCGTACCGTGGCTCGGCGGCCACGATGGCCACCCCGGGCACCTGCTCGCGCAGGTAACGGCCCACCCCCATGAGGGTGCCCGTGGTGCCCAGGCCGGCCACGAAATGCGTGATGCCGGGCAGGTCCGCGAGCAGTTCGGGACCCGTGGTCGCGTAGTGCGCCCGCGCGTTCGCCTCGTTCCCGTACTGGTAGAGCATCACCCAGTCCGGGTGCTCGGCGGCGAGCCGCTGCGCCATCCGGACCGCCTCGTTGGACCCCCCGGCGGCGGGTGAGGATATGATCTGCGCCCCGTGCATCTGCAGGATCTGCCTGCGTTCCACCGAGGTGTTCTCCGGCATCACGCAGATCATCCGGTAGCCGCGCAGGGCTGCGATCATGGCCAGGGAGATCCCGGTGTTTCCCGAGGTCGGCTCCAGGATGGTGGCGCCGCGGGCGAGCAGCCCGTCCTTCTCCGCCTGTTCGATCATGAAGAACGCGGCGCGGTCCTTGACCGACCCGGTCGGGTTCCGGTCCTCGAGCTTGGCCCACAGCCGCACGTCCGGGGCGGGTGACAGCCGCGGCAGCCCCACCAGCGGGGTCCCGCCCAGCGAGTCGAGCAGCGAGTCGTAACGCATCGGGCTCCTGTCGGCTGGCCTGGGTGCGGCGCGGATCGCCTCCGCGGCGGCTCAGCGGCGCCCGCCGGCCACCGCGGGCAGCACGGTCACGGTGTCGCCATCCGTGACCGGCGTCTGCAGGCCGCCGAGGAACCGCACATCCTCGTCGTTGAGGTACACGTTGACAAAACGCCGCAGGCCGGCATCGTTGACCAGCCGGTCGCGCAGCCCTCGATGCCGGGAATCCAGGTCCCCGAGCAGCTCGGCGAGCGTGTCACCCGAGCCCTCGACCGACTTCGCGCCGCCGGTGTAGGTACGAAGGATCGTCGGGATGCGGACCTCGATGGCCATGGATGGTGCTCCAGTGTCTAGCCCCCGTCCGGGGACATGGCAGTTGCGGACGTCATTGGGGTTCGGCTTATCGCAGGATTCAACCGGCGAGCCGGCCGGATCATTCCGTCGCCGCTTGGCGCTCCCCCGGGCTGTCCTCTCCGGCGATCCGTACTTCTTCCTCGCTCACCTCACCGTCCACGATACGGAACGACCGGAACTCGATGCGGTCCGGCACCCGGGTGGAAACCAGGACGTAGTGCGCCCCGGGCTCGCTGGCGTAGGAGATGTCGGTGCGAGACGGGTAAGCCTCGGTCGCGGTGTGCGAGTGGTAGATGACCACGGGCGCCTCGTCGCGGTCGTCCATCTCCCGCCAGACCCGCAACTGCTCCTGCGAGTCGAACCGGTAGAACGTCGGGGACCGCTCGGCGTTGAGCATGGCGATGAACCGCTCCGGCCGGTCGCTCCCGGCCGGGCCGGCGATCACCCCGCACGCCTCGTCCGGATGGTCGGCACGGGCATGAGCCACGATCTTCTCGTAGAGCGCAGAACTGATCGTCAGCATGGACGCGAGCGTAACCGCCCGGGTCAGCAGGCCACGGGGCAGTCACCGCAGCGCGTGGACCAAGGTCTCCTGGAGGAACGTCAGCCAGTCGTAGACGTGCAGGTAGGCTTCTCGCGCATCCTCGGGGTCCAGCTCGCTGAACTCATGCTCGTAGTCCTCGGTGATGCCGAGGACCACCCCCAGGGCGAGCCGCACGTCGTTGATCGACCGGAGCCACGCCTCCGCGTCCCCGGCCGACAGCCGCACCCGGCCGCCGTCGCTGGGCAGCGTGGCCAGCACCGTCTGGGCCGCGGCCACCTTGCCCGAGCGCAACCCCTGCTCGGTGTACCGGCGGAACTCCCCTGCCGCATCCGGGTCGTCGCCGTAGGCATCGGGGAGGAGCCGGGCGAGCACCGGGTCTTCCGGCGGCGCGGCCGGGCCGTCCGTGGCGAGTATCGCGGCGAGGTCCAGGGGCAGGACCTCGTCGGCGGACTCCCCTGGCCCCGGGCTGCCCTCTGGCGGCGGCGCTGCCGCGCCCGGGCCGCCGACCAGCTCCGCTACCTGGGCAACCAGGTTCCGGATGATCCCGGCCTGTCCGGGGGTGAAACGTGCGGACACCCCCCGCGTCGTGCGCCGGAAGCCCGCCATGATTTCCTCCGCGATCTCCGGGGCGTCGCCATGCTCGCCCGGGTCGCTCACCGGTCGTGGCTCACCGTGGCCCACAGGCCGTAGCCGTGCAGGACCTCGGCGTCTCGTTCCATGGACTCACGCGCCCCCGACGAGACCACTGCCTTGCCCTTGTGATGCACGTCCAGCATGAGCTTCTCGGCCCGCGGCTTGGCGTAGCCGAACACCTTCTGGAACACGTAGGTCACGTACGACATGAGGTTGACCGGATCGTTCCAGACGATCGTCACCCAGGGCGTGTCGGGCACCACGTCCTCACCGACCTCTGGCCGCTCCACTTGTGCGGGCGCCACGCTCACTGGCTCGTCACCTCCTCGCCCCTCTTGCAGTCTCCCCCAAGCATGCTCCCCTTGGCGCCGGGCATGCCTGTTGCCGGGGCCTGGTCCGGCACTGGGGTTACCCGATCCGTAGTCTTCCACTCGTGACTGTTCCAGACGCGGGGGGCCAGCCGCCCGGCGCGAGCACGGCCCTGCTCACCGACCACTACGAGCTGACCATGCTGGCCGGGGCGCTGCGCAGCGGCGCGGCCGAGCGGCGTTCGGTGTTCGAGGTGTTCGCACGGTACCTGCCGTACGGGCGGCGCTACGGGGTGGTGGCCGGCACCGGGCGGCTGCTGGAGGCGCTGCAGCGGTTCCGGTTCGGGCCCGGCGAGCTGGAGTTCCTGCGGGAGACCGGGGTGACCGACGAGGCCACGCTGGGGTACCTGAAGTCGTACCAGTTCACCGGTGACATCTGGGGATACGCCGAGGGCGACTGCTACTTCCCCGGCTCGCCGATCCTGGTGGTGGAGGCGCCGTTCGCGCAGGCGGTGGTGCTGGAGACGCTGATCTTGTCCGTCCTGAACCACGATTGCGCGATCGCCTCGGCCGCCTCGCGGATGGTGACCGCCGCGGACGGCCGCCCGCTGATCGAGATGGGCTCGCGGCGCACCCATGAGCGGGCCGCGGTGGCCAGCGCCCGCGCCGCCTACCTGGCCGGGTTCGCCACCACCTCGAACCTGCAGGCGGGCCGGGAGTACGGGGTGCCCACGCGTGGGACCAGCGCGCACGCGTTCACCCTCGTGCACGACAGCGAGCGGCAGGCGTTCGAGACCCAGCTCGCCGTCCAGGGCGCGGACACGACGCTGCTGGTGGATACCTACGACGTGGACCGCGCGGTGCGGGAGGCGGTGGAACTCGCTGGCCCGGGCCTGGGCGCGGTGCGGATCGACAGCGGTGACCTGCCGGTGGTGGCGCGGCGGGTGCGCGCGCTGCTGGACGAGCTGGGAGCGCACCAGACCAGGATCGTGCTCACCGGGGACCTGGATGAGCACTCGATCGCGGCGCTGGCCGCCTGCCCGGTCAATGGGTACGGCGTCGGCACCGCGCTGGTCACCGGGTCCGGGGCGCCGACCGCGGCACTGGTCTACAAACTGGTGGCGCGCGCGGCGGACGCGAGCGGCGAGCTGCGCCCGGTGGCCAAGCGGTCGGTGGGCAAGCCGAGCCGTGGTGGCCGCAAGTGGGCGGTCCGGCGCTTCGACCAGGCCGGAGTCGCCGAGGCCGAGGTGGTCAGCACGGTCTCGCCCACGCCATCCCGATCGGACCGGCCGCTGCTGGTTCCCCAGGTCCGGGATGGAAAGGCGGTGGGTGCCGAACCGCTCGCGGAGGCCAGGGAGCGGCATCAGCGGGCCCTCGCAGAACTGCCGCTTTATGCGCTTCAGCTGTCTCGCGGCTACCCGGCGATCCCTACGCTGTTCGAGCCGGACGCCCGCTAGCCACCTGGCGCTCCCGGGTGCGGAACGTGCTCCGGTAGGCGGCCGGGGTGGTGCGGGCCGTGCCGGGCGTGGTCCGCGAGTGCAACTACATGAGCAGCCGGCTGCGCGAACTCCGCCTCTTCCCCGACCTGCGCGCCGCGGGCGCAGACTGCGCGCCGGACACCTACGCCGACTTCCTCTGGCGAAGCTCGGTGGCGCTGTGGCACGAGCCGTCCGCCCGGCGCCGCGCCGCCGGCGCGCGGCCCCAGCGGTAACGCGCACCCGTCGGCAACGCGCACCGCCGGCAACACGCACCACCGCCACCGCGCACCCGCCGGTAATTCTGTCGGGATGCCCCCGCCCTCGCCAGTAGCCTGGGGGAATGCATCCAACTGCGACAAAGGTTGCCGACGTGCTCCGCGAGCTTGGCGTGTCCGGGGACGTCAGGGAACTGCCCGAGCCGGCTCCCACCGCGGCGACCGCGGCGGCCCAGCTCGGCTGCGAGGTCGGGGCGATCGCCAACAGCCTGATCTTCAACGCGGACGGCGCGCCGTTGCTGGTGCTGACCAGCGGCGCGCACCGGGTGGACACCGGCCGGGTGGCCGCCCTGGTCGGCGCGGTCAAGGTGAAGCGGGCGGGCCCGGATTTCGTGCGCCAGTCCACCGGCCAGGTGATCGGCGGGGTGGCCCCGGTCGGCCACCCGGCGCCGTTGCGCACGCTGGTGGACCAGCATCTGGACTCCTACGACGTGGTGTGGGCCGCGGCCGGTCACGCGCACACGGTGTTCCCGACCTCGTTTGGCGAGCTTGTCCGGATCACCGGCGGCACTCCCGCCGCTGTGAGCGCCGACGGCTAACGGGCGCCGGGGAACCCCGCGGGCCCTCCCGGCAGGGGCGAAGCCCGTAGGCTCGGATCATGCACGCGCTGATCGTCGTCGATGTGCAGAACGACTTCTGTGAGGGCGGGTCGCTGGCCGTGGCCGGCGGGTCGGCCGTGGCCGCGGCGATCACCGCCTACCTTGCCGCCGAGGGGAACGGCTACGCCCACGTGGTCGCTTCCCGCGACTACCACATCGACCCCGGCGACCACTTCTCCGACCATCCGGACTTCGTCGGCGCCTGGCCGCCGCACTGCGTGGTCGGCACACCAGGCGCCGAGTTCCACCCGGCCCTGGACACGGGCCGCCTGGAGACGGTGTTCAGCAAGGGCGCGCATGAGGCGGCCTACAGCGGGTTCGAGGGCGCCGACGAGGCCGGCACGCCGCTGGCCGCCTGGCTGCGCGAGCGGGGCGTGGACGCGCTGGACGTCGCCGGCATTGCCACCGACTACTGTGTCCGGGCCACGGCGCTGGACGCGGCGCGGGAGGGATTCGCCACCCGGGTGCTGCTCCCGCTGACCGCGGGGGTCGACCCGGTGACCACCGGGGAGGCGCTGGCCGCTCTGCGGGATGCCGGGGTGGCGCTGGCCGCTGCGGCGGAAATCTAACCAAGGGATTGCCGATGGCTGACTGGAATAGCAAGATCATCGAGGAGTTTCGGGCCAACAAGGGCAAGGTGGGCGGCCCGTTCGAAGGCGCGCCGCTGCTCCTGCTGCACACCGTGGGCGCCAGGACCGGGCAGTCGCGGGTGAACCCGATGATGTACCGGCCGGTGGAGGGCGGCTACGCGGTCTTCGCCTCCAAGGGCGGCGCCCCCACGAACCCGGACTGGTACCACAACCTGCTCGCCCACCCCGACGTGGAAGCCGAGATCGGCGTCACGACCGTGAAGCTCCGCGCCCGGGTGGCCGAGGACGCCGAGCGCGACCGGATCTGGAAAGCCCACAAGGCCGCGAACCCGGGGTTCGCCGACTACGAGAAGAAGACCACCAGGCAGATCCCGGTGATCATCCTCGAGCCCCTAGGCTAGCGCCGGGCACGGGGCGGGCTGATGACCGCGGGCACGGGGCGGGCTGATGACCGCGGGCACGGGCGGGCTGATGACCGCGGGCACGGGCGGGCTGATGACCGCGGGCACGAGGGTGCGCTGATGACCGCGGGCACGAGGGTGCGCTGATGACTGCGGGCACGAGGGTGCGCTGATGACTGGATACCGCCTGGGATCGGCGCCGGAGCGCCGGGCGCGGCTGGGCCGCCGGCACCTCCTGGCGGCGCCGGCCCGGGCGGAGACGGCCGCCGAGGTGGCAGCGGCGCTGGTCGCGCTGCACGGCACCGACCCGGCGTCGGTATACCTGGCCGCGTGGGCCCGCAGCGCGGACGGGCACCGCGCGATCGGGCACGGGGCCGTCGAGCGGGCGCTGTATGAAACCGGGGACCTGATCCGGATGCTGGGCATGCGCCGGACCATGTTCGTCGTCCCGGCCGACCTGGCGCCCGTCATCCAGGCGTCCTGCACGGAACAGATCGCCGAGCGGATGCGCAGCGGGCTGATCCGTGACCTTGCCGCGGCCGGCGTGGCGCCCGATGCCGGGCGCTGGCTCGAGGAGGTCGAAGACGCCACGGTCAAGGCCCTCATCGCGCGGGGCGCCGCGACCGGCGCGGAACTCGCCCGCGACGAGCCGCTGCTGCGCACCCGGCTCAGCTACGCCGAGGGCAAGAGCTACGGCGGCACGGCCAACGTCACCAGCCGGGTCCTTATGCTGCTGTCCGCGGAGCGGCGCATCGCCCGCGGCCGCCCGCGCGGCGGCTGGACCTCCAGCCAGTACGAGTGGGCGCCGGCCGATCCCTGGCCCGTCGGTTCCGCCGCGGACGCGCGAGTCCAGCTGGCCCGCCGGTGGCTGCTGGCGTTCGGTCCGGCGCCCGTCTCCGACCTGCAGTGGTGGACCGGCTGGACAGCCCGGCCAGACCCGGGCGGCGCTCGGCCGGCTCGACACCGCCGCGGTGGACCTGGACGGCGCCCCGGGCGTGGCGCTGGCCGGCGATGAGGATCCCGAGCCGGGCGCCGGGCCGTGGGCGGCGTTGCTGCCGGCCCTGGACCCGACGCCGATGGGCTGGCGTGACCGCGGCTGGTTCCTCGGCGGGCACGGGCCCGCGCTGTTCGACCGGTCGGGGAACATCGGGCCCACGGTCTGGTGGGACGGCCGGATCGTGGGCGGCTCGGCGCAGCGCCTCAGTGGGGAGGTCGCGTTCCGCCTGCTGGAAGACCCCGGCGCCGAAGCCGCGGCGGCGGTGACGGCCGAGGCGGAACGGCTGCAGGCCTGGCTCGGCTCGGTGCGGGTCACCCCGCGCTTTCGCACTCCCCTGGAACGCGAACTGTCCGCTCGCTGAGGGCCGCCGTGCCGCTGTCCGGCCAGCGGCACCTCATTCCCCAGAGGCTTTGGCGTCTTCCCCGGAGGCCTTCGCGTCGGCCTCGAGCTCGGCGGTGTCGGCCTTCAGCTGCTTGGCTTCGATCTTGCGCGCCTTCTTCATCGCCCGCTCGATCTTCGCCTGCATGTCGGACACCCCGACCACCACCAGGCCGGCCTGCCCGGCATCCAGATGCTCGCCAAGCTCCTTCAAGTCATGGCGGCTCATCCCGGCCGCCGCGTGACCGGCCACCGCGCCCAGGAGCGCACCGCCGCCAGTGGTGACGGCGAGCAGGCCGCCGCCAACGGCAGCGAACGGGAACAGCACCAGCACCACGCCGGTCGCCAGGCCCACCCGGCCCCCAGCACGCCGCCGGCCCGGGTCGGCGTCTCGTGCTTCTTGGCGATCTTGACTTTCCCGTCCGCCCGGCGCACGATCACCGCGGCGTCATAGGCGTCGATCAGCCCGGCCTCGGTGTGCAGGTCCTTGACCACCTGGTAGTCAGCCTCGGCATCGTCGGCGCTGTCATACACCCCGGCAAACACGATGAATGTGTCGATTGCCATAGCAGTAACCCCTCAATCACCCGTTACGACCGCTAGACGATACGGTCGGGCTGGCATGCTGTGGATCACCCTCGGCGAGTGATGCCGTGGCGGGACGCCCGCGCCGCGGGACCGGCCAGGCTAGCCGTCGCCTTCGGGGATCGACTCGTAGATGCGCTTGCAGTCCGGGCAGACCGGGAACCGCGACGGGTCCCGGCTGGGCACCCACTTTTTCCCGCATCGCGCCATCACCGGGGTCCCGCTCACCGCGCTGTCCACGATCTTGTCCTTCAGG
>CAVTIX010000010.1:0-156567 GCA_963734725.1 uncultured Actinomycetes bacterium
ACCACGCGATCAGCTGCAGGCCCCCGCCGCAGCCCGCTGAGCCGTACCGGAGCACCGCACGGAAGGGTGATCGCCATGAGGCGATTGGCAGTAATCGTGACACTCGGCGCGCTGCTGAGCATGATCGGAGCCGCGGCGACGGCCGCCCCGGCCCTCGCCGATACCGGTGCAAGACCACTTCATCTTGCGGTCTTGAAGCTGCAGTTCACATCCTTTACCTGCCTGATTGGGACGGATGACTCGTGCTCACTAGGGCAGTTGACCGTCGTCGGGGATGCCACCAGCAACCTGTCCACGGGCCCGGGCTCCTTCCAGGCGACCATTACTGTTGACTTCTCCCCTGGTGGGACCTGCAACATCGTCGACGAGCCCGGCGTGTTCACCTTTGACAACGGGACGATCTTCACCCATTCGCGCCACGAGGACTGCGCCATACACGGCCTGCGCATCGATACGACCTTCCAGGTCACCGGAGGGACCGGGGCCTTCACCGGCGCCACCGGCAGCGGCCACGAATTCTCAGCAGCTGCTAACCCAACCCCGGTCATCTTCAACGGGACGATCTCCTTCTAAAGATCGCTAATAGTGGGCGTTACAGACCCATCGATATCCCGCCCAGGTAGCAACTGAGCGTCACTCACGTAACCTCCCACCAGCGTTGACCCTGTGCAACACGCTGCCGCGCTACGCTTTTAGCGTTCTGCAGGTGGGGGTGGTACCGGTGATGGCAGGGCCTGGCGACCAGGGTGCAGCAGACGCGGCGGCCCGCGGCTATCTGCGGGCGTCGCATGCCGATCGCGAGCATGTGATCCACATGCTTAAGGCCGCGTTCGTGCGGGGCATGCTGACCAAAGCCGAGCTGGATGCCCGGCTGGGCCAGGCATTCGCCGCGCGGACCCATGGGGGGCTGGCCGCGCTTACCGCCGACCTTCCTGCCGGGCTGACCTATGCCGTGCCGCCTCGGCGTCCTGCCCGGACGCGGGCCCGCTCGCAGATGAGCCATGCGGCCAAGGCGGGCATATGTGTGGCCATTGCGATAGCCCTGCCGGTGGTCCTGTCGTTCGCCACCGGCACGCCTATCCCATTTTTCATTTTCCTGCCCTTCTATCTCATGGTCGCCGTAGTCGAGATGCTCGCCTCGCGGCATGAGAAGCGCTCCCGTCGCGGGCAACTGCCGCCGCGGCCAGGGCAGGGCGGCCCGGCAGTGGAGGGCGAGCCGGACGGCCAGCCTGGCGATGATCGGATCCTCTGCCAAGCGCACCGGGATGCCCGTGCCCGTTGCCTGCCTGGGCATGGCGTCACCCAGCGCATCTGGCGGTCAGTGCCGGCTCGCCAGGCCAGCGCCGGCCTGTGCACCTAACGGTCGCCGAATTACGGCGACGTCACGGCCTGTAACCTCAGTCATTGAAGATATCTAGCCGTCACCCGCTGCGCTCTTAGCTCCACCGTGACCCGGAAGGACCTGGACGGCGCCAGCCGCGCAGAATATCTGTTCAGCGCCGCGCCGACGACGACTCGGCAGACCACAGATTGCGCGCCGAACGGCGGGACTGTGCGCGTCGGTGAGAGGAAAGCCGATTACGTAGTGTCGTCGAAGCGCCGTGAGTCTGCCCCGGTCCCGGGGCCGAGGCCGCCGGTGGAGCGTGGGACGTGCCGCTCATTGTGGCGCGGGCGCACCGCCTGTGTATCGGGCGCGAGACCTATGATCCTCACGCTCTGGCAACCCCGATACTGCGTAGGGCCTGGCGTGTCAGTCGTCGAGGGCCTGGACGATCATCCGGGACCTGGCGGGAGCGATGTTCTGGTAGTCGGGCAGCTGTCCGTTGCCCTCGGTCGAGCCGCACGCGGCGTCAAGAGCCTGCTGGCCGCCGAGCATGCAGCTGAGCGATGCGAGACTGTGCACGCTGACGGGCAATCCGCGGGCGAGGAGGAACCGGTGCCACGATTGGAAGCCATTGTCATCAACTGCCGGGAACCCGCGGCTCTCGCGAGTTTCTACGCCGAGCTTCTCGGCCTTGCGGTCAGCCCGGAGGACGCCGCCGCCCTTACGGCCGGAACGCTGGGCGAGGACGAATCGGTCCTGCTGGGGAGCCGAGACAGCCTGCATGTGTGGCTGACGCCGGTCGGTGACCTGCCGCCGGTGTCCGGCCGTGTCCACCTCGACGTGCGCCTGGACTCGGGCGAGGATCTCGGCCAGCTGACTGCCCTCGGCGCAACCTGGCAGTGGGACGATCCGCGCGGACGCTGGACGGTATTCGCCGACCCGGAGGGCAACCTCTTCTGCGCCGTCCCCCCGGCAGTGTGAACGCCGCGCCCAGATGAGTCTGGGGGCTGGCAGCTTCCCGGCCGCTCAAGACGCCCAAATATGGACGGCCCGCGGCCTGCCTGAACCTGATCTCACATCCGCGCCGAACGGCGGGACTGCGCGCCACGCCCGAGTCCAGGGCCGATTACGCGCCGTGGGTTGGAACAGCCGGACAATGCCACGCCGCCGACTACGATTGGCTTCACCTTCATCTCGCTTGTGGTTGTTTCGCGAGCGGGACGTTCCATTCCGCGTGCCGGAAGCGGCGCCGGCGAACCCCGTGACCTGATGGTCAGCATGATGTGGGGGAACCTCGGCGCGGTTGCGTTCCTGGCGGCCTCTTCGAGGCTTCTGCCAGCGGGTCATTCCTCGGGTCCCAGGTAGCTCCAGGCGGCCGGGAATTGCCCGATGCCGATGGCGCGGCAGGCCTTCTGGGCGGCCATGCTGACGGCCTCGGTGAAGGTGGGGAAGGCGAATTGCATCTCGGCGAGTTGTTCCACGCTCATGCCCGCGGCCATGGCGGTGGCCACGACCTGGACGGTTTCGGCGGAGTATTCGCCGAGTACGTGGGCGCCGAGGATGGCGCGGCTGTGCCGGTCGGCGATCAGCTTGCAAAAGCCGGCCGGGTGGCCGTCTGCCACCGGCCGGACAAGGTCCTCATACCAGGCGATCCCCGCGACGCTGTCGTGATCGCGGGCGGCCTGGTCCTCGGTCATGCCGACCGAGCCGTACTCGGGATCGGTGAAGCTCCCGCTGGGCACCGCGTCGTAGGCCATTTGACGGCTCGGGCCGCGCACGGCGTTCCAGGCGGCAATGCGCCCTTCGAGCCGGGCGGTCTGGACGAGTTTGGAGCGGCCATTAACGTCCCCGGCGGCGAAGATGTGCCCGACGTTGGTGCGCAGGTAGTCATCGACCGGGATGGCTCGCGGGCTGCTGTCGACCCCGGCGGCGTCAAGATCGAGGTCCTGGAGGTTGGCCGGCCAGCCGACGGCGGCGAACACGGCGTCGGCCGTCGCGTATGGGACCGGGCCGCCCGGGGTGAAGCGGATGGTGACCTGGCCGCTGCCGCCGTCGAGGGCCTGGACCCTGGCGCCGGTGGTGACCTTTATGCCCTTGGCCTCGAACGCCTCGCTCAGCGCGGCTGAGATGCTGGCGTCCGCGCCGGGCACGATCCGGGGACCGGCTTCGATAAGCCGGACATCGGCCCCGAGGTCGGCGAAGATCGAGGCTATCTGGCAGCCGGTGTCGGCCCCGCCGATGACCGCGACTTCGTGCGGCAGGGCTTTGAGGGTCAAGATGTCCTGGTAGGTCAGCGCCAGCTCACCACCGGGGACCGGCAGCCGAGCCGCGCGGCAGCCGACCGCGACGACGATGCGGTCCGCGTGCCAGCTGCGCCCGTCGCCGGCCGCCACGGCGTGCGGGACGGTGAACCGGACCGGGCCGAGGTGGTCGGCCAGCTCGATCCCGTTGTGGCGCAGGTGCCCGGCGATGTCCTTCTTCTCGTGAGCGTACCGGGCGACGCGGGCGCAGTTAGCCAGGACCGCGTCCAGGTTGGGCACCGGCCGGGGCCCCTGCAGGCCGAAGCGCTCCCACGAGGACCAGTCCCGGGCCAGCCGGGCGGCCCGGGCCAGGGTGCGGACCGGCGTCGGCCCGCGGTTGAGGTTGGTTCCGCCGACCTGGTCGGCTTCCAGCAGCGTGACGTCGGCGCCCAGCTCCCGCGCCTGCAACGCGGCCGCCGCGCCCGCGGGGCCGGCCCCCACCACCAGCACCCTCACGGTGCCGCCTCAGCGGAACTGGCCTGGCTGGGGCCGATAGGCCCGAGGATGGCCCGGGCGGGTGCGCCGTCACTGCCATGAGTCATGATGACCGGATGCTAGCTTGACCGGCATCGCCTGCTTTCACCCCTGCCGGGTGATAGTGAAATGCCGCGCCGGCCGTCAAGGTGAGGGCATGCCTGCCATCACGGTCATCCCCGGGAGCAAGGCTCCGTCGCGCTCACCGACATGCCGAGCCGCCGACGCCTATGCCCGCAGGCCCGACGGCATCACGACCGCCCTGGACTTCCCGGACGCGTCACCCTAACGTTCAGTGCGGGACCGACGCCAGGACCCCTATCTGGACCATGCCATCGAGGACCAGCTGCACGGCGATCGCGGCGACATCGGGCCGATAGTCGGTAGATCCGTTTTTCGACGGGCAGGAACGCGCTGTGGCATCGGTGGACGGTGCGCATCTAAGACGGGGTGTTCGCGCTGGTCAGGGTCCAGCGGAGGGTGAGCTGGCAGATCCGCAGCGGCGGGTCAACCGGGAGCTGGGCGAAGATGTCGCGCTGGAGTCTTGGTGATCTCGGTGCGCTGGCGGAAGGTCCCGCCTGGGCCGGTAAAGGCGCCGACGTGGATGCGGTCGAACTCACGGCGGAGCTGGGGCCAGGTGGCATGGCAGGCGCTTTCAGCGATGTGGGCCAGCAACAGGGCCAGCGGCCCATCCGCCGCGCGCGAGCCCGGCATGCAACGCGACATCGGCCGTCATATCCGTCGGCCATTGTGCGTACCGGTCGGCGAACGCCTCGTCCCAGCTCACCGGCCCCATACCCCCAGGCCACGAGAAGCGCCGATCACGCCGCACAACGCCCGGCAGCGTCACGTGCCATCGCATCTCCAACCCAGCCCAACGACACGCAGAACGGCCCTTCGAGCGCGCAATCTACGGTCGATCGTGCTGGCAGCCCCGCCGCGCATAGCGGCGGCTAGGCGCGCGGCCGTGAAGTCCTAGGCAAATCACGCTGCGTGAGACCGGTGCACCCGCGGAGCGTGACTTCGGCACCGCCGGCCTCGACGACGGCGCGCTCGCGGTCCTCGGTGAGAGCGGCGTAGGCGTAGGCCCGTTGCTCTGTGATCTGATAGCCGCTCGACCACTCGCGGGTGATCAGTGGCCTGCCGCGGCCGGGCGGCCCGAGTCGATGACCTCAAGCATTGGCTCGGCGAAGCCCTCGCTGGCGGCCTGCTCCATCGGCGCTGATCGGTCGGGTAGACCGCCTTCGGCAGTGACGGTCGGACCTTGACGTAATGCCGGGCCGAACAGGTGTTGCACGGTGCAGTCGGCCGGATGCGTGCGGAGCCGTTGCTTGTCAGCAACTGATCGGAGCTCCGTCGGGCCGATCTGGATATGATTGCTCAGTGGAGGGATCGCGGGGAGAGGCTGGCGGCTCGCTTCGGCTGGCAGCGGCGCTGACACCCGCGTCGCTCGACGCGCTGGTCTGCGGGCAGTTCGACGTTGCCTGCGGATGCGCGGGCTCACGCGTGATGGCGGGCCGGTTCGCAGGCTATTCCGGTGACGCTCGGCCGCTGGCCGTATTTGTCTGATGTGCCGCGTCCTTGCTTACCTCGGTCCACCGCTGAACGTCGAGCATGTCCTGTTCACCACGGACAGCTCACTGGTGCGCCAGGCGTACAGCCCGCGCATGATGGCTTCATTTCTGAACCTCGCCGGCTTTGGGATGGTGGCGTGGGACCCGAATTCCCGGATGCCCGAGGCGCCGTTCGTCTATCGGGTCACGACGCTCCCGGTTTTCGATCGGAATCTGGAGAATCTGGCGCGGAAGATCGCCCCGCGCTGCTTGCTGGCCCACGTTAGGGGCGCGTTGGGCGGCCCCGAAGACGTCGTCTCGCAGCAGAACGTGCACCCGTTTCTCTACAGCGGGGCCCATGTCGCGCTCGCCCACAACGGGTACCTGCGCGACTTCGGCAGGATGCGCCACGGATTGCTGGAGTTCATCAGGCCCGAGCTGGCGCAGCGAATCGAGGGAACGACCGACTCGGAGTGGCTTTACGTGCTGCTGCTTTCTCAGCTCGACGACCCGTGCGGTGTCCCCGGCCCGGACGAGCTCGTCGCCGCGGTCGCGCAGACGCTGTCGATCGTGCGACGCGTGCGGGAGCGCCACGACATTCGCGTCTCATCCCCGGTCAATCTGTTCGTCAGTACGGGCCAGTGCGTGATCGTGACACGGTTCTCGTTCGATTACGGCTGGTACCCGCCCAAGGAGCGGGCGCTTCTAGAATTGGATTTGGCCTACATGAGTCTCTGGTACACGCTCGGAGACGAGTATCTGGAGCGCGGTGGGGAGTGGATGATGACGCCGGCGGGTGACAGCCCGCGGTCGCTGATCTTGGCCTCAGAGCCCCTGACCCGGGACGTTTCGACGTGGCTGGAGGTGCCGGAGTATTCGATGCTGACGGCGTGGATCAACGACGATGGCCTGAGGTTTCAGGCGCTTGATCTCGATGTCTAAGCAGGCCGATGTCGGCGGCGGTGGGCGGGAAGGCTCCGCAATCACCGCCGCCTTCCTGCAGCAGGTGCCGCTGTTTGCCGGCCTGACGGCGAATGAATTGCACGACCTGGTGGCAGTCATGCAGCCGATCGAACTCGCGCCCGGCCAACTGCTCTGGCGTCAAGGCCAGGCGGCAGACGCGCTTCACCTGATAAGCGGGGGCAGGATCGGCATCTACCTGCGGCAGCCTGGCGGAACCGAGGTCCACCTGACCACGCTCGGCCCGGGGGAAGTGCTCGGGGAGCTGCCGCTGATCGACGGCGGGACGCGCAGCGCAACCGCTCGCGCCCTCGACCGAGCACGGCTGTGGTCGCTCAGCCGGGCCGACTTCGCCGCGCTGACGCTGCGGCGAAGCCCGACCGCGCTGGCGCTTAGGCGCAGGATCTGCGCCGTCGCGTGCACCCGGTTGCGCGACCGCTACCAGCAGCTCGCTAACTCGCTCGCTCCCGGCTCGCCGTCTGGCGCGGCAGAGCCACCGACGGCCGCCCAGCTGACCGAGTCGGTGCCACCGGACGAATACCTGAGCAACCTGGCGTTCTTTCGCGACTTCGCCGCTGATCACCTGAGGTCGCTGGTCGAACGCTCGCAGCTGTTCATGATTTCACGCAGGCGCGTCCTCGAGCACGAAGGGGATGTGCCTCGGGGTTGCTACGTGACGCTGAACGGCGCAGTCGAGATGACGATCGAGCGCGGCCAACAGCGCATCCCGATCGGTCTCGCCGGTCCCGGGCGAGCGTTCTCGTACGTCGGTCTAATCGACGGCAAGACCGCGCCGGTGACGGTGAGAACCCGCGAGCTCTCGCTCCTGCTGCGGATCGCACCCGAACCCTTTGCCGACTATTTCCACGGTGCCACGGCCGTGTCACACGCGCTGTTCAATGCCATCGAGCGCGACCTAATGGGTGCGCTTCGCAGAAATGACCTTGGCTTCGTCAGGGCCGTTGGCACGGCCGCGATTCGCACGTCGGCAATGACGCATCAGCCGCGCACACCGTAGAAGCGTGCGACGGCCACATCGGCCTGCCCGGCGGCAGCAAAGTCTCCCTGAACGGGAACACCTACCTGACCCAAGACGCCACCGGGGACTCCGTCACCGCAGCGGTCAACACCGGCACCCCCGCCGATCCTCACCCGAACCTACGGATATCCCGTCATGCACGCACTCGCGGCGATACTGGTGGCCATGGTCACGTTGCGGCTACGGCGAAACGGCTGGCTCTCACCCAGACTCGCCTCGGTCCACTCCAGGCTGGCCCCAGCGCTCCGTACTTTGGTTCAGCGGACGAAATCGAGGGATTAAGTACGCGCGGAACATTCCGTTCGGGCACGGCCTGGACGCCCGCTCAGGCCGGCGACTGGGTCCTGGGGGCTTACCAACAGGGTGGGCGGTCCCGGTTGTTGCTGCGCTGGAACGGTGTGGGGCAGCTTCGGGCTCCGCCACCAACATCTGGGCGGTGGGCTATACCTTCACCACCGGCAGCAGCGCGGAACACACCCTCATCTTGCACTGGAACGGCGCGGTGTGGACGCAGGTGCCGAGCCCGAACCCCTCTTCCCTCGGGAACGAGCTCACCGGCGTGGCCGCCGCCTCCGCCACCAACGCCTGGGCGGCGGGCGGCGTCCAATCCGGCGGGCCGCCCGTCATGTTGCACTGGAACGGCACGGCGTGGCGGAGCGTGGCGATCCCGGGCCCGGGCCCCAATGACCTCACGAGAATCCTCACCGGCGTGGCGGCCACCTCCGCCCGCAATGCCTGGGCGGTGGGCTTTTCCTCCGACACCGACAACGGGCCGGATCACACCCTCACCTTCCACTGGAACGGCACAGCGTGGCAGCGCGTGAAGAGCCCGGACCCCTTCGGCTGGAGCGTCCTCAACGGCGTGGCCGCCACCTCCACCAGCAACGCCTGGGCGGTGGGCTTTTCCTTCCCCGCCGGCCCCACCTCGGTGCCTCTGACCCTCATCGAGCACTGGAACGGCACCGCATGGAGCCTGGTGGCGAGCCCGAACCCCTCCTCCACCAGGAACGTCCTCAACGGCGTGGCCGCCACCTCCGCCACCAACGCCTGGGCGGTGGGCAGCTACGACAGCGGCACCGTACGGCAGACCCTCGCGCTGCACTGCTGCTGACCGGAAACACCCACGGTCAGGTGCCTAGCCCGAAGTTAGGGCCAGTTGGGTGGGTGATTCCCTATTTGACCTGGTGTTTTGCCGGTGTGGCCGGGTTGTGTTCTGGCTACTTCAAGGTGAGCGGGATCGGGACGCCGATCAGGTCGAAGGCTTGCCGCTGGGCGCTGGTGGGCTCGGCGATCATCGGCACGGTGGTGGTGGCGCCAGCGAACCGGACCTGGTTGCGGGTCAAGGTGGCCAGGTGCTCGAGCAGGCCGCGGAAGCTGCGGTAGGGGCGGCCCGCCTGGTCATGCTGGTAGGAGGCCTTGGCCTGGGCGTGCGCGGACCTGCGGGCGGGGGTGACCGGGTTGTCCTGGCGGGGCGGGTTCTCGTCGGTGAAGGTCAATGGCGCCCAGGTCTGGCGCAGGTGCCAGGTCAGGTAGCTGGCGAGCATGCAGATCAGCACGTGCGCCTTCACGCGTTCTTCCAGCCGGTGGAAGACCGGCCGCAGGTCCAGGTCGTCGGCCTTGATCGACCGGAAGTCCCGCTCGACATGCTTGAGGTTCTTGTAGGCGGTCAGGCGCTGGTGATCATGCCGCGGTCGCCGACCATGATCATCTTCTCCAGGGCGAACTTGTCCCGCGCCACCTTGACGATCGCGGTGAACGCGGCCGGGTCGGCGGTGCTGCCGTCGAAGACCCGGACCGCGACCGGGCGGCCCTCGGGGTCGGTGAGCAGCCCGTACTCGATCTGCAGATTCCCCTTCTTGCCGTCGCGGGAGTAGCCGCGGGCGGCCAGCGGGCAGCACCGCCCCTCCAGCCAGGAGCTGGACAGGTCGAACAGCGCCATCCGGCCCGGGTTGACCGCGGGGGCCAGGTGGCGGGCCGCCAGCTCCGCCTCGATCGCGTCCTGCCGGGATGCCAGCCAGTCCATCGCCGCGTAGATGTCGCCGGTGGACGCCCCGGCCACGCCCAGGTCGGCGCCCAGCGTGGTGTCCGCCCACCAGGTGAGGGTGGACAGCTTGGAGGCCGGGGCCACGGCCCGGGAGATGACCAGCGCCAGCGCCAGGTCCCGCTGCGGCCGGCCGGGCCGAGCAGCGAGGGCAGGCCGAGCTTGCGGCCCATCGCGTGCACCGCGGCGACGTGCCCGTGCGGCACCGACCGGGTGATCGTCACCGCCTCGGAGGCGGGCACGAGCCGCTGGCCCTTCAGCCCGGCGTCGATCAGGTCGATGACGTGCTCCGGCAGCGCGGACAGGTTCGCTACCGTCTCGTTCTTGACCTTGCCGGCTTCCCGGTAGGTACGCCGAAGGTAGGCCGAGGAGTAGTCCCGGGCCGGCCCTGCTTGTCCACATAGCCAGTCTTCGTCACTCTGACTACGTGAGCTTTCCCGGTGTTCCGCGTCATAGCCAGATCATACTGGCATTACCGTGTGGAACCCGGTTGCGACACGCCAATATTCTGACTACATTTCTAGTTCAGATCACACCGGAACCGCAGTTCAGGATGCGATGCCTACAGAGAGCTACGGCAACTTCGGCCTAGCGCGTGCCCCGATGCCCGACGTTGAGGTCCGGCTGGGCCCGGCATAGCCTGACCGGTCCGGGGAACGCTGGTTCAGGCGGTGATGGTCAGCGGGAGGACCGGAGTGCGCCTGTGGGAGGTGCTGCGGGGGTCTGGGCCGAGGGTGAGCGTGGCCTGGATGCCCCATGAGCCTGGCGGCACGGTGTAGCCGAGCCTGGGGGTGAAGCTGGCCGTGCCGGTGAGCAGGGGTATCGGCTGGGTCTGTCCGGGCGCCACCCGGTAGGTGATCAGGGGGAGGGCCTGGGCACCGGCGAAGCCGCCGACCACCGCGCCGGTGGCGGGGTCCACGACCGCCGTGGTGAGCTGGCCGTTGGTGGTGGCGATCTTGAGGTCATCACCGGAGTGGTTGTGCAGCAGCAGGGCGTGCCGCAGCGTGTGCCCGGAGGGGACGGCCGCGGGCCCGTCCAGCTCCACGGTCGCCTGCTGTGGGCTGAGGAGCTCGGCGGGTGGCTCTATGACGCGGGGCCATCGTGGCGGGCGGCCGGCCGGGTAGGGCAGGGCTCCGACGGTGAGCCCGACATCGTCGCCGAACCGCTGGTGCAGGTCGGTGGCGGTGGCGGTGGCGGTGGCCCAGGGCGCCAGCGTGATCTGGAACGGCGGCATCTGGTCCACCACCAGGTTGGGCCAGCCCGTCAAGACGCCGGGCTGCTCATCGCGCAGCCTGGCGAGGACCACCTTCAGCTCGTCCCAGGCCGCCATACGTGCAGGCTATCGGTCCGGGCCGAAGAGTGGTTCGCCGTCGCTGCCGCCGAGCAGGAAGACGAACCGCTCCAGGTCGTTACGCAGCTCGGCGATGCCGTAGGAGGGGTGGCCGACGAACTCTGCCAGCGAGGGGCCGAGGCGGCCGGGGTCGCGGGCCAGCCACTGGCTGAGGAATTGCAGTATTTCGGCGAGTTCGGCGGCGTCGGTGACGCCGAGTTTGATTTCGGGCATGGGTTCACCGCCTGCCGGGGTGGGTGGCGCAGGCCTTGTAACGGTCGATTTCGCGGCTGGTGGTGCGGGGCACCACACCGACGGTTTCGCCGTCGATGACCAGCCGGAAGCTGTTGGTCTCGGGGATGACGGTGACGATCTTGCCGGCGTGGGTCATGCCCACGTGGATGCGCTGGCGGGCGACCTGGATGCCGCCCCGGCTGGAGACCCGCCATTGCACCGTGGGAGCGGGTTCGGGCAGAGGCGCGGGCCCGGCTAGGCGCACCCCTTGCAGCCGGTGCCGCTGGCCCGGCGGAATGGGGCAGGGCAGAGTGCGCCACAGCACCCGTCTTGGGTCAGGACGTGCATCAGCTGGCCATCGAGGCGGATGCGGGCACGCTGCCCGGCCAGCGGGGAGCCGACCAGGATCAGCCGGTTCAGCAGCGTGATGCCAAAGCCCAGGGCATCGCGGTCAGCGAGCGCGGGCGAATCCCTGCCAGCGTGGCAGAGCAATACCAAGCCGCCGCTAAACGGCGCTGACATGGTGCTCATGGGGCTGGGCGCGTGGCCAGATGCACACACCCGGGCCGGCCCGATGCCCCGCGGGGTTGACGTGCGGGCTGGGCTGTGGGCATGCCCACGCCGGCCGGGAAAGCCGGTAAGGCAAGTAGGGCGCGCCCGGCGGCGGCCCGATCCGCAAGAACACCCATCGGCTGCCCAGCCGCCCTCGGCGTGCCTGATCGCCGGAACGCAGCCTCGGGGAATCCACCGCCGCTCACAGACCTCATGCCGCCGTCAAAACGCGCTGTATGCGGCCTGACTGTGCGTCGGTGAAGGTGCCTCGTGGTTAGGTAGACGTACCTGATAGCGGCGGTCCGCGCTGGCACCACGCCATCAATCCGCACGGAGGTTCCGATGAGCCAGGACGATTTCCCAGCTCCGGAGACCGGTTTCGTTGTCACCCACTTCCTGGTGGTCTCCGACCAGGACAGATCCCGAGATTTCTACGAGTCAGTGTTCGGTGCCAAGGTCGTGCTGGAACGCGATCCGGTCATCATGAAGGTGGCGAATAGCTGGCTCATCCTCAATGTTGGAGGTGGCCCGACAGATGACAAGCCCACCGTGACGCTGACAACTCCCGGCGACCTTAGTCAGGTCAGCGCATTCCTGAACATCAGGGTGGCCGACATCGCTGCGGCCTACAGCGATTGGTCGGCGCGAGGGGCTGAGTTTCTCACCGAGCCGAAGGACCATGGCCGCGAGATCCGCGCGTACATCCGCGACCCTGATGGACACCTGATCGAGGTTGGCCAGGCGACCGGCCGTCCGGGCTAGCCGGTCGCGAGCAAGCCGCCTTCCCGCTTGTCACAAGACCGCGACTGCGATCAGCCCAGCACGGGCCCGCTGCCAATTGGCGGCATAGTAAGTTGCGGCCCGCTCCTGGGCCGCGGTGGGGTCGCCCGTCACTTGCGTGACGGGCGACGGCGGCTGGGCCCGATCAGGTGAAGCCGACGTTCAGGTCGAAGTGCCCGAGCCTCAGGTTGAGTACTCCGCCGCCGGCCCAGTGCACGATGAACGCCAGCAAGATGATGGCCAGGATTACCACGACCACCCAGAAGAAGAACACGACGATGCCAGGGATGGCATACCCGCCTACAGTCCTGGCTCTAGCCATGGCTACCGGCTACCCACCGCCGCCCGACTTACCCGGCGGGTGTCACCGGGACGACGGCCGCGCCCGCGACAGAAACCACGCCGGCGCAGTCGGCCCTCGCGCCTCAGCCGTTGGGGGTCTCCCCGGTGCGGCCCGGTAGAACTGGCCGGTGATGGCTTTGGCACCCGGACCCCGGCCCCGCAATCCGGGGTAGCGGACACGCCAGAATCATGAACCGGCGCCGGTATTGCTCGCCTCGGCGTCGCACGCGACGGCTGCTACGCGATCGGCAGGGCTGGCCGAAACTGGCCATTAGTGTCTTCCCCGCCACTATCGCCGTGGCGGGGGGCTGGCCAGGCGATGGCGGCACCACCGCGGCAGGAGGGCGCAGCCGATGGTGCCGCGCTGGTTCACCCGAAGCGTGTTGTCCCGCCGGTCGGCCAGGGGGTCGGCCGATTTTCACCGGTGGTCGGCCGGCCCGGGCGAGCCGGGTCCCGCCCGGCGACTCCAGCGGCCCCGCACCAGGCTCGCGGATGCGGCCAGGGAGTTGCTGCAGGACAGCTCGCCGCGGTTTCTCGTCGATCACTGCCACCGCAGCCTCGAGCTGGCCCTGCTCATCGCGGCGGCCTCCGGTGCCGACGTCGACGTCGAGGCGCTCCAGCCCGGCGTGCTGCTGCACGACCTCGGGCTCACCCCGCGGTTCCACTCCCCGGCGCTGCGGTTCGAGGTGGCCAGCGCCGGCGCCCCCGCGACCTGGTCCGCGCCCACGGCATGGACCCCGCCCGGGCCGAGAAGGTGTGGGACGTGGCCGGGCTGCACGCCACCGGCGGGATCGCCGACTGCAAGAGCCCAGAAACCGCCGTCGCCGGCCTGGGCCTGGACCGGTTCGACCCCGGCGACCTCGCCCGGATCTTGGCTACCCGGCTGGGCTTTGCCCGCCCCGTCATCGATGCCCGAGGTCACCGATCTGCGGGACAAGCCGCCGGTCACCTCCTCCACCTCGATGGCGGCCAGCGCCGCCGACCACATCCCCGGCTTCGGCCAGGCCCGCCCCGGGCAGCTCACGTTGGCCCACCCGTTCGAGACCGTCAAGTCACAGCCGCAGGCGCCATGAGGTTGAAACGGCCGGGGTTGGCGTCGATCCAGACCGCCTCCATCGAGGCGGGGTTGGCACCGGCCGTCCCGCGGGTAGCACCCGCAAAGTGGCTGGCCGCCCGCGCAGAGGTTTGATAGGAGAGGGTAGGCGAATGCGAAGACTCATCGTCTGCCACGCCATGTCACTGGACGGCTGCTACCCGGGCACAGGCGGCAACCAGGACGAGGCCGTGCGCCAGTTCCGCCGCTGGGCGCAGGGGATGCGGCAACGCCGCCATCCTCGTCGTCGCGTTCTGGGACATGGTGGCCAAGCAAGGCCTATGACCAGGCCAGGGAAAGAGGGCGAAGCCATCAGAGGGCGCAACGCCTGCGAGCGGAGGCGATTCGCGGGGAACGAGAAGCCGGCGCGAGGGAGAGGAGATCCATGACTGAGCACAAGGTAGGCACTCGTGAGGAGTGGGAGGCGGCGCGGAACGCGTTGCTCGAGCGCGAGAAGGAGCTGACGCGGCTAGGCGACGAACTCGCGCGCGAGCGCCGTGAGCTGCCCTGGGTGCCGATCGGGAAGGACTACACGTTCGACACCGAGGACGGGACGAAAACGCTCGCGGAGCTCTTCGATGGGCGCTCGCAACTGCTCGTCTACCACTTCATGTTCGGGCCGAGCTACCAGGCCGGCTGCCCGGTCTGCTCCTCCAGCGCCGACACCGTCAATGGCGCCGTCTCGCATCTCAACGCCCGCGACGTGACGATGCTGTACGTCTCGCGCGCGCCACTGGAGAAGCTCCAGGCCTACAAGCGGCGGATGGGCTGGAGCTTCCCCTGGGTCTCATCGCTTGACAGCGACTTCAACTTCGACTTCGGCGTCTCCGCGCCGGAGGAGCAGATCGCGCCGCTTCTCGACGCCGGCGTCCCTCCCGTTGTGGAGCGGCTGGCGGCCGACTGCGGGACCACCGCGGTTGGGTACATGACCGAGCAGCAAGCGCTGAGCGCCTTCGCGCTCTCCGACGGCGTCGTCTACCACACCTACTCGGCCTACGCCCGCGGCGTCGAGATCATGATGGGCTTCTACCCGCTGCTCGACCGCGCGCCCAAGGGACGCAACGAAAGCGACTCTGAGGAGTTCTGGATTCGCCGCCACGACGAGTACTAACGGGGGCGGCCTCCCCGTGGCAGTCGCGAGATCACAACGACCACGCAGGGAGGGGCAATCTGCCGATGGCGCCGGCGGCCTGGGATTCGCGGGGCGCCCCGCAGTGCGAGCCGATGCGACTGGCTTGTGGCGCCAGCGGCGCTCCGGTTGCACCCAGGAGGCAGCGCGTCAGCAGCGCGCCGGTGGCAGGCCGGGGGCATGCACGCGGGCGGGCCGTGCCCGGCCGGGACTGGTCGGCCCGCGGATGCGGATCTCCGCGGCCTCATCAGCCTCACCATCGGCTGGGCCCGCAAAATCCGCAGCGGCCGCTACGCGTGTCCCACACGCCCGGCCGGCGTCAGAACCGGAAGCGGGTCAGGCCGCCCGGCTCCACCGCCGAGACCACAGTCCCCGCTGCGCTACCCGGCCGCCGCGCTGGCCTGGCTGGCTAACCCCTGGCGGTGCCCGACCCGGACCACATGCTGATCACCAACGCTGCCGTGGCCGCCTTCGACGCCGAGCCCGACCTGCGCCGGGTGCGGCACCTGCCCTGGTGCTAGGCGGCAGCGCCGACCCGTACTACTCCCCGGACCTGTTCCGGCGCACCGCCGCCGGAATCCCCGGCGGGCACGCCGTAATCTTCCCCGGCACAGGCCACCTGCACGCCGCAGCATCCAAGGCCGCGGCCAACATCGCCCCAGGGTTCCTACTCGCCGAATAACCCAACCCAGCCAGCCGCCCCCGGGATCTGCGAGCTGAAACCACCAAGATCGCGAACACGATGACACCGAACAGCCTCCCATGGGGGCCTTCGCTGTCAAAGAGCGCGTGCTGTCCTGGCCCGGTGAGCTGGTAGTCGCCGGGTTGGCTGTTGTGCTGGGTTTCCTGGTAGCTGCTGGTTTGGTGCCGCTGCGCGGCCGGGGTCAAGGTGGAGACATCCTCTGTCAATCCTCGGACGCCGACGATCTTGAAGGACTTGGCGGTTTGGCTGGGTTGGGTCAGGCCGCTGGCGCTGTGATCGTGGCGAGGGCCCGGTTGCGGTTGGCGGCGTGGATGGCCTCGTCGTAGGGGATTTCGTGGGTGAGGCAGTGCCAGAGCGCCTCGAGCCAGCGGTTGCCCAGGGCCCGCAGGGCGGCGTGGTGGTTTTTGCCGCGGGCGCGCTGGGCGTCGTAGAGCTGCCTGGCCCAGCCGGAGCGGCGAAGGCTGGCGAAGGCCCATTTGTGCGCCGCGTCGGCCAGGTAGCGGTTGCAGGCGAGCCGGTGGGCGACCACCAGGTCGCGCTTGCCGGGGCGGCGGGTGACCGGGGCGCGCCCGGCATAGCATTGCAGCGAGTTCGGCGTGGTGAACTGCTCGATGTGCTCGCCGATCTCACCGGCGATCTTGGCGGCGAGACGGCGACCGAGGCCCGGAAAGCTCAGGTGGATCTCGCCGCCAGGAAACGCCGGCCCCGGCTGGTCCTCCGTTTGGTGCTGGCCGGCCGGGGAGCCGGGCAGGAGTTCGCCCATCTTTTTCTCCCAGGCCCGCCGTTGCGCGTCGATGAGCAGCAGCTGGCGGGCGGTGAGCCGGATGGCGCCGGCCCTTGGCCCGGACCAGGTGCTCCGGCGCGGTGAACTGGTCTTCGGCGAGCGCCGCCTGAATGCGGTCGGCGAAGCGGGCCAGGTAGCCGGTGCGCTGCGCGCGGCCGAACTCGATGATCTCTTCCCGGCTGGCCGCGGCCAGCGCGCGGGCGGTGGGCCAGCGTTCCAGCAGCCGCAAGATCCGGGTCGCGCCCAGGTCCTCCCCGGCGATGGCCAGCGCGGCGGGGAAGGTGGCGAGCAGGCCGGCGCGCAGCCGGTTCAGCAGCCGCCGCTCGTCCCGGCAGGCCCGCTCGTCATCGCGGGCGATCGAGCGCAGCTCACCGGCGAGCTGCCCGTGCGGGATCAGCCGCCGCAGCCCGGCGTGCCGGTCCAAGGGCGAGCAGGCAGCAGATCCGCGCGTCTTCGGCGTCGTCTTTCTTCCGGGCCGGGCCGCGGCGGCGCGACACCAGCTGCGGGTTGACCGGCAGCACCGTGTACCCGGCCTCCACCAGCGCCTCGACCAGCAGCCCGTGCCGGGTCTGGATCACTGCCCGCACCTCGGCCGGGTCCGGCTCCCGCCCGGCGATCCGTGCCGCCAGGGCAGCGACCGCCGCCGGGCGGTGCTCGACCCGCACCACCTCGATCACTCCCGCACCGGGGCTGCCGAGCGCCACCACGTGGAACTCCTCCGCCCAGCCGGTCCCTACTCCCAGCACACCGCCCGCCCTTCATAAGTCGTCTCTGCCAATTACCGCATGTCCGGGGAAGGGAAGCGCGCGCACCGGGCAAGCCGAGCTGAGCCCAGTCCGCGGGAGGCGCGGCGCCGTGCTGATAGACAGTCCTCGCGGGACGACAACCTCTGGGGCGTCAGGCCTCCAGGGCCATCCCCCAGGGACGCCGTCTCCATTAAGTCCTCACAGGACAAGCGCCCGAAGCGTTCCCTGAGGGAGACCCTCACCTAGGAAGGTAGTGCTATCAGCGCCCGCAGCCGGCGCGCCTGTCAGGGCGCGGGCGAGGACGAACGAGCTTGACGCCGGCGAGCGGCGGCCGATGATCGCGAGCGAGGAAAGCCCGCTGGGTTGTGGCTTGCCGTGGACGGGGGTGCTGGCTTCCCGGGGGTCGGTGCGCGAGTGGGGCGGAGTGGTCTCACATCCACCCATTCGGCCGCCCGCCTGGGCGGGGACCATGACCGTGTGTTCCGGGGACCGGGCTGCTCAGTCAGATATTCGAGCGCGGCGGGGCCGGCTCAGGATGTTCGGCGAGCTCACCCGGGGCCATGCGACCCCTCCGGGGTCTGTCACCGCGCCGCTGTCTGGGGCGCGGCGGGTTGCGGGGCTGCGGCGTGCCCGGCGTCGGCGAGCAGGCGCCAGGCGCGGGTGATCAGTTTGCGGGCGATGGCGGTGGTGGCGATCTTCTTCCCGCGCCGTTGCGCGATGCGCTGGAAAGTGGCGGCGAACTCCGGGCGCCGCTTGGCGGTCCGGGCCGCCTCAGCACAGCACCCAGCGCAGCCACACCGACCCTTCTTTTCCAGATGTGCCCGTAGCAGGCGGCCCCGGTCGCTGCCGCGGACCGTCGGGGTCAGCCCGGCCCACGACGCCAGCTTGCGCGCCGAGGCGAACCGGCTGATGTCGCCGACCTCGGCGAGGATGACCAGCGCGGTGAACGGGCCGATGCCCGGCAGCTGGGCGAGCACCTTGACGCGGGGGCCCGGGCCGGGCCCGCTGGCGGATCTCCGGCTCCAGCCGGTCGATCCGGCCTTGGAGCGCGCCGGTCAGGCCCAGGTCGTCCTCCGCCAGCTCGCGGGACACCGCGGGCAGCTGGAGCGAGGCCAGCCAGCCGCGGCCCGGGCCGCTCCAGCACTCGCCGGCCGGCCGGTCATACCCGTAGCCGGCCACGATGGCATGGATCCGGCCGGGCAGCCGGGTCCGCAGCCGCGCCAGCGCCACCCGGCGCCGCAGCAGCGCCCGCAGCTGCCAGATCGCGGGCGGGGCGATCCACGCCTCCGGCAGCAGGCCCGCCCGCAGCAGCCGGGCCAAGATCGCCGCGCCGGCCCTTGCCGTTCTTCAACCGGGCCGAGGCGATCGCCGTGCACCGCGACGGGCGCGCCAGGTGCGGGGCGAACCCGTAATCCTCCAGCAGTTCCACCAGCCAGCTGGCGCCGTAGGCGGCCTCGAACGCGGCCGGGTCCCCCGGCGGCAAGCCGCCGATCACCTTCAAGATCGGCTCTGCCCCGCTGGGCACGTTGCGGTTGGCGAGCACCTCGCCTTTGGCGTCGATGACCGCCACCTGGGAGCGCTTGCGGCGCACGTCGATTCCGACGTAAACAGACATGGCCGGCCTCCTTTCCGAGCTCGTACGTCACCCGGAAGCTAAGCTCACCGGGCCGAGCAGGAAAGGGGTCCGGCTTCACACCCGGCCCCCACAGTGTCAGATATGCAACGGCACAAATGATCGCCTGGGCGGCCACCCTGACGTACCGAGAGCGGATCTTCACGCGTGTCTTCATTTCTGACTGGCCACGTTCGGTGAAGGGTTCGTGAGCGATTGGCTGTGGGTGTGACCGCGCGGCGGTCGCCGGCAAGGCGTTCCCCCGGGCAGGCCGGCCGGGTGATCGCGCGGGGGGCGGGCATCGCGTGATGCGAGAACCGAAACGGGCGGGCCGGGCCGCTGGCCACTTGACCTGGAGCGCGCTTCATGGCCGAGGCTGGGTGCCGGGGCCCGGAATTGGCGAAGGGACGGCGATGGGCAGGGTATTGGGCCGTAGCGGCATCGAGGTCAGCGAGATCGGGTTCGGGTGCTGGGCGATCGGCGGGCCGTTCACCATGGATGGCAGGCCGGATGGCTGGGGCGAGGTGGACGACGGTGAGTCGGTGGCCGCCGTGCGACGCGCGGTGGAGTTGGGCGTCAGCTTCTTCGACACAGCGGACGTCTACGGCGCCGGGCACAGCGAGCAGGTGCTGGGCCAGGCACTGGCGGGTCACCGCGACGAGGTGGTGATCGCCACCAAGTTCGGGTACACCTTCGACGCCGGGCAGCGGGCGATCACCGGAGAGGACGCCTCACCCGCCTACATCCGCCAGGCGTGCCGGGCGTCGCTGCAGCGGCTGGGCACCGACCGGATCGACCTGTACCAGCTGCACCTCGGGGAGCTTCCGGCCGCGCAGGCGCAGGAGGTCGTCTGCACGCTGGAAGACCTTGTGGCGGACGGGCTGATCCGCAGCTACGGGTGGAGCACCGAGGATCCGCAGCGCGCGGCCGCGTTCGCCGGCGGCGCGCACTACGCGGCCGTCCAGCACCCGCTGAATGTGCTCGCCGACGCCCCGGCCATGCTCGCCGCCTGCGACGCGCACGACCTGGCCAGCATCAACAACGGCCCGCTGGCCATGGGCCTGCTCACCGGCAAGTACGGCCCCGGCTCCCGGCTGCCCGCCGATGACGTGCGCACCGCCCAGCCGTGGGTGGGCTACTTTGACGGCGGCAGCCCGGCACCCGCGTGGCTGGCCCGGCTCGATGCCATCCGCGAGGTGCTCACCAGCAGCGGGCGCACCCTCGCGCAAGGCGCGCTGGCCTGGCTGCTGGCCCGCAGCCCGCGCACGGTCCCGGTTCCCGGCATCCGGACCGTGGCCCAGGCCGAGCAGAACGCCGCGGCGCTGCGCCCGGGTCCGCTGCCGGCGGCACACATGGCCGAGATCTCCCGGCTGCTGGACGGCGCTGCCGTGCAGCTGGCCTGAACCACCGGCCGCCCTTGACCTGGAGCACACTCCAGGTGCCATGCTCGGGAGGCATGAGCGGTATTTTCTCGCCCAGCCAGGCCGCCGAGCAGTCCGGTTTCAGCCTCGACACCTTGCGTTACTACGAGCGGATCGGCCTGCTCGACGGCATCGACCGTGCGCCCAGCGGGCACCGCCGTTTCGACGACGACGACCTGGAGTGGCTCGGCGTGCTGCGCTGCCTGCGCGACACCGGCATGCCCATCGCCGACATGCTCAGGTACGCCGAACTCGCCCGCGGCGGGCAGGCCACCTTCGCCGAGCGCCTGAACCTGCTCACCGAGCACGACGCGCGGGTGCAAGAACGGATCACCTTGCTGCAGGCCCAGCGCCAGCACCTGCAGGAGAAGATCGGCTGGTACCGCAGCCAGCTGCCGGCCGGTGCGCCCACCTGACCCGGCAGCAAGGCAACCCCGCGACCGCCCCAAGCAAGGCGATACACCCACCGGGTCAACGGCGCCGAACGCCCACATCTGCGCCACCCACGTCTTGACTGGCATCGAGCCGATGTCCGTGCATAACGGCGGCTCGGCGCGCGTTATCCCTGACCGTCGCTATCACTTACAGTAACGGGATTCCCGGCCGGTGGACTCGGTGCCGTCTGGGCGCGGGCTCTGCGCCCACCGCAGCGGTCTTTCACCCCGCCCTGGCTGCTCCGGTCTTCGGGCTGCAGCAGGCGCCTCAGCCGGCAGTCCCCAATCCGCACTACACGCCCTGCCGCCGGCCAGGCGAGCAGGCTGCCCTACTACACGCGGCAGATCCGGGCGTGGTGATAGAGACGTGGCCACGTGCATGTGTATGAGCGTTCGCGGGGTGCGACTGCCACCTGCTGTGCCGTTTCTGTCTCGCCGGGGCTCATACCGAGGGGCTCGCACCGCCCCAGAGCGGCCCGGCCCGCAGCCCGGCAGCGGTCGCTGAGAGGGCATCGAGCGCAGGAATAGCCAACTCCGCGGTCGGCCCGGTGATGGGCCAGAGTTCGGCGGCGGAGATCTGCTTGGTGGGCCCGTTCGCAGGTCGGACCGATTAGGCTCCGGCTCAGGCGCCGGGCGCAATATGCTTTCGAGGACCGTACCGACCCTGGCTTCGCTGGACATCAAGGGGCATCGCATGACGGAGCCGTCCACCGGCTGGCAGCTCGACGACATAACGTACTCCGGGGGCACGCAGGACGGGCCGCGCGCCAACGTGAAGCTCTCCCGGGCTGAGGAACAGGTGCACGCTGAGGGTTCTGGCACCGGGCTCATCGACGCGGTGTGCCACTCGATCTCGCAGGCGACAGGCGTGGAGGCGCGGGTCGTCGCGTTCCGGGCCTACTCAGTCGGCCCGGGCAGCGAGGCGGTCGGAGAGGTCGAGCTCGAGGTGGAGCTGCCAGGCCGCAGGGTTGCGGTCCGGGCGTCGTCCACGGATGTCGTGGAGGCCGCCGGGCGTGCCCTCGTCGCGGCCCTCAACCAGTACAACGCGAAGCGGCAGGCACAGGGCTGAGTCCAGCGAGACAACGGTGGTCCGGTGACCGCGAGCGCCGCCGCGCCGTGGGTTCCGGCGCCTGCGCTGGGTAAGTCCCAGTACTGTGGCTCGGTCGGGACCGGTGGCCGCCCCTGATGGCGGGTCGGTGCGCTCGCCAGCGACGCATCC
This sequence comes from uncultured Actinomycetes bacterium, assembly GCA_963734725.1. Taxonomy (GTDB): domain Bacteria; phylum Actinomycetota; class Actinomycetes; order Streptosporangiales; family Streptosporangiaceae; genus DASXKD01. The sequence continues at coordinate 22,071 of CAVTIX010000010.1, forward strand.
GTTCGGTCACCGGCTTCCGGGCTGCTTCCACAGCGGATCGCCGAAGTGTGCCTATTGCCAACGAGAATCGTCTTGTCCTACCTGAGAGATTAGGCACGCCGGTGCGATGTGCCTCAACTTCGCTGCGCCCCATCCCCGGGTTCGTTGTGAGCGGACCGGTGCCGGCCCGGCGCGGCAGTCAGCTGACCGGGCGTGATCTATAGTTGCCGCGTGCCGCACCCGTGGGCTCCCGGTGAGTACGTCTGGCGGCAGCTCGCCAATGACCTATCCGCCCGTATCGCTGATGACACCTAGCCGCTTGGCTCTGCCCTGCCAGCCGAAGATGAGCTTGCCCGCGAGTACGCGGTGGTCCGCAGCACGGTGCGCCGGGCGCTGGGCTTGCTGCGCAAGCGAAAGCTGATTAAGACTCTCCCTGGGCAGAGAAACGTGGTGGTCGCCATGCCGGGGCCAGGGGGCCTGCCGGGCTGAGACAGCCCCGGCCAGCACCGGGTGGCACCCCGATCTAAGGCCCAGCGCACGGGCGAGCAGGCGGTGCCGGAGCCAGCCCCGGCGGACCCCTCGGACGCGACGGCAAGCCGCCGCACCGGCACGAGCCTTCCACCGGACGGGCCGGTGCACGTGGACCAGGAGCCGGGACAAACAACGGAACGTGACGTTGAGCGTGGGCGGCCATTCCGCCAGATCGCCGACTGGGCGCACCAAGCTGACGTGTCAGTCGCTGCCGTGAGCGCACGCAGATTATCCGGTTCGGCGCGCGGCGCTGAGCGGCCCGTTCGCTGCGCACGAAGACCCGAGGCTCATCGGCGTGGCGGACGAACCTGTGGCCGTGCTGCTCAAGCTCCCGGTCCAGATCGCCCAGCCTTCCACGCGGTTGGCCCTCGTCGCTGCTGGTCAAGGACGCCTGAAACGCTGCGTTAGCGATCTCCTATGCCAGGAGTCCTGGTGCACGCTGCCATGCCGTATCAGGCGTCATGCGTCGCGGGATTTCAGGACGAGTGCGCCGAGGAGGAGGGCGCCGGCGGTCCACAGGGCGACGACGCCGAGGCCCTGCCACGGGGTGAGCGGCAGGCTGTGCACGCCGATCGTGGCCTGGGCGTCCAGGCCGGCGGGCAGGGGGCCGATCTGGTCCAGGTGCCGGGCGAGGGCCGGGTTGGAGACGACGTCCGCGGCGAGCGGGAACAGGTACAGCACGCCGAGCACCAGGCCGATGGCGGCCGCGGAGTCGCGTACCGCGGCGGCGAGCCCGAGGCTGAGCAGGGCGATGAGCGTCAGGTACAAGACCGCACCGGCGGCGGCCCTGAGGTCGGTGGCCGAGGTGAGGGATGCGTATCCGTGCGCGGGGGTGAAGCCGTGGCCGGGCAGGATCAGCCGCCCGGCGAGCGCGGCGCCTGCGACCGCCAGCGCTGCGGCGGTGAGCACCGGGGCGGTGAGCACCGTGGCCTTGGCGAAGAACCAGGTCAGCCGCCGGGGCATCGCGGTCAGCGACAGCTTGATCATCCCGGTGCTGTACTCGTTGCCGATGGCCAGCACGCCGGCGACGGCTGCTACCGCCTGGCCCGGGTAGATTCCGGTGAAGCTGACCGTGGCGGGGTCGATCCCGCAGGTGGCTGACTGGCACCGGGCCGCGCTGGCCGCCGCCACCCCGACGGCGACGGTCAGCGTGACGACCCCGGCCAGCAGCCAGGCCGGGCCGGCCACGGTGCGGAACTTGGTCCACTCGGCGTGCAGGGCCTGGCCCAGCAGATAACGCGGCGGAGCGACCCGGGCGGTGAGGCTCATGCGTCTCTCCGGCGCAGCAGGAAGAAGGCCAGCGCCAGCGCGGCGGCCGCCCACGCGCACTCCACCGCCAGCCCGGCCCACGGCGCGAGCGGGTAGTACCCGAAATTCGGCGAATAGTTGGCGATGAGCTGATGGAACTGGGGGACCGCCTGCTGTACGGACAAGGCGGCGGCCGGGGTGATCTGCAGCTCCCAGCCTCCTCCCCTCCCGGCCGCTGCCTTGCGCCTGCGCCCGGGCAGCGGGCTGAAGGCGAGCAGATACGGGACGACGATCACCACGATCACGATGGCGACCGCCGGCGCGCTGCGCCGCACGATGGTGCCGATCGCGAGCGCGAGCACCGCGGCCACGGCGAGCAGCGCCGCGGTGCCGGCGACCATCCGCGCCTCGGTGAGCAGCGAAACCGGCCATGCCAGGCCGCCGGTTCGTTGCAGCAGGGGCGTGCCGACGGCGAGCGCGAGGGTGGCGGCGACCAGCCCGGCGGCGAAACCGACCGCGCCGATCACGACGGCCTTGGCGGCCAGCAGCCGGCCGCGGCGGGGTGCGGCGGTCAGCGAGACACGGATCAGCCCGCGCCGGTACTCGGCGGTGATGAACATCGCGGCCACCACGATCAGCGGGATCAGCCCGAAGAACGTCCCGGCCAGCGCCCGCTGCAGGGATTGACCACGTCCGCCGTACGTGTTCCCGGCGGCGGGGCTGATGTCGCCGAAACTGGCGACGGTGATCGTGCCGGCGCTCTGGCGGAGCGTGCCGGACGGCGCGCCGACGCCGAGTTCGGGCCGCCTACGTTGGTGCCCGTCCATCCGGTAGCAGGCCAGGACAGCCCGATGTGGCGGAAGACGCCCGTGGCCCGGGTGTTGAGGGTGTCCCCGAGAGCCGGCGACGAAGAGCCCGGCTTGCACGGTGGAGGTCAGCCCCGGGAGGGTCGCGGTGCCGACCAGCGTCCAGTGCGTGCCGTCGGCGGAGTCGTACCCGGTGATCGTGCCGCCGTCGCGGACCAGCCGCAGCCAGCGCGGCGCGGACACGGACACGCTGCCGGTCAGGCCGGGGGTGTCGTTGACGTAGTCCCATTGCATCCGCACGCCGTTGGACCCGGTGACCATCATCGCCGCGTACGCCGAGCCCTGCGAGGTGTTCTCCTTGATGATGATCCCGGCCTTGGACCACGGCTGCAGGCCGCCGGGTGCCATCTGGTTCGGGCCGACGGAGGTTTGGCCGGTCAGCGACGTGACCTGCACGGTGATCGTGCCGTTCCCCGTCACCGGCTGGTGCGCGAAGTAGAACGCGTCTATGACCGGCTCACCGCCAGGCCCAGTCGGCTGCGCCGGACAGGCAGACGGCCCGCCGGGCCCGACGCACGAGCTGCCGACGCCTATGGCAACGAACACAAAGGCGGTGATCGCCACGATCGTGACGAGCACCGCGATCACCCAGCCGCGCACGGTGCGGAACTTGGTCCACTCGGCGTGCATCAGGTGCCAGAAGCTGTCCCGCTCCGGGGCCATCGGGGGGCGCTGCGGTGTCACGGTCTGCGTCGTCATGACGTCGCCTCCGCCCGGTACTCGACGCTGTGGCTGGTGAGTTCCATGTAGGCCTGCTCGAGGGTGGCCCGGTGGGCGGTGACCTCGCTGAACGGGATGGCGTGGCCGGTGAGAGCAGCCACCACTCGTTCTGGTGAAAGGTCTGAAACTGTGAGCACGCCGGAACCGGTGAAAGTGACCTCGGCCCCGGCACTGGTGAGCACGGTCACCGCGTCGGCCGGCGCGGTGGTGCGCAGCGTGATGCGGTTGCCGGAGGCGGCGGCGATCAGATCAGCGACGGAGGTGTCGGCGAGCACCTTGCCGCGGCCGATGACGACCAGGTGGCCGGCGGTGTCCTGCAGTTCGCCCATCAGGTGGCTGGACACCAGGACCGCGCGGCCCTGCGCCCCGAGCTCTCGCAGGAAGCCCTTCATCCACACGATGCCCTCGGGGTCCATGCCGTTGAACGGCTCGTCGAAGAGCAGCACCGCCGGGTCACCCAGCAGCGCGGCGGCGATGCCGAGCCGCTGCCGCATGCCGAGGGAGTACCCGCCGGCCTTGCGCCGGGCGGCAGCCTGGAGCCCGGCCAGCGCGATCACCTCATCGACGCGGCGGGCCTTCAGGCCCTGGGAGTGGGCGAGCCACAGCAGGTGGTTGCGCGCGCTGCGGCTGGGCTGCAGCGCGCCGGCGTCCAGCAGCGACCCGACGTGGCCCAGGGGGTTCTTCAGCGAGCGGTACGGGCGGCCGCCGATGGTGGCGGTGCCCGCGTCGGGGGCGTCCAGGCCGACGATGACGCGCATGGTGGTCGACTTGCCCGCGCCGTTCGGCCCGACGAAGCCGGTCACCTGGCCGGGGCCGACCGTGAACGTCATCCCATCCAGCGCCTGCGTCGAGCCGAACCGCTTGCGGAGTCCGTCAATCTCGATAGTCGGGCTCATGGCGACAAGATGCCGCAGTCCGGGGGCGCGCCGCGTCTGCCCGCGGACCCATCTGCACAGTGCCGCAGTCTGCCCGCAGGCATACGCCCGCAGGCAGACGACCCGGCACGGCAAGGCGGTTACGATCGCGGTAAGCACGACCCGCCGGGCTGGAGGCGCCCATGATCATGTGGGGATTTCCGGTATTTGTCTGCGCGCTGCTGGTTTCCGCCTTGCTGCTGCGCCGCTGGCCGCTGGCGGCGCTGGCCGTGGTGCTTGGCGGATCGGTGGCGAGCATGGTGCTGCAGCCGAGGCCGTCGTACGCGCTGGTCGTGGCCGCCTGCGTAGTGGGCCTTGAGATCTGCTACCTAGCGGCGACACGCACCCGCAGGGTCTCGGTGACTGGTGCCGCCATGGCCGCCGCCGGCCTGCTGATTCCGCTCCTGGCAGTGCCCTCTTTGGGTCCGCTCCGGGGTGGCAGCCTGGGCGGGTCGGCGATCCACCTTGTCACGATCGCCGTCCCCCTTTTCACGATCATTGCCTGGCTTATCGGACATTCAATCCGGCAGGCCCAGGCCCGGGCCGAGCTGCTGCGGGCCCAGGCGGCCGCCCAGGCCACGATGGCGGAGCGGCTGCGGATCGCCCGCGAACTGCACGACATGGTGGCGCACAGCATCGGCGTCATCGCGATCCAGGCAGGTTCGGGCCGCAGCGTCTTCAACGCCAGCCCCGGCGAGGCGCGCGAGGCCCTGGCCGCCATCGAGGCCACCAGCCGGGACACGCTGTCGGGGCTGCGGCGGATGGTGACCGGGCTGCGCCGCGCCGAGCCCGGACCCGGGCCGGGACAGGCGCCGCTGGACCCGGCGCCCGGCCTGGCCGACATCGACCGGCTGGCCGCCACGGCCCGGGACGCGGGCGTGCAGGTCGAGGTGGACTGGCACGGCAGCCGGGAGCCGCTCCCGGCCGACATCGACATCTCAGCGTTCCGCATCATCCAGGAGGCGGTTACCAACGTGATCCGCCACGCCGACACCGGCCAGTGCCAGGTCCGCATCGGCCAGCAGGACGGGCAGCTGTCGATCGAGGTCACCGATAGCGGGCGCGGCGGCAGCACGGCCGGGACCGGCTACGGGATCACCGGCATGCGCGAGCGCGCCGCGCTGCTCGGCGGCGACTTCTCAGCCGGCCCGCGCCCCGGCGGCGGCTTCCGCGTCGCCGCCCAGCTGCCCCTGCCCGCGCCGGGCCGATGACCATCCAGGTCATCCTGGCCGACGACCAGCCGCTGATCCGCGTGGGCCTGCGCAGGCTGATCGAGCAGACCCCCGACATCGACGTGGCCGGCGAGGCCGGAACCGGAACCGAGGCGGTGCAGCTCGCCAGGGACACCGGCCCCGACGTGGTCGTCATGGACATCCGCATGCCGGGCATGGACGGCATCGAAGCAACCCAGCTGATCACCGCCAGCAACACCCGCGCCCGGGTGCTCATGCTCACCACATTCGACGACGACGACTACGTCTACGGCGCGCTACGGGCCGGGGCCAGCGGGTTCCTGGTCAAGGACATGGCACTGGAGGACATCCTGACCGCGGTCCGCGTCGTCGCGGCCGGCGACGCCATCATCGCGCCGGGCGTCACCCGCCGCCTGATCGCGCAGTTCGCCAGCCAGCCCCGCCCCGGGCCCAAGCCCCGGCAGCTCACCGGGATCACCGACCGCGAACGCGAGGTGCTCCGGCTGGTGGGCCTGGGCATGTCCAACACCGAGATCGCCGCCGCCCTGTACATCACCGTCGGCACCGCCAAGACCCACGTAGCCCGGCTGCTGACCAAACTCGGCGCCAGGGACCGGGTACAGCTCGTCATCACCGCGTACCAGGCCGGCCTGGTCGACACCTAAGGCGGCCCGTCGCGAGAGCACCGCCGCAGGATGCCCTAGGCCATTTTCCATCGCGCCGGGCCTGGCACCGGGAATGGGCGCTCGACAGTGCGGTCGTCGAGCCAGCCGATGTCGGCGGCGTCGGCATACCACAATGCTGCTTTTGAATGGACTTAGCCGTATGTACGACACGGAACGGCTGACCTGCGCACCTACAGCGACGCCCCGAACAAGCCTTGGTCTGCGCGCTTCGCGCCGACGTGGCCGAGAATCTCGCGGGCACGCCTAACACTTCGGCGGATATCGCGTGCCGGCGCCGACCAGCGCGAGTTAGAGAATGTCACCAGGTTCTAGGCCCGAAATCGTGCGGATCGCCGAGTATGCACCCGCCCACTATGAAAAGAGAGGATATGGGTCAGCGATACAGAACGGTCAGTTCTGGCTTTCCATTCGAGGCCTAACCGACATGCGTCGCCGAGCTCGCCAAGCGTCGATCGTTTCTCGTACAGCGACGTGTGCGCGTCGATGGTCATCGAGAGTGGAACACGTTCGTTGTCGTGATCAGCATGCTGACCAGGTCGACCACGTGCCGGCCTGGCGGGAGCCCGAGCGCCGACGGTTTGATCCGGTAACTGACTGAGCCGTGCCCGTCGGCGTGCAAGGTCACGATCTTGCGTCCATCGATGTACATGGTGACCGGATGCCCGGGCAGGAAGCCCGGCCCCGTCAGCAACGTGGTGCCTCCCTGGCCGACGTGGGACCTGCTGAGCTGCTCGCGGTGCTCGAGCCTGCTCAGCGCTGCGGCCGCCTGGGCACGCTCGGCGGCGTCCTGGTGAGCCGCCTGGGTGGCGCTGGCCAGGGCGGGGGCGAACGTGCTGGCCCTGATCGTGCCCCAGCCGCTGGCGACGTCGAATCCGCTGGCTGCCGTGAAGCCGCGTACGAACACCTTGCCGTCGATGATCAGCGTGTTGTTGCCTGAGACGACGTCGGCTATCCCGTCCTTGAGCCCGGCCGGCCCGAGCACGTGGTAGAGCGCGTGGTTGATCGGGCCGACGTTCTTTCCGTGGTTGAGCTGGGTCGCGAGCGCGAGGACCCCGGCGAGCAGCGGCGCGGACTCAGACGTTCCGCCTGACGCGTCCATCGTGATGTCCGGAACCGACCGCCATGTCGATCCGGTGATGGCCGCCACCCTGTCTTGGTAGCCCGGCCTGGTGTAGACCGCGGACAAGCCGGCGCCCTCACCTTCCGGGCTCCCGGTCGGCGCGAGGTTCCAGACCCGGTCGGGACCAAGGCGCTTGCCGGTGGCGCTCAGGTTAGGGATGCTGCCGCCGACCGCCGTGACCCACGGGGAGTCGTCCCAGACGCCCGTCGCCCGCCTGGCGGTGATCCAGTCCTGGATGGGCTTGCCGAACGAGCCGACGGCCAGGTGCTGCGCCGCGTCATAGTCTCCGGTGGCTACCAGGACGGGGATCCCGTTGGCCGCGGCCGTCAGCTCGCCGGGGTCTTGCGCGTGGATCTCTTCGAACCCGTGGGAGTAGGTGCTCTCGGCTGAGTCGTCGCTGATCGAGATCACGTTGGCCAGGTGGTGCACGCTCAGGTACTCGACCGCCTGCATGAACTCCGGCGGCGCCACCTGGCTCGCAGCGTCGTCGGTGATCTCGCTGTCCGCCGGCGCGACCGTGACCAAGATCTTGGCGTAGGGCGCCAGCAGGTGAGCGGAAAGGACATCGATGGCCTCCTCGCCCTCCCAGGTCCTGCACGATCCGTAACCGGGCAGCCTGGCCATGCCCGGCGGGCAGGTCGCAGGCAGCCGGTGCCTGCCCGTCGGGTAGATGGTCTTGATCTGCGCCTTGGGCAGCCCGAGCTGCTTGTCGAACCTCGCCATGAACGACGCGATGCCAGGGTTGTTCCAGCCTTCGATCACCGCGATCGTCGTCCCGGTGCCGTCGATGCCCCGCTTCCACAGCTCACCGACCTGGTAGCCGAGCACGTCCCTGGGGCCGAACGTACCCAGCTTGCCGTAATCCCGCTGCATCAACATCAGCGCCTTGGTCAGCACCTGGATGCGCTGGCTCTTGGACGGGCCCGACGACGGCGACGCCGCTGCTGATCTCGTCGGGTGAGTGCACGACACGAGCGCCGACACCATCAGCACGGCGCTCATCCAGGTCAGACAGCCCTTGACGCCAGCTTTGCGCATTGATGGCCTCCTTGAGCTGCCGTCTTCCCCGATGATCCTTTTTGGTGGTCCACGCGACGACTAGCCCCGGCCAGCGCCATCGGCCGCCGGGACGCCGCCCGGGCGCCGTTGTCGCCTCGGCCGGTCTCCGTGGCCGGGCAGCCAGGTTGTGTCACGAGATCCTCCGGTGGTTCGTATGCCGCCGCGGGCCCAGGAAGGAAACCGGAAGGCGCCTGAACCCGGGTCTTGGCTCACCTTCTACTGTCGTGCTCAGTTATCCGGTTGATCCTTGGGTGAGTTTCATGTGAACTGCGGTGCTCACACGAAACTCACCGATTTCTCATGCACGGCCTTGACCGCCGTGTGCTGTGATGACGTGATGACGCCCGACGACGGGAACCTGCTCGTGGTGGAGGACGAGCTGTTCTTGCAGAAGGCTGTCGTCGCGTCACTGCGCTTCCTCGGCTTCCAGGTGACCGCCGTGGAGAACGGGACAGACGCGCTCCGGCTGGCCAGGAACCGTCCGTTCGACCTGCTTATCCTCGACGTGATACTGCCCGGCATCGACGGGTTCGAGATCGTCCGCAGACTGCGCGGCGGCGGAAACCAGGTTCCGGTGATCTTCCTGACCGCAAAAGACACCCACGACGACAAGATCACCGGGCTCACCATCGGCGGCGACGACTACCTGACCAAGCCGTTCGAGCTGGAGGAGCTGGTTGCCCGGGTCCGCAGCGTGCTGCGCCGCAGCAGCCCCGCGGCCCCCGGGCCGGTCCTGTCGTTCGCCGACCTCACGCTCGATCAGGACACCTACGAGGTCCGCCGCGGCGGGCGGCTCATCGGGCTGTCGCCGACCGAGTTCCGGCTGCTGCGCTACTTCATGCTCAACCCCGGTCGCGTGCTCACCCGCGCCCAGTTGCTCAGCCATGTGTGGGACTACGACTTCGGCGGATCCAGCACGGTCGTGTCTACCTACGTCACCTATCTGCGGCGCAAGCTGGCCAGCGACGGGCCGAACCTGATCCACACCCAGCGCGCCGTCGGTTTCAGCCTGCGCCTGCCCTGGCCCGGCGACGAGCCGGGCCCGGGCGAAGTCCGCCCATCCGGCCAGCCCAGCGCCGGTCAGCCAGAGCCCAGCGGCGGTCAGCCAGCGCCCAGTGGCGGCCGCCCGGCCAGCCCGGACGAAAGGCAGGCGAGTTCTGATGAGTCATAGCTGGAGTTCCCGGGCGCGCAGCTTGCTCAGCCGGCGGCTGCACGTCCGGCTGCGCCTCAAGGTGATGGCCGGCGTCGTGGTGGTCACGCTGCTCGCGCTCGCGGCGTTCGACGTGGGCGTGGTCACCACCATGCGCCGCTACCTGCTCGCCCAGACCGACAACAGCCTCCAGCTGGCGCTGACCGTGACCGAGCCGAGGCTGAACTCGCTGGTTTCCGAAGGTTTTCCGTCGCCCCCGTCGCCCCTGTCGCCCCTGTCGTCCCCGCCCGGCTATCAGCGGCCCACATCCAAGCTCCCGGGGTTCCTCGGGGATTTCCAGATCGCCTTCGTGCCGTGGCGCGGCCCCGTGGTGACACTGGAGATAGGCGAGACCGGCGTGGGCGGCACGCAGTGGGCCTACATGCCGTCCGGTACCGGCAGGTCTGTCGCCCGGCCCGGCCCGCATACTGTGCCGGTCGGGGGGGTGCCGTTCCGCTTCCGGTCGGCCCGGGTCACGGGAGGCTGGCTGGTCGTCGGCGCCAGCCTCGACCAGGTCACCGAGACCACCGGCCAGGTCGAGGCCATCGTCACCCTCGGTTCGATCGCGGTGGTGCTGTTCATCGGTCTCGGCGTCTTCGTCGTGGTGCGCCGTGGCCTGCGCCCGGTCGAGGCGATGGCCAGGGCGGCAGACCGGATCACTGGCGGCGACCTGACCGGCCGCGTGGCCACGCACAACCCCCGAAGCGAGGTGGGCAGGCTTGGCGCGGCCCTGAACGGCATGCTGGCCCGGATCGAGGCCAGCCAGCAGCAGATGCGCCGCTTCTTCGCCGACGCCAGCCACGAGCTGCGCACGCCGCTGGCGTCGCTGCGGGCCAACGCCCAGCTCTACCAGCAGGGCGCCCTGCAAGACCCCGGCGAGGTCGACGAGGTGATGGACCGGATCGTGGCCGAGACGCGGCGCATGGGTCGGCTGGTGGACGACATGCTCGGTCTCGCCCGGCTCGGCCAGCATCCCTGTCAATCCCGGGAGCCGGTTGACCTCACCGCCGTGGTCACCGGGTGCGCGCAGCGGGCCCGGCTCGCCGACCCCGCGCGGACCTGGCAGACGCGGATCGCCGAAGGCCTGACCGTGACCGGCGACCAGGAACTGCTGCGCCGCGCCGTTGACAACCTGCTCATGAACGTGCTCGTGCACACTCCAGCCGGCACGGTAGGCGCCATCAGCGCGTCCGCCGACGGCGGCTGTGTCACCATCGAGGTCAGCGACGATGGCGCCGGCGTTCCACCGGATCACCTGCCGCACATCTTTGAGCGCTTCTACCGCGCCGGAACGCGGTCGGGCGGCTCCGGCTCGGGCCTTGGGCTGGCCATCGCCGCGGAGATCGCCTCCGCGCACGGCGGCACCGCGCAGGCCGCGCCGGTCAGCCCGCACGGCCTGCGGGTCGCGCTGGCCCTGCCCGTCCGGTCAGGCCCCCGCTCCGCACCCGAGTTGGCCGCCTCCGTCAGCTGAGCTCCCGACAGCACCCCGAACACTCCATGTGCGTCCACGGCCGACCAAGTGCCCAACCAGCCCCTTCGGTCTCGCCGGGCGGTCCGCCGCGCACAACCGCTGCCATCAATTATCTCCGGTGTCGGATGGCCCGTACGGCATCGACGCACGCGCGCACGAGGCCGGCCCCCCGGCGAGCGCAGCGCGCAGATCATCCAACTCGGGCGCGCCCGTTTGGAATGCGGCCGGCGACCGCCAGCCATGCAATTAGATGACATGCATCGGCGGGTCGGCGTGAGCGTCTGACCTGGCGCGGTGGCTGTTCGCACGGCTAGGACCTCCCCAGCTCAGACGCGTCACGATTGGCTGCGTAACCAATTTCGCGTGCGGGCGCCTGGGGCGCCCCCGGGAGCGTGAGGAGGTCCCGATGCCCATCGTAGGCGGGCTGGACATTCACCGGAAGCAGATCACCTTCGACTATCTGGACACGGTGACCGGGGAGGTGCGGCGGGGCCAGGTCGCCCCGGCTGACCGGGCGCACGTGCGGGCCTGGCTGGCCCGGTTCGCCGGCTGGGACGATGCCGCGTTCGCGGTGGAGGGGTGCGCGGGGTGGCGGTATGTGGCCGAGGAGCTGGCCGCCGCCGGGGCCGCCGCGCATCTGGGCGAGCCGGCTGGCACCGCCGCGCTGCGGGGCCGCAAGCGGCACGCCAAGACCGGCAAGACCGACGCGGCGCACCTGCAGAACTGCTGCTGGCCGAGGCCCGGCTGCCCGAGTGCTGGATCCCGCCGCCGCGCATCCTGGAGACCCGGGCGCTGCTGGAGACCTACCACGACCTGCGGGCCGCGCACACCGCCTGGGTGCAGCGGATCCACGCGGTGTTCTTCCACCAGGGCGCCCCGCCGCTGGGCGAGCAAGCGTTGCGCACCGAGCCGGGCCTGGAGGCGCTGCGGGCGGCCGCGGCCGCGCACCTGTCGGCGGCCGGGCAGCTGCAGGTCGCCACCGCCGTGGACGTGCTCGCCGCCACCGAGGCCCAGCTGGGCCCGCTGCGCCACCAGCTGACCCAGACCGCCTGGCAGCTGGCCGGCGCGAAGGCGCTGGCCGCGCGGCTGTATGGGGCCGGCCTGGTCACCGGGCTGGCGCTGACCTGCTGGCTGGGCGGGGCAGGCCGGTTCTCCTCCTCGCGCAAAGCGGTCCGGTTCACCGGGCTGGACATCACCGTGCGCTCCCCCGGACCGCAAAGGACCCCCCGGGGCGGCTGTCCCGGCAGGGGCCGCCGGTGCTGCGCTGGGCGGTGTATGAGGCCGGGCAAACCTGCGCCCGGTCCTCGGCCCCCGACCACGGCTACTACGCCGCCGTCGCCGACCGCAAGAACACCAAGCGCGCCGCCTTGTCCGAGGCCCGCAAGATCGTCCGGCAGGCCTGCCACCTCCTGACCGAGCTCGGCGACGACGCGCTCACCACCGCCTGAACCCGTGACCACGCACCACCCGCGCCCGTGACCACGCACCGCGGCCTACCAGGACCAGGCGGAAACGCAGCCATCATCACCCGATGGGGAAACCACCGCGGCCAGCTCCCGACGAGCCGCTGTCCGCCGCTGCCGGCCCGTGCGCGCGCACCACTAGGCCAGGCGGGCGGCCAAGCCGGCCGCGCCTCGAACCGCGGGTAACGGCGGGTGGGGGTCGCATGGCCATAAAGCACTGGTCGCTGAGCGTGAAGGCGCGGCCGTGGCAAGCCCGGCCTTATCAGGTGCGCCCGCGGTGCTGCCCCGGCTGAAACCGGGATGTTGCCCGCCGCCTTCCAGGTCGAACTCGTTTCCCCTCGGGATCGGCCATCACGACCCATCCTCCGGGCGTGGCCTGCCGGCGGTCGCCGATGACCCGGGCGCCCAGCGACTCAAGGCGGGCAAGTTCCACGGCCTGGGACCCGTCAGGCGCCAGATCCAGATGAACGCGGTTCTTGACGGTCTTTGGTTCGGGAACAGTGACGAACACCAGCCGGGGGCCCGCCCGGTCCGGCGCCCGGGCAACCCAGTAGGGGTTGCGCCGGGGGCAGCGGGACGGTGGCCATGGGGCGTCCGCGGGGTCGCCGGTCAGGGGGGCTTGGGGCCCGCGCGGCGCCGGCGGGCGGGTGGTGGTGGTATCACTTTCCCGGCCAGGGCGCGCCCGGTGGGGATCATGACCAGGTTTCCGTCGCGGGTGCGGACCGCGAAGGACCCGGCGTCGGCCTGTTCAAGAATGCCCAGCACGTCGGTCATCTGCTTGCTGTCACCCGGTCCGGGCCGCCAGCGGATCACCACCCGCTTGCCGACATCGGCGGGGGTGAGCCGGATCACCAGCCGGTACCACATGCCGGTCACCTGCTCGCAGCCTGGGTGGCCCGGGCTCCCGGGGAACTGGGCGACGGGCCGCCGCTGGCACGGCCACGCTCTGGTATCTGGCGCACGGCCGTGGCGGCGTTGCCGGCCGGTGAGGTCGCTGGCGGCGTGGTCGGTGTCGTGGGGCAGCGGGGCCGGTCTTGGCGGCGCCGCCGGGCGAGCCGAGCTGGCCGGAGAATTTGGCGTTTCCGGCGGTGGACTGGGCCCACTGGCCGGGTACGTCGTCTTCGCAGAAAGATTGCCCCGGCCGGGCACACAGGCTCGCAGCCGCCACGGGCGACGCACTCGCCGGGGTGGATGCAGGGCATCCGCTCGCCCTCGTTGATGCAGCGCGCCGGGCATTCACCGGCGCAGGCCTTGTCCTTGACGCCGGTGCACGGCTCGGCGATCACATACGTCATGGGGCGGCTCCGACCTCCTCGGTGGCCTGTATGCGGCGCCGGGCGGGCCTGGTTGCTGGCTGGGCGGCTGGCTAGCCGCCGATGCGCGACATCTCCACCTTCGGTTCACCCGCTGGGTGCGGCTGGTCTGGCGGGTGCGCTGCTCGGAGTAGCGGTCGGCCCGCCGCGCCCAGATGGCGCTGATCTGCTCGCGCAGCGCCTGGTCACTGGAACCTGCGCGCAGCGGCCCGCGCAAGTCGTGCCCGGTCCCGGCGAACAGGCAGGTGTAGAGCTGGCCGTCGGCGGACAGCCGGGCGCGGGTGCAGCCGCGGCAAAACGGCTGGGTGACCGAGGCGATCACGCCGATCTCACCGCCGCCGTCACGGTAGCGGTACCGGCGGGCGACCTCCCCGGGGTAGGCGGGATCGGCGGGCTTCAGGGGCCAGTGGCCGCCGATCAGGGAGATGATCTCCGCGGCCGGAACGACCTCCTCCAGCCGCCAGCCGTTGGTGGCGCCGACGTCCATGTACTCGATGAACCGCAGCACGTGCCCGCTGCCCCGGAAATGGGCTGCCATCGGCAGGATCGACTGCTCGTTCACCCCGCGCCTGACCACCATGTTCACCTTCACCGGCGCCAGCCCGGCGCCGGCGGCCGCGGTGATGGCGTCCAGCACCCGGGCGGCCGGGAACCCGGCGTCGTTGAGCGCCATGAACACCGCGTCGTCGAGGGAGTCCAGGCTGACGGTCACCCGGCGCAACCCGGCTGCCGCCAGCGCCTTGGCTTTGCCGGCGAGCAGCGCCCCGTTGGTGGTCAGGGCGATGTCGCCGATGCCGCCGAGGCCGGCCAGCATCGCAACCAGCTTCTCCAGGTCGCGGCGCAGCAGCGGCTCGCCGCCGGTCAGCCGCAGCTTGCGCACCCCCAGGCCGGCGAACACCCGGGCCAGGCGGGTCAGCTCCTCGAAGGTGAGCAGCTGCCCGCGGGGCAAGAAGACGAAGTCCCGGCCGAACACCTCGCGGGGCATGCAGTAGGTGCAGCGGAACTGGCAGCGGTCGGTCACCGAGATCCGCAAGTCGCGCAGCGGCCGTGCCAGCGTGTCCGCCAGCGGCAATTCAGCCATACCCATCAGCGCACCTCAGCCCCGGGAACCCCGGCGGCTGCCGTGCAGCCCCCGCGGCTACCAGCCACCTGGGCGACCCCAGCGGCAAGACGGAACTCCTGTTGCCCTCCACGTTCAGGCTAGCTGCTCGCGGGTGTGCGGCCGGCACGCTCAGCCTCCAGGCTTGCGGCCTTCGCGGGCAAGCCCGCAACCTCCGGCAGGCCCGGGGCAGGCCACCGGCCCCTGGCCGTGTGTGGGGGCTCGCCCCCGGACCGCGCAGAGCCATGCTGGCCGTGACCGGACACCCTGCGCCGAGGTGTTGCCAACGTTACAAACGCATGCGCAAGCTTGGTCACGTCGAGAGCTCAGGGGGAGCCATGCGCAAACACAGCCCGCCGACCGCAACCGCGCAGCTCGCCATCCCTGAGCTCACCCTCACGGACACCTGCGATCAGTGCGGCGCAGCCGCGTGTGTGCGCGTGGCCGTGACTGACGCACAGCACCTTGACTTCTGTGGCCACCATTACGCCGGGCACGAGATGACGCTGTTGGCGGCAGGATATCGAGTGCTGGATCGGCGCGGCGCGGCCTGCCGCGTCTGAATGCCGAGGCACTCGGCCGCGGCGCTGGCCCGGGCCCGGTCTCCAGCAGGTCAGTGCCCACGTCACGCTCGTTGACGGCGGCGGGCACGATGCCCCAAGCCCGTACCAGGCGGCTGCCCAGGTCTGTCTTGATCGCCAGGCGGAACCCGCAGAACCACTCGCCGTGCGCGGCGTCGCGGCCGAAACGCGCGTGCAGGCCACCTGGGCTGGTCCAGGAACGGGCTGCGGACCCGGAGGTGTGCTTGACCGGCAGCGCGCTGGCGCCGGTCGGCTGGCAGTCATCTTCGGGCGCTCTTGCCGCCAGCGCAGCCCGGAACTGCCCGGGCGCGCCCCATAGCCAGCGGGTCCTCTGGTTAGCCTCGCTGTGGTCCGGCGGGACCGGGAACAGGTGGGCCCCAGTCACGGGCCACCGTGGCCAGGAACCCGGCCTCGCTGCGGCGTCCCAGCATGCGCGCCACGGCGATGGTCAAGCAGCTCGGCGTCACTGCAGGCAGGCACCGGGCCGGGCCGCGGCGAGACGGCGATGGGCCCGGCCGTGATCAGGTCATCGATCAGCACATAGACGTAGACGAACAGGTCCTCGGCCGGCAACATGGAGATGGCCTGTACGGTCGAACGGTCTTCGTTAACCGCTTGTCTGCCGCAGAGGCCCTCATGATCAGCGCGACACGCCGGGATCAACCTCCATAGCGCCCCAAGGAGGTCCTGTGTCCATGCCGACGCAAGTTCAGATCGCTCACCGTTCAGTTCTCCGTCGCCGATATTCAGGCTCGCCGGGCCCGCTCGCACGGCATCCAACACACGATCACCCGCCCCGGCCCCCTCTCGTGGCCGTTCGCGCACCCCGGCGGGTACTATCACCAGGCGGGAAGCCGCACGTCCACGACACGATTAGAACTCCTGTCCGATCAAGGCGCCAGCGTGCCGTTCTGCCGGCGTTGATCGATCGCCTGGGTCCGGCTCGTAGCCGATGTGCAGGTAAGCGCACAGGACGTCGATACAGGTCTGCCGCCGCGTGGTGGGCGGAGGGCCCGGCTGGGAATCATCTCCGGGTGCCCGCAGATCGTTCCCGTGGGCTCGCGGCGCCCAGCGACGAAGCGCCCGGCAAGATGGCGCCAGACCGCGCTCCAGATGCTGGTCAAGCAGCGCGGCCGGAACCCGCGAAGCCGAAGCCGGCGCGGCCCGAACCGGTGGAGCCGCCGCCGGTGCCGCCACCGGTGCCGCCACCAGTGCCGCCGCCGCGGCCGGAACCCCGGCCACCGCCACAACCATTGCCGCCGCCGGAACCGGAGCCGGAGCCAGTGCCGCACCCGGAGCCGCTGCCGGAGGCGTCGCAGGCAGCGCCCGACGCGTTCGGCTGCTACCTCATCCCCAGCCGGGCCGGTCCCGGCACACGATCCGCGCCTATCTCGGCGATGCACTCCCGCTGCTCGATCATGCCACCACGACGGCGCGCTGATCCTGCCCGTTGGCGCCTGACCGGCGAGGTATAGACCGACGGACGCCGAATTGCGCGCCCGGCACCGGGAACAACCCCACGCGGCCGGGGAGCGGGCGCGGCTGGAGCGAACACCCGGGCTGGCGCGCGCCCCGCTCGACCTGGCGCCCGGCCACACTCGCTGATCGGCGGCGCCCAGGGTTCACCCCGGTGCCGGACAGCCACCAACGGGGCGGCGCGACCCTCGTGGCGACCCCGCTCGTGAGGTTCCCCGCTGTGAGCCTGCGCGCGGTGGCCAGTGTGACTGCTGCCACTGCCCGGGGCCACGGTGGGATCCGGCTAGCCCGCAGGCCGGATAGGCTCCCGGCACGCCGGCGTCGGGCTCGGCCAGAACTCACCCCCCGCGGCCACGCGCGCGTCCACGCCCTGCCGGCGGCCCGGCCCGCGCCCGGGGATGACCCATGACCCTAATGGCGGTTGAATAGTCCCCAGAAGGTTGGGTGGGTGTCACGTGATCGCCGCGTACATTCTGATCCAGGCCGAAGCCGGCAAGGCGGCCATCGCGGCTGTGGCGCTCCGGGGCTTGCCCGGCGTCTTCGAGACGGCGAGCCTGGCCGGGCCCTACCACGTCATTGGGCGGGCGCAGGCGCGGGACATCGACGAGCCGGGCAAGCTGGTAGCCTCCCGGGTCCAGGTTCTCGACGGCGTGACGCGGACGATGACCTGCCCGGTCATTCACCTCTAGGACACCCGTCGCTGTGGACCACCAAACCGAAATCCATGAGGTGGGCGAGGGCGGCGTCCAGGCGGTCTGCTCATGCGGTTGGCGCAGCCCGGTATTCGGCGCGGACAAGACGGCCGGCACGATGGACCCACTGCAGCGCGCGGCCGATGCTGGCGATCTGCACGAATGGGAGATGTCTCTGCCCTAGGCGGCGCCACGTGCCGACGTGACGTCCGAAGACCTCCTGGACACATGGCTCCAGGACATCGCTGGCAGTTCCGCACATCCTTGACCTGGGTGGCTCATTGACCGGCTCGCGGCCGCTGGCCCAGCAGGCCGGCCTATGGATGCAGGCGGCCGGCAGCCGCCTTCCCTACGACACACGACACTTCATCGCTGCCCCGGTCCGGCGACAGCGAGCGGCGGCATAACTCAAGCCGACCAGCTCGTCTTTGCATAACGTTCGATCTGAACACGCGCCGCTCGGGGCCGGGCACTGCCCCGACGCGCGCATAAGGCGGCACTGCGCGCGGGCGGTATCAGGCGCCGGCCACGCTCTGCGATGAGCGGCGGGCCGGCGATCCGCGCGCCGACGCCAGCACGGTCCGCGTGGGGGCCCGGCCGCGGGAGACGCGGGCGCGGCACCTCCGGAGTCTGGCGGCTGTGAGCTCTGGAACGAGGGCGTGCCTGCATCATTTGCATGTCGCACGGGTGAACAGTGCGTGAACCGCCAAGGCGGGCGCATGATGGTCGCCAGCAGGCCTAGCGCAGGGGAGGTGCCAGCGGTGACTGTGGGCGGTCATTTCGAGCGGGTAGCCGCCGTCTACGAATCACTGCGCACCACCGACGAGGCGCCAGTGCGCGCGATCGGCCAGCTCCTGCCCGGCCGCCCCGTCACCGGCTTGGATATCGGCTGCGGCACGGGCCGGTACTCGCGGCTGCTGCGCGCTGTGCTGCCGGAAGGCTCGCGGCTGGCCGCCAGCGATGTCTCGGCGGCCATGCTGGCCCAGCTTAAGGCTGGCAACCACGGCCGCGCCGGCGGGGTGGCGCCGCTGCTGGCAGCGGCCGAAGAACTGCCCTTGCGGACCGCCAGCCTCGACCTGGTCACCGCGTTCAACTGCGTGCACCACTTCGACCTCGGCCGGTTCCTGACCGCCGCCGCCCGGGTGCTGGCGCCCGGCGGCCAGCTGTTCATCTACACCCGCACCCCGCAGCAGAACGCGCGCACGATCTGGGGCCGCTACTTCCCCGGCTTCACCGAGCACGAGCAGCGCCTGCACAGCGAGGCCGCGCTCCGGGAGGCCATCGGGGCAACCAGCGGGCTCAAAGTAGCCCGAACACAGACCTTCAAGCTCCCGCGCACCAGCACAGCCGAACGGCTCCAGGCCCAGGCCGAAGGACGGCACTACTCGACCTTCTCCCTGTACACACCGCAGGAGCTGCGCGCGTCCATCGCGACCTTCCTGGCCCGCCTGCCCAGCCCCGAGGTCTGCTGGGTTGACGAGCACCTCCTGGTCGTGGCCGGTGGCGAGCCGCCGCAACCAGGGCCAGCCTGACGGGCGGGCCAGACCAGCGCGCCCGGCGATCAAGGATCAGGCCATCGGATCAGCGCTACCCGCCGGCAAGGCTCCCAGCAGGCCTCCCGACGGCCGCGCAGATCACCCCGTTAGGCATCGCCAGTTTTGAAGCTGGGCAACATCCCCTGTCGCGATCAGTTGGCCGGCGGCGGGCTAAAGATCACCACAGCGGTCTGGCCGTAACCCACGGGCCACCGGTATCCGCCGCGCAGTTCATCCCCGGCGTACTCCTCGATGCCGTCGGCGGGCACCTCTGGCAGCAACGCCAGCGGCTCGGCAGCTTCCCGCTCGCCCTGCGCCGCGTGCTCGTGAGCCCCGTTCAGCTGGGCGAGCAGGTCCGGGGGAAGGCGCCGCACATTGGCTGTGGGCCGGGTGACGAGGGCGAACCGGTCGGCTTTCTCCCCCGTGCCAGGGTCGCGGCCGGCCTCGACCAGCACCCCCTTGTACAGGACAGTCATGGCGCCGTCGTCGCGTTCATAGCCCAGCATGACGGTGAGGTACACGTGCTCGCGCAGCGTGGCCAGCACGTTATCCCGGGACGGGTTACCTGGCACCCGGGCGCCCAGGTAGTGGTCGAGGAAACGCTCGGGCCTAGAATCGGACACCCCGTTGCCCCTTAAGTGCTCGGTGAGCGGATCACCAGCGCGTCCCGATGTGCAACTCGGGCGCGCGGTTTTACGCGCTGGTCGTGGTCTTTGCCTCAGCGCCTGGCGGGCAGGCGTGACCCCTGATGAGCGGGTACGAGCCAGCGCCCAGGGCTGGCCCGTGCCTGCCAGCACCGGCTACCCAGGAATAGCAAGGTCATGCGCCGGGCAACCCAGGGTCATGCGCCCGCCAACTCAGGGCGGTGATGTCGCAGCCATATCAGGCTCCACGCCGGTCATCATCCGCACGAGTTCAGCGGCCGAGAATCCCGCGAGGCGTATCCCGCGACGGCGGGCGGCCAGCACACGGAACTCTGGGCCGGGGGCGCTGCCTCTTGCTCCACCAGCCTAAAGCCTGCGCACCACCTGTGACCAGGCAAAACGCCAGCACCCGTAGTTGCCGCTGGTGGAGGGCCTGGCGGAACGATTGGCGCAACTTGGCAAGGTTGCTTGACGAGCGGGCCAGCGTGCTGAACCAATGGCCCTGGGGAGCGGCTAGTCCACGCGGATCGCCGGGGGATGCTTGCGCGATCGACAGGGGGAGCCATGTCCACGGCCAGTAGCCCACCTGAGTACGTCTGCCGGGCATCATTGCGGCGGCAGCCAGCCCACCTCGTTTCCGGCAAGCCGGACGGCGGCCACACCGACTCGTTTGAGATCATCTGCCGCGACTGCGGCGATAATCCCCGCTGGGAATACCAGGACGCGCCGCCCCGCTTGCAGCGCCTTCGTGGCCCCTACTGGCTCATGGCGGGCACCGCGAAGTACGTGGCGCACATCCAATGGCACCAGAAGCTGATCCACGCGCAACGGTAGCCGGGCATGGCAGCACCTCAGCAGCCGCGCTCCTCGTCGCGGAGAGCGCAAGGCGGAAGGTATCGGTCACCGGCGGCAACGCACCCCAGGGCCCGGTTTGCTATCGAGGAACAGTTCTCCGACGGCTCCGAGCGCGCCGTGGCGCGCTGGCGTTACGACTGGGGCGAGGGACACGTGCGCGGCGTGGACATCGTCCGGGTCCGAGACGGCCGCCTCACCGAAAGCCTGGCCTACGTCAAGGGATACCACGGCAGCGCACCAGGCCAGCACGCGGGGCAACCGAACACCCCACTAGGCGCTATCCCTCTGGCACAACCGACCCCCATACTCAAGCAGCGCCGAAGTCCAAATATGCGCGAGCCCTGCCCAGACCGGCATCGAGGCGATATCGGTACCTGCGGCGGATACTTGCGCGCCCGCCGCGGACCAACCCCCAATCACTGAGCGTGTCCGTATCCGGCAGTAGGAGCTGAGTCAGCCGGCGGCGAGGCAGCCATCCCGCCGGGTGAAGATGGCCGTGCGTCCCGCAGCGGAAACCCCGCCGCGGGATGGGTTGCCTGCCGGCCCGGCTGCCTGTGCTGTCAGACGGTCCAGAGCGCCTGGGTTGGTGGCAGGCGGGCGGCGCGGATGGCGGGCAGCAGCCCGGCCAGGGCGCCGATGATGACGGTCGCGGCCAGGCCGCCGGCCCAGGCCTGGGCGGGATGACCATGGCCTCGCCGTGGCCGCGGGCGTAGGCGGTGACAGCGGCCGCGCCGATGGCGACTCCGGCGGCGCCGCCGGCCAGGGACAGCAGGATGGCCTCGGCCAGGAACTGGGCGCGGATCTGGCCGCGGGTGGCGCCCAGCGCCCGGCGCAGCCCGATTTCCTGGCGGCGTTCCAGCGCCGAGATGACCATGATGTTGGCCACTCCGATCGCGCCGACCAGCAGCGCGACCGCGCCCAGGCCGAGGAACAGGGTGTCGAGCGCGCCCTTGGCGTCGGCGGCGGCGGTGAGCGCGTCCGAGGGCCGGGAGACGTTGACCTGGCTGGGGTTTTCCGGGTTGGCCTGCGCGCCGAGCAGGCTATCGACGCGGGTGACCGCGGCCTGGGTGCCGACGGTGCGGACGTAGATCTTGGAGGGGTGCCCATCGAAGTTCAGGTACTTCTCCGCGGCCGGGAAACCGACTAGGACCGCCGAGTCGAGCCCGGAGTCGTAGGTGGCCGGGTTGAGAATGCCGGTCACGTAGAACCATTGGCCCCCGGCCCAGATCCGCATCCCGGGCCGGATCCGGTCGATGCCCATCAGCTGCGCTGTGACGGCGCCGAGCACCGCGACCGGCTCGCGGGCGGTGGCGGCGTTGAGGAACCGGCCCTGTGCGAGGCTGGTGCCGGCGACCGCGGGCAGGCCGAGGGTGGCCGCGTCCACGCTGAGGCCGTTGGTTTCGATTGTCGGGATGAGCGGGGTCTTGTAGGCGCTGGCGCCGCCGACCAGGCCGATGTCCTGCACCGCGGTGACCCCGGACAGCCGGGTGATCATGCCCGGCGCCGCCGCGGGCAGCTTGGCGGTGGCGCCGGAGAAGGTCTGCCCGTTGGTGACGGCCAGCAGGTTGGTGCCCAGGCGGGCGATCTCGTTCAGCAGCGCGGCCTGAGAGGAGGCGGCCAGGCCTAGGACGGCGACGATCGCCGCGACGCCGATCGCGATGCCCAGCGCCGACAGCCCGGCGCGCAGCTTGCGGGTCCGCAGCCCGATGCTGGCGAGGGCGGCCAGGTCACCGGGGCGCAGCCGGGCCGCGGCCGGAGTGGCCGGCCGCCCGGAGAGGGCGGTCATGACGGTCCTTCCTGCACGGGCCAGGAGCGGGCGGGCCGCCCGCTGCCAGCCTCGCCGGCGGCGGCCGCGTGGCCGGGGAGGGGGACGGGACTGGTGTCGGCGATGATGTGCCCGTCGCGCATCTCGATGTGCCGCCGCGCCCGGGCGGCGACCATGTGGTTGTGGGTGATGATGACGACCGTCGTCCCTTGCTGGTTGAGTTCTTCCAGCAGGGCCAGGATTGAGGCCCCGGTGGCCGAGTCCAGGTTCCCGGTCGGCTCGTCGGCCAGCAGCACCGGCGGACGGCCGGCGATCGCCCGGGCGATCGCGACCCGCTGCCGCTCACCCCCCGACAGCTGGGTCGGCCGGGCCCCGGCCCGGTGCCCCAGCCCGACGACGGCCAAGGCGTAAGCTGCCAGCCGCCGCCGCTCGGCGCGGTGGATCCCGGCATACAACAGCCCGTCGGCCACGTTGCCCAGCGCGCTTTGGTGCTCGGCGAGGAAGAACTGCTGGAACACGAACCCGATCCGGGACGCCCGCAGCGCCGCCAGCTCCCGGTCCCGCATCCGGGCCACGTCAATCCCGGTGACGCGCACCGTCCCGGCAGTCGGCTTGTCCAGGGTGCCCATCAGGTGCAGCAGCGTGGACTTGCCCGACCCCGACGGGCCGGCCACCGCCACCAGCTCCCCGGCGGCCACCGCCAGGCTCGCCTGATCCAGCGCCCGCACCGGCGGCGGCCCCGGGTACACCTTCGACACCCCGTCCAGCTCCAGCACCGGCACCCCGCCCCCACCCGCGTCGCCGCGGGCCAGGGCTGCCCCCGCGGTGGTCACGACGGCGCCACCACAACGCGCTGTCCGGGGGTTAGCGCCCCGGTCACCTGCACAAGCCCGGAGGCGTCGTCGAAGATCCCGGGCGTCACCGGTACCCAGCGCCGCGCGTTCCCCAGGCCGGCGACCTCCACGACGTACCTCCCCGTCGACTGGGCCACCAGCGCCGTCACCGGCACCACGAGCGTGCCACGCGCGGTGGCGGTGGTGATGTTCACTGTCACCGGCGCCTGGTCCAAGGTTCCCGCCGCCTGCGGATCGGTCAGCTTCACCTGCACCGGGATCGTCGTGGTCGGGCTTCCTCCCGACCCGGACGTGGTCGCCACCTTGCCCACCGAGGACACCGTGCCCGGCGTCGTCGTCCCGTCGGGCAGCGTGACGGCCACCTTATCCCCGGCCTTCACCTCGTTTTGCTGGGAGACATCCAGCGGGACCGTCACCACGTGCCGGTCCGACGTCGCCGCCAGCACCGGGCCGTTCGCCGGACCGCCCAGGCTCCCGGTCACCTGGCTGACCCGCAGCGCCTGCGGCTCGAACACCACCTGCCCCAGCGGCAGCGACCCCGACGGGGAGGAGACCCCCAGCGCTGACTGCAGCTTTTCCACCCCGGCCGCCGTCGCCGAGGAGAAGTAATCCCAGCCCAGCGCGGAGATGTCCGCGTTATCCGCGTCCCCCAGAGCCACCAGGTCATGGTTCAGCTGGGACACGTCCGCGCCGGTCACCCCCTCGCCCAGGGGCCGCCAGTCCGGAACGCTGCCGTACAGCAGCACCACCGGGGATCCGTTATCGGTCTTGTACAGCGCATGCCCCTGCCGGATCACCTGCCCGGCCGGCGGCAGCCAGGTCAGCGTCCCGCCGCCCTGCCCCCGCACCGAGTAAGACCCGGCATACCCCAGCGTCGCGGTCACCGGCGTGGTTGCCGCGATATCCTGCCGGGTCACCGCCGCCGTCGCCGGCGGCGGCGCCGCCTGCTGCCCGGCCCCGGATGAGGCGGCCGGGGAGAACGCCCCGACCCGCCACGCCGACACCACCCCCGCCGCCACCACGGCCACGATGCCCAGGGCCGCCCAGCGGCGACGGCCGCGCGATCCCCTTACCTCCCCGGCCGCCAGGACCTCCGCCTGCTGCCCGGCCTCCCGGCCGCGCGGAACCGTCTTACTCACTATCCATCTCCGTCCCTTCCGCTTCCGCTATGGGCGGCCCGTAGGGCAGCGGCGAGTGGCGCGTGTGCGTTTGGAGAACTTCAACTGTTTGGCGGCTCCCCGTAACCGTGGCACCCTCCATCTTCGCCAATACCATTACAGAGTTGAATTGTGGTTGGGCTCGTAGTGGATTGGACCAGCAGGTGCGTGCATGCGTCGGCCGTGTTACTGATTCGCGGCGAATCCGGGTTAATACCGGGTATGTTGAAAACAGGCTGCCCATTGCTATCAGTGCTGGGGTCGGGCCAGTTCGGCACCCCGTGGGAGCGGATGCACCGGGCGAAATTCACCATGCCGGTCATAATCTGCGGTACCTGGGCCTGGGCCGGCTGGAGCAGGTGTGCGCAGGCTCTCTGGACCACCTGGAACTGGGAACTGCTAACCCCGGCTTGCTGCGGGGTGACCTTAGGCGCCCCTCCCCTGCGGGTGGGATCGGGGAAGGCCGGCACGCCGTGCGAACGCATGCAGTGGGAGAAGGCGACCGTCTTGGAGTTCGCTGCCTGGGAGCTGACTGGCCCTCCCGCATTCGATGAGCCGCCGGAACCGGTGGATGACGGGCCGCCGCCGCATGCCGCCGCTAGCAAGACCAGGGCGGCCGTGGCGATGATGGCGGCCGCGGTTCGCGCTGCGGGCGGCGGTGCCCGCCGTGGTCGGCGCATGACGCGGGTGCTGTGGTTCATCATGCCTTCCTCAGGGCTGGATGATCGTGCTGGCCACCAGCGGCGGCGTCCGGCCGGGACGGCGCGCTGCCCGGGGAGAAGTGCCGTTCGCCGAGACCGGGTGAGGCGCCGCGGGCCATCGCCCCTCGGGGATCGCGGCATCGGGTTGGCTTCATGCCGCAATTCATACGCCCGGGCGGGTGACATCAGCGCTACATGCGATGTTGCACGGATGTCATCCCGGCCGGCGCATGATGGTCAGATGCGGGTGCTGGTGGCCGAGGACCATGCCACGCTGGCCCGGCGGATCGCTCAAGGGCTGAGTCAGGCCGGGATGGCCGTGGACGCCGTGCATGACGGCGCGGCGGCGCTGGACGCCGCCGCGCAGGCGGACTATGACGTGATCGTGCTCGACCGCGACCTGCCGGTCGTGCACGGTGACCGGGTGTGCCGCACCCTGGCCGGCTGCGGCCCGCGGATCCTCATGCTCACCGCCGCCGCCGGCGTCGATGACCGGGTCGACGGGCTGGAACTGGGCGCAGATGACTACCTGCCCAAGCCGTTCGCGTTCGCCGAGCTCGTCGCCCGGGTGCGGGCGCTGTCGCGCCGCGCGCCATCGGTGCCGCCCGTGCTGCGCCGCGGGGACCTGGCCGTGGACCTTGCCCGGCACCGCGCCAGCCGCGGCGGCCGCCCGCTGTCGTTGACCCGTAAGGAGTTCGGGCTCCTGGAGATGCTGCTGGCCGCCGACGGCACCCTGGTCAGCGCGGAAGACCTGCTCGAGCACGTGTGGGACGCCCATGCCGACCCGTTCAGCAACATCGTCTCGGTGACGATGGCCCGGCTGCGGCGCAAACTCGGCGACCCGCCGCTGATCGAGACGGTGGTGGGCAAGGGGTACCGGATGTGAGCCGCCCGCGGCTGACCGTCCGGGCACGGCTGACCCTGCTGTATACCGGCCTGTTCGCCGTGTGCGGGGCGATCGTCGTGGCGGTCAGCTACACCCTGGTGGCGCGGCTGCGGGCGCAGGGCCAAGGGAATGGCCAGCAGCCTTCTGCCAGTGACCTGGCCAGGTTCGCGGCGCGGTGCCGGTCCGAGGAACTGAGCGCCCATCCCAACGCGCGCGTCCTTGTCAAGTGCGCCGCGTACTTCCAGCAGCAGGGCGCGCAGGGCCAGCGTGACCTCACCCTGTCGCACCTGCTGCAGTACTCGCTGATCACGGTTGCGGCGGTCATCGCCCTCGCCGCGGTCCTTGGCTGGATCTTCTCCGGGCGGGCGTTGCGCCCGGTGCATCAGATCACGACGGCCGCCCGCGCCGCGTCCGAACGCAACCTGTCCGCGCGGGTCGCGCCGACAGGTCCCCGCGACGAGCTCCGCGAACTGGCCGAGACGTTCGACGAGATGCTCGGCCGGCTCCAGGCCGCATTCGAGGGCCAGCAGCGGTTCATCGCCAACGCCTCCCACGAACTGCGCACCCCCCTCGCCGTCATGCGCGCCACCGTCGACGTCGTGCTGGGCAACCCCGATGCCACGCCCGGCGACCTGCGCGCCATGGCAGCCGACATCCGCGCCGCGGTCGATCACGCCGAGCACCTCATCGGCGCGCTGCTCCTCCTCGCGCGCAACGAGCGCGGGCTCACCGTCCGCGAGGAGACCGACCTGGCCACGGCCACCGAAGACGTCCTCGACACCGCCGGCTTGGGCGGCCGGCGGGTGCACGCCACGCTGGAGCCCGCCGTCATCTCCGGCGATCCGGTGCTGGCCGAACGCCTCATCGCGAACCTGGTCGACAACGCGGCCCGGTACAACCACGCCGGCGGCGACATCTGGATCAGCACCCGCACCATGGCGGGCAGCACCCGGCTGACCGTGGCCAACACCGGCCCGGTCATCAGCGAGGCGGACGCCGGCCGCATCTTCCAGCCGTTCCAGCGGCTCAGCGACCGCACCTCCCACGACGGCTTCGGGCTCGGCCTGGCCATCGTCGCGTCCATCGCCGCGATCCACGGCGGCGCCGCCACCGCCCGCCCGCGCGACCACGGCGGCCTGACCGTCACGGTCACGATCCCCTCGGCCGGCACCCCGGCCCAGGGCACCGGCATTCAGGCAGCCGAACGACCAGGTGTTCCACGCCCAGGCTGACGCTCACCCGTTTCACGGCCGCTGCCCGTCCTGCGGCCGTAAAGGCTAACCGGAACAACCAGCAGGCATGCTCTCTACCCGCTCACCAAGCTTCCACGATCGCAAGAATGCGGCAGCGCCTGATGCGTGGAAACCCACCGGCTCGAGCACCCGGACGGCCGGACCACTACGGCCCCGTGCACAGCAGCAGGGACATGCAACATAACGCCCATTCCCGCGCGAAGCCGATACCCAGGCCGAAGATCAGCTGACCGCTCATAACGGCGGTTACACGCGCGGCTGGCAGGGGTGATGCGGTCGCAGCCTGTTATCGGCCTTGGTCAAATCGCCTTGTGTAGGGGTGCGGCACTGCCACGGGTCGGCCCTTCTGGCAGGCAGGCCTAGCGCAGGATTGCTGGGGGCACGTCCTTGGCAGCCATGGGACTGTGTCCGTGGGTCACCGCGTAACTGCAGCGCAAGTGCCAAGAGCAACGGTCTGCCGTCACCGAACGGCTCGGAGACCGTGAATGCGAGCTGCCGCTGGGCAGGGGAACCCGCGGATCAGGCGGTGGAATCCGGGCACGTATCGGACACCAGGTCTGGGACAGCTTTGCGTTGCCGCAGGTCACAGGCCTGGCGCTTATTCGGCTCAAGATTGTCAAAGTGTTCGATTTTATGCCTCTGAACAGTGCCCCCGGCAGGATTCGAACCTGCGCACGCGGCTCCGGAGGCCGTTGCTCTCTCCCCTGAGCTACGGGGGCTCAGGACTCCGCAAGGTTACCAGTCCGGCCGTGCCTGTCGCGCAGCCAGCGGGCGGCATGGCTGCCGTCCAGACAATTGCCGCTTTCGCCCGGTCACCACCGAGCGTACATCCACGTTTCCGGCGCGGGCGGTCGCGAGCACGGCCGCCGAGACGCTACCCTCGCGCCCGTGGCGCAGGGACTGGGACGCGTGCTCGTGGTGGACGACGATGAGGTGATCCGTCAGCTCATCGCCGTCAACCTCACCCTGGAGGGGTTCGACGTCGCGACCGCGGTGGACGGCCAGGACTGCCTGGACAAGGTGACAGCGATCGACCCCGACGTGATCACCCTCGACATCATGATGCCGAGGCTGGACGGCTGGATGACCGCCAGCCTGCTCCGGCGCAACCCGCAGACCAGCGCCATCAAGGTCGTGCTTATCACCGCGCGCGCCCAGGAAGACGACAAGGTGCGCGGCAAGCAGATCGGCGTGGACGCCTACCTGACCAAGCCGTTCGACCCTTCGGAGATGATCCGCGTGGTCAGGGAGCTGGCCGGCCACCCGCCGGTTGCCGACGTCGGCTAACCTGCGAACCCGCTAATCCCGGCGACACCGGCTAGCCCGCTAACCTCGGCGTCGCCGGTTTGCCCCGGTGCCAGCCGGGCGCGGGCTACCCACGGCGCCACGGCCGCCGCCGGCCGCGCGGAATAGGCCCGCCCACTGGTGCACGTCGAGCTGGGACGGCAGCGCGTCGGCGCCGAAACCCAGTTCTCCTGCCAGGCCCGTGAACCGGGTCCGGGGGATGGCGCGCGCCAGCGCGCTCGCCACGGTCGGGCGCGCGCCCTCGAACGCCGCCGTGACGAAACCCGTGTAATCCCGCCGCAACCCCGGGTCCACCAGCGGGGAATCACGGCGCGCGACGATGAGCACCGCCGCGTCCACCCGTGGCCTCGGGCGGAACGCCGTCGCCGGGATCCGTGCTCCCGTGCCGAACTCGAACCATGGTTCCCAGCACGCGTTGAGCAGCGTCCCGCGTCCTCGCGCCCCCCGCTTGCGGGCCACCTCGGCCTGGACGATCATGTCCGCGCGGGCCAGGCCGTCTTCGTCCAGCAGGCGGCGCAGGATTTGCGTGGTGATCCCGAACGGAATGTTGGCTACCACGCGAAACGGTTCGGCCGGCAACGGCATCACCAGCACGTCAGCTTCCACCACAGTGACTGACGGCCAGGTGGCGAACTTGGTCCGTAGCCGCGCAGCCAGCGCCGGGTCCCGCTCGATTGCTTGGACCCGGGTGCCCCGGCGCAGCAGCGCGGTGCTGATCAGGCCGTTTCCCGCGCCGATGTCGAGCACCAAGTCCCCGCGCCCCACCTCGGCGCCGTCCACCAGCGCATCGATCGCGCGGTGGTCGACGAGGAAGTTCTGGCTAAGAACCCGGCGCCGGACAGCTCTGTCAGGCATTCACCCGAGCGTAGCCCCTGCGCGGAACAGCTAGCCTGCAACGGTGCTCACCAGGGACCTGGACCGGCTGCTCGCGGTGGAGATCAGCGCCCTGCGGCCGTCGCCGCCCGCGATCACCACGGCGGGGACATGGGCGCCCGCCCCGCCCGGCAGCGCGCCCGCGCCCGGCACGTACGCCACGCCCATCGCGTTCCGCCTGGCGGACAGCCACCCGGTGGGGCCGCTGCGGATCGCGATGACGCTCGCGGCCGCGCTCCGCCGCGCCGACTGGGTCTGCGCCGCGACCGTGACCGGCGGCTACGTGACCGTCACCGTCACCCCGGATGCGCTCGCCGCCCTCGCCCCAAGGATCACCGCGGCCGGCGCCGCGTGCGCCCGCAGCACCGCGCTGGCCGGCACGGCGGTCCCCGCTCCGCCAGCCCCGGATCTCGCCGCGGCGACTAGCTGGGCGGACGCGCGGCGACGTCTCGCCGCGTTCCTGACGGGCCGGCTGGCCGAGGTGGCCGGCGCCCGTATCTTCCCGTCCGAGCCGGCAGAACGAGAGGCCGTCCTGGCCCGCCGTCCCGGCCCGGCAACGGGACCCGTGGCGGCCGCCATCGAGTTCGCCGGGCCGGCGCGATCCGCTACGCGCTCGCCCGGCTGCCGCCCGGCGCCCCGGCCGAGGTGGACCCCTGCTGCGCGGCGGCGCAGCACCTCGGCGTGCCCGCCTATGCTGTGCGGTACGCACATGCGCACGCCGTGTCTACCCTGCGCCAGGCCGCTGACCTCGGGCTGAGCCTGGGGGAGGCGGCGGAGTTCCAGCAACGCCTGCTCGCGCACCCCAGCGAGCAGGCGTTGCTCGACGAACTGTCCTGGCTCGCCGAACGCGTCGCCGGGGCGGCCCGGAGAGCCAGGCCGGACGTGTTCCCGCGCTACCTGGAACGGCTGGCCGGTGCGTACTTTGACTGCCAGGAGCAGCGTCCGGCGGCGCGGCCGGGCATGACGGCGGGCGGCCCGGGAACCATCGCCCGCCTCTGGCTGGCCGCCGCCACGGCGACCGCGCTGCGAGCAGGCTTGGACCTGCTCGGCGTGGACGCCCCGGACCGGCTGTGACCCGGGAGGAGGGCGGTCAACTGTAGCGCCGGCGGGGCCTGGCACGCCGCAGGCGCCGGGGCGGAACGCCGCCTAAGGCGCCCAGGCGCCGTTGCGGTGTCCCCGGCGCTGAGGACCGCCTCCCGAAGCCAGAGAGGCCCCCCAGGGCCGAACGCCCGCGAGGGAGGCAGGAATAGGAGAAACATGAGCCGACTCGCTCACCCGGCGGGACCGCGTCACGCGGATGTGCTGCCCGCCGAACACGCGCCCATCCCACCGGACGACCTGAACGCGCTGGATCCGGCCATCTGGCCGCGCAGCGCGCGGCGCGCGGACGGGGTCCTCACCATCGGCGGGTTCGACGTCCGGGACCTGGCCACGCAATACGGCACTCCGGCATTCGTCCTGGACGGGGAGGACTTCCGCGGCCGGTGCCGCGATTTTGTCCAGGCGTTCGGCGAGCGGGCGGCGGTGTTCTACGCGGCCAAGGCGTTCTGCTGCCGCGGGGTACTGCGCTGGGCCGCCGCAGAAGGCCTTGGCGTGGACGTGTGCACCGGGGGCGAGCTTGAGGTCGCGCTGGCGGCCGGGGTCGATCCGGCCATGATCACCATGCACGGCAGCAACAAGCTCCTCAGCGAGCTCGAGCGCGCGGTGGCCACGGGCGTGGGTCACGTGGTGGTCAACTCGTTTGAGGAGATCGCCCGGCTCGCCTTCGTTACCGAGGAGCGCGACGGCGCGGCGGGCGGCGTCCGGCCGGCGGGCGATCGTATTGCACAAAAAAACGCTGCCGCGCCGCCGCGCGTCCTGGTTCGGGTAACCACCGGGGTAGAGGCGCACACGCACGACTTCGTGGCGACGGCACACGACGACCAGAAATTCGGTTTCTCGCTGTCGTCCGGCGCGGCCGACGAGGCGGTGCGCCGGGTGCTCGCCGCGCCCTCGCTGGACTTCGCCGGGCTGCACTCGCACATCGGATCGCAGATCTACGACACGGCCGGGTTCGACGTGGCGGCGCACCGGGTGCTGGAACTGGCCGCCCGGATCAGGGACGAGCACGGCGTGCACATCGAGGAGCTGAACCTCGGCGGCGGGTTCGGCATCGCCTACACCCCCGACGACGACCCGGCGGACATCAAGGTGATCGCGCAGAGCCTGCACCAGATCGTGGCCGCGCAGTGCGCGGCGGCGGGCCTGGAAGTGCCCCGGCTCACCGTGGAACCCGGCCGGGCGATCGCCGGGCCAGGCGCCGTTACCCTGTATGAGGTCGGGACCATCAAGGACGTCAACGGGCTGCGCAGCTATGTCAGCGTCGATGGCGGGATGAGCGACAACATCCGAACCGCGTTGTACGGGGCGGAGTACACATGCGCGCTCGCCTCCCGGGAGTCGGCCGCGCCGCCGATGCTCTCCCGGCTGGTCGGCAGGCATTGTGAGAGCGGGGACATCGTGGTCAGGGACACCTACCTGCCGGCCGACCTCGCGCCGGGGGACCTGGTCGCGGTGGCGGCCACCGGCGCGTACTGCCGCTCAATGGCGAGCAACTACAACCACGTGCTGCGGCCGCCCGTCGTGGCGGTCTGTGACGGCGCCGCCCGCATCCTGCTCCGCCGGGAAACCCCTGAGGACCTCCTTAGCTTGGACGAAGGATGAGGCACTCTCTGCCGAGTGTCACGCCGCCGTCGCCGGGCCGAACGCCGCGGGGCCACGGCCCCATAATGTCCCGGCGGCGACACTCTGCTAGCCCGGGGGACGCCCCCGGAACCCCCGACGGGCCTCCCGCACCGCCATTTCGCGCGCCTCCGGCACGACCAAGCGACCTGCTTGCTGGCGTGCCTTCGGCACGACGTCCCGCGAGGGAGGCCAGGAGATGACCGCGCAGCCCCTGAAGGTGGCACTGCTGGGCTGCGGCATCGTCGGCGCCGAGGTGTACCGGCTGCTCGGCGACCAGGCGGCCGACCTGGAGGCCAGGATCGGCGCCCCGCTGGAAGTGGCCGGGGTGGCGGTCCGCCGCCCGGCCCGAACCCGCGCCGTGGCCGTGGATCCGGGGCTGATCACCACCGACGCCGTGGCCCTGGCCGGCCGGGACGACGTGGACATCGTCGTCGAGGTGATCGGCGGCATCGAGCCCGCCAGGTCCCTGCTGCTCACCGCGCTGAAGGCGGGCAAGGCGGTGGTGACCGCGAACAAGGCGCTGCTCGCCGAGGACGGCATGACGCTGCACAACGCGGCGCGCGACGCCGGGGCCGACCTGTACTACGAGGCGTCCGTGGCCGGGGCGATCCCGCTGCTCCGCCCGCTGCGTGAGTCACTGGCCGGGGACGCGGTGCACCGGGTGCTCGGCATTGTCAACGGCACCACCAACTACATCCTCGACCAGATGGACACCTCGGGCGCCGGGTTCGCCGACGCGCTGGATGAGGCGCAGGCGCTCGGGTACGCGGAGGCGGACCCCACGGCTGACGTGGAGGGCTTCGACGCCGCGGCCAAGGCCGCGATCCTGGCCGGGCTCGCCTTCCACACCAAGGTCGGCGCGGCCGACGTGCACCGCGAAGGGATCACCGGGGTCACGCCCGCCGACATCGCCAGCGCGCGCACGCTGGGGCACGTGGTCAAGCTGCTCGCGATCTGCGAGCGGAGCGAGGGCGGGGTGTCGGTGCGGGTGCACCCGGCGATGATCCCGCGCGT
This sequence comes from uncultured Actinomycetes bacterium, assembly GCA_963734725.1. Classification (GTDB taxonomy): domain Bacteria; phylum Actinomycetota; class Actinomycetes; order Streptosporangiales; family Streptosporangiaceae; genus DASXKD01. The sequence goes on from CAVTIX010000010.1 coordinate 55,237, forward strand.
GCACCCGCTGGCCGGTGTCCGCGAGGCCTACAACGCGGTGTTCGTCGAAGCGGAGTCCGCGGGCAGGCTTATGTTCTACGGCGCCGGCGCCGGGGGCGTGCCCACGGCCAGCGCCGTGCTGGGTGACATCGTCGCCGTGGCGCGCAACCGGCTGGCAGGCACCCGGGGCCCGGACGCGACGACCTACGCCGACCTGCCCGCGCTGCCCATGGGCCAGGCGCTGACCCGCTATCACATTGCGCTGGACGTGGCCGACAAGCCCGGCGTGCTGGCCCGGATCGCCGAAGCGTTCGCCCGGCATGATGTATCCATCAAGGCGGTGCGCCAGGAGGGCCGGGGCGACGACGCCCAGCTTGTCATCGTTACTCACACCGCGCCCGACGCGGCGCTGGCCGCCTGCGTCGCCGACCTCGGCGCGATGGACGTGGTCCGCGCCGTCGCCAGCGTGATGCGGGTCGAGGGGGAGAGCGACGAATGAACCCTCCCGCACGGCTAGTTTGCGCGCCTCCGGCACGACAATGCGCAGCGCCCGCGAGGGAGCAGTGATGGAGTTCCGACAGGACGGGGGCGGCGTCATCCGGCGGTACTCCGAATGGCTGCCGGTGCCGGACGGCGCGCCGGTGATCTCCCTCGGCGAGGGGTCCACGCCGCTGATCCCCGCGCCGGTGCTGTCGGAGAAGACTGGCTGCGAGGTCTACCTCAAGGTCGAGGGCGCCAATCCCACCGGCTCGTTCAAGGACCGGGGCATGACGGTCGCGGTGAGCATGGCCGCCGCCCAGGGCGCGAAGGCGGTCATCTGCGCCTCGACCGGAAACACCAGCGCCAGCGCCGCGGCGTATGCCGCCCGGGCCGGGCTCGCCTGCGCGGTGCTCGTGCCGCGCGGCAAGATCGCCCTGGGCAAGCTGGCCCAGGCCCTGGTGCACGGCGCCAAGCTGCTCCAGGTGGACGGCAACTTCGACGACTGCTTGGAACTGGCGCGCAAGCTCGCCGTGGACCACCCGGTGGCCCTGGTCAACTCGGTGAACCCGGACCGCCTGGAGGGCCAGAAGACGGCCGCGTTCGAGATCGTCGAAGCGCTCGGGGACGCCCCGGAGGTGCACTGCCTGCCGGTCGGCAACGCCGGCAACATCACCGCTCACTGGATGGGCTACCGCGAATACGCCAAGGCGGGGAAGGCGGCCCGCACGCCGCGGATGTTCGGCTTCCAGGCCAGCGGGGCCTCGCCCATCGTCCGCGGGGAACCGGTGCTCGCCCCGGTCACAATCGCGACCGCGATCAGGATCGGCAACCCGGCCTCGTGGCGGCTGGCCGAGGAGGCGCGGGATGCCTCCGGCGGGCTGATCGCCTCGGTGACCGACCGGCAGATCCTCGCCGCCTACCGGCTGCTGGCCGCCAAGGAGGCGGTGTTCGGCGAGCTGGCGTCCGCCGCGGGAGTCGCCGGGCTGCTGCAGGCCCGGGAGAACGGGCAGCTTGGCGCCGGTTCCGTAGTCGTCTGTACCATCACCGGCAACGGGCTGAAGGATCCGGACTGGGCGGTGTCCGCCGCACCGGCGCCGGTGACAGTCCCCGTGGACGCGGCCACCGCCGCGGCCGCGCTCGGGCTGGCCTGATGGGGCCGGCCGGGATGGGGCTGATGGCCGCGCGGGCAACGCGGCGAGGCAGAGCTAGGAGCACCGGGTGATCTGGGCACAGTCCACGGCCGTGGTGCGGGTTCCCGCGACCAGCGCCAACCTGGGACCGGGTTTTGACGCGTTCGGGCTCGCCCTGGCTTGCTACGACCAGGTCGAGGCCCGGGTGACCGGCGGCGGGCTCACCGTACGGGTCCGGGGCGAAGGCGAGCAGACCGCAGACCTGGGGGAGCGGCACCTGGTCGTCACCGCGATGCGGGCCGGGTTCTCCGCGATGGGCGGCCAGCCGGACGGGCTCGCCCTGAGCTGCGTCAACGCGATCCCGCACGGGCGCGGGCTCGGCTCTTCGGCGGCCGCCGTGGTGTCCGGGATCCTGGCCGCGCGGGCCCTGGCCGCTGACGGGGCCGACCGGCTGCCCGACGCCGAGGTGCTCCGGCTCGCCGTGGACCTGGAAGGGCACCCGGACAACGTGGCGGCCTGCCTGGCGGGCGGGCTCACCATCGCGTGGCGTCCGGGCCGGGCCGGCGGCGAGGGCCCGGATTCCGGGGCCGGTGTGGTCCCCGGCGCTAACGGGATCCCCCGCAGCGGCCGCGGGCCGGTCGGCCTGCTGCGGTTCGACGTGCTCGGCAGGCTCGCCACCGTGGTGTGCGTAGCGCCGACCGTGATGGCCACCCACGAGGCGCGCTGCGCCCTGCCCGCGGTGGTCCCGCACGCCGACGCGGCGGCCAATGCGGCGCGCAGCGCGCTGCTGGTCGCCGGGCTCACCAGCGACCCGTCGGTGCTGTTCGACGCCACCGAGGATTTCCTCCATCAGCGCTACCGCGCCGCGGCGATGCCGGAGACCGCCGAACTCCTCGGCAGGCTGCGCCGGGCCGGGGTCGCGGCGGTGGTCTCCGGGCCGGCCCGAGCGTGCTGGCCCTCGGCCTGGCCGATGCCCAGCCGGGCCTGGCGGCGGTAGGTTCAATCGCCCGCGAAACGGGTATCGCATGGCTTGTAACCCCCCTCAAGGTTGACCGGCAGGGTGCCACCGTCCAGTCCGGTGGGATGGGCGTACCCGCGCCGGGGGCCGCGCGGCAGGGGCGATCCACAAACCGGGCTCCAGGGCCTGGCGTGCTCCCTGCGGAAAGGTCCACGCAGGGCCGGGCGACGAAACCGGCAACAAACGGACCACAGTCAAGGGAATGCCGTGGGCTGTGATGGTGTTAAGCTGGGTGCTGCACCAGGTGCCCCGCCGTCGGGGCAAGTGCTCGCCTGTCATCTGCCGCGTTACCGGCTGCATGGTCGGCTGTGGCCGGTGATTTCCTGCCAGATCTTCAAACCGCCTCCTCCCCTACCCGCTTGTGGGCCTGGGGTGTGGCCTTGAAGAACCGCGCAGGACCCGAGGTCCGGGCGAGCCAGCTGTGCCTTACCGGCCGGTTCGGGCTCTCGCCCTCGGGAGCGACAACGTGGTCGGGGCACGGGGGGCATACAGCACCCCGGGACGGCGCCAGCCAGCCGCTGGTGCACAACTTGGCCCGGTTAATTCACCGGGCCGCAACACCGGGTCGAACCGGCTCCGGTGGCCGGCGCCTGAGTTTCTTGGAAGGACCCCTCGTGAGCGAACCCACCGAGTTCTTCGCCGGTACCCGGGATCTGCCCGGGGATGCCCCCCGGTCCGATCTGCCCGAGCCACGGTCCGGCACCGCTGCCGTGACCGCGCCGGCTCCGGTATCGCCTGAATCGGGCGACGGCGCGGGCGCCGGCCCCCCGGCTCGTGCCCCAGGTCGTGCACTGACCAGCATGCTGCTGCCTGAGCTGCAGCGGGTGGCCCAGTCCATGGGCATCACGGGTGTTGGCCGGATGCGCAAGAGCCAGCTCATCGAGGCGATCCAGAGCCGGCAGGGCGGACCCGCCGCCGGCCCTGTGCGCTCCGCTACCGCCAGCGCCGCAGTCAACCATTCCGCCACGCGGGGCGCGCCTGCGGGAGCCGGCGCACCCCGCCGCCGTGAGCAGGACGCTATGGAACCAGACAAACCTCTAAAGTCGGGCCCAGGGGAGGGCGCCCAGGCCGTCATGTCCGGCCGGGACACGCGGCCCGGCTCGGCTGAGGGCACGGCAGGCAGTGCCGCCCCCGGCCAGCTGACGTTCGCCCCAGCCGACACCAGCCGGGCAGCCGTCTCCACCGGGGCGCCCGCCGGGGGCGCCGCCGCTCGCGGCGCCGAGGATGACCGCCAGGGAGCCGGTGAGGGGCAGCCAGCGGGGGACGGCCAGCGCGGTGAGCGGCGCCGCCGAAACAACAACGCGCGGCGCGATGACGCCCCGCGCGGCGGCGAGGGCCGTGGCGGCGAGGGCACGGAACAGCGGTCCGACCAGGGCCGGGACGCGGGCGCCGCACGCGGCGGCGCGCCACAGGACCAGGGCAGCCGCGCGGATGACGACGACAGCCGCGGCGGCCGTCGCAACCGGGACCGGTTCCGCAACCGCAACCGGCGCCGCGGCGAGCGGGGCGGCGACGCCGAGCCGGTGATCACCGAGGACGACGTGCTCATCCCGATCGCGGGCATCCTCGACGTGCTCGACAATTACGCGTTCATTCGCACCACCGGCTACCTGCCCGGGCCTAACGACGTCTACGTGTCGCTGTCCCAGGTGCGCCTGGCACGGCCTGCGCAAGGGCGACGTCATCGAGGGCGCGGTGCGCCAGCCCCGCGAGGGGGAGCGGCGGGAGAAGTTCAACGCCCTGGTCCGGCTGGACAAGATAAACGGCCTCGACCCAGAGGCCTCCCGCGCCCGGCCGGAGTTCGCCAAGCTGGTGCCGCTGTACCCGCAGGATCGGCTCCGCCTGGAGACCGATCCCGGCATCATGACCACGCGGATCATCGACCTGGTCGCCCCGATCGGCAAGGGCCAGCGCGGCCTCATCGTGTCGCCGTCGAAGGCGGGCAAGACCATGATCCTGCAGGCCATCGCCAACGCGATCACCAAGAACAACCCCGAGTGCCACCTCATGGTCGTCCTGGTGGACGAGCGGCCAGAGGAGGTCACCGACATGCAGCGGACGGTCAAGGGCGAAGTGATCCACTCCACCTTCGACAGGCCCGCTGAGGACCACACCACGGTCGCGGAACTGGCGATCGAGCGGGCCAAGCGCCTGGTAGAGATGGGGCACGACGTCGTCGTGCTGCTCGACTCCATCACCCGGCTCGGGCGGGCCTATAACCTGGCCGCCCCGGCCAGCGGCCGGATCCTGTCCGGCGGCGTGGACTCCGCCGCCCTCTACCCGCCGAAGAAGTTCTTCGGCGCGGCGCGCAACATCGAGCACGGCGGCTCGCTCACGATCCTGGCCACCGCCCTGATCGAGACCGGCTCGCGGATGGAAGAGGTCATCTTCGAGGAGTTCAAGGGCACCGGCAACATGGAGCTCCGGCTGCGCAGGGACCTAGCTGACAAGCGGATCTTCCCGGCCATCGACGTGGACGCCTCGGGCACGCGCAAGGAGGAACTGTTGCTGACCCCGGACGAGCTGAAGATCGTCTGGCAGCTCCGACGGGTGCTCCACGCGCTGGAGCCGCAGCAGGCACTGGAAGTGCTCCTGGACCGGATGAAGGGCACCAAGAGCAACGCCGAGTTCCTGCTGCAGGTCCAGAGGACCACGGTCAGCACCTAGGGAATCTATGGGGACCACAGCACGTTGTCGCCTCTGGCACAGTACGTAAGGCTGAAACGGTACCGGTTCACGCCCGCCGGACCTTCCGGCGCGGCGACCCGGCGACCAGGCAGGAGTATTCACAGTGAAGCCTGACATTCACCCTGACTACGTGGTGACCACGGTGACCTGCTCATGCGGGAACACCTTCACCACGCGGTCGACGGCGCGCTCCGGCGCTATCCACGCCGATGTCTGCTCCAATTGCCACCCCTTCTACACCGGCAAGCAGAAGATCCTTGACACCGGTGGCCGGGTGGCCAGGTTCGAGCGGCAGTTCGGCAAGAAGCCCGCGAGCAAGTAGCTCTAACCAGATCACCGTGCGCGGAGGCCACGGCCTCCGCGGCGCGGTGATTTCGGGCGTTGAACGGGAGAGCAAGCAGGAAAGGGACGAAAGGTGTTCGAGCGGCTCAGCGGCCTGGCGGAGGAATACGCCCGACTGGAGCATGACCTGGCTGACGCTGCCGTGCACTCGGATCCGGAGCGGGCCAGGGCGCTCGGCCGCCGCTATGGTGAGCTGACCCCCGTGGTCCACGCCTATCACGAATGGCAGCAGACGGCGGGCGACGAGCAGGCCGCGCGTGAACTGGCCGCCGAAGATCACTCCTTCGCGGCCGAGGCCGACGAGCTTGCCCACCATCGCGCGGAGTTGGAAGACCAGCTCGCCGACCTGCTGGCGCCGCGCGACCCCAACGACAGCAAGGACGTCCTGCTCGAGGTCAAGGCGGGGGAGGGCGGCGAGGAGTCGGCCCTGTTCGCGGCCGACCTGCTGCGCATGTACCTGCGGTACGCCGAGCGGAAGGGCTGGAAGACCGAGATCCTCGACTCCACCATCACCGGCCTCGGCGGCTACAAGGACGCCACCGTCGCGGTGAAGTCCGCCCGGCGGAGCGCGCCTGACGGGGTGTGGTCGCGGCTGAAATACGAAGGCGGCGTGCACCGGGTCCAGCGGGTGCCGGTGACCGAGTCCCAGGGCCGGATCCACACCTCGGCGGCCGGCGTGCTGGTGCTGCCCGAGGCGGACCCCGTCGAGGTGACCATCGATCCGGCCGACCTGCGCGTGGACGTGTTCCGGTCCTCCGGGCCCGGCGGCCAGAGCGTGAACACCACCGACTCCGCGGTGCGGATCACCCACGTGCCCACCGGGATCGTCGTGTCCTGCCAGAACGAGAAGAGCCAGCTGCAGAACAAGGAGCAGGCGCTGCGCATCCTGCGCGCCCGGCTGCTCGCCCAGGCGCAGGCCGACGCGGAGGCCCAGGCGCAGGCTGAACGGCGCAGCCAGGTCCAGACCGTGGACCGTTCCCAGCGGGTCCGCACCTACAACTTCCCGGAGAACCGCATCTCCGACCACCGGGTCGGTTACAAGGCACACAACCTGGACCAGGTGCTCGACGGCGACCTGGACGCGGTGATCAGCGCCCTTGTCGAGGCGGACAGGTCCGGCCTGGCGGCTGGCGATGACGCTGCTCCTGGATGAGGTCACGATCGCCGCGGCCCGGCTGGCCGAGGCCGGGGTGGAGTCACCGCGCTCCGACGCGGAAGTGATCGCCGCGCACGTGCACGGGGTGCGCCGCGGCGAGCTGCACCTGGTGCCAGACGCCGGTTTCGACCCGAGGTTCTGGGATGAGATAGCCCGCCGCGAGGCCCGGGAGCCGCTCCAGCACATCACCGGCCTCACCCACTTCCGGTACACCGAGCTTGAGGTGGGGCCGGGGGTGTTCGTGCCCCGGCCCGAGACCGAGGTGATGACGGGCTGGGCTATCGACAAGCTCACCGAGATGGATGTCGCCGACCCGGTGGTCGTCGACCTCGGCGCCGGTTCCGGGGCGATCGCCCTGGCGATCGCGCAGGAGGTGCCGCGCGCCCAGGTGCACGCGGTGGAAGCCGACCCGCTCGCCCGAGGCTGGGCGAAACGCAATGTCGTCCGCTGCGCGGACTACGCGCCGCACACCGCAGGCCGGGTGATACTGCACGCCGCGGATTTCGCCAGCGCCCTGCCGGAACTGGATGGCACGGTGGACCTGGTCATCAGCAACCCCCCGTACATACCGGTCGGCGCATCCGTCCCGCCCGAGGTCGCCGAGTACGACCCCGCTGGCGCGTTGTGGGGCGGCACGGACGGCCTGGATGCGATCCGGGTCATTGAAGCGACCGCGCGCCGGCTGCTGCGGCCCGGCGGCCTGGTGGCGGTGGAACACGGCGCGCCGCAGGGCCCGGCGGTCTACTGGACCTTCGCCGAGGAGCGGGGCTGGATGGATACCCGCAACCACAAGGACCTGGCCCGCCGGGACCGGTTCGTGACCGCCCGCTGGCCCGGCCAGTAGTTCCGTCGGCTGAGGTTGGTCTGCCGGCTGAGTTCTCCGCCGGTCCGGCCGGTGGCCGCTCGGCTTCATGATCACGGACGATTCCGTCGCGCTTCTCGCGGGGTGATCGTCCGAGATCATGGTTGCCCGCCGCCGCGACGGTCCTGCGATCTCGGATATTACGATTTCGCAGCAACTCGCTGGACGTCGTCGGTGCGCGAAGGGTGGCGGCCGTGGGCTTGTGGGCGCAGGCACGGGCCGGGGGGTGGAAGGATTGGGACATGAGCGCTCGGTATGACTGCACGGACGCAGCGCAACGCGGGGCGGGGATCAGTGAGGCCGCGTCGGTGCTGCGCAAGGGGGAACTGGCCGTGCTGCCCACCGACACGGTGTACGGCGTGGCGGCCGACGCATTCTCGCCCGAGGCGGTCATCGCGCTCTTGGCGGCCAAGGGCCGGGGCAGGCAGATGCCGCCGCCCGTGCTTGTCGGCAGCAGGCGCGCCGCGATGGCCCTGATCGAGGACGTCAGCACTTCCGCCACCGACCTGGTCGATGAGTTCTGGCCTGGCGGCCTCACCCTGGTGTTCCATGCGGCCCGGAGCCTGGTGTGGGACCTCGGCGACACCAAGGGCACGGTCGCGGTCCGGATGCCGATGCAGCCCGTCGCGCTGGAACTGCTCCGGGAGACCGGCCCGCTCGCGGTGAGCAGCGCCAACCTCACTGGCTCGCCGCCCGCCACGACCGCGGATGAAGCGGAGGCGCAACTCGGCGCGTCGGTGAGCGTCTATCTAGATGACGGGCCCTGCACCGACCAGACGCCCTCCACGATCGTGGACCTGACCGGGGCGGTGCCCCGGCTGCTGCGCCGGGGGGTGATCCCGGTACGGCGCTTGCGTGAGGTGGTTGCCCTGATCGTCGACGACGAGTCGGAGGATGAAGACGCGTGATCTCCGCTGACGATGTGCCGGGGCCGAGTGGCCTACAGTGGGCGTGATGCGCGCGTTCATCCGGCTGCGGGGCGCCTATGAGTGAGTATGTGCTCACCTTGCTGGCGGCGGCTGCGGTGACCTACATTTTGACGCCGCTGGTCCGCAGGTTCGCGATCGCGGTGGGTGCCATGCACGCCGCCAGGGAGCGCGACGTCCACGAGCTGCCTACGCCGCTGCTCGGCGGGTTCGCCATCTACGGGGGGCTGGTCGCCGCCATGCTCCTGGCCAGCCGTCTGAACGGGCTGAGCAGCGTGTTCGCCGAAACGAACATGGAGAAGGGCCTGCTGCTGGCCGGTGGCTTGGTCGTCATCATGGGCTTCGTCGACGACCGGTGGGGGATGGGAGCGCTTAGCAAGCTCGCCGGGCAGGTCGCCGCCGGGGTAATCCTGGTGTGGAGCGGCGCCGAGATCACCTGGCTGCCGGCCCCGGGCGGGGTCACTTTCCTGCTCACCAACGACCAGCAGATCGCCGTGACCATCCTGGTCGTCGTCATCACCATGAACGCGGTCAACTTCATCGATGGCCTGGACGGCCTGGCCGCCGGGATCGTGGGCATCGGCGCGGTCGCGTTCTTCGCCTACTACTACACGCTCACCCACCGACTCGGGCTGGTGGAGCAGGCCGGGCCTGCGCTGGTCTCGATCCTGCTCGCCGGGGTGTGCATCGGGTTCCTGCCGCACAACTTCTATCCCGCGCGCATCTTTATGGGCGACACTGGATCGCTGCTCATCGGCCTGATGCTCGCCTATGCACCGATCTCCAGCCTCGCGCTGCTGGATCCCTACTCGCTCACCGACACGGCCGCCTACGCGGCCGGCACCGTGAACCGGTACGGCGCCTTCATCCCACTGCTCGTCCCTGCCGTGATCCTGCTCATCCCCTACGCCGACCTGCTAATGGCCGTGGTGCGCCGGACCCGGGCCGGCACGTCGGTGTTCGCCCCGGACAAGAAGCACCTGCAGCACCGCCTGCTGGCCATCGGCCACTCGCACCGGACCAGCGTCCTGATCATGTACTTGTGGACGGCTGTGTTCGCTGGCACGGTCATCTGGCTGTCGATCGTCCGGACCCCGCTGATCGTCCTGGCCATCGTCACTGTCGCCGCGATCGTGGCCCTGCTGTTGGTGACGATGCCGCGGCTGCGGCCCTGGTCGCGGGTCACCGCGGCGGACCGCACAGCGCACGTGGCACGCCGGGCGGCGCCGGTCCCGGTCCCCGTGGAGGCTGCCGGGGAGCGGTCCACGGTGCCGGCCCCCCCGGAGCGGGCGGCCCGGCAGCCCGATGGCCGGATCGCGCTGGGTAGCAGCCGCGCTCCCAGCCGCGCTCCCAGCGGCGCTCGTGGCGGTGGCGCTCCCAGCGGTGGCGCTCCCAGCAGCGGTGCCGCGGGCAACGGCGCTACGGGCAACAGGACTGCGGCCAAGGGCGCCGGAGGCAACGGGGCGTCGCGCAGCGACCCGGCGGACCGGGACGGGACCGGCAGCGACGGGACCGGCAAAGGAGCAAAGCCCGGCAGTGCGGACCAGGTCACCGGGGCGCCCGGCGCCGGGGCGCCGGGTGGCGGCGCCGCATCGGGCCCGGGAATCCCGGCCGCCGCGATCTCCGGGGGCGTGCTGCCTGGGGACCCACCGGAGCAGCGCATCACCCGGGCGTCCACCCGTGACGCGGCGCCCTGGGAGGCGCCCCGCCGCGGCCATCCACCCTGGGACACTCACCCCGGGTTCCCTGCTCAGGAACCTGCGCGAAGGGTCCTCCCCCCGGAGGCGGCGCGCAGGGTTCCCCCGGGAGAATCCGCCGGTGGCCGCCCGCCGCGCGATGCCGCCCGCGCCGTCCCGTCCTGGGACACCGTTCGTGGCGGCCCGCCGTGGGAGTCCATCCGCGGCGGCCCGCCCTGGGACACCGTCCGCAGCGGCCCGCCCTGGGAAGCCGCCCGCGGCGCCCCGCCGTGGGACACCGTCCGCGCCGATTCGCCCTGGGACACCGTTCGTGGCGGCCCGCCGTGGGAGTCCATTCGCGGCGGCCCGTCCTGGGAGAGCGTGCGCGGCGATCCACCCTGGGGCACGGTCCGTAACGACAAGCCGCCCGCCGGACCTGGCAGCGATCGCGGCGCTCCGCCCTGGCTGTCCGAGCCTCCGCCGCTGCCCTGAGGGGACCTCATCCAGGTCACCGCTCGCCAACGGACCCGATCGTCAGCGGTCACGACATGCCTGGCCAGAACGGCGCGGCAGCAAGCGGCGCCAGTGACTCGTCGCGCATATCGATCACTGATTGCCATGGATGTCACTATGGGTGACCCGGTAAAGCCTGCGTCAAGGAGCTTGTGATATCTTTCACGAGCACCCAGGCAAGGGCTAGCGAGGGGCTCGTGATACGTTTTCGCTCACCCGGCGGCGCGTCCGCACGGCATGTGCGGCGCGGCAGCCCCTGTGGCCCGCGCCAAGGCAGCAACGGCCACGTTCGCCCGCTGGTTGTCCGCCCGCAGTCGACCCCTCGGAGTTCGGCAGATGGAAAATTACGCCGTGATCCTCCGGCGTTCTGCCGTGGTGACTGCTGTCGCGGCGCTGGTCATGGTCGTGCTGAGCGCCATTGCCGACGGCGTCAACGGCCTGGAGGGCGCGCATGCTCGGGGTCGGGCTTGTCATCGTCTTCTTCGGTATCAGCGCCGCCGCGATGAGCTGGGCCTCCCGGAAAAGCCCGCAGGTCATGATGGTGACCGCGATGTCCACTTACCTGATCAAGATCCTCGTGCTGCTCTTCTTTGTCGTCAGGTACAGCGGTACCACGGCATTCAACGGCAAGGCCTTTGGCTTCACGGTGGTCGTTTGCGTCATCGTGTACACGACGGCACAGGCCCTGGTCTCGGCCCGGCTCAAGGTCCCGTACGTCGAACCGGACGGGAAACGGTGACCGGTGGTGGCGACCAAACGTCCGGACGGCGTAGCGCGGCCCGCGGGCAAGCCTGCCCGCAACGTGGCGGCTCGCCGCGGGCCGGTGCAGGGCCCGCGTGCCCGTCATGAGCGGCAAGCGCCCGCCGCAGGGCGATGGCGGACAGAACGTCGGAATGACCGTGTTCAGCTACCTGCTCGCGGGCATGCTTTTCTACGGAGGGCTCGGCTGGCTGATCGCACACTGGACTGGGCTCTCGCTGCTTTTCCCGCTAGGCATGCTGTTCGGCCTGGCCCTGACCATCTGGCTGGTGATCTACCGGTACGGCCGGTCCTGATCCGCGCTGCCTCGGGCCGCGACCCGCGCATGCGGCGGCCGGCCCCGGGGCAGTGCAGGCCTACCAGGCCACGCGCACGCTTAAGGAGTTAGAGGGTGACTTTCATGTCCCGGGCGCCGGTGGCAGAGGGATGCCACCTCGGCTCCGGCTGCGGGTACCCCGCCCCCGGGTACCCGGCTAGCTTCCGGTTCGACACACCGCTGTTCAGCATCGGCTCGTTCCACCTCTACATGCCGGAGTTTCAGGCCATCCTCTGCGCTGGGCTGGTGATCTGGTTCTTCTGGGCCGCGTTCGCCAAGCCCAAGCTGGTGCCCAGGGGCGTACAAAATCTCGGCGAGCTGGGCATGGTGTTCGTCCGGGACCAAATCCTGCGGGCGATGATGGGCAAGCGGGGCGACGGCTACCTGCCCTTCCTGATGGGGCTGTTCTTCTTCATCTGGTTTATGAACCTGATGGAGGTCATCCCGACACTCCAGTTCCCGGCGATGGCGCACATCGCCTTCCCCATCTCGCTGATGCTCATGGTCTACATCACCTACAACTACGTGAGCATCAAGAGGCTGGGCCTCGGCGGCTATTTCAAGAGCATGATCCCGTCCGGCGTGCCTCCGTTCATCCTGCCCCTTCTGGCGCCAGTGGAGATCCTGCAGTACATCATCGTCCGGCCGTTCACGCTGGCGATCCGGCTCTTCGGCAATATGTTCGCCGGGCACATCCTGGTGGCAGTGTTCACGATCGCGACCTGGTACTTGGTCAGCGCCAGCATTGGGCTGGTGTTCGCCGCGGCGTCGTTCGTGATGACCGTAGTGCTCACCGCGTTCGAGCTGCTGATCCAGGCGCTGCAGGCGTACATCTTCACGATCCTGACCGCCCAGTACATCGGGGGCGCCTACGAGGCGGCGCACTGACATGACCAGCGACCGGTACCGCGGCGAGCCGCCGGAGCGGAACGCCACAACGGTCGCCCCTGCCGATCGCCGGGGAGAAAACCGCCGGCCCAATCGAAAAGGAAAGCAAGGATGCTTCACCTAGCGCACTTCCTGGCAGCCACCGCCGCCACCCGCAGCATCATCAGCATCAACATTGGTGCGGTGGCGTACGGCCTCGCGGCCATCGGCCCCGGCGTCGGCATCGGCCTGATCTTCGGCCACGGTGTGGAGGCCATGGCCAGGCAGCCGGAAGCCGCCGGATTGATCCGGTCCAACATGTACATCGGGTTCGCGCTGACCGAGGCGCTCGCGCTGATCGGTTTCGTGGTGCCTTTCGTCTTCCACTACTGATCTCACGCGGATCATGAGATACAAGTAAGGCAGAAAGGCTGACGATCATGTACCTTGCCGCATCGTCCCTCGGGCCGCTATCTCCGGACCTCTCCGAACTGATCATCGGCACGATCTCGTTCCTCATCGTGTTCGCGGTCCTGTGGCGGGTGCTGGTGCCACGGATACAGCAGACCCTGACGGAACGGACCGACGCGATCGAAGGCGGCCTCAAGCGGGCCGAGGATGCCCAGGCCGAGGCGAAGCAGACCCTGGAGCAATACCAGGCGCAACTCGCCGACGCGAGGCACGAAGCGTCCCGGCTGCGCCAGGACGCGCAGGAAGAGGGCGCGCGGATCGTCGCAGAACTGCGCGCGCAGGGAGAGGCAGAGCGGCAGCGCCTGGTGGCCGCGGCGCACGACCAGATCGAGGCCGACCGCGCCCAGGCGATCCAGGCGCTGCGGACCGAGATGGGGTCGCTCGCGGTCGAACTGGCCAGCCGGGTGGTGGGGGAGGCCCTGGACGAGGACGCACGCCAGCGCCGTGTCGTGGATCGCTTCCTCGAAGAATTGGGAACCGAGCAGGTGCCGGAGTCAACATCATGAGGCATCCTGTGTGGGTTACCGGCAGCGTCACGCCGCAGGCGCCGGGCCGAACGCCGCATAAGGCGCCCCAGGCGCCGTTGCGGTGTCCCGGCGCCGAGGACCCAGCCTCCCGAAGCCAGCGAAGCGCCCGCGAGGGAAGCAGTGAAGAACCGACAGGCGGCAGCCATGCGCGGCGCTAGCCGGGTCGCCTTCGCGGAAGCGCGCGACCGGCTGACCGCGGCGGTGTCCGACCCGGAGGTGGCCGCCACCGTCGGGGATGAGCTGTTCGCGGTCGTCACCCTGCTGGATCGCGAGCCGGCCGTGCGCCGCGCGCTCGCGGATTCGACCGCCGCGCAGTCGGCCCGCACCGGCTTGGCGCGCGACCTGTTCGGCCAGCGGGTCAGCCCGGCCACCCTGGACGTGCTCACCGGGCTGGCCAGCGCGCACTGGTCGGTGCCCAGGGATATTGCTGACGCCGCCGAGGAGCTTGCGGTTCTCGCCACGGCGGCGTCTGCCGCCGACCCTGGTCAGCTTGACGACGTCGAGGATGAACTGTTCCGGTTCGGCCGGATCGCCAGCGGCGAGCCCGAGCTGATCGCCGCCCTGTCCAGCCCTCGGTACCCCGACGAGCAAAAGCGCGAGCTGCTGAATACCCTGCTCGCGGGCAAGGTGGCAGCGCCCGCCCTGCGGCTGATCACCCAGGCGGTGGTCAACCCGCGGGGACGTAACCTGGAAGCAAACCTGGCGGACTACGCACGGCTCGTCGCCGAGTGGCGGCAGCGCCTGATCGCAGTCGTGCGGGTCGCCACCATGCTAAGTGACCGCCAGCGCGAACGGCTGACAGCGGCGCTGTCCGCCATCTACGGCCGCGGCATTCAGCTGAATGTCGTCATCGATCCCCAGGTCGTGGGTGGTGTGTCCATTCAGATCGGGGATGACCTCATTGACGGGACGCTGAGCAGCCGCCTCGCGGCGCTCCGGCGGCACTGGGCAGCGTAAGCAGAAAGAGGACCTAGGAACATGGCGGAGCTGACAATCCGGCCCGACGAGATCCGCGATGCTCTTGCGAGCTTCGTCCAGGCCTATGAGCCGGGCGAGGCCTCCAGGCAGGAGGTCGGCAAGGTCGCCGAGTGTGGCGACGGTATCGCGCGGGTCGAAGGGCTCCCCTCGGCGATGGCGAACGAACTACTGGAGTTCCCCGGCGGGATCCGCGGCCTCGCGCTCAACCTGGACGTGCGCGAGATCGGCGTGGTCATCCTCGGCGACTTCGCCAAGGTGGAAGAGGGCCAGCAGGTACGGCGCACCGGTGAGGTGCTTTCCGTGCCGGTCGGGGACGGGTTCCTCGGCCGGGTCGTGGACCCGCTCGGCGTCCCGCTGGACGGCAAGGGCGACATCGAGGGCACCGAGCTTCGCGCCCTGGAACTGCAGGCCCCGTCGGTGGTGCAGCGGCAGAAGGTGAAGGAGCCGCTGCAGACCGGGATCAAGGCCATCGACGCGATGACCCCGATCGGGCGCGGCCAGCGCGAGCTGATCATTGGCGACCGGCAGACCGGCAAGACCGCGATCGCCATCGACACGATCATCAACCAGCGCGCGAACTGGGAGTCCGGCGACCCGAAGCGCCAGGTCAAGTGCATCTACGTCGCGGTCGGCCAGAAGGGCTCCACCACCGCCCAGGTCCGCCAGGCGCTCGAGGACGCCGGCGCGATGGACTACACGGTGATCGTCGCGTCGCCCGCCTCCGACCCGGCGGGGTTTAAGTACATCGCCCCCTACACCGGGTCGGCGATCGGCCAGCACTGGATGTACCAGGGCCAGCACGTGCTGATCATCTTCGACGACCTGTCCAAGCAGGCGGAGGCCTACCGCGCGGTCTCGCTGCTGCTGCGCCGCCCGCCCGGCCGCGAGGCCTACCCCGGAGACGTGTTCTACCTGCACTCCCGGCTGCTGGAGCGGTGCGCCAAGCTGTCCGACGACCTGGGCGGCGGGTCGCTGACCGGGCTGCCGGTCATCGAGACCAAGGCGAACGACATCTCCGCCTACATCCCGACGAACGTCATCTCCATCACCGACGGGCAGATCTTCCTGGAGACCGACCTGTTCAACTCCGGCGTCCGGCCCGCCATCAACGTCGGCCGGTCGGTGTCCCGGGTGGGTGGCGACGCGCAGATCAAGGCGATGAAGAAGGTCGCGGGCGGGCTCAAGCTGGCCCTGTCGCAGTACCGCGACCTGGAGGCGTTCGCCGCCTTCGCCTCCGACCTGGACGCCGCCTCCCGTGCCCAGCTCGACCGCGGCGCGCGCCTGGTCGAGCTGCTGAAGCAGCCGCAGTACGCGCCGTCGCCGGTGGAGCGGCAGGTGGTCTCGGTGTGGGCGGGCACCTCGGGCTACCTGGACGACGTGCCGATCGAGGACATCGGCCGGTTCGAAGACGAGTTCCTCGGCACGCTGGGCCGCAAGCACTCCGGCATCTATGAGTCGATCAGCGCCACCGGGGAGCTGAACGAGGACACCGCCACGGCGCTCAAGGACGCGATCGAGGATTTCCGCCGCGGCTTCGAGATCACCGGCGGCGGGATGCTGGTGTCCGACGAGCCGGAGGAGCCGATGGACGAGGACGAGGTCCAACGCGACGCGGTGACCCGGCGCGTCCCGCCGAAGCCGAAGCCGCAGTAGGCGGGGAAGGCAGAGCATGGGAGCACAGCTTCGCGCGGTCAGGCAGCGGATCCGGGCCATCCAGTCCACTGCCAAGATCACCCGTGCCCAGGAGCTCATCGCGTCCTCGCGGATCATCCAGGCGCAGCAACGGGTGCGGGCCTCGGCGCCCTACGAGGCGGAGCTGACCCGTGCGGTGGAGGCGGTGGTGAGCCGGTCCGCGCAGATCGACCATCCGCTGGTCCGCGAGCCGGCCGGCGCCGAGCGGGTCGCCGTGCTGATCCTCACCAGCGACCGGGGCTTCGCCGGCGGTTACAACGCCAACGTGCTGCGCGAGGCACAACGGCTGCGGGCGCTCCTGGAGGAGGAGCGCGGTGTCGCGGTGCAGACCTACGTGAGCGGAACCAAGGGCATCACCTGGCACCGGTTCCGCGACCGCGAACTGGCCGGCGAGTGGCGCGGCTTCTCCGAACGGCCCGCGCCGGCCAACGCCGCCGAGATCGCCAGCGCCGTGCTCGAAGCCTTCGAGCAGCCCACCGCCGAAGGCGGGGTGGACGAGATCCACCTCGTCTACACCGAGTTCGTCTCCATGCTCACGCAGCGGCCCACGGTCCGCCGCATCCTCCCGCTCGAGGTGCAGGAGGTGGAGGAGGAGCGGCACGAAGGCCCGATTCCGCCGTACGAATTCGAGCCGTCGCCGCAGGCCGTTTTGGATGCCCTTCTCCCGTGGTACGTGGAGAACCGGATCTACCACGCGCTGCTGGAGAGCGCCGCCGCCGAAATCGCGGCGCGGCGGCGCGCCATGAAAGCGGCCACCGACAACGCCAACGATCTGCTCGAGCAGTTCACCCGCGAGGCCAACAAGGCCCGCCAGGCGGAGATCACCCAGGAAATCAGCGAGATCGTCGGGGGCGCCAACGCGCTGGCCGAGACAATCGCAGGGAGCGAGTGAGGTCGAGATGACCGCAACCCAGGAAAACCAAGCCACCGGCGGCGGCGGCCGAGACGACGCAGGCCTCGTCGGCCAGGTCGCACGGGTCACCGGCCCGGTCGTGGACGTGGAGTTCGCCACCGACCATATGCCCGACATCTACAACGCGCTGCACGTCAACGTGACCCTGGACGAGACGACCAGGACGCTGACCCTGGAGGTCGCCCTGCACATCGGCGACAACATGGTGCGGGCGATCTCCATGCAGCCCACCGACGGCCTGGTCCGCGGGGCCACGGTCACCGACACCGGCGGCCCGATCACGGTGCCGGTCGGCGACGTGACCAAGGGCCACGTGTTCAACGTGCTCGGCGAGACGCTGGACGTGCCCACCGCGTCCCTCAAGGTCAAGGATCGCTGGGGCATTCACCGCGACGCCCCGCCGTTCGACCAGCTGGAGCCGAGGACCGAGATCCTGGAAACCGGGATCAAGGTCCTCGACTTGCTGACGCCGTATGTGAAAGGCGGCAAGGTCGGCCTGTTCGGCGGGGCGGGCGTCGGCAAGACGGTGCTCATCCAGGAGATGATCACCCGGGTCGCCAAGAACTTCGGCGGTGTCTCGGTGTTCGCGGGGGTCGGCGAGCGCACCCGCGAGGGCAACGACCTGTTCATCGAGATGACCGAGTCCAACGTGATCAAGGACACCGCGCTGGTGTTCGGCCAGATGGACGAGCCCCCGGGCACGCGGCTGCGGGTCGGGCTGTCCGCGCTGACCATGGCCGAGTACTTCCGTGATGTGCAGGGACAGGACGTGCTGCTGTTCATCGACAACATCTTCCGGTTCACCCAGGCCGGCTCGGAGGTGTCCACCCTGCTCGGCCGGATGCCCTCGGCGGTGGGGTACCAGCCCACGCTCGCCGACGAAATGGGCCAGCTTCAGGAGCGGATCACCTCCACCCGGGGACACTCGATCACCTCGATGCAGGCGATCTACGTGCCGGCCGACGACATCACCGACCCGGCCCCGCACACCACGTTCGCCCACCTGGACGCGACCACGGTGCTGTCCCGGGCGATCACCGAGAAGGGCATCTTCCCGGCGGTCGACCCGCTCGACTCCACCTCCCGCATCCTGGACGCCAAGTACGTGGGGCAGGAGCACTACGACGTTGCCCGCGAGGTGCAGCGGATCCTGCAGCGCTACAAGGAACTCCAGGACATCATCGCCATCCTCGGCATCGACGAGCTGTCCGAGGAAGACCAGGTCACGGTCAAGAGAGCCAGGCGGATCGAGCGGTTCCTCTCGCACCCGATGTTCGTCGCCGAGCAGTTCACCGGCCAGCCGGGCGTGTTCGTGTCACTGTCGGACACGGTGGCCTCGTTCAAGGCGCTGACCGAGGGCAAGTACGACAACATCCCGGAGCAGGCGTTCTTCATGTGCGGCGGGATCGAGGACGTCGAGCGCAAGGCCGCGGAGCTGGAGCGCCAATGAGACGCCTTCTGCCATCAACCGGCGGCCGCGGCACGCCGCAGCCGCCGGGCCGAACGCCGCGAGGACGCGAAGCGCCGCAGCGGTGTCCCGGCGGCGAGGACACGCCTCCCACTCCGCCAACTTGCGTGCCTCCGGCACGCCCAAGCGCGCTGCTGCCCTGCGCGCCTCCGGCACGACGTCCCGCGAGGAAGGCAATGATATGAGCGGCGGGCACGAAGCAGCGAACGGGCCGGTGACATGACGGTACGAGTTGCGCTGGTGGCCCCGGACGGCGAGATCTGGTCCGGGATGGCCAGGATGGTGATCGCCAAGACCCTGGACGGCGATCTGGGCATTCTCACCGGGCATCCGCCCGTGATCGGCATCCTGGCCGAGGGCAGCCTGGTCCGGATGCTGGACGTCGAGGACGGCCCGGCCGAAAGCCAGCGGGAGGTACGGGCGGCGGTGAGCAGCGGCTTTCTCTCCGTCACCGACGACCGGGTCTCGATCCTGGTCCGCCAGGCTGAGCTCGGTTTCCAGGTAGAGGTGGCCGCCGCGCGGGCCCGGCTGGACTCCGCGCTCTCCGAAGCCGGGCAGCTGCCATCGGGCGAGCAGGAAACCCTCGAGGTGAGATACTCCCGCGCTCTGCTGCGGGCCGCCGGCGACCAGTCCTAGCGGGCGCCACCAGCCGGGCCGGGGATGGGCAAAGCGATTGCGCTCGACGCGGCCTGGATCTTCGCTGCATTCCTGGTCGTCATCGTGGGCGGCGCGATCGGCCTGGCCATCCGCCGGATGCTGCTGGACCGCCGCGGCGGGACGGTGGAGTGCGGGCTGCGCAGGCCAGGAGGGACCTGGCGGCTGGGCGTCGCCGCCTACGAGGAGGATGAGCTCCGCTGGTACGGCGCGGTCGGCGTGCTTCTCACCCCGGAGGAGGTGCTGGCCCGGCGGACCCTGGCGGTCGTGTCCCGGCGCGAGGTTTACCCGGCGGAGGCTGCGCTGCTGGGGCCGGGGATGGTCGTGGTGTCCTGCACCGCGGGCGAGATGTCCGAGATTGTGGAGCTGGCCATGGGGGAGTCCGCGCTGACCGGGTTCCTGGCCTGGCTGGAATCCGCCCCGCCCGGCTCCTACGCACGCAGCCCGTAACCGCTTCAGCGCTCGCCGCCGGGCTTCCAGAGCACGTCGCCGTGTCTGGCGTTGGCCCGGCGGGCCAGGATGAACAGCAGGTCCGACAGCCGGTTCAGGTAGCGGGCGGTGAGCGGGTTCACCGTGTCGGGGTGGGCGCCCAGCGCGGCCCACGCGCTGCGCTCGGCCCGGCGGACCACCGTGCGCGCCGTGTGCAGCAGCGCCGCACCGGTCGTGCCGCCGGGCAGCACGAAGCTGCGCAGCGTGGGCAGGCCCTCATTGTGCTCGTCGCACGCCCGTTCCAGGTCGCTCACATAGCTCTCGTCGATCCGCAGCGGCGGGTACTTGGGGTCGCTGCTGATCGGGTTGCACAGGTCCGCGCCGACATCGAACAGCTCGTTCTGGATCCGGGCCAGGAGCGCCACGAGCCCCGGGTCGAGCTGCCCGAGCGCGAGCGCGGCCCCGATCGCGCAGTTGGCCTCGTCCACGTCGGCGTAGGCGGCCAGGCGCGGGTCGTCCTTGCCCACGCGGCTGCCGTCGCCAAGCGCGGTGGTACCACCGTCACCGGTCCGGGTGTAGATACGGGACAGCACGACGGGGTTGTCACGGGCGTCCTCACGGTCTGCTGGCATGAACTCACCGTAGCGGGCGGCGCCATGCGCCCCGGCCCTGCCCATGCCCGGGCCGGAAGGGCCGGCGAGATGCCGGGGCGCGGGTTAGGGTTGTCCCCTACAGACGCGTTCTGCGGTCGTGAGGTGGCTGTGTACGACTATGTCATCGTGGGCGCCGGTAGCGCCGGATGTGTCCTGGCGCTGCGCCTCACCGAGAACCCCTCGACGCGCGTCCTGCTGCTCGAGGCCGGGCCGCCGGACGACGCGGACGAGATCCACATCCCGGCGGCGCTGAACCTGCTGTTCCAGAGCACCTACGACTGGGACTTCCACACCGTCCCACAGGAACGGGCGGCCGGACGGGAAATCTACTGGCCGCGCGGGCGCGTGCTCGGCGGGTCCTCGTCGATGAACGCCATGATCTACATCCGGGGCAACCGGCACGACTACGACACCTGGCGGGACGAATACGGGTGCAGCGGCTGGGGCTATGCCGACCTGGTGCCCTACTTCCGCCGCGCCGAGCGCAACTCCCGCGGCGCCGACGCCTACCACGGCGGCACGGGACCGCTGTCGGTCTCCGACCTGTCCTTCCAGTCGCCGATCACCAAGACCTGGGTCGCCGCCGCCCAGGAGTGCGGGCTGCCCGCCAACGACGACTTCAACGGCGCGCAGCAGGACGGCAGCGGGTTCTACCAGGTGACTCAGCAGGACGGACGGCGCTGCTCGGCCGCGGACGCCTTCCTGCGGCCAGCCATGGCGCGCCCCAACCTCGAGGTGAAGACCGACGCGCGCGCCACAAAGGTCGTGGTCGAGGGCGGCCGGGCCGCCGGGGTGCGGTACCTGGAGCGCGGGACCGAGGAGACCGCCTACGTCCAGGGCGAGGTCATCGTGAGCAGCGGCGCCGTCGGCAGCCCGCAGCTGCTCATGCTGTCGGGCATCGGTCCCGCCGATCACCTGCGCGAGCTCGGCATCACCGTGATGGTGGACAGTCCTGGCGTGGGCGCCAACCTGTCCGACCACCCGGTCGTGCCCGCCATGTGGCGGACCCCGAAGGTGCCCGCCCTGTGGGAGAAGGCGGGCCCGAAGAACCTGTTCCGCTGGCAGCTACGGCATTCCGGACCGTTCACCTCGAACGTCGCCGAGTCCGGCGGGTTCAGCCGGACCCGGCCCTCGCTGCCCGCCCCCGACCTGCAATGGCACGCGCTGCCCACCCCGTTCCTGAACCAGGGCCTGGCCGACCCGCAGACCAGGGCGTTCACGCTGCTCATCACATTGGTCGACGTCGGCAGCCGGGGCCGGATCTGGCTGCGCAGCGCCGACCCCCGGCACAAGCCCGCGATCGACCCGGCGTACCTGTCGGACAGCACGGACATCGCGCCGATGGTGGAAGGGGTCCGGATGGCCCGCGAGTTCGCAGTGGCGGCCCCGCTGGCCAAGGTCTGCACCGAAGAACTGGCGCCCGGGCCCGGCGTGCACACCGACGCTGAGGTGCGCGAGTGGATCCGGCGTGACCTGGGAACTCTCTACCACCCCGTCGGGACCTGCGCGATGGGCGGTGACTCGCGGCTGGCGCTCGCCAAGATCACCAGCGTGGTGGACCCGGAGCTGCGGGTCCGCGGCGTCGAGGGCCTGCGGGTGGTGGATGCCTCGGTGATGCCGGTCGTGCCGCGGGGCAACACCAACGCCCCCACGATCGCCATTGCCGAGCGCGCCGCCGACCTGATCATCGGCCGGGCCCCGCTGGACCCCACCGACCCCGCCCTGGAAAGCGAGCCCATGCCCGCCGAACTGGCCTAGAGCCGAACTGGCCTGGAGCCGAACTGGCCTGGAGCCGAACTGGCCTGGAGCCGAACCGGCCTGGAGCCGAACCGGCCTGGAGCCGAACCGGCCCGCAGCCGAACTGGCCTGACTCCGCGCCGATGGTTTCCCCTGGCGCAATCCATACTTAACTGCCGCTGAATCCCCGGCTGCGATGCTTCGAGCAGATGCCTGAGCGGCGCGCCTGCGGGGGCCGGGCCGCTCAGACCTCGGGGCCCCGAAGGGGAGCGGGGCCCCGCTCACCGGTAGCGCTTGCCGTGCAGCAAAGTGGTGAGCGACAGCAGCCGCGTCATGTCCTTGTCGCTGCGCGCCAGCGAGGTCAGGTTCATCGGCGGCTTCATCCGCTGCCGGGTGATCGACTTGGGCCGGGTGAACTCCCGCAGGCCGTCCGCGCCGTGGATGCGGCCGAAACCCGAGTCGCCGATCCCGCCGAACGGCAGCGAGGGCACGGTCGCGTAGGCGATCACCGAGTTGATGGAGGTCATGCCGCTGCGCAACGCCCGCGCGACCGCCATGGCCTTCTTCGCGTTCCCGGCGAACACCGCGGAGCCGAGCGCGAACCTGCTCGCGTTCGCCCGTTCCACCGCCTCGGACATGTCGGCCACCCTGGTCACGGTGATGGTCGGCCCGAACGTCTCGTCCTGGACCGCCACGCTCTGCTCCGGCACGTCGGCCAGGAGCACCGGGTCCACGTACGGGCGGCGGATGCTCTCCATCCCGCCCAGCACCGCACGCCCGCCCCGGGCGATGGCGTCCGCGATGTGATCCTCGACCACGTCAAGCTGCCCGGGCATTGTCATCGGCCCGTAACTAGCTTCGCGGTCGTCGCCAGCGCGCGCCCCGGCCATTCGTTCTGACAACTTCTCGAGAAAGCTGCGGTAGACCTCATCCTCGACGTAGACGCGCTCGACCCCGATGCACGTCTGCCCGGCGTTGGAAAGCGCGCCCCACGCGGCGGCGTCGGCGGCCGCGTCGAGGTTCGCGTCCTTGCCCACCAGGAGCGCGTCCTTGCCGCCGCACTCGGCGATCAGCGGCGTCAGGTTCTGCGCGCACGCGGCCATCACCTTGCGGGCCGTGGGGCTGGACCCGGTGAACGCGATCTTGTTGACGGCGCTCAGCGCCAGCGCCTCGCCGGTCGCGCCCGCCCCGGTGATCAGCTGCAGCACCGGCTTTTCCGGCACAACCTCGGCGAACGAGCTGACCAGCCAGCCGCCGACGGCGGGGGTGAACTCGCTCGGCTTGAACACCACGGCGTTGCCCGCGGCCAGCGCGTAGGCTAGGGAGCCCATCGGGGTGAACACCGGGTAGTTCCACGGGCCGATCACGCCGATCACGCCGAGCGGCTGGTACTCGAGGTAGGCCGCCTGGTTGAGCGCGGTGAGCCCGCTGCGCACCCGGCGCGGGCCGAGCACCTTGCGGGCGTTCTTCGCCGCCCAGTCGATGTGCACGATCGCCAGGACGATCTCCAGCTTGGCGTCGTCCAGCGGCTTCCCGGTCTCGGTGTGCACGAGTTCGGCGAGCCGCCCGATGTACCGGGTCAGGTGCGACTTCCAGGCCAGCAGCCGGGTCTGCCGCTCCTTCCAGTCCAGGCCCGCCCACCAGGTGGCGGCGTCGCGCGCCAGCTCCACGGTCTCGTCCACCTCGGCCTGGCCGAACACCGGGAAGGTGGCGATCACCTCGGAGGTTGCCGGGTTGACCGAGTCGAAGGTCTCCGGTGACTTGGTCTGTCCTGTGTGCAGCGTGTCCATCGGTCCTCACCATCACCCGGGCCGCCATGCGCCGCCTGATACGCGCTAGTAAATCATCGCCGGCGCCTGCCCTGATACCGCCGCCAGGCCTGACCGGCGCGGCGGCCGCGATCTGGTTGACTGGGCAACCATGCACACTGAGCCCGGTGCGCCGCCGCAGCGCCCGTACGTGCTGCTGAGCTGCGCAATGTCCATCGACGGCTGCCTGGACGCGCCGGGGCCGCAGCGGCTGATCCTGTCCGGCGACGCCGACCTCGACCGGGTGGACGAGGAACGCGCGGCGGCGGACGCGATCATGGTCGGCGCCGCCACGATCCGCCGGGACAACCCCCGCCTGCTGATCCGCTCGGCCGCGCGCCGAGCCGCCCGAATAGCTCGTGACCTGCCCGAACATCCGGCCAGGGTGACCCTCACCGCCAGCGGCGACCTGGATCCGGGGGCCCGGTTCTTCGCCCCCGCAGGCGCCGGCGCCGTGGTGTATTGCGCCGCCCCGGAGGCGCCCAAGCTGCAATTCCGGCTAACCGAGCTGGCGCACGTCATCGCCGTCCCGCCGCCGGTGGGGCTCGTGGCAATCCTCGCCGACCTGTCGCGGCGCGGCGTGCGCCGCCTGCTGGTCGAGGGCGGGGCGCTGCTGGGGCGCGAGTTCCTCGCGGCGGGACTCGTGGACGAGCTTGCCCTGGCGATTGCCCCGTTCTTCGTCGGCGCGGCGGCGGCGCCCCGGTTCGCCGGGCCTGCCGTCTACCCGCATGACCCCGGACGGCCGATGCGCCTGGCGGAGGTGCGCCAGTTGGATGAGGTCGTTTTGCTGCGATACCTGCTCGGCGAAGACGGCCCCGCGGCGCGCCGCGAAAAGTGGGCGCGGCCGGACCGCGGCGACCGGGCCACGGAGGCGGAGGGGGCCCGGGGACCGCAGGACCGTGGTGGCCGGGACCCGGGCGCCGGCCGGACCCGGGGCGGCCCGGGGGGCCGTGCTGACCGGGATCCGGAAGCCGGCGGGATCGAGGGCGGCCCGGGGGACCGTGCTGACCGGGACCCGGAAGCCGGCGGGATCCGGGGCGGACCGTGACTGCCGGGGACCCGGGCGCGCCGGGCGCGGGCCCGGCAGCGAGCGCCGCGGACCAGGCCTGGCTAGCCCGGGCGATCGACCTATCCCGCTGCTGCCCCCCGTCGCAGACCGCCTACGCGGTCGGCGCGGTCATCGTGGCGGCCGAGGGCGCTGTGCTGGCTACCGGCTACTCCCGGGAGGCCAGCCCGCACGACCACGCGGAGGAGGCGGCCCTGGCCAAGCTCGGCCCGGCCGCCCCCGGGCTCGGCGACGCCACCCTGTACAGCTCGCTGGAGCCGTGCCGGTTCCGTGCCTCCCGGCCCCGCCCGTGCGCAGAACTCATCATCGAGGCCGGCCTGCGCCGCGTGGTGATCGCCTGGCTGGAGCCGCCGGTGCTCGCCGCCGGGGGAGGGGCCGCCATGCTCCGCAAGGCAGGGATCGCTGTGGTGGAGATGCCCGGCCTGGCCGCCGAGGCCCGCGCCGTCAACGCCGCCATCCTCGGCGAGTAGAGCTCTGGCGCATGGCGGCCGCGGCGCGCAGCGCCGGCGCCGCTGGGTGTTAGAGCTTTCCCCGGTTCCGCGCGGTCAGGATGATCTGAGTCACCGCGTAGCTGCTCAGCCCCAGCTTCTGCGCTATCTCCTCCGGGCGCAGCCCCTGCTCGTTGTAGAGAAGCGCGAGCCGGGCCTGCTTGCCGGTCCACGGCTGGCGCGCCTTCGCGGCCGTGCCGGGTCGCGCGGCCGTCCGGGCTGCCTGCGGCCGGGTGCGTGCCCGCACGGCCGCCCGTCCGGCGCCGCCGTGAGCCGCCGGGCTCGCGCCCGCTGCCGGGCTGGCGTCCGCTGCTGGGCTGGCAGGTGCTGCCGGGCTGGTGCCTGTGGCGCGCGATGACGGCCCCGCGCCCGGCGATGGGCTGGCGTCCGGCGGCGCCAGCGAGGTGCCGAACGAGCCGCGGCGCTGGTCATGGTATTTGCCGCCGGCCAGTTCAGCCTTGGTGTCCTCGTCCAGGAGCAGGTACTGTTCCGCCGCCTTGTTGACCCCGACGGCGACCATGGTCAGACCCTTGAGGTTTTTCTTCTGACACTCAGGCGACATGCAATAGTCGTACTTCTTGGCCCTTTCCGGGTGCAGCTCTGCGCCGCACGTAACGCATGTGCGCATTTCTCTTCTTGCCTGGCCCCCTGAATACGCGGCGGTCCACCGCTGGTACCCGGCGAACCGCCATTTCTTGCACAGGCAACAACACGATCGGCTCGCCCGCTGTTCCCCGGCCGGGCGCCCGCCCGCGCCCCTGGCTGGCGTTAGCGTGGTGAGGCCGGCCGCACGGCGGCGCGGCGCCGGTGCAGGACGAACCAGGGACGGGGCAGGACCATGAACGGCAGCGGATACATCGATCTTCGCTCGGACACGGTGACCAGGCCGACGCCCGCGATGCGGCGTGCCATGGCCGATGCCGATGTGGGCGATGACCTGTTTGGTGACGACCCGACCGTCATCCGGCTGCAGGAGCGGGCTGCCGCGCTGACCGGCAAGCAGGCCGCGCTCTACCTGCCCACCGGCACGCTCTGCAACCAGATCGCGATGCACGTATTTACCCGCTCCGGGCACGCCGTGGTGTGCGAGGAAATGGCGCACGTCGGCACGCACGAGCTGATCTCCTCGGCGATGCTGTCCGGGATCACCTTCCGCACGATCAACGGAGCACACGGCATGGTCACCGCCGCGCAGGTGGCGGCCGCGCTGGCGCCCGTGCCCTACGACGTCGCCGTGGTGGACCTGGTCACCGTGGAGAACACCCACCAGGTCGGCGGCGGCACGGTCATGCCGGTCGCCGCGCTGGCCGAGATCGCCGCGGCCTGCGCCGGCCAGGACGTGCCGCTCTATCTGGACGGGGCGCGCATCTTCAACGCCTGCGCGGTGACCGGCGCCGACGTGTCGCACTATGCGGCGCAGGCGGCGGCGCTGATGTTCTGCCTGTCCAAAGGGCTTGGCGCGCCGATCGGCTCGATGCTGGCCGGGGACGCCGCCTTCATCGAGGAGGCACGGCGGCTGAAGATCCTGCTCGGCGCGGGGTGGCGGCAGGCCGGGATCATGGCGGCGGCCGGGCTGATCGCCCTGGACGAGGGGCCGAAACGGCTGGCCGAAGACCACGCCACCGCCCGCAGGCTGGCCGAGGGCATCGCCGGGATCCTGCCCGCGCACATCGACCTGGACGCGGCGCAGACGAACATCGTGTTCGTGGACGTGGCCGGCACCGGCCAGCCACTGGCCGCGTGGCAGGCCAGCCTGGCAGCCGAGGGAGTGCTGGTGACCATCGTCGCCGGCAAGATCAGGATGCTCACCCACGCAGACGTGACCGCGCGAGACATCGACACCGCCCTGGACGCTTGGCGTCGCGTCACCACCGCCTGCGGCGTCCCCTCCCCGGCCTCCGCGCGCTGACCAGCCCCGACGCTCGTCGCCTCCGTACGCCCACAGCGCCCCGCAGACATCGCTGCCCCGCACCCGTGATCACGTCGGCCGGGCTCGGTTGTGGCCGACTACGCCAACGACCACACAAGAATGTGCGCGTTGGCGTCAACGACCACAACCACAGTCCGGAAGCCATGCCGGACACCCCTCTCCGCGCGGGTCGTCGCCCGGCGCATATCCCACGTTCCCCCCCAGGGGCAGAATCAAATGAACCCTGGCCGGGCCAGTTGCCGCGAAAAAGATCAGCCTTACCGCAGCCCACGTTTCTCAGGGAGCATTGCGAATGCCGCCGCTTACCATGAGGGGAGGTGTGCGGTGAGCAATACGACGGAGTTCGGTGGCTGGCCCCGGCCGCCGCGGTGGGTGTGGGCAATCGCCGCAGTTGCCACGGTGGCAGTGCTGGCCGGCGTGATAGTTGCGCGCGCCGGGCTGCATCGGGCCACGCCGACTTCAGCCGTCACGAGCTCGGCTGCCGCCTCTGGCCACGGTGACCTTCGGATGCCGCCGCGCAAGCCTGCGCGAATGGCCGGTCAGCCGTTGCCGCGCGAGGCCGGGCTGCGGCTGATGCTGGGCGGCCAGAGGCCGGGCTGGCTCTGGGTTGCCACCGGCAAGACTGAGCCGATTCGCGGGCTGCCGCGACGTGACAATGGCTATCAGCTCATCCGCGTCGCCAGCGGCTGGGCCGCGCTGCCGTTTCCCGGCAACGTCTCGTGCGACAACTGCGCGCCCCGGCCGATGCCTGCCTACTACATCGCGGACGGATCGCGGGATGCGAGCCGCCTGGGCGTCGCGGACTT
Organism: uncultured Actinomycetes bacterium; assembly: GCA_963734725.1. Taxonomy (GTDB): domain Bacteria; phylum Actinomycetota; class Actinomycetes; order Streptosporangiales; family Streptosporangiaceae; genus DASXKD01. The sequence continues at coordinate 83,569 of CAVTIX010000010.1, forward strand.
TGTCGCACCAGCCGCGGCCACAGGTGCGGTGTGGCTGGTCAGCTACCGTGTCGGCGCCGTCATGCCCGCCACCCGGGGCACAGCGCAAGAGTTCAGCGTGTCCGGCGCGGCGCTGGGGCCGAGGCGCAGGCTGCCGCGCGGGTATGTCATCGACCAGGGCACCGCCGCCGGCCTGCTGCTGGCGCCGGAGCTCGCGGGTAAGGGCGCGGTCCCGTACCGGCTCTGGGCGCCTGGCACTCGCCGGGTCAGCCGTTCTTTCCGGAACGTGATCGCGGTGAGTGCCGGTGCGATCGCCTGGATGCCGGTCTGCACGGCGAGCTGCTCCGTGCATGTGCTGAATCTGGACGGCGGGCGGGGCCACGCCATTCCGCTCCCCGGGCGAGGCCAGGCTTATGCGGGCGCGTTCAGCCCGGACGGCAGGCGCCTGGCCCTCCAGGTGACCGCAAAGGTCGGAGCGGGCGGCCGCGCCGTGGCCACCCGGCTGGTCGTGGCGGCCGTCGCGGGCGGGAGGCTGACCGCGGTCCCGGGAACCACGATCGGCGCCGGGATCGGCATTGACTTCGGCTGGCAAGCGGGCAGCGGTCGGCTGGTTGCGGATGCAGGGCTGCAGGATGCGTGGCAGATCGCAGTGTGGCGCCCCGGTGACGCCACGCTCTACGTTGCGGTCACGCGGGCGCCAGCGGGCTCCTGGCCGGTCACAGGCCCGGGCCCGTACTAGCCCGCCCGCGCCGGGGGTTACTGTGCGCCTGTGCCGGCGGGCGGGACTGAGGCGGGCAGGGGCTCGCTCTTGGTCTCCGCTGCGAGCGATGCCACCTTCGGATCCGCCAGGGCGGCGCCGTAACGGATGGCCACAAGCTGCCCAACGGCGGGATGGCTGCCCAGCGGTGGTGCGCTATCGATGCTGGTGAGCGCAGCGATCGCCTCCAGCGTCCCGGAGCTGAGTTCGGGTCCGACCATGCACGGCGCCAGCGCAACCCGCGGGACGGCCTGCCGCAGCCGGGCGGCTGCGTCCTTGATACTGCCGGGGTCGGTGAGCGAGGCGGCCGCGATGGGCGTGGCGAGCCGGGACGCGAGCAGCACCGCGACCACCTCGGCCGCCTGGACCGCTTCCCCGTCGCCTACGGTGCCCACGATGACCCCGTCGGCCGCCGTTCCAATGCTGATCCGCCCCACCCTGGCGGCCCGGGCAAGCCCGACGTCGGCCAGCCGCCCGTGCAGCGCCTCTGCTAGCAAGGGATGCGGGCCCAGATGGTCTGCGATGAGAAACGGCGCCTCGGCCGCCGCGACGGCGGCGGCGACGGCCCGGTCTACTTCCGGGTACGGGAACGGCAGCAGTGGCACCACTACGCCCGCAGGCAGCCCGTTGTGGCTCGGCAGGTCGCTGAGCGCTTCTTCCAGCGAATCCTGGCCGCCGCGGAGGAATCCGATCCGCACCTCGGCGCCGTGGCACGATCCGGCTGCCTGGTCGGCGACCCGGACGGCGATGTCTTCGCTTTCCGGCCTGGCTGACCCGGGCACGGCGATAACCAGCGCGGGGCTGTCAGAAGGCAGCGAAAGCTGGTGTGGGCTGGAATGGCGCCCGCGCCGCCGGTAACGGGTAGTACGGGCGGGCAGAGCCGAGCCTGAGTCAGCACTCATATCAGCGCATCGTAACCAAGCAGGCCACCTCAGTGCGGACAAATCGGGTCACAGTCGTTAAACATGCCCGGCCAGGCAGCCGCCGTACGGATTGATCATCGTGCGGGCGCATATCGAACCCGATAGGTCAAAACAGAGTGCCCTCGAGCTCGATCCCGCGCATGGCGTCGTAGTCCAGGGTGACGCAGCGGATGCCGCGGTCCTCGGCGAGCACCCTGGCCTGCGGCCTGATCTCCTGGGCCGCGAACACCCCCCGCACCGGGGACAGCGCCGGATCCCGGTTGAGCAGCTCCAGGTATCTGGTCAGCTGCTCCACCCCGTCGATGTCGCCGCGCCGCTTTATCTCGACGGCCACCGCCCCCGAGCCCTCATCCCGGCACATGAGGTCGACCGGGCCGATCGCCGTCGGATACTCCCTGCGGACCAGCCGCCAGCCCGCGCCGAGCAAGTGAACCTGCGCGGCGAGGAGTTCCTGCAGGTGGGCCTCCACGCCGTCTTTCGTGAGCCCGGGGTCGATGCCGAGTTCGTGGGTGGAGTCGTGCAGCACATCCTCGATCGTGATGCGCAGTTCCTCGCCGCCCTTGCTCACCACGCGCCAAGCCCCCGGTGACTCCTCCAGCCGGCATGGCGGGGACATCCAGTTCAGCGGCTTGTAGGAGCCGCCGTAGGCGGTGCGAGTGCCAAACTGCCCATCAGAGTGTATAAGCACCGATCCGTCAGCTTTGACGATGATCAAGCGTGTTGCCATCGGCAGGTGGGTACTGAGTCGCCCCACATAGTCCACGCTGCACCTAGCGATGACGAGCCGCATGGAGAGCCACTGTAACGCTGGCCGGTACGGGTTAGCCGCTGACTTGCTCCCAGTCGTCTATGTGGCTCCTGAGCTTGTGGGCGGACTGTCTGACACGAAGCTTGCCCACCTTGCGCGGCTGACCACGTAACCGTCTGCCTGTAGCTGGCGCATGGCCTTGACGACTGTTGCCCTCGAGACGTTGAGGCTCTCGGCAAGTTCGCCCACGGTGGGCAACTGTTGCCCCGGCTGATATTCGCGTCTGTCGATTCGCTCTCGGATCACGCGGTATACCCGCTCATTGGGTAGCTCGTGATCTCTGGGCACAGGCATGATCCCTAAAACGGATCACCTGGTAGCCCTAGTCGTACTGGTCTACCTTGGTCGCATGCAAGATCAGCTAGGCGATATAGAGCGGCTTCGGGAGAAGTATCCGGCTGGGGCTATCGGTTCGCTGTGGACGGCAGCAGCGACAGGGCCGGACCATCGCAAGCTCTGGGCAACACGCGGCAGCGTCACCGTGCAGGCGTGGTCGGCTGAGGGCTTGTCAGAGCAGATCGCCCATGCAGAGCGCGTTAACGACTGGTCCGCCCAGGAGCCTCGCCCGTTCGGTCCCAGGGCAGGCGCAGGTCTGCCGCCAGCGGCCGGGCGAGCCGGAGCTGGGCGTAGGCGGTGATGATCAGCCAGGTCCACCGGTCCGCGGCGGCTGGGTCGCGGAGTTTCGGGGTGGTCCATCCCAGGACCTGCTTGAACATTCTGAAGGTGTGTTCAAGATCGAAGCGGCGCAGGAACGCCTGCCAGCACCGGTCCACGTCAGCGGGCGGGGCGCCGGTGGCTGAGGACCACAGCCACACCGGCTTGGGGTGGCGGTCGCTGGGCAGGTGATCGACCTGGAGGCGGATCAGGGTGCCTTCGATCACCGGCAGCGGGCCGTCGTGGTCCAGCCAGGCGGAACGATGCGTCAGCCGGGATGCAGCCGGTCCCAGGCGCGTGCTATCGCGGTGCCATACCGGGTGGTCGCCGTGGTCGTGGCCACGGCCGGCTCCGGCCAGGTACCGGGGTGGGTGAGGGCAAACTCCCGGCCATGGCGGGGTGGCCGGCCGTTGGTGCCGGGCTGGCGGGCCGGGACGGGGAAGTGCAACACCCGGTCGCTGCGCAGCCGCCCCAGCACCTCGATGGGCAGGTCCGCGAGCTGGCAGGCCAGCCGCATCGGGTCATAGCCCGCGTCGAAGATCACCAGGATGGGCGGGTCGCCGTCGCGCCAGTGCCCGCCGCCGATCAGCCGGGTGATCACCTCGCGGACCTGGGCGGCGGTCACCTCGGCCTCGTCATCATCGGGGCCAGCCGGATGGCGTCCAGCACCACGGTCCACGACGTGCGGCCCGGCTCCAGCGCGGCGACGACGGAGTAGGGCCAGCCCGGGATCATCTGCGCCTGTCCCTTCCCGCGGCCGTAGACGTGGCAGAACAACCGGTCTGGGCTGGTGGCCGCGCCGGGCCGCAGCCAGTTGCTCACATCCACCGCCAGCATCAGCCGCCCGTCCGCTGCCCGGGGTAACGGCAGCCCGGCCAGGCACCGGCGCAGCCGGGCGATCTCGATCCGCCCGCAGTTCACCGCGTCATACAGCGCCCCATGGCCACGGCGATGCCCTGGCGCCAGCGACAGCGCGGCCAGGCACCTGACCGCGCCGTCTGCGCACAGCACCGCGTCCGCGAGCTCGGACAACTCATCAGCGCGGGCGGTCAGGCAGGCATGAAAGTCCCGGCGGAACCGCGCCAGCACGGCGAGCGCGAGTGGCCCGGCACCAGTGTCCTCTGGCAATCTGTCCATCACGGCCTTCGTGGTGATCATGGGATCTTCAGCGAGAACACATGATCATGCGAAGGCCGTGCTCACGCACCCCGACACGCCGGGCACACGACAGAAGGCACACGAAAAGCCCAGGTCACCGCCGTGGAGGTTAAAGAACAAGCTAAGTGCCTGTTTCTAAACCGGGTGGGTGCTGACGGGCGGGGCCGGGCGGCGGTTTGTGATCTTTGGCAGAGGCGGCGTGCCTCGATCTGGGGCCGTGGTCGCTGTGATGACGGGCGGACGTCGGTGGCATACCGATGAGTTTTGGGGTCGCGCTGGGTCTTTGCGTGCAAGGGCTGCCTGGCGGTCGGCTAGGCGAGGGAAGGAGCGGGCATGGGAAGCCCCTTGACGGTCGACATCTTCCTCTCGGTCGACGGGTGGGCCGGTAGCGATGGACTACCGGGATACTTCGGCTATCTGGGCCCAGAGCTGGAGGAATGGATCACGGCCGAGTTGGCTGCGCCGCAGGTCGTGGTCATGGGGCGGCGAACCTACGAAGCTCTGGCGGGGTACCCGGACGAGTCCGGGATGACCCGGCTGGACAAGGTCGTCTTCTCCGGGACCTTGCAGCAGGTGGTCTGGCCCAACACGCGGATCTGCGGTGAGGATCTTGTTGATGAGATCCGGAGGATGAAGGCCGGCAGCGGCGTTCCCTTGCGCACCATGGGAAGCCTTTCCCTGGCCCGGCAGCTCATAAGGGCCGGCTTGGTGGATCGGCTGCGGCTGATGATCTTTCCCTTGATCGCTGGGACCGCAGGGCGCGATGCGTTCTTCGCGGACATGGCCTCCGCCGACCTTGAGCTGGTGGATCACCGGACACTAGATGGCCGGGTGCTCCTTGTGGAGTACCGGCCGACCGGGAAAGACATCCCACGGGCCTGAGCCTGAACACTGGCCCCGCCTACCACGCACTATCCGCATGCAGATGCACTGGTGACGGGCAGAATCACGGTCACGCTTAAGGCCAGACAAGCGAGAGCTCCAGCCGAGAGGGGGCTTGGCTGGAGCTCTGCTGGCTTGCTGTGTGGCTGTCAGGGCCTCTCGGGGGCTTGCTCAGTCTTGGGTTTGGCTGATTACTTGGTAGTGGGTCAGTTTGGACGGCTGGTCAGGTTCGGGCGCGGTTGGGTGCTGACCCTCTTGTGCCCTGAGGTGCCCGCCGTAGGATGGGGACATGCGCAGGCCGATCCCCCGCGCCGTAGTGGCAGCTGCGGCTGTCCTGTTCGCGCTTTTCATGGTGTCACAGGTGGAGCCTGCCAACCTGAACATGATGCTGGTCGTTGCTATGGTGGTCCCCGTTGCCGTGATCGGCGCTCTGGAGCTTCCCAGGCTTTTCCGTCGCCATCGTTGACGCTAAGCACTCCATCGCGGGTCTCGTCTGGACGCTGTCTGAGATCGCCGGGTGGCTGGATTCAAACGGCGATTCAAACTGACCCATTACCGATTACTTGCTCCGCAAGCCGCCTTGTCTCTGCGTTGTCTCGGTACGGCGTGTCTATTGTCCAGACGAGAGTGCCAGGTTCGATGTCGCAATCCACCCGCTTACCATCTGCCTGCGCGCGCACCTTGACGCCACGAGCAACGAACAATGCCCGCTTCCCCGCTTCATTCAGTATGGCCCAGTGCTGAGCCACTGTAAGCCCTGCGCTTGCCCAGACTATCCTGTCTGGATCGGAGGTCATATTTTCAAGATTCCTGCGTCGCGCCTTCAGTATTTCTAGAGTGGAGCGGTTGGCTTCAGTTGGTTCATCGAGCGCTTCTGCGAGTGCTACCTTGCCGGCCAGATCCTTGATAGCTTCTGTCACCTCTGCTATCTCAGCAGCATGATCAGTACCCTGAAGGATCTGCTGCTTGACGTAGGATATGTCGTTACACTTCTCGGTAATCCACTTATCTATAGCTTCTTCGAGACGATCACGTTTGATATTACGAGACTGGCAGGAGCGGTCACGGACGCCAATGCATCGCATGTATTCATAAGTCTTGCCCTTTACCTGCTGCCGGTTGGAGTATAGCGGCCTGCCGCACGCCTTGCAGAAGGCTATCCCAACGATCCACGGTGAGTCTCTGCGAGGTACTTTAACAGGAACAGAGAGCTTGTCTAGGCGCTCCTGGACTCTGCGCCATACTGCGTCATCAATGATCGCCTCAGCAAAGCGAAGCGGCAAGCCATCATCGCCGCGCACAACTTCGCCATTGACTTCCGTTACGCCACAGATAGCGCGAGAGCGTAGGATTTGCTGCACCGTCAAGTAGCGCCAACGATGCCCGAGCGGCTCTTTGCCTACGCGAAGTCGCACTATATCTTTACTTGTGGGGATGCCCTCAGCATTCAGCCAGTCGGCAACGGCTGAAGGTCCTTTGCCATCGAGAATGTCATTAGCCATGCGCACTACGAGTGGCGCATATTCATCTGGCTCTAGCTCGTAGCCCTTGCCCTCCGCTCGCGGGACCGGATGGTAGCCGAACGGAGTCCAGCCACCGGCGTACCGACGTGCGCTTCGCAGATATGCCCGTGCTTCCGTTACCCGTTCACTCGTACTGAAAGCTTCCATCTCTGCTGCAAACGCCAGCACTTGCGCTATCAGCTCCGCTACGGGATTTGCTGACGACATATCGAGCTTCAGGGTACCGCCTGGCCCAGAACAGAACACAAGAGTCTTGCTGTTCTCTCTGGCCCATCGCGCAAGCTCGCTCATATCTGTTATGCGCCGCACGGCGCGGTCCAGTCGGGCCCAGACCACTATGTCAAACTCGCTCTTGCGGTAGTACAGCCAATCACCTAGCTCTGGCCTGGCGAATGGGCTGACCTTATATGCGGACTCATCTAGATCGAGGGCCTGCCCTACAACAGCGTGGCCGTTGTCTTCCGCCCAACGCTTGATAACCGCTGTCTGCCGTGTGGGCGATGTCGTTGGGTCATCCAGATCGCGGTATCGGCTGAGCCTGACACTTGCTAGCACTCGCATCGTCTCGCCTCCTGGCTGGCCCTCTCAGTTCAAGGCTACCAGAAGTTTAGGACTCAGAGAGTCTACGAGCCGCCGTCGAAATGGACCAGCGCAGAGCCGTCTGCCTTGACGATCAGCAAGCGCGTTGCCATCGGCAGATGCGCGCTGAGCCGCCCCACGTAGTCCACGCTGCACCAGGCAATGACAAGCCGCACGGGAGCTAACCTTATCCGCCTGCATCACCCACGAGGGGAGCCAGCACGACTGGCTGGTTTCGCTGCCACGGGGCGCCGGGGCAGCTCAGGATGACCCGGCAGGCATCTGCCCGGCCTTGGCTTGGACCCCGTCCCCGATGTCCGGGCAGGGCAGCCTTGGCTGAAGACCGTTCGTGACGCAGGCCACCGCTGCGGACAACAGCACTGCCCAGCGGGCTGGGGGCGCGCAGCGCCATGGTAGGCATGGCTGACGGTACATCTGTCAGAGGCAACAGCCCAGACCGAACTTCTCCGGGGAACAACTCCGGTCAGATGTCGATCCAGGCCCGGGGCGTTCGTGTAGCAGGTGAGAAGGCCCGCGATCACGAGGAGGACAGGCGATGAAGCAGTACCTGATCAGCATGTACCAGCCCGACAGCGACGTCCCGCCGCCGGAGTTCCTGGCGAAGGTGATGGCCGAGATCGACGCGATGCGCACCGAACTCCAGGAGGCGGGCGGCTGGGTCTTCGGCGGTGGCCTGCACGCCCCGAGCACGGCGACCGTGCTGCGGCCCAAGGACGGCGACGTGCTCATCACCGACGGCCCGTTCACCGAGGGCAAGGAGCACCTGGGCGGGTTCACCATCATCAAGGCGCCGGACCTGGACGCGGCGCTGGAGTGGGGCCGCAGGTACGCGCTGGTGACCACGCTGCCCATCGAGGTACGGCCGTTCCAGGGCGAAGCCGAGGACTGATGCCCCCGTCCGCCGCGGAGATCGAGGAGATCTTCCGGGGCGAGTACGGCCGAGCGGTGGCCGTCCTGAACCGCAGCTTCGGCGACCTGGACATCGCCGAGGATGCGGTCCAGGACGCGTTCGCCGTGGCGGTGCAGCGATGGCCGGCCGACGGGCTGCCGCCGAGCCCGGCCGGCTGGATCATCACCACCGCCCGCAACCGGGCCATCGACCGCCTCCGCCGGGAGGCATCCCGCGAGGACCGGCACGCCCAGGCGGCACTGCTGCACGCCCGGAGCGAACCCGCCGAGGAGGGGCCCGTGCGCGACGACCGGCTGCGCCTCATCTTCACCTGCTGCCACCCCGCGCTCGCCCAGGCGGCCCAGGTCGCGCTGACGCTGCGCCTGCTCGGCGGGCTCACCACGGAACAGATCGCCCGCGCCTTCCTGGTGCCCGAGCCGACCATGGCGCAACGGCTGGTCCGGGCCAAGGGCAAGATCCGTGATGCCCGAATCCCGTACCGGGTGCCGGATGAGGCCGATCTGCCCGACCGGCTCCGTGCCGTGCTCGCCGTCCTCTACCTCATTTTCAACGAAGGCTATACGGCAAGCTCGGGCCGGCCCTGCTGCGCGACGACCTGTGCGCCGAGGCGATCCGCCTGGCGCGGCTGCTGGCCAGGCTGATGCCGGACGAGCCGGAGGCCATGGGGCTGCTCGCGCTTATGCTGCTCACCGACGCGCGCCGGCCCGCCCGCACGACGGGCTCTGGAGAGCTGATACGGCTCGCCGACCAGGACCGCAGCCGGTGGGACCGGGCGCTGATCGCCGAGGGGCAGGACCTGGTCCGGCGGTGCCTGCGGCGGGACCAGCCAGGGCCGTACCAGATCCAGGCGGCGATCCAGGCCGTGCACAGCGACGCGGCGGCGGTGGCGGACACCGACTGGCGGCAGATCGTGCAGTTGTACGACCAGCTCCTGGCCGTCACGCGGAGCCCGGTGGTGGCCCTCAATCGCGCCGTCGCGGTGGCCGAGATTGACGGCCCGGAGGTCGCGCTGGCCCTGACGGATCGTTTTGCGCTAGAAGGCTTTTATCTCTTTCACGCCATCCGCGCCGACCTGCTGCGCCGGCTCGGCCGCGATGCCGAGGCGGCGCGCGCGTACCGGGCGGCCATCGAGCGGACGGGGAACGCCGCCGAGCGCGACTTCCTGGAGCGTCGCCTGCGGGAGGTCTCCGCGCACTGACTGGGACCGGCCGATCTGGGTGGGTTCGGCGGCACGGCCGGGTACGCCGGCGGCATGGCCGGCAACCGCTGCACAGCCACGCTCCCAGGCGATCCGGAGAGCCGGTGTTATGCCTTACAGTGACGGCCGTGAGCCCTCGCAGAGCCCGGCGCCTGCCGGCCAGCGTGCCGCGCCGGCCGCGCGGTGGCCTGCCGCCCGGGCATCCCGGCGGCGAAGCGGGAGAGGACGCGGAGAACCCGGCACTGCGGCTGGGCCCGGAACGGATCGAGGCCGGGCCCGACGGGGACTGGGTGGTCCGGGCAATGCCCGGCGAGGCCACCGTGAAGACCTACCGCTGCCCGGGCTGTGACCAGGAAATTCAGCCGGGGACGGCGCACCTGGTCGTGTGGCCCGCGGACACGCCGGGGCTGGCGGAGCGGCGGCATTGGCATCGCCCGTGCTGGGACCGGCGGCTGCGCCGCCATGCGCGCGGCCAGGCCCGGCAGGTGAGGAGCACCGCAATGGAGATCAGGGCCAGCACCGTGCTGCCCGCCCGGCGGGAGGAATTCACCCTGCGCACCGAGGACGGGCTCACGCTCGTCGGGGAGGTCGCGCGGCCGCTGAACAAGGACCCGGTGGCCACCTTGCTGTGCCTGCACCCGCTGCCCACTCACGGCGGGATGATGGACAGCCACCTGTTCCGCAAGGCGTCCTACCGGCTGCCCGCGCTCGCGGACCTGGCCGTGGTCCGGTTCAACACCCGCGGCGCCGCCTCCGACCGCGGCCGCAGCGAGGGGGAGTTCGGCGCGGGCATGGCCGAGCGCCACGACGTGGCCGCCGCGATCGCCTGGTGCGTGACCGCCGGGCTGCCGCAGCTGTGGCTGCTGGGCTGGTCGTTCGGCACCGAACTCGCGCTCCTATGGGGCAACGACCCGGCGGTGGAGGGCGCGATCCTGGTGTCCCCGCCGCTGCGCCGGGCCGGTGAGGCGGAACTCGACGCCTGGGCAGCGTCGGGCAAGCCGTTGCTGGTGCTCGTGCCGGAGTTCGACGACTACCTCCGGCCGGCGGAGGCGCGGGCCAGGTTCGCGCGGGTGCCGAGCGCGGAACTTATCGGCGGGGAGCGGGCCAAGCACCTGTGGGTCGGCGAGCCTGCCGTGCGTGCTGTTCTGGGGGAGATCGTGCGCAAGGTAAACCCGGCGGCGTGGCCGCTGCCAACCGAGTGGGAGGACCAACGGTGACCCTTTTCGATCTGAACGGCAAGAAGGCATTCATCACCGGCGCCTCCCGCGGCATCGGCCAGGAGATCGCCGTGGCGTTCGCCGAGGCGGGCGCCGACCTGGCGCTGATGGCGCGCAGCGAAGACGGGCTCGCGGCCACCGCGGAGAAAGCCGCCGGGTACGGGCGCGAGGCGCTCGTGATTCGCGCGGACGTCACCGACCAGGACGCCGTCGAGGGCGCGGTCGCCGCGGCGATCGAGCGCCTGGGCCACGTGGACATCGTGGTCAACAACGCCGGCGGGTCCAACTTCGTGGTCCCGTTCCTCGACCTGCGGGTGCCGGGCTGGGAAAAGCTGATGCGGCTGAACCTGACCTCCGCCGTGTACGTGTGCCACGCGATAGGCCCGCACCTGGCCGAGCGCGGCCAGGGTTCGGTCATCAACGTGGCCTCGGTCGCGGGGCTGGCCGCCTCGCCGTTCCTGTCCCCCTACGGGGCGGCGAAGGCGGGGCTGATCTCGCTGACCAAGACGCTGGCCGTGGAGTGGGCGGCGCTAGGGATCCGGGTCAACGCCCTGTGCCCCGGCTGGACCGCGACCGAGCTGAACCGCAACCTGTGGGAGGACGAGGAAACGGGGAAGGCGACGATCGCCACGGTGCCCATGCGCCGGTGGGGCCGCGCGGCCGAGATGGCCGGCCCGGCGGTCTTCCTGGCCAGCGACGCGTCGTCCTACATGACCGGCCAGGCCCTAGTCGTCGACGGCGGCCAGACCACGATGAGCTGAGGCCACCGGGGCCGGAAAACGCGGGAGGGGCGGCGCATGCGCGCCGCCCCTCCCGCGTTGCCGGTGGTTACTCGGTCCACCACTCCTCGTCGCTGGCCTTGGCTGTCTTGGCCGACGCCGGCTGCTTCGGGCTGCCGGCCTGCTGGCTGGCCGCCTGGGGCCGCTCCTCCCGCGGTGCGGGCGGCGGGCCGGCGACGGCCTTGGGCGGGGCAGGCTGGCCGACCGCCTGCCGCCCCTGCTGGGGCTTGAGCGCCTCGGACAGGCCCGGCATCTGGGTGCCCAGCAGCTGGCTGATCTGGGCCAGATGGGAGGATATGCTCTCCTTCTGCCTGGTCAGGTCGTCAACCTCGCGCTGTGCCGCGGCGCGGTGCCGCTCCATCTCGTTCTTGGCGTCCGCCGTGAGCTGATCGGCCTGGGCCTTGGCCTGGGCGACGATCTGATCGGCGTTCTTCTTGGCGTTGGACACGAGCTGCTTGGAATGCTGCTCGGCCTCGCGCCGGGTGTGGTCGGCCTGCGCGCTGGCCTTGGCGGCCCGCTGCTCGGCGGTGGCGGCGCGCTGCTCCGCCTCGGTGACCAGCTTCTGGGTCGCCGCCTGCGCGGCCGACAGCCGCTCGGCCTCCTGGCGCTCGGATTCCTCGCGGCGGGAGGCGAGCTGGATCTCGAACTCGGCCTCGGCCTGCGCCCGCTGGGCTTCGCTCTCCTCCAGGATGCGCTGCGCCTGGCTGCGCATCTCGTCCGCCTGCCGCTTGGACGTGGTGAGGATCTCGTCGCGCTCTCGCTTGGCGGACGCCTTGAGCTGGGCGACCTCACGCTCGGTCGTGGTGCGCAGCTTGGCGATGTCGCGCTCCACGGCGGCCCGCTTCTCGGCGACCTCGTGGTCGGCCATGGCGCGCAGCTTGGCGGCCTCACGCTCGGTGGTGGAGGTCAGCTCGTCGGCCTCACGCCGTGCCGCGGTGCGGATGGCGTCGGCTTCCCGCTCGGCGGAGCCACGCTGGTCGTCGGTCTCGCGCTTGGCGACGGCGCGCAGCTCGGCCGCCTCGTTCTCGGCGCCTGCCCGCAGTTCGGCCGCGTCCACCTTGGCGGCGGCTTGCAGCTCGTTGGCCGCCGAGCGAGCTTCCCCTACGATCTCCGTCGCTTGCTCCTCGGCGAGGCGGAGCAGCTGCTCGATGCGGGAGCCGAGGCCCGCATAGGTGGGCCGCTCCTGCTCGCGGAGCTGGCGATGCGCCTCGGTCAGCTCCTGCTGGAGCGCCTGAACCTGCTCGCGGTGCTGGCGCATCTCCAGGTCGGACTGCTTGAGGTACTCATCGACCTGGTGCTGGTCATATCCGCGCATGACCTTGGCGAAGTCGCGGGCCGGGGCGTCTTCAAAGAAATTGCTGAGCTGAGCGTCAATTTCAGGCTGCATGTGGCTTGATCCTGGCTAGACGAGGGGGGCACGCGGGGGGGCAGACGAGTTCCTAGCAACCACCCGGCAGGGGACTAGCGCGAACTTCGGCAACCGCCTGCGGGGCGGCCACGAAAGACCGCTCGCCCGATCCCTGGCAGCGTACTCCCGTTACGCAGGTGATGACGGTGCCTTTTGGGCTTCGCGTCGGCCAAGATTCGCTTTGCCCGGATGCGGGGATGCGCGGCCCGCTCAGGCCCCCCGCGGCTGGACCAGTTCGGTCAGCACCCGGCCCATGTCAGCCGGGTGCAGGAAGGCGATCGAAGCGCCCATCGAGCCATGCCGGGGGCGCTGGTCCAGCAGGCGAACCCCGCGCGCGCCGATGGCTTCCAGCGCCGCAGTGATGTCTGCCACCCGGTAGCCGATGTGGTGAATGCCCTCGCCCCGGCGGGCCAGGAACTTCCCGACCGGGGTGCCCGGCCCGGTCGGCTCCAGCAACTGGATCCAGGAGGCGCCGCCGGGCCCCTCGCCCACGCGGAGCATGGCCTCCCAAACTCCCTGGTCTTCGCGCAGCTCCCGGCTGGTCACGGTGAGGTCGAAGACGGACTCGTAACGGGCGATCGCGGCCTCAAGGTCGTAACAGGCGATCCCCACGTGGTCGATCTGGTGCAGCACCGCCGCCTCCCGAGGTTGCCAGGCCGCTTCCGGCGCCTGGGCAGCCCCAGGGCGCCGCGGGAAATGTCATCTTGGTAATCCCTCGGTATCGTGGCAGACGTGCCGCCCGCGCCGCACCGGGGCGGGGGAGCAGCGGAGGAAGCATGCCAGAAGCGGTGATCACCGGCGGGGCAAGGACGCCCATCGGCCGCCTGCTCGGCTCGGTCAAGGACCTTGCCGCCACCGATCTGGGCGGCATCGTGATCAAGGCCGCGCTGGAGCGCTCGGGTGTCGCCGGCGGCGACGTCCATTACGTGATCATGGGCCAGGTCCTGCAGGCCGGCGCGGGGCAGATCACGGCACGCCAGGCCGCCGTGGCGGCCGGCCTCCCGATGTCGGTGCCCGCGATCACGATCAACAAGGTGTGCCTGTCCGGGCTGGACGCCATCGCGCTCGCGGCCCAGCTCATCCGGGCCGGCGAGTTCGACATTGTGGTAGCCGGCGGCATGGAGTCGATGACCCGCGCGCCGCACCTGCTGCCTGGCGCCCGCGCTGGGCACAAGTACGGCGCCATGGAGCTGCTGGACGCCATGGCCTTGGACGGGCTAACCGACCCGTTCGACCACACCCCGATGGGTGAGCTGACCGACGCGCACAACAAGCGCCTCGGCATCGGCCGGGCCGAGCAGGACGAGTACGCCGCGCTGTCGCATCAGCGTGCCGCCGCCGCGATCAAAGATGGTTTGCTCAACGATGAGATCGTGGCCGTCCCGGTCCCGCAGCGGCGCGGGGACCCCGTGGTGTTCGACACCGACGAGGGGGTGCGGGGCGAGACCACGGCCGAGTCGCTGGCGAGGCTCCGCCCGGCATTCGGGGCTGACGGCACGATCACCGCGGGCTCGGCGTCGCAGATCTCCGACGGGGCATGTGCCGTGGTGGTGATGTCGGCGGAGGCGGCCGCCGCCCGCGGCGCGCCAGTGCTGGCCGAGATCGGCGCGCACGGCAACGTGGCAGGCCCGGACAACTCGCTGCAGTCCCAGCCCTCCCGGGCGATCCGGCACGCCCTGGGCAAGGCGGGGCTCGGGGTGGACGACCTGGACCTGATCGAGATCAACGAGGCGTTCGCGTCCGTGGTGCTGCAGTCCATGCGCGACCTGGGCGTCGGCCCGGACAAGGTCAACGTCAACGGGGGCGCGATCGCCATCGGGCACCCCATCGGGGCCTCCGGCGCGCGGATCGCCCTGCACCTCGCCTGCGAGCTGCGCCGGCGCGGCGGCGGCCTGGGCGCGGCGGCGCTGTGCGGGGGCGGCGGGCAGGGCAGCGCGCTGCTGCTGCGCGTGCCGGGCGACCATGCCTGAGCGCTCTTCATGGCCTCCCTCGCGGGCGCTTCGCTGGCTTCGGGAGGCGTGTCCTCGCCGCCGGGACACCGCAACGGCGCCTGGGGCGCCTCATGCGGCGTTCGGCCCGGCGGCTGCGGCGTGACACTGCCCGTGTCTGACAAAAGGCATCTCGCAACCCGGTCTGACCCGGCCGGACCGCCCTCGACGGCCGCGGACCGCGCACACGAGGCGATCAAGAAGACCAGGGCGGGCGATCCACGGGCGCTGGCCCGGCTGATCTCCCTGGTCGAGAACGCCGAGCCGGAGCTGCGGGCGGTCGCTAGGGCGCTAGCCCCGCTGAGCGGGCAGGCCCGGATCATCGGGCTCACCGGGGCGCCGGGGGTGGGCAAGTCCACGGTCACCGCCGCGCTGGTCGCGGCCTACCGCGAGCGGGGCCAGCGGGTGGCCGTGCTCGCCGTTGACCCCACCTCCCCGTTCACCGGCGGTGCGCTGCTTGGTGACCGGGTCCGGATGCAGGACCACGCCACCGATCCGGATGTGTTCATCCGGTCCATGGCCACCCGCGGCCACCTCGGCGGCCTGTCCCAGGCGGCCCCGCAGGCGCTGCGGATGCTGGACGCCGCCGGCTTCGCGGTGCTGCTGGTGGAGACGGTGGGCGTGGGCCAGGCCGAGGTCGAGGTCGCCTCGCTCGCCGACACCACGCTGGTGACCGTGGCGCCCGGCATGGGCGACGCCATCCAGGCGGCCAAGGCCGGGATCCTTGAGGTCGGGGACGTGTTCGTGGTGAACAAGGCGGACAAAGCGGGCGCCCAGGAAACGGTCAGGGATCTGCGGAGCATGATCGCGATGGCCCGCCGCAGCGCGGATGACTGGAAACCTCCCATCGTGACCACGGTCGCGGTCAAGGGCGAGGGCATCGCCGAACTGGTCGCCAAGGTGGACGCGCACTGGGCCTGGCTGGACTCCTCGGGGCAGGGCGAGGCCCGGCGGCTGGCCCGGGCCCGCGAGGAGATCGCCGCGATCGCGCTCGCCGAGCTGCGCCGGCGCGTCGGCGGCCTGCCCGGGGACTCCCGGCTCGACGACCTGGCTGGCCAGGTCGCCGAGGGCAAGCTGGACCCGTTCACCGCCGCCGACGAACTGCTGGACGCGGACCCGCCCGCCTAGAGTCGTTAACCCCCAACCCGTTTGTCATGGTTGGCGCAGCCATCCCCAAAGAATGTGATGGTTGGCGCAGCCAGACAAACCTTCCGGGTGGGGAGTGCCTAGGAGCGCGGGCCGCGGGGCAGGGAATGTGGTCGTTGTGACAACGACCACAACGAGGGGTGTCAGCGGGCGCGCCGGCGCCGGGGGAGGGGTGGCGCTGGCCCGTCGGCCGCATCGCTGGGCGTTGGCTCGCCGGCGGGCGCGGGCGTTGGCCCGGCGGGAGGCGCAGGCGCTGACTCGCTGATCGCAGGTGCTGCCCCAGCGGATGTCGGCTCCGTGGCCGGGGTTTCCGCGTCGCGCCAGGGGGCCCCAGCGGCGGCCTGGGTTTCCGCGTTCGGCCAGGGCGGCCGGGCGGCGGCCGGGGTTTCCGCGTCGGGCCAGGCCAGCCCCGCGTCCGGCCCGGCCAGCCCTGACGCAGCCAGGGGGCTGGCGGCTGGCGGAAAGCCGCCGGTGGCGGCGGCTGGGGCCGTCGCTTCCGGCCCGTCTGCCGCGCCTTGCTCCGCGTCGAGGGTAGCCATCTCGGCGTCCAGGATCGACTCGCTGCGCAGCTTGGCCTCGTAGGCCTTCTTTCCGCCGCGCACACCGAACAGGCGCTTGGTCAGCACCAGGTAAAGGACCAGGGCCAGGTTGATCACGAAGGCCACCACACGGAGCACGGTCACCTTGTTGGTCAGGTCATAGATCTCGTACGGCAGGCCCAGCGACGTGACGATCATCGCGAAGTACTCGCCCCAGCGCTTGACCAGCCACAGCCCGATACCCTCGATGACCTCGATCAGCGCGTACGCGCCGAGGCCGAGCGCGATGTAGCCCAGCGTGCGGGAGTCCACCGTGAAGGCCTCGTGGAGCAGGCCGAGCAGCTTGGAATGCTCCACACTGAAGCCAAAGTCGCGCAGCAGCGCCCTGAGCGGCGACAGCGCCTGATCGTAGGCCTGCTCGAAGGAGAGCCGGGATACCGAGAACCGCCACACCGCGATAGCCAGCGCGGCGAAGATCAGCGCCCGGAGGAACCGTTCCACCGCGAAGATGCGCAGGATGAGGGCACTGCGCACCTGCTCGGCGCGCCGCACTTGGGGCGCGTCCGCCGCTGGGCCGGTCGCCACGGGCTCGCCGATGACGAACGTCCCGCAGCGCAGGCAGCGCCAGGCTGGGCCCTCGCGCGTGGCGACGTTGAGCCGGTCGCGCAGCGCGGGCTCGTCGGGGGCGAACGTCAGGTGCCCGCTGGCCCCGCAGCCAAGCAGGCTCCAGTCCATGTCAGGCAGCCTAGCCCGGGCCAGCCGTGGCGGTAGCGTGTGCCTGTGGCGAAGCCGCTGGACCTCCCGTTCGATCCGATTGAGCGCGCCGCCGAGATCTGGGCGGAAAGGTTCGGCCCGGCCGACGCGATGGCTGCGGTCACCTCGATCATGCGAGCGCAGCAGATACTCCTGGCTGGGCTGGATGGCCTGCTCCGCCCGTACGGCCTCACCTTTGCCAGGTACGAGGCGCTGGTGCTGCTGGCGTTCAGCCGCGCCGGCTCGCTGCCGCTCCGGGTCATCGGCGAGCGGCTCATGGTGCACCCCACCAGCGTCACCAACACCGTCGACCGGCTGGAGCGGGACGGCCTGGTCCGGCGGCGTCCCAACCCCCGCGATGGCAGGGGAACGCTGGCGGAGATCACCCCGGGTGGCCGCGACGTGGTGACGCGTTCGACCGCGGACCTGATGGCCGCCCGGTTCGGGATGGCCGGGTATGGCCCGCCCGAACTCGCGGAGCTATTCACTCTGCTGCGCGGGCTGCGGGTGTCGGCCGGGGACTTCCGGCCAGCGCCGGTCGCGCCCGCCGGCGACGGGTAGCCGCGACACCGCCACGCGGCCTCAGCGGACCGGGGACTTCTGCCAGTGAGCCCCGCCGTCGTAGGTGAACCAGACCCCATCCAGGCCTAGCTTGACCGGCACCGCGACACCCTGAGCCGAGGTGGTCATCCCCACGTAGGAGTAGCCGCCGGGCGCGCCCGCCCCGCGGGCCGTGTGCCAGCTCACGGCGCCATTCCCGGGGGCGCCGGTGGAGACGTCGATGCCGTTGCTGGTCGCCACCATGACCGGCCCGTCCGGTGTCCCGGAGAGCGAGATGGCGATGCCCTGCGCCGGGGCCAGGCCGGCCAGGCGCCAGGTACGGCCGCCGTCGGCCGAGTAGTAGAGGGTCTTGGTCTGCGTGCCGCCGCTGCTCTGGTCCGCGCACAGCAATGCGAGCCCCGGGCCGGTGGACGCCAGCATGGCTTGCAGTGGGTGGCCGTCGACCTCCGCGGCCCCGGGGGAGCACGGAAGCGTTCCCGGGCCCGAGGTGACCAGATGCCAGTGCGGGCGGCTGGTGACCGGGCCGCTGAACAGTTGGCCCCCCGGGGCCAGCAGATAACCCCGGCTGCCGGTAAGGACCAGTTGCGCGGAGGCGGGAGCGCCGCCGCTCGCGCCGAGGCCGGTCACGCCCGCCACGGGCGTCCAGGCATCTTGGCCGGCCGGGCTGGAATAAAGCGAGAAGCTGGTGCAGCCCGCCGCGAAGTCCGCGCCGGTCCCGGCGCACCGGGCCCAGATCGCGAACGCCACGCCGCTCACGGTCTCCAGGCCGGTCACCCGCATCCCGTGGGTCGCGATCTGCCTCCAGTGAAGGCTGCCGTCGTGGGTGGCATACAACTGCGGGCCGAACGCCCACCCGTGGACGCCGTCGAGGGACCTGATCTGGCTAACCCCGGTGCTGCCGTCTGGCGCCCCGGTGACCGGCGCCGGCATGCCATGCCAGCTCTGCCCGGCGTCGTTGGTTCCCGCGACCGAGGTGCAGATGTTGGGGTCGGGCGGCCCGCAGTGGCCGGGGGTGCCTGGCCTGGCCGATGACCCACCCGGTGTCCCTGGAAACGAACGTGACCGAGGCGGCCGCGAAGTGGGGCGGGACCAGGTCCGACGTGGGTGAGGGCGTCGGCGTTGCGGAGCCCTCCTCGGACCCGGCGGTGCCCGAAGATGACGGCTGGGCCGGACTTGGTGAGTTCTGCTGCGCTGGTGTCGTCGCGCTGGATTCCGCCAGCGGCGCCTCGCCGACATGCCCGGGCGCCACCAGCCGGGGGACGGCGATCGCGGCCGCCGCCACCACGGCGGTCCCGGTGACGGCGATGGCCGCCTGCCTGAGCTTGCGCCGGCGCGCCCGCTTCCTGACCTGCTCGAAGGTGCCCGGACGTGGCAGCAAGGGCGTTACCCGTTCCTCGAGCCAGGTGTCGATGTCGTCGCGGGGCTCATCCATGAGCTTCCCCCAGCACAGCGCGGAGCCTGGCGCGTGCGTGGTGCAAGTCGGCCTTGACCGTGCCCTCCGGCCGCCCGAGCATCTCCGCGACGTCCCGGACCGGGAACCCGGCGTAGTAGTGGAGCAGGAACGGCTGGCGCAGCCGGTCGGGCAGCGACTGGATGAGGGCGCGCACGTCCACGTCCTGTGCCGGGTGATATACGGCCTCGGCCGGGATGGTGGCGCTCACGGCGCGCAGCGCGCGCCGCTCCCGGCCGAGCCTGCGCCAGTGGTCTCTGATCAAGTTCGTCGCGATCATGTAGAGGTAGCTCTGCGGATTGTCTAGGGACGACCACCGGGCCAACAGCCTGGTGAACGCCTCGGATGCGATTTCGTGCGCGGTGTCGTCATCGTCGACCAGGCGCCGGATCCAACCTGCGAGCCGCGGGTAGCACGCATGGAACAACTCCTCGGCGGCTAGCCGGTCGCTGGCGCGGAACGTGCCCACGTGGTCTCCCCGGCTGGATGTGCCCGTGGGGGCGATCCACGGCCCTGCCAAGGCCATCGTCCTCGGCGCAGGCGCGGCGATCTCGACAGGTCCGGTTTGCACAGGTCTACCACACCTTCCGTGCGGTCTCCGACTTGCTGTCCGGGCACGCCCCCGCATTGCCCGGGCATTACCTGAGACGCCGTGGAGGCCGGTCCGGTTGCGGTGAAACGTGCCGCTGGGCCGGCGGCGCCGCGACGAACCCGGGCCGCTGAACGCCCGCATCGCCGGCGGCGGGCGTCGGCCCGCCTCGGAAGCGGGGCTAGACTGAGAGGCAAGATAGTAGGACGTCCTACTATTTTGGCTCAGCGGCCCCGGAGGATCTCTATGGACGCACCTGCAGCACCCGGCGCGCAAGAGGCGGAGGACGGCCGTCGCCGCTGGCAGCGCCGCTATGACGCGGCGCGGCGGCGCGAGGCGGACTTCACCACCCTGTCTGGCCTAGAGGTCGATCCGGTGTACGGGCCGCCGCCCGGCAGTGTGGCGCCCGGTTTCGAGCGGATCGGCTGGCCGGGGGAGTTCCCGTTCACCCGTGGCCTGTACCCGGCGGGGTACCGGGGGAAGGCCTGGACGATCCGCCAGTTCTCCGGCTTCGGCAACGCCCGCCAGACCAATCAGCGGTACAAGATGCTGCTGAACGCGGGCGGCGCCGGGCTGTCGGTCGCCTTCGACATGCCCACCCTCATGGGCCGCGACTCCGACGAGCCGCGCGCGGCGGGGGAGGTCGGCCATTGCGGCGTGGCCATCGACTCGGCCCGCGACATGGAGGCCCTGTTCGACGGGATCCCGCTCGCCGATGTCACTACCTCGATGACGATCAGCGGCCCGGCGATCCCGGTGTTCTGCATGTACGTGGCGGCCGCGCAGCGGCAGGGCGCGCAGATGGCGGCGCTGAACGGCACGCTGCAGACCGACATCTTCAAGGAGTACATCGCGCAGAAGGAGTGGCTGTTCCCGCCGCAGCCGCACCTGCGCCTGATCGGCGATCTCATGGAGTTCTGCGCCCGCGAGATCCCCGACTACAAGCCGCTGTCGGTGTCGGGCTACCACATCAGGGAGGCCGGGTCCACGGCCGCGCAAGAACTCGCGTTCACCCTGGCCGACGGGTTCGGCTACACCGAACTCGGGCTGTCCCGGGGCCTGGATGTGGAGGTCTTCGCGCCCGGGCTCTCGTTCTTCTTCGACGCGCACATCGACTTCTTCGAGGAGATCGCCAAGTTCCGCGCGGCCCGGCGGATCTGGGCGCGGTGGATGCGCGACACCTACGGCGCGCGGACCGAGCGCGCACAGTGGCTCCGGTTCCACACTCAGACCGCCGGGGTGTCGCTGACCGCTCAGCAGCCCGACAACAACGTCGTGCGCACCGCGATCGAGGCGCTGGCCGCCGTCCTGGGCGGCACCAACTCGCTGCACACCAACGCGCTCGACGAGGTGCTCGCGCTGCCCAGCGAGCGGGCGGCGGAGATAGCGTTGCGCACCCAGCAGGTCATCATGGAAGAGACCGGCGTGGTCAACGTGGCTGACCCGCTCGGCGGGTCGTGGTACCTGGAGGCGCTCACCGACCGGCTGGAGCAGGAGGCGGAGGAGATCTTCGCGCGGATCCGCGCGCTCGGCGCCGACGGCTCGATGATGAGCGGCATCCTGCACGGCATCGAGACCGGGTGGTTCTCCGCCGAGATCGCCGAGGCGGCCTTCGTCTACCAGCAGAAACTCGAGAAGGGCGACAAGAGGGTCGTCGGGGTCAACTGCTACCCGGACACGGTCGGGCAACCGGTGGAGATCCTGCGGGTGAGCCACCAGGTCGAGCGGGACCAGGTGGCCGAGCTGGCGCTGCGGCGGGCCGAGCGCGACGCCAGGGCTGTGGACCGGGCGCTGGCCGAGGTCATCGCGGCGGCGAGGTCCACCCAGAACATGATCCCGTCCATCCTGGCCGCGGCTCAGGCCGAGGCCACGCTCGGTGAGATCTGCGGTGCGCTGCGGGATGAGTGGGGGACGTATTCGGAGAATCCGGCGTTCTGACCCGCGAGGCCGCTGGAGGCCGATCCGAAGCGAAGGCTAAGCGAAGGCTAAGCGAACGATTGCAGGGGCCGGGCTGGCCCGACTTGGGGCCTACTCGGCGGGAGCCGGTGGCATCATTGAAGGCTGGCGGTAATAGCGGCGTACGGTGACATATTGCCGGTAATGTGATGATTCTCCGTTGGGTGGGTGGGCCGCCTGGGCTGCGGCCACGGGGAAAGAAGCTGAGAGGCTAATGCGCTTCATCGCCTTGCTTGTCTGGTTCATCACTGCCCTGTGGGGCCTCTACATGCTGGCCGTGTGGCTGATCGAGAACGACGCCACCCGGCAGGACAAGGCGGCTAGCCGACTGCCGTTGCCGGTGATCTTGTCGCACGTCACGCTCGCGGTGTCGGGGCTGGTGGTGTGGGTCCTTTACCTGCTCATCGACCGGAGCGAGCTGGCCTGGGCAGCCGTGGGGATCCTGGTAGCCATCGCCTTGCTCGGATTCACCATGTTCGCCCGGTGGATCCCCGTCTACCGCACGCCGGTCGCCGTCGGCGGCCCGCTGGACGGGATGTTCCCGGTCAAAGAGATGCCAGCGGAGGGGAACTTCCCGCTGGTCATCGTCTTGGCGCACGGGGCGTTCGCGGTCTCGACGCTGGTGCTGGTGGTGCTCACCGCGCTCGGCGTCGGCGGCGGGACCTGACGAGCGGTTGGCCGGCGCGTCTCCGCCCAGGCGCCGCGATCGCGAAGATCTGACCCGAGGCACATGTCGCAGACCGCGAAACGCCGCTAGCCTCGACTCGACAGCTCTGCGGCACGGCGCGACAGGGAGTTGCCTATGGAAACGGAGACGCCAGCCGAGGTCGATCAGGCAATGATGGACGTGGCGCTGGCCGAGGCCAGGGCAAGCCTCGCCGTCGGTGGCGTGCCGGTGGGAGCGGCGCTGGCCGCGGGAGGGCGCCTGATCGCATCCGGGCACAACGAACGGGTCCAGTCGGCTGACCCGATCGCCCATGGCGAGATGTCCTGCCTGCGCAACGCCGGAAGGCAGGCCTCTTACCTCGGCATGACGGTCTACACCACGCTCTCCCCGTGCCAGATGTGCACCGGGGCGATTCTGCTGTTCCAGATACCGAGGGTGGTCGTCGGCGAGGCCACCACCTTCGCCGGAGACCTGGAATTCCTCAGGAGGCACGGAGTCACGGTGATGCTGGCCGACGACGAGCGTTGCAAGGCGGTCATGCGGGAATTCCAGGAGCGGTACCCCCAAGTGTGGAGCGAGGATATCGGCGGGCGCTAAGGACACCCGGCGCTGTGATAAATGAGGAGTTCGCGAGCCTGCTGGCGGCCGCGCAGGGCGGCAGCGAGCCGGCTTTCTCCCGGCTGTGGCGGGATGTCAACCCGGCCCTGCTCCGCTATCTGCGAGTGATCGCGCGGGGCGCCGAGGAGGACCTCGCGGCGGAGACCTGGGTCCAGGTTGTCCGGGGCCTGCGGTCGTTCCGGGGCGACGAGCAGGCGTGGCGTGCATGGCTGTTCACCACGGCCCGCCGCCGGGCGATCGATCTGGCCAGGCATCGCTCGCGCCGCCCGGAAGCGCCGCTGGACGACGCAGCCGTGGCGCAGCTGCCCAGGACGGAGGATTCCGCCGAGGCCGCGCTGGAGCACCTCAGCACGGCCGCCGCGATCGCACTGGTGTCCGGGCTGCCGCAGTTGCAGGCCGAGGTGATCCTGCTGCGGGTCGTCGGGGGGCTCGACACCGAGTCGGTGGCACGGCTGCTGAAGAAGAGCCCCGGCGCGGTCCGGGTGGCCGCGCACCGGGGGCTGCGCCGGCTCGCTCAGCTCACGGCCGACACGGGTGTAACGCTGTGACCGGTACCGGCGTTCCGAATGGTGATATGCCGAACATCCCGCAATCGCCGCCCCAGGACGGGTCCGCCGTGACGGACAGCGACCTGGCGGCGCTGCTTGCCGGGCAACGGGATGTCGCGCCCGAGCTGCAGCCGGTAGCGGATGTCCTGGCCGCGCTGAGCGCCGAGCCCAGCCTGGGGGAACTGGCCGGTGGGGCCAGCGCCCTGGCCGAGTTCCGGCGCCGGGCTGGCGTGCCGGTGCCGCGGCGGCATGCCCGTCGCAGCACGGTCAGGCTGACCTCACGGCTCAGCGCGAAGGCCGCGGCGGGCGCCGCAGCCGCAACCCTGGTCCTGGGCGGGGCCGCGACCGCCGCGTTCGCGAATATGCTCCCGGCGCCGATCCAGCGGCTCGCCCACGATGTCATCGGCGCGCCCGACGCGCCGCCAGCGCTGCAGCCCGGCCCTGCGCGCGGCAAGCCGACGGCGCCCGGGCAGCTCGCATCCCACGGGACGCCCAAGTCAGGCGCCAAAGCGCACAGCCCGAGCCGGCATCCAAACCGGCATGGCGACAGGCAGCGGGGCGCCGGCCAGGGCCAGCAGGGCAAGGGCGAAGGCCAGCAGGGCAAAGGCCAGGGCCAGCAAGGCAAGGGCCAAGGCCAGTCAGGCGCCGGCCGCCAAGGGCAGCCGGGGGCTGGTCAACCGGGGCAGCCCGGCGCCGGCCAGGGCCGGCAGGGCAATGGCTTGGGAGACCCGCACGCCAGGGGCCAGCACGGGGATCCACACTTCCTAGGGCAGCAGGGTGACCCGCACCCACAGGCAACGCCGATAGCGCACCATGCCTGGCCTGCCGGGCACAGGCCAGCCCCTGCCCGGCACAGGCCAGCCATGGATACCTAAATATCAGGCTCCGTCCCACGCCCAGGGTGCGGTGTGGCGGCGGCGCGGTGGGCCGGGTGGCAGGCCTAGCTATCCCCGGCCCACCGCTCAACTCTTGGCAGCAAGCGCGCGCTCGAAATCGACCGCGGTCGTGTTCGCGCCGCTGATCACAACGGCGACGGTCTCACCGGGCGCGGGCTGGCAGCGCCCGGACACCAGGGCGGCGAGGGCGGCGCAGCCGCCCGGTTCGGCCACGACGCGCAGCGCATCCCACAGCAGTTCCTGGGTGCGGATGATCGCGTTGTCGTCCACCAAAAGCGCCTGGGCCGCGTTCTGCGCCAGGACGGCGAAGGTCAGTTCGCCCACCCGGCGCGGCGCCAGCGAATCCACCGCCACGCTGCCGGCCTCGGCGTCTACCGGCCGGCCCGCCCGCATCGCCGCGGTGAGGGTCGGCGCGCCTTCCGGCTCGACCCCGATCACCTGCGCCTGGCCGGCGTACCAGGCGGCCACCCCGGCGAGCAGGCCGCCGCCGCCCACACTGGCCAGGACCTTGGCGGCGCCGGGCGCCTGGGCGGCCAGTTCCATGCCGAGCGTGCCCGCCCCGAGCATGGTTTCGGCCTGGTCGTAGGCGTGGACCGGCAGCGCGCCAGAACTGGCCGTCCACTCCTGGCTGGCGGCCAGGGCATCGGAGTAGGTGGCGCCGGCCACGACCAGGTCCGCGCCGTACCCACGGATCCGGGCGATCTTGGCCGGGGAGGAGACATGCGGGACGTAGATGCGTGCGGGGATGCCCAGGGCCCGGGCCGCGAAGGCGACCGCCGCGCCGTGGTTGCCGCCTGACGCGGCCACCACGCCGGCCGCTGGCATGTCGCGGAGCAGCAGGTTGGCGAAGGCGCCGCGGGCCTTGAAGGCGCCGGCGTGCTGGAGCTGCTCCAGCTTGAGCACCAGGGGCCCGGGTGGCAGCCCGAAGTCCGCCCGGTCAACCGTGATCGCTGGGGTGTGCCGCACGTAAGGGCGGATCAGCGGTTCCACCGTGCGGATTCCATGGCGGTTGACCACCGTCCCCACGTTGGCCGCGGTGATCTCGCGGTGCGGGGCGGACGGCGCCTGACCGGTGGTGTGCGGGGTGCTCATGCGCTCAGCCAAGCAGCCACCCGCCGACAGCGGCAAGCCGGTTGCCCGGCGCGGGGTACCGTGTGGCCATGCCCGGTTCGCCAGATCACGAGGTGAGGTGCCCCTCGCCGCGCCTGTGGCGGATGCGCTGCGCCGAAGTGATCGCGGCCGGCGCCGCGGTGGCGGTCGTCGCGGGCGCGGCGGCCGGGCTGACGCTCGGGACAGTGGCTGCGGTGATCGCGGTGGCCGTGGTGATCGCCGGCTCGCTGGCGGCGCTCTGGTTCGCGCGCAACCGGTTCCGTTCCTGGGTCTACCAGGAACGGGACGAGGACCTCATCGTCGAGCGCGGGGTGCTGATCCGCCGGCTGTCCGTGGTCCCCTACGGGCGGATGCAGTTCGTCAACGTCAGCGCGGGCCCCGTCGACCGGGTGTTTCGGCTGGCCACGGTGAAACTGCACACGGCGGCCGCGGCCAGCGACGCCCGCATCCCCGGCCTGGAGCGCGACGAGGCAGCGCGGTTGCGGGACCGCCTGGCCGCCCTGGGCGAGGCCAAGGCCGCAGGCCTGTGAGGGATTCGGAGCGAGGCACGCCGCAGCCGCCGGACTTCGAGGGAAGTAGCGGGCCGAGGCCACCTGGTGTTGAGAGGGGTGGCGCGCCGCAGCCGCCGGGCCGAACGCCGCATGGCCACTACGGCCTTGCGGCGTCCCGGCGCCGAGACTCTGCTAGCCCGGGGGACACCCCCGAACCCCCAACGTGCCTCCCGAAGCCAGCGACCTGCTTGCTAGCGCGCCTCCGGCACGACGTCCCGCGAGGGAGGCCATGAACGATGGCTGGCGGCGGCTGCATCCGCTGTCGCCGCTGGTGCGCTCCGGCCGGGCGGTGCTCGCGGTGCTGGCCCTGGCCGGGCTGTCCTCCTCGGGAGTCATCGGCAACGGCGCCGGGACCCGCTGGTGGGACCTGGCGCTGGTAGTGCTGGTCGCGGGCGGAGCGGTCGTCAACTGGCTGGTCACCCGGTGGAAGGTGGACGGGGTCACCCTGCGCATCGAGACCGGGCTGCTCCGCCGGGACTCGCGGCAACTGCCGATCGCCCGCATCCAGGCCGTCGACCTGGTGCGCCCGTTCTTCGCCCGGATGCTCGGCCTGGCCGAACTGCGCGTCCGGCTGGCCGGCTCCGGCGACGCCGACGGGCGGCTGGCCTACCTCACCGAACAGGCTGCCGAGACGCTCCGGGCCCGCCTGCTCGCGGCCCACCATGGCCTGGATCCCGCCACCCCCGAACCGGCGGAACGCGTGGTCACCTCGGTGCCCACCGGGCGCCTGGCGGGCTCGGCGCTGCTGCCCGCCGCGCTGCTGGCCGCCGCGGCCGTCGCCGTGGGCGCGGTGACCGCCAGCCTGGTGCCCGGCGGCCTGCTTGCGATCGGCGCCCCGCTGGTGTGGTGGCTGATCATCTGCGGCACGATCGCCTGGCGGCGGGTCTCCACCCAGTACGCGTTCACCGTCGCCGTCTCCCCGGACGGCGTGCGGATCCGGCGCGGATTGCTCGGCACGGTGGCCGAGACCATCCCGGTGCCGCGGATCCAGGCGGTACGGATGATCGAGCCGCTGTTGTGGCGGCCGCTGCGCTGGCGCCGCCTCGAGGTCAACGTGGCGGGCCACCTCGGCCGTGACCATCCGGAGGGCAGCGGGGCGGTGCGGAAGGCCCTGCTGCCGGTGGGCGGCCCAGACGAGGCGAGGCGGCTGCTGGCCATCGCGCTGCCCGCCGCGGCCAACTGGCCCGCGCTCCGCAAGCCGCCGCGGCGTGCCTGGTGGAAGGCGCCGCTGAGCTACCACTTCCTCGCGGCCGGGCATGACGGCACGCTGGCCGTGGCCGTCGTTGGGCGGCTGCGCCGGGAGACGACCTGGGTGCCGCTGGCCAAGGCGCAGAGCGTGCGGCTGGTGCAGGGCCCGCTGCAGCGGCGCCTCGGGCTGGCCACGGTGCATCTCGATGCCGCGGGCAGGCGCGTCCGCGCCGAGTTCCGGGAACGCCGGCAGGAAGAGGCCAGGTCCCTGGTCGATCAGCTGGCCGCGCTCAGCCGCAGCGCCCGCAGGCAGGCGTCGCTGGCGGCGGCCGGGCCGCCGGCGCTGCCCCCGGCGAGCGGCCAGGGCCCCGCGGCCCCGGCAGGCGACGCCGGTCAGGCGGCGAGCGTGGCGTCGCCGGTGAACGCGTCCCAGAGCGAGGCGTAGGTACCGCCCGCCGCGAGCAGCTCCTCGTGCGTCCCGGACTCAACGATCTGACCCTGATCGAGCACCACGATCCGGTCGGCGCGTGCGGCGGTGGTGAGCCGGTGCGCCACCACCAGCGTGGTCCGCGCGGCCTCCAACCGCTCGGCGGCGCGGGCCACGGCCGCCTCGCTGACCAGGTCCAGCGCGGCGGTCGCCTCGTCGAGCAGCAGGATGTCCGGATCGACCAGATAGGCACGGGCCAGCGCGATGAGCTGGCGCTGCCCGGCGGACAGGTTGCGCCCGCGCTCGGCGACCTCATGGTCGAAACCACCGGGCAGGCGGCTGATCATGTCCATTGCGCCGACGGCGCTGGCCGCCGCCCGGATGTCGGCATCGCTGGCCTCCGGCCTGCCGTAGGCGATCGCTTCGCTTACCGTGCCCGCGAACAGGAACGCCTCCTGCGGGACCACGCCCAGCCGGTGCCGGTAGCTGGCCAGGTCCAGGTCCCGGACGTCGGCGCCGTCCACCAGGACCCGGCCGCCGGTCACGTCGTAGTACCGCGCGACCAGCTTGACCAGGGTGGACTTGCCCGCCCCGGTCTGCCCCACGAGCGCCACGGTCTCGCCGGGCGCCACGGTCAGGCTGACCCCGGCGAGGGCCTGTTTCCCGGCGCCCAGGTAGCTGAAATGGACATCCTGCAATTCGATGCGGGCCCGGCCGCGCGGGGCCGGCCGGGGATGCGCGGCCTGCGGGGTCGAGGTCGGGGTGTGCAGCAGTTCGCGGATCCGGCGCACGCCCACCGCGGCCTGCTGGTACCCGTCGAACACCTGGGAGATCTGCTGCACCGGCGAGAACAGCATGTCGATGTAGAGCAGGTAAGCGATGAGCGCACCCGCGGTCAGCGCGCCGCTGCTCATCTGGCCCGCCGCGACCAGCAGCACCAGGGCGCTGGCCAGGATGGACAGGGACTGCACGAACGGGAAGTACAGCGCGATGTAGCGCTGCGCCCGCAGCCGGGACCTGCGGTAGGCGTCGCTGCGCCCGGCGAACCGCTCCAGGTTGCGCTCCTCGCGGCGGTAGGCCTGGGAGAC
Source organism: uncultured Actinomycetes bacterium (assembly GCA_963734725.1). Classification (GTDB taxonomy): domain Bacteria; phylum Actinomycetota; class Actinomycetes; order Streptosporangiales; family Streptosporangiaceae; genus DASXKD01. The sequence goes on from CAVTIX010000010.1 coordinate 112,440, forward strand.
GCGCAGGCCGGCCACGTTCTCCTGCAGGTCGGCGTTGACCGCGCTGACCTTCTCCCGCGCGTCCTGGTAGGCCACGGACGCCTTGCTGCGGAACACCACCGTGGCCGCGATCGCCACCGGCATGATCGCCAGCACGGTCAGCCCCAGGGCCAGGTTGATGACCAGCAGCGCGGCCATCACCCCCACGATCAGCAGCACCGAATTCACCATGGTGATGAGGCCGGTCTGCAGGAATGAGGAGAGCGCCTCCACGTCGGTGGTCATCCGGGTCATGATGCGGCCGGACAGCTCACGCTCGTAATAGTCGAGCCCGAGCCGCTGCAGGTGCGCGAAGATCTTCACGCGCAGCGTGTAGAGCAGCCGCTCGCCGGTCCGGCCCACCACGGTGGTCTGCACCGCGTTGATCACCCAGTCGGCGCCGGTGATCAGCAGCGCCGCCAGCGACACGGCCCCAATGACCGCCACCGCCCCGGTCTCTATGCCGTGGTCGATGCCGCCCCGGACCAGGGCCGGCATGGCCAGGCTGGCCAGGGCGTCCAGCCCGTCGAGCACCAGGCCCACGGCGAACGCGATGAGGAACGGACGCAGCAGCCGGCGCAGCGTGAAGTGCGGGTCGGGCGCGCGCGCCGCGGCGGTGTCCACCCCCGGCGTCTCCGTTGCGGGCGGCAGGGCATCGACCTGGGCCAGCAGTTCCGGGGAGGCGGGTATCCCGGCGAGGAAGCTGCCCGAGGCATTGGCGCCGAGCCTGCCGGACGTGGACCTGGCCGGCGCCGGGGCCGCGGGTTCTCTGGCGGCGGCGCCCGTCACGGCCGCTGCGGGCGGGGCCACGGGTTCCCCGGCGGCCGGCCTCAGGACGGTTGCGGCGGGCCGGACCGGCGCTGCGCCGTCCGGGTCTTGCTCCGCAGGATCGTCTTGATAAAAGCCAAGCTCGCCGGCGTCGATGCCTTCCGCGTCGTCGCCCGGGCCTGCCAGCAGCAGCCGGTAGAGCGGGCAGTCCGCCAGCAACTCCTCATGGGTTCCCTCGGCGACCAGCTGGCCCTCGTCGAGCACCGCGATGCGGTCCGCGAGCCGCAGCGTGGACCGGCGGTGCGCGATCAGCAGCGTGGTCCGGCCCCGCATCACCCGGCGCAGCGTCTGGTGGATATCGGCCTCGACCCGCGGGTCCACGGCGGAGGTGGCATCGTCCAGCACCAGGATCCGGGGGTCGGTGAGCAGCGCGCGGGCCAGCGCGACCCGCTGCCGCTGGCCGCCGGACAGGGTGAGCCCCTGCTCGCCCACCACGGTGTCGTACCCCTGGGGCAGGTCGGCGATGAACTCGTGGGCCTCGGCCGCCCGGGCCGCGGCCATGACCTGCTCCCTGGTTGCGTCCGGCTGGCCGAAGGCGATGTTTTCAGCGACGCTGTCGGAGAACAGGAAGGTGTCCTCCAGCACCAGCCCGATCGCCGCGCGCAGCGAGTCCTGGGTGAGGTCCCTGACGTTGTGACCGCCGACCCTGACCTGGCCGCTGCCCACCTCGTAGAAGCGGGGGAGCAGCAGCGAGATCGTGGACTTGCCAGAGCCCGCGGTGCCGACCACAGCCAGCGTCTCGCCCGGCGCCACCCGCAGCGACAGGCCGCGCAGCACCGGCTGCGACGGCAGGTAGCCGAACCAGACGTCATCGAACTCCACGCCCGGGGTCTGCGGCGGCAGCGCCGCGGCGCCGGGCCGGTCGGTGACCACCGGACGGGCGTCGACCACCTCGAACACCCGGATCACGCTGGCCCGGGCCTCCTGCCCCAGCGTCACGAGCATTGCCAGGGACCGGACCGGCCAGACCATCGCCATCAGGTAGGAGGAGAAGGCCAGGAACGTGCCGAGCGTGATCCACCCGTTCAGGGCCATCCAGCCGCCCAGCGCCAGCACCCCGACCTGGCCGAGCGCGGGGACCGCCTGGAGGGCCGGGTTGTACTTGGCCATCAGGCGCACCGTGCGCACCCGGGCGCCGTACAGCGCGGAGCTGGCGCCTTCGAGCCGCTCTATCTCCTGCGTTTCCTGCCCGAACCCCTTCACCACGCGCACGCCGGTCACCGCGGCCTCGACCACCTCCGCCACGGCCGCCGCGCGCTGCTGCGCGTCCCAGCTCGCGGGGAACAGGTTGCGCCGGGATCGCAGCGAGATGAACCACAAGCTGGGCGCGACGGCGAGCGCCACCAGGGTGAGCACCGGCGACAGTATCGCCATGGCGATCAGCGAGCCGGCGAACAGGACCGCGTTGCCCATCAGCATCGGCACCATGGACAGCAGGCTCTGCACCATCGTGATGTCGGAGATCGAGCGGCTCACGATCTGGCCGGTGTGCAGTTCGTCCTGGCGGGTGCCGTCCAGGCGGGACAGCGAGCCAAGAATCTCCGTGCGCAGGTCGTGCTGCACGTCGAGGGAGAGCTGGCCGGCCCGGTAGCGCCGCAGGTACAGCGCGCCGAAGTTGGCCAGCGCCGCGGCGAGCAAGGCCACCGCCAGCGGCCAGATGGCGGCCCCCGCCGTGGTGGTAAGGCTGTCCACGATGTTGCGCTGGATCAGCGGGATGGCGATCCCGACCGCGCTGACCACCAGAGTGCCGCTCACGGCGAGGATCACATTGCGCGGGTACCGCCAGCAGTACCCGGCCAGCCGCGCGATCCAGCCGCGCCCGCGGGCCGTGGCGCGCCGCGCGCTGGCTGGTTCCCGCGCGCGCTCAGTGGTCGTGTCTTGGTCTCTGTTCTCCGGTGTCTTCATAGCTCCACGGAGCACAAACGTTTTCGCGGCGGGCGGCATTTCCGCGGCCGCGCGTTCCCGGCGTCAGGCGCGCGTGGGCGCCTTGGCCGCGCCGTACCCGGCCGCGGCGCCGAACACGATCAGCACGAACAAGGCGAAAGTGATCACGTGAACACTGGTGCACCACAGGCAGATCGCGCCGATGGAGAAAAGCTCCGCGTAGATCAGGTAGAGCACGAACAGGATGCCGACCACCATGGCGCCGACGCGCGCCCAGCGGAGCGGCGGCCAGGTAATCCGCCATGCCCAAGGGGAGTTGACGACCGCCAGGAACACGTAGAAGGCCAGCCCGAGCACGGCGACCGGGATGCCGAACGCGTACGATTCCGGGCTCGTGGTCACCTTCTCACAGTTGATCGTGCTGGTCGCCGGGCAGGCGAGCGTCACCGAGGTGTTGAAGTGGGCGATCGTCAGGTAGATGGAAGCCCCAAGGCCGCCGAGCGACAGGATCCAGGTGGTGAGCTGGAACCACAGCGGCGGCGCCGCGGGCTGTTCCTCCGCGACAGCGGCGGCCTTGACCGGCGCCGCCGTCCGCGCAGGCGCCGGCCGGCCGTTCCCGGCGCGCCCGCCGCCGGGGCGGTTGCCCGGCCGCGGCCCTGTGGTGGTGCTTGCTTCCGGCCGTCCGCCGCGGGTGCCCTTGTCCCGGGACTTGGCGCCGCCGCTGGCCGGCCTGGCCGTGGCGCCCGGCTTGCGGGTGGCCATCAGAGCCCGCTCTTCACGGCGGTGACCGCTGCCGAGTTGCAGACGTTAGCGGGCTGGTTGTTGGTCATCTGGCAGATGGCGCCGGTGATGTAGTTGGCCGCGCCGAGCACGCTCTGCGAGACCGGCGACGTCGGGTCCTTCAGCGCGGCGGCGATCTGGCTCCACGACTTGCCCTGCAGGGCCGCGGCGTCGTAGATGGGGCCCTTCATCACCTGCTTGTTGCTGAAGACGATGAACGGGTAGCCACGGGTGTTCGGGTCGGGCTCGTACTTCGCCCAGATCGCGTTCTGCGCCTGCGTCGGGCTCTGCAGCGGGGCTTTGCTGACGGTCGTGGTCTCCACCGGGGTGAAGGCCAGGTAGGGGCTGTGATAGCCGGACTTGTAGAACGTCAGCGTCGCGGTGTTGGGGTTGACGTCTGTGGACGAGGAGTGGATGCCGTGCAGCGGGGTGGATAGTGTGCCGAACCGGCTCAGCGCGACCGCCATGGACCAGCGCATGGCCGCGCAGTACGGGCAGTACTCGGCGCCGATGTAGAGCATCTCTGGCTTGCCGCCGGAGGTCAGCGCCGCGCCCGAGCCGGGGGTGAACGGCGGCTTCCCCTGGGTGAACGTGGGCACCGCGCCCTTGCCGACCTTGTCCAGCGTGGCGGCCGGCACCCCGGTGACCTGGCTGGCCACGCTGGCCGGGAGCGCGGTGCCGGTGCTCGAGGAGTTGCCCGAGCTGGACGGGGAGCCCTGGCTGAGTTTGACGATGATGAAGGCGAGGACGATCACCAGGACGACGATCGTGCTGCCACCCGTGATCAGAATCCGGTTGCGCCGCTCGGCCTTGCGCGCCGCCTCACGCTGCGCCGCGATCTTCTCGCGGGCGCTTTGCTGCTTGATCCTGCTCGCCTTGCCCATCGCCTGTCCTCAAAAAGGTCCATTGAAACCCCCGGCCGCCCCCTATCGTAGGCGAACCACGGCCGGGTTTGAGCTTCGCCGCCAGGCCAGTCATGTACGGGGGATCACGGTTGTCCTGGTCCCGGTCAGTGGCCGAACACCGGGATAAGCAGTGCGCGGGCGATGGTGTGGAAGCGGAGGTTGAACCCGGCAACTGCGGGTGAGACGTTGGCGTCCACGCCCTGGCTGGCCAGGTCGTCCACGTCGAGCGCGTGCACGGCGAACACGTACCGGTGTGTTTCGCCCGCGGGGGGCGCGGCCCCGCCGAACGCCTTGACGCCGTAGTCGTTGCGCACGCAGAACGCCCCGGCGGGCAGCCCGGAAAGGTCACCGCTGACCGCGCCAGTGGCCAGTTCGGTGACCGAGACGGGCACATCCAGCAGCACCAGGTGCCAGAAGCCGGATCCGGTGGGGGCGTCGGGGTCGTAGCAGGTGACTGCGAAGCTCTTGGCCTCCGCGGGGAAGCCGCGCCAGCTCAGCTGCGGGGAAATGTTCTGCCCGGTCATGCCGAAGCCGTCGAACACCTGGGCATCGGACATCTGCTGCCCTTCGGCCACGTCAGTGCTCTCCAGCGTGAACGAGGGAACAGACGGCATGAAGTCGTAAGGCAATGGCGCGCGCGCGGTCATAGCTCATCTCCATCGGTCGATCCGTCAGGCCGCCGGTCCTGCTCGTCTGGCCTTGCCCGGCGTGGCCACGCCTACGCTATCCACCGCCGCGCCTGGCACGGGCGGCAAACCGTGTCACACGCCAGGGCCGCCCCATAATGCTCCAGCCAGCTCTCAGGTGGCCACGCTACCGTGGTCCGCGGCAGGGATTCGAGACAGAGCTACGGCAGCCCGGGAAAGGCGCGGGGCGAAGTCGTGAAGGTAACGCAGCGCTGGCCCACGTGGGTTCGCCGCCTGGCGTTCGCGGCCGTGCTGATCCTTACCGCGGCCACCCCGGGCATGGCGGCGACCTCATCCTTGTCCCAGTGCCAGCATTCGGGCTGTGAGAAGGCCGGCGCCGTGCGGTGGATCCGGCCGCTGCCCGGGTCCTGGACTGTGCAGAACGGGATAACGGGGATCACGCCGGCCACCGGCCAGGCGTACGGCGCGATGGGCGCGCAACTCGCCGCGATCGGTTCCGGGCTGACCGTTTCCGCCTACCGGGCCAGCACCGGCCGGCGGCTCTGGACGACCAGGCTCACCGGGTTCGCCCCCGGGTCGGCGATCACTGCGGTACGGGTATGGCCGGGCGTCGTCACCGTCGGGGTCACGCCACCGGCTCCGGGCGCCAGCCCGGCGACCGCAACCACGCCGGCGACCGGCGCCACGCCCACACCGGGATCCACGTTGTGGCCCGGGCCCACGCCGGCCACGAGCGGCGCGCCGGCGCGAGTGGCCACGCCGAACCAGAGCGCGCCGGCGCCAGGATCCACGCCGACCCCAATCACCATGCCGACGGAGGCCACGCCGAACCAGAGCGGCGCGCCGGCGCGCGGGGCCACGCCGTCGCCACGCGCCACGCCGGCTGCGGGGAGCACGCCGTCGCCGGGCGCCGCGCCCGCCACGGGCGGCGGGCCTGCTGCGGCCGGCGGCCCGCCGCGGCGCGAGGTGGTGCTCCGGGCCAGCACCGGGCGCCAGGTGCGTGCGTACCCGGCCGCCCAGTTCGGCGGGGCGGTTGCGGCCAGCCCTGGCGCCACCGTCGTCGTCGGGCCACACGCGGTGACCAGCTACGCCAACCGCACCGGCGCCGTGCGCTGGAGCGTCCCTACCGGCCCGGTCCCGCAGGACTGGCAGGTGGGCGGCCGCCAGCTCTACCTCGCGGTGGCGGCCGACGGTTACCTGGGTTCCGCGCCGGTCACCGCGCTGCGCCGGATCAACCTCGCCACGGGAGCGCAGCGCGTCGTCCGACCGCACGGTTCGTCCTATGTCGGCACGCTCAGCCTCGCCTACCAGGGCGTCGTGGTGTTCTCCTCGGCGCGGTGGGCCAAGGCGTACAGCGGCAGCACGGGCCGGGACTTGTGGCAGTACCCCAATGCGCTGCCTGACACGGTCGACGCGGTCGCCAGGCGGCTCTACCTGCTTTCCGGAAATACGCTCATCGGGGTCGATCCGCAGACCGGGACCATCCTGGCCCGGGTCAACGCCGCCTCCTCATCCGGGCTGTACGGGGTCCGCGAGGGCGCCGTTCTCGGCATCGACCACGGCGGGCTAGGCAAAGCCTGGGCCTACGACATCGCCACGCAGCGGGTGCTCTGGACGAGCCGGCCGCTGCCCTGGCCGCATTACTTCGTGGACCTGTCCGGCATCGGGGGAAGCGCCCCGCCGGGCGAGGACGCGGTGCTGCTCGCGGTCTGCGGCAAGGTTGGCCCGCAGCCGGCCGGGACTGCGCCGCCTCCGTGCGCCCGGCCCGAACTGGCCGTGGTCAACCGCTGATCCGGCGCCTTCAGGCGCTTTCGCCGGCCCGGGGATCACGCGCGCGGGGGACCAGCCGGCCAGCGCAGGCCGTATTGCACGAAGCCCCGGGAAGGTAGGACTGTGGGAGGCCCTGCCGGGGCATGTTTGCCGTCCTGGGCTGGTTGCTTTAGAGAGGGGGACTGACCGAAGGAGGCTTGCGATGAGTGCGCGGCGCCGCCGTCCAGCCGACGGCGGACCCCGGGTGATCGTGGTCGGAGCCGGCTTTGCCGGCCTGGCGGCAGTGAAGGCGCTCGACCGCGCGGGCGCGCAGGTGATGCTGGTCGACCGGAACATCTACAGCACCTTTCAGCCCCTGCTGTACCAGGTGGCGACCGGCGGGCTGAATCCCGGTGACGTGGCATTCCCGCTGCGGGTGTTCGCGAGCAAGCATGGCGCCAGGTTCCGCCACGGCGAGCTACGGAGCATCGACGCGGCCGGGCGCCGGATCACGCTCACCGACGGCGCGGTGCTGGACTATGACTACCTGGTCCTGGGCATTGGGGTGTCCGCCGCGTATTACGGCGTGACCGGCGCCGCGGAGCACACCGTCGGCCTCTATACCCGCCGCGACGCGGTCGTGCTGCGCGATCACGTCCTGGACCGGCTGGACCGGCTGGACGTCGCGGGCCCGGGCGAGGCCGTCAACTTCACCGTGGTAGGCGGCGGGGCCACCGGTGTGGAGCTGGCCGGGGCCCTGGCCGAGCTGCGTGCCCTGGACGACGCCTTCCCCGAGGTGGACCGGGCGGACGAGAACATCCGGCTGGTCGAGATGGCCCCCGCGCTGCTTGAGCCGTTCCACCCGAAACTCCAGGCCTACGCGCTCGCGGAACTGCGCCACCGGGGCGTGGACGTGCACCTGAACTCCAAGATCAGGGAGATCACCGAGGACCGGGTGATCCTGGAGAACGGGGACGAGCTGCCCAGCGATGTCACGGTCTGGGCGGCCGGGGTGTCCGCGCCGGCCGGACTGTCCCACTGGGGGCTGCCGCAGGGCCGGGGCGGCCGGATCGAGGTCGGGCCCGACCTGCGGGTCGCAGGCCAGGACCGGATCTTCGCCACCGGCGACATCGCGCTGATCGAGGACCAGGCGCTGCCGCAGGTCGCCCAGCCGGCCATCCAGTCCGGACGGCACGCCGGGAAGCAGATCGCGCGCCTGATCGCGGGCCAGCCGACGCAGCCGTTCCGCTATCACGACAAGGGCATCATGGCCACCATCGGCCGGCGCAGCGCGGTCGTCGAACTCCCGCCCGGCGTGCGGATCCACGGCACGCTCGCCTGGCTGGCCTGGCTGGGACTGCACCTGTTCTACCTGCTGGGCGGGCGTAACAGGCTGTCCGCCATGCTCAACCTGTCCTACCGGTACCTGATCTGGGGCCACGGCGGCGGCGTGATCGTCGGCGACGACCCGGCCGCCGCCCTGCCCGGCGGGCCGCCGCAGCTGCTGCCGGGTGCCGCGGCGGGTTCCGGGCGGCCGTCCCGGTGAGTGCTGCTTAACTAGGACCATGCCCCCAGCTGCCGAGAGGCCCAGCATGCCCGCGTCCCTGGCCCGCCCGCCGGCTACCCCGCCCGAGCGGCTGGCGGCGGGCCCGCTGGTGCTGCGCCGGGTAGAGGCCGATGACGCGGCCGTCATCGCGGCAGCGGTGGGCGCGAGCCTGGAACACCTGCGCCCGTGGATGGCATGGGCCACGCCGGAGGCGGCCGACGTCAGGACTCAGCTGCTGCGGGTGGCCGAGGCCGACGAGCTCTGGGAGACGGGCGCCGGGTTCATCTACGTGATGATCGCCCGCGACGGGGCGCTGGACAGCCCGCCGGGGCCGGCCGGTAGCAGGGGCGACCCGGACGGCGAGTTCGTCGGGACGATCGGGATGCACCGCAGGGCCGCCGACGACGCCGTGGAGATCGGCTACTGGATCGCCTCGGCCAAGACGCGGCGCGGCTACGCGACCGCGGCGGCCCGGGCGCTCACCCCGGTGGCGCTGGAGCTGTCCGGCGCCGGGCGGGTGGAGATCCACTGCGATGTGGCCAACACCGCGAGCGCTGCCATCCCGCGCAAGCTCGGTTACCGGCTGGACCGGGTAGAGGCGCACGAACGGGAGGCGCCGGGGGAGCGGGGCCGCCGGATGATCTGGCTGTGGGACCCGCCCGGCGGGGCTGCGGGGGCCGAGTGGTCCACCGGGCCGGCGGGCCGCACGGCGCGGGCAGGTTCCCGATGACCGGCCGGCGCACGGCACGGGGCCGCCGTGCGTTGCTGGCCCGCGGCGCGGCGCTGGGGGCGTGCGGCCTGGCCCTGGCGGCGTGCACCAGCGGCGCGTCGGGGGCGTCAGCCCCGGGCGGGACCGGGCAGCCGGGCAGCGGCATGCAGGCGGAGCATAACCCGGCGCTGGACACCGGTAGCTCGCTGGGCGGCGTGCGGGCCCCGGGCTTCCGGCTGGTCAACCAGTTCGGCCAGCAGATGGCGCTGAGCCAGTTCCGCGGCAAGGCGGTCGTGCTCGCGTTCGTCGACTCCGAGTGCACCACGATCTGCCCGCTGACGACGGCGAGCATGGTGGAAGCGAAGCAGCTTCTCGGCGCCGCCGGCAGCCAGGTCCAGCTGCTCGGCGTGGACGCCAACCCGCAAGCCACCAGCGTGTCCGACGTCATGGCCTACTCCCGGGCGCACAGCATGGTGAACCAGTGGGACTTCCTGACCGGTAGCCTGCCCCAGCTCCAGGCGGTCTGGCGGGGCTTTCACATCGCGGTCCAGATCGAGCGCGGGATGATCGATCACACCCCGGCGCTGTTCGTCATCGACCCACAGGGCCGCGAGCGGACGGTCTACCTCACCCAGATGAACTACGCCAGCATCACCCAGGCCGCGCAGATACTCGCCCAGCGCGTGTCCAGCCTGCTGCCCGGGCGCCCGCCACTGGCCAACCGCGGCTCGCTGGCGTACATCTCGGGCCTCACCCCGGCGAAGCGCGTCACGCTGCCCGGTGTCCCGTCCTGTTCGGTAACCCTGGGGCCCGGCCTGCCTAGGCTCGTCATGTTCTTCGCCACCTGGGTGGCGGAGACATCCGACCTGCGGGCGCACCTGCTCGCCCTCAACTCCTACGCGCGTGCCGCCCGCCACGGCCGCCTGCCGGGGCTGGTCGCGGTGGACGAGGCGAGCACGGAACCGTCACCGGCCACGGCAGCCGCCTACCTCAAGGGCCTCGGCACGCCGCTGCGCTACCCGGTGGCGGCCGACCCCACGGGCCGGGTCGCCGACGGGTACGGGGTGCAGGACCAGCCGTGGTTCGCGCTGATCTCGGCCACCGGGAAGGTCATCTGGAAGCACGACGGCTGGCTGGGCGCCCGGGCGCTGGAGGCCGCAGCGCGCCGGACCTGATCTCCTGGGCCCGAAGGGACGGCCAGCGACGAGGCGGAACTGCTGGCGACGAAGGCGGGACGGCTAGCAGGCGAAGGCGGGGAAGGCGGGGATCCGGATCCTCGCCCGGCACAGGAGGGCCCGGGCCATCAGGTCGCGGGACTTGACGACCAGTTCCCGCGCGGCGGGGGCCTTGCCCCCCGGCACGTGCCGCTGGGTGCCCGGGAAGCCGAACGCGATGGTCAGGGCACAGGCTACGGCTGTCAGGGCGGCGGGCAGCAACACCATGGCGCGGACCCGGGCAGCGGGCCGCCGGGCAATCCACCGGAACCAGTACGCCAGCGCGCCGAGCCGGGCGGCCACCGGCCGGACCGCGACCTGCTCGATCCACGGCATCTTCTCGGTCAGCGTCAGGCGGGTGAAGATTGAGAACAGCGAGACGAGGCGGGGATCGGATTCGGAGAGCTTGCCCTCGATCGACTCCAAAGCGCGCTGCTGACCGATGGGTAGGCTCATCTCGAACATCTCCCGCTCTGCTGTCTTCGCCTGGGTTGCCGGTGCCGTAGGGGTTCTACGTTACCGGCCAGGAATGCCCGATGACCGGCGGGTTCGGCTACCGGTGCCGGCCGGGCCACCATGGGCGGAGATTACCCAGGGAAACGGCGTTTATCCGCGCCGCGACGGGCCGGCAGGGTAGCTTTCCTCTCCTTCGTGCAATACGGCTACACCGGGATCGCCGCTCCCGACACCAGATGGGCCTGCGGGGAAGCCAGGAACAGGTAGGCCCGGGCGATGTCATCGACCCCGGGCCATGACACGTGGTCGGCGTCCGGCATCGCGGCCCGGTTCGCCGGGGTGTCGATGATGCTCGGGACGACGCAGTTGACGGTGATCGCGGTGCCCCTGGTCTCGTCCGCGGCCATCGCCACCAGGTGCAGCACGCCGAGCTTGCTCACCGAGTAGGCGAATCCCTGGCCCCGGGTCACCTGCGCCGCCCGGCTCGCGGTGTGCACGATCCGGCCCTCGCCGGCGCGCCGCAGAACAGCCAGCGCGTGCTTGGTCACCAGGGCGGCGCTGACCAGGTTCAGGTTGAGCTGGGTGGTCAGCTCATCCTGGTCGAGGGCGTCCAGCCGGGTGTGCGGCGCGTAGCCCCCGATTGTGTTGACCACCGCCCAGGGCGCCGGTTCCTCGCGGAACAGGTTGCTGAGCGCGGCGTCGTCCAGGACGTCCACCTGGCGATAACGCACGCCGTCCAGGCGCCGGCCGGGCTTGGGCAAGTGCCGGTCGGCGCCGGAGACCGAGGCCCCGGCCGCGGCGAAGGCCGCGGCCAGGCCCCCGCCGAGCGCCCCTGCCGCGCCGAACACCAGCACGCTCCGGCCCGCGTACCCGGTCTCTGCCATGGTCACCTCTCCCTTGGCCTTCTTGGTCAGCCCTTCCTGGCGTCCGGGGCCTTCCTGATATCCGGTGGCGAGCCCGGATCCGCGGCCGCGGCGCGGCGCCTCCGGCGCAGGACGGCACGCGTGATCCAGGCGGCGACCAGGACCCCCAGCGCGATCAGCAGGTACAGCGAATAGCGCACGATGTCGGTGTAGATGGTCCCGATATGGTCGCCGGCCAGGTAGCCGAGCGGCGCCCAGAGCGCGACCCAGAGGGCGGCGCCGATCGCGGTGAAGACGAGGAAGCGCCGCCACGGCATCTCTGCGGTCCCGGCGATGATGCCCGCCGCCTGGCGCAGCCCTTCGAAGAACCGCGCGGTGATCACGACCACGCCGCCGCGGCGCTCAAAGAACCGCTCGGCCTTCTCCAGCCGCTCCGGGGTCAAGAACACGTACTTGCCGAACCGCAGCACGAGCGCATGGCCGCCGAAGTACCCGATCGCGTAACCGATGCAGTTGCCCACGATCGCCGCGAGCACCGCGATGACGCCCACCGCGACGATGCTCAGCCGGCCAGTGCCCGCGTAGACCGAAGCGGCGACCAGGATCGTCTCGCCGGGCGCGGGCACCCCGAAGTTCTCCAACAGGATGAGCCCGGCGACCGCCAGGTACCCGTAGTTGTCGAGCACCGGCGCCACCGCCCCCAGGAGCCCGGGCAGCGGAGTCGCGGACATGATGGCGCCTTTCGGTGTGGGCGGCCCGCGCAGCGGTCAAGTCCCCGGCGCGGTGCCAGGATGCCGAAGTTACCGATACCTCTCTACCAGCCCGGGACCACTGCGGGGTGTAATGGCCGGATGAGTGGCCTAAACAGGGGGAAGGACGGCGCCATGCGAGCTCCGGGGGCCTTCGCCGACATGGTGGCGTTGCGGGAAGCCTGGCACCCGGCCGCGTTCGCGCGCGACCTCGCCGACCGTCCGGCACACGCCGACCTGCTCGGCCAGCCGCTGGTGCTGTGGCGCGGGCCGGATGGCCGGCCACGGGCCAACTCCGACCTGTGCGTGCACCGGGGCACCGCGCTGTCCCTCGGCTGGGTCAGCGGCGACGAACTGGTCTGCCCCTACCACGGCTGGCGTTACCGCGCCGACGGCCGTTGCGCGGCGATACCCCAGCTCGAAGACCCATCCCGGGTCCCGCCCAAGGCGCGCATCGGCGCGTTCGCCTGCCAGGAGCGGTACGGGCTGGTGTGGGTGGCGCTGGCCGAGCCGCGCTGGCCGCTGCCCGAGGCGCCGGAACTGGAAGACGGGTCCTGGGCGCTGGTGACCGCGGGCCCGTACCGCTGGCGCTGCGACGCGGCCCGCCAGGTGGAGAACTTCACCGACTTCGGGCATTTCCCGTGGGTGCACCCGGGCTTGCTCGGCGACCCGGACCGGCCGGTCGTGCCGCGCCACGAGGTCCGCACCGAGGGCAACGTGCTGCATTACTCGATCGTCCGGCCGGAGGCGGCCAACACCGACGACTTCCCGGTTTTTGGCAACGAGCAGGCCGGGCCGCCCGAGCGGCGCAGCAGCTACGAGCTGCACCTGCCGTACACGATCGTGCTGCGCCTCGGGTGGGGCGGCGAGCGCGGGATGGTCTACTTCTTCGCTTCCCAGCCGGTCGCCGCCGACCGCAGCGTCGGCTATGTGATCATCGGCCGCAACTACAACCTCGACCAGCCGGACCGGGTGATCCAGGAGTTCGAGGACACCATCTTCGGCCAGGACCAGGTAGTCGTGGAGTCGCAGCGGCCCGAGCAGGTGCCCTTCGACCTGGCGGCCGAGTTGCACCTGAAGTTCGACGCGGTGGCGGTCGCCTACCGCAAGGCGATGCGGGCGCTCGGGCTGGCCACCAGCGACCCGGCGGGAACGGCGGGAGCGCCGCGGGCTAAGGGCGGGCCCGGGCTTCCTCGATCGTGAGTTCCGCCGCGGGATCGGCCTCCAGCCGCTCCTCGGGAATCGGCTGGCCGCTGCGCACCGAACGGCCGTACGTGCCGTCGTCCAGCCGCTTCAGGGCGCGGTTCAGGGCGTCCAGCCGCTCCCGCAGGGTCTCAGCGACGGAGTCGTCCTGACCCTCGGCGGTCAGCGACAGGGCGGCGTCCTCGATGTCACCCGTCTCGGCCACCTCATCCTCTGTCTCCCGGTCTTCTTGGCCTGCCCGTTCGGTGTCCCGGAGCAGGCCTTCCACCTCGGCGCGCTCGGCCAGCAACCGCGCCCGCGTTTGCTCGTTGTCCATGGACCGCAAGAGTAACCGGAACCCGCAGCCTTCCCCGTCCGGTCTCCCAACCGCGTTCGCGATCATGACTTAGGCGGCGCTAGGGCACCCCGGATCTCATGATCACGGGGCCGAGTCACCAACCTGGGGCGCGTCCGGGTCCCCGCCCAGCATCGGGTCCAGGGTCTTTTCGAACCAATGTTGCGCGTAGGGCTCGTCGTTGAACGCGGCGACCTCGCGGTAGCCGGAGGCGCGGTAGAGGCCGATCGCCTCGGTCAGGGTGTGGTTGGTCTCCAGCCGGACGGTGCGCGCCCCGCTGGCCGCCGCCTCGGCTTCCAGGCAAAACAGCAGGCGCCGGCCGAGGCCCAGACCGCGCGCGGCCGGGGCGACCCACATCCGCTTCAGTTCCGCCGGAGCGGCGTCGTGGAGCTTCAGCGCGCCGCAGCCGACCGGCTCGCCGTGCAGGGTGGCGACCACCAGCAGGCCCGCGGGCGGGGTGAGTTCCGCGTCGTCGGCCGAGATGCTGCGGCCGGGGTCGAAGCCGCCGTCGAACCGCTCCGCCAGTTCGGTGAAGTAGGCACGCAGGCAGAACCGGGCGTCCGGATGCCGCGGGTCGCGCCGGGCGACGCGGACCGCCGAGGCCACAAGGAGCCGCTCGACCTCAGCCATGGCGCGGACCAGGCGGGTGCGCTGCGGATCGCTGAGCGGTTCCAGGATGGCCACGGCCGCGTCGTCAGAATGCCGGTCCAGCACGGCCCGCTCGGCCAGCCCGCGGGGAGTGAGGCGTGCCGTCCGGACCCGGCCGTCGGCGCCGCTGCGCTCCACCGCGACGAGCCCGTCCTGCTCCAGCGAGCGCAACAGCCTGCTCAGGTAGCCCGAGTCCAGGTCCAGCCGTGACCGGAGTGCACGGACGTCGCTGCCGCCCGGGCCGATCTCCCACAGCACGCGGGCCTGCCCCAGCGGGCGGCCGCGGGCCAGGAACGCGTCGTTCAGCGCGCCGATCCGTTGCGTCACGGTCCGGTTGAACCGGCGGACCTGGCCAACCAGCTGGGAATCCATTCTCTGACTATAGTCAGAGAATTGCGGCGCTGGAAGGCCGCGGGAGCGCCCGCCCAGGTCGCTCGCGGGGACGAAGGCCATGGCACGCGCGGATTCCAGCATGAGCCCACCGTGGAAGACCCCGCCGGCCCCGGAACCCCGGCGCCTCGTGGTGACCAGTCGCACAGTGGCGGCCGGGCTTGGCCGTGGCAGGCTTGAGGGCATGCGGTTCAGTTCCGAGGATCTTGACTGGGCGGCCGCCATCGTCGGCCGCTGGGTGCCGCCGACACCGCAGTACGTGTGGCCACTGCTCGCCGAGTACGCCGGTGCTGAGGTGTGGGTCAAGCACGAGAACCACACCCCGACCGGGGCGTTCAAGGTGCGCGGTGGCCTGGTCTACGCCGAGCGGCTGCGCGCCGGGCGGCCGGAGGTCAAGGGGATCGTGTCGGCGACCCGGGGCAACCACGGCCAAAGTCTGGCCTTTGCGGGCCGGGCCGCGGGGATCGGCGTCACGATCGTGGTCCCCGAGGGCAACAGCCCGGACAAGAACGCCGCTATGCAGGGCTTTGGCGCCGAGCTCATCGTGCACGGCCGCGACTACCAGTCCTCCCGGGAACACGCCAGCGAACTGGGCGCCCAGCGTGGCTTGGAGACCGTCCCCCCGTTCCACCCGGACCTGGTGCTGGGCGTGGCCACGTACGCCCGGGAACTGTTCGGCGCCGCCGGGGAGCTCGACACGGTGTACGCGCCGGTGGGCATGGGCTCGGGCATCTGCGGCATCATCGGCGTGCGGGATCTGCTCGGCTTGCGCACCGAGGTGGTCGGCGTGGTCGCCGCCGAGGCACCGGCCACGGCCCTGTCGTTCGGGGCCGGGCGGGTGGTCACCACCGACACCTCGCACACGTTCGTCGATGGCGTCGCCTGCCGGGTCCCGGACGCCGATGCGGTGGCCACCATCAACGCCGGCGCCGCTCGCGTCCTGGCCGTCAGCGAGGATGACGCGGCGCAGGCGATGCGGGTCCTGTTCAGCACCACGCACAACGTCCCCGAGCCCGCGGGCGCGCTGGCCCTGGCCGGGTTGCTCGCCGAACGGCGCCGGGCGGCCGGCAAACGGGTGGGCGTCATCCAGACCGGCGGGAACGCCGACACCGGCCTGCTTCTCCAGGTCCTCGCCGGGCAAACGCCCACGATCTGACCGCCGGCCCCCGGGCGCCAGCGGCCACGGCCCTCGTTACGCAAGAAATCCCAGGACCGGTCAGGCACCAGGCAAAGGCCGAGGGGACCGCCATGACGACGGTCCCCTCGGTGGGCGCCGTTGTTACCGGCGCCCCATGGCCCTCAGCCCGGGGGAGGGCCCCCCGGGAGCAGCGCTGCTACGACTGCGGGCACGGGTTAGGGACGGTGTTCCGGAAATCGTTGTAGAGGCTCGCGGCAAAGCCGCCTGGCTGTGTGTAGTCCAGCGCCAGCAGCGTGCCGTACTGGCCGTTCTGCCCGAAGTCGCTGATCTGGCCCGGGATGTCGTTACCGAACTGCCAGACGCAACCGTGACCGCCCTTCTTGGTGGTGGAGAAGAATGGGTAGAAGGCCGCTGGCAGGCCCAGGTCGGACTGCGGGGTGAGCGTGCAGCCGGCGCCGGTGGTGGGGTCGCAGGTGCCTTCCACCGCCGGCAAGTCGGCTTCGAATCCCGCCTGGCTGTATTGCTGCCCGCCTGTCGTCGGGCTGCTGAACTGGAACGGCGTCGGGTGAATCTTGGTGTTGCCGTTAGGCCAGAGCTTCTGATAAGAGGCGCCGTCGAAGCCGGTGTTCGTGAAGGTGCAACCGGCGACCTTGTACAGCGGCGCCTCCTTGCCCGGGAAGCAGAACGCGTCATCGCCGTCCGGCGGCGTCGCGTTGACGCCCCGCCCCTCGGTGTCGCCCTTCGGGCAGACCGTCACCTTGCCGTCGGGCGTTACGCCGAACTCGGTAGCCGGGATCGGCTTCGGGCCGTTGCAGAACTGGAAGTGGCCGATCTCGCTGTCGAACGCGATGTTGTACGAATGCGCTGCCCAGGTAACCCGCGTCTTCGTGCTCGACGTGCTGTACATCGGGTGGAAGTTGTACGGGATCGCTTTGCAGGAGGTGCCGTTGGGGTCGTACTTGATCTGCGCGAAGCCGTTGGCCTTGCTGGCCGTCATGGACCCGCTCTGGCCCGTGGTGAGGTCGTTGATCGTCACCTTCAGGCCGTTTGGGGTGTCGCCGAACGCCACCTTCAGGCGGTCCCCGGGGCTCATGAACAGGTCCTTGGCGGCGCTCGGGGTAAAGGTCCCCCCGGTCGTGGCGTCAAGTGGGTTCGCCGGGCCGGTGGACTTGCCGTTCTTGGTGATGAAGGCGAAGTTCACGTACTCAAAACCGGCCTTGGCCAGGCACCCGGGGTTGTTCGCCTTATTGGTCACCGGGTTCAGCGACAGGCTGTCGATGTTCATAGCGGCGCACCACTTGTTCGGGTCGCACGAGCTGGCGCCCACGGCCTTCTGCCACGTCGGCCACTGGATCCAGCCGGGCGGATAGAACTGCATCTCCATGAACGCCTGGCCCACGTGCTTCGGGGAGGTGGAGGGAGACAGGATGTTGCCGTCGCTGTCCGGCGGGCAGGTCTTGACCTGCTCGGGGTAGGACTGCGTGTCGCACATCGCCATGCCGAACCAGTCGGCCCCGCTGAGCTCAAAGGAGTACGACTTGTTCACCTGGTTGGGGTTGCTCGCCGAAGGCTCTACCGGCAGCTTCACGTTGTAGCTCATGTGGTTGCCCGAGCCGGGCTTGTTCGAGTAGAAGAGCATGGACGGCTCGTCGTGGCCGACGTAGTGGCCGAACACATCGTCCGACTGCGCGACCTCGGTGCACATCGCCGCCGCCTGCGCGCAGTTGATGTGCGCGTGCCGGCTCAGGTTGGCGTGCTTGACGGCCGCGTGAGACGCGTGAGTCGCGGCTTGCGTGGAGCCGCTAGTCGCCACGACAGGCGCGATCGCGACCGCGCCTGCCACGGCTACATACACCCAGGACCTGACGGGTTTTTTCATGCCCACCTCCTTGTGGATGAAGCCTCGGGCGGCATCCGCCAAGCTTTTCGCACCACCTGTCAACCCCCAAGGCACTTTGCATAGAATGGCAGCCCTCTTAGCCCGAGTCCATAGGGCACACGGGCGCGCCAGCGCCGTTTTGCATCGCAATCGCTAGGTGTGCGGCCGGTGAATCCGTTGGCCGCGGTATCCGTGTCCTGATCCGGTGACGGGCGGCCGCCGTGGCCAGCGACATAATTGCGGCCATGCGGGTGGTGCTGGCCAGCGAGCCGGGCGCGGCGGAACGGCCCAACGAGGACTTCGCCGCCGCCGTCCCCGGGGCTGTGGTGCTGCTGGACGGGGCCGGGTACGTGCCGGATTCGGGCACCGGGTGCGTGCACGGCGTCGCCTGGTACGCGCGCACGCTCGGCGGCCTGCTCGCCGCCGGGGCCTGCGACGACCGGGTGCCGTTGCCGGACCTGCTGAGCCGGGGGATCGAGCAGGTCAGCCGGATGCACGCGGGCACCTGCGACCTGCGCCATCCGGCCACGCCATCCGCCACGGTGATGGTCGCCCGCCAGCGCGGCGGCACGCTGGAGTACCTGGTGCTTTGTGACTCGGTGCTGCTGCTCCTGCGCCGCGCGGGTGAGCCGAGCGCCATCACCGACACCCAGCTGGAGGAGACCCAGGCCAAGCTCCGGCCGGCCGCCAGCCTGCCCGCCGGGACAACCGAGCACGACGCGGCATGGCGGGCCTACGGGCAGCGACTCGAAGCCGCGCGCAACCAGCCCGGCGGCTTCTGGCTCGCCGCCGCGGACCCGGGCGCCGCCGCGCACGCGGTGACCGGCGCCGAACCGCTGGCCGCGCTGTCGGCGGTCGCGCTGCTCAGCGACGGCGCCAGCCGCCTGGCCGACCGGTTCTGCCTGGCCACCTGGGCCGGACTGGGCGCCATCCTCACCGGGGAAGGCCCGGCGGGCCTGATCCGGCAGGTGCGCGCCGCCGAAGCGGCCGATCCCGAGGGCGAACGTTGGCCTCGCGGCAAGATCCACGACGATGCGACCGCCGTCCTCTGGGAATTGGCCGCTGGCGCCGAAGCCGCTAACTATTAATTTTGAAAAACGACAGCGGTGGATAACCCGGACCTTTCGCGCGCCTGATTCGTGGCTGACGAGCGCTCGTCAACGTGGTTTCAGGCAGGCGCTGAGCGCCGCAGGCAGCCGCGCACTGGAGGGGTACGGGATTAGGCTTGGCGGCGAGGCCGCGCCCGCGCCGGGCCCCGGGTGAGGGGCCGGCGGGCGGAGGGACGAGGGGCCGGTGGCAGGGCAGGCTGGGCTGGGTTTCGGCGGGCTGCTGCGGCAGTTGCGCGATGATGCCGGGCTGACCCAAGAAGAGCTGGCCGAGGCCGCGCAGGTGAGCCTGCGGGCGGTCAGTGACCTGGAGCGGGGGATCAACCGCACCACCCGCAAGGACACCGCCCAGTTGCTGGCCGGCGCGCTGGGATTGGACGGGCAGCCGCGGGACTTGTTCGTTGCCGCGGCCCGCGGGCGCGGGACGGTCGAGGCCGTGCTGGCGGCCAGGCAAGGAACGCCGCCAGGGGCGTTTGCGGCGGCCGCAACCCGGGCGCTGCCGAGGGATACCGCGGCCTTCACCGGCCGCGAGGCCGAGCTCAGCCGTCTGGTGGCGGCGATTGATGGCCTGTCTGCCAGCGCTGGGGTTGTGGGCATTCACGCGATCGACGGGATGGCCGGGATCCGCGCCGCACCCCGCCCGGGACCGCTGGCGCGGCAAGTTCGCCACCCACCGCGACCGCAGGCTGGACGTGGCGCAGGCCCGCGCCCGCTAAACCGGCGCTAGTGGTGCTGGCTATTGCCGCCAGCTGGCTCGAGTCTTACTCATCAGGAGCCGGCCTGCCCGGAACCTGAGGTTGCCTGCCCGGTTCGGCCAGATCGCCACTCATCGCCCGCTGGTAGACGGAGTACAACGCGCGGTCTTCCTTGCAGTCCCGGCCGTAGCAGTCGTGCTCAAACTGGTGGTCGTGCCAGGCGATACGCGCACGTTCGATCGCGGAGCGCTGGTGATCATCCATGTGCCCTCCTTCCCCATCCTGTCTGGTACCCGCTCCTGCCAGCATTGCGGCAGGTCGTACGGCCTTCCGCGGGGACGCCGTGCCGACGTCGAGCGGCTCAGCAGGTGAACACCGCAGGGAGGAAGATCTCCATACCATCTGCACACGTTCTGCTTGGCGCCTGCACACAAGCAAGTTGCGGTGCTACGTGACTAGGGCTAAGGCTCGCCGGGGCATCGGTGTCTCTCAGCGACTGACAGCACCTCACGGGTTGGCCAATGTCGGGGACTGATTCACCGGATTCGGTGAGATCGGCGGCCCACGGGTGGAGCACAGCTAATGTCCGCCACGGGTCTTGACAAGCAGGGGAGCAGCGCCTGATGATATCGGTCAGACGACCGACCGAGAATTATTGGCCGGGTCCAAGTCAGCGTGTGGGGGACATGGTGGTGGAGCAGAACACCCGGCTGCGGATTCTGGCCGCGGCTAAGGGCGTGCTGCTCGATGGTGGCTACGCGAACGTGGCGACCCGGAGCATCGCCGAAGCAGCGGGGGTGCCGCTGAGCCAGATTCACTACCACTTCGGGACCAAGCAGAACTTGATGCTTGCCGTGCTGGACATGGAGAACCGGACGCGGCTTGCCCGGCAGGCGGCGATGTATGAGGCCGACAAGCCATTGTGGGAGCAGTGGCTGCAGGCCTGCGACTTCTTCGACGAAGACCTTGAGTCGGGTTACGTGCGGGTGCTGATGGAAATGACGGCGGCGGGCTGGTCAAACCCGGAGATCGCTGAGGCGGTTTCCGCTCAGGTACAGGGCTGGTTCGATCTTCTCGCCGAGGTGGCGCAGCGAGTGGCCAATCGGTTCGGCCCGCTGAGCCCGTTCACCGCGGAGGAGCTGGCCGCGCTGGCGGGGCTGCCGTTCCTGGGGGCAGAAGCGGTGATCCTGCTCGGCCTGGACGAGTCGAAGGTTGCGGGGCGTCCGGCCCTGCGCAGGATCGGTGAGTTGCTGCGGTCGCTCGAGGAGGCGCGGGCGCCGGGGGGGCAGTGATGAGGGCCTGCTACCCCGACAGCGATGGGCTCGTCGTTCGCGACGGTGTCGAGATCCGCTGGGAGCGCTACGGGCGGGGCCGGCGGCGATCCTGCTGCTGCCGGCCTGGTCGCTGGTGCATTCCCGGCATTGGAAGATGCAGGTCCCGTACCTGGCGCGGCATTTCACGGTGGTGTGTTTTGACGGGCGGGGCAGCGGCGGCTCCAGCCGGCCGGCCGGCAAGAGCGCCTACTGCGACGCCGCGTTCGCTTCGGATGCGCTGGCGGTGATGGACTCCGCCGGAATCACCAGCGCGGTCCTGGTGAGCGTCTCGCGCGGCGCATTGTGGGCGCTGCGGCTGTGCGCCGAGCATCCGGAGCGGGTGCTGGGGTCGGTGTTCATCGCGCCTACCGCACGGCTGGCGCCGCCGCTTGCCGAACGCCAGGTAGAGCGCTTCGGCGAGGTGATCGCCGACCCGGTGGGCTGGCAGACCTACAACGCTCACTACTGGAAGGTCCATTACCCCGAGTTCGTCGCGTTCTTTGTGGGGCGCATCTTCACTGAGCCGCACTCGACGAAACAGATCGAGGACGCGACCGGATGGGCACTGGAGACCGATGGCGAGACGCTGGCGGCGGTCGACCGCGGCATTGAACGCTGTGACGCGGCGGCGGCTCGCCGGCAGGCCGCCCGGGTCGGCTGCCCGGTTCTGGTGATGCACGGCACGCACGATGCGGTGCGCGGTTACGCCGAGGGCGAGGCGCTGGCCGATTGCACGGGCGGCACGCTGGTCACGCTCGCGGGCGCCGGCCATTTCCCGCACGCAAGGGACCCGGTGCGGGTCAACCTGCTCATCAAGCAGTTCGCGGATCGGGTCCGGCGATGAGGGCGCGGACGCCTGACCGGGCGGGCGTTGTTCAGCGCGACGGCGTCCGCGTCGCCTTTGAGGTTTTCGGCCATGCGGAACCAGCGCTGCTGTTCGTCCCGGCCTCGCCGATCACGCATGCCCGGTCGTGGAAGGGGATCGTTCCGACCCTGGCGCGCCGGTTCACGGTCGTCACGACCGATGGCCGGGGCACTGGCCGATCAGATCGCCCTCGGACCTCAGAGCGCTACGCGCCGGCCGAGGTGACCGCCGACCTGCTAGCGGTGCTGGACGCCGCCGGCGTCGGCATGGCTTTTCTCGTCGCGCACTGTCACGCGGTGCCGTGGGCGCTATGCCTCGCCGCCGACCACCCCGAGCGCGTCGCCGGCCTGCTCGCGATTGACCCGGCGGTCGGCGTCGCGCCACCGCATCCGCACACCGTGGAACCAGAACGGCGGTGGGCAGACCAGGTTGACGCACCGGCCGGCTGGGCTAGCCGTAACCGGCACTTCTGGCGGCAGGACGGCGGCTACCGCGAGTGGATCGAGTTCTTCTTCGGCCAGCAGCTGCCCGAGCCGCATTCCACCAAGCAGCACGAGGACACGGTGGGCTGGGCGCTGGACACCGACGCCGAGGCGATGATCGCCGAGCGTGAAGGGCGTGCCGCGCCGACCGGCAGCGAGGCCGAGGCGCTCTGCCGCCGGGTGCGGTGCCCGGTGCGCGTCCTGCACGGCTCCGATGACCGCTGCCAGCCAGTCGCCCGGGGACGGCGGCTGGCCGAACTGACCGGCGGTGACCTGGTCGTGCTGGAGGGCGCCGGCCACCTGCCGCATGGCCGGGACCCGGTGAAGGTCACCCGGCTGATCACGGGATTCGTAGACGGGATCACGGGAGCGTCCATGCACACGACAACCTGGACCCGGGGCCCGTGCCGCCCGAGGCGGGCCCTGTACCTGTCTTCCCCCATCGGCCTCGGCCACGCCCGCCGCGACGTGGCCGTCGCCAAGGAGCTGAAACGGCTCCGCCCCGGGCTCGAGATCCACTGGCTGGCCCAGCACCCGGTGACTGCCGTGCTCGAGGCCGAAGGCGAGCACATCCACCCCGCCAGCCAGTGGCTGGCCAGCGAGTCTGCGCACGTGGCCTCCGAGGCCGCCGGGCACGACCTGCACTGCTTCCAGGCGCTCCGCCGGATGGACGAGATCCTGGTGGCCAACTTCATGGTTTTCCAAGAGGCCGTCGAGGAGGGCTGCTACGACCTGATCATCGGCGACGAAGCCTGGGACGTCAACTACTACTGGCACGAGAACCCGGAGCTGAAACGCGGCCAGAACGTGTGGCTCACCGACTTCGTCGGCTACCTGCCGATGCCCGACGGCGGGGAGCGCGAGGCCTTCCTGACCACCGACTACAACGCCGAGATGATCGAGCACATCGACCGCTACCCGTGGATCCGGGACCGGGCCATCTTCGTCGGGCACGACGAGGACATCGTGCCCAGCACCTTCGGCTCGAACCTGCCAGCCATCCGGGACTGGACCACGCGGCATTTCTCCTACTCCGGCTACATCACCGGCTTCACCCCACCCGAGCCCGACGAGGTGGCGCCGCTCCGCTCCCAGCTGGGGTACCGCGACGACGAACTGGTCTGCGTGGTCGCCGTTGGCGGCAGCGGCGTCGGCCAAGCCCTCATCGACAAGGTCGTCGCCGCCTACCCGCTGGCCAAGAAGGCCATGCCCGAGCTGCGGATGATCGTGGTGACCGGCCCCCGCATCGACCCCGCGGCCTTCCCCCAGCGGACCGGCCTTGAGCTGCGCGGTTACGTCCACCGCCTCTACGAGCACCTGTGTGTCTGCGACCTGGCCATCGTGCAGGGCGGGCTAACCACCACCATGGAGCTGACCGCCGCCAAACGCCCGTTCCTGTACTTCCCGCTCGGGCACCATTTCGAGCAGAACTTCCACGTCCGCCACCGGCTCGACCGGTACGGCGCCGGCCAATACATGGACTACGCCACCACCGACCCCGACCTCATCGCCGCCCGCATCACCGAACTGGCCGGCAAGCCCGTCAGCTACCGCGACGTTGAGACCGACGGCGCGGGCCGCGCCGCCCAGCTCATCGCCGAACTCGTCTAGCAGGTAACCGCCGTGTATCACCGGACCCAAGCCCGACTCTGTATCAGGAAGTCGGTCGGTCGATCGAATGATCGGCAATCACATCAAGGAGGCACCACATGACCACCACCGAGACCCCAGTCGACAACGGCGTCAACGTAGAAGCGCTGCTCGGCGTGCGCGACGCCCTGCCCGATACCCCGGAGATCGCGAAGTTCCAATGGCGTTCCACGGTGTCCTGGGTCAACGGCACGCACAGCCGCTCGGACGTCGAGACGTTCTACGGCTTCGGCGACGAGCAACAGCACCACACGACGTTCAGCTACGACATCGATCATCCGCTGCAGTTCGCCTCGCAGGACAAGGGTGTCACGCCGGTGGAGGTTGTCCTGGTCGCGCTCGGCGGCTGCCTGACCGCTGGCGTGGCCGCCGTCGCCCAGCAGAGGTCGATCCAGCTGCGGTCGGTGCGGGCCACCCTCGCCGCCGAGATGGACCTGCACGGGATCCTCGGCGCTGACCCGGATGTTCGCAACGGCTTCAGCGGTGTCACCGTCAACTACCAGATCGACGCCGACGCCACCGCCGAGGAGATCAGGGCGCTGGTCGCGCAGTCGCAGAAGCGCTCCGCCGTCTACGACATCATCACCAACCCGACCAACGTCACGGTCGAGGTCTGCTGATCCAGCCCGAGGCGAGCAGGGGGAGGCGCAGCCGTGCCGAGTACGTCCACCGTGATCGTCGGCGCCGGCCACTGCGGGCTGGCCATGAGCCACTGCCTCGCAGCCCGTTCGATCGACCACGTCGTCCTCGAACGCGCAGAGGTGGCGAACTCGTGGCGCACGCAGCGGTGGGACTCGCTGCGGCTGCTTACCCCGAACTGGATGACCCGGCTGCCCGGTTATGGGTACCGCGGTGACGACCCGGACGGCTACCTCAGCGCACGGGAGGTCGCAGCGATGCTCGAGGACTACGCCGACGCATCCGCGGCGCCGGTATTGACCGGCACGACGGTGACCTCGGTCCGGGCAGCCGGCGGCGGATACGTAGTGCGGACCGACCAGGGCATCTGGCGCGCGCCGACGGTGGTCCTGGCCAGCGGGGCGGCGACGGCGCCGGCGGTGCCCGCGCTGGCGCGGCTGGCGCCAGCCGGACTCACCTCGATCACCCCGGCGGGCTACCGCAACCCGGGCGAGCTGCCCACGGGCGGCGTCCTGGTGGTCGGCGCCTCGGCCAGCGGGATCCAGCTCGCCGACGAGCTGCACCGTTCCGGGCGCCCGGTCACACTCGCCGTCGGCGAGCACGTCCGCATGCCACGCACCTATCGCGGCCGGGACATCCTGTGGTGGCTCGACGCCTCAGGGGTGCTGGGCCAGCGCTACGACGAGGTCGATGATCTGGTGCGGGCGCGGAACGTGCCGTCCATGCAGCTGGTCGGCACCCCGGGCCGGACGGTCAACCTGAACGCATTGAGCTCGGCCGGGGTGCGGCTGGCCGGCCGCCTGGCCGGGATCGCCGACGGGGTCGCCCAGTTCTCTGGCTCCCTGCCCAACGTGTGTGCGCTGGCCGACCTGAAGCTGGGGCGGCTGCTGAACACGGTCAACGCCTGGGCGGGAGCGGCTGGGGAACGGTTCGCGCCGACGCTCGTGCCCGCCGCGCCGCTGGGCCTGGACCTGCGGTCCGGGGAGATCAGCACGATCGTATGGGCGACGGGGTACCGGCCTGATCTGTCCTGGCTCGATGTCCCGGTGCTCGACCGCAAGGGCCGGGTCGCCCATGACGGCGGTGTGACGGCCTGCCCAGGCCTGTACCTGATCGGCTTGCCGTTCCTGCGCCGCCGCAA
This sequence comes from uncultured Actinomycetes bacterium, assembly GCA_963734725.1. Lineage (GTDB taxonomy): Bacteria > Actinomycetota > Actinomycetes > Streptosporangiales > Streptosporangiaceae > DASXKD01. The sequence goes on from CAVTIX010000010.1 coordinate 138,271, forward strand.
GTCGAGCCTGATCGACGGGGCGGCGGACGACGCCGCCGAGCTGACCACGCACCTCGCCGGTTATCTCGACGCACTGGCCGGCCGGCGCGAAAGGAGCGCGTCATGCATAAGCATCCCCTAGCCACGGCGATCGCCGCGGCCGTGGCCGGCCGGGACAGCGTCCAGCTGGCCGCCGCGGTCACCGACACCGTCCGGCTGCGGGCGTTGCTGCCCGGCGGCCCGATCGAAGAGCATGGCCGCGATGCCGTCGTCGCCCGCTTCGGCGGATGGTTCGCCGATATGGACACCGTCCAGCTGGTGGAGTCGGCAGGTGAGGCGATGGCCGACCGGTTTCTGATCCACTACCGGCTGGACCTAGCGCAGCGCGACACTCGCTGGGCCTGCACCCAAACCTCGATCTGCAAGATCATCGACGGGCGGCTGGCCACGATCGACCTGCTATGTTCAGGCTTCCGCGAGATCTAGGTGATTGAGATGCGCAACCCGGCCCTGAACGCGTGGGGCGACTACGACCGAGACGACCCGTACCCGCTGTTCGCGCAGGTTCAGGCGGACGGCCCGGTGCACGAGGTCACGCTGGCCGACGGGCACCGCGCGTGGCTGATCGTCCGCTCTGAAGAGGCGAAGGCCGCTCTCAACCACGCCGCCCTATCCAAGGACATGCACGCCGCACTCGCTCGTGACGGGGCGGTCGTCGCCGAGGGCCTGCCCGGTCCCGGCTTCGCCCGGCATATGCTCAGCGTCGACCCGCCCGACCATACCCGGCTGCGCCGGCTGGCCTCGGCCGCCTTCAGCCGGCCACGGATCGCCGCCCTTCGCCCACGCGTCCAGGCGATCGTCAACCGGCTGCTGGATGACCTCGAAGCGCGCGGCGACACCGTCGTCAACCTGGTCAAGGGCTTCGCTTTCCCGCTGCCGTTCACCGTGATCAGCGAGCTGCTCGGCGTCCCCGAACCCGACCGGGACCAGCTGGGGAGCTGGTTCACCACGCTGCTCGCGCCGTCGTCAGCGCCCAAGCCACCGGCTGAGGCCGTGACGGCTTCGGCGAACATCGTGCGGTACCTGACCGAGCTGCTCGCCCGCAAGCGTGCCGACCCGGGCGAAGATCTGGTCACCGACCTGGTACGCGCGGCCGATCAAGACGGGGCGCTGTCCGAGCAGGAGATCCTCTCCACGATCTTCCAGCTGGTGGTCGCCGGGCACGACACCACGACCAGCCTGATCGGCAACGGGACGGTGGCCCTGCTGCTGCACCCGCAGCAGCGCGACGCACTCGTCGCCGACCCGGCCCTGGTGCCGCACGCGATCGAGGAAATCCTGCGATGGGACGCACCTGTGCCGCACTCGACCTTCAGGTACACCACCCAAGACGTCGCCCTCGGCGGGACCGTCATCCCCGCCTTCGCCCAGGTGATCATCTCGCTGGCGGCGGCCAACCGGGACCCGGCCCGGTACGACAACCCGGGAACCCTCGACATCGCCCGGGCCGACACCAGCCACCTGGCCTTCGGCCACGGCATTCACCACTGCCTGGGTGCCCGGCTAGCCCGGCTAGAGGGCGTCATAGCGTTCACCACCCTGCACGCCCGCTTCCCCGCCATGCGGCTGGCCGTCCCACAGTCGGAGCTGCGCTGGGGCCACGGCGACGGGCTAGTACTGCGCGGCCTGTCCGAACTGCCGGTCATCCTCCGCCCGTAAGAGAACCGCGCGGCAACCCAGGCGCGAGCGGCCCGCTCCGCCCCGCCAGCAGCAATCAACTCCCTTTGCAGCCATAACGATCCTCCGGCGGACTGCGCGCCGTGGCGCCGTCGCTGGCGGTGGTGATAAGGGACCGTGCGATCGGCAGACAGGATGCGGCGCCCCGGGCAGGCGCGTGCCAGGCGTCAAGGTCTCCCGCTCATTTCGGGTTCGTCTCATGCATGTGCTGCCCCGGTTTCCAGCGGTCTGCTTGTGATCTGGCGGGTTCAGCGGGGCGGTTGCCGGCTATCCAGGGCACCTGCGGTTCGACTTTCCGGTGGGTGTGCGCGACACCGTGGCTCGTCAGGATGGCGGGCTGGTTCCCTGAACAGCTCACGAAGGTACCCGGTGACCTCGGCCATGCTGCGCGGCCTTCCCCGCGCCGCGATGTGGCCGTCTGGCCGGATCAAGATGAGTGGCCCGGTGCGGTTGTCACCGGGTGCCGACGTCGGCGTGACGATCTCGAGGTCGCCCTGGTAGCGCCGCAGCGCGGGGTCGCTCAGCACGCTGGCCGCGTGAACGGCGGGAGCCACCAGCACGTGCCGGCCGCCGCGTAGTACACCGTGAAGCGTGGTGGCCTGGCCGCCCGCGTACACCCGGATGTCGGGCATGCGCTGCCCCGCCCGGGGCGCGCCGCGATCGCGGCCCTGGCGGACTAGGGGCCCTGGCGGGTAGGAGACGTCAGACCTGGCTGATCCTGCGGGCCGCCCGGCGCTGGATCACCGGGATGCGGCCGAGGGCCGGGACGACCACGTCCCGGACCCGCCGCCTGACGGGATGGCTCAGGGTGCTGTAGTGGACCAGGGCGTGGGTCAGCCTGAGCACGTCCTCGGCGACCGGGCGCCGTTCGGCGCCGTAGCTGTCCAGGAGGGCGTCCGGGGCACGGCCGGCCGCGACCAGGGCGAGCTTCCAGCCCAGGTTGTGCGCGTCCATCATCCCGGTGTTCAGGCCCTGGCCGCCCGCTGGGCTGTGAATGTGCACGGCGTCACCGGCCAGCAGCACGCGGCCTCGGCGATAGGCACTGGCTGAGCGTCGATGGGAGTTGAAGCAGGCCAGCCAGCTGGGATCGGACACGATGACCGGCCGCGGGGCCCGCTGGTCGGTCAGCCGCTGGATCTCCCCTAGCGTAGGCGCCTGCGCGTCCCGGTTTCCGGCGAAGGGCAGCGTCAGCCGCCAACGGTGACCGCGCATCGGGAACAAGATCACCGGCAGCCCGTCGCGGCGGAAGAACGCGTGCGTGGCGTCCTCACGCAGGTCCCAGTCCAGCAGGACGTCGGCGAGCAGCCAGTCCTGTGGGTAGGGGTGGCCGTGGAAGGCCAGGCCGAGTTCGCGCCGGACCCGGCTATGCGCGCCGTCGCAGCCGACCACGTACCCGGCGGTGATCGTCTCGGCCTGGCCCTCCGGCCCGCGGACGGCCGCGGTGACGGCATCGCCGCCGACAGTCAGGCCGGTGAGCTCCGTTCGGTTCTCTACTACCCCGCCCAGCTCGGTGACCCGGGCTCGAAGAAGCCGCTCGGTCTGGTCCTGAGGGAGGTTCAGCATGAAGCCGAACCGCGAGCCGCAGCGCGCGAACTCCAGGCTGGCCAGGCATCGGCCATCGGAGTAGAAGCGCGCATGACGGACCACCTGGCCGTCCGCGAGGAACCGCTCGGCCAGGCCCATCATGCCGAGGACTTCGAGCGTCCGGGCGTGGATGCCGATCGCCCGGGCTTGCAGGGCCACCGCGTCGCCCCGATCAATGATGCGCGCGCGTATCCCGTGGGCCAGCAGTTCCGCGGCAAGCACCAGCCCGGTCGGCGGCGCCGACGACCAGCACCTGACAGTCCGTGGTCGGCCGAGAGGGAGGAAGAGGGCTCATGCGGCCCACTGTGCGCGGGCCGGGCCCCCGGGGCCATCTGAAGAATTACGTAGCGGCTACGTATCTTCGGCGCGCAGGCCTGCCTCCAGGGACCAGGCGGCCAGCTGGGTCCGGGTGTGAAAGCCCAGCTTGGTCAGGATGTGGTCAACGTGCACCTCGACGGTGCGGACCGAAAGGAACAGCTGCGCCGCGATGTCGCGGTTCGTCAGCCCGCGCGCCGCGAGCGCCGCGACCTCGGTTTCCCGGCGGGTCAGCGCGGGCCGGGCGCCCGGCGGCGGGGCGTCATCCGGCTCGTTCGCCAGGACGAGATCGACCGCTTCCTCCGGGGTCAGCCGCCGGCCCTCCGCGACCAGCCGCTCGGCCGACCGGCCGGCCTTGGCGCGGGCGGGCGCCAGCCAGCGGTCAACCATCTCCTGGATCGGAACCGGCATGGAGAACTCGTTCGCGTCCTGGTAGGCGTTGCCGGCCCCGGCCAGCCGCAGCGCCAGCCGGGGCCTCCCGGTCTTGGCCGCGAGCCCGATGAACCCGGCCAGCCCGACCTGGACGACCCAGCGATCGCCGACCTCCATGCAGACCGGGAAGCTCTCCGCCAGCGCCGCCCGGGCCGGGGCGAGTCCGCCCAGCTCCAGCAGGGGGAAGCCGAGCATCTGCCGGGCGCGCGCGCTCAGCGGCTCCAGGCCGAGTTCGGCGGCCATCGCGGCGCAGCGGGCGAACAGGCCGCACGCGCTTTCCAGCTGGCCGGTGAGCAGCGCGACCAGGCCGGAGTAGAACGTCACGAACGCGGTCGCCGGGCGGTCATCCGTCCCGCTGACCAGGGTGACGGCGCGTTCGACGTGCGGTATTCCCGCCGCGAGGTCCCGATTAGACATCTCGCAGCGACCCAGGCAGACCGTCGCGATGGCCTCCCCGACCGTGTCGCCTAGCGTGTCGCTGATCCTGATGCTCTCGCCGAGCAGGCCGGCAGCCTCGGCGTAGCCGCCCTGGTCGATGGCCAGCCAGGCGGCGCCAGTCAGGGCGCTGACGCGGGCCGTGCTCGCCTCGGGGACCAATTCGAGCAGGTCGCCCAGGCGCTGCCTGCCCTCGGTGTGGTGTCCGCGCAGGGACCAGAACGCGGCCATCGCCGCGGCTAGCCGCAGCGCGGCGGGCGGATCATGCCCGCGGTACCAGCTGAGCGCCGCGCGGATGTTGTTGTGCTCGACATCGACTCGCTCCAGCCATTGCTTCCTGGCCAGGCCCGCGTGCGGGCGGCCGTCCGCCTCGACCAGGGCGAGGAACGCCGCGGCATGAGCGCCGCGCACCGCTTCCGCCTCTGGCATCGCATCCAGGCGTTCGGCCGCGTATTCGCGGATGGTCTCCAGCATCACGTAACGCACCGGCCCCGAGCGCGTTACTTGCCGCAGCAGGCTCTGGTCCACCAGTTCCTGCAGGCCATCGAGCACCGGCAGGCCAATATCCACGACGTCGCAGACCGTTTCGATGGCCTCCAGGCTGGCGCCCCCGGCGAACACCGAGCACACCGCGAGAAGCCGCCTGGCCCCCTCGGTCAGCAGCTCATGGCTCCATGCGATCGTCGCGCGCAGCGCCTGCTGCCGGTCTGGCAGGTCGCGGCTGCCACCGGTCAGCAGGCCCAGCGAGTCCTCCAGCCTTGGCAGGATCGCCTCCGGGGGCAGCAGCTTGACCCGCGCCGCCGCCAGTTCGATCGCCAGCGGCAGCCCGTCCAGCCGGCGCGCGATCTGCGCGACCGTCGGCGCGTTCTCGTCGTCAAGCGTGAATCCTGGGACCGCGCCGGCCGCCCGCGCGGCGAACAGGCGCACTGACTCGCAGGCCGCCAGCGACGCAGCCGTCGGGCGAGCGTCCAGGTCGGGAACCGCCAGCGGCGGAACCGGGCATTCCTGCTCGCCGTAAACATGCAGTGGCGATCGGCTGCTGACCAGAATCCGCACGGCACTCGTCTCCCGCAACAGCCGGGTCAGGACCGGAGCGCCGGCCAGCAGGTGCTCGAAGTTGTCCAGGACGATCAGCAGCTGCCGCTCACGCAACTGGCTGATCAGGTGCTCCATCAGGGGCACGTCCCTGGCGTCTTGCAGCCCGATGCTCTGGACGATCGTCAACGGCACCAGGGCCGGATCCCGGACCGGCGCCAGCGGGACAAAGAAAACGCCGTCCGGGTAGTCGCCGGCCACCTCCGCGGCCACGGCGATGCACAGCCGGGTCTTGCCGCTGCCGCCCGGCCCGGTCAGCGTGACCAGATAACTGCCTTGCAGCAGCCGTTTCGCCTGCGCTAGCTCGCGCTCCCTGCCGATGAAACTGGTCAGCGGCTTAGGCAGGCTGATCCGCCCGGGGCCCGGCCCCACCGCACGGCGCGACAGCGCAGCGACCCTATCGCTCGACACCTCAGGCATGCCATCTCAGCCCCTAACGCGACCAGACCAGCCGCGCGGCCGACGGTGATCTGTCACGCCGATCACGAGACTAGCCGCGCTGCGCCACGAACGAACAAAGCGAAGGCCAGAAGCTGGCGGCATTGTTTTTCGTATTCCCGCTGATCGGGCTGTTCACCGGCGCCCCCTGGGGCCGGATGACCAGCGTGATCACGAGCAAGACCTCGCTGGACGCGCTGGGGCTTTCTATCATCGCCTCGCTGGCCAGCACCGTCATCGCGCTGGCGTTCGGGTTTCCGCTGGCGTGGTTGCTGGCGCGCGGCCGGTTCCGCGGCAAGGGGCTGGTGCGCGGGCTGACCACGCTGCCGATGGTGCTGCCGCCGGTGGTCGGCGGCATCGCGCTGCTGCTGGCTTATGGCCGGCGCGGGTTCATCGGCGAGCCGCTGGACAAGGCGACCGGGATATCGTTGCCGTCCACCCTGGCCGGAGTCATCGTGGCCGAGTCCTTTGTGGCCATGCCGTTCTTCGTTATCACCGTGGAGTCCGGGCTGCGGTCGATGAACCGGCGGCTGGAGGACGCCGCCCGCGCCCTGGGCGCGAAACGGTGGACCGTCTTCCGCCGGGTGACGCTGCCGCTCATCTGGCCCTCCCTCGCCGCGGGCACGGTGCTGACCTGGGCGCGGGCGCTGGGCGAGTTCGGGGCAACGATCACCTTCGCCGGCAACCTCCCGGGGCGCACCCAAACCATGCCGCTGGCGATCTATATCAGCCAAAGCTCGGGCAAGATGGACGAGGCGAGCGCGCTGAGCCTTGTCCTGGTCGTGGTCAGCCTGGTGGTCATGATCTTCAGGCGCCGGATTTCCGGCGGGGAATGAGCCCGCCATGCTCGAAGCAGACATCCAGTTGCGGCTGTCCAGGCTCAACCTGGACACGTCCTTCGCCGTCGCGTCGGGTGAGGTTCTTGCCCTGCTCGGCCCGAACGGTTCCGGGAAATCGACCACCCTGCGGGCCTTGATGGGCCTGCTGCCGCTAGCCGGGGGCCGGGTGGTGCTGGACGGCTCGGTCCTGGAAGACCCCGCCCAGCGCATCAAGCTTCCCCCCGAGCAACGGCCCATCGGCTTGATGTTCCAGGATTACCTGCTGTTCCCGCACCTCAGCGCGGTGGAGAACGTGGCGTTCGGCCTGCGGGCCAAAGGCGCCGACAAAAAGGCCGCGCGCGCCAAAGCGACGGAGACGCTGGAACGCCTGGGCCTGGACGGCCTGGCCGAGGCCAAACCGGGCTCGATGTCCGGCGGGCAGCAGCAGCGGGTGGCGATGGCCCGCGCACTGGTCACTGAACCGAAGCTGCTGCTGCTTGACGAGCCGCTGGCGGCGCTCGATGTCTCGACCAAGACCGACGTCCGGCGCCTGCTCCGAGAGGTCTTGGGCCAGTCCCATGCGGCGAACGTGCTGGTCACCCACGACCTGCTCGACGCTGTGGCGCTCGGCGACCGGATGGTCGTGATCCAGGACGGCGAGATCGTGCAGACCGGGACTCCCGCCGAAGTGACCGCCCGCCCCCGCTCCCGCTACGTCGCTGACCTGGTCGGCGTCAACCTGCTGCAAGGGACGGCGCGCGGCGCGGTGCTGGAAGTTGACGGCGGCGGCCAGCTCACCTGCGCCGAACCCGCAACCGGCCCCATCCTCGCCGTCATCGCGCCGTCCGCCGTGTCGGTGTCCCGGCAGCAGCCCGAAGAACACGTATAGAACACCTGGCCAGGGCAAATCACCGCCGTCAACCTGATGGGCGACCGGGTGCGCGTCCGCATCGACGGGACGCCCGCGATCACCGCCGAAGTCCCGCCCGCCGCAGTCAACCAGCTCAAACTCGACGACGGAGGCGAACTATGGGCCTCCGTCAGCTCAGCAGCCATCACCGTATACCCACCGTGAACACACAGAAGGAGCAGGTCATGGCGCTCAGTGCACGAAACCAGATCCCGGCCCGTGTCACCAGCATCAAATCCGGTGAGGCCATAGCCAATGTCGAACTGGACGCCAACGGAGTCCGCCTCGTGGCTTCCATCACCGTCGAAGCCGTCCGTCAGCTCGGCCTGACCGAAGGCAGCAATGTCACCGCCGTGATCAAAGCATCTGACGTGATAGTCGCCACCAGCGACTGAAGCCAGCATTCATCCCCCGGCTGGATGGTGAAGACCCGCGGTTCCGGCGCCCACTCCGCACAACGCCGCCTCCCCGGTCCGCGATAGCGTGGGATGCCATTCGTCTTGATCATTAACCGGAGTGAGCCATGAGGCTAAGCGCGCGCAACCAGATCCCAGCCAGGGTCACCGGCATCACCGCGGGCGAAGCGATCGCCAACGTCGAGCTCGACGCCAACGGTGTGCGCCTGGTTGCGTCGATCACCGTGGAAGCGGTCCGCGACCTCGGCCTTGCCGAAGGCAGCCAGGTCACCGCAGTGATCAAAGCGTCCGAGGTAATCCTCGCCACCGGCGACTGACCCCAGCAGCGCGACGCCGCCGCAGTAAGGCGCCTATATCTGTGGCAGGCTAGCCGCCTGGTGCTGGGCCTGCCTAGCATGCGCCCGGGAGCGGCCAATGCGCCGTTCAGGCCGCTGGCCCGGGAGGCGTGAACTGCGTCGGCGTGATGCCGTCGCTGATTGGGACGTGGTCGTACCAGCCGTAGCGCGGCTCGCCCGCGGCCGGTTGATCTACACCGACACCGACGAGCAGGCCCACCGCGATGCGCTCGCTCGGCTGCAGAGGCGGCTGGACGAGGGCCAGGACTAGCGCCGTGGCTACAAACTTGGCTACAGATGGCCCGCTGGCGATCTTCAACTTAGGCCAGTTAATGGCGTTTGCGCAGGTCAATGGCTGGCGCGCCCTGGCAGGATCCGAACCCGCGACCCGCGGTCGTCTCGGTTGCCTCCTCTACCAGCTTGGTTCCAGTCGCGCCTGTATCACCCGGTCCGCGAGTGACCGCTGTCCGCCCCGGTTCCCTGCTCTATCGGGCACGCGGCGGGCACGCTCTGGCGCCACGGTGCGCTGTCAAACGCCACCCTTGTAAGCAGTCTTAGCATATGCTAACTTAATTTTGCATATGCAAGAAAGGGATGTTGTGGACGCCGCTGACATGACCGGGGACGGGCTGCTGCGGGTGCTGGACACGCTGGCCAACCCGCACCGGCTCCGGGTCGTGGCGGCCCTGGCCAAACAGCGCAACTACGTCAGCCAGCTCGCCCGCGAGCTCGGCATCAGCCGGGCTCTCCTGCAGGTCCACCTGCGCAAGCTGGCGGCAGCCGGGCTGGTCTCGGCTGTTATGGAGGTCTCAGAGGACGGGAAAGCTATGAAGTTCTACGAGGTAATGCCGTTCGTCATCCAGCTGACACCGCAGGCGATCATGGCCGCGGCCACGACCCTGACGGTGGGCAGTGAGCAGGACTCAAAGGTGGGGTCATGAGTAGCACGGTCGCTGTCGCCTTCGTTGTCGTCGTCCTGGTCGTCGGTGGCCTGCTCGCGTACGCAATTTTCCAGTGGGGACGGCAGCTTTCCCTCAGCCGGAAGACACGAGCCGAGGTGACCACCAGCGAGGAGTACCGGCGCCTGTCTGAGATGGCTGTCACCGCCCAGGAGCACACCGACCTGAAACTTGGCGAGATCAACATGCAGCTCGCCCAGCTGCATGACCAGCTGGATCAGGTGCAAAAAGTCCTCAAGGACGTCGAGTAAAAGCAGCCAGCGAACCCGCAGGCTGAACCGTCCTCACAGAAAGCCAGCAGACCCATGCACTTTCACACCGATGACGATCCCATGGCCACCGCCGAGCAGCTGACCGCGCACGACCCGCGGGCCGCCGCCGAAGCCTTCCATGCCATCGCCTGCGACGACGGCGTTGCCGACGAGCTGCGCCTGTCCGCGGCCGAGCAGCTGCCCCGACTGGACCCGCGTGCCGCCGCTCAGGGCTGTGTGGCCATCGCCTGCGATGACGGAGTGGCTGACGAGGTGCGCCTGTCCGCGGCCGAGCAGCTGCCCCGACTGGACCCGCGTGCCGCCGCTCAGGGCTGTGTGGCCATCGCCTGCGATGACGGCGTCGCCGACGAGGTGCGCCTGTCCGCGGCCGAGCTGCTGCCCGCCGTCGCCCCGCGTGCCGCCGCCGAAGCCTTCCATGCCATCGCTTGCGATGACGGAGTGGCTGACGAGGTGCGCCTGTCCGCGGCCGAGCAGCTGGCCGCACTAGGCCCGCGTGCCGCCGCCGGGCCCAGCTGACCCAACCGCCGGAAACACTGTTAGCGACATCGACCCACCGGTGATGCTTGATCGACCGAAGTGTCGTCTGCAGCCCCCGGCAGCGGAAGCCCTGAACGGCTGGAACGCTGGCCGAAAGGCCACGTGAGCTGGGAATCCACAACCTGGAGCGGGTGACGGGAATCGAATCCGCACTATCAGCTTGGCGGCGGCGGCGAACGGTGATTCGTGCGGTCGGGCAGCAATCCACGCCAGTCGCAGCAGATCCCCAACCGTGGCTCGTAGGCCGCCGACCGGCGCGAAGGCCCCCATGCCATGCCTTCCCCAGTCCGGGCAGTACCGACTCTGGCAGGTCCCCACTGCTGGTCATGCCCAGCATGTAGTGACGGTGGAGGATTATAGGCTCGCGCCATGTCCAGCCCACCGACAGCCGCCCCGGACGATATCCCGGTCATCTCTGTGGTCCCGATCCTGCGGATGTACGACGTTGCGGCGACGATCCGGTTCTATGTCGAGTACCTCGGTTGTTCGCTGGACTCGCAGGACGGTGACGGCGACCGGCCGGTTTACCTGCAGGTCTCGCGCGGCGGGATGCGGCTCCACCTGTCCTCGCATCACGATGATGGAACGCCAGGGACTGCCGTGCTGGTCGTGGTACGCAATCTAGACGCGCTGCACGCCGAGCTCCACCAGCGCGGATATCCGTTCCTCAACCCAGGTATCGGGCCAGGTCCCGGCAATGGCAAGGAGATGCAGCTCATCGACCCTGCTTCCAACCGGATCCGCTTCTACGAACCCGCACCAGCCCGGTGAGGCCCCCGCACCGGCGAGCGGAGTACCGCCGGACTATCAGCCTGGGAACTCTCATCCACGATCCATGGCCTACCTACTAAGACGCTGAACTGCGGCATCTTGGCTTGTCTGACCACGAGTGACCGTGAGTCGCCGCCAAAGACTCACCCCCGATCGGGCACGCAGCGGGCACGACAAGCTTGCGAGCGGCTTTACCGAGGGACGGCGGTCTCAACAGCTACACGTCTCTGAACTGGCGGATATGTTCTGAGCGGCTTGATGAGTCCCCAGTCGTTTCGCCATGGTTGCGCGCACTGTCGCTTTACGGGATAGGCACCAGGGCTGTGTAGAGATCCATCTGGTGCAGCTTGCCGTCCGGGTTGGCGCCGGTGCTGTTGGAGTTGTCGGACCAGGCCGGGTAGAACAGGTGCGACTGGAAGGCGACCTGGGTGTAGTCCCCGTAGTTGAAGAAGCCGCCCGCATCCTTGGCGCTGGAGGTGCCCTTGCTCACCCGGAAATTCGGCGTGAACGTCACGCCGCCGTTGGTGGAGTAGGTGGCCCAGGTCTGGGTGTCGTTGTTCGGCTTCCCGTCCGTATCGCCTGAGCCGCCCTTTCCCAGGTCGTTGCGGCAGTCATACCAAGAGGCGGCCACGTCTCCGGTGGCCTGGTCAACGGCGATGGCCGGGAAGAACTGGCTGTTGGCGGTGTGATCGTCGTTCAGTCTGACCGGCGTGGTCCATGTTTTCCCGCTGTCGTCGGAGTACTGGACCATGATGTTGGTATTGCTGCTGTTTTCCGGGGCCTGGGTCCAGACTGCGTACACCCGGCCGTGATAGGGGCCGCCGCCGTTATCCCAGGCCAGGCCGGCATCGGTGCTAATGCCCCGGTCCGGCTGGGCCGGGATGTGGTCGGATGCGTTGACATGGGTGCGAGCCAGCAGCCGCGGGCGGCCGAAACCCCGGGGCCCGAGCCCGTCAGGGTCGAGCGCGGTGTAGAGGCGCGAACAGCACGGGCCGGCGATGTTCTCGTAGATGACCAGGACCTGGCCGCGCGGGCCCACCGCCATGCCGCCGAAGTCGCCGTGCCCGTGGCGGGTGGGGACGCTTTCCGGTGGGCTGAATGACCCGAACCGGCCGCGGCCGGTGACTGCGGCGCCGGAAGCCTGGACCGCGGCCGTCAGCACGTTGGTGTAGCTCACCCAGACGCTGTGCGGGCCCACCGAGACCGATGGCCGGTCGCCGACGTGGGTAAGGAAGCGAGCTGGCTGCCTGGCCAGCGGGCGCGTCGCCGGGTGTGCGGTTGGCGCCGTGCGTGCCCGCGGCGCGGTCGGCACGATGTCGGCGACCTTCTTGAATCGCAGCCCGCCGTCGGTAGACAGGCCCACGAAGATGTGGCCGTTGGCCTCCAGGTGCGTCATCCACAGGTTCCCGTAACGGTCCCAGGCCAGCCGCTCGTCGCAGGTGTCGCCCACCGAGGCACCCGTGGCGAACAGACGGCGGGTCCAGGTCCTCCCGCCGTCGAACGACACCCCCAAGAACAGCCCGGCCAGATTCTTCCGGCCAACGGGGCAGGTCATGGCCACCACGTTCCGTGGGTCCACGGGGTTAGCGGCGATGGTGTTCTCGGCCTCGTTCCCCGGGCGGGCGCTCACGTCGAAGTTCGGCCAGACCGGCGCGGGAAACGCCCTGGCGAGCGGGGCTGCCTGGCTTGCGGCAGCGCCGGGCTCGGCCGCTACTTGGCCCGAGGCCGCCCCAGGCGCCGCCATAGCCAGCCCGGACACCAAAAGCAGTGTCATACCGAACCGGGCCGCCGCCAGCCCTGTGTGCGGCAGACAGTGTCGAATGATCCGCATGAACCCTCCAACCCCCGGTTGTCCAGTAGGGGAGGTCATCCTGTAAAGACGAAGCAACGCTGCCGTACGTTGCCTGGCTGCCACAGTTCGCGAGAACCGTGAGATCGCGGCAAACCACTGACCCGAGCCGTTCGTGTTTGGGCATCACGCAGAGCGTCCCCATCCGCCACCGGCACGGCGGCCTCTTCGTCTCGAACTAGCGGCGTCTGTGGGCGTTTAGCCGTCGTCCGAGGTTGTTCCACGACAGTGAGGAGCGCACCGCTGACGTTGCGGGCAGCCCCCGTGCGGTCGGCCGCGGGGGTGGGTGCGCGCCGCCGCCGACGTGGCCCGAAGGGCCAAAGAAAGGCAGTCGGCGCCCCGGCGCGCCACGGTCCCCCTGGTGGCCAGCCAGCTACGGGCGGATGTAGCGCCGCTCATCAGTCAGCGCCGCCATCGCGCGGCGCTTTCGCATGGACTGCGGCCAGCCCTGGCCCGGCGCGCGGAGCGCGCCCTTGAAGTTGTATGTAGAGCAAGTCCTCACAGGCACTCGTCAGTCGTGGATGGGGCGGTTGCCGATGGCGCTGACCATGGCGGGGTCGCGGTGGTCGAAGAACCGGGTGGCGCCGGTGTCTAGGGCGGCGATGCGGGCCATCTGGTCGTCGCTGAGGGTGAGGTCGAAGACGTCGAGGTTTTGCGCCATCCGCTCGGGTCGAACCGACTTGGGGATGACGACGATGCTGCGCTGGGTGAGCCAGCGCAGCACGACCTGGGCGACGGACTTGCCGTGGGCGGCGCCGATCTCGGTCAGGGTGGGGTCGGAGAACAGGTTGTTGCGGCCTTCGGCGAACCCGCCCCAGGACTCGTGCTGGACCCTGCGCCCGGCCATGAGGTCGTGGTCGGCCTGCCGCTGGAAGTAGGGGTGGGTCTCGATCTGGTTGGCCGCCGGGGTGAATCCGGTGCGGTCGATGAGGTCCACGAGCCGGTCGGGGTAGAAGTTCGCGACGCCGATGGCGCTGACCATGCCCTGCTCGTTGAGGGCACGCATGGCGCGCCAAGAGCCGTAGTAGTCGCCGTAGGGCTGGTGGATCAGGTACAGGTCGAGGTGGTCGAGGCCGAGACGCTGCAGCGAGGCGTCGAACGCCTTCTTGGTGTTCTCCTCGCCGGTGTCTTGCACCCACAGCTTGGTGGTGACGAACAGCTGTTCGCGGGCGATGCCGCTGGCAGCGATGGCGCGGCCGACGGCTTGTTCGTTGCCGTAGGAGGCGGCGGTGTCGAGGTGGCGGTAGCCGGCGGCCAGGGCGCCGGCGACGGCCTGCTCGGTCTCCTCGGCGGGGATCTGGAAGACGCCGAAGCCGAGGATCGGCATCTCGGCGCCGTTGTTGAGGGTGACGGCAGGGACCTGGATAGACACGGTGGAACCTTCTCTCGCGGATGCTGGGGGCCGGTGCCCCGCTTCGGGGCGGGTTGTCCACCCGGTGGGAAGCTCGGGGCGCTGACTCCACCAAACTCCTTCTCGCGCGCCTGCGGGAGTGATGGTGTTTCCCGGTAATGGCAGACCCTCCCTGGCGTGGCGCCCGGGCCGTACGGTCGAAGACATGGACAACCGGGACGAGGCCCGAGGCTTCCTCACCAGCCGCCGGGACCGGCTCACCCCTGGCCAAGCGGGGATCCCGTTCTACGGCGGCCGGCGCCGCGTCAAGGGGCTGCGCCGGGAGGAGGTCGCCATGCTGGCCGGCATGAGCACCGACTACTACACGCGCCTGGAGCGGGGGAACCTCTCCGGCGTCTCTGGCTCAGTCCTCGACGCGCTGGCGCGCGCCTTGCAGCTCGACGAGGCCGAGAGGACACACCTGTTCGACCTCGCCGCCACCGCCGGCGCACCCGGCCAGGCGGAGCGCAGTGCGCCGGGCGGCCCCGGGCCCGGCCGGCCGCGCCGCTCCTTGAGCCCCCCCCGCGTGCGGGCGGGTGTGCTGCGCGTCCTCGACAGCATCAGCGCTCCCGCCTACATCCGCAACAACCGCATGGACGTTCTCGCCGCCAACCGGCTCGGCCGGGCTCTGTTCGCCGACGTCTACGCCGAGGGCGCCACCGGCTTCAACCTTGCCCGCTACCTCTTCCTCGACCCGCGCTCCCGCGGCTTCTACGCCCAGTGGGACGTCGTCGCCCGCGACTGCGTCGCCGCCCTGCGCACCGAAGCTGGCCGCAACCCCTACGACCGCGGCCTGACCGACCTGGTCGGTGAGCTGCTCGACCCGCAGCGAACAGTTCCGCACCTGGTGGGCCGCCCACAACGTGAAGTTCCACACCACCTCCACCAAGACGATGCGCCACCCCGCCGCCGGCGAACTCGAACTCACCGGCGAAGCACTCACCCTCCCCGGAGACCACGGCCTGACCATCATCATCTACACCGTTGAACCCCATAGCGCCTCCGAGCAGGCCCTGAACTTCCTCGCGAGCTGGAGTGCGCAAGCATCCCCCGCAGACCCGCGCGAGTCCGAGACCATCGAGGAGACGACGTGACGATGGAGCAGCGGCGCCTGGGCAGCACTGGGGTCTGGGTCAGCGAGCTGTGCCTGGGCACCATGATGTTCGGCGAGTGGGGGACCAAAGACCACGACGAGAGCATCCAGATCATGCACCGCGCGCTTGACGCCGGCATCACCTTCGTCAACACCGCCGACGTCTACTCCGCCGGCGAGTCCGAGGTCATCGTTGGCAAGGCCCTGGCCGGACGGCGCGACGACATCGTGCTCGCGACCAAGGCGTTCATGCCGATGAGCGACAACCTCAACCATCGCGGCAGCTCCCGCCGCTGGATCATCCGCGAGGCCGAGGACTCACTGCACCGGCTCGGCGCCGACTGGATCGACCTCTACCAGATCCACCGCTGGGACCCCGAGACCGACCTCGACGAGACCCTCGGCGCACTCTCCGACCTGGTCCACCAGGGCAAGATCCGCTACTTCGGCCACTCGACGTTCCCCGCCTCGGCCATCGTTGAGGCCCAGTGGACCGCCCAGCGCCGCAACCGCGAGCGTTTCGTCACCGAGCAGCCGACCTACTCGATCCTCACCCGCGGCATCGAGAACGACGTCCTGCCCACCTGCCAGCGCTACGGCATGGGCGTGCTGTCCTACAGCCCCCTGGCCGGCGGGTGGCTTTCTGGCCGCTACCGCCAGGACGCCACCCAAGGACCCACATCGGCCGCCCGCCAGAGCCTGGCCAACCGGTTCGACCTCGACCTGCCCGACAACCAGCGCAAGCTCCAAGCAGCCGGCCAGCTTGCCCAGCTCGCCGACGACGCCGGCATCAGCCTCATCGAGCTGGCGATCGCCTTCGTCCTGCGCCACCCCGCCGTCACCTCGGCCATCATCGGCCCCCGGACCATGGAACACCTCGAATCACAGCTCACCGCCACCGGCGTGCGCCTCACCGACGACGTCCTCGACCGCATCGACCAGATCGCCGCCCCCGGCCTCACCCTCAACCCCGCCGACAACGGCTGGGTCAGCCCCGCCCTCGACCCGGCCGCCCGCCGCCGCTGACGGTCAGGGGGTTCTGCCCGGGTCAGCCGGTAAACAGCGGTCGAAGGTCCGCGGCTCGTAATCCGCGTTCACGAGCGCGATGCGCGAGGAACTCCATCATCTGGTGGATCAGCTTCCCGAGGCTGAGCTGCGGCCCGCCCTGGAACTGATCCGCGACCGCGTGGTCGAGCATGCCGAGGAGGGGCGTGACCTGCAGTTCTTCGCATCCTTTGAGGCTGAGCCGGATCTGGCTGAGCGGGCCGAGGAGATTCTCAGCGCTGAACTCGGCCACTGACTTGCTGCAACTTCGTCCGTTCCTTCCGGCGCATCTGCGACGACAACAAGATCCGGCTCATCAAGGTCCACCACATCCGGCACACAGTCGGCTCGCTGCTGAAAGACCTGGGCGTTCCCGCCCGCGACGCACAGACGATCCTTGGCCACACCCGGATTAATACGACGCTGGAGATCTACACCGACACCGACGAGCAAGCCCGCCGCGATGCGCTGACCCGGCTACAGAGCCTGCTCGGTGACGCCCAGAACTAGAGCCCGTGGCTACAGATGGCTCGTTGGCGATCGTCAAATTAGGCCAGTCGAGGATGTTTGCCCAGGTCAATGGCCGTTCTGTATGTCCGCACTTGCCCGGTACGGGTTGGGCGGTGAGTGAGCGTTCTCGCCGCCAAGCCGACGGCATGGTCATGCAGCCGGATCATCCGCTTGCAGCCGCGGCGAGGAGCGCTGGCAGGGGCCGGTGCTACGGAGTGCGCCGTCGGCGCCGCCGCGAAAATCGTTCTTGCGGGTAGCGGAGGCGGTATTAGGGTCGGGTGGTGCTTGCGCTGAGGACGATTGGGGCTGCGCCGCATGTGGCGCTGGCCGAGGTGGCCGATCCGCTGCCGCTGCCCGGTCAGGTCCTGGTCCGGGTGGTGGCCTCGTCGCTGAACCGGGGCGAGGTCCTCGACCTGCCGAACAAGCCGCCGGGGTCGGCGGCTGGGTGGGACGTGGCGGGTGTCGTGGAACAGCCTGCCGCCGATGGCAGCGGGCCGCCGCCGGGGACCAGGGTGACCGGGCTGGTGCGCAGCGGGGCGTGGGCGCAGTGGGCCGCGGTGCCGGCCGACCGGATGGCGCCCGTCCCGCCGCAGGTGTCCGACGCCCAGGCCGCCGCGCTGCCCACCGCCGGGCTGACGGCGCTGCGCGTGCTGGAGGTCGGCGGGCTGGTCTTGGGCAAGCGGGTGCTGATCACCGGCGCGACGGGCGGGGTCGGCCGGATGGCGGTCCAGCTCGCGCACCTGGCGGGCGCCCAGGTGACCGCGCTGGTGCGCGACCCGGCCGCCTCGGGTGACGTGCTGCGCCGCCTGGGCGCCACGGTCGTCACCGCCGAAATCGGCGGCGACTTCGACGTCATCGTCGACGGCGTCGGCGGGGCGACGTTCGGGCTGGCGATCGAGCACCTGGCCCCGCGTGGGGTGCTGGTGAACATCGCCACCCCAGATGATGCCGAAACCGTCACCTTCCGGGCCAAGGGCTTCGACCGTGCTTTCGGGGCGCGGATCTACACCCTGGACCTCCCCGGCGAGCTCACCGCGCACGCCAGCGGGTCCAGCGATCTGGCGCGCCTGTGCGCCCTCGCCGCGGGCGGCCGCCTCGACGCCCAGGTCGAGCTGGAATGCTCCTGGCGCCAGCCCGCCAAGGCGATCGACGCCCTGCTCAACCGCCGCATCGGCGGCAAAGCCGTGCTGCACATCGACTGACCCGGGCCCGGCCGGGCCGCCGGGAAGTAGCAGCCCGCGCACCCGGGCTCCCGGCCAGCGGACCGGATCCGCCGCCTTCGGCTACAACAGCCCAGCCGGGGCGCGGTGCCCTGCTACGCAAGGTGAGCGCGGTAGATGTCCCTGAGCGATCATAGGGACGCCTAACGCCGTCCTCT
>CAVTIX010000011.1:0-126191 GCA_963734725.1 uncultured Actinomycetes bacterium
GCTGCGCGATCCGGAGGCGCGCGGCGTGACCACGGCCTACCGCGATTGGCAGGGGCGGCGGATCCAGGTCGGGGACAAGACCCTGCAGGCTGTGCTGGCCGCGCTGGGCGCCCCGCCGGCGCTGGCCCGCCCACGGACGGGTGCAGCCAGCGGCCGCTCTACGGTGGCGGCGCCCTGGCGCCCGGCGGACCACCCGGCCGCGCCCGCGGTGCCGCGGGACTGCTGGGGGTTCACCGTCCAGCTCTATTCGGTGCGCTCGCGACTGTCCTGGGGTCACGGGGACCTGCGCGACCTCGCCGACCTCGCGGCCTGGAGCGCGCGCGCCCTCGGCGCGGGGTTCGTCCTGATCAACCCGCTGCACGCGGCCGAGCCCGTGCCGCCGCTGAGCCCATCGCCCTACCTGCCGATGAGCAGGAGGTTCCTCAGCCCGCTGTACCTGCGGGTGGAAGACATCCCGGAGTACTCGCTGCTGCCGTCGGCGCAGCGCCAGCAGATCGCCGCCCTGGCCGCCCCGCTGCGGGCCCGCAACTCCACCTCTGCCCTGATCGACCGGGACGCCGTGTGGACCGCCAAGCGCGCCGCCCTCGACATTGTCCACGCCTGGCCGCTGTCACCAGCCCGGCGCGCCGCCTTCCGCCGCTTCACCGTCCGCGAGGGCCAGGCGCTGGAGGACTGGGCCACGTGGTGCGCGCTTGCCGAGATCCACGGGCCCGACTGGCGGGCCTGGCCAGTCGGCCTGCAGGCGCCGCGCTCGGCTGCGGTCGCCGCGGAGCGCGAGCGGCGGCGAGCCATGACCGGGTTCCACGCCTGGGTGCAGTGGGTTGCCCAGGAACAGCGCGCCGCGACGCAGGAAGCCGCGCGGGCGGCCGGGATGAGCATCGGCGTGATCAGTGACCTGGCGGTCGGCGCGCACCCCGGCGGGGCCGATTCCTGGGCGGATCAGAGCGTGCTGGCATCGGGGATGAGCGTGGGCGCGCCGCCCGACGAGTTCAACCCCCGGGGGCAGGACTGGGCGCTTCCGCCCTGGCACCCGGCCCGGCTGGAGGACGCCGGGTACCAGCCGCTGGCGGACCTGATGCGGGCCGGGTTCGCCGATGCGGGCGGGTTGCGCGCGGACCATGTGCTCGGCCTGTTCCGGCTCTGGTGGGTGCCCGAGGGAATGACCGCCGACCAGGGCACCTACGTGCGGTACCGGCACGAGGCCATGATCGGCTTGCTCACCGGCGAGGCGGCCAGGGCGGGCGGGGTCGCGATCGGCGAGGACCTCGGCACCGTGGACGCCTGGATGCGCGACTACCTGGCGGCCCGCCGCGTGCTCGGCACGTCGATGCTCTGGTTCGAGCGGCGCGCGGATGGCGCGCCGCTGCCGCCGCGCCGCTGGCGCCGCGACTGCCTGGCGACGGTCGGCACGCACGACGTGCCCCCGGCGGCCGCGTTTCTCACCGGCGAGCACGTGGCGCTGCGAGCCCAGCTGGGGCTGCTCACCGGCGCCCTGGACACCGAGCGCCGGCGCGCCGCTAATGCCCTGTCCGCCTGGCAGGACGCGCTCGCCGGGCAGGGGCTGATCCGGCCGGGTCCTCAGCTCGGGTCCGCGGAGTTCACCCGCGCGCTCTACGGCTACCTCGCGCGCACCCCGGCCGCCTTGATCGGGGTGGCGCTCACCGACGCCGTGGGGGACCGCCGGCCGCAGAACCTGCCGGGCACCACCGACCAGTACCCGAACTGGCGGATTCCGCTGTGCGACGGCCAGGGACGCGCCGTCCTGCTCGAAGACCTGGACAAGCGGCCCGGCGTGCGCGAGCTGGCCGGCACGGTCAGCCTGGCGGCCCGGCGGTCCCGCTCTTGGCAGCGCAGGGCGCGGCGGAGCCCGTCCCGGCCTTCGCTGAGCAACCGGATCAGGCCTGGGGCCAGATCGCTGGAGCTGATCAGGTCGCTAGTGGCGGAGATCACCGCCGGGTCGTCCGTAATCGGGTAGGCGTAACTCACGAACCACCGCGCCATGTCCGGGCTCCAGTCGCGCCAGCTCCGGGGGACCACCTCGAAGTAGCGGTCCTGGTAGGGAGCGAGCAGCGCGAGCTGGTCATCGTCGGCGAACCCGGCGAGCATCGCCCGGAACGTGGCGTTGGGCAGGGCGCCGCTGACGATCTGCTGCCAGGCCTCCTCCTTCGCCTCGGGGTCGGGAACCGAGGCGCGGCACGTGGCCGCGTGCCGCGCGCCCGCGTCGGTGGCGTCCCTGTCGAGTTCCGCTGCGATCTCCGCGTACCCCGCGGCGCCACGGCTCACCAGCCGGTGCAGCAGCCGCCAGCGCAGCTCGGTGTCTATCACCAGGCCGTCGATGGAGCTGGCGCCGTCCAGCAGCCCGGCGAGCAGGGCCAGGTCGGCGGGGGAGATGGCCATTCCGGCGAACGCCTGCATGTACGCGAGCTGGGTGTCCGAGCCGGGCTCGGCCTGTCCCAGCAGCCCGCGCAGCGCCGCGGCGGCCGCCTCCAGCCCCGTCTCCCGCCAAGCCGGATCAGTGAAGCGGTGGAGCGCGGCATTGACCTGGCGCAGCAGCGTCTGGGCCACCGATACGTCGGAGACCGAGCTGATCCCCCCCAGCACCAGCCGCACATAGTCGCGGGCGGCGAGTTCGGCGTCCCGGCACATGTCCCAGGCGGCGGCCCAGCACAGGGCGGCGGGCAGGGTTTCGGTGAACTCGCTGATGCTGGTGGACAACGTGGCCATCGAGTGCGGATCCAGGCGGATCTTGGCGTAGGTGAGGTCATCGTCGTTGATCAGCACCAAATCGGGCTGGGACTCGCCGGCCAGTTCGGGCACCACGGTCCGTTCGCCGGAGATGTCGGTTTCCACCCGGCGCCGGCGGACCAGGCCAGCCTCGGTGCGGTCGTAAACCCCGATGGCAATGCGGTGATCGCGGAGCACCGGATGCGCCTGCGGCGCCTCCTGCCGGACCGCGAACTCGGTGAAGGCGCCGTCGTCGGCCAGCTCGAACTCGGGGCGGAGCGTGTTCACGCCCGCCGTCTCCAGCCACTGCTTCGACCAGCCGGCCAGCTCCCGGCCCGACGCCGCAGCGAGCTGGGCCAGCAGGTCCCCCAGCGTGGCGTTGGACCAGGCGTGCTGGGCGAAGTAACCGCGCAGCCCGGCCAGGAAGTTGTCCAGCCCGACGTAGGCGACCAGCTGCTTGAGCACGGCCGCGCCCTTGGCGTAGGTGATGCCGTCGAAGTTGACCTCCACCGCGGCGATGTCCGGCACATCGGCCGCGATCGGGTGGGTGGAGGGGAGCTGGTCCTGGCGGTACGCCCAGGCCTTCTCCAGCTGGGCGAACGAGGTCCAGGCGCCGCGCCAGCGAGTGGCCTCCGCCTGGGCGTGCTGCGATGCCCAGGTAGCGAACGACTCGTTCAGCCACAGGTCGTCCCACCAGCGCATGGTGACCAGGTCACCGAACCACATGTGCGCCATCTCATGCAAGATCGTCGTCGCGCGCGACTGGCGACGGAAGTCGGTGACCCGGGACCGGAACAAGTAGTCCTCGAGGAACGTCACGCACCCGGCGTTCTCCATCGCGCCCGCCTTGTACTCGGGCACGAACAGCTGGTCGTACTTGCCGAACGGGTAGCGGACACCGAACTCCCGGTGGAAGAAGTCGAAGCCCTGCCGGGTCACCTCGAAGATCTCATCCGGGTCCAGGTACCGCGCCAGCGACTGGCGGCAGTACAGGCCCAGCGGGATCCCGTCGTGCTCGGCAAGCACCTGGTGGTAAGGGCCGGCCGCGACGGCGGTGATGTAGGTGGACATCAGCGGCGACGCGGGGAAGTGCCAGCGCGCCGTTTCCTCCCCCGGCCCGGTGTTCACCAGTTCGCCGGTCACATCCGGCGCCATGTTGGAGATCACCCGCCACGCGGCGGGCACCGTCACGCTGAACTCGAAGGTGGCCTTGAGGTCGGGCTGGTCGAAGCAGGCGTAGACCCGGTGTGCGTCCGAGGTCTCCAGGTCTGAGTAGATATAGACGTCGTCGTCCACCGGGTCGCTGAATCGGTGCAGCCCCTCGCCGTTGCGCGAGTAGGCACATTCGGCGCGCACCACCAGTTCGTTGTCCGCCGCGAGGCCGTCCAGCGTGATGCGGTCCCCGGCGAAGGATTCGAGCGCGACCGGCTCACCGTTGAGCATGATCTCGGTGACCGATTCCGCGGCCAGGTCGATGAACGTTCCGGCGCCGGGCCGGGAGCAGCCGAAGGTGACCGTGGTCAGCGACTTGAAGACCTTGTCGTCGCCGGTGAGATCGAGGTCCACGTGATAAGCGCGGGCGTCGATCAGGCGCGCTCGGTCGTGTGCCTCGTCGCGGGTGAGGTTGCTTGCCACGGTGGTGGTCCCTTTCGTCCATTTCCAGCCAAAGTGTGCATGGCCTGGTCATCGGTGGCCCGGGATATCGGGCACCGGCATCTTCGCATCCCGGCTGGAATGGGCCGAAGGGCGGCCCGGTTGCCCGCGAACGGCGCCTGGTCGCAGATCCCGCTCCGCTGCCGCGAGGAACGACACGGCTGAGCGGGAGCTCACTTCCGGTGACTTCTCGTTGACCTTATCTGCCCGTGGGCGTGGATCAGGTCGCGGTGGCTGCAGAGAGGTGGCCGAACGCCGGCGGCCCCCGGTCGTGCCGGTAGGCCCGGCCGTGCCAGACTGTCGCGCGTGCGCGTTTACCTCGGATCGGATCACGCCGGCTTCGAGCTGAAGTCGGCGCTTGCCGCGGCGGTGGGCGCCGCAGGGCACGACGTGGTCGACTGCGGCCCGCCGTCCTATCAGCCCGGCGACGATTACCCGCCGTACGTCATGCGCGCGGCCGCCGGCGCGGCCGCCAGCCCGGGCAGCATCGCGATCGTCGTCGGTGGGTCGGGCAACGGTGAGCAGATCGCCGCCAACAAGATCGACGGGATCCGGGCGGCCCTGGCCTGGAACGAGGAGACGGCGCGGCTGGCGCGCCAGCACAACGACGCCAACGTGCTGAGCCTGGGGGCCCGGATGCACCCGGTGCAGGACGCGGTGCGTTTTGCCCTGCTGTTCCTGGAGACGCCGTTTTCCGGCGAGCCCCGCCACCAGCGGCGGATCGACATGATCAGCAGCTACGAGAAATCGGGCGAACTGCCGCCGCTGCCCGGTGCTGGGTAGCCCGCCACGCCCCCGGCGCCGGGTAGGCCCGCCGTTGCCGGGGCCGGGTAATCGGCCGCCGCTGGCGCCGAGCGGCCCGCCGCCGGCTGCGGCTGCCGGGTCAGCGCCCATGTGACCTTCTGCGCCGCACCCGCTTGCGCTTGGCCGGCCTGCGCGGGGCTGCGGGCTCGCTGCCGGTTTCTCCCGCCGGGCGTTCTGAATTCTTTGCCGTGACGCTTCCCCGCGGATCGCGGGGGTCGCCAGGCCGCCTGGCCCCGGGGACCTCCCGGCCGGGCGCGACCTCCTGCTGGCCCGGCTCGCGAGCGGGCGCGGCGGCCGGGCGGGGGGTGGGTGCGGTGGGACGCGGGACCTTCCCCCGTTCGGGCGGGGTCGCGCCGGGGGGACGCGGGGCCTTCCCCCGTTCGGGCGGGGTCGCGCCGTCGGGACGTGGTCCTGGTGGCGTGGGGCGGTGCCGGGGCGCGGGTGGCGGGATGGGCGCCGCCGCCTGGCCGGGGCCGTTGTTCCCGGCCGGCCGTGGCGCGGGCCGGGCTCGCGGGCGGGCGGGCGGCGAGTTCTGTTCCGCGGCCGCCTCGTGGTGCGGCTGGGGCCTGGACACATCGCGGGCGCGCATCGCGGCGCTCACGGTGACCTTCATCCCGGGCATGGCTGCCTCCCTGCCCAGTGTCGCACGGGGCAGGACTCCCAGCCCGGGCCGGCTCAGCCATGCGGCTGTGTGAGTATGTCGGAATGGCGACCAGGAAGAGCCCGACGATGCGCCCGACCGAGGCTTCGGTCGCGGAGTTTCTGGCCCGGGTGCCGGACGAGCGGCGACGGGAGGATGCGCACCGGTTGTGCGCCATGATGCAGGAGATCACTGGTGAGCCACCGGCCGTGTGGGGGTCCAGCATCATCGGCTTCGGCTCGTACCACTACCAGTACCCCAGCGGGCACGAGGGCGACTCGGCGCTGGCGAGCTTCGCGCCGCGCAGCCAGCACCTGGTCATCTACCTGGTCGGCGAGTTCACCGGCCGGTACCAGTCGGTGCTGGCACGGCTGGGCCCGCACAAGACCGGAAAGGGCTGCCTGTACCTCAAGCGACTCGATGATGTGGACTACGACGCGCTTCGCGAACTGATCGACCGTTCCGTCCGGGTGCGCAAGGGCATCGACCGACCTCCTCCTAGCTCGTGACAAAAGGCGCGTGGCACATGGTGCATGATCACGTGATTCTGTTCGTGACTGTGAACAGAGTCCCGCGATAACGAGGATGAGGGCGCGGCGGGGTTGACCCGGCGGAACCGGCCGGCATACGGTCTCTATCGTCAGTCATAGTGCGTAATAGAATCCAGGTGGCCCGCGATGATCGGACATCTCGCGTCCAGGGCGCGCCGGTGACGACGACCCAGCGGGCCGCCGTGCATTTGACGACCCAGCGGGCCGCCGTGCGTTTGTCCAGGGTGACGAGGTTGTTCGATGGCCTGGCGGCAGTCAGCCAGGTCAGCCTCGAGGTAGCCCAGGGCGAGACGGTCTGGCTGCGCGGCTGGAACGGCTCGGGGAAGACCACGCTGCTGCGATTGATCGCCACGGCCATCTCGCCGACCTTCGGCGGCGGCAGCGTGCTCGGCTTCGACCTGCGGACCGAGCGGAACGCCATCCGTGCGCGGGCCGATCTGCTGAGCCACGAGACCCGGTTGTACGGGGACCTCACCGCGGCCGAGAACCTGCGCTTTGCCTGCAGCCTCTACGACATCGACCCGCGACTTGCCGAGTCCGCTCTTGGCCGCGTCGGGCTCGAGGAAGTGGCCGCCGTCCGGGTGGCCCGTTTTTCGCAGGGCATGCGGCAGCGCCTGGCCCTGGCCCGGTGCCTCATGCGCGGTCCCGCGCTCATCCTTCTCGACGAGCCGTACGCCGCGCTGGACGTCGAGGCCCGGGTCGTGGTCGATGAGCTGCTGACCGCTGCGCACGCCAGCGGGCAGACCGTTGTTGTCGCCAGCCATGAGGCGCCGCCGGCGCGTCTCATCGACCGTGAGGTGATGATGGATGGCGGTCGCGTGATCGCCCCAACCGGAGTCGTTCCGTCATGAGCCTGCGGGTTGCCCAGGCGATCGTCGCCAAGGAGCTGCGGACGGAGGTGCGCAGCCGGTCCGCGGTGAGCACGGTCCTTCCGTTCGCGGCCACGATGTTGCTCGCGTTCGGCTTCGCCCTAGGCCCGGATCGGCTGCTCCTCGCCCAGACGGCGCCGGCGCTGCTATGGCTCGCCGCGCTGTTCGCGTCGGTGGAACTGTGCCACCGGTCCTATCAGCACGAGGCGGCAAATGATGCGCTGGAGGGCCTGCTGCTCTCGCCGGCCGACAAGGGCGAGGTGTACCTGGGCAAGGCGGTCGCGGCGTTCGTGCAGCTGATAGTGCTCCTGGTCGTGACGACCGGCATCGTGATCGTGCTGTTCGGACTGCCCGTCGGCCCCGCGCCGGCGCTGCTTCTGCTCACCGCCGCGCTGGGTATCGCCGGGCTGAGCACGGTGGGCAGCCTCCTCGGCCTGCTCGCGGTGCGTGGCCGCACTCGCCAGGCCGCGCTGCCGGTCCTCGTGCTCCCGCTGGTGAGCCCGGTGATCATCGCGGCGACCAAGGCGACGGAAGACCTCACGCGCGGCAGCACTGCCGGGATCAGCGGGTGGCTGGGCTTGCTGGTGGCGTTCGACGCTGCCTACCTCGCCGCCGGCTACGTCGTGTTCGGGCATCTGCTCGAGGACTGAGGCGAGTCGCGCCAAGGGCGTTGACATCCCCGCTACCGGCGGAGCATGCTTCTAGCTGACAGTTTTTTTAGTCGGTAGAAGGAAGCAGGCAGTGGCATGGCGCCTTCATCCCGCTCCAGCACCGACACCGGGGGCCGCAAGACGTCCGGGTGGCGGTCCGCATTGACCCTGCAGCGACACAGCAGGTGGGTGATCGCGCTCGCGTTCAGCGCCGCCGGTGCGCTCGTGGCGATGATGCTGACCGCCGTGGTGAGCGCGCCCCAGGCAAGCGCCCGGCTCGGCGGCAGCGTAGTCGGCCAGAGCCAGGCAACCAACGCCAACGCCCGGCTGGTCAGCCAGGGCAAGCAAACCTTCCGCTTCGACACGTTCGGCGACCAGTCGTTCTGGGGCGGCACCCTGCAGCTGAACAAGACAATCGAGGGTGCGAAGCACGGCGGCATCGGCCCTGGCCTCAGCCCGAAGACCGCGCTCGCGCTGGGACTCAAGGTCGACGTGAACGCGCTGCCCAAGTCGCTGCAACAGGCCATCCTCGCCGGGAAGGTCAACCTGGACGACCCGGCGGTGACGCTGGCGCTCCTGAAGCTCAACGCGGTGGTCGGCGTCAAGGGCTTCTTCGACAGCAGCGGCAACCTGAGTTCGGTCGGCATCGAGTGCGCGCTGTGCCATTCGACCGTGGACAACTCGCTGGTTCCGGGCATCGGCCACCGCCTGGACGGCTGGGCCAACCGCGACCTGAACGTCGGCGCCATCATCGGTTTCGCGCCGAACCTGCAGCCCATCGCGGACCTGCTGCACACCGACGTGGCCACCGTGCATAAAGTGCTCAACGCATGGGGGCCGGGCAAGTTCGACGCCGAGCTGCTACTGGACGGCAAGGGATTCCAGCCCAACGGGCGCTCGGCCGCGACGCTGATCCCGCCGGCGTTCGGCCTGGCGGGTATCAACCTGCACACCTGGACCGGCTGGGGCTCGATCCCGTATTGGAACGCGTTCGTCGCGGTCCTGGAGATGCATGGTCACGGCACATTCTTCGACCCACGGCTCGACAACGCCAAGCAGTTCCCCATCGCCGCCGCGAACGGCTTCGGGCACGTCGTGGCCAAGCCTGACCTGGTCACGCCCAAGCTGCCGGGGTTGCATGCGTACGAGCTGTCGCTCCGGGCGCCCAAGCCGCCTGCGGGGTCGTTCAACGCCGCGATGGCGGCCGCAGGCAAGAAGCTGTTCGACGGGGCGGCGCTGTGCTCGACGTGCCACGTGCCGCCGCTCTTCACCGAGCCTGGCTTCAACCTGCATCCGGGAAGCGCGGTAGGCATCGACAACTTCGAGGCCAACCGCTCGCCGACGCACATGTACCGCACCACCCCGCTGGCCGGGCTGTGGACCCATCAGAAGGGCGGGTTCTACCACGACGGCCGGTTCCCGACGCTGCTGGCCGTGGTCAAGCACTACAACAAGGTGTTCAACCTGCGCCTGACCCCGGCCCAGGAGAACGACCTCGTCCAGTACCTGCTGTCGATATAGCGCGGCCGAGATCGGAGAGGTCCCATGAGGCACCTGTACCGTGCGCTCACAGTGCTGGGTAGCTACCGGGCACAGCGGGTGATGGGCATCGCGACACTCGCCGGGGTGGCCGCGACGGTGGTGATCGGGCTGTTCGTGGTCCCGCCGGATGCGACCCAGGGTGATGTCCAGCGCCTGATGTACCTGCACGTTCCGGTCGCGTGGGTGACGTTCCTGGCGTTTGGCGTGGTGTTCCTCGCCAGCGTCGGCTACCTCAAGACCGGGCGCATGCAGTGGGACCGGGTGGCCGCCGCGTCGGCGGAGATCGGCGTCCTGTGCTGCGCGCTGACCATCGTGCTCGGCTCGTTGTGGGGTCGCCCGGTGTGGGGCACGTGGTGGACGTGGGACCCGCGGCTCACTACGACCGCTGTGCTGCTGCTGATCTACGTGGGCTATCTGTCGCTGCGTAAGGTGGCAGACAGCCCCGCCCGGCGGGCCAAGTGGGCGGCGGTCGTCGGCGTGGTCGGGTTCATCGATGTGCCGATCGTGCATGAGTCCGTCGTGTGGTGGCGGTCGCTGCACCAGCAGGCGACGGTGCTGCGGCTGGGTGCGCCCACCATCGCCGGCAGCATGCTCGCGACGCTGATGCTTGGGTTCGCGACGTTCTCGCTGGCGTACGGCTATCTGATGGCCGTGCGCTTGCGGGTCGGGCGCCTGGAGGATCGCAGCGCCGTTCCCGTCTCGTCGCTGCCGGCGCCACGGGCGCGCCGTCCGCGCCCGTCCGGCGTCCCCGCCTCGGCGCCGTCCGGCGTCCCCCTCCCGGCGTCCGGCGTCCCCGTCCCGGCGCCGTCCGGCATGACCTCTCCGGCGCCGGCCGACATCCCTGCCCCGGTCGCGAGCGACAGCCATGAATGACGTGGGATACGTAGCCGCGGGCTACACGCTCACGCTGGCCACGCTCGCCGCCTACCGGTGGCGCCTCGCTGTCCGGGCGCGCCGGGCCCGGCGCTATGTCACCGCGGTCACCGGGCGCGCGCGCAGCGGGCGGCGCCGGCCGTGAGCCAGGATCTCCTGGAGCTGCCCGGCGCTCCGGCCGATGCCGCTCGCCGGCGCGGGTGGCGCGGGCCGCGTCTGCGGGTCGCTGCGTGCCTCGCGGTGGTCGTGCTCGCGCTCGCCTGGGTCGCGGTGCGGGGCCTGACCGGCAACTTCGTCTACTACCTCACCCCGACCGACATCGTCGCGCACCACAAGGCCCAGGTCGGGCAGCGGGTCCGGCTCGGCGGCTACGTCGTGCCGGGCAGCGTCCGCCACAGCGGGTCGGTGCTGATGTTCACCGTGACCGACCGCACCGACTCGATGCGGGTCTTCGACACCGGGGCGGTGCCGGAACTGTTCAAGGCAGGCCAGGGCGTCGTGCTCGAGGGCTTTCTTGGCGCCGATGGCCGATTCCACGCCGACACGACCCTCGTGCAGCACAACGGCAACTACTTCCCGCCGAAACCTGGAGCGCCGCCACCGCATCGGGCTGACCTGAAGCTCGGGAGCTGATGATGAGCCGGCTCGGGACTTACCTCCTGCTGTTCGGGCTGGCGGTGTCCGGCTACGGCCTGCTCGCCGCCGCAGTCGGCGCGAAGACCGGCCGCCCTGCGCTCGTCGAAAGCGCGAGACGGTGCGCGTTCGGCCTGTTCGCGGCCATGGCCGCGGCGTGCGCCACAATGCTGGCTGCGCTGCTGGCGAACGACTTCGCGATCCGTTACGTCGCCGACAACTCCGCGCGGGAGACCCCGACCTTCTTCAAGGCGCTGTCCCTGTGGGCGGCCGATGACGGTTCGCTGCTGCTCTGGAACCTCATCCTGGCCGGCTACATCGCCGCCGTGGCGCTGCGGTTCCGGAGAGACAAGCCCCCGACGTTCCCCTACGCGCTCAGCGTGCTTTTCGGGGTCCAGGCGTTCTACCTGATCCTGATCAACGGCCCGGCTCGGCCCTTCGCCAGCCTGGCGAATCCGCCGGCGGACGGCCGTGGCCCGGCGCCCTTGCTGCAGAACCATCCCCTGATGGCGGTCCACCCGCCGTTCCTGTACCTCGGGTTCATCGGCTTCACCGTGCCTTTCGCCTTCGGCGTCGCAGCGCTGCTCGCCGGGCAGGGCTCGGATCAGTGGGTTTCCGTCATCCGCCGGTGGACGCTCGTGGTGTGGTGTTTCCTCACCGTCGGGCTGGTGCTGGGCGCGCTCTGGTCGTATTCCGTCCTCGGCTGGGGAGGCTATTGGGCCTGGGATCCCGTCGAGAACGTCGCGCTGCTGCCCTGGCTCATGTCCACCGCGTTCCTGCACTCGGTCATGCTGCAGGAACGGCGCGGCATGGCCCGGCTGTGGAACATTGCCCTGGTCATCGGCGCGTTCGCGCTGATGACGTTCGGCACGTTCCTGACCCGCGGCAACGTGCTGTCGTCTGTGCACGCGTTCACGCAGACCACGGTCGGACCGGCGTA
Organism: uncultured Actinomycetes bacterium; assembly: GCA_963734725.1. Lineage (GTDB taxonomy): Bacteria > Actinomycetota > Actinomycetes > Streptosporangiales > Streptosporangiaceae > DASXKD01. The sequence goes on from CAVTIX010000011.1 coordinate 11,880, forward strand.
CCTTGCTTTCCTAGCGCTGGTGCTGCTTGCCGGGTTCGGCCTGGTGGCCTGGCGCCTGCCGGAGCTGCGCACCCCAGCGAGCCTGACCTCGGCGGTCTCCCGGGAAGGGGCGTTCGTCGCCAACAATGTGCTGCTGCTCGCCGCCACCGCGATCATCCTGCTGGGCACGACGTTCCCGCTCATCGTCGAAGCCGTATCGGGCCAGCAGATCACCGTCGGCGGCCCCTACTTCCGCAGCGCGGTCACCCCGGTCTTCCTGCTGATCCTGCTGCTGGCCGGCACGGCGCCGTTGCTGCCCTGGCGCGCGACCAATAGGTCACGGGCCCTGCGCCGGCTGCGCGTGCCCGCCATCGCGGCCGCCCTCGTCATGATCGCCACCGCGTGGGCGGGCGTACACCAGGCCGCCGCCGTCGCCGGGTTCGGGCTGGCCACGCTCGTCTTCGTGACCAGCGGCCAGGAGATCCTCAGCCCCCTGGCGACCGGCCGGCGTGGCATGCGCAGCGGCGCGTTCCGTGCCCTGGCCAGAGGGCGGCGAAGGCACGCGGGCCTGGTCGTGCACATGGGGCTCGCGCTGGTCGCGACCGGCATCATCGCGTCATCCGGCCTGGCCGAGCAGAGTCAGGTCACCTTGAAGACCGGCCAGAGCACCGTATTCGCGGGCCAGGTACTGCGCTACCAGGGCCTGCACGCGGACCGGCAGCCGCAGCGCATCGTGTTCACCACGACGGTGTCCGTCACGAATCCGGGCGGCGGGCCGGCCGGCGCGCTCGACCCGCGGATGAACCTGTACCCGGCTGCCACCGCGCTGATCGGCTCGCCGTCGATCCGCCGGGGGATCGTCTGGGATCTCTACGCATCGCTGATCTCGCTGCAGGACAACGGTGGCTCGGCCACCTTTCGCTTCTATCACAACCCCGGCGTGAACTGGCTGTGGCTCGGCGGGCTGGTGATGGCGCTCGGCGGCGCCGCGGCCGCGTGGCCCGCGCGGCGGCGCCGGTACCCCCGCGATGACCGGGGCGCCAGCGTGACGCGCAGGCGCACCGCCGTCGAGGCAGGTGCCCGGTGAGGTGGATTACCAGCCGCCGGGCGCGGCTGCTGGCCGGCGTCGCCGTAGCCGTTGCGGTCATCGTCGCGTTGCTGATGACCGGGCTGGGCCGGGATCCATCGGTGTTCGCCTCCCCGCTCGTCGGCCGCATGGCGCCGAACTTCGCCCTGCCCCAGCTGGACGGGCCGCCGGTGACGCTCGCCAGGCTGCGCGGGCAGATCGTCGTCATCAACTTCTGGGCCTCCTGGTGCACGGAGTGCCAGGACGAGCAGGCGGCCCTCGACCAGACGTGGCAGCAGTTCCAGGACTCCGGGGTGGTCGTGATCGGCGTCAACTTCCAGGACACGGCCGGCGCCGCCCGGGCCTACGTCCGCACCGACGCCGTGACGTACCCGGTTGTCGAGGACGCCGGGTCGAAAACGGCGCTGGCCTATGGCCTGCGCGGGGTGCCGGAGACGTTCGTGGTAAACCGGTCCGGCCGCATCGTCAAGCATGTCATCGGGCCGGTCGACGCGGCCGGTCTCGCCGCCGAGATCAACTCGGTGCTTGGCACGGGGGCCCGATGACTGCTGCCGGGACGTTGCGGCGGGCCCGGGCGGAGCTGCCCGGGCTGTTGGCGCCGATCGCGCTGCTGGCCGGACTCGCCACGCTGGTCATCGTGGCGGCGGGCGGCCACCCGCCGGCCAGCCGGTCCCAGCAGGTGCAGCAGATTGCCGCGGGGCTGCACTGCCCGATCTGCAAGGACCTGTCCGTCGCGGACTCGCCTGCTCCGCTCGCGCAGCAAATGCGCCAGGAGATTGCGCAGAAGGTCCGCGCGGGCGAGTCCGCGGATCAGATCCGCGCGGGTTTCGTCGCGGCGTACGGCGACTCCGTGCTCATGTCCCCGCCCAGGCAAGGGGTAGCCGCGGTGGTGTACGACGTGCCGGCGCTCGTCCTGGCCGCCTGCTTGATCATCGCGTTCCTGCTGCTGCGCCGCTGGCTGCGCGCGCCCAGGCCAGAGCCGCCGCAGGCCGGCCCGGCGCAGGCCTGCCCACCGCAGCTGTCCGCGGCGCAGCGGCGCGCCGTGGCCAAGGCCGTCGCCCGGCTGCGCGAGGAGGAACCGGGATGACCGTCGTCCTCATCAGCGGCGGGCTGACCTTCCTCGTCGGACTGCTGATCCTGCGACCGTTCTCGGTGACGGACGGCCGCCTGCGCGTACGGGCCCACACCCCGGATGACGATCGCCGTGGCGAGCTGCTGCGCCAGCTGCGTGATCTGGACGACGACCTCGCCGCTGGCAAGCTGACGCAAGACGATCACGCCGGGCTCCGTGACCCCGTCGAACGGGAAGCCGCCGCTGTCTTGGGCCGCGAGGCTCAGCGCCCGGCGGGAGGCACCGCAGTGGCCACCGGTGGCCCGCGGCCGGGGTCGTCCGCCTCCGGTCCGCCGCGAGACCGCGGCGCCGGTGCGGGGCCGGGGCGCTGGCGCCGCCGGACCGTGACGCTGGTAGCGCTGGCCGGGGTTGCGGCGGGCATCGTGGTCCTGCTCGCCGGCGCGGTTTCTTCGCGCCACGCCGGGCAGACGATCACGGGTAACTCGGTGCCCGGGGCCGCCCCGGTGGCGGCCGGCCCGGGCGGTTCCGCGCCGGCGTCGCAAGCTGGCCGCAAGTCGCCCACACCGCAGCAGCTGGCCGCGGTCGCCGCGGCCGAGGCTCAGGTGAAACAGCACCCGAAGGATGTCAGCGCGCATCTGACGCTCGCGGAGGCCTACGCCGCCGCCGGCGCCGGCCAGCTGGCCGCGGTGGAGTACCTGGCCGTTACGCGGCTCGATCCCGCCAACGCCGAGGCGAACACCAGCCTGGCCTTGCTCGCCTTCGAAGTCGGCCGGGCCGCGCAAGGCAAGGCCATGGTCGACCGGGTGCTCGCCGCCAATCCGGATTATCCGGAAGCGCTGTACGTGCGCGGGCTGATCAACCTGATGGGCCTGCGCCGGCCCACGGCGGCCGAGCATGATTTCCACGCCTACCTTGCGGTGGCGCCCTTCGGCTCGCATCGCACCGCCGCGGTGACGCTGCTCGCGCTGGCCCAGAGTCAGGATCACCGATGACCGGGCTCAGCTGCCTGTCGATCACCGCCTGCCAAGCCCCGCTCGACGTGCTCGAACGCCTTTCCTACTCACGCGAGGAACTTGCCGGGCGCCTGACGTTCTTGCGCAGCAACAGCCAGGCCCGGGCCATCGCGGTGCTGTCAACCTGCCAGCGCACCGAGGTCTATGCGACCTGGCCGGGCGAGCCCGACGATCCGGCGCTGCTGGCGGCGCTGGCCCTGGACCGGGGCATCCCCAGCCGGGTGCTGCGCCCGGTGGCGAGGACCTACCGCGGCGACGCGGCGGCCCGCCACCTGCTGCGAGTGGCCAGCGGACTGGAGTCCTTCGTGCTCGGAGAAACGGAGATCGCCGGACAGGTGCGGGCGGCCGCCGACCTCAGCCGGGCAGCCGGCGGCGCCGATGCCGAACTCGAGCGGTTGATGGACGCGGCGATCAGCGCTTCCCGGAAGCGACAGCGGCGAACGTCGATACCGGCGGCGACGCGATCGGTCGCGGGCGTGGCAGTCAACGCGGTCACCAGGTCCAACGGCGGCACGCTGGCCGGCCAGCGGCTCTTGGTGGTCGGCGCGGGCCAGGTCGCCTCCGTCGTCGTGGCGCGCGCGGTCGAGCTCGAGGCGGTTGTTACGGTATGTAACCGCACCTCCCGGCGTGCGCACCGCTTCGCCGCCGCCGGCGCCGCCGTGGTCAACCTCGCCGGCCTCGCGGAGTGCCTGGCGGCAAGCGACATCGCGATCCTGGCTACCACCGCCCCGCACCCGCTCGTCGACGCTCACCTCCTCCAGTCGGCCCGGGCCGCCGGAGCCGGGCCGCTGACCCTCGTGGACCTGTCGATGCCGCGCAACGTCGATCCGGCCGCACGCGCGCTGCCGTGGGTCCGGCTGATCGACCTGGCAGACCTCCGAGCCGATGGGACGGCCGATGCCGGCGACCTCGTCCGCGACCTGGCTGCCACCGAGGAGATCATCGAAACCGAACTGCAGCGCTACCTGCGCTGGCTCGCCAGCCGGTCGGCCGCTGCGGCGCTGCGCCGCATGCGCAGCGGCGCCGAAGACATCGCCAGGGAAGAGCTGGCGCGAAGCGCTGGCGGCCTGCCGCCCGAGATCCGCTCGTCCATGGAGCGGGTGCTGCTGAAGACCGTGCACCGCCTCGTGCACAAGCCCACGCTCGAACTGCGCGCCGCCGCAGCAGCCGACGACCGCGCCGTGGTCAACGTGCTGGCTGGCCTCTTCGACCCGGCGCCGCCCGCGCGCGGGCGAGCCGCTGCCGGGACCGGCCTACTGGCCGGCGAGCCGGACACAGCAGCCCGGCGGCGCCGTCCGCCGCTCGACGCGCAGCGACTTCAGGCGCGCGCCGTCAAGCAGCCCGGTCACGAAGGCGGCGTTCATCGGGCACACAAGCTCACGATGTGAACTGGACAACTCGGCGAAGATGCAGTTGCGCATCGTCCATTCACCGGATTCCTGCACCCGCGGTTCGTATCCGAGCTGGTTGAGCTTGTGCTGGACCGCCTCAAGCAGGGCGCCCTTCGTCCGCGCCTGCCGCCGGACTTCACCGCCGATGCTTTCGCCGGCCGCCGTGGCGACGTCTTGCAGCGACTTGCCGTCGCCCCCGGGGCCGTCCGCAGACAAGGCGGTGGCCATCATCGAAGCCGCGAGCCCGTACCGGGTCTGCGGAACCTCCACGGAAAAGGACCGCGGCGAGACCGAGTACACCTTCGCCGGGCGGCCGGCGCCCGGGCCGACCCGGCCAGAGAGCCGGCGGTAGCCGACCTCGAGCAACCCCGCGTCGGCCATCCGGTCCAGATGGAAGGCCGCTAGCCGTGGCTTGATCCCGGCATGCCGGGCGGCCTCCTCGCGCCCCACCGGTTCGCCGCGTTCTCGCAAATACAGGTAAAGCCGCTGGCGAGTAGGCTCAGCCAGCAGCGCAACCGCCATTAGATCGGCGGCATCCATGGGTTCCCCCAATTTCCGTGGAGTCCACGTCCGGCCGCGGGTCGCCACTTACTGGCAAGGGTATAACCCAACTCTGGATCACCCGGCACAGCCGCATTTGAGCGCGGTGGGCAAGACGGCCTCAGCCGACCGGGTCCTGCCACGTCGTGTGCTGCGGGGCGAAGTCGCCGTGGCCGGTGGTCCGCGTGAGCAGGCAGGTCTCAATGCCGAACCGGAACAGCCGGTGGTCCGCGGCGGGAACCGGCACGCCGTCGCGCTCCGTCACGAAGACGCCGGCGAGCACCTGCCGGACCACCGGGTCGTCCACGGCCGCGGCCCGGCCGGTGCAGTAGAAGGCGTCCTCGTTGCCCTCACACGGAAACGAGTGCAGCGCGTAACGCCCGTCCCGGCGCAGGTCGCCCTGCTTGGGGCCGGGCACGATGAACGCGAACAGCCCGCCGCCATGGATGAGTGGGCACATCGGGTGCACCCTGGGACCACCGTCGCGGCGCACCGTGGCCAGGAAGGCCAGGCCCACGCCGAACTGGTAAAACAGTGCACGCCCGGCCGCCGCGAGGCCCGGCTGTCTCTGCTCGAACTCCTCCCAGGACGCCACGGCCCCTCAGTCTGCCCCGGCGGCAAATTCGAGTCAACGCCGCGCCCTGCCCCAAGTCTTCACACGAAACGCACCCCTATACCGATGCAAACAGGCACGAAACGGACCGTTTCGTATGAAAAGGCGGGATGATCATGATCGGGAGAGTACTCCGATGACAAGTTAGTTTGACATCGGCGCAGTGAGCCCCGCACTATGGAGCCATGACAAGCGAGCTTGACAGCCGGAGGCGTCGCGGTGCGGAATGATGTGCGGGAGCGCCGTGCCGCGAAAGGGCTGTCGCAGGCCGACCTCGCCCAGCGGATGGACGTGTCCCGGCAGACGATCAACTCGATCGAGACCGGCCGCTATACCCCGTCGCTACCGCTGGCCATCGCGATCGCCCGGTTTTTCGGCGTCACCGTCGAGGAGATCTTCCATGCAGACCACAGCTAAGACGAGCCGCAAATACCTGGCCACCCCGATCTTCGGCGTGCTCATGGGCGTGGTGTACCTCGTCGCCCTCTCGGTTGCCGGGAACCCCGTCAGCGGCGTGCTCGCATTCGCCGTGATGGTGGCGTTCAGTGGTGGCCTTCTCCTCGCCCGGCGACGCAGCGAGACGGTGCGCGGATTGCTCGACCACCGCGACGAGCGCATCAGCGCCATTGACCTGCGCGCGACGGCGGTGACGGCGCTCGTGATGATCGCCGTCGTGCTGGTGGCCTTCGTTGTGGAGATCGCCCGCGGGCAGAGCGGCTGGCCATACAGCATGCTCGGCGCGGTCGGTGGCGTGACCTACCTGGCGGCGGTCATCGTCCTGCGGATCCGCGGCTGACCCGAGCCGCGTCAAGGGCCATGGACGATGTCGGTGTGGTGGCAGAAGTGCACCCGGTCGGGCTCCAGCGACCGGATCCGGTCCAGCGAGCCGCGCCACGCCACGAGGTTGCTGGCCTGGCCGGGCAGCACGTCCTTGTCGGGCGGCCCCGCGAACTGGTGCGGCGTATACGCGGCGTCGCCGATGAGCAGGTCGGCCTGGTCGTCGGTGGCGACCACGACGCACTGATGGCCGGCGGTGTGCCCGGGCGTGGTGATCACCGACAGGCCGGGCAGTATCTCGACATCCCCGTCCAGCAGTTCCCACCGCGCGTTCATGAAACCGAACCAGTCGTACAGTTCCGGTGACTCGCGCTCGGCCCGGTCCAGTTCGGCCCGTTGCACGTAGCAGGGTGCGTGGGCGAAGACCGCGTTCTGCCCGCAGTGGTCGAAGTGCAGGTGGGTATTGATCACCAGCCCGATGTCCGCCGGGGTCATGTCCAGCCCCGCGAGGGCGTCCGCGACCGAACGGTTCACCACGCGCCAGTCGTTCAGCACCTCGTCCGGGCCGCCGCAGCCGGTATCCACCAGCGCCGCACCGCCAGGATGGGTGACCACGAACCCGTGTACCGGCCACTCCCGGCCGTCGATCCCGCGCAGGCTGGCGAGGTGCAGGCGCTTGATCTCAAGCGGCATCGGCATCCGCCTTCACGTTGAGAAGAAATAGCAGCATAACGATGCCCCGGGGCGCCCAGCCTCGCAAGCCCAGCCGTCCCCGGCCTGACCCGCCCGCCGTCGTGATCACCCGCCACCCCCGGCCCGCTCAGCGTCTTATCACGCGAAACGGCCCCTTTGCCGCCCGGTTTGCCCGGTTTAGGCGCGCGTTTCGCGTGATATCACGGGAAGTGGCTCGGCGGCGGGCAGCGGGCGGCGCGCGGCTGTGGCCTCCAGTAAGTTGAGCGCGTGTCCGCCGTGACCGAGATCGTGGTGCTGCACTACCCGGCCGAGCGGGGCCGGAACTGGGACCTGCTGCGCGCGGCCGCGCGGGACCGGGACCTGCGCCTGGTGAGCTGGGCGCCGCACCTGGTCGGGGTGTGGTGCGCGGACGGTGAGCAGTACGCCTGCTATGCGGGAAAACGGGCCCGGCCGGGCATCGTGATCCACCGGACGGTGGCCCCGTTCCGCGGCATCGCCATCCCGGTGCTGAACTGCCTGGTGGCCGGGGGGTCGCTAGTGCTCAACCCCCCGGACGCAGCGTTCCGGTCCCGGGACAAGCTGCTGACCACGCTGGACCTCGCGCGCGCCGGGATCCCGGTGGTGCCGACCGCGGCGTTCGACGAGCCAGCCGGGGGGGACCTGGCGGCCCTGGGCCCGGGCAGCCTGGTGGTCAAGCCCGCCCGTGGCATCCGGGGCGAGGGCATCCGCGCCTTCGGCACGGCCGGGGCGCTCGTCTCGGCATGGCAGCTTCGCGGTGCGCGCCCGGCCGCCCTGGGCTACCACGCCGAACGGGAGCACTACCTGGCGCAGCCGCTGATCGGCGGGGGCGGCCAGGACATCCGGGCTTACGTCGTGGCGGGCAACTGCGTCGCGCTGATGCGCCGGGTGGCGCGGCCGGGGGAGATCAGGGCCAACCTTGCCCAGGGGGCGGCCGGGTTGCCGCTGCCGGCAGGCCATCTGGCCGGGAAGATCGCGGTGGCCGCGCTGCGGGCGTGCCGGCTCGACTTCGGCGGGGTGGACATGGTCGAGGATGCCGATGGGACGGTCCGGGTACTCGAAGTGGACGCGTGGCCGGCTTCGCCGGAATCACCGAAGTGACCGGGGCCGACGTCGCCGGGGCCATCCTCGATCATGCGGCCGCGAGGGGCGCCGGCTGATGACGGTCGCGGTCGCCAGGAACCCCTACGCCGTCAACGTCTCCGGCAGCCTCATCGCCTCCGCTGGGCGGCTCGGCGTGCCGGTCCGGACGGTTGACCTGCCTTCGCTGCGGCTGGGCATCGGGCCGCGGGGCGAGGAGGCGGTGACCGACTCCGCTGGCCGCGTGGCGGCCGACAGCCTGGCCCCGTACCTGCTGTTCGGGTTCCCGGCGGCGGTCCACGCGCTCCGGGCGCTGGCCCGCACCACGCATGCCCAGAATCCCGTGGACGGCGTGCTGCTCGCCGACGACAAGGCGGCAGCCGCGTACCGGCTGGCCCGGGCCGGCGTGCCGCAGGTGCGCACGGAGATCTGCCCGTTCGACGCCGGGCAAGTGACCGCGGTCGCGGCGGAGATCGGTTACCCGGTCGTGGTCAAGCGGGCCCAGGGGGCGCAGGGACGGTGGGTGCGCCGCGCGGCGGGCCCACAAGCGCTGGCCACCGCGCTCGCGGAACTCGCTGCGGAGGGACCGGGCGCGCTGATCGTCCAACCTGAGGTGGTGGAGTGCGCCGGGACAAGCATCCGCGCGGTCGTCACCGGCGGCCGGCTGCTCGCGGTGACCGAGCGCCAGGCGACGGCGCCGGAGTGGCGCAGCAACATCGCCGGCGGCGCCGTGCAGCGCCGCGCGGAACTCACCGGCCAAGAGGCCGAACTGGTCCGCGGCGCGACCGCCGCGCTCGGGCTCGGCCACGCCGGGGTGGACATCCTGCGGACCCGGCACGGCCCGCGGGTGCTGGAGGTCAACGCGTGCCCGGACTTCACCAGCATGCAACCGCACTACGAGGCCGACCTCGGCGAGGCGGTGTTGCGCGCGTCCGGATGAGCCGGGCACGGCGCGCCCGCCGCGCTGCCACGGAACCACGCGCCGTTAGAAGATCATCGGGCACCATGGGGCGGGATCCCAGGACATGGCGGTGGACAGCGCCGCCACGGCACCGGGGGTGACCTCGGTGACCAGGCCCGCGGCGGCCAGCGCCCCGAGCCGGGCGCCGCCCAGGTACGCCGCGCCGAGCGCCCGCACCGGCAGCACCAGGTCGGCCGGGGCAATGGTCCGCTCACAGGTCCCGCTGAAACCCGAGGGGGCGGAGGTGGCCGCCGCGGTCAGCCGCCAGCGCCCCTCGTTCTGCGGGCACAGCTCGTCGGCGACCTCGACGACCAGGTCCACCGGGCGGGCGTAGTGCCGTTGCGCCAGCGCTCGTGGCACGTCCACCAGACGGATCCACAGGCCGTCGGAGAGCCGTGGCCGGCCCAGCCGTGAGTCGGCCAGCAGGTCAAGCAGCGGGTCGTCCACCGGCAGCATGTGCAGCCGGAACGTGGTGATCAGGTCCCGGCTGAGCACGTTGCCCCAGAGCGCGGCGGCGGCCGCCGGGTCCGTGGCGATCGCCTCGTGCACATCAAGGACGCCGGCCGGGAGGAACGTGCCCTCCTCCCATTCCCATCGGCCCTCCGAGTTGAACAAGGCGTAGCCCCGCGGCCCGGCGTCGTCCTCGACCAGCACACAGCGCATCGGCGGGTCGGTGTCGGAGTCGGGGTCGTGGGTCAGCCGGTCCCACCATGGCTCGGTGCGGGCGTACAGGCCCGGCCGCTCGGCCATCGCCAGCTCGAACACCTTGCCCATCTCGGCGTGGGCCGACCGCGGCTCGGCGATCCGCAGCCGTAGCCCGGGATCGGTCGGCGCCCAGGCGGCCAGCGCTCCGTTGCCGCGGGCCAGGCTAAGGGTCAGGTGCCAGGACGCGCGCCCGTAGCCGTACCGGCCATAGATAGGGGTCTCCGAGGCGAACAGCGCAGCCACGGCCTCGCCCCGCTCGGCAATGTCGGCGAGCTGGCGGCGCATCAGCGCGGAAAGGACGCCGCGGCGGCGGTGCGAGGGGAGCACAGCGACCATGCTCACCCCGCCGACCGCGGCCATCGCGCCAGGCACCCGCATCTGAAAGGTGTACACGCCGGTCACGCCGACCAGCGTGCTGCCGTCGAACGCGCCAAGCGTGCGGTCGAGTTCCAGGCGGGCGTGCCAGTTGGCCCGTTGCCGCTCGGTATCCGGCCGGCCGTTGAACGCGTGCTGGTCGACGTATTCGAACGCGGGAAGCTCGCCCTCGGTGACCGGGCGGACCTGGAAAGGGTTGGCCATGCTCGCCTGTCTACCGCCCTGCGGGGCTGCCGCCAACTCCTTTTCGGCCGGTCCCGCGCCGCATCCGGGGCGTGTCGCTGACCTGTGCGGGTGTCAGAGACAGTGGTGGGCAGGTGAGAGGGCGCGGCCGCGCCGCAGCCGGGGCGTGTCGCTGACCTGTGCGGGTGTCAGAGACAGTGGTGGGCGGATACAGTTCGGCCATCATGGTTGCCCGTGGCGTGGCCCGTCCCCTGCTCGCCGTGCGCTCCGCCTGGCGTGGCGCCAGCGAGTTTGTGGCACGTCAGCTGATCACCGGAAACCGGCGGGTGGCCCTTGTGCTCGCCGTGGCGACTGTGTTCATCAGCGTGGCGGCCGTGCACGTGTCGCAGTCGTGGTTCTCCCCGGGCCTGCTCATCCTGCCGGTGCTGGCCGGCGGCCTGCTGCTGTGGCCCCGCGCGCTGCGCATCCTGTTCGTGCTGATCGCCGCCGGCCTGGCCTACGACGTGATCGAGGACAAGGCCGGCCCCGGCCTGGTGCTGACCATCGTGGTGACCGCGGTGGCAGCCTACGTCCTCTCCCAGACCAGGGAGAAGCTCGGCATGCTTGGGCTGCGCGGCGAGGCCATGCTGATCGAGCTGCGGGACCGGATCCGGGCCCAGGGGACGCTGCCCGACCTGCCCGATGGCTGGGGCTCGGTGTCGGTGCTCCGGCCGGCCGGCGGCGCCTCGTTCGGCGGCGACTTCCTGGTGTCCGCCTGCGACGGCAAGACCCTAGAGGTGGCGCTCGTCGACGTGGCGGGCAAGGGCGTAGACGCCGGCACGAGGGCGCTGCTGCTGTCCGGCGCGTTCGGCGGGCTGCTCGGCTCGGTGCCGAAGGGCGAGTTCCTGCCCACTTGCAACGCCTACGTGCGGCGCGGCGCCGCCAACGAAGGCTTCGTCACCGCGATCCATCTCGCGCTCGACCTCGCTACCGGCGACTTCGTGGTGTCTTCGGCCGGACATCCGCCCGCGGCGCATTTCGACTCTGGCAGCGGGACCTGGCGGCTGACCACGGCCCGGGGCATCGTCCTTGGCGTGGTCGCCGACCTGCGGCTAGTGCCGGAGCAGGGCACGCTGCGCCCCGGCGACGCGCTCATGCTGTACACCGATGGGCTGGTGGAAGTGCCGGGGAAGGACATCGACGACGGCACCGACCGGCTGCTGGGCGAGGCGGACCGGCTGGTCACCAAGGGGTTCCGGGCGGGCGCGGCGGACCTGGTCCGGGCCATGAACGCGGGCGCCGGCACCAGCGACGACCGCGCGCTCGCCCTCATCTGGCGCAGCTGACCGGCAGCCTGCCCGGCGTGAGACGCTCCGCGCGATGGTCCCGGCCGACATAACGGGACAAGCGGCACGGCGGCGCGTAGGGCAGCCCGGGCACGTAGACATGCCACTCGCCCCTGGCCAGCGGCTGACCGGCCATCGCGCACACGCCGTGGGCCGCCGCGCCAGCCTGGATGTTCCACAGCCAGACCAGGCCGGGCGAGTCCGCCGCGGCCACGGTGCGCCCGCCGTGGCCGAAGCCGACCGAGAACACGTGCCCGGTCGGGCCGGTCAACGTGGCGATCAGCCCCGGGTGGGCGGGATCGGCCAGGTTCCACAGCCACACGCTGCCGTCGGGGAGCCAGCCACCGCGGGTTGAATATGACATAAGTGTCAGCGTCAACTGGCGCGGTATCCCATGCCATGACATGGGCGTCAGCTTTGAGTGACATAAGCGTCAGCTTCGCTGGGGGTGCCGCGCAAGGCGGTCGCATGATGCCGCCCGGAGCGCGCCGGAAGGAATTCCGGGCCATCCGGGAGCACGCCACGACGGGCGGATTCCTGCCTATTAGGCCGCCCGCCGGACCCGGTTCCCCCATTCCGCGTCACTCGCGGCCGCGACGGCCTCTGCCTGCGCTTCCACCCGGCAACCCGGCTCAAGGCCGGGCAGCGCGAAGCACGTACTCCAAAATTTCATGCACGCTCAGGAAATGGCTCGGTAAAGACGGGCCGGGTCCCGCCGTTTCCCGATGGCGGGCTTGCGTGAGGCTTCCCTGAGTAATGTAAGGATCTTTGCCGGGCCGGTGCGGCGCGGGTGCCACGGGAGTTCTGCGACATCGGTGTCACATGACGCCGATGTCATTGTTTGCATTAGCCGGTTAACTATGAAGGAATTGGGGGCGTGACCCGGGATGCGATGCGATCGGACGATGCCAGCGCCGCCGGGGCAGTCAGCGAGCCGGCCAGGGTGATCACCTCCCAGGCGGCGCAAAGGCCGTGACCGAGAACTTTCCAGTCGCGCTCCGCCTGCTGCCAAGGCGCCATCGGCAGCACCTGGCTGCCGTCTACGGCTTCGCCCGGTCGGCCGACGACATGGGGGACGAGGCCCCGCCGGGTGAGCGGTTGCGGCTGCTGGACGAACTCGAGGCGGATCTGTCCCGGCTGTATGCCGGCCCAGGCGGCGACGTCCCCAGGCTGGAGGTGATCCAGGCGCTCGCACCCGCCGTCGCGGAGTGCGCCATCCCGGCCCAGCCCTTTCGCGACCTGATCCAGGCCAACCGCCACGACCAGCACGTCACCCGCTACCAGACCTTCGATGAGCTGCTGGCCTACTGCCGGCTGTCCGCCAACCCCGTCGGCCGCATCGTGCTGCACGTCTTCGGCGCGGCTGCCCCGCACCGGGAACGGCTCTCCGACCTGGTATGCACCGCCCTGCAACTGGCCGAGCACTGGCAGGACGTCGCCGAGGACCTGCCGGGCCGGCCGCATCTACCTGCCTGGCAAGGACCTTGCCGCGTACGGCGTCACCCAGGCCGACCTGGCCGAGCCGTCCGCGTCGCCGCAGGTGCGCGCGCTGATGGCGTTCGAGGTCCGCCGGGCCGGCGACCTGCTCGACGCGGGGGCGCCGATCGTCGGCACCCTGCGCGGGTTCGCCCGGGCGGCGGTGGCCGGGTACGTGGCGGGCGGACGGGCCGCCTTGGCCGCGATCAAGGCCAGCGGCTGCGACGTGCTCGCTGCCACGCCGCGCCCGCGCAAGCCCCGGGTCGCGGCAGAACTCCTCCGTGCCTACGTGATGGGGAGGTGAGGTGGCCACCGACGTCCGCGCCGCCTACCGGCGCTGCGAAGAGATCACCTGGTCCCAGGCCAGGAACTTCTCCTACGGCATCCGGCTGCTGCCGCCGGCCAAACGGCATGCGCTGGCCGCCGTCTACGCCTTCGCCCGCCGGATCGACGACATCGGGGACGGCACGCTGCCGCCCGCGGAGAAGCTGGCCGCGCTGGAGGGGGCCCGGGCCGGACTGTCCGCCCTCATCGCCGGGCTGGCCGACGACAGCGACCAGGTGCTGATGGCGCTGGCCGACGCGGCTACCCGGTTCGACATCCCCTTGGCCGCGTTCGGCGAGCTGATCGACGGCTGCGCCGACGACGTGCGCGGGGTCACCTATGTCACCTTCGATGACCTGCTGCACTACTGCCGGTGCGTGGCGGGCGCCATCGGGCGGCTCTCGCTCGGGGTGTTCGGGACCAGCGACCCGGACACCGCGGCGCCACTGGCCGACTCGCTCGGCGTCGCGCTGCAACTCACCAACATCCTGCGCGACATCCGCGAGGACTACGCCATCGGCCGGGTCTACCTGCCCGCCGAGGATCTCGCGCGGTTCGGCTGCGTCCTGGACGCCGACCCCGCCACCCATCCCGGCCAGCGCGAACTCACGGCGCTCGTGGAGTTCGAGGCGGACCGCGCGCGCTCCTGGTACGCCACGGGGCTGACGCTGATGCCGCTGCTCGACCGGCGCAGCGCCGCCTCCGCCGGGGCGATGGCCGGCATCTACTTCCGGTTGCTTGAGCACATCGCCGCCAGCCCGGCCGCGGTGCTCACCCGCCGGGTCTCCCTGTCCACGCGAGAGAAAGCCGGTGTGGCGGTCAAATCGCTGGCCGCGGCGGCGCTGCGCCCGCCCGGCCGGCCGCGCCCACCCGCCACGGCGCCGGGAGCGGCCCGGTGACCGCAACTACACAAGCCCACGCGCACGTCGCGGTGGTGGGCGGCGGGCTTGCGGGCATCACCGCAGCTATCGCGCTCGCCGAGACCGGCGCCCGGGTCACGCTGCTCGAATCTCGGCCTCGGCTGGGCGGCGCCACCTCCTCGTTCAGCCGTGGCGGTCTCACCGTCGACAACGGGCAGCACGTGTTCCTGCGCTGCTGCACCGCCTACCGTGGCCTGCTAGCCCGGCTCGGCATGACCGGCTCTGTCGCCTTGCAGGACCGGTTCGATGTCACCGTGTTGCGCCCCGGCGGCCGCGCCAGACTGCGCCGCACCGCGCTCCCCGGGCCGCTGCACATGGGCCAGGCACTGGCCGGTTACCGGCACCTTTCTTATGCCGAACGATTGCTCGTGGCGCCCGCCGCCCTCGCCATGACCCGGCTCGACCCGGCCAGCCCGGAGCTGGACTCCCAGCGCCTCGGTGACTGGCTGGCCGCCCACTGGCAGGGCGAACATGCCCGGCGAGCGCTATGGGACCTGTTCACGGTGTCCGCGCTCAACGTGCCCGGCGATGACGCGAACCTCGCGCTGGCCGCCACCGTGGTGAAGACCGCGCTGCTGTCGGCCAGGGACGCGGCGGACATCGGCATCCCCATCGTGCCCCTGGGCGACCTGCACGGGCAGGCTGCCGCCAGGCTGCTCGGCCGGCTCGGCGCCCGGGTGCGGCTCGGCGCGAAGGCCGCGGCGGTGGAGGCGCTGCCCTCGGGTGGCTTCGTGATCCGCCTGGCCAACCGGGGCACGGAGGGGTCGAGCGGCGGCGAGGTGATCACGGCCGACGGCGTGGTCCTTGCCGTCCCGCCGGAGACGGCGGGCTTGCTGCTGCCGCCCGCGGCAGGCCACGGCGGCGTCACACCGCCCGGGCCCGGGCCCGGGCAGTGGCTCCAGATCGCCACCTCGCCGATCGTCAACGTGCACGTGATCTACGACCGGCGGGTGACCAGGCTGCCGTTCGTGGCGGCGGTGGACTCGCCGGTGCAGTGGGTGTTCGACCGGACCGGGCCGTCGGGCCTGCGCGAAGGGCAGTACCTGGCGATCTCGCTGTCGGCGGCGGACGCCCACGTCGACGTCCCGGCCGCGCGACTGCGGGAGCGATTCCTGCCCGCGCTGGCCGAACTGTTCCCTGCGGCGGCGCAGGCGCGGGTGGTCGATTGTTTCATTACCAGGGAGCGCCGGGCGACGATGCGCCAGGTTCCCGGGATGGGGCGGCTGCGGCCGGGCGCCGCGACCGCCGTGCCGGGCCTGGTGCTGGCGGGCGCCTGGACCGATACCGGATGGCCGGACACGATGGAGGGCGCCGTGCGGAGCGGACTGAACGCGACGCGGGAACTGCGCCGGAGCCTGAGCAGCCCGGCGCTGAGCTGGGCAGCCGGCCGGTCAGCGGCCGCTGGATCCCCGGCGGTCGGCAGCGGCAGCACCGGGGGGCTGGCATGAGACATCCACTGTTGTCAACCACAGATCGCGTCACGCCGCAGCTGCCGGGCCGAACGCCGCGTCGCTCCGCGCTGCGGCCCCCGGCGGCGAGACTCTGCTGCCCCCGGGGCCAGCCCCGGACCCCCGTGCCTCCCGCACCACGAATTTGCGCGCCTCCGGCACGACCAAGCGCGCTGCTCGCGTGCGCGCCTCCGGCACGACGTCCCGCGAGGGAGGCCATGATATGACCGCCGTGATGCCCGCGGGCGTGGCGACCGCGCGGGACCTGGTAGGCCCGGCCATGGCCGCCGCCGTGGCCCGGCTCAGCCCCGAAGTGCGCACGGTCGCCGCCTACCATCTGGGCCTGGCCGGGCTGAACGGGCAGGTACCGGAGCACGCCCGGCCCGCCGGAGACGGTACGGCGGTCACCGTGCCGCGACCGGCCGATGGCCGGGCAGCAGGCCGGTCCCCGGCGCCGGGCGCCAAGCCGGGCGGCTCGGGCAAGGCGCTCCGCCCGGCGCTGGCCCTGCTGTCCGCCCGCGCCGCCTTGGCCGCGCCGGAACGCGGGGTCCCCGCAGGGGTCGCCGTGGAACTGGTGCACAACTTCTCGCTGCTGCACGACGACATCATGGACGGCGACACCGAGCGCCGGCACCGGCCGACCGCCTGGACGGTCTACGGGGTCGGCGCGGCGATCCTGGCCGGGGATGCGATGCTGGCCCTCGCCCAGGACATCCTGCTCGAAGACAAGGCGCCGCAGAGCCTGTGGGCGGCCCGCTGCCTGTCCGCGGCGGTGCACCGGCTTATCGCCGGGCAGGGCGCAGACCTGGCGTTCGAGCGGCGTGATGACGTCACCCTGGCCGAATGCCAGGAGATGGCCGGGGACAAGACCGCGGCGCTGATGGCCTGCGCCTGCAGCATCGGCGCGATCCACGTCGGCGCGCCGCCGGCCATAGCGATGGGGCTGGCCGGGTTCGGCGCGCATGCCGGGCTCGCCTTCCAGCTCACCGACGACCTGCTGGGCATCTGGGGCAGCCCGGCGGTGACCGGCAAGCCGGTGCGCTCGGACCTGCGGGCGCGGAAGAAGTCGCTGCCGGTGGTGGCCGCGCTGCAGGCCGGCACGCCAGCCGCCGCGGAACTGTCCGCGCTGCTGCGCCAGGAGGACCGGCTCAGCGAGGAGGACCTGGCGCGCGCCGCCGGTCTGGTCGAGGAGGCCGGCGGCAAGCAGTGGACCGAGGACGAGGCTGCGGCGCAACTCGCGGCCGCACACCAGTGCCTGGCGGAGACGCCGATGCCGGACGACGTGCGGGCCGAGTTCGCCGGGATCGCCGAGTTCATCACCACGCGGCAGTGGTGAGGGATAGGGCGCCGATGACAGTCACGCACCCGCGGCTGCTTGGCCGCTCCGCCGCCGGCCGGCCGCGGCGGCGCTCGCCCGGGCCCGCGACCACCTGCTCGGCCTGCAGCACGACCAGGGCTGGTGGCAGGGCGAGCTGGAGACCAACGTCACCATGGACGCCGAAGACCTGCTGTTGCGGGAGTTCCTCGGTGTCCGGACCCCGGAGCAGACGCAGGCCGCGGCCCGATGGATCGCGTCCCAGCAGCGTGACGACGGCACGTGGGCGAACTTCTACGGCGGGCCCGGCGACCTGTCCACCACGGTGGAGGCCTACGTCGCGCTGCGGCTGGCCGGGCACGAGCCGCAGGCGCCACAAATGGCCCGGGCCGCGGCGTGGATCCGCGACCAGGGCGGGATCCCGGCTGCCCGGGTGTTCACCCGGATCTGGCTCGCCCTGTTCGGCCAGTGGTCGTGGGACGACCTGCCGGTGATGCCGCCGGAGCTGATCTACCTGCCCGCGTGGTTCCCGTTCAACATCTACGACTGGGGCTGCTGGGCCCGGCAGACCATAGTCCCGCTCACCGTCGTGGGGTCGCTCCGGCCAGCCACGCCGCTTCCGTTTGGCCTGAAAGAACTGTGGCCCGAGGGCGACCCGGGTAGCGCCGTCAGCGCACCGGGGGGTTCCGGGCCGTGGGGCCCGGGGGCTGGCCCCCGGGGAGGCGGAGTGCCCCCGCGGGCTGGCGGGGCGGCGGTGGGCCGGCGTGACCGGCCTAGGGACCCGCGCTGGGCCGCGGTGTTCGGCGGCCTTGACCGGGTGCTGCACCGCTACGAGCGGCACGCGCACCGGGCCGCGCCGGTGCGGGCGGTGCGCCGCGCGGCGATCCGCCGGTGCCTGGAATGGATCGTGGCCCGGCAGGAGGCCGACGGATGCTGGGGCGGGATCCAGCCGCCATGGGTGTACTCGCTGATCGCGCTGCGGCTGCTCGGCTATGGGCTCGACCACCCGGTGATGCGCCGCGGCCTGGCCGGCCTGGACCGGTTCACGATCACCGAGGACACCCCGGACGGGCCGGTGCGCCGGATGGAGGCCTGCCAGTCGCCGGTTTGGGACACCGTGCTCGCGATGATCGCGCTCGCCGACGCGGGCCTGCCCGCCGACCATCCCGCGCTGGTCAAGGCGGCCGACTGGATGGTCGCCGAGGAGATCACCGGGCCGGGGGACTGGCAGGTGCGCAGGCCCGCGCTGTCACCCGGTGGCTGGGCGTTCGAGTTCGACAACGACAACTACCCCGACATCGACGACACCGCAGAGGCCGTCCTCGCGCTGCGCCGGGTCCGGGCCACGGCCGACCCGGCGCGGAAGGCCGCCATCAGCCGCGGGCTGGCCTGGATCACCGGCATGGCGTCGGCGGATGGCGGCTGGGCCGCATTCGACGCCGACAACACCTCCGGAATGGTGGCCAAGCTGCCGTTCTGCGACTTCGGCGCGGTGACCGACCCCCCGTCCGCGGACGTCACCGCGCACGTGGTGGAGGCGCTCGCGGCTGCGGGCCAGGCGGGCAGCCGCGCCGCCCGGCGCGGGGTGGTCTGGCTGCTGCGGGCACAGGAGGCCGACGGCTCGTGGTTCGGCCGGTGGGGCGCGAACTACGTATACGGCACCGGCGCGGTGGTGCCCGCGCTGATCGCCGCCGGGGTGCAGCCGGGCAAGCCGGTCATCCGCCGCGCGGTGGCCTGGCTGGAGGACCACCAGAACGCCGACGGCGGCTGGGGCGAGGACATGCGCTCCTACGACGACCCGTCGCTGGCGGGCCGCGGCGCGTCCACCGCCTCGCAGACCGCGTGGGCGTTGCTGGCGCTGCTCGCGGCCGGCGGCGCTGGGCAGGCCGTGGACGCCGGGGTGCGGTGGCTTGCCGAGCACCAGCGCAGCGACGGGACCTGGGACGAGCCCCAGTTCACCGGAACCGGCTTCCCGCGCGACTTCTACCTGAACTACCACCTGTACCGGCTCGTGTTCCCGGTCAGCGCCCTCGGCCGGTACCTGGCGCGGACGTCATGAGAAATCGTCTGTCAAGTTCCGGCAGCTACGGGCCGCGGGCGCCGGGCCGAAGGCCGCACAGCGCCAGCTTGCGCGCCTACGGCACGACGCAGCCCCAGGCGCAGGCCCGGCGTCCCGGCGGCGAGGACCGGCCTCTCGCGCTGTCAGCTTGCGCGCCTCCGGCACGACCAAGCGCGCTGCCGGCCTGCGCGCCTCCGGCACGACGTCCCGCGAGGGAGGCAGGCAAATGAGCGCCTTGCTGGTGTGCTCCCCGCTGCGGCTCGAGGCCCGGGCGGTGCGGCGCGGCCTGCCCGGCCCGGGCAGCGGCAGCGTCCGGGTGACCGGCTATGGCCAGGCCCGCTCCCGGCGGCAGGCGCAGGCCCTGGCCGCCGCCGACTTCACCGCGCTGGCCATCGCCGGGGTCGGCGGCGGCCTGACCGATGACCTTTCCCCCGGTGACCTGGTCGTGGGCACCGAGGTCAGCGACGGGCAGCACGCCACCCGGTGCGCCGCGGCGCCGCTGCTGGCCGGGGAGTTGCGCCGGGCCGGGCTGACCGCCCGGACCGGGCCCGTGGTCACCGTGGACCGCCTGGCCCTGGGCGCCGCCGCGCGGCAGCGGCTGGCGGCCGGCGGGGCGCTGGCAGTTCACTTGGAGTCCGCGCCGCTGGCCACGGCCGCGGGGGACCGGCCGGTCGCGGTGCTCCGCGCGGTGTCGGACACCCCGGCGCGGCCGCTGCTGCGCCCCGGGATCGTGACCGGCGGGCTGGCGGCGCTGCGCTCCCTTCGTGCGGCCAGCCCGGCGCTGGCCCGGTGGGCCGCCGCCGCCGGGCCCCGCCGGGTGCTGCTGGCCGGGCCGAGGTCGTTCTGCGCCGGGGTGGAACGGGCCATCGAGATCGTCGAGAAGGTGCTCGACCAGCGCGGGGCCCCGGTCTACGTGCGCAAGCAGATCGTGCACAACACGCACGTCGTGGCCGACCTGGAACGTCGCGGCGCGGTGTTCGTGGACGAGCTTTCCGAGGTCCCCGACGGGGCGTGCGTGGTGTTCTCCGCGCACGGAGTGTCCCCGGCCGTCCGCGCGGAGGCGGATCGGCGCGGCCTGGAGGCCATCGACGCGACGTGCCCGCTGGTGGCCAAGGTGCACGCGGAGGCGCGCCGGTTCGCTGCCGACGGCTACCTGGTGGCGCTCATCGGGCACGCCGGGCACGAGGAGGTCGAGGGCACGCTGGGCGAGGCGCCGGAGGCGATGGCCCTGGTGGAGACCGCCGCCGATGTTGCCAGGCTGCGCCCGGCGGACTCGGGCAAGGTGGCCTACCTGATGCAGACCACGCTGGCCATGGACGAGGCCGCCGACGTCGTCACCGCGCTCACCGAGCGGTTCCCCGCGGCCCGGGCGCCGGGCAGCGACGACATCTGTTACGCCACGACCAACCGGCAGCGGGCGATCCGGGCCGTGGCCGCCAACTCCGATCTGGTGCTGGTCGCCGGGTCGGCCAACTCCTCCAACTCGGTGCGGCTGGTGGAGACGGCCGAGCGGGCCGGCGCCCCGGCGCACCTCATCGACGGGCCGTCGGATATCCAGCTCGACTGGCTGGCCGGCGTGTCCACGATCGGCCTGACCGCGGGCGCGTCGGCGCCCCCGGCCGTGGTCGAGGACATCATCACCGCGCTGTCCGGCCTCGGCCAGGTCGAGGTCACCGAGCGCGTCATCACTACCGAGAACATCCGGTTCAGCCTGCCCAAGGAGGTCCGGGCAAAATGACCATGCCGTTGCGACAGAGCGTGCGGATCGGGACCTACCTGATGCGCCAGAAGCTGGCGCGCAAGGACAAGTTCCCCCTCCTGGTCGAGCTGGAACCGCTGTTCGCGTGCAACCTCAAATGCGCCGGCTGCGGGAAGATCCAGCAGCCGCACACGCTGCTGAAACAGCGGATGCCAGTGGCGCAGGCGATCGGGGCGATCGAGGAGTGCGGGGCGCCGATGGTATCCATCGCCGGCGGCGAGCCGCTGATGCACCCGCAGATCCACGAGATCGTCGCGGAGCTGATCAAGCGCAAGAAGTACGTGTTCCTCTGCACGAACGCGCTGCTGATTCCCAAGCACATCGACAAATTCAAGCCGTCCCGGTACTTCGCCTGGGCGGTGCACATCGACGGGCTGGCCGAGCGGCACGACGAGTCGGTCTGCAAGGAGGGCGTGTTCGACCAGGCGGTCGCGGCGATCAAGGAATGCCAGAGCCGCGGCTTCCGGGTCACCACCAACACCACGTTCTTCAACACCGACACCCCGCAGACCGTCATCGACGTGCTGAACTACCTCAACGACGATCTCGGCGTGGACGAGATGATGATCTCCCCGGCCTACGCCTACGAGAAGGCGCCGGACCAGGAGCACTTCCTCGGCGTAACCGAGACCAGGGAGTTGTTCCGCAAGGCGTTCGCCGACGGCAACCGGCGGCGCTGGCGGCTCAACCATTCCCCATTGTTCCTGGACTTCCTGGAGGGCAAGGCCGACTTCGCCTGCACCGCGTGGGGGATCCCGTCCTACTCGCTGCTGGGCTGGCAGCGGCCCTGCTACCTGATGTCCGACGGGTACGTGAAGACCTACGCCGAGCTGATCGAGACCACCGACTGGGACGCCTACGGCCGCGGCAAGGACCCGCGGTGCGCGAACTGCATGGCGCACTGCGGTTATGAGCCGTCCGCCGTCCTGGCCACCATGGGCTCGCTGAAGGAGTCGCTGCGCGCCATGCGAGGCGTCTGACCGCCGTCCGCCCGGCCGGTCATTCCTTGTCGGTGCGCGGGAAGGGCTGCTCGCACCAGACGACCTTGCCCGCCGGGACGCGCCGGGAACCCCACCGGCCGGACAGCTTGCTGACGATCTGCAGGCCCCGGCCACGCTCGTCGTCCCGCGCCGTTTGCTGGAGCTTGGGCAGCGCGGGCGAGCTGTCCACCACCTCGCACACCAGCGCGCCCTCCTTGATCAGCCGGAGCGTGACCGGGCCCTCGGCGTACCTGATCGCGTTGGTCACCAGTTCCGAGGCCAGGAGCTGGGTGGTGTCCACCATGCTGGCGAGATCCCACTTCTCCAGCGGCTCGGCCACCAGCGCCCGGGCCTCGCGCGCCGCCGACGGCTCGCCGGCCAGCGCCCACGAGGCCTGCAGGCTGCCGTCGATCCGGGCCAGCCTGGCGATCAGCACGGCGATGTCATCGCGGTACTGATCGGCGTAGGCGCCGGCCAGGATCGCCTTGCACAGGTCCTCCATCGACCCGGCCGCCGAGTCCGCGTCGAACACAGACTGGAGCCGCTTGAGCCCGTCGTCGATGTCCTGCCCGCGGCTTTCCACCAGGCCGTCGGTGTAGAGGACGAACAGGCTGCCGTCCTCGATCTCGAAGGTCCGGCTGGAGATCAGGCCCTCGCCCACGCCGAGCGGCGGCGCCGGAGACACGTCGAGGAACTCGCTGTTGCCGTCCGGGCCGACCAGCAGCGGCGGCAGGTGCCCGGCCGAGGCGACCTCGCAGGTGCCGTTCACCGCGTCGTAGGTGGCGTAGGCGCAGGTGGCGAAGTGCGGCTCGCGTTCACCGATCTTCCGCATCAGCTCGTTCAGGTGCTGCAGCGACTCGGCCGGTGACAGTTCCAGCATCGCCAGCGTCTGGATCGCCGTGCGCAGCCGCCCCATGGTGACCGCCGCCCGCACGCCGTGGCCTGCCACATCGCCGACCACTAGAGCCACCCGGGCGCCGGGCAGGGGGATCGACTCGTACCAGTCCCCGCCGACCTCGATGAGCTGGCTGCCCGGGAGGTAGCGGTGCCGGACCTCGACCGACGACGGCGCCGACAGCCCGGTCGGCAGCAGGCTTCGCTGCAGGGTCAGCGCGGTGGCCCGCTCCCGGTTGTACCGCCGGGCGTTGTCGATGAAGATCGCCGCCCGGGAGGCGAACTCCATGCCGATCTCGGTGTCGTAGGCGTCGAAGGAGCGGAATCCCTTCCGCCGGTTGCACACGATGAAACCCAGCGTGGCGCCCCGCGCGTTGAGCGGTAGCAGCAGCATGGACGTCCCGGCCAGCAGCTTGGCCATCGGCCGCCGCAGCCACGATTCGGCCAGTTCCATGGCCTCGTCGGTGGTCATCGCGGGCTCGCGGACCGGCCGGCCGGTTCTCATGCACTCGGCGTAGGGCGACCCCGCCGGGTAGCGCAGCACCTCCCCGGTGGGGAACGTCGCGTCCCAGTCCGGGTTGCTGTCGTCGGTGGCGATCGCCATCCGGCGCAGCAGGTAGGAGCCGTCGCCTTGCGGGGCGGGCGGCTCGTCCGCGGCTACCAGGCTCTCCAGCAGCAGCAGGTCGGCCGAGTTGCTGAAGTGGGGGACCACGATGTTGATCAGCCCGCGGGCCATCTGGTCGAGGTCGAGGGTCGCGCCCATCTGGCGGAACGTCTCATCGAGCAGGGCGTGCCGCATCAGCGCGGGGTCCAGGAACTGCTCCACGCTCGGCGGCGGCATGCGCAGGATGGCCAGCGCGGACGGGCTGGCGTCGCTGTCGCCGCGCATCGGCTGCAGGGTGACTACGGTGTCGATCGGGCTGCTGCGCTGGGCCCGGAAGGTGAGCACCGCGGTCGCTTCCCGGCCCGCCTTGACCGCGTCCAGCAGGCTGTTCAGCGGCGTCCCGGTGGGCGAATTGCCGACCACCAGGTCGCTGAGGTGCGTGCCAAGCAGCGACCCGTTTGGCGGGTCGAGGACTTCCTCCGAGTTCCGGTCATGCTGAACCACCCGTCCGGCCGGGTCTACGCCCAGGATCAGTGTCCGCACGGAGGTATGTGAGAGCAGCGTAGTGATCTTTGCACGATACCCGAGTTCGACTCGCCGCTCCTGGTGACCGGAATCCTTCGGATATGCCGAAGAGGATACTTTTTGGGGCCTGATTAGCTGCGCGATGGGGCCCAAGTTGGGCCCGGCCGGGGCCGTGACGCCGTCCGCCGCCGCCGGCGCCGGTGCGCTACGCTCGCTGGACGACCGGGCCGCCCCGGTACCGTGGCCGAGGAGGGCCCATGGCGCAGCCCCCCAGGGTGACCGTCCTGGGCAGCCTGAACACCGACATCTCGCTCCCGGTGCCGCATCTGCCGGCGCCCGGGGAAACCGTGCTCGCGGCGGCGGCCGCGACCTTCGGAGGCGGCGGGAAGGGGGCCAACCAGGCGGTCGCGGCGGCCCGGCTGGGCGCGGCGGTCCGGATGGCCGGCTGCCTCGGCGGCGACGAGTTCGGCGCCCGGCTGCGGGCCGGCCTGGCGGCCGAGGGGATCGACGTGGCCGGCCTGCGCGCGATCCCGGGCGCGGTCTCGGGGCTGGCCCTGATCACCGTGGACCCGGCCGGGGAGAATTCGATCGCGGTCGCCCCCGGCGCGAACGGGCTCGCCGGTGCGGCGGAGGTGGCGGCAGCCTTCGCGGCGCCGTGTGACGTCCTGGTCCTGTCGGCGGAGATCCCCGCCGCGGCGCTCGCCGCGGCGCTCCGCCAGGCCCGGGCCGGCCGGGTGCGGACCGTGCTCAACCTCGCCCCGGTTCCGGGCGAGGCGCCCGCGCTGCTTGCCGAGGGCCCGGACTGGCTGGTGGTCAACGCGCAGGAGGCGGCTGCGGTGGCCGGTCAGCCGGCCGATGACGTGCCGGACGACCAGGCGCGGGCGCAGGCCGTCGCGGCGAGCCTGGCCAAGGGGCCGACGGCGGCCAGGTCGTGGTCACGCTGGGCGCGGCGGGGGCGGTGCTGGCCGGGCCGCGGGGAACGGCCGCGGTGCCCGGGTTCGCAGTGACGGCCGTGGATGCCGTGGGCGCCGGGGACGCGTTCGTGGGCGCGCTCGCCGTCGCGCTCGCCAGCGGCCTGGACCCGGCTGCCGCGGTCACCGCCGCCTGCGCGGCCGGGGCGGCGGCAGCCACCCGCCGGGGCGCGCAGGAGGGCCTGCCGCGGCCCGGCGACGTGTTCGCGGCGACCGGGTTCTCCTGGCCCGCCTGATCCGGCGTTACCTGACGGGAGGGCGTTTCGCATGCCAGAAGCCGTAGCGGGAAGGAGCGTTCAGGTGCCAGAGGGCAACGGGCCGGTGATCGAGCAGACATCAACCCGGGTGGTATACGAGACGCAGCACATGCGCCTGCGGGAGGACGGCATCCGCCGCCCGGACGGGTCCACCGGAACTTACTCGTACGTGGAGAAGCCGGACTTCGCGCTGATCATCCCGGTCGAGAACGACGGATTCCACCTGGTGGAGCAGTACCGCTACCCGGTGCGGATGCGGTGCTGGGAGTTCCCGCAAGGCACGCTTCCCGGCATGGCCGTCGCCGACGACCCCGAGCGCCTCGCCAGGGAAGAACTCCGCCAGGAGACCGGCCTGACCGCGAGCGCCCTGCGCCACCTCGGGCGCCTGCATTGCGCGCACGGCCTGGCCAGCCAGGGCTTCGACGTCTTCGTCGCCACCGGCCTGACCCCTGGCGCCCCGGAGCTGGAGCTTGAGGAGCAGGACCTGCGCAGCCAGTGGTTCGGCCGCGCGGAGGTGGAGGCGATGATCCGCCAGGGCGGTATTACCGACGACTGCACGCTCGCCGCCTACACCCTGTTCCTGCTGGCGGGCGAGTCCGCGGGCTGAGGTCTCCAGGAACGACGAAGCCCCCGTGAATCACGGGGGCTTCGTCCGGCACGCCCGTAGATCATCCAGCACGGCACTGATCCACGGACCCGCCCTAGGGGCGCTGACGTGCGGTCGCCTCCTCGGCGAGTGGCGCCACGCGGCTCCAGCCTGACGGTATTCCGCGCGGGCAAATATTGGTTGCGGCCCGGGGGATCCAAGCACGCCAGCGATCGTTCCTAACGCGGCCGCCATGCGCCCTATTCCGCCGTTGCCAAAATTCGGTCCGCCGGGCCACCCGGTCGCCGGGCCCACCGTAGGATCGCGGGCGTGAGCGATCTGGACCGGGCGACGGCGCTCGGCGCCCTCGATGCCGGGTACCAGAAGGTGACCGCCGTGACGGCCGGGCTGAGCGAGGCGGACCTGATGCGCCCGACCCGGTGCGCCGGGTGGGCCGTGGCCGATGTGCTCTACCACCAGTTGCTGGACGCCCGCCGGGCACTGCGGACGTTCGCGTCGCCGTCGGATCAGCCCGTGGACTGCGATGACGTGTCCTACTGGCGCGACTACGCCCCGGGTGAGGCCACCGCCCCGGGCGGGAACGGCACGGCCGGGTACTCCGGCGAGTCGGCGGCGCATGCGCGTTATGTCCGCATCGCCGCGTCGGCGTACCCGCCGGGCGCGCTGGCCTGGGAATGGTCCGAGACCGCGGCCGCCGCGTGCCGGGCGGGCCGGGCATGCGGGCACCGGGCAGTGACCACCCAGGGTCATGTGCTCACCGTGACCAGCTTCGCCGCCACGCTCGCGGTCGAGGCCGCCGTGCACTACCTGGACCTGACCGTGGACCTGCCCGGGGCGCCAGATCCGGATCCGGGTTCCCTGGCCCTGGTACGGCGGGTGCTCGCCGGGCGCCTGGGTGCCCCGCTCCCGGATTCCTGGGACGACGTCACCGCCGCGCTCAAGGGAACCGGCCGGGCGCCGCTGACCGAGGAGGACCGCCGGGCCCTCGGTTCTTCGGCCGGCAAGTTCCCCCTCTTCGCCTGACCCGCGCGCCGGCTCGTCTGGTCGCCGGGCTGCAGCCGCCATCCGATTGATCGCCGGATGCTGGCCCGTCCGTTTCGCGCGGGACCAGGCCTAGGTTAAGGATGTGTCGGCAGGCGATAGTGTGTGTTGTCCACAGTCGGGCATTGTGAGGAGCGGCTGGTCGTGGCCGGGGACGAATCCCTGATTGGCGCCATCGGCGTCGTTCTCATTGCCACCCGCGGCACCGAGGGTCCCGGTGAGGTCCTGGTCAAGATCCGCGGCGGGTCTGAAGCCTTCATCGCCTGGTCTGTCGAGCCGATTCCGCGGGGCTCGACCGTGCTCGTTATCAACAACCGCGGGACGCGGACGGTGGACGTCAGCCCGTGGATAGATCCCCTCAATCCTTTTCCCGGCGATCCCGTCTGAGGAGCGTTCATGATGTTCGGATACCGAGTTCCCGCCCCTGACAATGCGATGATGATCTCCGGCGGCAGGCGCCGGCGGGACACCACGCCGTTCCGGGTCGTCGTCGGTCATGGCACCTTCGTCTTCCCGCTGTTCCGCAAGGCGCGCTACCTGACCTTGTCCATGCAGGAGGCCGAGGTGGCCGAGACCTGCGTCACCCGGCAGGGCATCTCCGTGAACGTCCGGGCCGTCATCGCGTTCAAGGTCGGCAACGACGACGAGAGCATCATCAACGCCGGCCAGCGGTTCCTGTCCGATCAGGACCAGATGTCCACCCTGACCGGCCGCATCTTCGCCGGCCACCTGCGCTCGATCGTCGGCTCGATGACGGTGGAGGAGATCGTCACCGAACGCCAGAAGCTCGCGACCGAGGTCCTCGACGGCTCGAAGGGGGAGATGGCCAAGATCGGCCTGACCGTGGACTCCCTGCAGATCCAGTCGATCGACGACATGAACTCGGGCTACATCGACGCGATGGCCGCCCCGCACCGCGCTGCGATCCAGCGGCAGGCGAAGATCGCCCAGGCGCAGGCGAACCAGGCGTCCGCCGAGGCCGAGCAGGAGGCGCAGCGCAAGCAGGCCGAGTACGCGCGGCAGACCGCAGTCGTGCAGGCGCAGTACAAGGCCGAGGTGGACCAGGCCCAGGCCCAGGCGGCGCAGGCGGGCCCGCTCACCCAGGCCCAGGCCCAGATGGGGGTGATCGACGCCCAGGCCGATCTCGCGAACCGCCAGGCCGAGCTGCGCCAGCGCCAGCTCGTCGCCGAGGTCATCAGGCCCGCGGAGGCGGAGGCGGACAAGGTCCGGATCCTGGCCCAGGCCGACGCGGAGCGGATGCGCGTCCTGGCCGCGGCGGCGGCGTCCCACGACCGGGTCGCGCTGGACCGCATGCTGATCGACCAGCTTCCGCAGATCGTCAAGGAGGCCGCCAGCGGCCTGGCCGGGGCGAACGTCAACGTGCTGAACGGCGCGGAGGGGCTGGGCGAACTCACCGCCGGCCTGGTCGCCCAGGGCCTGACCATCCTGGACTCGGTCAAGCGGAACCTGGCCGCGTCGCCCACGGTCCGCGCCGGAGCCGATCCCGGCACCGGCGACGGCGATAGCGGGGAGGCCCGGGCGCTGCCCGGCGGTTCCGTGGACGGCGAGGCCTCCCGGTAACGAGAACCCGGCGCACCCGGGCAACCGGAGCGCACCCATGGCGCATTAGATGGGTGTGAAGCAACCGGCGAACCGGCGCGGCCCGCGGTGAGCGCGCGCCGGGACGAGGATTTCACCGGCTACGTCCAGGCCCGCCTGGCATGGCTGCGCCGGGTCGCATACCTGCTCTGCCAGGACTGGCAGCAAGCCGACGACCTGGTCCAGACCGCGATCACCAGCTTGTACGTGCACTGGCGGCGGGCCAGCACGATGGAGCGCACCGACGGCTACGTCCGTACCATCCTGGTCCGGGCGTTCCTCAGCGAACGGCGCGGCGGCTGGGCGCGGCGGGTCACCTTCGCCGGCACGCTCCCGGACGCGCCCAGCGTGGGACCAGACCCCACCGACGCGCTCGACGTGCGCGCGGCGCTGGCCGGCCTCCCGCCGCGCCAGCGGGCGACCCTGGTCCTGCGGTTCTACTGCGATTTGAACGTGGACCAGGCCGCCAAGGTCCTCGGGTGCTCCGCGGGGACCGTCAAGAGCCAGACTGCCAAGGCACTGGCCAGCCTGCGCCGGGCGCTCGAACCAGCCACCGGCCATGGCCCGGCCGGCGCGGAGCAGCGCGGGAAGTCTGTCACCGGCGCCCGGGGCGCGGCCGGCCGGGGCGCAAAGGAGGCCGGTCATGGATGAAGCGGGCGCGCGGGCGCTGATGGAAAGGCTGAGCACGACGGCGCCGCCGCCGTCCCGCGTGGATATCGGGCTGGCCCGCCAGCGGGGGAGCGCGCGGCTGCGCAGACGTCGCTGGGCCCTGGCCGGTGCGCCGCTGCTGGCCGCGGGAGCGGTCGTGGCGCTGGTCCTGGGCATTGGCGCCATCACCGGCGGTGGCGGCAGGCCCCGCACCCCGCCCGTCCCATCAGCGCCGGCCGTGCGCCACCCGTTCAACCCGCTGGCGCCCTACGCGGCCTTCGGCTGGCTGCCGAAGGGGGTGCCGCGCAACGTGAACAGTCCCGATTCGACGCAGGCGGAGCTGCAACTGATGGTCGGCTCGGAGGCCGAGGGGGAGTTCACGCTGACCGTCTGGGCGCGCGGGACCTGCAACCTTGACGCCGCCCAGGTCCGCGGGTACCTGCTCAGGCACATCCACCCGCTGCTGAACTGCGCCCAGGACGCGGGTATGGGCTGGGCCGATACGCTGTCCCGCCCTGCGCCCGCCATCGGCGGCCGCCCGGCCTTCTGGTTCGCGGGCCAAGCGCTGGCCTGGGAGTACGCCCGGCATGCCTGGGCGACGGTGTGGGCTTCCCGGCGCGGCGCGCCCACCCCGGCCGCGACCATCGTCAAAGTCGCAGCGCACGTCAGGTACGCGGCCACCGTGAAACCGGCAGTGAAGTTCCCGTTCCAGCTCACCGGGTTGCCGACGTCGTGGCGGGTGACGTCGGTCGCCGCATGGCGCGCCACCGCGAACGGCCTGCTGGCCGGCACAAGCCACGAGCTCGGGAGCACCACCGCCGTGGGGCGCGCGGACGGGCCCGCCACGGGCACGATCGGCCAGATAGCCATCACGCCGGGGAAGGGCAGCTGCACGTTCTTCCGTGGCTCAAGGCGGATTGCCTTGTACGGGGTGACGGCCATCGTCACCGACTTCAGCGGCAGTGGCGCCCGGCCCTACCAGGGCTTGTGCATACGGGAGACGAACGGGCTCCACGTGTCCTTCCTGGAGTTCCCCGAACGGGGCCGTGCTGGATTCGCGTTCGGCGGCGTCACCGGGGTGTTCCTGCACCACCTGCGCCTGCTGGGAGCGAACCCGGCGAACTGGACGACGCGGCCCCTCGGGTAGCGGTCACGCGTGCGAGGTTGGCGCCGGCCGCGCGGTGCTGTCCCGACTGGCAAAACGCCATCCGGAACAGCACCGACGACCCACGCCGCGGTGGCACACGTTTGTGCGAAGCTGCCGGAATGCCTGTCCTCGTTGCCGTCTGCATTGCTCCTGCGGTCGCTTGGGCGTACCTGCTGGTCTTCCACGGGGGTTACTGGCGGACTGGGTGCCGGCTGCCGGCGGGGGATAGGGACGCGAGGAGGGCTGCCGGGGACTGGCCGTCGGTCGTGGCCGTAGTTCCGGCCAGGGATGAGGCGGCGATGCTGCCCTTGACACTTCCGAGCCTGCTGGGTCAGGGGTACCCGGGCGAGCTGGCGGTCGTGCTGGTGGATGACGGGAGTTCCGACGGGACCGCGGGGGTCGGTGAGTCGGTTGGGCAGGCCGGCGGCGTGGTGCTCAAGGTGATCCGGGGTGAGCCGCTGCCGGAGGGGTGGGCGGGGAAGGTCTGGGCGATGGCACAGGGCATGGCGGCGGCGGGGAAATGTGACTACCTGCTGTTCACCGACGCCGACATCGCCTTCGGGGCCGGTGCCGTCGAGGAGCTTGTCCGGGCCGCGGTCACCGATGACCGGGCCCTCCTGTCCCAGATGGCGCTGCTGCGCGCGGACGCCGGCTGGGAGAAGTGGATCGTTCCGGCGTTTGCCTACTTCTTCGCCCAGCTCTACCCGTTCCGCCGGGTCGGGCGGCCCCGGGCGCGCACCGCTGCGGCCGCCGGCGGCTGCATGCTGGTCCGCCGTGAGGTGCTCGCGGCCGCGGGCGGGCTGGAGCGCATCCAGAGCGCCAGGATCGACGACATCGCCCTGGCGCGGCTGCTGAAGCGGTCGCCCGTCGCGGCCCGCTGCTGGCTCGGGTTCAGCACGGATGTCCGCAGCCGCCGGCCCTACCCGCGGCTCGGCCTGCTGTGGAGCATGGTGGCACGCAGCGCCTACACCCAGCTCCGCTACTCACCCGCGCTGCTCGCGGGCGTGGTGGCCGGGCTGGCCTGGCTGTACCTGCTGCCGCCGGTGGCCGCCATTGGCGGGCTGGCCGCGCTGGCGGCGGGCGCGGGCGCCGCGGCGGCCTGGTGCGCCGCGGCGGGCCTCGCCGGGTGGGCGGTGCAGGCGGTGACGTTCGTCCCGATGCTCAGGCTTTACCGGTTGTCCTGGGTGCGCGCCCCCGCGCTGCCGCTGGTGGCGCTGCTGTACGCGGGGATGACGGTGGACTCGGCGCGGCGCCACTACGCCGGTCGTGGCGGCGAGTGGAAGGGCCGCACAATTCCCGTCTGACTTGCCGGTTCCCGTGCGATCAGGCGCGCAGGCACCCGTGGTAAACGATCACGTCAGGGGTCGTCAGCCGGCGTTTGATGAGGGCCAGGATGGCGGTCAGCGCGATGAGCATAACTGCCGCGAGGATTGGCAGGCCAGTCGGTGCCGCGCTGGGGGATTACCCGCACTCCGCCTCGGACAATGGCGCTCCACCTCATCAGCAGGCAGGATCGCCGCGGTCTGGGGCGGGACGGCCGCCGGCCGCCCGGGCCCAGGATGCCGTGGGCATTCTGGGTGACCCGGGCGGCCGACGGCCAGGTGGTTCAGCCTGGCCCGCAGCTCCGGAGAGCTAGGGCACGACGTAGTTGACCGAGGTTCCCCAGTTGGTGAGACCGTTTCTGGTCCCGCCACAGGTCGCGTTCGCCAGCGAGAACAACGGCCCGGTGCAGTTCGGGAACTGGATGTACTCGTTAGCGAAGTAGATCCGCCCGCCGGAGCCCGGCAGGAAGAATCCCCAGCTGTAGTCTCCCCAGCGGGGGCGGATCGCGCCCGGGAAGCCCTGGTACTGACTGAAGCCGTCCTGCGGAGACTGGCCCATGGCCGCGATGTTGATCCTGGAGTTGAGCAGGCCGTTGGAGGTGCTGGTCAGTCGGCCGAAGGCGGTGCTCGGGAAGAAGCCGCCGTGGTCAGCGCCGGTGGGGCCGCCGTTGCCGCTCAGCGTGAACAGCATGATCCCCCGGCCGCCGGGGCTACGCGTCGCGGCCATGGCCGGCATTGTCAGGTCTTGGTGCTTGGCCGTGACGTATCCCTGGCCGGTCAGGGTGAACCTGCCGGTCTTGTCGAACGACCTGGTGCCGAGCACCCAGTACACCGCGCCCATGTGGATCTCCGCGTTGGCTCTGGTGTACGTCTGGGCGACCTGGGTGGAGGTGGCCGCCCAGATCTGGCCCTGGGCCTGCGAGACCTGTGTCAGGTTGTCGCCGTTGGTGGCGAGCCCGCTCTCTGGGCAGGAGGCGAAAACGCTCAGGCCGGCCGCCCCGCACTGATCGCCCAGCGGTATCGGGCCCACCCTCTGCGCGGCGAAGATCCCACCGAAGTTGGCCGTTTCCGGATCGTAATACCGATCGACGCCGCGGAAGAGCTGGCCCTGGAAGCGGATGTTGGCGTTGCAGGTTGCGCAGCCGGGGCTATTGAGGGCGGAGAGCCCGGTCCAGGCCCACGCCGCGATCCTGTTATCACCGGAGGTCGCCAGCGGGACGAAGCCGTAGAAGTCCAGCGAGCCCAGCATGAACCCGGTGCCGCCACGGTTGTTGTCAAACTGCCCCGCGGGCGGCTGTGCCGGGATTACCGCCACCCAGCAGGTGATGCCGCCCATGTGTAGCACGTTGTCGCGGGCGCAGGTCCCGTCCGGGGTGCGGATGTGGCCCATGTTCTCGATGGCCACGGTGACTGCGGGGTTCGGCTGCCCGTTGGACAGCATGGTGGGCAGGCCCTGCTCCAGCGCGCTCTTGCCGAACACGAGTTCTTGCGCCCCGTTGAAGATGCCGCCGCCGATGCCGGGCAGCGTTGACGGGAGGAGCGGGAACTCGTCATAGAACATCATGAAGGCGTCCCGGGTCACCGAGATCTTCGCGAAGTCGTTGAGCAGGGAGGGGTAGCCCGGCTCAGCCGGGTTGTAGTCGGCGGCCGAGAAGTACACGTGGTAGGGGCCGAACGGGTTGTTGCCGTCGGTTACCGCGATGCCCTCATAGCAGGCGTTAGACACGCCCGCGAAGCAGCCGGTGAAAGCACCGCCCTGGGATTCCGGGCTGGCCGAGACGATCTGGGTGTAGAACCAGTGCCCGCCGTTGGCGGGGTCATACAGGCAGGAGGGGTCTCCGCCGCTGCTCCAGTTCAAGCCGTTGAGCCCCATGATCGTGTCGAACGAGATCGGTGCGGACTGGCGCTTCAAGGCGTTGTTGAATACCAGGATCTCGCCAATGTTGTTGGTCTCGACCACGAATCCGTTGCCAGCGCACAGGCCCTGGTCCGGGGGCTCAACGTTGTTGAAGATGTTGGTTGTGTGCTCGGTGCTGTCGACCGCGTTCAGGCCCTTGACGCTGGTGGCGCCGCCCATGGATGTGCTGATCTGGTCACAGCCGCGGCCCAGTGGCACGCAGCTGACCGACGGAACGGGGAAGGATGGGCTATGGGTGGTGAGCAGGCGCCGTTGGGCCGCCGAAAGATGGATGTGCCGAATGTCCGGCAGCGGCATGGCGTGCGCGCGGGGCTTTGTCCCGGATCCCTGAGCTGTGGCCGGGTGGGCCCGTGCGGCAGCCGCGACGGATGGGGTGTTGAGCGGGCCGGTCAGCAACTGGCAGGCCGTGGCGCAGCCAGTGGCGGCCGTGCCCGCGAACGTTGGCTTAAACACCCCTAGGCTCGATGTGGTCACAGCGGCCGACCGTGCCCCGGTGGGGCTCGCAGTAGCTACGGTCGCTCCTCCGGTGGCCCCCAACAGCACGATTGGAAGCGACAGCAACGACAACAATGCAACCCGTTTACGCGTCATGCGCCAATGCATGCTTCTCCCCTTTACTGGATGTTTGCTGATTCCTTGCCGGATCCTTGTTGATTCCCCGCCATTGCAGGGTTTCGCCCGGAGAATCCGGGAACGATGCGCGCCCAGCACCCAGTCCGTGCCCCATAATGCGCCCCACCAGGTGCCACGCTAGCTCCACGTCGATCGCTGAGACTGCTCATGGCGCTAGCAGGACCATACTCCTGCTGGCCGGACAATTAAATAGGCCCATTTGGCACAGGCACGAATTTCCTGGCTTGCTTACCTCGACTATCACCGGGACAGGCGCCTGCAGCGGCCCAGCTGGTCAGCGACCGGTATCCAGTGCACCGCCCCGGTATGCCAGAGCACGCTCAGCAATACCGCGCCATTGGCAGCCGGTCCTAAGGGAACTGGCTGGGCAACACGCGGCCGAGCCAACGCCCTTTGGTCGTCTTCCCACTGGGCGCCCACGCGCGGTGGCAACGTGGTGGTACCTGATCGGCCAGGTGACCCGGGTGAACGCCGCCCCATGAGTGACCGGCCGGGCAAAGGTTGCGCCAAGCCTGCGCAAGCTGGCGGGATGATCCCGGGCGGGCCTGGCTAGGTCGGCACGTCGGGCCCGCTCGTGCAGGGCGGCGGGCCCGGTATGCGCGGGCAGCGCACGCAAGGCGTGGTCCGCGCCGTCCCGCTGTGGGCTTCGCACGCGGCTGCCGCAGCGCCCAAGCATGGTCCGCGACCGGCGTGCCGCGCCGTGCTCACGGCCGGCGGACCAGTGCCACGCGCCCCCTACTGTTGACAGCACAACCTCGCGCGGGGTGGCCGGCCGGGATCGGCGGACCGGAGTCCCGGGGCCCTGGCCAGTGGCGGAAGGACAATGATGGCGACTCAGGTGCGGGATGCGCCGGCCGAGCATGTGGTGGAGCTGCCCGAGCCGTGGCGTTCCGCGGCCGTCACGGTCGTGCTGCCCACCTACAACGAGGCTGCCAACCTGCCGGTGGTCGTCGCCGAACTGCTCGGCCTGCCGCTGCCCGGCCTGCGGATCCTGGTAGCGGACGACAGCTCACCGGACGGAACCGGGCGGATCGCCGACGAGCTTGCGACACAGCACGGCCCCGGGCCGGATGACCGTCGTGCACCGGCCGGGCAAACAGGGGCTCGGCCGCGCCTACGTGGACGGCATGACCCGGGCCATCGCCACGGGCACGGAGTTCGTGGTGCAGATGGACAGTGACCTGTCACACGCGCCGAAGTACCTGCCACAGATGCTCGGCACCCTGCTGTCCGCCGGCGCCGACGTGGTCATCGGCTCCCGGTACGTGGCCGGCGCCAGCCTGGCCAGCGAGTGGTCGTGGCGCCGCAGGGCGCTGTCCGGTTTCGCCAACTACTACGTCCGCGCGCTGCTGCGCCTGGGCATCCGCGACGTCACCGCCGGCTTCAAGATCTGGCGCAGCTCCGCGCTGGAAGCCATCGACGTGGCCAGCATCCGCAGCAACGGCTACAGCTTCCAGGTGGAGATGAACTACCGGACGGTCCGCCACGGCCTGAAGATCGTTGAACTGCCCATCCACTTTGCCGACCGCCGGGAAGGCGAGAGCAAGATGAACGTGCGGGTCCAGCTCGAGTCGGCGCTCGTGCCGTTTTTGCTGCGCCGCCGCGCTCATTAGCGCCTGATACGCTCCGGAGCATTCGGGCGGGCCCGCCGACCGGTCCGCCGCACGGTGAGGCGAGGGGCGGCATGGCTGACGACACGGCTATTTCGTACTTGGCGGCGGTGCCGGGGACACCGGTGCTGAGCAGCACAGGCACGCAGATCGGCACGCTGGAGCACGTGCTGCAAATTCCCCAGCTCGATGTCTTCGACGGGATCGTGATCGCCACCGGGGCAGGCCTGCGGTTCATCGACGCCGACGCCGTGCTGGAGATCACGCGCGGCCACATCCGGTGCAGTCTCGACGATGCCCAGGCCAGCCAGTTGCCGCCGCCCGACGGGCCGCCGGTGTACCGGGTCGACGCGCTGGCAGACACCGGGAAGAGCTTCCATGATGTCCTCGGCCGCCTGTTCCGTCGGCCGCACTGGACCCGCGAGCACGACTAGCGCGGGGGCGTTATGGCGCTGCGCACCGCGTTCACCGAGCTCCTCTCGT
The DNA here is from genome assembly GCA_963734725.1 of uncultured Actinomycetes bacterium. Lineage (GTDB taxonomy): Bacteria > Actinomycetota > Actinomycetes > Streptosporangiales > Streptosporangiaceae > DASXKD01. The sequence continues at coordinate 48,232 of CAVTIX010000011.1, forward strand.
TGCAGCACCCCATCGCGCTGGCGCCCATGGGCGGCGCGTCCGGGGGCGCCCTGGCGGCGGCCGTGTCCAACGGCGGCGGCCTCGGGCTGGTCGGCGGCGGCCGGGCGGATCCCGGGTGGGTGGCCCGCGAAATGGAGATCGCCGCCGAGCAGACCGGCAAGTCCTGGGGCGTCGGGTTCCAGACGTGGGCGACCAGCCCGGCCACGGTCGAACAGGCCCTGGCGCGCCAGCCGAGTGCCATCATGCTTTCCTTCGGCGACCCCGGGCCGCTGGCCAGGCTCATCCGCGCGGCTCGGGTCGCGCTGATCATTCAGGTCACAGACCTGGAAGAGGCCAGGCAAGCGATAGACGCGGGCGCCGATGTCATCGTGGCGCAGGGGACCGAAGCCGGCGGGCACGGCGGCAGGCGGTCCACGCTGCCCTTCGTGCCGGCCGTGGCCGACCTGGCCGCTCCCACGCCGGTGCTGGCCGCCGGCGGGATCGCCGACGGCCGCGGTGTCGCCGCCGCGCTGGCCCTGGGGGCCGCCGGGGCGCTGCTCGGGACCCGGTTCCTGGCCACCCCCGAAGCCCTCGGACCTCCCTCGGTCGCCAAGGCCGTCATCGGGCACGGCGGGGAGGACACCGAGCGCAGCCGGGTGTCCGACATCGCCATGGGAGCGCCGTGGCCGGCGAAATATCCGGCCCGCACCCTCCGCAACCCGTTTTTCGACCAGTGGCGCGGCCGGGAGGATGAGCTTGCGGGCGACTCCGCCGCGCGGCACGCCTACCGCGCGGCCGTGGCGCGCGGCGACCTGCCCCAGAACCCGGTGTGGGCCAGCGAGGCGATCGACCTCATCACGGAGATAACCCCGGCGGCCGATCTCGTCGGCGCGCTGGCCGCCCAGGCCGAGGAGGCGCTGGCCAAGGCCGCCAATCGCCGACCTTGATGTCCCAACCGGGGGCGCATCCACTGGCCCGGCGCCGGTGCTTGCGATCGCGGCCACATTCATCCCCTGCGCCGACAGCAGCACCATCTGCGCTCGCCGCCAGGTCACCACCGACCCGCTGCCCCGGCGCACGATCCGCACCAGCCGACGGCCCTCGTCATCATCGATCTCACGCACCCGCACACGTTCGCTCACCGGCCCAGTCTCGGCGATCAGCACCCGGCAGCAGAAGTCCCGCACCAGTCCAGCCGGCGGGGCAACCGTGACCTGCTACGGCGCTAGCCGCCCGATGTCAGCGGCCGGGTCTAGCGTCAGGACATGGTGTTCTGGCAGTTGACCATCGACGCGAATGACCCCGCTGCGCTGGCGCGATTCTGGGCGCAAGCGCTGGGCTATCAGCCGGTGCCGCCGACGGCGCCAGCGACGGCCTGGCACGCGCTCTACCACGCCCGGCTGGGGGAGGACGCAGCCTTCGACGACCGGCTCTTCGACCCAGACGGCCTGCGCCCGCCGATCTGGTTTCAGCAGGTGCCCGAGGCGAAGGCCGGGAAGAACCGGCTCCATCTCGACCTCTACCCCACCGGCCGCGATAACGCGCTGCCCATGCAGCGGCGGATCGAGATCGTCGAGGCGAAGGTCGCCGAACTGACCGGGCTGGGCGCCAGCGTGCAGCACCGAACCCGGCACGACGACCCGAAGGACCCGACCTACTTCGCGCTCATGCACGACCCGGAAGGCAACGAGTTCTGCGTCGGCTGAAACTCACCGCGAGACACAGGTCCGCATCCCCGCGACCCACACTGGCGCCCACAGCTAGCTGCTCCGCCACCGGGCAAACGTTGCCTGATGCGGCACTAGTTGGCTGGTGCCTGGCGTTCGTCCTGCCTGGCGCCGGCCCGGGTGTAGACCTCAAGGTCGGTGGCCTTGACCGAGAGCCACACCTGGCTGCCGGGGCTGAGCGACAGTTCCGCCACGGCCGCGGGCGTGACATCGACCAGGGCGGGCGGCTGTCCGTCGAGGTCGAGCCGGACTCGGTCAGCCAGCATGGTGAGGCCGGTTATCTTGGCAGGCCAGGTGTTGCGCGCGCTGCCGGAGTCGGGGCGCTGGGTGCTGACGACGATCGCGGAGGGACGGACCGCAGCGAGCACCTCGCCGTGCTGGCCCTGGTCGGGGATGACAAAGGACCCTCCTGTGCTGAGGGCTACCTGGGCGCCGTCGGCCCGTCCGGGGTACAGGTTCAGCCCGACCAGTTTTGCCACGTAGTCCGTCGCAGGCTGGCGGGCGACCTGCGCCGGGCTGCCCTCCTGGACGACGCGCCCGCCCTCCAGGACGATGAGCTGGTCCGCCAGCACGAGGGCTTCCAGCGGGTCATGGGTGACCAGCAGGCATGGCCCGGCGAAGTCGGCCAGGTGCCGCTTCAGCTCGGCCTGCACGTCAAGGCGGGTCCCGGCGTCGAGCGCGGACAAGGGCTCGTCCAGCAGCAGCAGCGCAGGCTGTCCGGCCAGCGCACGGGCCAGCGCCACCCGCTGGGCCTGCCCGCCGGACAGCTGGCCGGGCTTGCGGTCGGCAAGGTCGGTGAGCCCGAGCCGGTCAAGCCAGTAACCCGCGGCTGTCCGGGCGCTTCGTTTCCCCATGCCGCGGGCCCGTGGTGAAAACGACACGTTCTCGGCCACGGTCAGGTACGGAAAAAGGCGGTAGTTCTGGAACACGAAGCCGACCGGCCGCTCTGCGGCCTCGACAAACGCTCCCGTGTCCGCGTCGTCCATCACTTTGCCCGCGAGGGTTATTCGCCCGCTGGAGACGGGGGTCAGGCCTGCCACCGCGCTGAGCAAGGTGGATTTCCCGGCGCCGTTCGGCCCCAGCAAGCCGACGACCTGTCCGGATGCTGCGGCGAGGCCGACCGCGAGGGTGAAATCACCGCGCCTTACCTCGGCATCGACGACGAGGCCGTCGCTGCCATTGCCTGTCATGAGACCGAGCCGCCCCGAAGCCAGTGATCGCGCAGCGAGACCAGGACCACGACGGACACCAGGAGCAGCACCAGGCTGAGCGCGATCGCCGCATTGGGGTCTGTCTCCAGCGCGTAGTACACGGCGATAGGCATCGTCTCGGTCTGGCCGGGGAAGCTGCCGGCGAAGGTGATCGTCGCCCCGAACTCGCCGAGGGCCCGTGCCCAGCACAGCACTGCGCCCGCGCCCAGGGAGGGAGCGATGAGCGGCACGGTCACCCGCCGGAACACCGTCATCCGTTTCGCGCCCAGCGTGGCCGCCGCTTCCTCATAGCCCTGATCCGCGGACCGCAGCGCCCCCTCGACGGTGATGATCAGGAAGGGCATGGCCACGAATGTCTCGGCCATGATGACCGCCAGCGGGGTGAACGGGATCGTCAGCCCGAACCAGTCGTCCAGATACCGGCCGACGAGGCCGACCCGGCTGAACGCCAGCAGCAGCGCAACCCCGCCGACCACCGGCGGAAGGACCAGTGGCAGGGTCACCAGCGCGCGGAGCAGCCGCTGCCCGGGGAACGTGGTCCGGGCCAGCACCCACGCCAGCGGCACCCCGATGACCAGGGAGATCCCGGTGCTCACGGACGCGGTCCACAGGGAAAGGGTAAGGGCCTGGGTCGCGTCGGTCCCGCTCAGGGCGGCGGCCATATGCCCCCAGGGGGCGCGGATCAGCAGCCCGGCCAGCGGCAGCAGCAAGAACGCGACCGCGATCAGCGCCGGCGCCAGCAAGGGCGCCGGCACCGATCGCGAAGCGCCGCCCCGCGCGGCCCGCCTGGCTCGTTCCTGGGGTGTCAGGCGCGACGGCGCGGTGCGGGTAACCATGGCGGCTCCGGTCTTAGCTCAGGGCTTCTCGAACCCCGCGGCGGTGAGGACGCTCTGCCCCGCCGGTGACAACACGTAGGCGACGAACGCGTTGGCGATGGACTTTTCCTTGCTGCTGCTGACGGTAGCGATCGGGTAGAGCGTGGACGCGTTGTCGTTCGCTGAGATCGTCACGCCCTTGACCTTGCTCCCGGCGGCCATCACGTCTGTCACGTACACCATGCCCGCGTCAACGTTGCCCGTCTCCACCTGGGTCAGCACGGACTTCACGTCCGCCTGCAGGGTGACCGGCTTGACGGTGATCCCCGCGTTCTTGAACACCTCCGCCGCGACCTTGCCGCACGGCACCTGAGGCTGGCACAGCGCCACCTCGACCGAGGATTTCGCCAGGTCCTTCACCGATGTCACCTTCGCGGGGTTATTCGGGGGAACGGCCACTTCTGCCTTGTTCTTGGCGAAATTCTGCGGATTGGACGCATCTCCCGCCGAGACGACCTGCTGCATAGTCGTCGGCGACGCCGAGGCGAACACGTCCGCTGGCGCGCCGCTGGTGATCTGAGTAGCCAGGCCAGAACTCGGCCCGAAGCTGAACTTCACCGTGTCGCCCTTATGCGCGGCCTGGAACTGCTGCCCGAGCTTGGTGAAGGCGCCCGTCAGCGAGGCCGCGGCGAACACGGTGATCGTCCCGGTCGACGATGAGCCGCCCGAGATTGGCGTGCTTGAGCTGCTGGAGCAGCCCGCGGCGGCGACAGCCACCAGCCCGGCGGCGATAAGGGCGAAACGGCGCATTTTCTTACTCCTAGTTTTGGGCATTGGCGGATAATTGGGACACTGACCGGCCGGAATCAACCGGCCTGCGGGATCTCGACGGAGACGTTGGTGGCCTTCACGGTCGCGACCGCGAGCATCCCTGGCGCTAGGCCAAGCTCGTCGGCCGCCTCTCGGCTCAGCAGCGACACGAACCGGTGCGGCCCAGCCTGGATCTCCACCTGGGCCATCACGGTGTCGCGGATAACCCGGGTGACCAGGCCGCTGAACCTATTCCGCGCCGAGTGGGCCACCACCATCCGGCCCTCCCCGCGATCGGCGGATTCGGCCATTTCCTGCGCGAACCTGGCGAGCGTCACGCCGTCCACGGCGAGCCGTCCGCTGGCGTCGGAGGTGGTCTCGATCCGGCCGCCGTCCGCCCAGCGGCGCACGGTATCGGTGCTGACCCCCAGGAGGCTCGCCGCCTCCTTGATCCGGAAGGTGGACACCCAGCAACGCTAACGCAACTGCGGCCAAAAACACTAATACCAGGCGTATTCACAAGAGCTAGTAGCTATTTGGATGCGTATCTGCTGTGCGGCTTTGCTGGCTTTTCCAGCCCGGCCATCGCGGCGGCTGCCCTGCTGTCCGGCCCGCAGGCTGGCTATCAGCTCAAGCGGACCGGGCAGGCTGGTGTCAGCGCGATCTCAGCCAGGCGCCAGCGGCGTGCGTCACGCTCGGTAGCGAATCGGCACCAAGGACCTGGCCAAGCAGTACCAGCGCTGGATCGCGTCACTGCGCAACCGCGACCTGGCCGCGGTCGAACCTGCGCTGAGACGGCTCACTGCGCCGACGCTCATAGTCTGGGGCGCCGGCGACGTCTTCTTCCGCCCGCGCTACGCGCACTGGCTGCGCGACACCATTCCCGGCGTCACCGAGGTGGTGACCATCGACGGCGGCCGGCTGTTCTTCCCCGACGAGCGCGCCGCCGACCTGGTACCCCGCCTGCGCGCCCACTGGGCCGCGCACGCTGCCGTCTAACCGGGGCACGGCCGGTGGCGAACTGATCTGCCGGTCAGCGCCGCATTGCGCCGCACGACCAGCGGGTGTTCGATAAAGGTACCGCGCTGGCCAGGCCAGCAAGGTGCCCCGTCCTGATGAGGCGGCAGCAATGCGAATTGTCCTGCGGGTCTTGTTCTTCGAGTTCTCGTTGGCATGGGCGCTGCTGCTGGCCGGGTCTGTCCGGGTTACCGCCCAGCTTTGGCCGTTTTTCACTCAGACGATCGGCGCCGGATGGCGAGACCGGTGGCGGGTGCGGACCGGTTTCTTGATCGTCATCCCGATAGCTGCAGGCTGGCCGCTGCTGTTTTGGCTCGGCCAGGCGCGGAACGGATATCACGACTGGTTGTGGGCCATAGCTTTCCCGTGGTGGATCGTGCTCGGGGTGTACGGCCTCAGGCTCTTGGCCGCCCGGGTCTGGGACAGATAACACCGGCCGGCGCCGCCTGCCCGCGCGGGCTCAGTCGCGGTCAGTGGTGGCCGGAGCCGGCGCGGGGATGGCCTTGCCATCGGGTTCCGGCGCGGGGGTGGCCTCGTCGGCGGGTCCCGGCGGCACGACTGCCTTGTGATGCCCGAATGCCTCGGTTTCTGCATCGCCTGCGTCGCGGGCGTGCAGCTGCTCGGCCAGCACAACCTTGAGCGCGGCGGCGATGGGGATGGCCATCAGGGCGCCGACCAGGCCCAACAGGGTGCCGCCGATCAGGGCGGCCAGCAACACCGCGGCCGCGCTCATGCTGACGGTATGCCGCAGGATGCGCGGCGCGATGAGGTAGTTCTCCAGCTGTTGGTAGGCGACGAAGAAGAGGGCCACGATCACCGTGGTCGGCCACAGCTCGGTGGTGAGCAGCGCGGCCAGCACGCAGATCACCGCGCCGAGGGTCGCGCCGATCATCGGGATCAGGTCGCACACCGCCACCACGAACGCCAGCGGCACCGCGAATGGCACCCCAAGCCCTGCGAAGACGGCGAACGATGCCAGCCCGGCCGAGCGAGATCAGCAGGTTGCCGATCATGTAGTCGCCAACCTTGTCGACCATCACATCTGCAGTGTGGCCGAACCGCGCGCGATGAGCTTTCGGGAATAGCCTTCGCACGCCGTGCCGCAGCCGGGGCAGGTCGGTCCTGAAGTAGACGGTGAGCACTGCCACCGTCAGCGCCGAGGCCAGCGCGCCGAACAGGCGGCGGGTGTAGCCGAGCAGCCCACTGCCCAGCCGGCCGGGAAGGCTCGCCAAAAAGCCGTGGATCTTGCTGGTCAGATGGAAGCGGTCGCTGACAACGCGGAGCCGGGCCGAGCGCTCCTGCAGGCTGGCGAAGTAGCCGGGGAAGTCGTGCACCAGGGCCTGGAATTGGTGGATCATCGCCGGGATAACCGACACCAGGAAGGCCGCCACCAGGCCGCCCGCTATCAGGAAGATCACCAGAACGGCAAGGCCGCGCCGCATGCCCCGGCGGGTTAGCATGCGCACGGCCGGGTCCAGGCTGACCGCTATGAACAGCGCGATGAGCACCCGGACCAGCACCGCCCGGGTGGTGTAGACGGCGGCCGCCGCCGCGAGCATCGCGAGGACGCCGAGGCTCACATACAGGCCCCAGCGGAACATAGCCATCGGGTGCGCGGAGTTACCGGAGTCGTCACGCTGCGCCATGATCGCCTAACGCGAGGGCTTCCGTGCCGCCGACGGCGCGATTCTGCTCTCCCGGTACATCGTCGCCCCCTGGCCAACCCGGCTCCTTACGTAACAAGCGAGCATCGGTCTGCAGGCGTCAGGCAGAACGTGTGGAGGTCGTATGGAGATCGCCCCGGCCGCCCGGCCCGCTCCCACACGACCGGCAGGCGCTGAGCCTGGTGCGGCAAACCTGGACGCAGCTCATCCCGCTGTGCGACTGGCTGTCCGAGCATGTCGGCCCGCCCGGTGGCATGCCTGGTGGAAGACGGTGAGCGTTATGAGCACGGTGCCCGGGACTGCCCGGCGTGGTGTTTAGCAGCCGTCGTATGGCGCCCATGGGGAGGTGCCGGCCTCCGCGTACAGCTTGGCGAATGCGGCCCGCTGCACGCTGACCGGTGCGGTCTGGGCGCCGCCGGGGTAGGCGGAGGCGAAGCCCAGGCTGGCCCACGTGGAGGGCAGGAACTGGTACAGTCCTCCGGCGCCGCTGGTGGGGTTCACCGCGCGCGGGTTGCCGCCGGACTCGTGGGAGATGACGCAGGACTCGAATCCCCCCAGGCCGGCGGTGCTCACGTTGCCGGCCGGCGCCGCTAGCCGGGCGTGCCGGCCGGGCCGGGCGTGCCCGGCCCGGGGCCCGGTGCTCGGCATGGGAAGTGGCAGAGCGGTGCGTGCCGCCGGTGCTGGCGACGGTCAGCTGGAGAGGGGCCGCGTGGCATTTGAGCTTGATCGTCTGCCCGGGGTAGATCAGGTTCGGGTTGGTTATCCCGGAAGCGCCAGCCAGGGATAGGTAGTCCGACGAGGTGCCGCAGAACCGGGCGCTGATGCCCGACAGAGTGTCGCCGGAGGCCACGGTGTAGGCCGAGCGGTGTCCCGCGTGGTGCACCGCGTGCTGGGCCCGGGTGAGCACGATGTGGGCGGTCTTCATAGCGGCCACGTCCGCGGCGCCACTGCTGGTCAGGCTGGCGCCGGCCAGGCCGGCCGGGACGGTGGCGGCGGAGGCGTTGCCGGACAACACGAGCGCCGAGCCGGCGGCGCCGGCCGCCAGCGTGACGGGGACTGCCTTGGCGGCGGTGCCGAGGAGAGCGGCCGGGCCAGGTGCACCGGGTTTGGCGTGGCGGGCATCGTAGCCCGCCGTGGTCTTGGCGTGCTCGCCAGAGCGGCGTGACATGGTAGGGATCCCTGATCCTTCCCGGGTCGCTTACAGGACACGGCCGGGCCAGGTTCAGGGGCTCTGCCAGATGATCGGCGGCACTGCGCACCGCGGCGCAGCGGCATGCCTAGCCGACGACCATAGGGGTCAGGCCGCCCCCGCGTTCGTGTTTCCGGCGAACCACATCCGGGCGAGCGGACCATGGTCTATAGTCCGCTCACCCGGCGCCCCGCGGCCGATCATGGGCACGGCCCGGTCAGGCTGGGCAGGTTTCCGGCCGCTATTTCGGAATCCGGAGCGCCCGCCCTGGGAAATATGTGGCCGGGATTCTGAAGCTGGTGGCGTTCTGACGCAAAGATGATTGGCCAGTAGTTCGCATCACCGTAATACCACTGTGCAATACCGGGAAGAGTGCCGCGCATACTGCGCGAACCCGTGATACGGGCCGACCAGCGCGGGCCCGGAGGTAACCGGCGCCACGACCTTGTGCAGTTCTGGCCCATTCTTGGCGAAACCTCCACCGTGCCCTGCGCGGTGGACGGTATTCCCACCGGCAGCGCGGCGTCTGGGCTGCCCCAGACGCCGCGCTGCCTGCAGGATCGCAAGCCCTTGGCGAGTTGAGCGCCGTGACCATCCCGGACCGCGCAGCGAACTGGCCCTCAATTCCGGCACCGGCGCCAGATCCTGGCCCGGATCATCGGGCGATGTCATAACGCCTGGGCTGACGAACGGCATCCGCGGAAATCCGGACACCAGAGCCTCCCGTGGTAGCGGCGCCCCCTCGCGGGCCGCCAGCGCCAATTATCGGCCGGCGAGGGCTGACCCCGTAGCGGACTCGTGTCGAACTCTCCGGCGGGCTTTGGGTTCGGCGCTAGACGTTTGCATCACGACGCCGATGTCCGGCCGCGGCTGTCACCGCGAGGCCATGAGCGCGCGCTCCCGGGCGGCGCCCGGGCAGCGCACCGCGCCCGCCGGGCGGGCGGTGCTGCGCCCGCGGCGGGCGGCTGCCCGGGGCCGCCAGCAGGTGGCCAGCGCGACCGCGGCGGGTAGCGCGAGCGCCCAGCCGCAGAAACCCAGCATGACGATGACGGCCAGCGCTCCCGGCACGGCGGCCAGCCGCGCGGGGCCACGCAGCAGTCGCGCGGCCGCGGCCATGGCGCCCAGGTAGACCGTGAGGAACAGGACCGTTGGCACCGCGACCAGGGCGGCCGCGGCGACGATCCGCAGAGCGTAGGCGGTGATCAGCAGCAGGCCCGCGGCGGAGATCGCAGTCGGCAGCCAGAGCGTCGGTGCGGGCCGGCGGCTGCCGGGCACGGCGGGCGCCAGTTGCCCGGCTATGGCGGCCGCGCCGCTGATGTAGGCGTTGACGGCGCCGATGGTCAGCACGATGGCGGCCACCGCGGCGGCGACCGGGCCGGCCGCGCCGATGGCGTGGCTGAGCAGGGCAGCCAGTGGCACGTCGGTGGCCGCGCGTGGCCCGAGGACGCTGATCGTGGCCACTGCCAGGCCCAGGTACAGCGCGGTGGTGACCGCGAGGGCGATCGCCACCGCCCGCGGCAGCTGCCGGGACGGCTCTGCGAAGCGCGTGGTGAGCGGGGCCACGGCCTCCCAGCCGACGAACGAGAACATCAGCGTCGCGGCCGCGCTGCCGACCGAGAGCCAGCCGTGCGGGGCGAATGGCGTCCAGTTACCGGCCCGCGCCGCCGTCGCGGACCCGGCGGCCGCCACGATGACCACGACGGTCAGCAGACTGACCAGGACAACCTGAGCGGCGGCGCTAGCCCGCAACCCGACAGCGGCCAGACCGATGACGGTCAGCAGCAGCGCGGCCGCGACCGCCGCCCGGGCAAGCCGGCCGCCGCCGGTCAGGTCGGTGACGTAGCTGGCGCCGATGAGGCAGACGATCGGCGCGCCACCTATCACCCCGGCGAGGAACATCCAGCCGGTCGCCCGGCCAGCGCGCGGTCCCAGGCCCGCGGTGACGTAGCCCATCACGCCGCCAGCGGACGGGATGTGCCGGCCCAGGGCCGAGAACACGGCGGCGAACAGGCCGGACAGGCCCAGCAGGCCGAGCCAGGCAAGGATCGAGGCCGGTCCGGCCTCAGCGGCGGCAAGGCCAGGCAGCAGGAGCAGGCCGGGACCGAGGATCGCCCCGATATAGAGGGCGGCGCCGCGCGGGATCGTCAGGTTCGGCGCTGTGGCCGGCTGATTCGCGGATGTCGTTGCCATAGGTTCACCATCGCCGAAAACGCGCCGCACGCGATGGCAAATGTGACGCCAGCGGGGCAGGTCTGCGCAACGCTCTTGCGTGACTGAGGGCATAGGGTTGGTTTTATGCCAGAGCATGTTCCTGACAGGGTGGATCGTGCCATCGTGACGAGGCTCCAGCGCGATGGCCGGATCGCCAACGTCGATCTCGCGGACGCCATCTCGTTGTCTCCCTCCGCCTCCCTGCGCCGCGTGAAGGCGCTGGAGGCCAGCGGCATCATCGCCGGGTACCGCGCGGAGGTCAGCAGGCTGCGGGCCGGGCTCGGCCTGACCGTCTTCCTCGGCTTGAAGGTCGAGGGGCACTCACAGCAGACCGCGTCCCGGATCGAGCAGGCGCTGCTGGCGATTCCCGCGATCGTCGCCTGCTACCTGGTCTCCGGGACCAACGACTTTCTCGTGGAGGCCGCCGTGCCAGATCTCGCAGGCTACGAGCAACTGCTGCTCGGGCAGATACTGACGATTCCTGGTGTGGTCGATGCCCAGAGCACGTTCGCGATCCGGACGATTCTCAGCCGCGGCCCGCTGCCGCTCGATCACTGGCGGCACTAGCGGCCGCCCGGCTGCGTGGCCCAAGCTCGTGGTTGGCAGTCTGGTGTTCAAAGAGCAACAGCAAACGTCCAACCGGCCGCGCCGGCAGGCGCCGGGCGTTAGCGGTTCCTGAAGATTGTGTAGAGCACTCGCAGGCCGAGGATTCCGGCGACGACGAGCAGGTTGTAACCGATCAGCTGGCCGAGGCTGACGTTCGGCGTGATCTTGGGCCCGCTGGTGACGCCGAGCAGCAGCGCTGCGGCGATGCCGGAGGCCGCGGCGAGCACGGTGAGCAGGACCTGGTAGGTCAGGCCGGTGACCACCCGGCGGTCGCGTTCGTCGGCGAACAGCCGCACGTTGAGGCTGAGCCTGCCCTGCTCCAGCGCGCTGGTGACGCGGTCGAACCGCCGTGGCAGCCGACGCAGCACCGGGACCAGCGCGATCAGCTCCTCGGCGGCGGTTTTCGGCACAGCCAGGGGCGACACCGTGCCCATGTGGTCGGCGGCGTAGGCGCGCGCTTCGCTCGCGATGTCGAGCCCGGGGGTCAGCAGGCTGAGGGTGCCTTCCAGGGTGCCCAGTGATCGCAAGACGGTGGCGATGTCGGCCGGGATGACCAGTTCGAACCGGGTAGCCAGGCGGAACAGGTCGGTGAACATTTCCGGGGCGCCCGCGGCGCCGCCGGCTAGGTGGCGCGCCATGAACTGGCCCAGGGCCCGTTCCAGCGCCAGCTCGTCGACCTCGTCGGGGCGGCTGACCAGCTCCAGCAACGCGTCGCGCATTGCGGCCGGGTCACCGCGCCCCAGCGCGAGCAGCAGTGCCTGCAGCGCGAAGCGCTGCTGGGCGTCCAGGCGGCCCACCGAGCCGAAGTCCAGCATGGCCAGGCGCCCGTCGGTGAGCAGCAAGATGTTGCCCGGATGCGGGTCGGCGTGGAACACGCCGCCCTCGGTGATCTGGTACACCATGCTGCGCAGCAGCACCCGGGCCAGCTCGGCGCGGTCCAGCCCGCGGCTTTCGATCAGCGGCCCCGCCGCGCGGAGGCTGACCCCATCCAGCCATTCGATGACGAGCACATGTTCGGTGGACAGCCGCGCATGCAGGGCGGGCAGCACCACCCGGATGTTGTTCGAGGCGGTTCGCTGCTGGCCCGGCCACGTGGCCGCCACCGCCGTCATGTTGCGGGCCTCCACCCGGAAGTCGAGTTCTTCCCGGATGGCGGCGGCGAACCCGCGAGCCACGTCGGCCGTGCCGACCGCGCGCGCCCACCGGGCCCGGTCCTCGAGCCTGACCGCCAGGCGAAGCAGGATGTCCAGGTCCTGTTCGACGGTGGCCCGGATCCCTGGCCGCTGGACCTTCACCGCTACCTCGGCGCCCGGGCCTTCACCGTCACGCAGCCGGGCCTTGTGTACCTGGGCGATCGATGCTGCGGCGGCCGGCTCGTGCCGCAACTCGGCGAAAACCTTCTCGGTAGGCGCCCCGAGTGACTGCGCTAGCACCTCCTCGACTTGTTCCCAGGGGGCCGGCTCGGCCCGGTCCTGGAGCTGGGAGAGCTCGGAAATGAACTCCTCCGGGAGCAGGTCGCGGCGGGTAGACAGCAGCTGGCCAAGCTTGGTGAAGGTAACCCCGCCTTCCTCCAGGGCACGCCGCAGCGACAGCGCGAGCGCCGCCCGCCCGCTACCGGCGTCCCCGCGGCGCCGCGTCTGTCCGCGCAGGTAAGGGGCGAGGCCATGGCGCACCGCGATACGGCTGATCTGCCAATAGCGCCGTGAGCGCGCAATCGCCTGCCGCGTGCCGCGGATGATCTCCAACGGTTGCGGCAGCATCCCACTTGGCACCAGCGCCTCGGCCGCGACGATGAAAACCATCGCGACGATCAGCGGAACGCCGATCACCACACCGATGAATGCCGCCTGATGCCCGGGCTGGGCCGCTTGGAGCGACCTGCCCAGAAAGTAGGCAGCGAGGAACCCAAGCAGGCCGGCGATCAGCGCCCGCAGCGCCCCCACCGGCAACCCCAGCAGCCGCCGCGCTGCCCATGCCAGGCCCGCCACGATCGCCGTGCTGGTGGCCAGCACGACCACCGCAAAGGCAATCGTGCTCAGCGGCGACGATTGCGCAGTCAGCATATCCTCAACGGCGTCCTAACCACCTCGAAACTTATAGGTCACCTGCCGCGCGAATGGGAATCTCTTGACCAAGGATCGGGCCAGCGCTTCGCGTCTGCATCACCCTGCACGGGGGATGCCCGATACGCCCGGCGGGCAGCCGTTGAAGCATCCAGGACCCAGGCATCCAGGCTATTGCGTATCGCAAAATTGCACGTTGCGTTTCCAATAGGTTCGCTGCGCGAATAAATGGACATCACTCTCGGAAGGGTGAGGGCGCCGCATAAAGGCTCGAAAGAAGACTCCCTGCTAGAACAGGTCGGCGAGCACGGCCGCGGCGCGGGCGGCGCCATCGGCAGCAACCGGGCCGTAGTCGACGCTGCGGCCGATCTCGGTGGCGATGGCGGCGCCGATATCTGCCGGAGTAGCGGTGTCGTAGTCCATGCTTGGTCGGGTGCGGCTCGGTGGGCGCGGGATCAGCGGCCGAACCGGGCCCGGGCCAGGCGGGGCAGGACGGCGGGCCCGGAAAGTGGGCGGAACCGGGCCGCTGCGTCGGCCAGCGCCTGGTACTGGTCGTCGGCGAGGTCGATCTCCGCGGCGGCGACGTTGTTCTCCAGTTGCTCGACACTTGATGCGCCCGGTATCGCGGCCACTGCGGGGTGGCGGATCACCCAGGCCAACGCGATCTGCGCCGGCGTCGCCGAGTGCGCGGCCGCCACCTCGCCAAGGACGGCGAGCAGTTCGCCAGCCCGCTCGAGGTTCTCCGGAAGGAACAGCGGGTTGGCGGCGCGGACCCGGTTGGCGGGCATGTTGCCGGGGTGGTACCGGCCCGACAGCAGCCCCTGCGCCAGCGGGCTATAGGCGAGCACCACACGGCCTTTTGAGCTGGCGTACGGCAGCAGATCCTGTTCGGGACCGCGGGCCACCAGGCTGTAAGGGACCTGGTTGCTCAGCACCGGGCTGCCCAGCGCGTCCTCGGCGGCACGCCAGCGCCGCAGCGAATAGTTGCTGACGCCGACCTCGCCCACCAGGCCAACGCGCTGCAGCGCGCGCATGCCGCGCATGATCGTGCCGTCCCGTACCACGGGATTGGCCTGGTGCACTTGGTATAGATCGAGCCTGCGGGCACCCAGCCGGTTCGCGCTGGCGACCGCGCGCTGCTCTACTACCGGTGCGACCGGCAGCACGGGCAGGATCTTCGTCGCCAGAAACACGGACTCGCGGTCCTCGCCCAGTGCCCGTCCCAGGATGCGCTCGCTGCGCCCGAAGCCATAGATCTCCGCGGTGTCGAACAAGGTGACACCCAGCTCCAGCGCCCGCCTGACGATGGCCTGCGCCACCTCGTCCGCGTATTGGCTGCCGTATCCCCATTCCCGGGACCCGAATTGCCAGGTGCCGAGCCCAATCTTGGAGATCTGCTTACCGGGAACGGTGCTCAGATAACGCATGATCCCTAGTCTCCACCCGTCGCCACCAGACGCGCCTCACTGGGCCCCGGAAGATCCACATCGCGCCTGGTATAGCAGATGGGCCAGCATGGCCGTGATCATGTTGAGGCCGCGTCCAGCTGTTGCTGGCCGCTGTCGTAAACCAGCAGGCCGTCTGCGCGAAGCCGGGCTCCCGGCGACCAGCGGTGGGGCGCCAGCATGCCGTCGTGCATGAGGTGACGGACCGGGACGCCACGGGCGATCTCGGCGAAGTCAGCGATGAGCCGCCGATGGCAGCGCCACCACAGACTTTCGCTGCACATCACCGCCTGCTGCCCCGCGCCGGCCGGTGCGAGCAGCTCGTCGATGGCGCTCAGGAACTCTGGTTGCCGCATGTGTCCGGCATAACCCCGGAAGGCCGTCTCCCGCCATGCCACATCCGGCGAATCCGGCGCAGGACGGCGGAAGCCACCCAGCCGTTTCTCCCACCGATAGGAGATGCCGTTGGCTGGAAGCCAGCGCTCCAGCTCCGCACGCGCCACGTGTGGGTTGCGGCGGCTTCCCGGCGCGCTGCGGACATCAATCAGGGTCGTCACGCCCGCGGACCGCAGAAGTTCGACGATGCGCTCGGCGCTGGCCGTTCCGTGCCCAAACGTGATCAGTGGCACCGGCCGGGGCCTTATCTGCCGCCTGTCAGCGTGCGGGAGCGCTGTTCAAGGCCCAGCTCACCGTAGGGGTAGTCGGCAGGCCGCAGGTCGCTGGCCGCGTCCAGTTCGGCGGTCTCCTGCCGGTCGAGCTGAAGATCAGCAGCGCGGAGGTTGGTCTCTAGCTGCTCCAAAGTGCGGGCGCCGAGAATCGTCGAGGTGACACCTGGCCGGGCGGTGACCCACGCCACCGCTACCTCGGCCATGCTGACGCCGCGCCTGGTGGCAATGTTGCGCACCACGTCGATGATCTGCCAGGTGCGCTCGGTGCCCCGCCGATCGTAGGCCTCCATGCCGCGGCCCGGATCCTCGCCAAGGCGGGTCGCACCAGCTGGCCGCGCATCTCGCTGGTATTTACCAGACAGCCATCCACCGCCCAGGGGGCTCCAGGGCAGCAGGCCGACGCCGGCGTCCAGGGCGGCGGGGACGATCTCCCATTCGGTCTCGCGCACCAGCAGGCTGTATTGCGGCTGCAAGGTCACCGGCCCGGGCACGTTCAACGCCTGGGCCATGTAGACCGCCTTGGTGAGCTGCCAGCCGGTGAAGTTCGATAGCCCGTAGTACCGGACCTTGCCGGCCTGCACGAACCCGTCGAGGGTCCGCAGCGTCTCCTCCAGCGGAGTCCACGGATCGAAGGCGTGCAGCTGGTAGAGGTCCACCGCGTCCACGCCGAGCCGCCGCAGCGACCCGTCAAGCGCGCGCGTCAGGTGCACCGCGGACAGTCCCACGCCGTTCGGGGAATCATCCATCGGGAAACGGCCCTTGGTGGCTAGCACTACCCGCTCGGTGACATCGGCGGGCCGGGACGCCAGCCACCGGCCGATGATTTCCTCCGACGCCCCCGAGCCGTACACATCGGCGGTATCGACCAGCGTGCCGCCCGCACTCACGAACCGGTCAAGCTGCGTGTGCGCGCCAAGTTCGCCGGTTTCCGCGCCGAATGTCATCGTGCCCAGCGCCAAATGCGACACCGCGCAACCACTGCGGCCCAAGGTGCGGTAATCCATCCGGCTACCTTACGCCGCAGGAAAACGGAATCACGGCGGGCGCGCAGCCGCCAGGGCAGAATGGCCTCGTGACATCCGCAGGGTCGGCAACGTCTGGGATGCTCCCGCTTCGCGACACAGATCCGCGCGAGGTGGGTGGATACCAGCTGCTCGGCCGCCTCGGTGAGGGCGGGCAGGGCGTCGTTTTCCTGGCCCTCGGTCCCACGGGAAGCCGGGCGGCGGTCAAGCTGCTGGCGCCAACCACGGACCCGCTGGTCCGAAGCCGCTTCCTGAAGGAAGTTGCCGCGGCGCAGCAGGTCGCCGGGTTCTGCACTGCCCAGGTTCTTGATGCGGGAATCTTCGAACGGCGGCCGTTCATCGTCAGTGAGTACGTCAGCGGGCCATCGCTGGTGGAGGTCATCCAGCAGCACGGGCCTCGGACCGGCGCCGTGCTCGAGCGCGTCGCCGTCGCGACGCTGACCGCGCTAGGCGCGGTGCACGCCGTCGGCATGGTGCACCGCGACTTCAAGCCCGGCAATGTCCTCCTTGGGCCCGACGGGCCGGTCGTGATCGACTTCGGCCTGGCGGCCGTTCCCGGCATGACCACCACGGGACTTTCCGGGCAGGTCGCTGTGGGAACTCCAGCGTTCATGGCGCCTGAGCAGCTGGCCGGGGTGCGGGTGACCGCGGCGGCCGACATGTGGTCCTGGGCCGTTACGATCGCGTTCACGGGCACGGGAGAGCTGCCCTTCAAGGGCGAGTCGTTGACAGCAACGGCGTACGCCATTCTTCATTCCGAGCCCGCCGTGGGCCCGCTTCCCGAGCCGCTGGGCACCCTCGTCTATCGCTGCCTCAGCAAAGACCCGGCCACCAGGCCGTCGGCGCGCGGCGCGCTCGGCGAGCTCGCAGCCGCCGGGGCGCGGCTCGTGAGCCCGCTGCCGCCGATAGCGCCGGCTGTCCCCACAGGGGAGGGGGCACCTCGCGCGCCTGCCGCGGCGCCGGAGCCGCGGCACGATACTGACGATGGCCTGATCGGCGCCCGGTCGCCCGCCACGGAACAGCCCGGGCTGCCACGGAACAACGGGCTGCCGCGGAACAGCCGGCTGCCACGGGACAACAGGCTGCCACGGAAGAGCCGGCCACGGGACAGCGCGCCGCCACGGAACGGCCGGCGCGGCGCGGCAGTCGTCGCGCCCGATGGCACCGGCGGCCGGCTGCGGTCCGGGCCTCGATTCTGCTCGTAGCCGGTGTCACCGGGACCGCCCTCGTCCTCGCCCAGCACGGCGCGCCGCCGGGTGGCCACGCCGGCACCGGCCAGCAGCCCGGCCCCGGGCAGCAGCTCCCCGCCGCGGCTGCAGCCAGAGCCCAGGCCGTCCGCTGGATACTGCGGGAGGTCACCCATGCCGCGGTCGTGGGATGCGATCCCCAGGTATGCACGGACCTGGCCCACCAAGGATTCCCGGCCGGGAATCTGTTGACATTTACACCCCAGTCGAACGATCCGACCGGCGCTGGACTGGTGGTCGTCACCCCGGCAATCCAGGCCCAGTTCGGCAACCGGCTGGCCTCGGTTTACGCCCCGGCCGTCATCGCGAGCTTCGGCTCAGGGAAGGCCAAGATCGACATCCGGCTGGTCCCTGCCGGCGGCGCAAAGGGGTATCGCGCCACTCAACAGGCGGACCTGCGCGCCAGGAAAACTGCCGACGCTCAGCTGCTGACTAACAGCCACATCGAGTTGTCGGCCACAGCCAGGAGACAGCTCCTTAGCGGTGACATTGATCCGCGGCTGCCGATGCTCATCGCCACCATGGTCCAGAGCCACCCGGTGCACATCGTGGACTTCGGCGGCTGGTCACCTGGTGGCGGACCTGCCAGCCTCCTACGGTGGGTGGACTTGGCAACGGGCGACAGGGAGCACTTTACTCGCGCGGCCTACCTCCGCTGGATGCATAGCTTCATCCAGGTGCAGCGGGCCCAATTCCTGCCTGCCCGGAGCCAGCAGGTCACGTTGCTTAGCGGCCAATCCGTCCTGCGGATCGAGTACCTCGCGCCGAGCCCCCTCAGCCAACCGTGATCGGTCTCAGCGGATAACCAAGACTTCGTCCTGCAGGGCCCAGTACGATCATGCTGCTCACATTCACCACTGGTCAGCCTGGCGCTCACGGGGCGCCCTGCGCGCCAAGGAGACACCATGTTGCTCGCTGCGAGTTCCTATTCCTACCCGGTATTGGGTGCGTTCTGGACGATCTTGATGGTCTTCCTGTGGGTGATCTGGTTCTGGATCTTGATCACCATATTCATCGACATATTCCGCAGCCCTGACCTGTCCGGCTGGGCAAAGGCCCTGTGGTTCATCTTCATCCTGCTCATTCCGCTGATCGGGGTCTTGGTGTACCTGATCGCCCGCGGCGGCAAGATGCACGAGCACGCTCAGCGGGACGCGCAAGCTCAAGACCAGCAGTTCCGTCAGTACGTCCAGGAGGCCGCGGGCTCGGGGGAGAGCACGGCGGACCAGCTGAGCAAGCTGGCCGACCTGCGCGAGCGGGGCGTCATCACGGCCGACGAGTTCGAAAGCCAGAAGGCCAAGATCCTGACCTGACCGCGGATCGCGCTGGCCGCATTATGCCGGAGCCTCCCGGCGTGCTTTTCGCACGCCGGGAGGCTCTGGCCGTTCGTCTCTGGCCTGTCGGCGGCGCGTAGAACCGACCCGGCACCGGAGCTGGGCCTGGCCCGGCGCCATCGCCGGGTCAGGCCCAGGCTCGATAGCCTCGAGCCGATTAACCGGCTTCCTCGAGCCATATGTAGCCGGTGCCATTGCACGCCGGGGCAGACGCCACTGTCGTCATGCGCAGGGTTAGTCGGCGAGCAGGTGGCGAAAGTAGGAGGCTGGCTCGGCCAAGAAGCGCCAGGCGCCGACGAGATGGAGATCTTCCCACCGGGTGGGTCGAATGCCCCAGTCGCCCAGTTCCAGGATGTTCGCGCCCGGGGACGGCGGCGACGATGGGTGAGTGCGTGGCGACGATGGCCTGGGAACCGGCCTGGGCGAGGTCATGCAGCAGGGCGACGAGCCCGAGGCAAGCGGTGAACGACAGCGGCGCGTCGGGTTCGTCCATGAGGTAAAAGCCTGGCTGGTTGACCCGGGTGCTCATCGTTGTCGTCGTGCCGGAATCCTAGCCACGACTCTTCAGTTCAAGCCACCGGTCGAGACGCTCTCGGGGGCGCGCTCAACGGCGGCTGGCGTTAAGCGGCTAGCCCCGCCTCCTGGATGACCGTTTCGATCGTGCTGAACGCTGCCGCGAGTTCGTCCGGGGTGACGTCGCTCCGGACTGGGACAACGACGGGAAAGCCCGTTTTCAACGATTGACGGATCATCTTGGCGACAGCGAACCCGAGGCCCGGCGGCCACTCATCAGGAAGCTCGATCTCGAATGTCACCGACCCCACCTCCCATGGGCCGACAAGAAGAGGCGACCGGGGTATAACACTCGGCTGCCCCCATTGCTTTGAGGGTACGCCCTCGTGCTGATTTAGGCGGTGGCCTGCCAGGCAGTCGATTGTTTACTGGTCCTCCCCCGTCTTCCGCGCAGGCGCCAATCCCCAGCGGGCGGCCCCACTAGGGGTCGCCTCACTGCGCACGCTGATCAGCGAGCTGATCGCCAAGATCACCCTGGTCACCCGGGGGCACATCACCAAACAAGGCTCCCTGCTGCGCTGGGCCATGGCGGGGGCGATCCAGCACCAGCCAGCCCGCAGCCCTGTCCGCGGCGTCAAGGACCGCATCACCGCCCTCCGCGGCGCCCAAGCGAACAACATCGCCAAGACCGCCCCAGCCCGCGACCTGTGTCATCTGATAGCTGCTCAGTGCCGCGGGCTCAGCCGCTGTACCGGGTGATGCGCCGGGTTACTGCCCGATGGCCGTAGGCCATCCAGGCCCGTCCTGGGCCTGGCGTTAGTGCCCCGCCGACTGGCAGGTCTTTGGGGTCGACGCCTACGCCGAGCAGGGTGCGAGTCACCGCCTGTGCCGTATCCAGCAGGTCGTCGAGCGCTCGGGCCAGGTGCGCTCCGGTGACTGTGGTGAGCGCCGGGTCGTCGTGCAGGGACTCCAGGACGCCGCGCCGGATGAGTTCCTTGAGGAACGATGCCGTGGTGCCATCGGTGCGCTCGACGGCGAGGCTCACATCCTCCTCCGTCAGCGTCAGCGGCACGTTCTGGCCGTATAGGGTCAGCAGGCGTTTCCGGGCTGGGGCGTCCGGTAGTGCGATCTCTACTGCCACGTCAACCCGTCCGGGCCGCGCGGCTAGTGCTGGTTCGAGTAGGTCGGCGCGGTTGGTGGTCAGCAGGAACAGCAGGTCGGCGTCGGGGGCCGCTCCGTCCATGGCGTCGAGCAAATCGAACAGGACTGGGCTTGACGCCGGGCCGAGTGAGCGCTCCTCGGCGACTAGGTCAACGTCCTCAAGCACGACGACGGAGGGCAGGAGGGCGCGAGCTAGATCGGTGACCGCGCCCACGGCGACCAGGGAGCGGCCGGTAAGGACCAGGCGCGTGTAGGCGGTCATCCGGCCCAGCAGGTACCGCGTGGTGTGCGTCTTGCCGGTGCCAGGAGGGCCGTACAGCAGCAGGCCGCGTTTGAGGTGCTGGCCGGTGGCCAGCAGCGCCTCTCGATGGCTGGCTACCCCGAGGGCATGCCGCTCGATGCGGGCCAGCACGGTGGCGGGCAGCACGATGTCGTCTCTGGTAACGCCGGGACTGTCGGCGAAGCTCAGGACGACCTGCCCCATCGGGCCTAGCGACACATCCAGCAGGTGGCCGCGGTAGACGTTAAGCTCGCTGCGCAGCTGGTCCAGTTCGGCGAGCAACCGCTGGGCCAGGTCGACCGGCAGGCCCGCGACCTCGATCTGCAGGCCCGGCTGATGCTCGTTCGGCGCCTGAATCATCACGACATGGCGGCCGTTCTGATCGACGACCATCAGCAGAGCCAGACGCAGGCATCCGAGGGTTGAACCGGGCCCGTTCGGCAAGTCAGCTAGCGCAGGCGCCGTTAGCCGCAGCGGCGGCAACGCCTCGCCCGCGACCAGCTGCTGCAGCGACAGGCCACCGTGATGCGGCGGCAGGGCAATGCCACGGACCTCCACCGACCGTCCTTCGCGCGCTGACCAGTCGTCGATCGCCGTCTGCAGGTTGACATGCTCGAACGCGGGCAGCTCACGGGTCACGACAGAATGCTGCGCGCCATCAGATCCCAGGAATTCGCGCACTAGCGCGGAAACCTCATTGTCTTCCCTCATGGCAGTCGAATGGACCCAGTCCAGAAAGCCGCGGAACGCCGTCGCGAAGTCGCGGGCCTGATCGTCTGGCGCTTGATCGGGCATGCCCTGGGCCCTCCAGCTTCTACAGCCGCCACCGCCAGCGGGACACGCAGCCGAGCCCATCGATGAGCCTTCGCGCGGGCGTTGGCCGATCACCGCTGTCAGCGACATTCTCACGCATCCGGCCCGCTAGACCCACGGATTTTACAGCCGCGGTCAATTTCGAAACCGCCTGATGCGGTCCGGTGCGCCGGGTGAGCAGCGCTATATGTTCGCGGTAGTCGGGGGTTGTCTGGTCTAGCGCGCTGGCGTTGCTGCTCGGGTTGCTGCTCCGGGCGAACGCGCTTTGGGATTGGGTCATAGTGCGCGGGCGAGGTCCGGTGATATGCGCCGGAGCCAGCGCAGCGGTTCGGGTTCGCCCCGCTTGCATCGCCGCAGCGCAGGCAAGATCGCCTTGCGGTCGGCCAGTCCATAGGCGTCCACGAACATGCGCACCCGGGCGGATAGGTCAGGCAACGAGTCGAATCCGGCTTCGGCGAGCTGCTCAGGCGGCGCGAGTGACACGAAGGTCCAGGCGGCTTCGGCGAGGTCGGTCAGCGGCTCGATGGGCTGGGCGGCGTCCCAGTCGATGAACGCGACCGGTATCCCGTCCCGGTAGACGGTGTTCCAGGGGCCGAGGTCTCCGTGTGAGATGATCTCCCCCGTCTTCGGCGGGTACGGGTGGCAGCGGTAGCTGGTAACCGCTGGCCGGAAGCCGGCCGCCGCCTGGTGCAGCTTGCGGATCAACACCGCTGCACCGTGCAGCGCCACCTCCGTCCGCGCATAAGGCGGAAGCCGGTGTCCGTGCCCGGGCTGCCAAAGCGGATCATTGGCGACGTCGCCTTCGATGAAGGTCAGCACTTCCCGGTCGCCCTCGATCCCTAGCACCCGGGGCGAGCCGCCGAACCCGGCGGCCTCCAGATGGCGCAGATACTCGTGCACCGCGAGCGACCACGGGCCCATCGGCCGCAGCAGCCGGTCCCCGCGGCGCGCCATCCCGCTGGTCATCCGCCCGCCAGAGACGGCCACCTCGACCGCTTGCGGGTGCTGGTGACAGGCCACCAGGTCAGTATTGCCGGGACCGGCGTATCACCAGCTTGGAAGGCTGCGGCCGGCGCTCAGCCCGAACGTCAGTTGGCTTTCCTGGTGGGCAAGGCCCGTGCGCGCGGCATCACATGGGCCAGGATTGGGGCCGCGATGGGCATGACCCGCCAGGCCGCGTGGCAGCGTTTCTCGGGCGAAGAATAGCCGCTTCAGCGCGGTCCTCACGGGGAGGTCTTGGCCTCTGCTCGGCGGAACAGCCAAGGGCCGATCGGGCACTGCGGCAGGAGATAGCTTCTTGATGGCTGTCCCGCGTCCTGGCGGCGCATGATTTGAGCTGGGCCTTCGGTGGAGGGGGCGAAGGGAATCGAACCCTCATGACCAGCTTGGAAGATCGGGGGTGCGAGATCGGCGTCCTCGCAGATCAGGCCATGCCGCTGATTCCTGGCAGTTAGCGCGCGTGAATGACCGTCAGGTACCGTGAGTCTCCCTGGCTCATGGCCCGTATGTGGCCCGGCTGAAATCGGCCTGGCCCAGCGTCTTACGTCTGCTTGTCGCGCTCGACGCTCGTACTGCTTGTGAAGGCGAGACTCCCCGGGGCGCCGTCCGGAAGAACGGCGTCGGCATATGCGTCGGACAGAGCGTTGCCCAATGCCGCACAGGCACCGGCCGTGCCCTCCCGCACGTTGGCCAGGATGACTCCGACCGTGCATAGCGTCGCGCTGTGGTCAAGCTCGCCCAGCGAATCGTTCGCGCCGGTCACGGTCACCTCGCCGCACCACAGCGGGGCGGTGGTCAAAGCGGCGAGCTGCTTGTGCGCCTCCCCCTGCGCGCCGTGCTGCTCATAGCCGTACCAGTACACGAGCCCGGTGCCGCTGTCGGCGACGCGGGCGGCAAGCTCCAGCGCGGAGTACCCGCCCGGCGCCCGGGCGTGCCGGTCGAATGGATCAATGTGCACCAACCCAGGCCTGTCAGTGTCGCCGTCCAGCCGTGCTGCCACGACTGCCATGCCGTCAGCTTCGGCGATCTCGCAGCTGCGCAGGCCAAGTTCGCGCGACCAGCGGCGAAGGTCTGTGACACTCACCCGGTCGAGGTCACACAGCAGGTAGGAGGCGGTATCGCCGAGCAGCGTCATCGCCAGCAGCGCGGAGCCCGGGTACAGGGCTGGTTCACCCTCTAGGTAGGAAGCGGCGACTGCGCGGTATCGCGACCGGGCCAGAACGGGGAACCGCGGAGCGACCTCCAGGAAATGCACGAAGCCATACTCTCGCCCTCCACTGTGAACAACCGCATAAGCGCCTGACCCTGCATGAGTCTCCGCGTACCAGGCTGGAGGCTCTCGCTCCAGCACCTCGGCCAGCACGACATGCTTCCAGACGTCGCCGATATTCCCGAAGTTCTTGTTGGCCATGATCCGCATGCCTCCTGGCTATCTAAATGGCTGTTCGCTGCGGCAACCGGCGCCAGCCTCAAGGAGCTGATGACTCGCCTTGGCCATTCGAGCACCCGTGCCGCGCTGATCTACCAGCACGCCACCAGGGACCGGGATCAGGCGATCGCGAAGGCGCTCGGCGGCCTGGTCGAGCAGGTCCGGACCAGCGGTGCCCGGCCGGATCGAGCCAGCGGTGACGCATGATTTCCGCTCACTGTGGCCCGTGTGTGGCCCGAGTCGGCTCTCCACGCCTCCGAGCCACCAAAGACGCATCTCCATGAGAGCCGCTGACCTGGGGTTTTGTCGTGGAGCGGGCGAAGGGAATCGAACCCTCATGACCAGCTTGGAAGGCTGGGGCTCTGCCATTGAGCTACGCCCGCACGCCCGGCCCGGAGACGATGATCCCGCCAGGTGGGCACCGATAGCGTACCCGCATGATTGCCCAGCGCCGAAACACCACGGCTGGCAACAGGAGACGAGACACATGCCCCGGGCGCTCCCCGGGCCACGGCGAGCGTCCCGGGCAGCAGTACGCAGGACGGTAGGCTACGGAGCGGTCAGCGGGATGTGGCGCAGCTTGGTTAGCGCGCCTGCTTTGGGAGCAGGAGGCCGCCGGTTCGAATCCGGCCATCCCGACAGTTCAGAGGCTTGCTGGCGGTTGCTAATCGTCGCTGGGGAGCCTAAGCGGGAGCCTAAGTGTTAAGCTCACGGTGTGCCAGAGGGAGTCCAGCGCCGTGGCCGGCGGGGTGGCGATGCCATCTACTTCGATCATCGCGACCAGTGCCGCGACCCCGCGCATCACCGGCACTGCGGGGGCCGGTGGCGAGGTGCGGTATCGCGCATTGAGGACGGCAAACGGGTCCGTCGCAAGGTCTCCGGCCGAACAAAATCAGAGGTTAAGGACAGACTCAAGGCGCTGCACGAGGAACTCGACCAGGGCGTCAAGCCGTCAGCCTCCTACAAGGTGGCCGACGCCCTCACCGACTGGCTGGAGCACGGCCTGGACGGCCGCTCGCCCAAGACGGTGTCGACCTACCGGGAAGTGGCGGCGCCCTTGCTGCCGCTAATCGGTGCCATTTCACTGCTCGACCTCACAGCAGCCGACGTCCGGGCCGCACTCACCAGGATCGGCGCTACACGCTCCAGCCGCACCGTGACGATCGCCCACCAGGTGCTGACCCGGGCGATCCGGCACGCGGAAGCCGACGATCTCGTGCGCCGGAATGTCGCTGCCTTGATCCAGGCTCCCAAGGGCGGTACGAAGGGCAGGCCCTCAAGAGCGCTGAACCTCGGCCAAACCGCTGCACTCCTGGATGCAGCTCGCCGGTACCGGCTGCATGCCTACGTGGTGCTCTCGCTCACCACGGGCATCCGCTCCGAGGAGGCCCGGGCGCTCCGTTGGGACCACGTCAACCTGGATGCTGGGACCATCTCGGTCTGGCGGTCGGTGAGGGCCCACGGCGATGTCAAGACGCGGACCTCACGGCGGACACTGGCCCTACCCGAGATGGCGGTCCAAGCGTTGCGGGAACACCAGGAACGGCAGCGGCAAGAGCGTCTGAACGCCGGGCCGCTCTGGCAAGAACACGACCTGGTGTTCGCATCAACGCTCGGCACGCCGCTCGACCGCTCCCATGTTCGACGGTCACTGCGCCTCATATCCCGCAACGCCGGGATCGGCGAAGACTGGGCACCGCGCGACCTCAGGCACACGTTCGTAAGCATCATGTCGGGCCACGGAGACGTCCCCACCGAAGAAATCGCTCGGCTGACTGGGCACTCAGACATCCGCACCACCGAAACCGTCTACCGGCATGAGTTGCGCCCTGTGATCAGAACCGGCGCCGAGGTGATGGATCGCCTCCTTGGCAAGAAGGCGGAGAAGTTAATCGGCACGGTGGTCTAGAGCAACGGGGGCAGGTCGGCGGTCGATCGGCAGCTGCTGGGACGTTAGCCGAGCGAGCGGGCAAGGCCTGCCCGATGGGGGTGCTGGTCGCCGATGAGAAGGGCGCTCCGAACGGGCAATCTTGCAATCCTTCGAATACGAGTTCTACTCTTGTTTCATGAGCAGCCTCGCCCCCGATCGTCTTCTCGCCACACCCAGCATCGCGGCTACGACACCTTCCACTCTCGGCTGGCGGCTGACAGCCGAAGAGGAAGCCACCGCGGTCGCCGAGCTCAAGCAGGTCGCCGCCGGGTGGGCGGCCCTGCTGGCCGAGTGCGCCGGCCTGGCCCTGGGCTATGGCGAGCACCAGCCCGGCGCTGCCCGGTACCGGCACATTGCGCAGCTATGCGTGGCCGCCGGGGTGGACCAGACGCTGGTTGAGGCCTGGATCGAGATAGGGCACCAGCGGGCCAGTGCCGCGGCGGTCACCACCTACAAGCCCTGTGTGCTCTGGGACAGCTAACCCGGTAACGCATCACCGACCGGCCGGTTGGGAGCGCATGGGGGAAGAGCGCGCGTTGTGACTGTCAACGTTAGCCCGTTAGCTCCCCAGCCTGGCTGATTCAAGATCTCAATAGCCAGCCGGCGCACTGCACGTGGCAGCCGTGGACCCGCGACCCGCTGTCCAGAAGGCACACTTTGACCGTCGCCAGAAGGTGCTAGATGTAGCCTGACGTGCCGTTTAGCTGCACCGATACTTGCTGGACGTGGCCTGGCGTCGCTCAGTCTCTGCCACCGTTGGCTCCCCAGTTGGCTCCCCGCAACCCGGCAAACGTCCATCCGGATACGCCAAAGCGCGGGCCTGTCGAGTGGCGCCTCAGCTTCGCTGGCGAGCTGCGATACCGGGGCAACCGAGCTCGTGACTATCCGCGACCCAAGGCGGCAACCCCCGGCCGGGACCGTCCTACCTTGAGCACGGCCGCCCCGGGTCCGCCGTCGGCGCTGCCCGTCCCAGGTTGGCCAAGCGCCGCACAGCGAGCTCGCCCCCTTCGCAGCACGGCACGATGAAGTAACACCGGGGACAGGCCCATTTCGAGCCATTCCCGTACGGCCGCAGATCGCTCTCCCCGCACTGCGGGCACTGCTCGCCGCCCGCCCGCTCACTAAGACCCACCGATACACCGTAACCAGACATCGTGCCAGGTTCACGATGCCACGCCCGCTGGCCGCCCCTGTCGGCCTATAAAAGCCAGCCAGCAGCCGCGAGGACCCGTCCGCTATTGCCGATGAGCGGGCGGATCACCGAGGCGCGTTGCATAGCGACAAGCGGTCATTCGGGGGGACGAAACGAGATCAGTATCGGCGGCCGGTTACCGTCCGCCGTAAAGAAAGCCTGGGCAAAACCCAGCCGCTGAGTGACCGGTGCAGCTGCTCAAGACGGTCGCCCAGGGCTTGCTTATACTGAATGGGATCGTCCGCCAGGACAAGGTCGATCTCTTGCGTGAGAGTTACATCCGGGCGTCCGCCGCCCCGGATACCCTCCAACTCCAAGATCAACTGATTGTCCTCAAGGAAACTTCCTGGTGGGACCAGCTCACGCCACTTCTTGACAGAGGATTGATCAGGGCCCTGCCACCAAAAGATCTGGTCACGGCTCCAGGCAAGCTCTAGCGGCCGACGGTGCTTATCAATATTCCACATTGTGTTGAGCGCCCAAGCGCCATCCATGAGGAGTTCCTGCTCCGCCGGAGTTGACCATTCAACTCCTAGCGCCCGAGCTTCCTCGCCGGTAGCAAAGGGCTGAACGCGCTGAAGAGCTAGGCGTTCGGTCTGGCCGTAAAGCTTCGCACGGACAGATCCCCAGGGCTTTTCCTCTTCAGAGAAGTACCGATCGAACGTTCTCTTATCCTTGCAGATCGGAAACGCCGTAGCCCTCCTCTGGCGAGAATTAAGAGTCCCTGTGTGACGCTCCGCTAGCTCGTAGGCCGCATAGTCAAGCGCCGAGCGCATGTTGGCTATAGCGTCTGCCGCAGCGGCCCGCAGGTCCGCAGGGATCGGGCATTGGATCCTGAACCGGAATGCCCAGCTGTCCGGATCCTCAGCCGGTTCCTTCTCGACAGACCATGGCATCGAGGCATCGAGCGCCCTAACCAGCTGGTGCACCTCATTGATGTGGATCCGCGCACGGCGGAGCTTGACCCACCAAGGGGCTTCCGGATCGGATTTCCAGTTCCACATTCCACGATCCATTCTGTGGCTATCTCTTGAGCAGCACTGCCTCGTCTCCTCACACCTTATGGCCAGCACCGCATAGCTAGTAATAGCGACGCACGCTGCCGGATTCCGCGCTCAACGTGCCGCAGATCAGTTACCGGACAACTGTCGCATCTATCGACAGAGGACACCGACCGTGCGCAGGACCGTGCGCAGGATGCCTAGCCTCACTTGATCCTTGACGTGTCAAGCATCAAGCGGAACAGCACACTGCCTGGCAATACCGTGCCTAGCCTCACTTGATCCTTGACGGGGCGCGTTCAACCGGTGTGCGCAAGAAGCTCGGCGAGCTTTTCGGATGGTTTCATATATCCGAGGGTCTTGCGGGGCCGGTTGTTAAGGCTGCGAGCGAATCTGGCTAGGTCGTCAGCGGTGTGAGCCGATAGGTCGGTGCTCTTGGGCATGTACTGGCGGAGCAGGCCGTTGGTGTTCTCGTTCGAGCCGCGCTGCCAGGGCTTGTGCGGGTCGCAGAAGTAGACCTGGATGCCGGTGGCGATGGTGAACTGGGCGTGGAAGGCCATCTCCTTGCCCTGATCCCAGGTGATGGTGCGGAACAGCTCGCCGGGCAGGCCGGCGATCGCGGTCCTCATGGCCTGATCGACGCTGGCTGCGCCGCGGCCGTCGGGCAGGTGCAGCAGCAGGACGTAGCGGGTGGCTCGTTCCACCAGTGTCCCGACCGCTGACCGCCCGTTCTCTCCGATGATCAGGTCGCCTTCCCAGTGGCCGGGCACGGCCCGGTCGGCGGCGTCGGCGGGACGCTCGCTGATCATGACCATGTCGCGGATCCGGCCGGTGTTCTCCGGGCGGCGCCGGGGGCGGCGTTTCGCCCGGCCGGTGCGCAGGCAGCGGGCCAGCTCGCGGCGCAGCTCACCGCGGCCCTGGACGAACAGCGCCTGGTAGATAGTCTCGTGGCTCACCCACATCATGGGATCGCCTGCGAACTCGATCCGCAACCGGGCCGAGATCTCCTGCGGCGACCACCAGGCCTCCAGCCACTCAGTCACCTGCGCGGCGAGCCGGGGGCAGGCCAGCTTCGGGGTCTTGGGCGGCGGGCCCGCCGCCGGGCCCGCTGATGTGCCCGCCACGCCCGGTACCCGGCACGGCCGCCGTTGCCGGCCACCTCCCGCGACACCGTGGAGGTGGCCTTTCCCAGGCGGGCCGCGATGGCGCCCAATGCCTCACCGCCATGCAGGCCGAGGCTGATCTCCTCCCGGTCGCACAACCGCAGCCGGCCCGGCCCCGGCGCCCAGGGATCGATCCGGCGCTGCGGGCGGGTGGGGCCGCCACGCGCGATGATCCGGACCAGCTCGTGCGAGCAGCCGACCTCGCGCCCGATCTCCCGCAGCGACAAGCCACGGGCCTTCAGCCGCAGCGCCAGCTGCCGCTGCTCTACCGTCAGATGAGCCACCATGCGCACTCTCCTCGGCCCAATCAACGAATCGTCATCGACTCGCCGAGGTTGCGAGCACCGGTTGAACGCGCCCGGATCGGCTTCGTTTGATCTTTGACACTGCCTAGGTTTTTTGGTCTATCGGCCAGAGGTCCACAGCGAGTTCGGCCCGGGTGCCCAGGGCTGCTTGCAGGTCTGCTGCCAGGTCGGTGGCTTGGTGCGCCCAGCGGTCGCGGCTGGCGGCTGATCGCCAGCCGGTCTGGTAGTGGTAGTTGTCGTCGAAGTCGCGTTGCCAGGCGGCGAGCCGGTCCAGCAACTGTGGCGGGAACTTGGTGAGCTGCCAGGCCACATTCCCATCTTTGCCCCACAGTGGAAGGTCGGCCATGTAGTCGGGGGCTAGCACGATAGGGCTGGGCAGGGGCTCGTCCCAGCCGAGATCGTCCTCACTGGGGTGCCACCACGGGTTCTGGCTCACGGGCGGTCATTCTTCCATCGTGGTCCCGAATAGGTCCTCGCCGTCGCTGCCGCCGAGCAGGAAGACGAACCGCCCCAGGTCGTTGCGTAGTTCGCCTAGGCCGTAGGCGGGGTGGCCAACGAACTGTGCCAGCGAGGCGCCGAGGCGGGCGGGGTCGCGGGCCAGCCAGCCGCTGAGGAATTGCAGCATTTCGGCGAGTTCGGCGGCGTCGGCGGCATCCAGTTTCACCTCGGGCATGGCGTGTCACTGTCTGGGCAAGCCGGGGCTGGGTGCGCGTGTCGGTGGCGTTGGCTTTGTATCGGTGGACTTCGCTGGTGGGGCGTAGGCCTGGCCGGGCAGGTCACCGAGATCATCAAACAGCACCACCGCCCCGGCCAGGGCGCCGGCGGCCGCCCGGTGGTCTCCGGCCAGCCGGGTCCCAACTGTGAGCAGGAGCAACTACCACCCAGCGTACCGAAATGGCGGACAAAGGCAGACACCACGCGGCGATCACAGCCAAATCCCACCAGTCACACCAGTCACGCGAGACACTACCCCATGAACGATCACAGCGTCATGGCACTCCGACCACCCGGCCGCGTAGCCAGGTAGCTGCAGCGATGGGTGGTCTGCAACAGGGAGGGAGTGCGAGCCGACCAAAGAGCGGTGCGGCTATGACCCGCACGTGCGGTAATGGGGTATTGACGCTACCCCTAACAGGTGGTAAATCGGGGAAGTTGGTTGTAGCCACGGCGGCGTGTCCTGCGGCTGGACGATATGCCCGGCCTGGGCCACGGTCCGGTGGCGTGGGGGGATCGATGATCGGGACACGCGAGGAAAGTGGCGCATCCGGCAGCACCATGCGCACTGTTCCGATCCCTGGGTCGCTTCCGAGAGAGCCAGTTGGTCTTGGCCAGCTCATTAAGGGAGCCACCAGCCGCGCCGGTCTCCAACCCTGCGCCGCGTGTGAACGCCGGGCCGAACGCCTCGATCGGTGGGTCAGGTTCGGGCCGGTGGGCACGCGGGGGAGCGGTCGTCGTTCAGTTGTTGTCGTTGCCGTAACAGTCGCCGCGGCCGTCGGAGGGGCTGTCGCCGGAGGAAAGCTCGGCAGGAAAGCCGGATCGGCGGCAGGGACCAAGCTCCGTGCGAAAATGCAGCACCGGGTTACGCGGCCGGAGCGGCTGGATTCGGTGGCCGGCTATGCCGAGCAGGGTGGTGAAATCCTCGGGAGCATTGTCGGGGGAACCGTTGCGGCCCTCGCGGTACTGAGCCTGGCCAATCGATTCCTGGGTCTTAATGGTGGTGGCGTGTTTGGGGCGCGGGCAGCTGCTTATCGGCGACCCGACGGCCTACCCGGTCGAGACCATCGACACGACCGGGCTCGGCACCATCGCCCACGTGGACGACGACGAACTCCCCGCCTTGCCCTTGTCCGCCCGTGCCTGCAGCAAAAACGGTAGGCGCTGCGAGAAGAATGCCCATAACCGGTTGCACAAGCGCCTTCTTGGATGCAGGGCCGCCCCCCTCTGCGAGGCAGATGCCTACACCGAGTACGGCGATGCACTGCATGACTGCCTACATCGCTACGTTTGTGATGCTGATAACCCAAATTGCTGCGGCTCCAGGTCGGACGCTCATTGCACGAACTGGATGACCGATAGCAAGAACTGCGGCAAATGCGGCAACGCCTGCACGGACCCGTTTACCTGCATCAATGGTAAGTGTGAGTGTCCACACTGGTGTGCCAACTCTGGTTCTGTGCCGCCGATAAAGATATGCTGCTCTGCGGATGAGCCTTGCACAATCTGCTACCCGAAGGGCAAGACTCCATATCCGGTATGTCAGACGCCGGGCTTCGAGTGCCCCACCTAGAGGGATGCCCAGGCGAGGTTCGTCCTGGCCGACCACTCAGTCAACCATCGGCGACTACCGGCTGGCTGACTCCGTGACCGGGGCGAGCAGAACGCGCCTCCGGGCGAGGACCTGTCCGGCTGCTTCCGCCACGACCGGACAACCAGGTTGAGGACCTGCTTGACGTCACCACCCTGGCGACATTTATGACCCTCGGTTGATTCTCCCCAGTTCTGCTTGCTGAAGTTCCCCGCCCGTATGGCTCCACCGGAACGATTGGGCGCGATTTAGCATGACTGCGGCCCGAACAGCGAGTGCCTCAACGGCCTCTGTGCCTGTCAGACAGGCCACTCCCGGTGCAATGGGAAGTATTGCTGCCCGAACGGCCGCTACTGCTGTCCCGAACCCTCCGGGCGCTGTGACGCAGGTGATAACGGGTGCTGTAATGCTATGGATGGGACGGGCCATGCGTACTGCTGTCAGCACGCGTGACCATGACCTGCAACGGAGCCTCCTCGGCACCTTCGCCACCGACGCCAACACCCATCATCACCGGCGCAGCAACCACACTCGCCAGCGCAGGCGCCCGCCCCCGGCCGATAGTCCCCCGTCGTAATCGCCGTTACGGCACCCACGGCGCGGACTCGTCAACCATCCGCACATCACCGCGCTTATGCTCCCAGCGTGTCCCCCACCGGTCGGTCCACCGCACGATCACGCGGGGGTCCGTCAACTGAGCCACATCAAGCAGGTCAGTCGCAGCCCTCATCGCGGAATCCCACGGGGTGAGGCTGTCGCTAAAGGCCGCGCCCTCCGCGGACACGACGGGATGCTGGATTGCGCGAGAGGATCTTCGGATTTCGGTTATCGCTACGGGGAGCGCTCCGGGGGTCGATGGGCCAGGCCGCCTCGGATGGCGTCGATGGTGATGCCTTCGTTCGCGGCATAGGTGCCGCCGGCCCTGTTGAGGGCCGGCATCCGTGTGCCGCCTGCGTGGTGCAGGCCGATCAGTCGCCATTCGTCGTCGGAAACCGGGCTACCGGAGCTGCCGCCCTCGGTCGGTGAGCGATAGTGCAGGACGCGGTGGTCGTAGTCGAGCAGGATGTTGTCCTGAAGGGAGAACTGGGGCTGCGCCGACCCGCCTGGATGCCCGATCACGTACGCCCGCCGGTGACGGAGCGGCTTGGGGGGCAACCCCTGCGCAAGCGGAGTGGGAACAACGTCCTGTGGATAGCCGTCCAGTTCGAGGATCGTGGTGTCGAGTCCGCCGCCCGCCGAGGGCTTGTACCACCATTGCCGGGCCACCCGGAAGCGGGCCTGTCGGCCCGGATCGTCATCGAGGCCGTGGAACGCCACGTGCGCGCGGCCGGGGTCGAGGTCCTCGGGAACGACGTGACCGTTGGTGACGACCACGAGTGGCGGTAGGTCCGGGTGCAGGTCGGGGCCTGCGACCAGGAACCCGGTGCCGACACCTTGCTCATCGGCGGTCTGGATGCGGGCCACCGCCCGGCAGCGCTTCAGCCCCGTGCGGTACCAACTCAGCGACAGGTATCGGTCGGCTCCGAGGATCGCCTCCAGCCGTCCGCCTGCGAACTCGTCGGCGAGGCGTGCGGCGCGGAGGTCGCTGGACGCCACCGTGACCTGGCCCCCGTCGACCGCCAGCAGCGCGGAGCGCAGCACG
Organism: uncultured Actinomycetes bacterium; assembly: GCA_963734725.1. GTDB lineage: Bacteria > Actinomycetota > Actinomycetes > Streptosporangiales > Streptosporangiaceae > DASXKD01. Next base: position 81,973 of record CAVTIX010000011.1, read on the forward strand.
GGGAGCAGGTCGTCACCGGGCGCGGTGGTGGTGTTGAGCTGCCAGACCTCTTGGAGCTGGCGGAGGAACGCCGCGACCGTGAACCCCTCCGGCGTCGTCTCGATGAACGCCTCGGCCCGCTCGACGGCCTCGTGGTACTGGCCGAGTGCGATCGCCGCCTCGCACGCCGTCACCTCGGTCCACTCGTTTCGCACGGGGGCCGAGTTGACGGTCCGCCGGATGTCGTCGGCCAGTGCGGCCGCCTTCGGCGATCCCGGCGGGAGCTCGATGCCGTCGCGTGCGGCGCGGGCCAGGAGGGAAACGGCGTTGATCCCGGGCCAGGTGTAGGCGTCCGTGTCCTCCAGATACACGGCCAGGTAAGCCTCGAGAGACCGGCTCAGGAAGCGGCGCCCTCGGTCCGGCTCTGTGCACGCGAGGAACATCTCTTTATAGCAGCGGCCGATGCTACCCCGGGCCTCGATACGTTCGCTCCGCGGCGCCGTCTCGTCGGCCGCCAGCTCAGTGAAGAGGCGCTGGGCGACGGCCGGATTGCCGCGCTCCACCAGAGCCTGCGCGTAGTACCGACGGACCGCGGGGGCGTCGGGCCCGTGCGCCAGGGCGGCGTCGGCGACGAGCTCGAGCTCCTCGTACCGCCGGGACTGCCGGAGGACCAGGAGGACCTGGCCGACGCTGTCGGGCGGTTTCGGAATGGCGTAGAGATGGGTGGCGTACTCGGCCGCGAGTTGCGCCAGCGCCGGCCAGTCGAACGTCAACGCAGCCGCTCGGAACTGCTTGGGCCAGGTCCGCGAGGTCATTCGAACACCGTCCGCGGCCGATCGTCGCAGCAGCGAGGAGCACCAATGAACAACCAGGCCGGGGACATCCAGGCCTCCCACATCCGGATCGCCAGCACCGACGAGATCGCGGCCGCGCTCGACAGCGCCGGGCTGCGTCTGGACCGGGCGGTCATCGTGCTGGTCGGCGGCGCCGACACCATGGGCGAGAAGGAGTTCGAGACCGTGGCCAAGGTGCTGCGGGACGAGGTCGTGCCCGTCGCCGAGCGCCGGGACGCCGTGGTGATCGACGGTGGCACGGACTCGGGAGTCATGCAGCTGATCGGACGGGCACGGTCCACGTTGGGCGGTCGATTCCCGCTCATCGGCGTAGCGGCCGAAGGTACGGTCCTCGTCCCGGTGGCCGGGACGCCGTCGCCCGACGCGGTCAAACTGGAGCCGAACCACACGCTGTTCCTCCTAGTACCCGGCACGCAATGGGGGGACGAGGCGCGGTGGATGATGGACGTCGCCGGGGTCGTCGCGGGCCGCCGGTCGTCGGTCACCGTGCTGATGAACGGTGGGCAGATCGCCTACACCGATGTCGCTGCAAGCCTCCGCAGCGGTCGGCCGGTGGTGGTGCTCGCCGGAAGCGGTCGCACAGCCGACGCCATTGCCAAGGCGCGAGCCGGCAACGGTGGCGACAACCGCGCCGTCGAGATTGCGGCTTCCCCACTGACGACGGTCGCAGATGTCGGGGAAGCGGGCATGGCCGCCGCCGCGATCGAGGCGGCCCTCGACGGCGGCTGAGACGTCCGGGTGGCCGCCGTCGTGCCGACCCGGATTGGGGGGAGACTTGCCGGCCGGCGCCGCGCCGGTCTCGGCGCGTGCTCGACGGCGGGCGCCGGCGGTCCGCGAAAGAGATCCGCACCGAGTGGCTACCGGTGAGCCGCAACGGGGCGGCGCCCGGCTCAGGCGCAGCGTCAGCCGGCCGGGTGCGCTGGCCGAGCGGTTGAGCGCCACCGGCTATCGACGGCCGCCGGAAGCTGACAACCGATTCGCCGCTCGCGAAGGGCGCGTCAACTTCCGGCAAACCTTGTGGCTCGTCGGTGCCGGACACCATGAGCACCCGGTTGCCGGCCATCCGGTGGCAGCGGGCGAAGACGCCGGACGCCACGCCGGAACCCGCCTTGTGTCCGATGTGCCGTGCACCATTCTTGTACGCCCAGGCCACGGCCGTCAGAACCGCGGTGCTCATGTCACGCAAGACCTATTGCTCGGGTCGGCGCTGAGCCGCCCGCCCATCCTCCGGGATCAGGGCGGCCCAGGCGTCGGCCAGGTCCGGGCCGCGCCGCGGTGCCCTCTCGAGGGTCGGCTCGGGATGCCAACCGGTCGAGCTCTGAACGGCCGCAGCGGTCTTCTCGGCAGGCCACGAGACTCCGATCGCCTTGACCACATTGACGACCGGGAGCGCCGCTCCTCCCGTGTATTTGAGATAGCGGGCCGGATTAATCGCGGCCATGTGCTTCGGGAGGATCTGCATGAACCACAGAATTGTGAACGTGGTCCAGACAAGGTTGAAGATCTTGCCCTGCGAGCCGGTGATCGTATGCGAGGTGAATGGGATGTGGATCGCGCTCCGCGCGGCGAGGATAGTGGCCGCGACACAGATGGACGCGACGAACATCTGACGGGCGGAGAGCCAGGCCGCGAGGTCGCGAGGGCTGCGGTCCGGATAAAGCCGGCTCCAGTCATGGATCATGACCACTTCCAGGCCCTCCATGACCGCGAGCACGAGCATCAGCAGGACCGCGACCACCGCCGTGATCGCCGGAGTGAAGTGACCTTTGGTCAGTTCGTAGATGGCGTCATACACCCAAATGACGCTCAGTACACCCCAGGCGATAAAGAGCACCGTTCCGAACGTCGCGCGCGCAACTCCGCTTCCCGTGGATTGACGCTGCTCGGTCGTCGTCTCACTCATCTCACTTCTCCAATACTAGTTTCAGATCGCCTTGGGCGAACGTGAGGAGTTCGGCGACGGTTTGGGCTGGCAACCAGGGCCCATCCCACCGGGCTCGCTCCGCTCCGGACCTGTCGAGTCCGACGTCGGATAGCGTCAATGACAAATTAATGCGGTCACTAAATACTTCTAGTATCAGGCCAGGAACCGGGTCGCGTGGCTGTTCGCCTTGCCGCCATGCCCGGACCCGGCGGGCATCGGGCTGGACATGCCGGTGCCCGGTCTTGCCCACGCGCTCCCGTATGGCGGCGGCTAGCCGGGTGTTGTTGAAGCCCGCGCGCTGCTGCCAATAGATGAGCCGATGATTTGCGGACCGATTGCGGACGTTGTAGCTCACCCAGGCCCGCCTCCCCGCCAGCAACGGCTAACCTAGCTTGAGAATAATTGCAGCAGCCCTAGCTTGAGAATAACTGCAGCAGCGTGATCCGTACGGGCTGGCCGAACAAGCGCCCACTATTCGCCCACCCCTCAGCCGGTGCCCACCTTCACGGCGCCTTCCCCACGCCTCCCCCTCAGCCGCACTGCGCCTCCCATTTCGCCTGCTTTCCAACGGCTAGTTCCTGTTGTCTCCTGACGGTAAGTAGCCGATCCAGCAGCCAGAGGAGGCACTACCAAAACCAGCGTCGGCTAGGCGACCAAGGGTGCGGTGAAGGCCGTCCCGCCTAGGACACCTGTGACGGCCTCGCGATCGGTGCGTGGAATGGGGGGACCGATGCGTATTCACCGAACTTTTCCTAACCTGGCTGCTGCTGCATTAGACGTTCCGTTGTCCCTGGCCGCGACTGGCCAGGCTGCCGTTGACGCTGGGGCGGCGGGGCCTAATGCTGCCGTGCAGGTTAGTTCTGCGACCCGTGCCGACGCCCCGATCGGCGCCTGGGGCACCACCCTGGGGTCGGTCACAGTACCGGGCACGTAGGGGATGGGCAAGATGGACCCGATGTCAGGCGGCCGTCAGCAGCGGCAGACGGCCGGGGCACCATCGCGGTTGCGGGTGTTTATCAACTACCGGCGCGATGATACATGGGCCGCGGCCCAGCTGGTGTATGACCGGCTCGCGAATAGCTTCGGCAGCGAGAACGTGTTCCTGGACGTGCAGGACGTGCAGCCGGGGATGAGGTGGCTGGAGGAGATCAAATCCCATCGTGCTTCGTCTGATGTGCTGCTGTCGCTTATCGGGCCCCATTGGGTGTCGATCATGAAGGCGCGTGAGCAGGCAGCCGTTGCCGGGCCGGCCGAAGATTACGTCCGGTTCGAGATCGAGTATGCGCTCAGGCCGAACTCGCGAATCTGGGTGATTCCCGTGCTCGTGGGCGAGGTGATGCCTCTCAGCGCTGGACACCTGCCCCGGCCGCTGCAGGCGCTGGCGAAGATCCAGGCAGCGCAGGTGCGGCACGAGCGCTTCGCGGATGACATTGCGGATCTGATCAGCAGGATTGAGGCGATCGCCCGCCAGGAGCAGCCGCCCGCTCCAGAGCCGGCCGCGGTAGCGCGGGCTGACGCGAGATCTCCCTGGCCGGCAGCCGCCAATGGTGTTGCCGTTTCGCCGCCTGATGCCGCCCACGGTGAGCTAGTCCTCGGGCAGATGGTTGACGAGGGCACTGTGGTGCCGTTTCTCGGGTCGCGGCTCACCGGGAACCATGCCCTCCTGGCTGAGGACTCGGGGCCGCCGCCCGGGGCCGAAGAGCTTGCGGCGGACCTGGCAAGACGGTTTGGGGTCAAGTCTGCGCGGCTGGAATTGCCTGAGGTTGCCCAGTACGTGTACGTGATGCGGGGCTGGCCAGACCTGTACCGGAGGCTGCGGCAGATCCTCAAGGCCGAATACCAGCCAGGGCCGGTACATCGGTTCTTGGCCCGGCTTCCCCAGGCGCTCGAAGGGCTGGGCCTGGAGAAGCGGTATCAGCTCATCGTCAGCACGACCTTCGATACGACGCTGGAGCAGGCGTTCGACGACGAGCAGGAGCCCTACGATCTTGCCATCTACATGGCGAAAGGCCCGGATAATGGCAGGTTCGTCCACTTCCCCTACGAGGGCGCTCCCGTGTCTATTGGCGTTCCGAACAATTACGGGAAATTTCCGATCGGAGTAGATGGCGAACTCGAAAGAACAGTGATCGTGAAGATCCACGGAGCGGCCGACGGGAACATCGGCGATTATAGCATTAAAGAAAATTACGTGATCACCGAAGATCATTACAGAACGTGAAGGTTAGATTACGGCAAGATCGGAAGCGCGGGTGGGGCCATGGACACGGACGGCACCGATCGGAGCCTAAGCGTCGAGGTGCGGGCAGGCGAGGCATCGGGGCGGTCGCCGCTGCGGATCTTCATCAACTACCGGCACGAGGACATGCCGTTCGCGGCGTCCACGCTGTACCGCGAGCTCAGGGGGCGGTTCGGCGCGGAGAACATCTTCTTCGACGCGGGCACGCTGCGCCCGGGCATGCAATTCCCCGAGAAGATCACGTGGCATCTGAGCGGCACGGCCGGCGCCTTCCTCGCCCTCATCGGGCCCGAATGGCTGCCCGCCATGGACGCTCACCGGCGGCGCGGCGACCGCGATTACGTCACGCAGGAAATCGACCTGGGGCTGCGGAACGGATGGACCGTCATCCCGGTACTGCTGAACGACGCGCCCCTGCCGGAGGGGCGCGATCTCCCGCTGGCCATCAAGGCGCTTCCCAGGCACCAGGTGGCCCGCTTGCGGCAGATCAGCCTGGACGCCGACATCGAGGACCTGATCGCACGTCTTGGCGAGATCGGTTCACGCCCGGATGCCGACCACGCGGTAAGCGACCCGGGAACAGGGGTCGCGGCGAGGGCCGGCCCGGGGGAGGGCAGGGGCGAGGCGATCTCCGAGGTGCCCGCGGCCGACGACGAGCATTATCAGATGCTCGCGGACGAGGCCGACAACCTGGTCATCTTCGTCGGCGCGGGGGTCAACGCGGACGACCGCGAGGGCCCGTTCCGGCCCGGGGCCTCGATGCTGCCCGACGACGCCGACATCGCCGAGTACCTCGCCGTCCAGGCCCGGCTGAGGTCGCCGGAGCGGCACCTGGCGGAGGTCGCGCAGTACGCTCGGATGATCCGCGGTGAGCCGAGGGTGTTCAGCTGGGTCAAATCCATCTTCGCCACCTCGGCGCCCGGACCGGTACACAGGTACCTGGCCCGCCTGCCCAGGCGCATGGAGGAACTGGGGCTGGAAAGGCGCTACCAGATGGTCGTCACGTCAAAGTTCGACGTGGCGCTCGAGCAAGCGTTCCTGGAAGCGGAGGAGCCGTTCGACGTCGCCATCTACATGGCGCCGGGCACCGAGCACGCCGGCCGGTTCATCCACGTGCAATGGGGTGACGCGAACCCGCAGCCCATCCTGGCGCCGAACGAGTACGACGGGTTCCCCATCGTCGGCGACGACGGCCAGCTGACCAGGACGGTCATCGTCAGGATCAACGGCGCGATCGACGACGCCGACATCGGCTACCGGTGGAAGAACAACTACGTGATCACCGAGGATCACTACATCGACTACTTTGGCGGCCACCCGGCCGAGGAAGTCGTGCCCATGCAGATCCTGGCCAAGCTGCGCCAGTCGAGCTGCCTGTTCCTCGGCTACGCCCTGGCCGACTGGCGGCTCAGGGTATTCCTGCACTGGATCTGGCCCGGCGAGAGACCCAATGGCGCCACCCACTGGGCGGTGCAGCGCCATCCGGGCGTGCTCGAACGGCGGTTCTGGGAGCACGCCGGGGTCGGCCTGTACCGGCGCCGGCTGACCGACTACGTGCAGGGCCTCGACCGGTTCCTGGCCACGAATCGCGACGACCTGCGATGACCGAGACCCAGGCACCGGTCGCCCAGCGGGACAGCCCGTACTTCGGGCTCGACTACTACGACGAGCAGTTCGGCGCATGGTTCTTCGGCCGCGAGTCCGACGGCAGCAAGATCATCACCAACCTGCGCGCCGCCCGGCTGACGCTGCTGCACTCCGAGAGCGGAGTGGGCAAGACGTCGCTGCTCCGGGCCGGGGTCGCGGGGCGGCTGCACCGGCTCGCGGACGACATGTTCGCGAAGGGCCGACCCGTTCGGTCCATCCCGGTCGTGTTCAGCTCGTGGAAGGACGACCCCACCACGGAGCTGGCCGCGGCAGTGGACGCGGCGGTCCGGCCGTACCTGGGGGACGGCGGGACGCCAACCCGGGCGGGCGGCCCGCTGGACACGGCCGTCGAGGCCGCGGCGGACACGGTGAACGCCGGCCTGCTCATCATGCTGGACCAGTTCGAGGAGTACTTCCTCTACCGGTCCCGCGAGCCCGTGCTCGAGCGGTTCGCCGACGAGCTGGCGCGCTGCGTCAACCGGACCGATCTGCGTGCCAACTTCGTGATCGCGATCCGCGAGGACGCCTACGCCGAGCTCGGCGACCTGTTCAAGGGGCGCATTACCAACGTCTACGGCAACTTCCTGCACATCGACTACCTCGATCGCGTGTCGGCGGAGAAGGCGATCCGGGGACCGGTCGAGGTCTACAACAGACAGCCCGGAGTTACCCAGCCGGTTACGGTGCAGGACGAGCTCGTCGAGGCGGTGCTGGACGAGGTCCGGGCCTGGGACGAGCCCGCCGCGGCCGGCCACGGCGGCCGGGACCGGATCGCCACGCCGCTCCTGCAACTGGTAATGCAGCGGGTGTGGGACACCGAACGGGCCGAGGGTTCTGCCGAACTGCGCCTGTCCACGCTGCAGCGGCTGCGCGGGGTCACGATGATCGTCAACGATCACCTGGGGAAGGCACTCGGCTCGCTGAACGGCGGCCAGCGCGAAGCGGCCATCGACATGTTCGACCACCTCGTGACGCCCTCCGGGGGCAAGATCGCCGAATCGGTTTCCGACCTGGCCAAGCGGACCGGGCACGCCGAGGAGCAGGTTGACGGGATACTGCGGAAGCTCGACGACGAGAGGATCCTGCGGCCCGTTCCGGCCGCGCCCGGGCAGGATCCCGTCCGGTCCCGGCGCTACGAGATCTTCCACGACGTGCTCGCCTCGCCGATCAACCGGGCGATCGCGGCCCGCGAGGAACAGCGCCGGGTGCGCCGGGTCCGGCGGCTGGCCGTCCTGGCCGTGGCCCTGCTGGTCATCGTGTCGGCCGTGGCGGCGGTGTTCGCCTACCTGCTGAACAGCGCGAACACCCAGAAGCTGACGGCGGAATCGCGCGAACTGGCCGCCAATGCCTACCTGAACGTGGCCCGCGATCCGGAGCTCAGCACGTCGCTGGCGCTGCAGGCGCTGCAGCTGCGCTCCACCAGCCAGGCCGAGGACGCCCTGCGGGCCGCGCTCCCCGGCCTGCAGGTACTGCGGACCTTCCACGAAAGGTCCCCGGTCGCGGCCGCGGCGTTCGATCCTGCCGACCCTAACAAGGTGGTCAGCGCCGATAGTACCGGCGTCGCCTGGATCTCGGATGTCAGGACGGGGCGGCGTCTGAAGCGTCTTTCGTACGGTAGTTACACCACGACGGGGCGAGCCTCCGCGGTGGCCTACAACCCAGCCGGAACACGGGTAGCGGTGGGCTACCAAGACAGTCCTATCGTCGTCATATTCGACACGCACACCGGACGAATATATAAAAAAACGGCCAACGTCATCGGAAGCGTCAGCGATCTCGAATTCGTCGGGAACACGGGCAAGCTCGCGATCGCGGGAGGTGACCTTGCCTTGTGGCAGTATGACACCGCGACTTGCTGTGACCACCTCCACCTACACCTACCTGATCAAGGGGGATTCGCACTCACCGCCAACCCACATAACCCCACCGAATTCGCCGCAGCCACGTCCGACGGCCTTTTCATCCTGACCATAGATCACTCAGGCAAGCCGCATAAGGTGCTACTGAGCAGTCAAGGTTTTACTCCCGCCCAGTTCAGCCCCGACGGCAGCGAGGTAGTCGCTATTAATAGCGAGGACGACGTAGTCATATACCGCGTCGCCACCCGCAAGGTCGTAGCGACCTTCTCCGCATACGGGACGGCGGCCCTAGACGCCGCATTCAGCCCGGACGGACGGCAGATCGTGGCTGGATACCAGGACGGAACGGCGCGCGTCTGGGACATCGCCAGCAAGCTTCAGTTGACCCTGCTGGCCGGCCACACCGGCTGGATCAACTCGGTCCAGTTCAGTCCCGACGGCCGGGAGATAACGACGGCCAGCCAGGACGGCACCATCCGGGTCTGGTACGCGGAGCCGCGCGAGCTGCGGACAGAATTCGCCGTCCCGGGCACCGGCGGATTGAGCCCTCTCGGTCAAGTCGCGTACGTCTCCGACCGGATCATCACCGCCGACTACTTCGGAGATGTCTTCGTGTACTCGGCCAGCGGCAAACGACAGACCACTATCAAGGCGGGCTCCGACGGTGCGCTGGGGAGCTGGAACCGGGCCGGCACGAAGATCATGGTAGTGGCCAATCACGGAGCGCAATCTCTGAACGTGGGAGAATTGTGGCACGCCACCGGTTCGGGCTTTACCCTGCAGCGCATCTTCAGCCATTCTAATACTGGTGTTGACAAAGCCTTCATAAGCCCGGACGGATCCCGTGTGGCGATCGTAGTTGACGCCAATTCACACAATTCTTTCAATTCCTTCACTAACAAAGCACTTATCATAGAGGTACGAAATACGGATACGGGAAGGCTGGTGCGAACGCTCCGCGCGGTTAAATCCATCCAGGCGGTCGCGTTCAATCCGAACGGCCGGCAGATCGTCGGCATTGACGCGGTCGGCCAGATAGAAGCCTGGAACGGCACGGCCACCCATCCTCGGGTGCTGGGCAGCCCTGGCTCGAGTTACTTCACGGTCAGCTTCAACCAGAGCGGCAGCGAGTTCGTCGTCGCTTCCGATGGCGGAGCGATCTCTGTGCGGAACGCGCGCGATGGCCGCGCGGTGACCTCGATCAATGCGTGCTCGGCACCCGACGACGCCGTGTTCAGCCCGGACGGCAGCAAGCTCGTCGTCGCCTGCGGCGACGGTACCGTGCGGGTCTTCGACGCTGGCAGCGGCCGGCCGCTGACGGTGATACAGGCCACCAGCGCGGGAGCCGTCACCGACGCCGGGTTCAGCCCGGACGGCACGAGCATCGCCGCGGTCGTCAACGCGAACACCGGAGAAATCCAGATCTGGAACGCCGAGCTCGCGACCTCGTCGCTGCCGGCGCTCGAGCGCATCGCCAGACAGCGGGTCGGGGATAAGCCCACCGCGGCCCAGCAGCAGCAGTACCTGAGCGGCGCCAGCGGCTGAGGCGCTGGCGGGCGGCTGGACCGTGCCGCTCGTGCTACTGCTCGTCCTGCTGGTACCGCAGACCGTCCGGGCTGGGCGCGGCCAGCAACCGGTACGCCGTGCCGTAGCGGCGCAACGGGTGCTCAGCTGGCCGTGAGCTTCTGGATCGCGAGAGCGTAGCGGATGAGGTCGCCGAACCGGGCGATCCCCGCCGCTTCCTCTTCCGTCATGGGCCGGAGGTTGCGCGCGGCGCTCGGGCACTCCAGGCTCCCTGCACGTGCGGCTACGGTGGGAAAGAAGGAGATGTCATATCGGAAGCGAGCGAGATCTCGTGGCCAGGATCCGGGAGGCGCGCCGCAGGCTGGCGGCCGACGGCCCGCCGCGGGTCCGCTCCGGCGGTGACTTTGAGCGCGTCTCCGTACCCGTTCCAACACCCCTATCCCGTCCGCCTCTCCTGCATCTGGACTCGCCGCCAGCGGGACGATTCCTGGATTTAGCGTGGAGGATCGGGGTTATGCGGAGGATTTAAGTACCCCAGGGGGTACCGGATGCTCCACGTAGGCCATATCCTCCACGCTATTTCGCGGCCTGCCGGAACGGGGAAGCAGGCGGGGCCGACCACTGATACGTATCCAGCAGCGGCACTGAGCCGCCCGGCGAGTCAGGCGAGCGGTCATCGCGAGGCGCATGCTGGCCCTGGCGGTCAGTCCAGGCCGGTCAGGGTGGAGGTGCTCGTCACGCAGAACTCGTTTCCTTCCGGATCACGCATCACCGTCCACGTGTCCGGATTGTCGAAGGCCGCGGGATCCTGCCGCACCTCAACCAGTTCGGCTCCGGCCTCGACTAGCCGTGCGACCTCAGCCTCCATCGAGCCTGACGTCACCACGTCCAGGCGCAGCCGGTTCTTGCCCACCTTGGGCTCCGGAACCTTCATGAAGTACAGCGTTCCGCCGGGCACCAGCGGGGTCGCTGACCAAGAACTCATCGGGATTGCGCTGGCTGACCTGGTACGCCAGCGCGTGCGCCACCATTCGGCCTGGCGACGCGGGTCGCGCAATCAACAATGACAGCCAGCAACGACAACGGCGCCGTGACCACCCCCAGCCCCCGACAACCAGATCCTCCCCGCCAAGATTACCGGCGTATGCGCTGATCAGCCAGGAGAGCTCATGGCTGGCCGGACGAGGTCCATTCGGGGGTGGCAGGACCTTTACCGTGGCCCGCCACAGGGCGGCGGTACTTCAGGATCGCCGCTCAGCTCATCAACCACCCGCGGTTCATGGCCGATGCCCGGGAAGCCATCACGATCAACACCAGTATTACCCGCTGCGCCGCGTATATCCTGCCCAGCCTGGACCACCTCCCGGCGCCGATAGCCGCCGAGCGGACCAGTCAGGTGACCGGTTTCATCATCCGGGCCCGCAGCGACCAGTCCCGCCTGATGGAGAGCGACCCGCCGGCCAGGCCGGTCCTGTCCGTTCGACGACTTCACCGTGAACCTGGTGGACACCATCCTGGCCATTCTCCAGGCGCCGACCAGCGTCGCGACCGGTCCGGCCGCAACCGAGGGATGACAACACCGGGTCGGAAACACCGAAAAGAGCTTCCCGGCATGTTCTTTTCCGCACCACTGTATTTATCGTAGTTCTGTCGGCTCCGGTTGGGAGGACGGACCGGCCACGAGATATCTGGTGGGGGTTGAGCTTGACTAGGGAACTGCAGCCGGATGATCCGCAGACGATTGGGCCGTACCGGCTGGTAGGACAGCTGGGCCAGGGTGGCATGGGGCGGGTGTTCCTGGGTGTCTCCCCGGGCGGGCGGCCGGTGGCAGTGAAGGCCATCCGGGCTGAGGTGGCCGCGGATCCGGAGTTCCGGGCCCGGTTCGGCCGGGAGGTCGCGGCGGCGCGGCGGGTGAGCGGGGTGTTCACCGCCCAGGTGGTGGACGCGGACGTGGACGGCCCGGTGGTCGCCCGCGGCTGCCTCGGCTGGCCCGTGCACTCGCCCGCGAAAGACAACCTCAACACACCGGACCGACAGATCGCAGCAAACAGTGCGGAGGGTATATGAGCGGGTCGGATCTTCCCGCCGACGGCCGCACACGCGACGCAGAGCATGCCCACGGCCCCTCGGACGTGCCATCGGCCGAGCGCATCATCCCGGTGGGGCGGCAGATCGCACGCCGAGGAGCAGAGCATCGCGGAGTCCTGGACATGCCATCCGATGACGTGTACGCCACCCGGGTGTGGTTCGGCCGATCGAACGGCAGGCTAGTGCTCCATCTAGGCGACCTGGACGAGTCGGCCTTGGAGGAATGACAGGGCTTCAGGGTCTGCGCTGGGTTCCTGCGAGTAGGTCGCACATGGTCTTCGTCAACGGGACCCCGGTAATCTCCTCCAGCCAGTACCACTGACCGTTCGGGTTGATCTCCAGAAACAGGTATCGCCCGTCGGGCGCGAGGATCAGGTCGATGGCCCCGAACATGAGACCGAGACGACTCACCAAGTCAATGCACTGTGTGCCCACGCGCTGAGGGAGAGTGAGCACACGGTGGGGAAGGTCGTAGACCTCGGCCCGACGGAAGTCGACCCGCGATTCTCGGAGCTGAGTCGAATCAATACCTACGGCAAAGCACGCGCTACCGATGACCGTGACCCGGATATCCATTCTTTTCGGGACGTACTCCTGAAGGAAGGTGGGTCCGAACCTGACGGTGTCGATCAGCTTTAGGTCATGGCCCGTGATCAGATGCGTGTATAGAAATCCAAGGTGGTTAGGGTACGCTATGGCGGGCTCGGCAAGAGCTTTCACGACGGCTCCGTCAGCGCAGGCCACGATGAAGCGCCGGGCGCGGTTGACGTCATTCGTGACGGTGAAGCGGGGCACCTCGAAACCAAGGTCGATGGCGCACCCGAGTTGAACGACCTTGAGACTCGACTGCCTGATCGCGGCGGGATCACTGACCCAGAGTCCAGGCGTGCTCGCCCACATTGCTCGGAACAGGTGCTGACATTCCAGGCGGATCCACTTCTCCTCCCCGGCCAGCAGTCGATCCGAGAGAACGAAGTCACCAGGACGGCGATACCAGACGCTCTCGACCCGATCGAGGTCCAGGTCGTGCTCTTCCCACCGGAGCGTGGCTCGCACACCTCTGTGGGTGCTCTCCAGAGTTACCTCCGAACGTCCGGGGAAGACTGCCGGGTCGAAAACCTCGACCTCATGACCTCGCCGTGTCAGCTCGCTGACGACCGGGGCGACATGGCCGTCCTGCGTGCAGTCGGACACGACGAGGATCATCGGACGACTCCCAGATCCGAGAACTGCAGGTCCTGGCCGCCCGACGTGGTCGACAGGCCACCAGTCAGGCGTGCCCGTCCTATCCAGACATGGAACTCGTCGTCATCGAGTCCGTCCTCGTCGTCGAGGTTGGTCCAGTCGGTGGCAACTCGGATCGTGAAAGGTACCGGTCGGTCATTCGTCTCCGGCGGATCAGATCTGCCCATTGCGGATACTTCTCGGCGCCACCACGTGGACTCGGATCCCGTCCCCCTGCATCAGAGCTCCGTCATTCAGGCTGTGTCGCGGCAGTGATGGTCACCGCCTCGTGTGTAATTACATTTCGTGCCCCGCACTACTGCTACTTCTCTCGGCACGCCTCGGCCTGGAGCCAAGGCGAAGGCCAAGCCGTCCATGGCTGCCCCCACGAAGTTGTCCGGGACGATCAGAGCGTGGGTCTCCTCTTCCTCTTGCTCCGACGTGTGCGAAGGTTCCTGATCCACAGCCGCCTCCCTCGGATTGAGATCCATCACGGAACACTATGAGCGCGGATCACCCAGGTGTCCATAGACTCGGCCAAAGATCTGCGGGACACGCCCCAGTTAGGACGCGGCAGGAAAAGGCCGAGAAACCGGCGGCGCGGGGGCCGCGCCGATGTAACCGCGGAGACACCCGTGACCACGGCGCTCACGGCAGAGTGAATGGGGGCAGCAAGCCGCGCTGGACAAGAAGGCGGTTGATCTCATCCATAGTTTCCATCGCGGAGACAGCCAGCGTGGCGGACCCGATGGCCTGGGGCGCGAACCGTTCCTGCAGTGTGGCGATAATCAAGCCGTAGCTTCGATCACTGACATCCAGAAGGCGCTGTTCGAAGGGGCCTTCTCCTTCGCGCCAGGTGGCACGGAGGAAGTCTGTGGGGCTCAGTCCTGCCAGGGAGTCACGCAGAACGGCGACGGCAGAGGCATGCTTCGGGCCGTCGTCGACGACCCGTCTTCCGCCCCTTCTGTGCGCGGCGTGATCACTACACGCGCCAGTCGAATTCGACGCGCTGCCGCAGGACCGCCGGTTCCCGTTCCCGCGCAGGGCCGTGTTCTTGCTGTTGCCCGCGACGTTGGCGCTGGCGTCGGCGGGAAGCGGCTTGATCAGGACGCGGACCAGCACGGCGCGGATGGCGGCGCGGGGCGGCCGGTGCTCCACGAGTCCCACGCATCACGGACCCGCTCCGACGGGGCGATGTCGCCCATCACCGTGGCCGACCCGGCGAGCCGGTCATAGTCCCGCCGCGCGCCACCGATCTCATCCTCGGTGCGCTGCCGGATATCCAGCCAGTCGGCCCGGTCGATCACCCGGCCGGCATAGTCCCGGCGGGCCTCGTCCCGCCGGTCCTGGGCGTCCCTGATCTGCGCCAGCAGGTCCGCGCGGCGCGGCGCGTACTCGTCCTCACCCGCGCGCAGGCCTTCTTGCACGCGCGGGGACTCCAGCGCGTCCAGCACCGCGCCGGTCACGTACTCCTCCAGCAGGCCCGCCTTGATCGCCGTCCCGCCGCACCCGGCCGGGCCCTTCACGCACCCGTAGGAATCCGCGCGGTCACTCGCGTGCCGCCGGTAATGCAGCCCCCGGCTGCACTTGGCGCAGGTCGCGATGCCCGACAGCAGGTGCGCCGGGGCCCGCACCACGTGCCTGCGCCGCGCCGGGTCACCGAACAGCCTGACCAGCCGCTCATGGTGTCCACATCGATGATGGCCGGCCAGCCCGCGACCGGGTACGTGCGGCCCTGCCACTCCCGCAACCGGCCAGCCGGGGCGAGGTCAGCGTGCCCACGATCGAGGTCGGCCACCACTGCTTCGCGGCGACCGGCCTGATCCCCCGTGCGGTCCAGTCCCGCGCGATCGAGGCGACCGACTCCCCGTGCTTCAGCACCCGGGTGGCCGCGTCCCGGATCGCCGCGGCCTCGACCGGTGGGCTTGCGCCCGGCCTGCCCGCGTGTCGTCCATGAGTCAGGCATGACGCAAAATCACAGCGACCGCATGCCGTGGCTTGCCCCGGCCTGCATGGCGAAACCGCGCCGAGCATCCAGTTCTGCGTCTCACGACTTCACGAACTGCACGCGCTCTCGCCGTGCAGATCGGCGGCTGAGCGCGCGGGCGAATCGGGGTGCCTGCTGCTTCCCGTGAGCGCTGATTGCCTCCCTCTGGCGACAGCGGGATCGCTGGAGCGCCGGGTGATGCCACACCGGCGCGTATCCCGGCTCCTGGCAGGCGGCGGCGAAGTGTCCCTGCCGTAGGGCTGTGTACCAGTCCGGCCCGGGCCTGGGCGTGCTGCGCTCTCCGTGCCGGTGGGCCTGGGCCTGGTGGCGGGAGCCTGCAGGCTTCATGGCACACGACGGTCACCACGGCAACCGGGCGGCTACAGTCCTGGCTGCTCGCCAGGCGAGGCCTGGCCGTGGTGCCGCCCCAGTCCTCAGGGGTGAGGTCGGCGATCGCCTGAGTGAACGTCCAGTGGTGGCCGGCCAGGTCTTCGGCTGAGTACTGCCGCTCGCCGTGCGGAAGCTCAACGAACCTCTCATGCAGCGGGCAGAGCAAATCCGCAATGGCGGCGAAAGCAAGGACGGCTTCTGACTCCACACCGCGTGCCCTAAGAACACGCATGCCTGGCCGGTGCGAGACCATCTCGGCGACCTGAGTCAGCAGCGCTGTCTTGCCGATCCCAGCCTCACCCACAACGAGAACGGCCGCGCCGCCGCCTTCCACTAATTCAACCAGCCCATCTAGTGTTCTGCGCCTGAAATTTAACTGGTTAGACTTGCCCGTTTATGGTGTGGTCGGTTCCGAGCTTGGCGAGGTAGTCGGCGAGGGAGCTCAAGATCTCGTCGGCGGTCTTGGTCCAGGTGAACGGCCTGGGGTTTTCGTTCCAGGTGGCGATCCAGGCTTTGATGTCGTTTTCCAGGGCCTGGACGGAGGTGTGGACGCCGCGGCGGATGAGCTTGTCGGTCAGCAGGCCGAACCACCGCTCGACCTGGTTCATCCAGGATGAGCCGGTGGGGGTGAAGTGGACGTGGAAGCGGGGGCGGCGGGCCAGCCATGCCCGGATCTCGGCGGTGTTGTGGGTGGCGTAGTTGTCGCACACCAGGTGCACGTCCAGCTGGGCAGGCACGGCCTTGTCGATGGCGGCCAGGAACTTCTTGAACTCGATCGCCCGGTGGCGGCGGTGCAGTTCGCTGATGACCGTGCCGTCGGCGATGTTGAACGCGGCGAACAAGCTGGTGATGCCGTGCCGCAGGTAGTCGTGTGTGCGCCGCTCGGGCATGCCCGGCATCATCGGCAGCACCGGCTGGGACCGGTCCAGCGCCTGGATCTGGCTCTTCTCATCCACGCAGAGCACCACGGCGCGTTCGGGCGGGTTGTGATACAGCCCGGCGACGTTGACGACCTTGTCCACAAAGAACGGGTCGGTGGACAGCTTGAACGAGTCCTGCAGGTGCGGCTTGAGGTCGAACTTGCGCCAGATCCGCCCGATGGTCGACTTCGACAGCCCGGTACGCCTCGCCATGGAGGCCCGCGACCAGTGCGTGTCCTTGCCCGGGGTGCCCTCCAGTGTGGCCACGATAACGTCCTCGACCTGGTCCAGCAGGATCGACGGTGGCCGGCCCGGCCGCGGCTCATCGTGCAGGCCCTCCAGCCGCCGGGCGATGAACCGGGCCCGCCACCGCTCCACGGTCGACTCATCCACTCCCAGATCGCCGGCGGCCTGCTTGTTGGTCCCGCCCTCCGCGCAGCGCAGCACGATCTTCGCCCGCAACGCCAGGAACTGGGCGGTCTTCGCGCGCCGCGCCCACCGGATCAGCTGGGCCCGCTCCGCCTCCTCCAGCACCAGCGGCGCCTTCCGCCGGCCAACCGGCGCAGCGTCCTCCAGCCCGGCCAGCCGCTCCGCGGCGAACTGACGCCGCCACTTCGACACCGACTTGACCGCCACCCCCAGCGCCTGCGCCGCCCCGGCGTTCGACATCCCCTCAGCGCAGGCCAGGATGATCCGGGCCCGGTCAGCCCGCCAGCGCCCCGGCAACCCCGCCCGGCGCACCAGCTCGGCCCGCTCATCTTCAGACAGCACGATCTGCACCACAGAAGGACCCGAATGCGACATGCCCCGCAGACTAGCAGAACTAACACTCAGAGCTTCTGGCGCGACACACTAGTGCCGCAGTCAGGCTACGTTTGCCCGGTCGACGACCTGGCGGAGCCGTTCGTCGTAGGCGTGGTTGTTGCGCCAGATGATGTACCGGCGGATCATGCTGGCCTGCTCTTTATGGCTGGCGTGGTCGGTGCCGTCGAGCGCGAAGTAGCGCAGGGCGGTGAACTGGGCCTCGACCCGGTTTAACCACGACGAGTTCGTCGGCGTATAGGCGATCTCGGCGTTGTTTGCTGCGGCCCAGGCACCGACCCGGCCATCCCTGGCGGTGGTCAGGTGCGGGCTGAAGTTGTCACAGATGATCGCGATCCGCACCTGCTCCGGATAGAGGGATCGCAGGTAACGGGAGAACTCCAGGAACCGCGCCCGGGTCTTGCGCGGCTTGACGTGCCCGAACAACTTGTCCTCGCCCAGCTCATAGGCAGCAAACAGGTGCCGGACGCCTTCGGTACGGGTGTAGGTGGCGCGCATCCGGGGCCGCGGCTCGCGGCCTGGTTCCTTACTCTTGCCGCTGACGGCGGCCCATTGCCGGCCTGGCCGGGGCTGCAGGTTCAGCGGCCCGAACTCATCCACGCAGAAGATGACCTCCGGTTCTCCCTCTTCCGGGATCACCTCACGGTCGGCGATCGCGTACAGGTGCTCGACGCGGGCTTTCTTCGCCGCGTAATGCGGGTCGGCCGAGGCCTTCCACGTCTTTATCCGCTGAAAGCTGACGCCTTCCTCGCGGAGCAGCGTGCGCAGTCCCTCGTGGCTGATGTCGTTGACCACCCCCTCGGCGACCAGGAACTCCGCCAGCTTCGACAGGCTCCAGGCCGAGAACGGCAAGCCATGCTCGGCCGGCTTCGACTTGGCGATCTTCTTGATCTCGCGCCGCTGCGGCAGGCTGAACTTCGGCGGCCGGCCGCCCTTGTACTTCGGGTAGAGCGACCCGAACCCGTCGGTGTTGAAGTTGCGGATGACATCGCGGACCCGGTCCTCGCTGGTGAACGCCACCTTCGCGATCGCCGGCACGTCCATGCCCTGCGCGGACAGCAGCACCATCTGCGCCCGCCGCCAGGTCACCACCGACCCGGTTCCCCGGCGCACGACCCGCACCAGCCGCCGGCCCTCATCATCGTCGATCTCACGCACCCGCAGCCGTTCAGTCACCAGCCCAGTCTGGACGATCGACTCCCTCAGCAAGAGCACCCGACCGGGCAAACGTGGCCTGCTACGGCACTAGCAATCGCCGCTCAGGCCCCCCGGCCGACAAACGGCCGTTCACCTGGTGCTCCAAGCCGACGACCACCGCAGGGTTTGGTGATCATCGAGTCCATGCCGCCCCCCCCGGGCCCCGTTAGAGGTGACCCGATTACCAACGCTCTGATGGTCCATTACCAATGAACGAAGTATCCAAAACCGCTCGCCCGTGGGGCACAATGTGGCCGAAGATGAGCTGGAGAGCGGGCGTTAGGCAAGGCGAGCTGCGGCTCTAGGGGGGGCGAATGGTAGGCGCTTGCCCCGGGGCAGCCCGCGCTGGCGGTGATTCGCAGTTATTATCAGCTGGGGTGTCCGCGGCCAGGAGGCGGGTCTGATGAGTTATAACGTCAGCAACCGCTCCGCAAATCATCGGTTCATCTACTGGCAGCAGCGCGCCGGCTTCAACAACACCCGGCTTGCTGCTGCCATACGAGAGAGGGCCGGAGAGCAAGGACACCGGCATGTCCAGCCCGATGCCCGTCGGGTCCGGGCATGGCGGCAAGGCGAACAGCCGCGCGATCCCGTTCCTGAACTGATAGTTGAAGTGTTTAGTGAACGCATTGGGGCGCCGTTGACGCTGTCCGATGTTGGCCTCGACAAGTCCGGGGCGGAGAGAACCCGGTGGGAGGGGCCATGGCTACTGCCTCAAACGGTTACCGAGCTCATCACCTTCGCCAGAGGCGATCTGATACTCGGTCGGCGTGGCGGAGGGTTGCGGCCTCAGGAGTTCCTAGAGGGTCAGGATCTACTAAGCATAGTCCAGTCGTGGACGGCAGCAGCTGTGGATTCGACCGGCATCGGGATCAGGAAGGGCCGGAAGCGGATTGGCGATCAAGAGGTCGTGCAGATCCGTGCTGTGACGGAAGTATTCCGGTCATTGGACAACGCCTATGGTGGCGGGCTTACCCGTGAAGCGGTCATCGGGCAGCTCATCTCGACGGCCTCGTTGGTTGAGGACACAACCTACACCGAGGAAGTGGGGCGAGAGCTGATTACCGGGATCGGTGACCTTGCTACGGTCGCGGGCTGGATGTGTCATGACGTGGCAATGCATACAGCCGCCCAACGCTACTTCTTGCTGGCCCTCCAAGCGGCCAAGGAGAGCGACGACCCCAAACTTGGAGCGCACGTCCTTAGTTGCATGGCCAGGCAAGCCGGTCATCTGGGGCGGCCGGGGGACGCCATGGAATTGATCCACCTCGCTCGCTATGGCGTCCGTCATACTGCTACACCCACGGTTGACGCGCTGTTGTACAGCCTGGAAGCTCGGTATTGCGCCATGATGGGAAGACTGAAGGATTTCGATCGAGCCGCCGGACAAGCAGAGGCGGCATTCGCCGAGCGCGATCCGGCACAGGATCCGGCCTGGGTGGCGTACTTCGATACCAGCGAGTATTACGCCACACTCGGGGTTTGCTACCAGATCGCTGCGCGGGCATCGGCTCCAAGCCATGCCAAGCGCGCGATTGACATGATCGGCCACGCGCTTACCCGACGAGACCCGTCGCGGGTACGCAGCCGCGCCTTCGACTATCTAGGCCTTGCACGGGCCTACCTTGCCGCCGGAGATCTGGAATCAGCCGAAGCCGCCGGGACAACTGCGCTGGAGCTCACAGAGAAGGTCAGTTCCGCCCGTGTGCGTGACCGTCTCCACGAGTTCATTCATGAAACCAGCCCGTACGCAGACGTGCCTGTTATCGCAGAGCTTCGTAGCAGAATCCTCGACCGGCTAGCGGCCTAATACGGCAGCAGCAACTTGGGGGGAAGTGAACCATGTTCATCAAGGTGGATCTCGACGAACCCTTCATAGACGGGGAGGGCGGGCAGATCTGGGAGTTGACTGGAGGTCGATCGTTCATCTACGGGCGGCCTACTGCCGTCTCCCAACAGCCACAGTGCCACACTGGCACGCCGAGACTTTCGAGCAGTACTACATTGTCCGCGGCCGCGGTCGCACAACAGTTGGACTCGAAACACAGGACGTCGGGCCGGGAACGCTTGTGCTCATTCCGCCGCGAACGGCTCACTACACTGTTCCGCACAGAGGCGAGATGCTCGAGTTGCTCGTGGGTACGGTTCCCGCATGGCGCGCCGACGACACCTTGCCGCTATCTTCCAGCGATGCTTCTGTCGGGTACAGCGAGCGACACTGGGTCAACGAACTGCTCTCGGAGCTCAACCGGCGCGGCATCAAGCCCCCAACCGACGCTGATTGGGGCGACATGCTGGACCAGATCCGGCAGGACTCACTGGCCTAGCGGTTAATGAGCAGGAGGTCTGCCGGTCGACGGTTCAGCGCGAGAGCAGGGCGCACACTGGGTGGTGCGCATCAGTGTCCGGGTCCGCCCGGCCCGGCGTCGGCGGCGAGCACGATGGCGCGCTGGTGGTCCGGGTCCGCGAGCGTGCCGTGGACGGCCGGGCACGGCGGCCGCGCTGGCCGCGGTGGCCGCCGCATTCGGTGTCACCTTCCCGCGGTCACGTTGATTGTTGGGGCATCAAGCCGCACGAAGATTGTCGACAAGGCCGCCTTCGATCCGGCCGTCCTCGACCGGATGCTGGCGCCGCAACCGGCCGGCGGCTAGCGGATTTGGGGAGCCAAACGGGGAGCCAATGCCGGCAGACGTCAGGCCACATCGGGTAACAACGAGCCATGGTTTCCGCAGCTAGATCGCCCATCAGGCCACCCCCAGCCACTTGCAGCCACGCCGCAGATGCGCCTGAAAAGCGGAAGGTCGGCGGTTCGACCCCGCCCCTGACCACCAGCTCAGAAGGCAAATGCGATCTGGAGAATAGCCCATCAGGGCCAACAGCAGGGCCAGTCTTCCCGGATCTTCCCGAATACGCCGAAGCTCGAGCGCGTGCAAGTTCGTGCTAGTCGGGCCTAGCCAACCACGCGGACCCGGACGGCACCGGCGAGTTCTCGTCGGCCACACTGGTGCGCTACACCGGCCTGTCCGAGCGCATCGTGCGTACCTGCCTGGACCGGCTGCAACCCACAGGCGTCATCTCGTCCTGCAATCCAGACACCGTCGCGGCGCGGATCAAATAGCCGTGATTGCCAGGTGGTAGCACAAGCAACTACCCGTTGGGGTGGGTATTCAGCCCCCCCCCTGATCGACGGCGAATGCGGCGACCGCCATGCTGCGGACTGCTTCAGCGTGAGAAAGAGTCGCCCAACCCTGGCCCACCGCCGCCCACGCCCGCGCGAGCTCGTCGTCCGGACGGCGCCCAGCGACTCCTTCCGCCAGCATCTCGGCGGCCTTGGCCAGCGCCTCTTCGGCTCGCAGACCGCACTCAGCAGAGGAGACTATCCAGTCCCGCTGGATCTCCCTGCGCTCGGCATGGTTGAAAACTGGGTCCTGTAATGCGTTGACAGCATCGACCAGGAGTAGCAGGTTACGCGCGGCCCAGCACAGACTCCGGCATCCTGCGGGTGGATGCCTGCCCAGCCACGGCTCCCAGACGACGATGCCCTTGTTGCTCTCACCTGGCGGGACATGCGGTGATGATCCCTGACCTCCTCGATGCGAACTCCCGGCGACGAGGTTGCTCGCGGTCGCTGGGGCAGGTCACTGCCTCGGTGGCGGCTCGTCGAAGACGTTCGCGGCCGGTGGCGTTGCTGACTATATGGGGGCCGGGTTTGGGCCGGGCCCCCTTCCCTGCTCAGCCCGGTAGCGCGACGCTCCGGGTGAGTGACGAGCTCGGGAAGGAGGCCCGGCGATGTCTGTTTATGTCGGTATCGACGTGCACCGCAAGCGTTCCCAGGTGGCGGTGGTCGGCGAGGACGGCCGGGTGCAGCTGAACCGGAACGTGGTCAACGGCTCGCAGCCGATGTTTGGGCTGCTCGGCGGCTTGCCGGCGGGCACGCCGGTGGCGTCCGGGGCGGCCTTCGGCTGGGGGTGGCTGGCCGGGCTGCTGGAGGACTACGGGTTCGGGGCGCACCTGGTGCACCCGCTGCGGTGCAAGGCCATTGCCTCGGCGAGGCTGAAGAACGACAAGGGCCGGCGCGGCGATCTTGGCGCAGCTGCTGCGCGCGGATCTGCTCCCGGAGGCGTGGATCGCCCCACCCGAGGTGCGCGCGCTGCGCGCGCTGCTGCGCCATCGCATCCAGCTGGTGCGGCGGCGCACCCTGCTGGGCAACCGGATCCACGCCGTCGCCGCCGATCACGGCTATGACCGCCCGGCCGGGTAGCCGAGCGGCCCGGGCCGCGCCTGGCTCGCCTCGCTGGACCTGCCGCCCGCCTCCCGCCAGGTGACCGGCGACGGCCTGGCGCTGATCGATGCCCTGGCCGGCCCGATCGCCGCGCTGGACGCGCAGGCGCGCCAGCGGGCCAAGACCGAGCCCGGGGTCAAGCTGCTCACCCAGCTGCCCGGCGTGGGCGAGTTCACCGCCCTGGTCATCCTGGCCGAGACCGGCGACGTCACCCGCTTTCGCCTCGGCCCGCAAGCTGGCCGCCTGGGCCGGGCTGACCCCCACCGTCCGCGGCTCCGGCCGCACCGTCCGCCACGGCCGCATCTCCAAACAAGGCTCGGCCTGGCTGCGCTGGGCCCTGGGCCAACCCGGGCGCGGTGCGGGCGAACTCGTTGAACTGCGCGGCGACGTCGTGCACGGTTTTTCCCGGGGCCCCGTACGCATCTGGAAAATCGAGGTCTTCATGCCGGACGACTGCCGGCGGGCGGCTGCCATCACGCAACCCCGGTGTGCCGGTGCCCGGGGCACCCCCCGCCGGGGGTGGACCCGTGCTGGGCAAGGCCGCCGGGCGCGTGGGCTAGCCTTTCGCCGGCCCCTTCCTGGCCTTCCTGCGCGGATGCTCGATGATCGCGTCCGGGCCGGGGAACACCAGGGCGGTGTGACCGTCGTCGAATCGCACCAGGTAGGGCGGCTCCCCGCCCGCTCCGCGGACCTCGACGATCTCGCCTGCCCGCTCCGGATGGCCCACGATATTGGCGTGCACGTGGAGCCGGTCCCCTACTGCTGCCTGCATGCGCCCCACCTCCTCGTCTGCATTCGCTCACGGCCTGTCCGCATTCCCCGCGCTGCCCGCGCGGCGCAGGACACGCTCACGATGTACCCAGACTGGCACAGGCAGGCATCCACCTCGACGCTACTGGCTGGGACCGGCCATGCGCGGCGTTTGCATCCGGCTCTCGCTCGCGCAGCTTGCCCATCCCGAACCTCGACGAACGGTTCCCTGCTGGCCGGGCAGTGGCAGGGCGCGAGCCTGGCGGACCGGCTACTGCTCCCCCCTGAACCGGGCGGGCATCCAAGAGATTCCTGATACAAGCTGACGCTCCGGGCGTCAGGGTGGTCCTTCCCGACTGACGGCGCAAAACCCAGCCGTCCCCGCCCCACAGACGTGCCAGATAGCCCCCCGGCCCGGCCCGGTTCGGCCCGGGTGAACCGGCCAACGACCAGCCCGGCCACGCCGCCCCGGCGCCCGCTCATCGGCTACTTGCGGGGCCGACTCCACGCAGGCCGGCCAGCCTGGGTTTCACGATCCCACCGAGCCATAACGATCGATCGGTTCGAACCGGCAGCCGGACATCGCCGGCCCCAACCCGCCCAATCAGGCGGCTCGGAGTGCCTCAAGCGCACCAAAGGCCCGTAACGGAGCGTGATCGCACGGTCGGCTCACCTCCGGTGCGGCTGGACAGCACCGAGCGACTCTGCGTGGGCCATGGACTCGGGCCAGGACCGTTGGCGTCGGTCCCGATCGCCCGATCTGGGCGAGCGGACCCGTGACCGCACCCGACCGCCAGGCCGTACAGATCGGCGGCTCGGCGCGCGTTACCGCCTGGCCTCCTGGCTACCCTCTGCAGCGCGGGTTACCTCCGCGGCCTGCAATGAGGGAAGCGCGTTGGCGGTCTGGGTGTGTAGCGCCCGAACGAGCGACCCTGACCGCAGGCTCCACTGGGGGACCGCTCGGTCAGCGGCATGTGCGCGCGTTCCTGGGACACGATGGCCTGAATAAATATGCAGGCCACCTCGCTATCGTGCCGTGGACGCCCATGATGGCCGGAACGCTGACGACGCGATAAGTCGGCCAAATAAGCGCGCGCCGACCCGCCGTTCTGCACGATCAGCTGGTTGCTGGCTTTCCCACCTGAACTGTTACAGAACCGAGGGAACTGGGCGCTCGCGCCGCTGGTAGTCAGCGTCTTGATCGTGGGTGGACCGCGCCGCTTAAGTAACGTGGACTGGCTGTGGTGGCGGCCCTTGCTTGGGGCCAGGTCGTACGCCAGGGTCCGGTGCGGGTCGGGCCATCGTCGATTTCGCCCCGTCCCGCGCTGTCGGCTGGCTGTGGCTATGGTGCGCATGGCTGTGTGGTGGGCGCGGCGGAGGGGGTGCGGATCTGGTCGATGGCCGTGGTGTCGAGGGTGATGAGGGTGGTGCGGCGGCTGGTGGGGTGGTGGAGCCGGTGGCCGGGGTGCCAGGTGGCGCCGGGGGTGAGGGTGACGGGGGCGCCGGTGGGGGTGGTGGCGGTCAGGGTGCCGGTGTGGACGATGCCGTAGCCGGTGAGGTGAGCCAGGCCGGTGCCGGGGTGGGTGCGGGTGCGGCGCAGCTGCCCGGCGAGCACGCCCAGCTGGTGGGGGCTGAGGGTGGCGAGCTGGGGGATGGTGGCGGCGAGGTGGCGGGTGGCGGGGATGCGCCAGCGCCACTGCAGCCGGAAGGTGATGGCCTGGTGCAGGTCGCGGGCGGCCTGGGCGGCGGCGGGCAGCTGGGCGGCGGCGGTGGCGAGGGCGGGCCGGGACAGGATGACGGCGGCGGCGGCCAGGGCCAGCCAGCCGGCCGGGCCGCGCCGGATCAGGGTGGCGACCAGGTCGCCGAACAGCTGGTACCAGAAGAACCCGGCGGTGGCCAGCAGGACGGCGGCGGCGAGGCCGTTGAGGGCGCGGTAGCCGGCCAGGGCCCAGTCTCCGGCGGTGAGCGGGCTCTTGCCCGCCAGCGCGGTGATGCAGCCGGGTAACCGAGCCGCGGGCGCGGTGGGTCAGGTCGGGGATGCGCAGGAGGTCGGCGAGCAGCCAGGAGCCGTCCAGCCCGGTGAACGGGGCCAGGTTGGTGGCGATGGTGACGGCGTTCAGGAGCACGAACCGGTGCACGAGGGGCGCGGCGGCCGGCCACGGCGCAGCCCACAGCGCGAGGGCGGCTGCAGCGGTGAACAGCCATTCGGCCCACACGCCGGCCGCGGCCTGCATCAGGCGCTGGTGGCGGGTGAGCAGCAGCGCCCCGGTGGCCTGCGACGTAGAAGGCGGGGGTGCCTAGGTGCAGCCGGATCCCGGCGGCGTCCACCCGCCGCCGGTAGTGGACCACGACCAGGGCGTGGGCGAACTCGTGGACCGCGACGGCGGCCAGGCCCAGGCCGATCACGGCGGGGATCTGGGCCGGGTGGACCCGCAGGTGCACGGCCTGGTGGGAGCGCGAACGCCGCGGCCACCGCTACCAGGCCGGCCGCGGCGAGGAGGATCTGGGCGGCGACAGCGAGGGGGTGGAACAGGTGCCGGGCGCCGCGGTCGTGGGCGGCGCGGACCAGCCGGCCAGCGCCGTTCCAGTGCACATCGAGCGCGGCGGCGCTGGCCGTGATGCTGCGGCCGGGCTGGGCTGGCGGGGGGTTGCTGGCCAGGAACCCTTCCTCGGCCAGCTCCTGCAGGAAGGCGCTGGCCGCCTGACCGGGCTCTTCCAGGTGGGCGCCGGCCTGCAGCCGCCGGCAGAGGTCGGCCTCGGCACCGGTCAGGCCGATGGCCTGACCGGTGCGGTGGTTGACCAGCAGCCGGTAGACGCGCCCCCCGCGGCACGGCTCCTGGTGAAGCTCCACCCACGAGCCCAGGCGGGGGAACTGGATCTGCGGGGCCGGCCTGCTGCCGGTTGTTGCCTGGATGGTCATCGCCGAAACGCCTTCCGGTGCGGGCGGGGGCCGGGCCATGAGGCCCGGCCCCCGCCGGTTCTGCGTGTGGACTATCACCTGGAGTGGCTGTGGGCGTGGTGCCCCGGGCCTGCTAGCCCAGGATGCGCCGCAGGACGGAGGCTTAGGCCAGGGGTGCGCCGCGACGGCGAGCCGCCGCCGAGGGTGCGCCGCGACGGGATCCTGCCGCCGAGGGTGCGCCGCGACGGACCCCTGTAGCCGCGGAGGGTGCGCCGCGACTGCGACTTGTCGCCGAGGGTGCGCCGGAGCAGGCCAGCGCGGGTGCCGGCTCGCGGGAGCCGTCTCGGGGCCAGTGGCGGGGCGGACGGGGACGATCGCCTGCGGGGCCTGCTCGCTGGTAGGGCCGAGATGGGTGGACATGGGTCTCTCCTGTCGGTCGGTGTCGGCGGAACGTGTTTCCGCCGTCGAGTGACAGGCTGCTTCGGGCGGGGTGGCTGCGGGCAGAGGCTCGATTACCCCTTCTGACGCCCAACGGGTGCCCGGGGTACAACGACCCACAGCCGCCCAGCCGCCGCGTGTTCCGGCCGGAGCTTCCCGCAGTCCGCCACATCAGGGTGGCGGGCGCGGAGCGGCGCAGCCGTCTCGGCCGAGAGCCGGCCGGGGCGCGGCTGGCGCTCGTTCACGCCTTGCAATCGGCTGGTCTTTGGTGCTGTCCGTCCTGGAGGCTGGTGGCCCCGGCCACGGGCTGGCTGGCCGAGCCGGGCCAGCGGGAAACGCGGGAGTGGGGCGGCCGGCTCTGGGCGTGGCCGGTCAGCAGGGGATATGGTGCGGCTGTGGGGGATGCTGCGGTCGCGGCTGCTGGCAGCGTGCATGGTCTTGTCCCGGCGCTGACGAGTTTCGTCGGCCGGGAATCCGAGGTGGGCAAGGTCGCCGGGCTGCTGGGGGGATGACCGGCTGGTGACGGTGACCGGGCCGGGCGGGGTGGGCAAGACCCGGCTGGCCGGCGAGGTGGCCCGCCGGGTGGCGGGCCGGTTCGCCGACGGGGTGTGGCTGGTCGAGCTGGCCGCCGTCCAGGAGCCGGCGCTGGTGGCGGCGGCGGTGGCGGTGGCGCTGCAGGTGCATCAGCCGCCCGGCACCTCCCTCCTGGAGGCACTGACCGGGGTGCTGGCCCGCCGCCAGCTGCTGCTGGTGCTGGACAACTGCGAGCACCTGCTCGACGCGGTGGCAGAGCTGTGCGGGACGCTGCTGCCGGCCGCTGATGATGTGCGGGTGCTGGCGACCAGCCGGGAACCGCTCGGTCTGGCCGGGGAGGCCCGCTACCGGCTGCCGCCGCTGGCCGTGCCCGGGCCGGATCACCTGGCGGAGGCCGGCGCATCGGAGGCGGTGACGTTGTTCGCCGACCGGGCCCGCCAGGCCGACCCGGATTTCGCCCTCACCGGCGAATCGCCGGCGCGTGGTGGCGCGGATCGTGGCGCGGCTGGATGGGATGCCGCTGGCGATCGAGCTGGCCGCCGCCCGGGCGGAGTCGCTGGGCCTGGCGCAGCTGCTGGAGCGGCTGGATCACCGGTTCGCCCTGCTGACCGCCGGCGACCGGAGGGCGGCGCCGCGGCAGCGGTCGCTGGCCGCGACCGTGGAGTGGAGCTACCAGCTGCTCAGCGAGCAAGAGCAGCAGGTGTTCCGCCGCCTCGCGGTCTTCCCCGGCCCGTTCACCCTGGACGCCGCGCAGGCGGTCGCCGGGGCCGCCGCCGAGCCGGCGGTGTTGCACCTGGTGGACTGCTCGCTGCTCACCCCACCGCGCACCGGACCCGGATGGCCGGGCCCGTTACGTGATGCTGGAGACCCTGCGCGCCTACGGGCTCGAACGCCTGGCCGACGCCGGTGAGCGACCGGAGGCCGCGGCCGCGCTGGCCCGGTATGCGCTGCAGGTGGCCGAGCAGGCCGCCGCCGCGCTGGAGACCAGCGCCGGGGAGCAAGCCGCCGCCCTATGGCTGGACGCCGAAGACGCCGCCATGCAGCAGGCCCTGACCTGGGCTCTGGACCATGACCACGCCACGGCGCTGCGCCTGGCCCTGGCCCTGGCACCCTGGTGGTGGCTGCGCGGCCGCTGGGCTTCCGGCTACCAGTTGCTCACCGCGGCCGCCGGGCACGCTGCGGCGGGCGGGAAGGCGTGGTGCGCCGCGCAGTACTGGCTGGGCATGCTGACGGCAAACTGGGACGTCCCCACTAGTTTCGGCCACCTCACCGCGGCCCGGGATGCCCTGGCCGGGCGCGCGCCAGTGCCGCTGCTGGCCCATACGCTGGCCTGGCGCGCCGGAGATCTGGCGAACCTGGACCGCTTTCCGGAGGCGGCTGAGGAGGCCCGCCGGGCGCTGGCAATAGCCCGCGAGCTCGGCGACCGTCGCCGGGGA
This sequence comes from uncultured Actinomycetes bacterium, assembly GCA_963734725.1. Classification (GTDB taxonomy): domain Bacteria; phylum Actinomycetota; class Actinomycetes; order Streptosporangiales; family Streptosporangiaceae; genus DASXKD01. The sequence goes on from CAVTIX010000011.1 coordinate 110,966, forward strand.
AGCGGACGCGCTGTTCTGGCTCGGGACCACAGCGGCCTACGCGGGCGACTTTCACGGCTGCGTGGCCTGGCTGCGGCAGGCCCAGCGGATCGACCGGGCAGCCCTGCCGGGATGGATCACCCGGCAGGTCAGCCTGCAACTGGCGGAGGCTCTGGACGAGGTCGGCGAGGTCGCGGAGGCGCAGCAACACGGCGCGGACCTGCTGGCCCAGGCCCGGCAGGCGGGCGCCCTCTTACGATCAGGCTGAATGCTTGGTAGTCATGGCCCGGCTCGACCATCTTGCCGGCCGGGCGGCCGAGGCCAGGGCGCATCTGCGGCAAGCCCTTCAGCTGTCTCCGGAGACCAGCGCCAGCGTGTTCCTGCTCAACTGCCTGCTGGCTGTGCGGCTACCTGTGCGCCGCGGCGCGGCGCTGGCGCTGAAGCCATCACGGTGTGGGCGGCGTGCGATGCCACCATGCAGGCCGCCGGGTTCCGAGCTGGGGACCTGGCCGCTGAGGTGGAGCGGCGCGAGGACCTCTTGCGGGAGCCCGGAAAGGCGCTGGGGCCCGAGCTGGCCCGCGCGGCGGAAGAACGCGGCGCCGCGATGACCCCCGCCGCCGCAACCGAATACGCCCTGCTGCTGGTCACCGAAGAGCCCGGCGAGCACACCACCCCGCCGGGTCTGCCGCAGCTCAGCGCCCGGGAACAAGAGCTGGTCACTCTGGTGGCTCAGGGCCGCACCGATGCCCAGATCGCCGGGCAGCTGTACATCAGCGTGCGCACCGTCCGCTCCCACCTGGACCGCATCCGCGACAAGACCGGCTGCCGGCGCCGCGCCGACCTGACCCGCCTCGCCCTGCAAGCCGGGCTCGTCTAGCCTCCCCTGTTCCCGGGGCCCGCAGCGGGCCGGCCGCGTGCTGGCTGCTGGCGCATCCTGGGCGTCCGGCGTACTACCGCGAGCTGGAGCCGGGGCGGTGCGGGCTGTGGGCACTTTTACCCCGTCGCCTGCCGGGCGTGAAAGGGGTAACCCGGCCTCTGCCCCGGGCATGCCCGGCCGGCCGACCCTGGCGGTGAGAGCCAGGGCACACCCGCCCGGCCCCGGCAGTCAGGAGCAAGCCATGTTCAACCATCCGCACATCGCCAGCCAGCTCGCCGCCCAGCGCCAGCGCGACATGCGGGCGCACGCCAGCCAATGGCGGCTGCGCCGCCAGTCCCGCACCCAGCCAGCCCGGCCTCCCGCCGCGGGCACCGCTGCCCGGCGCTACCGCAGCTGGCGGGTGCGGGCCCAGACCGTGCTGCGCGCGTTCGCCCACCGCCCGGCCTTCCGCCGGCCCGCCATCTGACCCGCCGGAGCTCACCCCGCTGCCCGCCGCGGGTGGCCGGGTCACCCGGACCGAAAAGGGGACACGCCATGTCCATCGTGATCTGCATCTGGGTAGCTGTCTCGCTCGCCTTGTGCTTGCTCAGCTTCTTCCTCGGCCGGCTACCGGTCTTCGACAGCCTGCCCCCGTCGCCCTTGGGTGATGCACCGCAGCTGGGTGCCAGATCCAGCCGACGACGAGAAGGCTGCCGTGCGCCCGTTCCGGCGGCCGGCAGCCTGACATGCCACCAGCGCCGACCTGGCTGTTCAGCTCAGCCCGATGCATCCACCGGAACAGCAGGCCCATGCTCGCCTCTGCTGCAAGGCACTCGTCCGTCGGCGGCTCGCGCAGGCTGGCGGACCGCGCAGGCGGTCGCCGGTTCGGGCCGCATGAAGTACGCACAGATAGCAGAGGCGCATTACCGCCCCTCGCCTGCGGGCTCCCTAACCCAGAGAGCCGCGGTCTCTGCCCAAGCCCCAGAACCGGACGATCTGCGCACACGTGCCTGCGCGGGCCAGGCAGTTCAGCTCCGCACCGGAGTCGGCGATCTGATTTCCTACCAGAACGATAGAAAAAGCTCCATCGCGATTGCCAGCAAGGCGAGAAAGCGTGACTGAGTATTCCACTTTGTGTATAGATATGCGCGCGGATGAGGTACTCATTTCGGCAAATCAGTGTGCGGTTTCTCGCCTGGTGGACGGCTGCCCTGGCGGGTACCAGCAGCTTGCCATCTTCCGAATCACGGTCTCATCGGCGAAGTTGAACAGGTCCGCCTCGCGCACACCACCCGCCGGCAATCGCGCCGTGCACGACAGCCCACAGCATCCGCTGCCGGGGCTTGGCCACTCATAGTGGGATCGTGGCCGGTCTCCATTTCGCGGCAGGCAGCGCCCGAGTCCTCAATCACCGCCGTGCTCCCCCTGGGACTCTTATCGCCGTGGCACCTGGGACTGTCCCGACGTCTAGCGTGTCCGTACGGCGCGTAGGTAGGCGGCGTAGCTCCAGGTCAGGTCGCTGACGCTCTTCTCAAAGCCGGTCGTGCCATCGAACTGCTCGCTGAGCCGGTAGTGGTCGCTGTGGAAGATGACCGCCTGGAGCATCTTGTCGCCGGCGGTCCTCAGTGCATCCCCGGCCGTCGAGGCGTCAGCTGGATTGTTGACTGTGGCCGCGTCTAGTCCGATCTGGCCGAAAAACGATCCGGTCAGGTCGTCGTAGGCCGCGGCCCTGCCGCTCTCGAACGCGCGCGCTACGAGGTAGTAGAGCTGGGCGAAGTTCGCCGTACACAGCGCCCACGGGTGGTCCTTGGTGGGATGCTCCCTGTCCCTGCCCACGTTGCCGTCGTAGGTGTCGCTCGGATAGCGACCGGCCATCGGTCCGAACCCACGCTCCGCGTCGTCTCGGTCAGCCTCGTTGATCGGGTACGAAGTGGACCCGCCGACGTCATAGACGGCCCGGACCTTGGCCGCGGTCGCCAGGAGCTTGGGGTCGGTGCAGGAGATCGAGCCGTAGATGCAGGCCATCACGACATCGGTGTTGGGATCGAAGCCGCTGACGTCGGTGAACGTCGGGTCGCCAGCTACTCCCCCCGGGATCGAGAGGTAGAACCCCTGAGCGTCGTCCGAGTGCGTGTCCAGGGCGTTCTTCAGGCCCTCAAGCGCCGGCTCGAACTCAGCCGGCGGGTGCAGGCCCAGCGTGTTCGTGTTTTGGACCTCCTCGAGAAATCTGACCTGGGCTGCTCGGGCGAAGAAGGAGGGGCCCTCGACGTCCTCCCACGGTCCGAACATCTGGACGTCGTTGCGCCAGTTATTGACCGTCTCGTTGAGGCTGCGCTGAGCGACCTGCCTAGCGGTCGCCTTGGACGGGTCGTCGAGGAACGGCCACGCCGCCACGAACGCCAGGCTCTGCAGGGCAGGACCGTCCTTCTGGTCGGACCAGTCACGGACGTTGCCGTCAATCTGGAAGGCCGCGCGGAAGAAGTGGCCGCTATTGATGGCATTGGTCTGGCAGATCTCAGAGAAGGAGACATAGTCACACAGGACCTGGTCGACTCCGCTATTCGGTGGCAAGGATTCCGCGATCTCGACTGCCGTAATGGCCGCGTCTCGCGTCCAGTGGTGGACGTAGTCCTGATCGGTGACACCACTGAAACTCGGTGAGGCGATTATGCAGCCCGGCTTCGACATCACTCCGTGCTGGTTGACGAGCACGAGCGCATTGCTCGCGACGTTTGCCTTCATGAAGGCGAGCATCGTCGGGGCGAGACCTGCAAGGTCTACCTGACGGATTGCTGCCTGGACTCGCTGGTACTGCAGTTGCAGCATGGGGACCCCTCGATCGACGCGCACACCAAGTATGCGCGGGGTGACAGGACCCGTCCGTGAAGCTGTGCGCCACAACAGGAATACCCTGTGGGCTCAGCCGGTCACCGCGATGCATCGACCAGGCCGCTCGGGTCCACCCGGCCGATCCGAAGCCACCAACCGATGCCGGGCCACACCCGCCGCGCTCGTCCGACGATCCACGAGCAGGACATGCGGCTCAGTCCGCCCGCAGCATGGACGGTGAGCCCTCAGCACAAGCTGTCAACCATGACAGCGTTTGTCACTCCTGCGTCCGCCCAGGGCGGCAGAAGAGCGCGACGTCGTACCTACTGTTTACGAAGGGCTCGTGGCGGGCGGAGTAGGAGCGCCAAGGCCAGTAAGGCCATTCCCCGAACCAGGTGCAGCGGCCGTCGTTACGTATATGCATAATCCACAGGTCCGGTACCTGGCGAGCCCGGTCCCCGTAGCGGGTCTCAGCCCGCACAACGGCCGTGGCGCCCTGGACGGCCAGAATTTCGGTGGCGAGGCTGAAGACCTCAACCGGGCCTTCCCTGTCCTCATCCCCCATCCGCCTGGTTGGGTCCAAGCCGACGGCAGGCTCTAGCGGTGGCGGCGGGAAAATCGTCCGGGGCCGTGAGCGTCTCTTCGGCGCCAGCGGCGCTGCCGCTGCGCTAAGCACACCGGGGGAAGATGGGAAGGCTTTCAGCCTGCTGTGCGGCAGTGGTGGTGGCCGGGCTAGCGGAATAAACGACCCGGCCGGTGAATTCAGCTTGGTAAAGACAGCAGATGATCGGCGGCGTTGCGGTTAGGCGGCTCCGAATTCAATGTGTACGGCGCGCCTAGTCTTTCGCGGTCACGGAGGTTGAGATGGTCCAGAAAGTAAGCATCGCGCTGGAAGACGACCTTGACGGCGGCCCAGCGGCGGAAACCGTGCGATTCGGGCTCGGCAGCGCGGAGTACGAGATCGACCTGAGCAAGAAGAACGCCCGCGCCTTCCGGAAGGGACTGTCGCAGTTCGTCGAGCACGCCCGCAAAGCGCGACGGGCTCCGTCCCGCCGCGCACCACGCACGTCAGCAAACCGGCAGCGCAGCGGAGACGTCCGGGCCTGGGCAAAAACCCAGGGAATCAAGCTGAGTGAGCGCGGCCGCATCCCGGCCAGCGTGGTCCAGCAGTATGAGGCCGCCGCCAACGGACGCTGAACCAAGTATGAGGCCGCCGCCAACGGACGCTGAACGCCAGATCAGGCCCCTTACGGACTGCGCATTTCCGGCGGGAGTCAGTGGCGGGCTAACCCAGCCCCAGCTCCCCGCCGCCGAGCACACCGCGATCTTCGCCACGCCGGCTCACCAGGTACGCCCAGCCCGCGGCCGCCAGGAGCCCACGTACGCGGCAGGGACCGCGGCCTCATCTCCCCAAAGCCCCAGCCAGCCACCCAGCACCCCAAATCCGCGCCCTCGGCGGCATAGAAAGACGTTGTGCGTGTCGGTTCGTGACGTGAGAACGTCCCCCTGATGCGCTTCGGGCTTGGTGTCCCACGCAGCAGGAGGACGTTCATGGGTAACGGTAGTGGCGTGTCCCGAGGTGATCGCAACCGCAATGCCCGGCTGGAGCGGCTGCGGGCCCTGGTGCCAGTGACGAACGCGATCGTCGGGATCGACCTGGCCGGCAAGAAGCAGATGGTCGTGGTGAGCGATCACGATTCGAAGGTCATCGCGCGGCGGACGTTCCGGTGCCGCGCCTGGGATCGTGGCTCGGCGCTGGACTGGGCCGCTGGGCGTGCCACGGCCAGCGGATGGGCTGGGGTGACGGTGTCGTGCGAGCCGACCGGGCACCGGTGGCGGGTGCTGGGGCAGCTGGCCGCGGACCGGTCGATGCCGTTCGTGTGCGTGCAGCCGGTGGTCACCTCGTGGTCGCGGCGCACCGAGGACCTGACCTGCGATAAGACCGATGAGAAAGACGCGGTGCTGATCGCCCGTCTCACGGCTCAGCTGCGCTGTTATGTCCCGGAGCGGGTGGACGAGATGTGGGGCCGGCTGCGGCATCTGGGCACCCGGCGGGAGCAGCTGCTCACTGAGGCCGGCAGCCAGATCCAGCAGATGCGGGACCTGGTGGAGTGTGTCTGGCCGGCCGCGCTGGACACGGCGCGGCAGCCGTTCCGGTCGGGCACGTGGCTGGCCGCGATGTGGGTGATCACTGGCCGCGACGGCGGGGACTTCGGCCGGACCCGGCGCCTGGGCGCGGCCCGCTTCGAGCAGGCGGTGCGGGGTGCGATCACCCGCCGTGGCGGGCAGAAACCCTGCCTGCGCATTCTGCGGGGGCTGTTCACCGCGTTCAGCGACCGCACGGGGGTGATCGCCCACCGGCCCGGCGCGCTGGAGCGCGTGGCGTTGCTGCTGGAAGACTGGCAGCTCACCCAGCACCGGCTCGCCGAGACTGAGCAGCGGATGACCGCGGTCCTGGGCGAGCTCGGGCTGACCGCGCTGGCCACCTCGATCACTGGCCTGTCGCCGGTAGGTGCGGCGGCGATCCTGGCCGAGACCGGCGACCCGAGGCGATTCGCCACCGCCCGCGCGCTGGTCAAGCACGCTGGCCTGGCCCCGCGGGAGAAACTGTCCGGCGCGTTCACCGGCCGCACCCGGCTGACCGGGCAGGGACGTCCCGGGCTGCGCCTGGCCGCCTGGCGCGCCGTCTGGGGAGCCCAGCGCGCCAACCCCGTCTACCGGGCCCGCTACCAGCACCTGACCAGCAGAGAGCAGAACAAGCTCACAGCTACCCAGGCGCAGGCCGTGATCGCGGCGGCGATCTTGCGGCAGCTGCACGCGGTCATCACCACCGGGCAGGCATGGGATCCAGCCACCGCGACCCACGGCACCCGGCGGCAAAGCAGACAACTCGCCGCCTGACCCATCAGCGGCACTTCAAGCTGGCGGCCGGGGCGAGCCCTCCGCGGCATTGAGACACTACGGTGATCTCGGCGCACATCATGGGCAGCCCCGCCCGTCGTCTCTTCAACCCGATCACGCGCTGCTGGGCCAAACCCCATACCGCTATGCAGGGACAGACGACGGACGAGGCACCGGCCAAGCTTGACGCAAACCGACTCAGGCTGATGTGCGGATGTTCGCTCGGCGGCGAGTCGCTGCCGCATCGCAGGGAGAGCCGACACGCCGTTCCGCTCTTGTAGTTCCGAGTTCCATGGAGGGCGCGCGAACCGACCGGCGATACGGCCGGTCCAGTCACAGCCAGCGACGCACCCGCCGCGTGTAGTCGTCGCACGGCGCACCGAACCGCTCGTGCAGGAACCGCTCCTGGGCGGGCAGTGTGGCCATCGATGTGGCCCCCGAGGTGATGAAGGCGCTGACCAAGGTCGATCCGACCTATCGGGATCACGCTGTGACCGAGTTACGCGACCGCCTCTACAAGTATCGCTCGAACGAACTGCTGGGTGACTGACAGGGGTGGCCCGCGTCTGGACGGGCCACCCGGCTCGGCAGGGCTTTCAGGACCGCAGCCACTCCAGCAGGTCGCGGTTGATGACCTCGTGCTGCGTGGTGATCATGCCGTGCGGGTAACCCTGGTACGACTTGAGCGTCCCGTTCTGGACCAGCTTCACCGACAGCGGGCCCGCGTCGTGGAACGGCACCACCTGGTCATTGTCGCCGTGCATGACCAGGGTCGGGACCGAGATCTTCTTGAGGTCCTCGGTGAAGTCCGTCTGCGAGAAGGCCACGATGCTGTCGTACGCCGCCTTCGCGCCGCCCATCATGCCCTGGCGCCACCAGTTCTGGATGAGAGCCTCCTGCGGCTCGACGCCCGGCCGGTTGAAGCCATAGAACGGGCCGGCCGCGATGTCCCGGTAGAAACCGGGGCGGTTGGCCGCCAGCTGCGCCTGGAAGTCGTCGAAGACCTTCTTCGGCGTGCCCTGCGGGTTCTTGTCGCTCTGCACCATGATCGGCGGAACCGCGCTGATTAGCACCGCGCGGGCGACCCGGCTCTCGCCGTGCCGTCCGATGTAGCGGGTGACCTCGCCGCCGCCGGTGGAGTGGCCGACGTGGATCGCGTCGTGCAGATCCAGGTGGTTGACCACCGCCGCCAGGTCGTCGGCGTAGTGATCCATGTCGTGGCCGCCGGCGACCTGCTCGGAACGCCCGTGGCCGCGGCGGTCGACGCCGATGACGCGGTACCCCTCGTTCAGGAAGAACATCATCTGCGGGTCCCAGTCGTCGGAGGACAGCGGCCAGCCGTGGCTGAAGACGATCGGCTGTCCCGATCCCCAGTCCTTGTAGTAGATCTGCGTGCCGTCATTCGAGGCGACGAATGGCATGCTCCACCTCCTTCGCGTGCACGCCCGGACCCGGCCCGGACGCTGGACATGTACCTAGGATCCGACGTTGATACCCGACAAGACGCGAGGGAACCAACTTCTGTGGAGGTCGGCTCACGTCCCGGGGGAAGGGGACGTACCGGGCCGCCCGCGAGGGCCGCGTGGGGGTGGCGGCCCCGGTACGGGCATTCATCTCACGGGATGAGGATGACCTTGCCGCCCGAGTGCCCGGTCTCGACGATGCGGTGGGCTTTCGCCGCGTCTTTGAGCGGGGCCGACCGCTTCGGCCAGGTGTCCGCCGCTGGCTCCCGGCTCACCCAGCACGAGGCCGTGGCCGCCGTCCGCGACCGGCACGGCACCGGCACCGCAGCGCCCTGATGCGTGGCGACGGCATCCCATGGCTAACTCCCCGTCGCTCCGGCTGCCCCCGGAGTGGCGCCGCGTACTCACATCGGCATTATGCGGGTGATCGCTGTCAAGCTGATCATGATGCCTGGGTGCCGTCGATCTGGCTGACGAGCCGGGCGAAGAGTTCCTGGCGGCTGGTCTGGCCGTGGGCGGCGGCGTCGTCGTGCTGGGCTTGCAGGGTTGGGCGGAACTCGATGCTGGTCTGGAAATAGCTGCAGGTTTCGCAGATGGACTCGAAAGCGCAGTCCAGCTGGGGTGGACGGGTGCACCAGCCGTTGCCCAGCAGGCGGTGGTGCTCGCGGCGCAGCCGGGTCATCTTCGGCCCGGCGGCGTCGGCGGGGAGCTGGGCGGGCTGGCCGTAGAGGGCTTCGACTTTCTCGGACACGGCGAAGTACTCATCCGCGACAGTGCGGCTGGCGATCTTCGCGTAGCGCAGGGTCATGTCGAGGCTGCGGTGGCCGAGCAGGGCGGCGATGGCTTCCAGGCTCATCCCGCGGTTGATCGCCTGGGTGGCCAGGGTGTGGCGGAGCTGGTGAGGATGGATGTGCGGCAGGCGCGCGATCAGCGGAACCCACATCCCGCCGGTGCTGCAGGCGGCGCATATCCGGCCCGTCACGGTGGGTGGCGAGCATCGCCTCGACAACGGGATGCTGCTCAGGTCGGACGTCCACACCCTCTTCGACCGCGGATACCTCGCCGTCGACCCCCGCCACCGGCTACTGGTGAGCCGCGGCTACGCGAGGACTTCCACAACGGCGATCAGTTCTACGTCAAGGCCAGGCAGGTCATCGACCTGCCCGAGCCCCGAGCCGACCGGCCCAACCGCGACTTCCTCGAATGGCACCTCGACGAAGTCTTCAAAGCCTCCTGACAACCTGCGGCCGGGCGGCGCCTACTGATCGATCGCAGCCTTCCCGCACCCACCGGGCTGGCGTCGCACGCGCCGAAGACGTGCCGAAATCGGCTAGACGCTCGATGAATCCGCAGCTCAGATGGTCTTCGGTTGCCTGTTTACAAGACGGCTGCTCTGCCAACTGAGCTACACCGGCGGGGGCGTGCTGCTGCATGCTACTCGACCTGCGGCGGGCTGGGCAGGTCAGCGCATTCGGTGGCCGGCCATGCCGATGAGGCGCGGCGTGAGCACGATTGCGGCCACCTCCCAGCGGTTGGCTGGCGGTGAATTTCTGGCCCTCGGGGAGGAGCAATCCGGAGATCTTCACCCTCGCGGGGTGAGCAGCATGTTCGGTTTGCGACGTACTATCCCTGTTAACGCGGTCACGAGGTGGTGGGGCGGATGGTCGGACCGGTACCCAGCGGCATCGACGAGATCGGCCTGCTGCCGGGCAGCCATGTCTGCGCCTTCTACCGGGGCGATGACGACCGGGACCGGCTGCTCAACGGCTACCTGGGCGCGGGCCTGACGGCCGGCGACAAGTGCATCTGCATCGTGGACTCGGCCGGCACCGCCAAACGGCTTGAGGCCCTGCCCGGCTCGCGGGGCGAACCCGGCCCGTTCGATGGCCAGCTGGACATCCACCTGCCGGAGTCCACCTACCTGGCGGGCGGCGAGTTCACCACCAGCGACATGCTCACGTTCTGGACCGAGCACATGGTCAAGGCGGAGATCGAGGGCTACTCGTTCTACCGCCTGGTCGGCGAGATGACCTGGGCGCTGCGGGACGCGCCCGGCGTCGAGCACCTGGTGGGCTACGAGTCCGAGCTGAACCGGGTCACCCCGAACTACCCGGTCGTCGTGCTGTGCCTGTATGACCTGGACAAGTTCAGCGGCGAAGTCGTGGTCAACGTGGTCAAGACCCATCCGCAGGTGCTGGTCCAGGGCATCCTGGTGGAAAACCCCTACTACGTCGAGCCGGACGAGTTCCTCAGGTCGGCCCGCGCCTGACCCGCCGCGATGACCACCGAGCAGACCACCCGGAACCACACCGCGGCGATAGCCGCTGCCCTGGCCCCACCGCACGGCGGCCAGCACGGGGACCCGGATGCGGATCCACCCGACGCGAACCTGCGCGAGCGGCTCAGCGAGTTCCGCGCGCTGCTGGTCATCTCGCTGCTGATGACCGAGTCGGTCAACGAGGACCAGATCCTGGAGCTCGCCGCCTCCTCCGCCCCTGGGCTCGGACCGTGGCGGATCGACGGCTACGGCTTCACCGACGGTCAGTGGCGCCCGGCCGCAGCCGCTGGCAGCAGCCCGCCGGCCGGTCTCCTCAGCCAGCTGGCCGCGCTCGGCACGGCGGCCGGGCCGGTCCGCCTGCCGGGCCGGGCGTGGGCCTGGGCCTACCCGCTGCGCGGGGTCGGTGGCCTGCTCGGTCACCTGGTCGCATCCTGCGTGGGCGAGCCCCCCGCCGAGCAGCGGTTCCTGATCCAGGTCATCGCGCAGCAGACCGGGGTGGCCGTGTCCAACGCGCGGCTGCACGCCCGGGAACGGGCCACCGCCGCCGAACTCGCCGCCACCAACGACGCGCTGGCCGAGACCGTGACCAGCCTGCAGCGCAGCATGGACATCCACCAGCGGCTGACCCGGGTGGCCGTGTCCGGCGAGGGCCAGCCGGGCATCGCCAAGGCGCTGCACGAGCTCACCGGGATGCCGGTCGCCATCGAGGACCGGTACGGCAACCTGACCGCCTGGGGCGGCCCGGGCCAGCCCGACCCGTACCCGAAGGAGTCCTTCGCCAAGCGTGAGCACCTGCTCCGCCGGCTCATGCGGGCCAGCACGCCGGTCCGGGACGGCGAGCGGCTGATCCTGCTGGCCTCGCCGCGCACCGACGTGCTCGGCGTGCTGGCCCTGATCGACGCGCAGCACCGGGCCGACCACGCCGACCTGGTCGCCCTGGAGCACGGGGCGACCGTGCTGTCCATGGAGCTGGCCCGGCTGCGCGGTATCGCCGACACCGAACTGCGGCTGCGCCGCGACCTCGTCCATGACCTGCTGGCCGGCAGCGACGACGACAGCGCGCTGACCCGGGCCGAGGCGCTGGATTATGACTTGCGGCGGCCGCACCGGGTCGTCATCGTCGAGGGCCGCGGCCGGGCCCGGGCGCACGACGCGCTGCTGTCCGCGGTCCGCCGGGCGATGCGCACCGCGCGGCAGGACGGGCTGTTCGAGACGTGGTCCGGCGACGTGGCCATCGTCACGGCCGGCCAGGCCAACTGGGAGCAGCTGCGCCGGGCGGTCGAGACCGACCTGGGCGGCCAGGTGCACATCGGGGTGGGCGGGCCGTGCGCCCGGCCGTCGGAGCTGCCCCGGTCGCTGCGCGAGGCGGGTCTGGCGCTGCGGCTGCGCAAGACCCTGCTGCCTGGTAACAGCGCCTGCGAGTACCCCAAGCTGGGCATCTTCCGGATGCTCGCGGCCATCCCGGACCTCACCGACGTGGAGACGTTCGTCCGCGAGTGGCTGGGCAGCCTGCTCGACTACGACGCGAGGCGCAAGGCCGAACTGGTGCACACGCTCACCCAGTACCTGGAGCACGGCGGCAACTACGATGCGACCGCGGCCGAACTGTCGGTGCACAAGAGCACGCTGAAGTACCGGCTGCAGCGGATCCGCGAGCTGACCGGCCTGGAGCTGAACGACCCGGACGTCCACTTCAACCTGCAGCTCGCCACCCGGGCCTGGGGCACCCTGCAGGCCCTGCACGACGAGCGCTGAGCCTTACCCGGCGAGCGCTGAACCTCAAGGGATAACGCCCGCCGCGTACTTCGTCCCCCGGTGACCTGCCCCGGCCCGGCGCCGCTGGTGATCCTGAACAGGCAGGCGCCGGCCCGACCACACGGTGGCCGGCCCGACCAGCGGTGAGGACAGCAAATGATCGACGTGCGCAACCCCGGCGATGGATTCAAGGCCCTGCGGGGGCGGGTCAGCAACCTCGGGCGGCTGGCCGGCCAGGACCGCGGTGCGGACGGCGCCCCGCTGACCGTGGGCGAGTGGACGCTGCTGATCGACGACATCGTGGCCCACCCGCAGGACAACACCGGGGGCCTGTGGAACGTGGCCACCCCGGACGAGGACAGCCGCGACTACGACGCGATCTTCGTGGGCGGCGGCGCGGCCGGCCGGTTCGGCTCGGCGTTCCTGCGCGCCCGGGGCGGCCGCCAGCTGACGATCGACGCCTGGCCGTTCCTCGGCGGGTCCTGCCCGCACCAGGCGTGCGTGCCGCACCACCTGTTCTCCGAGTGCGCCCGCGAGCTGGACCTGGCCCGGCACATGCAGGGGCGCCTGTGGTACCCGCCGTTCGACGACAAGCGGGCCAGCATCCAGGAGATCGTCGAGCTGTTCAAGGCGGGCCGCGGCGGGCCGCACGCGATCATGAACTGGCAGTCCAAGGAACAGCTGGACATGGAGTTCATCCTGAACACGCCGGCCACGATCATCGATGAGCACACGGTCGAGGTCGAGGGCCAGCGGTTCCAGGCCCGCAACCTGGTGCTGTGCACCGGGGCCCGCACCGCCTACCCGGACATGCCGGGCATCGGCATCAAGGGCGTCTACGACTTCGCCACGCTGATCGAGGATCTCGACTACGAGCCGAACCGCTGTGTGATCATCGGCGGCTCGAAGGTGGCCCTGGAGTACGGGTCGTTCTTCCAGGCCACCGGCTGCCAGACCACGATCCTGACCCGCAGCCCGCTGATGGAAACGGCCAGCCTGCACCACGTGGACGCGGGCCTGCGCGACTATGTAGTGCAGATGATGGCCGAGCGGGGCATCGAGATCGTGGTCGGTGCGGAACCGCTCGAGGTGCTGGGCAACGGCAAGGTCACCGGCGTGCGCTACCAGGCCCCGGACGGCCAGATCCGGCAGATCGACACCGACTTCGTGTTCGTCGGCACCGGCGAGCGCCCCGACCTGAGCATGTACGCGCCACTGGGCCTGGAGACCGACGAGCGCGGCTTCGTCATCGCCGACACGCACATGCGCACCTCGGTGCCGGGCGTGTACGCGGCCGGGGACCTGGTGGGCCCGCCGATGGAGATGTTCAAGGCGCGCAAGTGCGGGGTCGGCGCGGCCCGCAACATCATGGGCGAGGACTACGAGTTCGACTACACCCAGTACCCGGACTTCCTGCACACCACGTACGAGGTCACCTGGTGCGGCCTGTCCGAGGCCGAGGCCCAGGAGAAGTACCGCAACGTCATCAAGATCCAGATGCCGCCGGACGACGCCGACCCGGAGACGTTCGCGCTGCCCGCGGCCGAGGGCTCGATGCTCTACGCGTTCACCCGCCCGCTGCTGTCCGGCTGGCTCAAGCTGGTCATCGACGCGGACACCCGCAAGGTGGTCGGCGCGCACCACGTCGGCTACGGGGCCAAGGACGCGTTCCAGTACATCGACTACCTGATCCGCCGGCCGAAGGCTTCACCATGGATGAGATGGCCGAGCTGAACGAGCTGTTCCTCAACCCCGAGCACTTCATCCAGCTCTGCCGGCTGCGGGCCGGCCAGGCCATGCCGGTGAACCTGTGACCGCTTTCCCCGGTCCCCCCGGCGCCCGGGTGGCCGTGGTCACCGGCGGCGGCTCCGGCATCGGCCTGGCCACCTGCGCCCGGCTGGCCCAGGACGGCTTCACCGTGGCCGCGCTCGACCTGGACCCGTCCGCGGCGGCCGGCCCGGCCACCCTGGCTCTCCGTTGCGACGTCCGTGACGAATCCTCCATAACGGCGTCGATCGGCACCGTCCTGGCCCAGCTCGGCGGGATCGACGTGCTGGTCAACAACGCCGGCATCACCGGCTCGCAGCAGGCCACCACCTGCCACGAGACCCCGGCCGGGGAGTTCGACAAGGTGATCGCGGTCAACGTGCGCGGCCCGTTCCTGTGCAGCCGGGCCGTGCTGCCGTCGATGCTGGCCCGGGGCGCGGGGCACATCATCACGATCGCCTCGGTCGCCGGGCTGGTCGCGTTCCCGGGCCGCTGCGCGTACACGACGTCCAAGGGCGCGGCGCTGATGCTCACCCGGTCCATCGCGGTGGACTACGCGGCGGCCGGCATCCGGGCCAACGCGGTCTGCCCGGGCATGGTGTACACGCCGATGACCGCGTGGCGCCTGGACCAGCCCGGCCTGCGGGCCGCAGTGGAAGAGCGGATCCCGGCCGGCCGGGTCGCGTCCCCGGAGGAGATCGCCGACGCGGTCGCGGTGCTCGCCTCCGGGCGGCTCGGCTACATGACCGGCCACCCGCTGGTGGTGGACGGCGGCATGTCGGCATGGTGACTGACCCGGCACGTCCGCCTGGTGACTGGCGCGGCAAGTCCGCGAGGTGACTGACGGCCGCGCACCGCGTGGTTTTCGTTAAGAGAGGAAAGGCCCGATGGGGAAGCTGGACGGCAAGATCGCCGTGGTGACCGGAGCGGGCTCGGGGATCGGGCGCGCGGCCGCCGGGCTGTTCGCCCGCGAGGGAGCCGCGGTCGCGGTGGTGGACGTGAACGCGGACGCGGCCAAGGAGACCGCGCAGCTGATCGCCGCGGCAGGTGGCGCGGCGCTGGCCGTGGTGGCCAGCGTGGCCGACCGGGCGCAGGTGGGCAGCGCCTTCGGCCAGATCCTCGGCGAGCTGGGCCGGGTCAACGTGCTGTACAACAACGCCGGGGTGAACAGCAGCGGCTCGGTGCTGGAGGCCACCGACGACGACTGGGACCGCAGCTTCGCGGTCAACGCCAAGGGCACGTTCCTGTGCACCCAGGCCCCGCCGCCCCGTCCATGGTCGCGGCGGGCAGCGGGTCGGTCATCAACCAGGGCTCAGTCGCGGCCCTGGTCGGCGTCGCCAACTTCGCCTCGTACTGCGCGGCCAAGGGCGCCGCGTAGTGGCGCTGACCCGGTCCATG
>CAVTIX010000012.1:0-118953 GCA_963734725.1 uncultured Actinomycetes bacterium
CGTTATCTTGAGCCCCGTCGAGGGTGTCTATGACGTAGTCGGCGAGGCGTTGAGCGCCCCGGATCTGCCTTCTGGACGTGGTTATCTATGGCCCGTCCAGCACGCGGCTTCGGGGAGGCGCAGTGTTTGTTCAGCGGGTGGTGGGGAGCGGCTCGCGGGGTGAGTCGTGGACGGTCTTGGACGGGCAGGGCCGGCCGGTTGAGCCGGTGGAGCGCTATCTGGCCTACCTGAGCGACATCGAGCGCTCACCGAACACGGTCAAGGCCTACGCGCATGATCTGAAGGACTGGTTCGCGTTCCTGGGCGGCCGCGGCCTGGACTGGCGGATGGTGCGGCTGGAGGACATCGGGGAGTTCGCGGCCTGGCTGCGGCTGCCGCCGCCAGGCCGGGCGGGTGCGGTGGCGGTGCTGCCGTCAGCCGAGCCGCAGGTAACGGCCTCGACGGTGAACCGCAAGCTGTCCGCGCTGGCGGCGTTTTACCAGCATCAGGCTCGTCACGGCGTCGATCTGGGCGAGCTGCTGGTCACCTGGCAGCCTGCGGGCCGCCGGGGCGGGTGGAAGCCGTTCCTGCACCACATCAGCAAGAGCAGACCGCAGGCCCGGCGGGCGGTCGCGCTGAAGGCGCCCCGCAAGCTGCCGCGGGTGCTGACAGCTGCCGAGGCTCAGGCGATCCTGGACGCCTGCGAGCATCTGCGGGATCGTTTCCTGTTCGCCCTGCTTTACGACAGCGGCTGCCGGATCGGGGAGGCTCTGGGGCTCCGCCATGAGGACATCGCCGCCGCCGAGCGGCAGGTGCGGATCACCCCGCGCGAGAACGCGAACCGGGCGCGCTCGAAGTCCCGGGCCGAGCGGGTGGTCCCGGTCAGCCCCGGGCTGATCCGGCTTTACGGGGACTACCTGCACGCCGAGTACGGCGGCCTGGACTCCGACTACGTGTTCGTGAACCTGTTCGCCGAGCCGCGCGGCCAGGCGATGGCCTACCCGGCGGCCTATGACCTGGTGCGGCGGGTGCGCCAGCGGACCGGGATCGAGTTCGAGCCGCACTGGTTCCGTCACTCGGCGGCGACCAGGATGCTCCGCGACCGGGTGCCGGTCGAGGTGGTGTCCCAGGTCCTCGGGCATGCCTCGGTGGTCACGACTCAGCAGGTCTACGGTCATCTGACCGCTGAGGATGCCCGCAGGGCGCTGGAGGCGGCGGGCTGGTTCAGCGGCCGGGAGATCCAGCTGTGAGCGCCCCAGCCCCGGCCGGCGGCGCCGGGCTGCTGGAGCGGCTGCTTGCTGCTGTGCGCCCGGAGTTCCGGTCCGACGTGCTCACCTTCCCTGCCGCCGATCCGGTCTTCGGCGGCAGGGAATGCCAGGTCGCCGGTTGCGAGCGCGCGGCACGCGGCCGGGGCCTTTGCCCGGGCCATTACCACCGGTGGGCGCACGCCGGCCGCCCTCCGCTGGAGGCCTTTGCCGCCGCCCAGGAGCCGTGGCGCCGGCAGCAGCCGAACCAGCGCTGCCGGGTCGCCGGCTGCGGTTACGGGGTCTGCCCGGCAGGGGCTCTGCCAGCTGCACTTCCAGCGCTGGGACCGGGTCGGGCGGCCCGAGCTGCCGGCCTGGATCGCCGGCCAGCCCGCCGTCAAAGCGCCGCCGGACGGCGCCCGGTGCGGTATCCAGCACTGCCAGCGATGGCCGCAGGCCGCCAGCGGCCTCTGCCACGCTCATCAGGCCACCTGGCGGGCGAACGGCCGGCCGGACCTCCAAGCCTTCGTCGGCTCGTTCCTGCCGACCATGACGACGCTCAGCGAGACGATCGAGCTGGACCGGCTCGGTGGGCGCCTGAAACTGGAGATCCAGTACGCGCTGCAGTGCCGTCGTGACGAGGCCGCCGGCAAGATCGCACCCGCCGTGGTGCGCCGGGCGGTCGGCGTCCTCGCCGCGGGCGACGTGGTCTCGCTGCTGGACCACAGCGAGGCGCAGTGGCGCGCGCTGGCCGAGGCGAAGCTCCCCCGGGACCCGGCCGCCGGGCGGTTCGTGATCTACGCCTGCCGCCGCGTCGCCGACCTGGTCGAAGGCTGCGGGTGGGAAGCAGGGTTCGCCCATGACGTGTGGCTGATGCGCCGGCTCGGCGGCCCGGGCAACCAGACGCTGGACTTCACCGGCATTCCCCAGCCGTGGCTGCGCCAGCTGGTCAAACGCTGGCTGCGGACCCGGCTGGCCGCCGGGCTGAACCTGGAAACGGTGCGCCGGGGCCTGCGCTCGCTGACCCGGTTCGCCGCGTTCTGCGAGCGCCTGCACATCAGCGCCCTGGCCGAAGTGAACCGCGACGTGATCGAGCGCTACCTCGCCAACCTGCACACCGAATGGGCGGGACGCCAGCGTCACAACGACCACATCGGCCAGCTCGCCTCGTTCTTGCAGGCGATCCGCCAACACCACTGGGACGACACCCTGCCCGCCACCGCGCTGGTGTTCAGCGACGACCAGCCCAAGCGGCCTCGCTACCTGCCGCGGGCGCTCGGAGAGGCGGTGATGAGCCAGGTCGAACGGCCCGGCAACCTCGACCGCTGGGACAACCCTGCCTTCCGGCTCGTCACCGTGATCCTGATCCGCTGCGGGCTGCGGGTCACCGACGCGCTCGCCCTGCCCCGGGACTGCTTGGTCACCGACGCCGGGGGCGCCCCTTACCTGCGCTATTACAACCACAAGATGAAACGGGAAGCGCTAGTCCCCATCGACGAGGAGCTGCGCGGGCTCATCGGCGAGCAGCAGCGAGCGGGCGATGCGCCCATCCTCTTCCCCCGCCCGACCAAGAACCCCGGCCGGCGCTTCCCCGCCAGCTCCTCCACCTACCGCGCCGCGCTCTACCGGTGGCTTGATAGCTGCGACATCCGCGACGAGCACGGCCAGCCGGTGCACCTCACCCCTCACCAGTGGCGCCACCCGCTGGGGACAAGACTGATCAACCGGGACGTCCCGCAGGAAGTGGTGCGCCGCCTCCTCGATCACGACTCAGCCGAGATGACCGGCCACTATGCCCGCCTGAACGACACGACGGTGCGCCGGCACTGGGAAGCCGCCCGCAAGGTCGACATCACCGGGGCCCCGGTGACCCTAGACCCTGACGGGCCGCTGGCCGAGGCGGCCTGGGCCAAACAGCGCCTCGGCCGGGCTACCCAGGCGCTGCCCAACGGCTTTTGCGGCCTGCCCGTGCAGAAAAGCTGCCCGCACGCCAACGCCTGCCTGACCTGCCCGATGTTCCTCACCACCGCCGAGTTCCTGCCCCAGCACCACCAGCACCAGAAACAGGTGCTGCAGATCATCACCGCGGCCGAAGCCCGCGGACAGGCCCGCCTGGCCGAAATGAACAAGCAGGTGCTGACCAACCTGAACCAGATCATCGCCGGCCTGCGCCACGACGCCGACGGGCAGGTCCCCGGTGCGGGCTGACAACTCCCGCCACCTCCTCGCGGCGGCACGCCGCCGCTCCGAGGACGCCTACCGGCGAACGGTGGCTGCGCTGCGGCGCATGGATGGCATCGCCGACCCCGTCAACTTTGACACGGTCGCCAGGCAAGCTGGCGTGTCGCGATCCTGGCTCTACACACAGCCAGCCATCCGCGCCGAGATCGAACGGCTCAGGGCCGCCGCAGCCCCGCCCCCGCCAGTCCAGTCCCCGAACGGCAACGCATCAGCGACGCATCCCTGCGAAGCCGGCTCGCCGAAGCCAACGCACGCGTGCGCCAGCTACAGCAGGAGAACCAGCAGCTGCGGACGGCCCTCGCCGAAGCACTGGGAGCAAACCGTGACCGCGCGCGCCGGCAGGGCGGCCGCGACACGCCGGCACGGCAAGAAATTTCCCAGGCGATCGAACCCCGGTCCCAAGATGCCTCGACGACAGTGTCGGCGACACAAAATACCTGGTCAAACTCATGATCATCTCGTGGGCTCAAGATAACGATCGAATCCATGATCGAGATCTGCCGGGAACACTCCAAGAACGTCAAGCGCTGGCGGGACGGGACGATGGCGCTGCGCTGGTGCGCCGCCGGGATGCTCGAAGCCGATCACCAGTTCCGCCGCATCAACGGCCACCTCCACCTGCCGAAACTCCGCGCCGCGCTGGAAGAGCGCTTCAACAAGAAGGCCAGCGCCGACAGCCATGATGAGACCGTGACCGCGGCCTGATGATCACGGGGGCCGCCACCGAAGTCCCACTGGGCGCTGGAACTCTCGTCCGGGCTGGGCACACTGGCGGCGGCCGGGATGATCCCGATCCGGTGCGGCGCGGCCGGGTTAGCAACACCGCCCGCAAGGGCCCCTGGACGACATGCGGCTGCTGAGGGAGCATGCCTGGGACCGCTGCCTGGGTCTCGGCGTGATCGGCGTGCAGGCCACGACTATGGCGCCGGACCTGGAGGCTTCCCGGCCCCGCTCCTTGCCGGCTCCGCCGCGCCGCCGGTCCGCCGCTTGGCTTTACATCATAAAGCTCTTGGCTCAGCCTCTTGACTTTGCGCCGTAAAGCAGGATGTACTTTATGGCATAGAGTTAATCGAGGGAGACACCATGAACCCCACACCTGACACCACCGCCGGCAACGGCGGCACCTTCGACCCCCGCGAGGCGGCGGCGCTGCTTGAGCAGACCAGACGGCAGGCACGGCGCCAGTTCCAGCCCGCCCAGCCCTGGCTCCTGGCGATCAGGGCCGTCCTGGTCCTGGCCGCCCTCGGCACGGTCTGGCTCTCCGTGCGCGGACAGCATCCCTACAAAGGCCCGGGCGGCTCAGCCCTGCTGGTCGTGGCCGTGTTCGTGGTCATCAACTACACCGCGACAGTCGCCGTCCGCAGGCGCGCGACCGCCGGGGTGAGTGGCAGATCCCGGTTCAGCAAGGCCGAGATCGCCATCCTCGCCGCTGCCTGGATCGCCCCGTACGTGGTCATGGCGGCGCTGGGCGTCACCTGGGATAGCCAGTCGGGGTACCTGCTCACGGTGCCGCTGATCGTCGTCGGCCTGACCTTTGCGGCACTCATGGCGCTACGGGCTGACTGGCTCTCGTGCGGCACCGGGCTCGCGGTTGCCGTCACCGGCGCCGCGGGCGCGGCCGCTGGGCAAGCCGGGGCGTGGGCCGTCACCGGCGCCGGCCTGTGCCTCACCCTCCTGGGCAGCGCCGCCGTCATCACCTGGCAACTGCACCGCGCATGAAGGACACGGCCATGACCACCAGCGAGCTCGACCCGCTGATCCACGTCCCCACCCGGCTGAAGATCGTCGCGACGCTGGCGGCCCTGCCCGACGGCGACACGCTCTCCTTCACCCGCCTGCAGGACATGATCGGGCTCACCCCCGGCAACCTGATCATCCACCTGCGCAAGCTCGAAGAAGCCGGCTACCTCAGCAGTGACAAGACCGGCAACGGGTCTGCGTCCAAAACCACGGTGGCCCTCACCGGCCACGGCCGAAAAGCACTCGACAGCTACACCCAGGCGCTGCGCGACCTGCTCGGCGGCCTGTAAATGGCCCCGGTCTTCCCCTGACAGTCCCTCGACGAGGGGCTGTCAGCCATTGTCGGCCAGCACCCGCGCCACCATCCAGCACAGATCCCCGGCCGGATATCCGGCGCCATCAGGGAGATGGCAGAACCAGCGCTCCCGTCCCCCTACCACCATGGTTATGAAGCCACGCGGCCCGTGGCCTCACCTTGCCCAGGAGCGAGCCGGATCACCGATCACCATGCCGAACTCCGCGCCGCGCCCGGCGCACTACCCAACAAGAATGTCAGAGCCGGATGTCACGATGAGACCATGAACGCGGCCTGGTGATCACGGGGCCGCCATCGAAGTTCAACGGAACTCGGGACAACCTCGTCTTAGCCGAGCCGGCCAGCAAGATTGCTCCGGCTACCGCTGCGTCTTGTGCTGCGAGCCGGACGGGCAAGAGCGCGCCCTCGCTGTGGCCGAGCACGAAGATGCGATGGGGATCGACGACGTCAGGCTGGGCACGCAGCCACCTCAGGGCGCGGCGGCGTCGGTCAGCCGGTCATCGAAGCCGGCGTGCCAGTAGTCGCCCTGGCTGGCGCCGACGCCGCGCTTGTCGTAGCGCAGGGTTGCAACGCCTCACTCGCCGATGGCGTGGGCCAGTTGGGGGAAGACGTTGAGGGCAAGCTTCTTGGCGTTGTCGTCGCGGTCGGTCTGACCGGAACCCGGTAGCAGCAGCGGGGCGGGCGCCGGGCCGGTTTCGGCGGGCGTCGTGAATGTGCCCGCCAAGGTCAGCGTCCCACTGGTGAACTCGATGTCGCGCTCAGCGATCGCGGTCACGATAGTCATCGGCGTCTCCTTCGGTCTGCTCTGGCACGGGAATGAAGGCGCTAGCCGCGAGCCGCCGTCGCCGGCCCGGTCCGGGTCTGAACTCAGCGCGCGGAGCGATGATGCGGGCCACGTCTGCGAGCAGGTCTGCGTACTCCTGGTCGCTTAGCCACAGCGCGTTCATGGAGTAGCTGACACCGTCCCGCACGAGGTCAGGCTCACCACTGTTCAGGTACCGCTCGTAGGCCGCGAGCAACCCGGCAGAAAACGTGGCGAACGCCTGCAAGTGCTCATCGCGACTCAGCCGTGCGAGGTCGCCGGGCTCGATACGCGTTCGTTCGAGCCGAAGGGCAAGAGTGCGCTCGACAGCGCCGCGGACCCGTCGCTCACCGACGACGTTGAGCACCCCAGCGTCCAGCAGCAGCGAGATGTGCCGGTACAGCTGTGCGGCCGACACGTCGGCCAGCTCCGCTGCTAGCTGCGCGGTTGTGAGCTCGCGCCCGCCCAAGAACGCCTGCACGAGCCGCAGGCGCACGGGGTGGAGGAGCAGGTCGACCGTGGCCACACAGCCAGTGTCGCCTATTGTTTATATAAATGCAAACAATCACGGGAATGCAAACAAAACTTGACCGCGCCAGAGATGCCCTCAGAGCCACGCACTCCACGTCCGGATCTGCCGCAAGTTGGTGGGTTCCGCGGCCGGTGGGCAGGTGCGGGCCGTTACCGCGCAGCGGCTGTCAGTTCCGCCTGGGTGTGCTCGTCCAGCTTGATGCCGGCAGCCGCCACGTTCTGCTCCAGGTGCCCCATGGATGACGTGCCGGGAATCAGCAGGACGTTGGGCGCGAGGCCCAGCAGCCAGGCCAGCGCGATCTGAGCGGGGGCATGGCCAAGCCGGCCGGCGGCGCGGAGCAGGTGCTCATTGCTCAGCACCGGGTTGGCTCGGCCGAAGCCGGAGCCCAGCGGGAAGAAGGGCACGAAGGCGATCCCCCGCGCGGAGCACTCCTGGAGGACCGGCATCGAGGAGCGGTTGACCAGGTTCAGCGGGTTCTGCACGCACGCGATGGGCGTGGCCTCCAGGGCGCGCAGCAGGTGGTCGCGGCTGATGTTGCTCAGGCCGACGCCGTCGATCAGCCCCTCGTCGCGTGCGGCGATCATGGCGGCCAGCTGGCCGTCGAACCGCTGATCTGGCGCCGCGCCGTCGAGGAGCCGCAAGTTGACGGCAGCCAGCTGCCCGGCGCCGAGGCTACGCAGGTTGTCCTCAATTCCGCGCCGCAGCTGATCAGGTTCGTCGTAAGGCAGCCAGCCTCCGGACCCGTCGCGGCGCGCGCCGACCTTGCTCACCAGCGCCAGGGTGCCCGGGTAGGGGTGCAAAGCCTCCCGGATGAGCTCGTTGGCAACATCAGGCCCGTAATACTGCGCGGTGTCGATATGGTCCACACCCAGTTCCACCGCACGCCGCAGCACCGCCACAGCCTGGTCACGGTCTCGCGGCGGACCGAACACGCCCGGACCGGGCAACTGCATCGCCCCGAAGCCGATGCGAGATACCGAGAAAGGGCCCAGCGGGTAGCGCTGCATGCGCTGAGTCTAAAGAGCCGCGCATGCCACACGACCGGTTGGGGACGGACCAAGAACATCCGCTATGCCGCGATGAGGTTTATCGGTGCGCGGGCCCACGGGGCTTGCCGAAGAGGGAAGCGCCTGTTCCGGCGTGGCGTTCAGGACCACAGGAGACAGCAGTGCGTGCAAGTATCGCTACAGCCGGACAAGACGGCAAGGCAAGATTCCTGGCCCGCTGCATCGTTAGCACGAAGGAGCGACGCCCGAACTGGGGCGTCTACGCACAGTTGCCGAGCCGCGGACCTCATCTTGGCAGCCGGAAATATTCGGCAGGTCGCGCTGTCAACCAAGCTGGACGTCACTTTCTGCGTGATGAGTCCTGGTCGGTCGCTGGGCGCGTGCGTAGGCGGCGGCGAGCGCATCGAAGACCTATTTTGGCTCCCAGGCCATGTCCGGATACGTCGCGCCTCGTCCGTGGTCCAGGACCGCGACGACTCCGTAGGAGGCGAGGTCAAGATCGCGGTGCGGGTCGGCGTGATGCCGGGGGTGTCCAGCACGGGGCCCAGCTCGCGCTCGCGGGAGATCACGCCGAGCTCCATATTGCTGTCGGCCTGCCCTTCGGCGGTCATCCGCGGGGCCAGGCCCGTCGGGCGCAGCAGCGGCATGAACCAGCCCAACCGCCGGAACAGCTTCCGGATCCGCTGCTCCGTGGCCTCGTCAAGCCAGTCGTACGGGTACGCGCCGTCAACCAACACCGCGCCCACGGCACGGTCCGGATTCCGGCTGGCCCAGTGCGCGCGACGACCGCCCCGTAGGACCAGCCCACCAGCAGCGGCCGGTGCACTCCCCTTGCTTCGAGAACGGCATCGACATCCCGGACGGCGACCTCGAAGGAATAGTCCGCAGAACGCTTCGATTTGCCGCGAGCCCGCTCGTCGTAGGTGATGTGCCGCCACCCCGTCCCCAGGTCAGCGATGACCCGCCGCCAGTACCCCGGAGTGGCGAACTGGCCATTGAGGTAGACCAGGGGGATACCGGGGCCACCGGTGTCGGTGACATCCAGCGCCGTATCGTCAACCGGGACCATGCCAGTCCACTTCGAATTGGCCGAGGAAGTTCTATTCGTCGTCATGCAGCCACTATCAGCGCTTGGGCCAGCCCTTCTGAGCGAGCCCGCACCTGGTCTGACTGACTTCTTAGGGATTCCAAGATCACAAAACAGATTCGGTGGGACACCGCCGGGAATCCGTACCGTAAGCCGGGTTGCGCAACAGAGGGCGCCCTGTTTGATCAGTGGTTGCCTAGTGCAGGACCTCGATGTACCCGTCCGTTCCGTGCACGCGGATCCGCTGCCCATCCCGGATCAGCTGGGTGGCATGCTCCACCCCCACGACGGCCGGCAAGCCGTACTCCCGTGCGATCACCGCGCCATGGGTCATTAGGCCCCCCACCTCCGTCACCAAGCCCTTGATCGCGACGAACGCGGGTGTCCAGCTGGGGTCTGTGTAGGCGGTAACCAGGATGTCTCCCGCTTCGAGATCGGCCTCGGCCATGTCCAGGATCACGCGAGCCCGTCCCTCGACGGTCCCGGCGGAAACGGGTAGGCCGGTCAGCGCGTCGGCCGGGACATCGGCGCGCCGGTACGTCCCGGCGACGGCCTCGCCATCCGAGGTGAGCACCCGGGGCGGCGTGAGCGCTTGATACGACCTGAACGCGTCCTTGCGCTGGCGGATGAGCTGGTCATCTGCTTGGTTCGTGCGCACGACGTCGTGGAGCTCGCCGAACGTGAGGTAGAAGATGTCCTCCCTGTCACGAAGAACGTGGGCCCGCACGAGGCGATCGGCGTCATTCAGCAAGGCCTGCTTGTAGACGAAGTAGCGGCTGATCATGTGGTACTTGGGATACTCCCGGTACCCGGTGAAGGTCCGGATCCGGTCGATCATCCGTTTGGTCTCTTCGGCCTTCTGCTCCCCGTCCGGCAAGGCCCGCAGGCGCGTCAGCAGTTCCTGTTCCTTCCCCCTGGCCTTCCGCCTGCCCTCCTCGAAACGCCGCTCGCCGGCGCCCGGCTCGAAGTTCTTGATGTTGCCGAGGATCATGGGCACGAGCGTGGTGGGGCGTTCGCTCCAACGTGGCTTCGTGATGTCGATCTCACCGACGCAGCGCATGCCGTACTTGTCGAGGTAGGCCTGGATGGCGTCGCGGGCTTCGCGCCCGCCCGAGAGCGTGGGCAGCTCGTCCAGGAAGTTCTCGTCCTTGACGTGCTGCAGAAATGCCACCACGTCCGGATGCGGGCGGATCACGTCAGCGACGCCCAGGAGCGCCAGCCCCATCTCCGACGTGACGTTGTTGGGCACGGACCGCGTGATCGTGTCGGCCGCGTTCTTCTCGCCGAGCCACGCCTGCACGTGCTCATTGAGCCACCAGGTAGCCTGCATCCCCGCCATGATCACCGGAAGGCTTTGCGGGTCGAGCAGAATCCGCTTCAGCTCCTGGACGTCCGCCAGGATGAAGTCGAGCAGCGCCGATCCTGAGATGGTTCGGATGCCACGCTTCAAGACGGCGATGGAGGCCTGGCTGCGCTCTATCAGCCCGGCGACGATGGCAGGATCGGTCTCGATCGGGGCGGGCGCACCGCCAGCCGGCATCACGCCTGGGCCGTCGTCCGGGAACGTCGGGATGAAGCCGGGGCGTTCGAGGATGGTCCGCAGCGCGTCTCCGATCAGCGGATCAGATCCCCCCAAAGCCTTAAGGAGACCTGCGCGGCCCGCCGGGGAACTCAGCTCCCGGGTGACGTTGACGAACAGCCTCCCGCCGGCCTCAAACATGGGCCGCGCCGCCGTCAGCTGCCACATAGAGACTCCCAGCGGCTTCATGGGGTCGGTCATCATCTGCTGATGGCCGACGGACACGTAGACGTGGTTCCCTTGATCGCTGGCCGCGGGGATGGGGAACAGCGTGGTGATCGGCCGACTCTGGACAATCTGGAACCCATCGTTGACCAGGCACCATTCGATGTCCTGGGGGTGGCCGAAGTGCGCTTCGATCCGCCTGCCCAGCTGAGCGAGCCGCACGATCTGCGTATCGGTGAGTGCCGGCTGCTCCTGACGCTCTGGCTCGATCGCCAGTTCCTGCGTTCCGCCTGCCGGCAAGGCGCTGATGGCGAGCTGTTTGGCGGCGACCGCCTTGATGACAACCTCACCGTCCCGCACCTTGTAGACGTCCGCGTTCACCAGGCCGGCTACCAGGGACTCGCCGAGGCCGAAGCTGGCCTCGATGGAGACGACCTTCCGGTCGGAGGTGACGGGGTCGGCCGTGAAGAGGATGCCGGCCGCCTGCGGGAAGAGCATCTGCTGCACGACCACGGCCATGTGGACTTTCCTGTGGTCGAAGCCGTTCCGCAGGCGGTAGGTCACGGCCCGCTCGGTGAACAGGGAGGCCCAGCATCGGCTGACGTGCTGGAGGATCGCGCCCAGCCCCACGACGTTCAGGTACGTGTCCTGCTGGCCCGCGAAGGAGGCCGTCGGCAGGTCCTCCGCCGTCGCGCTGGATCGGACGGCGTAGGCAGCTTGCCCGCCAAGCCGGGTGATCGCGCGGGTGATCGCCGCCGCCAGATCGTCAGGGATGGCGATCCCCGCGAGGGTCCGGCGGATCTCCGCACCGAGCGTGCGGATCGCCTGCCGGTCGTCGGGGTCCAGGCGCGACAGCCGATCGAGCTGATCGTCGATCCAAGGCGCCGTTGCCAGGATCCCGCGGAAGGCGTCGGTCGTCACGCAAAAGCCAGCCGGCACACGAATGCCTTCGATCCGCGCAAGCTCCCCAAGGTGTGCGCCCTTGCCGCCAACGAGCCCGACCTGCGTCTTGTCGATCTCTTCAAGACCCAGCACGTAGCGCTCGATCATCGCGATACCCCCAGGGTGGCCATGCTCCCCTGCGTCGCGATAGCCGACGGAGGCGTCTGCAGCACGACAGACTCTGCACGACCGACGACAGACTCTGCCGAACCTCGCGTTGGGCACGCCCTCGTCTCGTTCCTTGCTCCCCCGCGCGAGTCATACCTTGACAACAGCACACGCACCTTCGGGTCACCCATTCCATAAATTCCTAGCCCGGCCTGCGATTATGCGTCACGACCCGGGCCTTGCCGCAAGTCCCCCGGTGCGCTATATATTGAAAATGGCGGGGAGTGGGAACTCCTTGCCATTGCTTTTGCGACGGTCTGAGGGCTGCCGCAGGACCTGCGCGGCTGGCTGCTTCAACCACCCCGCCAGCTCCGGGCACGCCCCGCCGCTCCCCGGCCCAAGGCAGCCAGGCGCCTGAGACTGTCAGCACAGTCGCCTAGTCTCGCGGCTATGGCGACCTTTGTGCTGATTCATGGCGCTGGCGATGCCGGCTGGTACTGGCACCTGACCGAAGCGGAACTGCAAGCCCGGGGCCACCACACGATCGCGCCGGACCTGCCGTGCGACAACGACACCGCGAGCCTGAACGACTACGTGCACACCGTGACCGATGCGGCCGCCGGCCTGGCAGGATCTGGTGATTGCGGGCCAGTCCTACGGCGCCTTCACCGCCACCCTGGCCGCCAGCCAGCTCCCGGCGCGGCTGCTCGTGCTGCTCGCCGGGATGGTCCCGGCCCCCGGAGAAAGCCCGGGCCAGTGGTGGGCCAACACCGGGTACCAGCAGGCAGCCGAACAACAGGCCAAGCTCGACGGCGGCAAGACCGGCAACGATGACCCGCTCATCAGCTTCTACGACGGAGTACCGCGTCCGCTGGCCGAGGAGGCCCTGCGCAGGGGCGGGCGCGGGGAATCCACAGCGGTCTGGAACACGCCATGGCCGCTCGATGCGTGGCCGGACGTGCCCACCAAATTCATCCTCTGCAAGGACGACCGGTTCTTCCCCGCTGCCTTCATGCGGCGTCTCGCACAAGACCGCCTGGACATCGTCCCCGACGAGGTCCCCGGCTGCCATTGCGCCGCGCTCAGCCACCCCGAAGAACTAACCGACCTTCTCATCAGCTACCTCAACTGACAGGTTTCAGCCGGTCTGACCTTTTGGGCTATTGAGTCGGGTCAGTAAGTTGGGGCCACTGTGCGGGACGACAGGAAGTCGGGCTTGCTGCTGGCCTGTGCCTGGGCATCGCCTACTACCGGGCGCCAAGTGTGAACGCGGAACTCAATTTACTTGGCCGACCTGGCTACCCGACCTCAGGCAATCCTGATTCACGTGCTCACCGAGGCCGCGTGCCCGCTGGCCACCTCGACGCGGCGCGCGAGCTGATCGACGGCGCCACCTGGCTCGGCAGGAGCCCTACGCAGGCTAGCCCAAGGCTAGCCCGGCACGGCGCCGTCAGCGGATCAGGCAGCCGGTATTCCAAGATCACGGACGCATCGGATGAGACAACGCCATTGATCATGGCTTCGCGAGGAGGTTGTCCGTGACAACGAACGATGAAGGTAAGGGAAACGCCCACTCCCCTCCATTTTCAACCTATAGCGCACCTGGGGGCTTGCGGCAAGACCCGGGTCGTGCCGCAGAATCGATGGCCGGGGCCAGAATCTACGAAAGAAGAGTCGCGGAATGCGCGTGTTGTTGCCGACGTACGGGCCGCGCGGGGACGTCGAGCCGTGAGTCCCCTGACTACTAGCGCGTTTGACCTTCCCGGCCGCCTCGCCGCCAAGGCTGGCCCGGCGCTGATCGCCGGCGATGAGGAGCACTTCGCGGCGATCGCGGAGAGCCTGGAGCGGTCGATCGCCGAGTTGTCCGGCCGCCTGGCTGCCGAGCGCAAGGCGCCGGGCGGGATGGGCCAGGCGGCGCTGGACCGGGACATGCAGATCCACCGGCTGACGGCCCGGCTGCGCGCGCTGCGCCGGTTCGGCCTGGATGTGTGCCTGGGGCGCATCGTCGGCGCGGAGGATCCCGGGCCGGTGTACGTCGGGCGGCTTGGCCTGCGGGACAGCGCGGGCCGCCAGCTGCTGGTCAACTGGCGGTCCCCGGCGGCGGGGCCGTTCTTCGGCGCGACCCACGCCAACCCGATGGGCCTGGCCAGCCGGCGCAGGTACCGGTGGGCCCGCGGCCGGATCAGCGACTACTGGGACGAGGTGTTCACCCCGGGCGGGCTGGAGGGGCACGCCGCGCTGGATGACCAGTCCGCCTTCATCGCCAGCCTGGGGGCCAGCCGGTCGCCCCGGATGCGAGACGTCCTGTCCACGATCGCCGCCGACCAGGACGCGATCATCCGCGCGGGATCGGCCGGCGCTTTGGTCGTCAACGGCGGCCCGGGCACGGGGAAGACCGTCGTCGCGCTGCACCGCGCCGCCTACCTGCTTTACGCCGACCCTCGCCTTTCCCGCCGGCGGGGCGGCGTGCTGTTCGTCGGCCCGCACCAGCACTACCTGGCCTACGTCGCCGACGTGCTGCCCAGCCTCGGCGAGGACGGCGTGCAGATAGCCACCCTGGCCGATCTGGTGCCCGGGGGCGCCGCGGCGGCGGCCGAGGCCGACCCGGACGTGGCCCGGCTGAAAGCCTCCGCAGACATGGTCAAGGCGATCGAGCCGGCCGTCCGGTTCTACGAGAACCCGCCTGCCACACCGATGACGGTCCAGACCGGATGGTCCGACATCCGGCTGTCCCCCGGCGACTGGGCCGAGGCGCTGCAGGCGCCCGAACCCGGCACCCCGCACAACGAGGCGCGCGAGGCGATCCTGGCGGAGCTGCTCACGATCCTGACCGGCAAGCACGACAGCGACCTCCCCGCTGGCCAGCTCCGCAAGTCGCTGCTGGCCAACCGGGGCCTGCTGGAGGCGCTCAACCGCGCGTGGCCGGTGATCGATCCGGCCGACCTGATCGCCGACCTGTGGTCGGTGCCCGCCTACCTGCGCCTGTGCGCTCCCTGGCTCACCCCCGGCGAGGTCCGCAAGCTGCAGCGGCCGGACGCCCAGGCCTGGACGGTCTCCGACCTGCCGCTGCTGGACGCCGCCCGGCAGCGGCTCGGCGACCCGCAGGCCTCCCAGCGCAAACGCCGGCATGACGCCGCCGTCGCCGCCGAACGCGAGCGCATGGCCCAGGTCGTGGACGACCTGATCGAGGCCGCCGACGACGAATACGGCGCCGGCCTGGTGACCATGCTGCGCGGCGAGGACTTCCACGACGCCCTGGTCAACGCGGCCGCGCTGCCCGGCGCGGCCCGGACCTGCTCGCCGGCCCGTTCGCCCACATCGTCGTGGACGAGGCCCAGGAGCTGACCGACGCCGAATGGCAGATGCTGCTGGCCCGCTGCCCGTCCCGCAGCTTCACCATCGCCGGGGACCGCGCCCAGGCCAGGCACGGCTTCACCGAATCCTGGCAGCAACGGCTCGAACGTGTCGGGCTCGGCCGGATCGGCCTGGCCTCCCTGACCATCAACTACCGGACACCCGAAGAGGTCATGACCGAAGCCGAGCCGGTCATCCGGGCCGTGCTCCCCGACGCCAACATCCCGGCCTCCATCCGCGCCACCGGGCTCCCCGTCGTACATCGACCCGCTTCGGACCTGCCCTCGATCCTCGGCACCTGGCTCGCCACCCATGCCGAAGGAACCGCCGCTGTCATCGGCGACCCCACCTTCCCCCCGGCGCCCCGCGTCCTGTCGCTCACCCCCGAATTGGCCAAAGGCCTCGAGTTCGACCTGGTCATCCTCATCAACCCACAGGCACTCGGCACGGGCATCGAAGGAGCCGTCGACCGCTACGTCGCGATGACCCGAGCCACCCAGCAACTCGTCATCCTCACCGGCCCCCAGGGATGAACGTGCGGTCCGGAGCTGCAGCCGTGCGGCGCGCCGAGACCGATGTGATCGTGATCGGGGCCGGCCTGGCCGGGCTGACCGCGGCCAGGAAACTGGCCGCGGCGGGCTATGACGTCACCGTCCTGGAGGCGCGGGATCGAGCCGGCGGGCGGGTGCTGAACCACACCCTGGCCGGCGGGCACGTCGCCGACGTCGGCGGGCAGTTCGTGGGCCCCGCCCAGCGGCACGTCCTTGGGCTGGCCGGCGAGCTTGGCGTGGCCACCCATCCGATCTTCACCCGCGGCCGGACGGTGCTCGAGCTTGGCGGGCGCCGGCACGACTACCGGTTCGTGCCGCGGCTGAACCCGGTGCAGCTGGCCGACGCGGGCCAGGCCCTCGTCCGCCTCGACCGGATGGCCCGCCGGGTCCCGGTGCAGGCGCCCTGGCAGGCCGCCGGGGCCGCGGCCGTCGACGCGAGGACGCTGGCGGACTGGGCCCGCCGCAACGTCAGGACCCGGCTTGGCCGGTTCGCCATCGAAGCGTTCAGCCAGGGGGTGCTCGCCTGCGAGCCCGGCGAGGTATCCCTGCTGCACACGCTGTTCTACCTGCGCGCGGCGGGCGGGTTCCGGCAGCTCACCGAGGTGGCCGGGGCGGCGCAGCAGGACCGGTTCGCCGGCGGGTCGCAGCTGATCGCGCTGCGGATGGCTGAGCAACTCGGCCCGGACCGGGTCTGGCTCAGCGCCCCGGTCACCCGGGTCGAGCAGGGATCGTCGCGGGTGGCGGTGTACTCGGCCGCGGGGGTGGCCGCGGGGCGCCGGGCGGTGGTCGCTGTGCCGCCCGCGCTGGCGGGCCGGATCAGTTACGACCCGCCGCTGCCCGCCGACCGTGATCAGCTCACCCAGGCGGCGCCCATGGGCTCGGTGATCAAGTGCCTGGCCGCTTACGACGAGCCGTTCTGGCGCGAGGCTGGCTTCAACGGCCAGGCGACGTCGGACGGCCCGGGCGCCCGGGTCACTTTCGACACCGGGCCGCCGGACGGCTCGTCCGGTGTCCTGCTGGGCTTCGTCACCGGCGCGGAGGCACGCCGCCTGGCCCGGGCCGGTCCGGCGCAGCGGCGCGCCGAGGTCTTGGCCTCGTTCGCCCGGTACTTCGGGGCCGCCGCGACCCGGCCGGCTGACTACGCCGAGCACGACTGGACCGCCGACCCGTGGACCCGCGGCTGCTATGGCGCGCACTTCCCGCCCGGCACCTGGACCCAGTTCGGGCCAGCGCTGCGCCGCCCGGTCGGCCTGCTGCACTGGGCGGGCACCGAGACCGCGACCGAGTGGAGCGGCTACATGGACGGCGCGGTCCAGTCCGGCAAGCGCGCGGCCGCCGAGATCCTGGACACGCTGCCGCCACCGTGAGCGTCACGGGGCTAGTCTCCCCGGACAGCTACCAGAAGTGAGCGAGGGCTGTGGCTGGACCAGATTCACTGAGAGGGGCCAGTGACAACCAAGTCGCCTAGTGTGGCGCGGGCCGCGGTTTCGTCATCGACGCAGATCACGGCGAAGAACAACTCATCGGAGATACGCACTGGCAGGAGCAGGTCCACGTTGACACGGGCGTCGGCAAGCTTCCGGAAGACCGCCGCGCCCGCACCGGGCAGGTTCTCCAGCTTGATGGTGAGCGCGGGCCGCATCAGGTACTCAAGGCCCGAGGCCTCAAGCACATCCTGGGCGGCAGCCTCATCATCGGCGATAAACGCGACGAGACCGCTGCCGCTATAAGTCGTCGCGCACAACAGCAGGTTGACGCCGCTACCGGCCATCGCTTCGCACAGGCGGGCAAGCTCGCCTGGCTGGTCTTCCACGGACACGGCGAAGGCACTCATCTGTGCCCCTCTCCCCCGGCAGCATCGCGCACACTGCCGTCCACCCCGAACTTACCTGCTGCCGGACAAGGTCGCCCAGCGGCGCCGGGTAGCGTGCGCAGCGATGCGGCGGCGTCTGGGGAACCCTTAACGGCCGAGGTAGGCGAGCACAGCGAGGACGCGCCGGTTGTCATCGTCGGAGGGCTGCAGGCCGAGCTTGATGAAAATGGACGAGGTGTGCTTGGCTACCGCCCGCTCGGTGATCACCATCCGCTGGGCGATCGCGGCGTCGGACCGTCCCTCGGCCATCAGCTCGAGCACCTCCCGCTCCCGCGGGCTGAGGCCGCCAAGCTCGCTGTCGCCGGCGTTGCGGGCTAGCAGCCTTGAGATGACTTCGGGGTCCATCGCGGTGCCTCCGGCGGCGACCCGCCGCAGGGCCTCGGCGAACTGGGCGCTGTCGAACACACGGTCCTTGAGCAGGTAGCCGACCCCGCCGGCGCCGTCGGCCAGCAGTTCGCGCGCGTAGATCTGCTCGACATACTGCGATAGCACCAGAACCGGCAGTCCGGGCTGCCGGCGGCGGGCTTCCAGCGCGGCCTGCAGCCCTTCGTCGGTGAAGGTCGGCGGCAGCCTGACGTCCACGACGGCGGCGTCGGGCTGATGTTCCTCCACCGCGGCCAGCAGCCCGGCGCCGGTGTCCACCGCCGCCGCGACCTCGAAGCCGTGCGCCTCGAGCATCCGGATGAGGCCGTCCCTCAGAAGGAAGAGGTCTTCGGCGATGACAACTCGCATGGCAGCTCCATGGTCGCCACGGTCGGCCCGCCGGGCGGGCTGCTCAGGGCGAGTATGCCGTCGAAGGCGGACAGCCGACGCTCGATGCCGCGCAGGCCGGTGCCGCGCCGCGGGTCCGCGCCGCCCCGGCCGTCGTCGCCGACGTCGATCCGCAGCAGCCCGTGCTCGTAGCGCATGTCGATCCACACCTGGTGCGCGCCAGCGTGCTTGGACACGTTGGCCAGCAGCTCGCTGACCGCGAAGTAGGCCGCCGACTCGACCGGCGCTGGCGGCCGGCCGGGCAGCTCGTTCGTGACCCGGACCTTGAGCGCGCTGTCCATGGCCAGCGCCCGGACCGCCTCGCCAATCCCCCGGTCGGCGAGCACAGGGGGTGAATACCGCGCACCAGGTCGCGGAGCTCGGTGTGGTCGTGGCCGTCGGTATTCGGGCTCAACGTGATCCTGGCCGGCGTCGCCATCGTCGGCACCCTTCGTTTCGTGCCCGAGTCGGCTGACCCGAAGGCCCCCCGCCTCGACATCAGCGGCGCCGTGCTGGCGGTGATCGGCATGGTCGCGCTGGTTTACTCGGTCATCGAAGCACCCAGCCATGGGTGGCTCTCGGCGCGCACCCTGGCCGGCCTCGGCGCCGCCGTCGTGGTCCTGGCCGGTTTCGTGCTGTTCGAGATGCGCCGGCGCAACCCACTGCTCGACCCCCGGGTCTTCGCCCGCCGCAGCTTGTCCGCCGGCAGCCTGTCGATCTTCGTCCAGTTCTTCGCGTTCTTCGGCTTCATCTTCCTCGTCCTGCAGTACCTGCAGCTCATCCGCGGGGACTCGGGGCTGGCCTCGGCGGTCAGCATGCTGCCCATGGCCGCCGCCATGATGCCCGCAGCCCGGCTGGCTCCCGCGCTGGTCGCCCGGATCGGGGTCCGGGCGACCTGCACCAGCGGGCTCCTGCTCATGGCCGCGGCCCTGGTCGTGCTGGCGCAGCTGACCGGCGCCAGCAGCTACTGGCTGGTCGCGGTGGGGCTCATCCCGCTGGGCGCCGGCATGGGCGTGGCGATGACCCCGGCCACGAGCGGCATCACCGCCGCCCTGCCCGCCTCCCAGCAGGGGGTCGGCTCAGCGATCAACGACCTGTCCCGTGAGGTCGGCGGGGCGGTGGGCATCGCCGTGCTGGCCAGCGTCCTCACCAGCACCTACCAGGGCCACCTGCACCTGAGCCACCACCTGCCCGCCGCGGAAGCCGGCCAGGCGCGGGCCTCGGTCGCCCTCGCCACCCACCTCGGCGGGACCGTCGCCGCCCAGGCGCACGCCGCCTTCGCGGACGGGTTTCACCTCGCCCTGCTCCTCGCGGCCGGGCTCGTCGCCGCCGCCGCGATCGCGGTCGCGACTCTGCTGCGCGGCCGTGACCGGTCAGTCAGTGGAAAAGCGGCCTGAGCCCTGCCGCGACCCAGGCCGGCCGTCACCCAGACGGCCGGCCGCACGGCGGCCGGGCGTCGTGGACAATGCCCGGATGGAGACAGTGCCATCGGACAGCGCCGCGCCACCCCCGGATGAGTTCCTGCCGCTCCCGGAGACGGGCCGGGTGTTCACCGGGGACTACCCGATCCGGCGCACCGACGTCACCCCCGGCGGCCGGTTGCGGTTCGATGCGTTGGCCCGCTACCTGCAAGATGTCGCCGAGGATGACATCGCGGAGGCGGACCTGAGAGAGCCCTACGACTGGGCGGTGCGCCGCTATGCGATCACCATTCGCGGCTACCCGCAGTGCGGTCAGCGGTTGCGGCTGGCCACGTTCTGCTCGGCGGCCGGGCCGCGGTGGGCGGAGCGCACAACCGCGCTGAGCGAGTCCGGCGCCGAACTCATCCAGGCGCAAGCGGTATGGACCGCCGTCACGCGCGCCACCGGGGAGTCCTGCGCGATCGGACCGGGCTTTCACCGCGTCTACAGGCCCGCCGCACAGGGGCGCCGCGCATCTGCGCGCCTGTCACATCCGCAGCCGGACCCCGTCGGCGCCGGTCCGGGACTGGCCGGTGCGAGCCAGCGACTTCGATACCGCCGGGCACGTCAGCAACACCATTCACTGGCAGGCGGCGGAGGAGGTGCTCGCCGGGCTCGGCTGGCTGCCGGCCCGCGCCGAGATGGAGTATCACCACCCGATACTTCCCGGCGACCGGCTGCGGCTTGCTTACCGGCTCACCCCGGGCCGCGCCGATATTTGGCTGCTAAACGACGCGAAGCGGCTAGCGTCTGCCCAGCTCACCCGGAATCCGGGGGAACCAGGAACCGGCGGCCCCACGGAAGGCAACGATGGATGACGGCCTGGCCATCCCCTGGCTGGCCCGGCCCAGGGCCCGGTCGTGGGCCTGTGGCGGCGCCGCGCCGGTGCGGGACGGCCAGGTCCGCGCCTACCATGCCAGCCTCCCCGGCTATGCGCCGACGCCGCTGACCGAAGTACCGGCGCTGGCCGCCGAGCTGGGCGCGAGCCGGGTCTTCGTGAAGGACGAGTCGGCCCGGCTCGGCCTGCCCGCGTTCAAGGTCCTGGGCGCCTCCTGGGCCGTGCGCCAGGTCTTGGCTGGACACGGGCCGGACGGCGCCGCTCCCCCGCTGGGGCTCGCCGGGCTGCGCGCGCTGGCGGCCGGCTGGCCGGACCTGGTGCTGGTCACCGCCACCGACGGCAACCACGGCCGGGCGGTCGCCCGGATGGCGCGCCTGTGCGGCGTGCCCGCACGGGTGTTCGTGCCCGCTGTGGCCGAGCCGGCCACGCGCGCGGCGATCACCGGGGAGGGCGCCAAGGTGGTGCAGGTGGCCGGCGGCTACGACGAGGCCGTGGCCGCGGCCCGGCAGTGGGCACAGGACCGGCCCGCCGCCGCCTTGGTGCAGGACACCGCGTGGCCCGGCTACGAGCAGGTTCCCGGCTGGATCGTGGAAGGCTACTCGACCCTGTTCGCGGAGCTCGATGCCCAGCTCGCCGAGATCGGCGCCGGGCCGCCCGCTCTCGTGGCCGTGCCCGTCGGCGTCGGCTCGCTGGCCCAGGCGGCCGTGGTGCACTACCGCGCTGTTGCGGGACAGGGCGGAGTGACGGACGAGGGATGCCTGGGCGCGGACAGAACCGCGCCCAGGCCCTCGTCCGTCACTGCGGTGCTTTCCGTGGAGCCAGTAGCTGCCGCTTGTTTGCCAGCCTGCGGGCTGGGACGCCGGTGACGGTGCCACCCCGAAGACGATCATGGCTGGGCTCAATTGCGGCACCGTCTCGTCGATCGCGTGGCCGTACCTGGCAAGCGGCCTCGACGCCCGTAGCAGTGACGGATGACGCGGCCCGCCGCGCAGCCGCCGATCTAGCCGCGGCAGGCATCTCGTCGGGGCCCAGCGGCGCGGCGTCGCTCGCTGGTGCGCGTGCCGCGCTGACCGGCAAAGGCAGCGCAGAACGTCGCGCGGCTCTGGCCGTAGACGCCGACTCGGTCATCGTCCTGCTTAGTACCGAAGCTGGCATAGCCGGATAGCTCGCGGCCTGCCTCAGCTGTTCCCCGCCAGCCCAAGGATCCGGCGCGGGGATGGATGGGTTGCTCTGGCGCGGAGTTCTGTCCGCGCCAGAGCCATCCCACGGCCGTCCCTCTCGGCCCGCTTCTCGCGGCGGCCCCTGGCGGTGAGTGGTTAGAGAATGTATGATGCTAGCATGAGTAGCACCAAATTGGCGGTGAAGGTCGACCCGCTGAGCCCGGTGCCGCTGCACGAGCAGGTGGCCGCCGCGCTCCGCCGGGCGATCGCGGACGGCGAGGCCGGATCCGGCGAGCGGCTGCCCCCGGCCCGCGATCTTGCCGCGGTGCTGGGGGTCAACGCCAACACGGTGCTCCGGGCGCTGCGGGATCTCCGCGACGAAGGGATCGTCGAGTTCCGCCGCGGTCGCGGTGTGACCGTCGCCGGCCCGGGGCCACAGCGCAGCGTGATCGTGGCCAAGGCGCGGGAGCTGGTGGCGCTTGCGCGGCGCTACGGCGTCCAGCCGGAGGAGCTCACCGAGATCATCGCGCAGGTGTCGTAGGAGCGGTCATGGGCCAGGACGTGCTGAACACTCAGCGCCCTGCCGGGACGGACGCGGACCTGGTGATCAGGGAGGCGCGCCGACGACAGCGCCGCCGACGGCTGGTGAAAGGCTTGGTCTTGGCGGCGTTGCTGGCAGGAGCGATAGGCGTGGGAGCCGGCCTCACGTCGCGAGGCCGGCCTCCGGTGAGCCACCCGCGGCCCCGATCGTCCGCCCCAGCCAGCAGGCAGCAGGTGCTGCCCCCGCCGATCCCGCACAGCGTGGGTACCACCGTGCTGCTGTGGCCGGTCGTGGCCCATGGCGAGTATCCCACCTTCGGCCCGCACCAATGGCCGCCCGCCTACGTGGATGACCTGGCCACCGGGCGCCTCTCCCGGCGGCACAAGCTGGCATTCGCCGGGGGTGACTTCCGGCCGTACCTGGTGCAGGTCGGCCATTGGCTGGTCTACGTCGGCGGCGGAGGCGCCGTGGCCATCCGCGACAACTTGACGGGCAGGCCACGGCTGCTGGGCCGTACCCCGTTCTTCGCTCCCGCGGCCTCCCCCGGCCATATCTGGCTGGAGCGCATCCACGGCTACCTGGGTCCGGGGGAACGGGCCAGCGTATGGCAGGTATCGCTGCGCACCGGGCACCGCGGCCCGGTGATCGACCTGCCCCGCAACAGCCAGCTGGTCACCGGGACCGGCGCCGGCCTGCTGCTGGACGTGCTACGCGGCCACGACTTCAGCCTGGCGCTGTGGCGGCCAGGCGGCACGCCACGACTGCTGCCGTACTCGCCGCGGTCGGGCGATGGCCTTGACGCCAGCCCTCGGCTGGTCGCCTACGACACCGGTTGCCGTTACCACGACACGGTGCGCAATGATTCTTACGCCGCCTGCCAGGTGCTGCGGGTTTTCGACGTAGTCACCGGCAGGCTGCTGTCCTTCCGGGCGCCGCCGGGCACCATCGGCTGGATACCCATCGGCATCGGCATCACCAAGGCGATCGCTCCCGGCGGCCGGCTGATCGCCGCGTACGCCGCGACCCTGCCCCCAGCCCGCGGCCGGGACCGGCTGTTCGTGCTGCGCCTCGGCGGCACCGGCGGCGCGCTCTGGGCCGTGCCGTCCGCGGCCGCGGACGCGAACCTGTCGCCGAGGACGGCCTGGTCGGCGGACGGCTCGTGGTTGTTCTACCGGGGGCCGGGCGGGCACCTGTGGGCCTACGGGGTGAGCAGCGGCCAGGTCCGTTCTTCCGGCACGCCGTGCTGCGGATACACGGTCATGGCCGCGTTCCCGAGCGCGCGCCACTGACTATCGGTCTGCGGGTCGCGGCGGGCTCCGCGTGCCGGCAGGGCTGGGACGGTCGGGGATGGACTGAGCGCGGACAGAACTCCGCAGCCAGGCAAGCCCTGTCCGTCTCGCAGCAGGGCTTCCGGCGCGGATCGGCCATTTGCCTCCCCCCAAAACGAGATATATCGTTTCTGTACCTGGACGACCTCGTGGACGGGGACCGGGGGTAACGGAGGCAGGAATGGAGATGTCGGGTAGCTGGGAGCCGGGCGTACCGGGCCAGGGCGCGCGGACTCACGGTGCGTGGCGTCACGACGCGGGGACTGAGGGCGTGGGGCCCTCGGCCGTGTGGGGCCCGGGATCCGGGGTCGGGCCGGACGGCGTCTTCGACGGGGACTGGACGGTTGCCACGGTGGCCGCGCGGGAACTGGGGCGCCGCGTCGCCCGGTTCTTCGCGATTGGCGCCCTGGCCGGGCTCGCCGCCCTGGCAGGCCTGATCACGCTGGCGGTGCTGGCGTTCCAGCAGGGCGGGACGCTGGCCGCCCTGCTCGTGCTGCTCGGGGTCCCGGCGCTGCTGGTGACGCTGGGTATCGCCACGGCGCTCTGGGTCGGCCGGAGGGCGTGGCGGCGCGGGCTCTGGCTGGAGGCCGTGCCGCTCGCGGTAGGCATGCCCTGGCTGGGCCGGGTGATCTGGGCGGTGCGCGCCGCCCTGGTGGGCCGGGCGTTCTGGCGGATGGGACAGCGGGCACGGCGGCCCTGGCGTCAGCCGCGTGCCGGTGACCTCAGCGGCACCACCAGGTAACGGAACGCGGGCCGCGCCTGGCCTGCTGCGCCGGAGTCCCCGGCCTCTTGCTCAGTGCCGTCTTGGCTGTCATCGCCGGCGAGCGTGATGAGCGCGGGCTTGGCCGGGCTGGTGAACTGGAGCCGGATCGTCGTGGACCCGGCCGTGCTCTCCCGGTCGGCGCCGGCCGGCTCGTCTTCCCCGTCATGGGCGTGCCGGGCGGGCGCGGCCACGGCCGCCGCCGCGGTGATCCCGTCGAGCAGGTAGTGCGGGTTGAACGCGATCGCGGGCTCGTCGCCGTGGAAGCTCGCCGTGACCTTCTCCATCGCCCGGGCCCGCCCCTCGGTCTGCGCCTCGATGGCGACGACGCCGGCGCCGAAGGTGAGCCGGACCGGGCTGGCCCGGTCCGCGACCAGGGAGACCCGCCGGACCGCCTCGATCAGCGACGCCGCGGGCATCTCTGCTGTGCAGCCGAACGCCGTGGGGAACCGGGACTCGTAGCGGATGAACTCGCCCGCGATGAGCCGGCCGGTGAGCCGCCGGCCGCCGCTGTCG
Organism: uncultured Actinomycetes bacterium; assembly: GCA_963734725.1. Classification (GTDB taxonomy): domain Bacteria; phylum Actinomycetota; class Actinomycetes; order Streptosporangiales; family Streptosporangiaceae; genus DASXKD01. The sequence goes on from CAVTIX010000012.1 coordinate 24,874, forward strand.
AATGAGATCATCCCCTCCACCGGCCGCGGGTCCCCGTGCCCCGGCTCCCCCGCGGGCGCGGCGAACGACAGCGACACCGGGACACCGGGCGCCATGACCCGCGCCGCGTCGGCCAGCGTCCGCCCCGGCACCAGCGCGATGGCCCGGATCCCGGGGCTGGCCGGGGCCCAGGGCAGGTCGCGCACGGCAAGCCGGTACCGGTCGGTGGCCGCCAGCGTGATCACGTCGCCGGTGATGTCCAGGCACACGCCGGTGAGCATCGGCAGGGTGTCGTCGCGGCTGGTGGCCGGGAGCACCTGCGCCACGGCAGCCGCCAGCTCACCACCGTCCACCGTGCCGGCCAGCGGCGGGGCGGGCGGCAGGTCCGGATACTCCGCCGTGGGCAGGGAGACCAGCGCGAACTCGGCGCTGCCGCAGGTCAGGGTCACCTCGTCGCCGTCGGAGATGAATTCGGCGGGCTGCCCGGGCAGGCTGCGGGTGATCTCGGCGAGCAGCCGGCCCGGCACCAGCGCCGACCCCGGCTCGGCGATGTCGGCGGGCAGGTGGGTGACCGCGGACAGCTCGTAGTCGAAACAGGACAGCGTGAGCCCCTCGGCGGCGTCCAAGCGCAGGCCGGACAGCACGGGCACCACGGGGCGTGACGGGAGCGCCCGCGCCACCCATGCCACCGCATCCGCCAGCGCGTCGTGCTCAACCCGGAACTTCATGCCATCACCTTCCACCCCTGATCCTGGCACGACCCACCGACATAACGGCACAGGCCCAGTCGGTGATGACGTCAGACCAGGCCCGGGGGCACGCTGGAAAGCGCCGACTCGATCGCGGCGGCGAGCGCCCGGGCAGAATCGGCCGTCAACTCCACCGCGACCCGCGCGGATGCTCCCTGGCCCGGGTTGAGGAAGTCGATGTTGAGCGTGTGCTCGGCCCGCGCGTGCTGCGGATGGTCGAAGTAGACGGTCGCCTCGGTGAGGCCGAACCAGCCCGCCGCGCTCTTGCCGCTGCCCTCGACGGCCAGCTTCTCGGTGAGGTAGGTGCACATGATGGCCTCCGCTCAGCCGGCCAGGTACCGGCCGTAGAAGTCCCAGATCTTCTGCCAGCCGTCCATGGCGGCCTCCGGCCGGTACGAGGGCCGGTTCACGGCGAAGAAGGCATGCCCGGCGCCCTCGTAGCTGTGGAACTCGTGCGGCTTTCCCGCCTCGGTGAGGGCCTTGTCCAGCTCGGCCACCTGGTCCGGCGAGGGGTAGGAGTCATCCTCGCCGAACAGGCCCAGCAGCGGGCAGGACAGGTCCTTGGCCAGGTGCACGATCGGGCCGACCTTGAGCGGCATGCCCTCCGGCGGCGAGCCGACGACGAACGCCCCGTAGCAGTTGACCGCCGCGTCCAGGGGCAGGCTGCACGCCGCGAGGAAGGACTGGCGGCCGCCGGAGCAGTAACCGATCGTGCCCGCCTTGCCGTTGGAGGCGGGCATGGCGCGCAGGTAGGCGACCGCGCCGGCGACGTCGCCGACCAGTCGGTCGTCCGGCACCCCGCCCTGCGCCCGTGACGCCGCGGCCGCGTCGTCCGGGCTGGCCCCTGGCGCCTCCCGGTAATGCAGGTTGGGGCAGACCGCCAGGTAGCCGTGAGCGGCGAACTTCCTGGTGATCTCCTTGGTGCCCTCGTCGTACCCGGGCATGTGGTGGATCACGACGACGCCCCCATAAGGGCCGGGACCGAGCGGCCTGGCCAGGTAGGCCTCGATCTGGTCTCCGCCGTGGCCGGTGATGTTGATCGTCTCGGCCATCATTATCGCGTCATACATCGGGTGTCCCATCGTTCGTCTGCCTCGGGCAGCGCCTGGCCCCGCCAGCGCGTGCCCATCCTGCCAGCCGCCCGCGGCCCCATCTTGCCAGGCGCCGGCCGCCGTCCCCGGGCCGTGGGGCAACGCGGCCGCAGGCCGGTGAGAGACTTGCCAGCATGACCTACATTGCGGCCGTGACAGGTACGACCGCGGGCACTTCCGCCGGTGCAGACGAAGCGGTCTGAAGTTGCTTTAGGTAGGTACCCCGCGGTATCCAACATCGAACAAGAGAACGAGATACAATGGCATACGTGCTAAGAGTCTTAGGCGCGATACGCCAGAGCAAGACCAAAGACCGCTCTGTCTCGCCCGGTGCACAGCGGGCACAGATCACCAGGTGGGCAGAAGAGCGCGGGTACCGGGTAGTGAAGTTCACAGAAGACCTGTCGCGCTGTGGCAAAGTGTCGGCGTTCAAGCGCCCGGAGCTAGGGCCGTACCTCACCAAGCCCCTGCTAGTCGGAACCTGGGATGTCCTGGTCACGACCAAGATTGACCGGGTTTGCCGGAATACCAAAGATTTCCTCACCTTCATGGACTGGTGCAACGCCAACCATAAGACCTATGTGTCTTTGCGTGAGCAAATAGACGTGTCCACTGCTCAGGGCAGGGAGAATGGCCGGCAGGCTGCTTCCCGCGCTGAATGGGAACGGGACATGGCCTCAGAGCGAAGGCTAGAAACCCTCCAAGAACTCAAAGAGCAAGGACGATGGGCAGGAGGCATTGTACCCTTTGGCCTCCGTGCCGACGAACGCGAGGACGGTTATTTCCTGGTCCCAGACACCGGGGGGAACGCCGACATAGCGAACACCATGGCAGACATGACTATCGCGGGTAACAGCAGCCCAAAGATTCGACGGTGGCTGAATAAGAACGAGCACCGCAACTCCATAGGCAAAGCCTGGACAGATAAACGCGTTAGAGAAGTCTTGCACTCAAAAGACATGGAGACTGTGCTAGGCGCGGAAAAGAACGCGGAACTCAAGCTAGCGCTTCAGTCTCGGGCGAAGAACAGCCGACGGTGGACCAGCGGTAATAACATGCTAATCCGCGTAGCGTTCTGCATGCTCTGCGGAGCGCCGCTTTACGCGCAGCGGAAACCACATCGCCCCACAGGCGGGCATTACTGTTGTACCGAGTGCGGAGTGTATCGGGGGGTCAAGCAGCTAGATGCGTTTACCGAGGATTCACTCCTGTTCCTCGTTGGCAGCGAGACGATGCATCGCCTGGAAATAGAGCTAGGGGACCAGCACCTGGCAGAGCGCTACGACCTAATGCGCCAGATCAAAGCTCTTGAGGACATCACCGCTGCCGACACATCGGCAATCGTGGCTGACTTGAAGGCACAGCTTCAGGACATCACAGACTCGATTCAGCCTGGCATCGAGCACTGGGAGCCAACGGGTCAGACTGTCGCGCAATACTGGGAGACGCTGAGCACTACCGCAGAACGAAACAAGTTCCTACGCGATGCGAACGTGCGCGTAGAGGAGGACCGCTCACGGCGCAAGTTCCGTATCACTGAAGCGGGCACTATTCAGGTGACGCACCTAGCAGCCTAGGATGCATGCACGGTCGAAACTATTGATAGAACAGTGGTCCGGGCACCGTGACCTGCTGAGCATGAAGCGGAAGTGCGATAGATACGCACGCCTGACCGTGCCGGTCAATGTCGGATTGCACGCGGCCAGATTAGGACAAGCTGAGACAGTATTTCGGACTGTCCAGGCTGACCAGATAAGCCTACGTTGGGTAGAATCCGATCATGGGGAATGCCTCCTAGAGGATCGCAGTTTCCGCACCAGCCGGTGATTTCCGATCATCGGTGCAGGCTGTAATCGGGGGAATGCGAGCCTGGTACAGCCTTGCCCTCGACGAAGAGTTTGCCAGGCAATACGAGGTGGCCGAGGGCGCCGTTACTAGGCTCTGCGAGACCTGGCCGCACAGCGTCTAATACATACCGTGCCGCGCTGGAGAGTCTTCAACGGACCGGCGCCAGAGGATCCTAGGGCTCTACATCTGTGTGTCCTAAGAGAGACGGTGGGAGACTTGCCCAATGACCCCCTCGACCTATGTCCCTGCCCCTGACCGCTATGACCAGAAGATGCCCTACCGTCGCTGTGGCCGTAGTGGGATCAAGTTGCCCCAGGTTGCCCTCGGGCTGTGGCAGAACTTCGGCGACGAGAGCCCTATCGAGACCCAGCGGGCGATCCTCCGCCGCGCGTTCGACCTCGGCGTGACCCACTTCGACCTCGCGAACAACTATGGACCGCCCTACGGGTCGGCCGAGATCAACTTCGGCCGGATCATGCGGGAGGACCTGCGCCCCCACCGGGACGAGCTGATCATCTCCACCAAGGCGGGCTACGACATGTGGCCCGGCCCCTACGGCGACTGGGGGTCCCGCAAGTACCTGATGGCCAGCCTGGACCAGTCGCTGGCCCGGATGGGCCTGGAGTACGTGGACATCTTCTACAGCCACCGCGCCGACCCGGACACCCCGCTCGAGGAGACCATGGGCGCCCTGGCCACCGCGGTCAGCTCGGGCCGGGCGCTGTACGCGGGGATCTCCTCTTACTCCCCTGGCCGGACCGAGCAGGCGGCGGCCCTGCTGCGCGACCTCGGCACGCCGCTGCTGATCCACCAGCCGTCCTACTCGATCCTCAACCGGTGGATCGAGCACGGGCTGCTGGACACGCTGGAGCGCGAAGGCTCCGGGTGCATCGCCTTCTCCCCGCTGGCCCAGGGCCTCCTCACCGCGAAGTACCTGAGCGGCGTGCCGGAGGGCTCCCGGGCGTCGCGGAGCGACAGCAGCCTGTCCGCCGACCAGTTGAGTGTGCAGAACCTGGCGCGGGTGCGCGCGCTCAACGACGTCGCGAGCGCCCGGGGCCAGTCGCTGGCCCAGATGGCGCTCGCCTGGGCGCTGCGCGATCAGCGGGTCACCTCGGTGCTGGTCGGCGCGAGCAGCGTGGCGCAACTCGAGGAGAACGTGGCCGCGGCGGGCCACACTTCCTTCACCGAAGAGGAACTGGCCGAGATAGACCGGCACTCCGCCGAGTCGGGGATCAACATCTGGGCCGCCTCCAGCGCCCAGTAACTCCTGGCCGCCGGGGCGCACCGGCGACACGCCGGCCGATTCCCCGGAAAATGCTGGCGTTGCCGGGCGATCATGCGCCATGCTCTCCGCGCGGGTATGGCAGGGAGGTGCGCAGTGGGGTCATCCGCGCTCTTGATCATCCTGGCGGTCATGGGGATCGGCGTGTTTGCCGGCTGGCACCTTCGGCACGCGTCCGGGGCCAACTCGGACCTCAAGGCGCACAAGACCCGGATCCCCGGCTTCCGCAAGACCCGGAACCGCAGCGGGCTGATGATAGCGGGCCTGGTGGTGTTTACCCTGCTCGTGCTGCGCGCGCTCGTGAGGTAGGCACGCCCCGCGCACCTGGCCCGCAGCCTGCCCAGATATTCAGCGAATAAAAGTTTGACCTACTCAACTGCCTTGCCTTATGTTTGAGCTACTCAACTGTTGAGCAGTTCAGGCAGGAGGCAGTGTGCACACGCGATCTGAGGAGGATCTCCTTGACCTCGAGATCCTCGACGCGGTGGCCGGGCTGTTCGCGCAGCTCGTTACCGAAGGCGAGGCGGTTGCCAAGAGCTTCGGTATCCCGGTTTTCGTGATCAAGGCACTGCACATGCTGGACACCCCGCTGGCCATGAAGGACCTGGGTCGCCGGATGCACTGTGACCCCTCGTTCATCACCAGCATCGCCGACACCCTGGAGAAGTACGGGCTGGCGGCGCGGGAGGCAGATCCCGGTGACCGCCGGGTGAAGCGGCTGGTCCTCACCCCGGCTGGCGCCGAGCTCAAAGAACGGATCGAGAACGAGGTGCTGAGCCGCGCGCCCTGGCGCCAGGCCCTCACCACGCAGCAGCGCGCCAGCCTGCTGGCCCTGCTCCATACGATGAGCCCGCCGCTGTCCACCACCGAAGCGGAATGCCCCGGGGAGGGGGTGAGCAAGCTCCTGGCCGGCCCCGCAGAGCCAATTTCTGCGGCCGCGACCGCTGAGTATTCGGCGGCCGCCCAGTCCTAACTCCCAGACAAAGACTCAACGCCGGCACGCAGTGCCGCCGCGTTAGTTCAGTACGCCTTCACGCAAGGAGATCACATGTCCACCGCACAGCCCGCGACGGGGCGAGGGCGCCCAGGCGCTACGGCTGATGGCGCTCGCCAGCGGCATCTCGGCCTGGCCCTCTTCGTGATCGCCACGGCGCAGCTGATGGTGATACTCGACGCAACCATCGTCAACGTCGCACTCCCCCACATCCAGCACGCCCTGGGCTTCTCCGGCTCGGGCCTGGAGTGGGTCGTCAATGCCTACGCACTGACCTTCGGCGGCCTGCTGCTGCTCGGCGGCCGGGCTGGCGACATTCTCGGCCGGCGCCGCGTGTTCATCGCCGGCATCATCCTGTTCTCGGCGGCGTCCCTGCTCGGCGGGTTCGCCACCACCCAGGCGTGGCTGCTGGGCGCCCGGGCGCTGCAGGGCGTCGGCGGCGCCATCGTCGCACCGGCCGTGCTGTCCCTGATCACGACCACGTTCCCGGAGGGCCCGCCGCGTAACCGGGCCATGGGTGTCTGGGCCGCGATGGGCATCGGCGGCGCCGCGGTCGGCCTGCTCGCGGGCGGCCTGCTGACCACCTACGCGTCCTGGCGGTGGGTGTTCTTCGTCAACGTGCCGATCGGCATCATGCTCGCCCTGCTGGCCCCGCGTGCGTTCAGCGAGTCCAAGCGGCACCCGGGCCGGTTCGACCTGCCCGGCGCGATCACCTCCAGCCTAGGCCTGGCCTTGCTGGTGTACGGGCTGTCCAACGCCGCCACCAGCCCCAACGGTGTCTCGCACTGGGGTGACACGAAGGTCGTGGTGTCGCTCGCCGCCTCGGTGATCTTGCTCGTCTCGTTCGTCTTCATCGAGGCGCGCAGCAAGCACGCGCTGATGCCGCTGCGGATCTTCCGCAACCGGGACCGGTCCGCGGCCAACCTGATCATGCTCTGCGTCGGGACCGCGCTGTTCGGGATGTTCTTCTTCCTGACTCTGTTCGTGCAGACCGTGTGGGGGTACAGCGCGCTCAAGACCGGCGTGGCCTACCTGCCGATGGTCGGCATGATCATGCTGATGGCCGGGGTCAGCGCCCAGCTGGTCACCCGGATCGGCGCCCGGCCGCTGCTGATCGCCGGCTCGGCGATCGGCGCGGGCGGCATGTTCTGGCTGTCCCGGATCACCGAGCACAGCACCTACGCCGGCGGCCTGCTCGGCCCGATGCTGGTCACCGCGGCCGGCCTGGGCCTGCTGTTCATGCCGATCACCCTGGTCGCCCTGTCCAAGGTCGACGACCGGGACGCTGGGCTGGCGGCCAGCCTGCCCAACGTCGGCCAGCAGGTCGGCGGCGCGATCGGCCTGGCCATCCTCGGCACCGTGGCCTGGACCGTGGTGTCGAACACCGTCCACAGCCAGGTCACCGCCCTGGCCGCGGCGGCGGCCAAGACCGGGCACGCGGTCCACGCCACCGGCGGCCAGATCCCGCGGGCCATCTACAGCCACGCGCTGGCCACCGGATTCTCCCGCGGGTTCCTGGTCTCCGGCGGGATCACCGCGCTCGCGCTGGTGATCACGCTGGTGGGGATCCGGGTCAAGAAGGAAGACCTGGCGGGTGACCCGATGGCGGCCGTGGCGGGCGCCACGTCCGTGGGCGACCTGGATGACCTCGACGACCTCGAGCCGTCCCAGGCCTGACCGGCAAGAAACAACCCAATCGGAGCCCGGGCACCCCAGGTGCCCGGGCTCCGGCGTATTCCTCAGCCGACAGGGCCTCGAGCCAGGGGGATCCGGGGGCTGCTCCCGGCCAATCCAGCGGGGGCCCGGCGACTCGCTTCCCCGGGCCAATCCAGCGGCGGATCCCGGGGGCCACTCCCGGGCCAATCCGGCTGGCTCCGGGGGGCGCTGCTCCCGGCCAATCCAGCGGGGCCCGGCGACTCGCTTCCCCGGGCCAATCCAGCGGCGGAGCCCGGGGAGCGCTCCCCCGGCCAATACTGTGGGGGCGCAGCAATCACCGACGTGGCCCGGGAGGCCAGCGATGCTCGACGGACGGCCGCTGATCGACGCGCACCAGCATCCGGTGCGGCTGCCCACGGTCAAGCGTGCCTGGCTGGACTGGGCGGAGCGGTACGGCCAGCCGGGCTGGCGGGACGCCTACGACAGCGAGGGCGCGATCGTCCCGCAGGCCTTCGACGACCTGATGCGCGCCGAGGGCGTGGACCATGCCCTCGTCATCTGCGAGCACAGCCCCAAGGCCACCGGCATGCAGCCGGCCGAGGACCTGCTGCCGCTGGTCCGGCACAGCCCGGCCCGGTTCTCGCTGATCGCCAACGTCAACCCGCACCTGCACTACCCGGCCCGCGAGGAGCTCGCCCGCCAGCTCGGCCTGGGCGCGATCGCGCTCAAGGTGCACCCCGTGCACGGCGGTTTCAGCCCCGCCGATCCCGCCCTCTACCCCGCCTACCAGGCCTGCGCCGAGCAGGGACTGCCGGTGGTGGTGCACTGCGGCACGAGCGCCTTCCCCGGCTCATCGAACGAGCTGGCCGACCCGGCCCTGCTCATCCCGGTGCTCCGGGACTTCCCCGGGCTGACCGTGGTGCTCGCACACGGCGGCCGGGGCTGGTGGTACGACGCCGCGGCGTCGCTGGCGCTGCTGCACGAGAACGTATGGATCGAGCTGTCCGGGCTGCCGCCGCACCGCCTCCCCCATTACTACGCGCGCTTCGACCTGGCCAGGCTGGCCCGCAAGTTCATTTTCGGGACCGACTGGCCCGGCGTGCCCGGCATCGCGCGCAACGCCCGCGCCCTGGCCGCCCTCGGCCTGGACGAGGACGTGCTGGCCGGGGTGCTCGCCGGCAACGCGATGAACGTCTATCCGGGCCTCACCAACATGCTACAAAGCCTTGACGCGACACCGTATTAATGTAGAAACTTGAGGGGGCTGCCGCCCAACGCCGGGCCTGCGAGCACACTGGAGTGTGATGGCATCCCCCATCCAGTTCGAGACCGATCCCAGCCGCTACCGTCACCTGCGGCTGGAGATTGACGGCGAGATCGCGCGCATCGTGATCGAGGCCGACGAGCACGGCGGCATCGCCCCCGGGTACGAGCTGAAGCTGAACTCCTACGACCTCGGCGTGGACATCGAGCTGCACGACGCGATCCAGCGGCTGCGGTTCTCCCACCCGCAGGTTCGCGCGGTGGTGCTCACCAGCGGGCTGGACAAGGTGTTCTGCGCCGGGGCGAACATCCGGATGCTGGCCCAGGCCGGCCACGCGCAGAAGGTGAACTTCTGCAAGTTCACCAACGAGACGCGCAACGCGATCGAGGAAGCGGGCGCCGACTCCGGCCAGGCCTACCTCGCCGCGGTCAACGGGAACGCGGCCGGGGGCGGCTACGAGCTGGCGCTGGCGTGCGATGAGATCATCATGATCGACGACGGGTCGGCGGCGGTGTCGCTGCCCGAGGTGCCGTTGCTCGCCGTGCTGCCGGGCACCGGCGGGCTGACCCGGCTGGTGGACAAGCGCAAGGTGCGCAGGGACCTCGCCGACGTCGTCGCCACCCGCAGTGAGGGCGTGCGCGCCAAGACCGCCCTGGCCTGGGGCCTGGTCGACGCGATCGCGCCGCCGAGCAAGTTCGGCCAGGCGGTGCTCGACCGCGCGCAGGCGGCCGCGGCCCGGTCCCGCCGGGCGCCCGGCGGCCCGGGGATCGAGCTGGCTCCGCTGGACCGCCAGGTCAGCGACGAAGGGCTGCGCTACCCGAACGTGACCGCCGTCTTCGACCGCGCGACCGGCCTGGTGACCATCACGGCGCACGGGCCCGCGGAGGAGGCGCCGGGCAGCATGGCGGGCGCCCGCGAGCTGGGGGCCGGGTTCTGGCCGCTGGCGGTCACCAGGGAACTGGACGACCTCATCCTGTGGCTGCGCACCAACGAGACCGAGCTGGGCACCTGGCTGATCAAGACCTCCGGCGACGCCGCCGTGGTGCTGGGCTACGAGCGGCTGCTGGCAGGCGCGGCCGGCCAGGACTGGCTGGCCGACGAGATCCGGCACTTCGCCAAGCGCACGCTGCGGCGGCTGGATGTGACCAGCCGCAGCCTGTTCGCGCTGATCGAGCCGGGCAGTTGCTTCGCCGGCCCGCTGGCCGAGCTTGCCTTCGCCTGCGACCGGCAATTCATGCTCAGCGGCCAGTGGGACGACGATGTGGCCCCGGAAGCCGGCCGGGCTGCGGCGCCGCCCGCGGCGCTCACCCTTTCCGCGGCGAACTTCGGCGCGTTGCCCATGTCCAACGGGCTGAGCCGGCTGGCCTCCCGGTTCCCTGGCGACCCGGGTCACGTGGCCAAGCTGGAACAGCTCACGGGGCGACCGGTCGAGGCCGAGGAAGCCCTGGGCCTCGGGCTGGTCACGTTCGCCCCGGACGACCTGGACTGGGACGACGAGATACGCATCGCCTGCGAGGAACGGGCCTCGCTCAGCCCCGACGCGCTGACCGGGATGGAGGCGAACCTGCGGTTCGCCGGCCCGGAAACACCGCAGACCAAGATCTTCGGACGTCTCACCGCCTGGCAGAACTGGGTGTTCACCAGGCCGAACGCGTCCGGTCCCGAGGGCGCGCTGCGCCGCTATGGCACCGGCCAGGCGGGCGTCTTCGACCGCAACCGAGCCTGAGGTAAGCCATGCCGATCGACTACTCCGAGCGCATCCCCAACAACGTGGACCTGGCCGGGGACCGCAGGCTGCAGCGCGCGCTGGAGTCCTGGCAGCCCAGGTTCCTGCAGTGGTGGGGCGAGATGGGGCCTACCCTGCCGACCCAGGACGTCTACCTGCGCACGGCCGTGGACGTGGGCCGGGCCGGCTGGGCGCACTTCGACCGGATCCGGCTCCCCGACTACCGGTGGGGCATCTTCCTGGCCGAGCGGGATCCGGACCGGCGCATCGCGTTCGGCCAGCACAAGGGCGAGCCGGTGTGGCAGCAGGTCCCCGGCGAGCACCGGGCCAGCCTGCAGCGGCTGATCGTGGTGCAGGGCGACACCGAGCCCGCCTCGGTGGAGCAGCAGCGGCGGCTGGGGCTGACCGCGCCCAGCCTGTACGACCTGCGCAACCTGTTCCAGGTGAACGTGGAGGAAGGCCGGCACCTGTGGGCCATGGTGTACCTGCTGCACGCCTACTTCGGCCGGTCCGGCCGGGACGAGGCCGAGGCGCTGCTGCTGCGCAACTCGGGCAGCGAGGACTCGCCACGCATCCTGGGCGCGTTCAACGAGGAAACCCCGGACTGGCTGTCGTTCTTCATGTTCACCTACTTCACCGACCGGGACGGGAAGTACCAGCTCGGCACGCTGAAGGAGAGCGCTTTCGACCCGTTGTCCCGCACCTGCGAGTTCATGCTCAAGGAAGAGGCGCACCACATGTTCGTCGGCACCACCGGCGTGGACCGGGTGGTGGAGCGGACCGCGCAGCTCATGCGCGAGCACGACACCGACGACATCGCCCCGCACGGCGGGATCCCGCTCCCGGTGATTCAGAAATACCTGAACTTCCACTACAGCGTCAGCCTGGACCTGTTCGGCGGCGAGACATCGACGAACGTGGCCAACTACTTCTCCAGCGGGCTGAAGGGGCGCTGGCAGGAGGAACGCCGCAGCGACGACCACGTGCTCACCAGCGCGGTCACCAGCATCGAGCAGCCCGACGGGGACCGCATCGTCAGCGTGGAGCTGCCCGCGCTCACCGCGCTGAACCACGACCTGCGCACCGCTTACATCAGGGACTGCGAGACCGGGGTGACCCGGTGGAACCGGATCCTGGACAGCCACGGGATCGTGCACCGGCTGGCCCTGCCACACGTGGGCTTCAACCGGAAGGTCGGCGCGTTCGCCGGCCGCTGCGTCACGCCCGGTGGCCAGGCCATCGGCGCCGCCGACTGGGCCGCGGGCCGCTCCTCATGGCTGCCGACCCCGGCCGACAAGGCTCACGTCGAGTCGCTGATGCGGCCGGTTTACGAGCCGGGGAAGATCGCCGCCTGGCTCGCCCCGCCGCGCAGCGGCATCAACGGCCAGCCGCTGGAGTACGAATACGTGCGGTTCTGACGCCGCGCTTGCCCGGGTCACCCGCTGAGCCGGAGGATATCTCCGTCGTCTCCCGCGCGAAGGGTGGGCCATGTCTGCCGAAACGTTCAACGCGTGCCTTTACCTGGTCGACCGGCAGGTCGAGGCGGGCCACGGCGACCACCTGGCGGTGACCGGGCCGGCCGGATCGCTGACCTACGCCGAGCTTGCCGCGCGCGCCGCGGAACTAGCGGCCGGGTTCGGCGCCTGCGGTGTGCGGCCGGAGGAACGCGTGCTGCTGGTGGCCACCGACCGGCCGGAGACCGTCATCACGTTCTGTGCGCTGCTGCGGATGGGCGCCATTCCGGTGCCGGTGTCCACCATGTACCGGGGCGAGGAACTCGGCGAACTGCTGCGCGACTCGCGGGCCCGGGTGGTCGTGGCCACCCCGGAGTGCGCAGAGGTGCCGCACCGCCACCAGCCGGGAGGTGTTCCAGGGCGAGTGGCTGCGCACCGGCGACACCTACACCCGCTCCGCGGACGGCTTCTACACCTGCCTGGGCCGGTCCAACGACATGATCAAGGCCAGCGGCATCTGGGTATCCCCCATGGAGGTGGAGGGGCGTCTGCTCGGGCACCCGTCGGTGGCCGAGTGCGCGGTGGTCGGCCACCGGAACGCCGCGGGCCTGGAGGAGGTCGTCGCGTGCGTGGTGGCCGCGCCGGGGCAGTCCGTGGACGCCGGCGAGCTGATCGCGTTCTGCCGGGAGGGCCTTGCCTCGTTCAAACGTCCCCGGCAGGTGCTGGCGCTGGACGCCCTGCCCAAGACCGCCACCGGCAAGATCCAGCGCGTTGTGGTGCGTGACGTGGTGGCCCAGCGGCTCGGCAAGCCCGGAGAGTGACCGTGCCCATTTACGCGCTCGACGACCTGATCCCGGTGATCGACCCGGAGGCCTACGTGCACCCGGACGCGGTGATCATCGGCAACGTGGTGCTCGGTCCCGGCGCCTCGGTGTGGCCCGGGGCGGTGCTCCGCGGCGACGCCGGGCTGATCCGGATCGGGGACCGGACCAACATCCAGGACGGCACGATCGTGCACACGACACAGGACTGGCCCACCATGATCGGCGCCGACTGCGTGGTCGGGCACCGGGCGCACCTGGAAGGCTGCGTGGTCGAGGACGGCTCCCTCATCGGGTCCGGCTCGCTGGTGCTGAACCGGGCCCGGGTGCAGGCCGGCGCCGTGGTCGCCGCGGCGGCGCTGGTCCGCCAGGACATGGTGGTCCCGCCGGGGGCCCTGGCCGTCGGCGTGCCCGCCACAATCCGGGAGGACGCCGGGCTGCGCCAGCGGGAGTGGATTGCCGGCGCCGTGAAGAACTACCTCCGCCTGGCCGGCCAGCACCGCGCCGGGACCCGCCGCATCCACTTCTAGCGGACGCGCAGCCAGAGCTGCTCACCGTCGTCGGATCGGCCCGTGGGCGCCGCAGGCCCGCCGGGCCACGGCGGCGGAGGCCGCGTGGTCGGGGTGGATGTGCGCCTGGATGGCCGTGACGCCGCGGGCATCCAGCCAGGCGACGAGAGCGCGCACGGATTCGGCGGCGAACCCTTGGCGCTGCCAGTTCAGGCCCACCACCCAGGCGATCTCGGCCCGGGTGCCGGCGTCCGCGATGGTCGCCTGGACGTAGCCGACCGCGGCCCGGTCGGGCTCACGGCGAATGATCCAGTTTCGCCATTCCTCGCGGCCGTCCGGGGAGCGCCTGGCGGCAAGGCGGGCGTAGCGGGCCCGGAGCTCGCCCAGGCTCGGCGGTGATCCGCCGGTGAAGGTATAGAGGGCGGCACCGCTCAGCACACCGACCATTTCGTCAGCGTCGGTGACCGCGAGCGGAGTGAGGGAAAGGCGGCCGGAACGCATCTGATCACTGTTCACCGGCTCGTCCTGTTGGGATGCCTTCCGGGGGGGGAACAGCGGATTAGGTTCCCCCGGCCTAGGCCACTGTAAAGGTTGTGCGGCTCCGACCAGGTGGCAGATAGGACTTTAGTCCCGTCAACCCAGTGATCTTCGCCTCGGGTGCTCGATGTTACCGTTGGGTAACCTCGATTGTGGCACTCCGAGATGGGGAGGTGAGAAGAATGCAGGACCCCTACGAGCCGCTTGACCCCAAGACCGGCTACACCAGTGACGATGGGGACGACAAGGGTTTCTTTCTTGACCCTATCTTTCCGACCAAGTCTCGAATTACGACTTCGCTGAGTCGTGAGCATCACGCACGGAGAATGAGTCGCGCGTGGTGTCCTCGATTCAGGGGTTCTGGCCAAACCGCGCTGCCGTGAGCAGATCTGCCCACGGCAGCGTCGGCGGCAATTGCGGCCTGTCATGCCGCAGGGTGGAGGCATGGCTCACGACGAAAAGACCCCCGTCTTCAGCGAGCGCAAGCGGGAGCAGTTGCTGCTGCAGCGGGTACTCGTGCTCGACGGCGTGCTTGATGACGACAACGGAACACTGCTCGCGACGCAACTTCTCACGCTCGCCGGCGAGGACCCCGGCGCCGGCGTCGCCTTGTGGATCAACTCGCCCGGCGGATCGGTGCCATCCATGCTTGCCGTCCGCGATGTCATGCGCCTTGTGCCCTGCGAGGTCTCCACGCTGGCGCTCGGGCTTGCCTGCAGCGCCGGGCAGTTCCTGCTTTCGGCCGGCACAAAGGGCAAGCGGTTCGCGCTGCCGCACGCCCGCATCCTCATGCACCGGGGCTCGGCGGGCATTGGCGGCAGTGCCGCCGAGATCGAAGTCCAGGCCAACGACCTGCGGCACATGGTGGACACCGTGCTCGGCCTCATCGCGGAGGACACCGGCCAGCCGGTCGAGCGCATCTTCGAGGACTCCCTGCACGACCACTGGTACACGGCCGCCGAGGCCAGGGATTACGGCTTCATCGACGCGATCGTCAACTCGTTCGGCCAGGTCATGCCAGGGAGGAAGCACCGGGTCGGGCTGGCGGCCCAGGCATGAGCAGCTACACCGTGCCGAACGTCATCGCTCAGCATCCCCGCGGCGAGCGGATCATGGACGTGTACTCGCACCTGCTCACCGAGCGCATCGTCTACTTGGGCACCGCGATCGATTCCGGCGTCGCCAACACGCTCATCGCCCAGTTGCTGCATCTCGAGGCGGAAAGCGCCGAGCAGGAGATCAACCTCTACATCAACTGTGAGGGGGGTGACCTGCCCTCGATGCTCGCCGTGTACGACAGCATGCAGTACATCCAGGTGCCGGTCGCCACCACCTGCGTGGGCCAGGCGATTGGCGTCGGCGCCGTGCTGCTCGCCGCCGGAACCACCGGCCGGCGTTCCGTGCTGCCGCATGCCCGGGTGGTCCTGCATCAGCCGGCCGGGCGCGGCCAGGGGGCGATCCCGGACCTGATCCTGCAAGCGGACGAGGTCGTGCGAATGCGCGCTGAGATCGAAGCGATCCTCTCCGCGCACACCGGCCGCTCCGTCGAGACCCTGCGGGCCGACACAGACCGCGACCGGGTCCTCACGGCGCAGGCGGCGCTGGAGTACGGAATCGTCGACCAGGTGCTAGGGCAGCGAGCGGCGGATGCCAGCGGGCCGGCCCGCCCGGCCGCCTGATCCCGCGCTCCTCACGCCGCGAGCGCAAGCATGACCGGGCCGGATGCGCGGGACGTGGCGGTGCCCTGCCGCCGGCGCAGCTCGGTGACAATGCCCTGCTGCTCGCGCAGATCGCCCGCCACCTGCTCGGCCAGCTCGGTGAGCGTGGTGCCCAGCGCTCCGGCGAGAGCCGCGATCATCTCACTCGACGGCTCCTTGCGCCCGCGCTCGACCTCAGACAGGTACTGCGGTGATATCCCAGCGCGGGCCGCCGTCTCCGAGAGCGTCTCCCGCTGATCCAGGCGGAGCGCACGCAGTCGGTGGCCCAGCACCTCCCGCCAGAGCGGTTCCTGCGGTGGCAGCTGCCGGGGCAGTGGCGGCTGCCGCCGGGGCACTGGCTGCGGCCGGGGTATTCGCCGCAGTGGAGTGACTTCCGCGCGCTCGGCCATAGGTTCAGCGTAGGAGCGGACATCCGGCCGCTCGGACTGTTTTCGCTGTCGGCAGAGCCGTGGGCGCAAGGTACCGTCAGGGCCGTGCCAAGAAGCGATTGCGACGTTCTGGTGGTGGGCGCCGGGGTTTCCGGGCTCACCACCGCGGTATGCCTTGCCGGAGCCGGGCTGCGGGTCACCATCCTGGCAGCCGCGCCCCCGGCCGAGACCACCTCCTCGGTCGCCGGGGCGATCTGGGGACCGCATCTGGTCGAAGACAGCCCGCGGAGCGCCCAGTGGGCCCTGGTGACCCTGGCCCAGCTGCGCGAGTTCGCCGCCGACCCCGCCACCGGGGTGCGGATCGCGACCGGCGTGGAAGCGGACCGCGGCGCCCCGCCGGCCAGCGTCCCGGCCGCTGCCCAGGCGCCACCGGACTGGCTGCGTGAGCTCGGCGCCGTGCCGTGCCCGGCCAACAGCCTGCCCAGCGGGTTCGCCTCCGGCTGGCGGTACCGCGCGCCGCTGGTCCGCATGCCGGCCTACCTCGGGTACCTGCACGCCAGGTTCGAGGCCGCGGGCGGCCGGGTCGAGGCGGGCCTGGCCCGCTCGCTGACCAGCGCCGCCGCAGAACACGGCGCCCGGGCGGTGGTGAACTGCACCGGGTCAGGCGCCCGCGACCTGGCATCGGACCCGGGGTTGCGGGTGTTCCGCGGCCAGGTGGTGGTCACGGAGAACCCGGGGGTCATCGAGTTCTTCATCGGGCTCCCCGACGCCACCACGGAACTGGTGTACCTGTTCCCGCACGGCGACATCCTGGTCCTGGGCGGCACGGAAGTCGCCGACGACTGGAACCCGCAGCCGGTCCCGGCCGTGGCGGAACGAATACTGCGCGACTGTGCCGCCGTCGAGCCACGGGTGACCGGGGCCCGGGTGCTTGGCCACCGGGTCGGGCTGCGGCCGTTCCGGCCGCAGGTCCGGCTGGAGGCCGAACCGCCTGACGCCGCGCGGGCTGGCTACGGGGCGGGACCGGCCGTGGTGCACAACTACGGCCACGGCGGCGCGGGCATCACCCTGTCCTGGGGCTGCGCCAGGGAGGCCGCTGCGCTGGTCGCCCGCGCGCTATAGCCCCAGGTCCTAGAGCCCAGGGAACACCGCCCGCGTGCGGTCCAGCAGGTCCGCGGGACCGGTGACCTGGACCGGCGGGGTGTGCCCAGAGTCGTGCCGCCCGTAGCCGAGCCGCAACAGCCCTTCGGTGGTCGTCGCGATCTCGCCGTCCGCCTCGGCGCCGCCGGCCGGCCACGGGACCAGGGTCACCTTGTCCGACACGTCCAGCAGGAGGTCCACCTCCGGGTGAGTGCCGCGCAGCCGCACCCGCAGCGGCCCGGCATCCGTGCGGCCCGTCCGTTCGGCCAGGAAACTCAGCTGGGGCGTCAACAGCTCCACCGCGGCCGGGGCCACCACCGCCTCCGGATCCACCGTCACGGCGATGTCCCAGGTGTGCACGGCGTGTTCGGACAGGCGCAGCCGGATCAGGCCGGGCGCGTCCAGCGTCATGCCGAAGACGTGGTAGGAGATCCCGGCCAGCTCCGCGTCGGTCAGCCCTTCGAGCCGCTTGATGTGCGTGTCGTCGGCGGGCAGGCAGTCGGCCGCCTGCTGCTGCGGCGTCTTGGCGTTCCAGGTGTCCCAGATCGCGGGCACGGCCTTCTGATCCAGCGGCGGACCGCCCAGCGCGGCCTCCAGCAGCATGAGCGCGATCTCGGCGCCGCTGCCGAGGTGCGAGAACACCTGCGCGACCGTCCAGGCCTCGGCGTAGGAGATGTGCGTGAGGAAGTCCTCGCTGATCGCCTCGGCTAGCGACGCAAGCCGGTCATGAGAGTCACGCAGGACGGCGATCAACGTACGGGGGTCGTTATCCACGACGGCTCCGTTCGTCCGGAATGGGAGGGATGTGGCGGGCAGAGGCGGCCCTCGCCCAGCCTACGGCGAGGGGCCGCAAGCCTGGGGCGCGGCCTTGGCCCCGGGCCTAGGGTTACCCCATGAGGATCGGTTTCGGAGCGCCGGTGTCCGGCGCCTGGGCAACCCCCGGCAGCCTCGCCCGTTTCGCCGCGCAGGCCGAAGCGGCAGGTTACGGGTCATTGTGGACCTTTCAGCGGCTGCTGGTGCCGGAGGGCTCGGCGATGGAGCCGGTGTACCACAGCGTGCTGGACCCGATGATCGCGCTCGGTTACGCGGCGGCGGTGACCTCGCGGATCAGGCTCGGTGTCGCGGTGGTCAACATGCCCTACCTCTCCCCCGCCTACCTGGCCAAGCAGGCCGCCTCGGTGGACGTGCTGTCCGGCGGGCGGCTGGACCTGGGGCTCGGCCTGGGCTGGATGCCCGAGGAGTTCACTGCGGCTGAGGCGGTCATGCCCGGCCGCGGCGCCCGCACCGCCGAGTACCTCGAGGTGATGCGCCGCCTCTGGGCGGGCGGGGTGGCCGAGTTCCACGGTGAGCACTACACGATCCCGGCGGGCCGGGCGGCGCCGCTGCCGGTGCAGCGCCCCGGTCCCCCGGTGCTGCTCGGCGGGACGGCGCCACGGGCGCTGCAGCGGGCAGGCAGGCTGGCCGATGGGTGGATCACCTCCAGCCGCGCCGACCTGTCCCGGATCGCCGAGGGCATCGAGGTGGTCAAGGCCGCGGCGGCCGGCGCTGGCCGGGATCCGGGCCAGTTCCGGGTCATCTGCCGCGGCGTGGTCCGCTGGGGCGCCCCGGTGACCGTGCCCGAAGGCGGCGGCCGGGTGCCGCTGTCCGGCAGTTTCGCCGACATCCGCGCCGACATCGAATGGCTGGCGGAGCAGGGCGTCACCGAGGTCTTCTACGACCTGAACTGGGACCCACTGGTCGGCGCGCCCGACGCGGATCCGGCCGGGGCGGCAGCGCGCGCGGAAGAGATACTCGAAGGCCTCGCTCCAGCACGCTGACCTGGTGTTTGCCGCTTCGCAGGTGCATCGCGCCGCAAGCGGGTAGGAACCATGTCGGACGGCAGCGAGTCCTATTGGGAGGAGATGGCGCCGCATGGACACCGAAACAGCTGTTTCCTACCAGGCCGCCGTGCCGGGATCGCCGGTGCTGGCCCGGTCCGGCAGGGAGATCGGCACGCTCGAACACGTGCTCGAAGTGCCCAGGCTGGACCTCTTCGACGGGATCGTGATCGCCACCGACTGGGGCCTGCGCTTCATCGACGCCGACCGGGTCGAGCTGATCACAATCTGTAACATCCGGTGCAACCTCGACGACGCGGAGGCGAACCGGCTGCCACCGCCAGACGGCGCTGCCGTCTGGCAGGTCAGCTCGCTGGACGAGATCGGCGACTCGCTGCACGAGCGGCTGGGCCGCATGTTCCGCCGCCCGCACTGGACCCAGGAGTCTGAACCGCAAGGCCCGTGACGAAGTCGCGGGCAACGGGGGGTTCCGGGCCATCGGGGTGCGGGGTGTCCCCGAAAAACGCTGTGTCCCCCCGGGCCAGCACTTTGCTAACCTTGGCGCCATGAGTACCGACTCCCCCGCGCCCGAAGGGCGCCAGGCCAGCCTCGTGCCGGACAAGCCCGCGCTTGACGGCATCGAGGACAAGTGGTCCCGCCGGTGGGAGAACTCGGGCGTAGTACAAGTTTGACCGCTCCGCGTCGCGTGGCGAGGTTTACGCCATCGACACTCCCCCGCTGACCGTCAGCGGGAAGCTGCACATCGGGCACGTCTGCTCGTTCAGCCACACCGACATCGTCGCGCGGTACCAGCGCATGCGCGGCAAGAAGGTGTTTTACCCGATCGGGTGGGACGACAACGGGCTGGCGACCGAGCGCCGTGTGCAGAACTACTTCCACGTCCGGTGCGACCCCACGCTGCCGTATGACCCGGCCTTCGTCCCGCCGGCCAGCCCGAACGGCGAGCAGGTCGCCATTTCACGGCGGAGCTTCGTGGAGCTGTGCCACCGGCTCACCGACCTGGACGAGCAGGCGTTCGAGGAGGTGTGGCGGCGGCTCGGCCTGTCGGTGGACTGGTCCACCATGTACCGGACCATCGACGATGGCTCGCGTGCCATCTCCCAGCGCGCTTTCCTGCGCAACCTGGCCCGGGGCGAGGCCTACCTCGCCGAGGCGCCGTCGCTGTGGGATGTGACGTTCCAGACCGCGGTGGCCCAGGCCGAGGTGGAGGACCGGGAGGTGGCCGGGGCGGCGCACCGGATCGCCTTCCACCGCCCGGACGGACAGGCCGTCCCGGTGATCACGACCCGCCCCGAGCTGCTGCCCGCCTGCGTGGCAATGGTGGCCCATCCCGGGGACGAACGCTACGCGGGGCTGGTCGGGACCACCGTGACCACGCCGCTGTTCGGGGTGGAGGTGCCCGTGCTGGCGCACCACCTGGCCGACCCGGCCAAGGGCACGGGCATCGCCATGGTGTGCACGTTCGGCGACAGCCTGGACGTCGCCTGGTGGCGGGACCTGCGGCTGCCCGCGCGGCCGGTGCTGGGCCGGGACGGGAGGCTGCTGGCCAGCCCGCCGGTCGCGATCACCTCGCGGGCGGGCCGCGCCGCCTACCGGCAGCTCGCCGGGGAGACCGCGCTGACCGCCAGGAAACGCATCGCCGGGATGCTCAGCGTTGCCGGTGACCTGCTCGCCGGGCCGGACCCGGTGCGCCACTCGGTGAACTTCTACGAGAAGGGCACCCAGCCGCTGGAGATCGTCACCACCCGGCAGTGGTACATCAGCAACGGCGCCCACGACGAGGACCTGCGCGCGGCGCTGCTGGCCCGGGGCGAGCAGATCGACTGGCACCCGCCGTTCATGCAGGTCCGCTACCAGAACTGGGTGAACGGCCTGGCCGGGGATTGGCTGATCAGCCGGCAGCGGTTCTTCGGCGTGCCGATCCCGGTGTGGTACCCGCTGGACGGAGAGGGCCGGCCCCGTTACGGCGCACCGATCATCCCGGCCGACGATGCGCTGCCGGTGGACCCCGCGGCCGACACCCCGCCCGGCTACACCCCCGGCCAGCGGGGCCAGCCGGGCGGTTTCGCCGGGGATCCGGACGTGATGGACACCTGGGCCACGTCGTCGCTGACCCCGCAACTGGCCGCGCGGTGGACCCTGGACGGCGACCTGTTCGCCCGGGTGTACCCGATGGACCTGCGACCGCAGGCGCACGAGATCATCCGGACCTGGCTGTTCTACACGGTGCTGCGCGCGCAGACCGAGTCAGGCACGCTCCCGTGGCGGCACGCGGCGATCTCCGGCTGGGTGCTCGACCCGGACCGGAAGAAGATGTCCAAGTCGGTCGGCAACGTGGTCACCCCGATGGACCCGCTGCGCAAGTACGGCAGCGATGCGGTCCGCTACTGGGCCGCGAACGGCCGGCTCGGCGCCGATGTCACGTTTGACCCGGCACAGCTACGGGTCGGCCGGCGGCTAGCGATCAAGATACTCAACGCTAGCCGGTTCATACTTAGAGTGTCCGGCGACGGTGGCCGCGAGGCGGTGAGCGAACCGCTGGATGCGGCGATGCTGGACCGGCTCGCCGGGGTGATCGGTCAGTGCACGAGGGCGCTGGACGGCTATGACCACACCGGGGCGCTGGCAGCGGCCGAGGAGTTCTTCTGGTTCTTCTGCGACGACTACCTGGAACTGGTGAAGGACCGCGCCTACGGGGAGCGCGGCGAGGCGCCGGGCAGGAGCGCCCGGACCGCGCTTCGCCTCGCGCTCTCGGTCATCCTGCGCCTGTTCGCGCCGTTCCTGCCCTACGTGACCGAGGAGGTGTGGTCGTGGTGGCAGGACGGCTCGGTGCACAACGCCGCCTGGCCGGCGCCGGGTGCGGTGGCGCCGGAGCAGCCGGCGGCGGCCCTGTCCGCGGCTCTTTCTGCAGCGTCCGGGGCGATCGCCGCGATCCGGGGCGCCAAGTCGGGGGCGCGCGCGTCGATGCGCGCGCCGGTGCGCGCCCTGGTGGTGACGGCGCGGCAGGATCACCTGGACGCGGTGCTTGCCGTGCTCGCCGACGTGCAGGCGGCGGGGCGGGTGGAGCACACCGAACTGCGCTGCGGCGACACTGAGCCGGCGTATGAGGTCACGCTGTGACGGCCAGGGACTGACCGTCGGGCAGGCCGGGGGTTACTCCTCCACCGGGTCGGCGGTGAGCAGGCTGATCCACTCGTCGGCCGCGTCGGGCTCGGCGGGCGGGTCCGCGGCCGCCCGCTTCGACCTGGCCCGGCGTGATTCGCGGCCAGACGGCTTGGGCTGGGCGGGGCCCGGCTCGGCGGCACTGTCCTTGGCCGCACCGTCCTTGGCGGCGCCATCGTCGGCAGCGTCGCCTTCGGGGGTGTCGACCCCGGCGGCGCTGTCTTGGGCGATGCCGCCTTCGGCGCCGTCCCCGGCACTGTCTTCGGCGGCGCCCTCCCCGGCGGCGGGCGGGTCAGACTCGGTGCCTGCCTCCGCCTGGTCCGGGAGGGTCGCAACGTCCTCGGCCGACCGCCCCGTGGTCAGCCCGGGGTCGGTCTGACCGTCGTCAGCCGGGTGGTCCACGGCCAGCCCGGGCATCGCGTCGCGGGCCAGCGGCTCGCTCCTGACCGCCGTCCGCAGCGGCGGCCCAGGCCACTCGTGGGCCACGTCCGCGTCGGATTGCGCGACCCACTTTTCGGCCGGGTCGGCCTGGGCGCCCGCGGCGAGCAGGTCCCAGTCCGCCGTCGCATCGCGGTCGGCCCCGGGCGCCCAGTCCGCCGGGCTGGCGCCGTGGTTCCTTGCCTCCGGTCCTGGGGGATCTGGACGGCCGGGCTCATCGCTGGCTGGCGCCGCCCCGGGTACGCGGTCCGCTGGCTCGGTCGCGGCGGGACCGGGCGCCGCGGGACCGGGCCCGGCAGGATCGGTCACGGCGACATCAGGCCGGGCGGGATTGGGCGCGGCGGAACCGGGCGCGGCGGGCCCGTCCGGGGACGGCGCCCCCGCTGGTGCACGGTCCGGCCGGGGAGCTTGCCCCGCATCCTCGGCCGCGGGAGCGGCCCAGCCGGGCGCCTCCGCGACGTCCGCGGGCGCCGGCCGGTCGGTCTCGCCCTCCCCGGCCTCCGGGGCGGTCCAGCCCGGGCCGTCCTCGGCGACCGCCGGGAGCGGCCAGGACGAGCCGTCGTCCCCGGCCGCTGCGCCAGCCCAGTCCGTGGCTTCCTCCCTGGCCTCGGGCGCAGCCCAGCCGGGCTCATCCTCCGGCTGGCGCCAGCCGGGTGCTTCGCTCCCGGCCCAGCTGGGCTGGTCGTCCTGCCACGTCATGGCGCCGTCGGCCGGTGCGGACCAGTCCGGCTCGGTAATGCGCAGATCCTGGAAGGTCACCCGGAACCCTGGGCCCTCTGGTGCGGCGCCCATGACCCCCGCGAGCACCTCTCGGCCCGGTGGCAGGAAGGCCAGGGCGGCGAGTTCCGGCTGGCGGTCACCGAGGATGTACCGGACCTCCACGGCGTCGCCGCGGCGCGATACCCGCAGCACGATGTCATCGGTGCCGGCCGGCAGGTCGGTCACCATCCAGCTGGACCGGCCGAGGGTCAGCACGGTGCTCAGCCGCGGCCGGCCTTCGAAAAACTCCATCCCCGTCTTCAGCCAGGTGCGCTCGTCGGCGCGGAGCATGATGCCCGCCTGGTCGTACTGAACGCCGAGGGTGCAGCGCACCCGTACCGACACATCGAGGTCCCCGGCGAGCACTTCGCCGTAGACGTGACCGCTGTCCCTGACGTACCCGTAACCGGTCTCACGCCAGAAATCTGTGCCGGTATCGACACTCACCGTGACCAAATCGCCCGTCCGCTGCCAGTTGGCGGGCTCGTTCAGCCACTCCATGGGGCCCTCCACGGTGTCTCAGTGTCCACGGTATCGGTATCGGGCGGGGTAATCTCGGCCACATGGACAAGGTCCAGCGAACTGAGGCGCAATGGCGCGAAATGCTTACCCCGGATGAGTACCAAGTACTCAGGGAAGCGGGCACGGAGGCGCCGTGGACCGGCGAGTACACCAATACCAGGGCTGAGGGCGTGTACCGGTGCCGCGCGTGCGGCGCCGAGTTGTTCCGCTCGGGGGAGAAGTTCGAGTCTCACTGTGGCTGGCCGAGCTTCTACCAGCCCAGCAGCGACGATGCCGTGGTGCTGATCGAGGACCGGTCGCTGGGCATGCCTCGGACCGAGGTCCGGTGCGCGCGGTGCGGCTCGCATCTCGGCCACGTGTTCGAGGGCGAGGGCTACCCGGTGCCCACCGACCAGCGCTGGTGCATCAACTCCATCTCGCTCACGCTGGAGTCCGCCGCCGACGGGGAAGCCGCTGCCGCAGCGGACTGAGCCACCGGCCTCCAGGGCATGCCCCGTAGGTCATCCAGCCTGCTGCGCGACTGCCGTGAAGGAATGGGGAGGCGGGCGGGGCCTCGCGGCGTTGTCGTCGTCACCCATAGCTCCGCTATGGGCGCCTCCCCCGCCTTGCGATGCATCCCGCCGGCAGCCGCTCGCGGCGGCATGGACCTACGGAGCACGCCCTAGGCTGGCAGCCACCCGCGTGTCCCGTACGCGGGCCAGGCCGAGCCATGAGGCAGCGATGCGGTTGAGAATGCGGCTGGCGCCCGCAACGCCGCCCGATGCGCGTCCGTGCGGCGTCGTGCCCGGATCAGCCGGGGGCTTTAGCCGAGCGAGGCGATCAGTTCCCTGGGCGGCTTGCGCCGGCCGGTGTAGAACGGGATCTCCGCGCGGGTGTGCAGCCGCGCCCGGGCGCCCCGCAGGTGGCGCATCAGGTCCACGATCCGGTGCAGCTCGTCGGCTTCGAAGCAGAGCATCCACTCGTAGTCGTTCAGCGCGAAACAGGCGACCGTGTTCGCTCGGACGTCGGGGTACTCGCGGGCCATCATGCCGTGCTCGGCGAGCATCTCCCGGCGCTCTGCCGGGTCCAGCAGGTACCACTCGTAGGACCGGACGAACGGGTACACGCACGCGTAGGCGCGCGGCGCCTCCCCGGCCAGGAACGCGGGGATGTGGCCCTTGTTGAACTCGGCTGGCCGGTGCAGCGCCATCACCGACCACACCGGCGCGCTGGCCCGGCCCAGCCCGGTGCGCCGGAACCTGGCGTACACCTCCTGCAGGTCGTCGGGTGACGGGGCGGTCCACCAGAACATGTAGTCGGCGTCCGCCCGCAGCCCCTGCACGTCGTAACAGCCCCGGGTGATCACGTCCTTGCCCGCTGCCTGGTCGAGGAAGCCCTCCAGTTCGGCGGCCAGGCCGTCCCGGCCGCGGGCGTCCACCTCCAGCGCGGCCCGGTCGGCGATACGGAAAACCGACCACATGGTGTAACGGATCTGCTCGTTCAGATCTCGGGCGCGCACCGCCCTCTTACCAGTGCCTGCCATCAGTCCCTGCCTTGTGCTTGCCCGGAGGAACGCCTCCCCGCAACCCCGGTGGCCCGCGGCGCCGTTCCTTCGTCACGGGGGCCCTGGCCGCACCGGCCGGGGAAACGCTGACCATGTCGCTCCTATTGTCGGCCATCACGCAGGTACTCCGCGATCTGGCCGGCCGCGGCCTGCGCGGTGGCCACGCACGCCGGGATGCCGATCCCGTCATAGGCGGCGCCGCACACGGCCAGGCCCCGCTGGCCCGCCACCCCGGCCCGGATCCGGGCCACCCGGTCCAGGTGCCCGACGGTGTACTGCGGCAGCCCCCCGCCCCACCTGGTCACCCTGCTGGCCACGGGGGCGCCGCGGGCGCCGGTAGCCGCGGCCAGGTCGGCGGCGGCCACCGCGGCAAGCTCCTCGTCGGCGGACTGCAGCAGTGCCTCCTCGCCGATCCGGCCCAGCGAGCACCGGACGATGGCCAGCCCGGCGGCGGCGTCCCGCAGGTGCGGCCATTTGACCGTGGAGAACGTCACCGCCTTGACCGGGCGGCCGTCGGCGGCGGGCACGAGATAGCCGCTGCCCTCCAGCGGGCTGGGAAACGCCGCGGCGGGGTAGGCCAGGGTGGCGATCGCCATGCTGGCGTAGGGGATCTCCTGCAGCGCTGTCGCCGCGGCCGAGGCGCCCGGCACCCCAGCGAGCAGCCGCGCCATGGGGGCAGCCGGTGCGCCCAGCACGACGGCGTCCGCGAGCAGGTATTCCTCGTCGTGCGCCGAACCCACGGTCAGCCGCCAGCCGCCGGCCGCGCGGGCCAGCCCGCGCACCATCGCGCTGGTGCGCACGCATGCGCCGGAGGCGGCGGCAACGGCCCCGGGCAGCGTCCCCAGCCCGGCGGCGAGGGTGGTGAACACCGGCGGCGTCCCGGTGCCGGGCGACGCCGTGCCGTCCTCCCCGGCGGGCCTGGCGCCGGGCGGCGGCGTGCTCTCATCCCCGGCGGGCCCGGGTAGCAGCGCCGCTGCCGCGGCGGCCAGGGAGGCGTGCCGCCGGGACTCGGCGGCCAGAGCGGGCAGGGTGGCTTCGAAGGACAGGCCCTCAGCCCGCCCGGCGTAAACCCCGGCCAGGAGGGGGTCAACCAGGCGGTCCACCACTTCCTGGCCGAACCGCGCGGCCACGTACCCGGCGACCGGCACGTCACCGTCCCGGCCGGTGGCCGGGAGGTCGAGGTCCTGCCGCGCCCTGGCCAGGCCGGCCGGGGACACCAGTCCGGAGGCAGCTAGCTCGGCGAGGTCGGCGGGCACGCCCATGAACTGGCGCCGGGGCAGCCGGCGCATCCGGCCCCGGCTCCAGATCCGGGCCGCCGTGGTGCCAGGCCAGGCTAGTTGCCCGGCCAGGCCAGTTGCGGCGGCCAGCCCGGTGCCTTCGGGGCGGCGGGCGAGCAGCGCCTCCGCGCCCTCATCCACCGCGACCCCGGCGATCTCGCTGACCGACAGCTTGCCGCCGACCCGGGGCGATCCTTCCAGCACGGTGACCCGGCACGGGACATCCCGCAGGAAAAACGCCGCGGCGAGCCCGGCGATCCCCGCGCCGACGACCGCGACATGCGGCTGTCCGGGATTGCTCACCCATCTACCCTGGCAGAGGCTCCGGCTGCGGGACGAGCGGGGGCGTGCGGCGGCCCAGCCGCCTCACCCGTCACTGGAATATCGCGCACACTCATGTGACCAGTGATAAAGCAGAGACTTTCTCAGCTATTTTTCAGCTGCTTACCTCTTGATGGGATTTAGGTCACTGCTGCCATACTTCTGTGCCATGGCTCCGGAACCTGGTGGTGTCTGGGTGCGGCAGGCCAGGCCCGAAGACGTCGGCCGGCTCCAGGCGATCCAGCTTGCCGCCGGTGACGCGTTCCGTGACATCGGCATGCCCGCGGCCGCGGACACGTTTCCGCTGCCGACCGAATCCCTGTCCGGTTACCGCCGGGCGGGCCGGGCCTGGGTCGCCGCCGACGAATACGACGAGCCGGTCGGCTTCGTCGTCGCCGACGTGGTCGACGGCTGCGCCTACATCGAACAGGTCAGCGTGCACCCGGCGCACGCCGGGCACCGGATCGGGGCCATGCTGCTGGACTACGTGGCCGACTGGGCCGCTGGGCTGGACATGCCCGCGATGACCCTGATCACCTTCCGCGGGGTGCCGTGGAACGCGCCATACTACGAGCGGCTCGGCTTCCGCGAGCTGACCGAGGCAGAGATCACCCCCGGGCTGGCGGCCCGCAACGCCGACCAGGGCGGGAACTTCGCGGCCCGCGTCTGCATGCTCCGCGAGCTGGCGCCGCACGAGGCCGGGGCGAACTGACGCTGCCGCCCCCGCCGGGCCGGCCTGCGTTGCCAAGTCGTGACGTGCCCGTGGGAACCGCCGTGCCCGGGCCGGCGTCCCATCGGCATGACTGCGCCTGGGCACCTTGGTTCCGTTCCAACACCGCGCCGCCGCGCCGCCGCGCAGGCGCTCCTGCTCGCCGCTGGCGCCTGCGCGCTGGCCGCGGGATGCTCCGCGGGGGGCGCCTCCGCAGGCGCCGCGATGGGGACGGCCGCCCGGCCCGTGCGGGCAGCCTCCGGCAGCGTCCACGCGCCCGCCGCGCCCGGCCCGGCCCGCGGGGCGTTCGGCGCGGGAGCATCGGCCGCCGCGGGGAAGACCGCAGGGCTGGCCGCGGTGCCCCTCCCCGGCGGCCAGTCGGTCATCTTCACCGCGAGCCTCAGCCTGCGCACCCGGAATGTGCAGGCCACGGTCGCCCGCGCGACACAGCTCGCCGATTCGGCGGGCGGCTACGTGTCCGGCGAGCACGCGAGGACCGTCCGGGCCGGCCAGCACGCCTTGCCCGTGGTCAACATCCAGTTCAAGGTTCCAGCCGGCGCCTACCAGCCCACCCTCACCGCCCTGGGCGGCCTGGGCAGCAAACGATCGGAGACCCAGCAGGCACAGGACGTCACCGGCACAGTGGCCGACGTGAACAGCCGGGTGGCCTCGGCCGAGGCGGCGATCGCCCAGTTGCGCAAGCTGCTCACCCGGGCCGGGTCGGTCGGCGGCCTGCTCAGCGTCCAGGAGCAGATCAACCAGGAGGAAGCCAGCCTGGAGGCGCTCCAGTCGCGGCAGCGAGCGCTGGCCCGGGAGACCACGTACGCGACGATCTCGCTGACCGTCACCCGCACCGCGCCAGCGACGGCCCAGCACCATCGCCATCAGGCGGCCGCGGGGTTCCTGCGCGGCCTCACCGCGGGCTGGCGCGCCTTGGGCACGGCCGTCACCTGGCTGCTCACCGTGGCCGGGGCGGCGCTGCCGTTCCTCATCCCGGCCGGCCTGGTGACGCTGGCCGCGATCGCCGGCCGGCGGTGGTGGCTCGGCCGGCGCCGGGCGGGCGCGAGCCCGGCAGCGGAGTAGCGCGCCTCCCCGGCGGTCAGGGCCGGGACGCCCGGGCCGACGCCTCGTGCACCAGGTCGGTGACGCGCGCCAGCGCGCCGGGATCGGTCTGCGGCAGCACGCCGTGGCCCAGGTTGAACACGTGGCCCTCCGCCACCCGCCCCTGCGCGAGCACCTGCCGCACCCGCTGCTCGATCACCGGCCACGGCGCCAGCAGCACGGCCGGGTCCAGGTTTCCCTGCAGCGCCTTGCCCGCCTCCACCCGCCGGGCTGCCTCGTCCAGGCCGACCCGCCAGTCCACGCCGACCACGTCGGCGCCGGCCTCCCCCATCAGCCGCAGCAGCTCGCCGGTCCCTACGCCGAAGTGGATCCGGGCACGCCCAGCCCGGCCATGGCGTCGAAGATGCGCCGGCTGTGCGGCAGCACCGCCGACCGGTAGTCGTCCGGGCTGAGCACCCCGACCCACGAGTCGAACAACTGCACCGCGGCGGCCCCCGCGTCTACCTGCACGCGCAGGAACGCGGCGGTGATGCTGGCGCAGCCGGTCGAGCAGCGCGTGCCACATCGCGGGGTTGGCGTACATCAGCGCCCTGGTCCGCTCGTGATTCTTGGACGGGCCGCCCTCGATCAGGTAGGACGCCAGGGTGAACGGCGCGCCAGCGAACCCGATCAGCGGCGTCGCGCCCAGCTCGGCCACCAGCGTCCGGACCGCGTCGGTGACGTACGGCACGTCGCCGGGCTCCAGGACGCGCAGCCGCGACAGGTCCTCCTCACCGCGGAACGGCGTGCCGATGACCGGCCCGATGCCCGGCTTGATGTCGATGTCCAGGCCCACCGCCTGCAGCGGGACCACGATGTCGCTGAACAGGATCGCCGCATCCACCGCGAACCTGCGGCGCGGCTGCAGGGTCAGCTCGGTGATGACGTCGGCCGTGGTGCAGGCCTTCAGCATGCTCAGCCGGTCCCGGACGGCCCGGTACTCGGGCAGCGACCGGCCCGCCTGGCGCATGAACCAGACCGGGGTGGCCGATACCGGCTCGCGGCGGCACGCACGCAGGAACAGCGATTCCTGAAGGGGGGCCGTCACGGGGTGATCCTCTCACACGGGCAGCGCCGGCCAGGACACGCCGCTGCGCCTCCACCATCCTGACGGCGCCCCGTGCCACGATCGAACCTGCCGAGTTCTGGGCATCGGCCGCTGCGGCGCGGCGTGCCCCCGGTACGGAGGAGGTCGCCATCATGGGCCCGATGTTCCGGCCATGTCAGGACTGTGGCGGGGAGCAGTTGTTCGAACAGACGCACGAGACGCCGGGCAGCTGCCCGGATGCCCCGGACGGCCAGTGCCCGGAATGGTTGTGCACCGGGTGCGGCGCCGCCGAGCTCATCACGGTCCCGCCGGGCACGGCCGCTGTGGCGGTATTGCCGGATATGGCCGGCCAGGTGGCATGAGCGGCAGGCAGTC
The DNA here is from genome assembly GCA_963734725.1 of uncultured Actinomycetes bacterium. GTDB lineage: Bacteria > Actinomycetota > Actinomycetes > Streptosporangiales > Streptosporangiaceae > DASXKD01. The sequence goes on from CAVTIX010000012.1 coordinate 55,103, forward strand.
ACGGCGTACGCTCGGACTATGAGGCAGGTCGGCGGGGTCACCGTGCCGAGCGAGGAAGCGTCCGCCACATTCAGTGCTGCGGTCGCCGGGCTGCGCTCGTGCCAGGATCAGGTGCGGCAGATCCGCCCGGAACTGTGCTTCGAGGAAGTGCCCGCGCCGCGGACGCTGGCGCCCTTCGCCACCGCCGTCGGCGCGGCCGTCCGGGTGGACGGGGCGGAGATCGCCACCGGCAGGTTTGTCCTGCTCTACGACCCCGCCGGGCAGCGTGGCTGGGCCGGACCGCTGCGGGTCATCGTGTACATCCGGGCCGAGCTGGAACCGGAGATCGCCGAGGACCCCATGGTCGGCGAGGTCGCCTGGTCCTGGCTGACCGAGGCGCTGGATGCCCGCACGGCCGGCTACGCCGAGCCGAGCGGCACGGTGACCCGGGTGGTCACCGAGGGGTTTGGCGCCAAGCGCGCCGAGCCGCGGGCGACCGGATTCGAGCTGCGAGCCTCCTGGTCGCCGGTCCAGGATCCGCCCGCCGAGGACGGCGCCCAGGACGACCTGGCCGGGCACATGGCCGCGTGGTGCGGGACGATGTGCGCCGCGGCCGGGCTGGCCCCGCTGGCCGCGGGGGTCAGCGCGCTGCGCCCGAACGGCCGGCGGCGGAGCCCATGACGGACACCGCACGGGCGCCCGGGGGCGGGCGGGGGGCGGCAGCCGGTGCCGCGCGCCCGGACGGCCAGCCCTCCCCTGACGGCGCGCGCGCCACGGCGCCTCAGGCAGTTCCGGACGCGGGGCCGGTCCCGATGCTCGAACCGCGCGACGGCCCGCCGCTCCTGGTGGCCTCGGCGCCCGACCTGGACCGGACCGTGGCGGCGCTGGCCGCCGGCGAGGGCCCGCTGGCGGTGGACGCCGAGCGCGCGTCGGGTTTCCGGTACGGGCACCGGGCGTTCCTGGTCCAGTTGCGCCGCGGCGGCGCCGGCACCGTGCTGATCGACCCCGTAGCCTGCCCGGACCTCACCGGCCTTGATGAGGCGCTGGCCAGCACCGAGGTGGTGCTGCACGCCGCGTCGCAGGACCTGCCGTGCCTCGCCGAGCTGGGCTTCCGCCCGCGGGCGCTGTTCGACACCGAACTAGCGGGCCGTCTGCTGGGGTTTCCCCGCGTCGGCCTGGGCGCGCTGGTTGAGTCGGTGCTGGGCTGGACCCTGGAAAAGGGCCACGCGGCCGCCGACTGGTCGGTGCGCCCGCTGGCGGCCGAGCTGCTCCGCTACGCGGCGCTGGACGTGGAACTGCTGGTCGAACTGCGGGACGCGCTCGCCGTGCGGCTGGCCGAGCAGGGCAAGACGGAATGGGCGGAACAGGAGTTCGCCGCCGTGCTGGCGGCCAAGCCGCCCGGCCCGCGCCCGGACCCGTGGCGGCGCACCTCGGGCATCCACCGGGTGCACACCCGCCGGGGGCTGGCGATCGTCCGCGAACTGTGGCAGGAGCGGGACAAGATCGCCAGGCGCCGTGACCTGTCGCCGGGCCGGGTGCTACCGGACGCGGCGATCGTTGAGGCGGCCCGCGCGCTGCCTGGCTCGCAGTCCGGTCTCGCCGATCTGCCGGGGTTCCAGAGCCGGGGCGCGCGGCGCCATGGTTCCGCGTGGCAGCGGGCGGTCCAGCGGGTCCGCGGCCAGGCCGAGGCCGAGCTGCCCGGCCCGGCGCTGCCGCCGCCGGACGGGCCACCTCCCACGCACCGCTGGCAGGAACGGGACCCGGTGGCCGCGGGGCGGCTGGCCGCGGTGCGGACGGTGGTGGCAGCGCTGGCGGACGAGCACACGCTCCCGGCGGAGAACCTGCTCCCTCCCGACGCGGTGCGCAGGCTCGCCTGGCAGCCCCCCGACCCGCCGGGCGTGGCAGAGGTGGCCGCCGACCTGACCGCGCACGGCGCACGGCCGTGGCAGGTCGGGCTGACCGCGCTGCCGATCAGCCGGGCGCTCGGCCGGGCTGATCGAGAAGGCGGAAGAGGCGGAGGAGGCCGGACCGGCGCAGGCCGCCGAGGGCTGAGCGGCTGGTTTTGTCGTACCCGACCGGCACAATGGGATTCGTGACAGGACTCGCATGGGGCTGCCTGGATACGCCCGTGGGCCAGGTTTCTGTGGCGTGCACCGATGCCGGGGTGGCCCGGGTCGCCTACGGGCCGCCGCCCGACGGCGCGCCCGCGCCAGCGCCGGCCACGCAGGCTGCCGTGCTGCTGGAGGCCGCGGTGGCCGAGCTCGGGGAGTACTTCGGCGGGCGCCGGAAGGCGTTCAGCGTCCCGGTGGACCTGGGCAGCGCGCGCGGGTCCCGGCGCACGGTGCTGTCGATGCTGCGCGACTCGGTGCGGTTCGGCCAGACCATCACCTACGGCGGGCTGGCGGCCAGGGCGGGCCTGGAGGCCGCGGCTGCCCCAGGCGGAGCGGCCCTGCCCCCGGCCCGCGTGGTAGGCCAGATCATGGCGTCCAACCCGGTCGCTCTCATCGTGCCGTGTCACCGAGTGGTCGCCGACGCCGGGCTCGGCGGGTACAGCGGTGGCACCGGCGCCGACGTCAAGCACTGGCTGCTGGTGTTCGAGGGCGCGCTCGCGGCAACCCTGGACTGGGACCCGGCCGGCCTGCGCCGGGCCCAGCCGGCCGGCGCCCCGCCTGCCTAGCCAGCGGAATCCCCTGCGGCCCGGCCAGATCGCTGGCAAGCCCAGCTTCGCCGCTGACCGCAGCGCTATCCCGGGGACGACCCCCCGGGATCCCCGTGCGGCCCGGCCTCTACCCGATGCTGCTCGGCGGAGGCTAGCCGCCGCCCGCCCACCTGGAGCACCCAGAAGGCAGCGCGATGCAACTGGGGGCCGTCCGGCGCCGGCGCGCTGAGCGCCGCGCAGACCTGGGCCAGCACCCAGGACAGGTTCTGCCGGTGCGCGCAGATGACGGTGGGCCGGGCGGCGTTGACGACCTCGGCGACCCGCGACCGGGCGGCCGGGGTCTCAGCCCAGTCGTCCCCGCCGTGCCCGGAGGCGCTGTCCACGGTGAACGCCGGTTCGACGGTGACCGGGACGCCCGCCTGCTCCGCGTACGGGGTGATGGTGGCCAGGCACCGTTCGGCGGCCGAACTGATCACCTGGGCGGGCGCGAAGCAGCCCAGCAGCCCGGCCAGCGCGGCGGCCTGCGCCAGGCCGCAGTCCGAAAGCGGGCGGGACAGGTCGGCGTGCCCGGCCTCCCGCCATTCCTTTTTAGCGACAGCGCTGGCGTGCCGGAGCAGGATCACCGGGGCGGTGTCCAGCGGCCCGGCGGTGAATGTGTCGAGGATCGCGTGGTCACGCGGGTAGCTCAGCCGTTCCCGCGCCGCGGCCAGCGGCAGCCAGGCGAGCGCATCGGTCTCGTCATTCGGGGCGAAGCGCTCCGGGGACACCGGGCGCGCGGCCCAGTACTCCACCCGCTTGGGCTTGCCGTCGGCGAGGTAGCTCTGCGAGCCGAGCCTGCGGCCGAGCGCGACCCGCACGCCGGTCTCCTCCTCGACCTCCCGGACGGCGGTCAGCAGCACGTGCTCGCCGGGCAGGCTCTTGCCCTTGGGGAAGCTCCAGTCGTCGTAGCGGGGCCGGTGCACCAGCGCGGTCTCGGTGCCGCCCGCCCGGGCGCGCCACAGCACCGCGCCCGCTGCCTGGACCTCCCCAAGCGCAGCCTCAGCCATCGGAGGGCCGTGTGCGCCGTCCAGCGATCAGGTGCTGTTGCAGGTCGAGCAGCGGGTTCCCGTCGGGGTCGAGGTGATGCCTGGTCCAGGTGCCGTCGCCGGCCAGCCACCAGGACGCGGTGCCCTCGTCCATGGCCAGGTCGATCAGGCCGCGCAGTTCCGCCTGCTGGGCCGGGTCGGCGACGCGCACCAGCGCCTCGACCCGGCGGTCGAGGTTGCGGTGCATCATGTCGGCGGAGCCGATCCAGATCTCGCTGCCGGGGTCGCTGCCGTCACCGAACGCGTAGATCCGGGAGTGCTCAAGGAACCGGCCCAGGACGCTGCGCACCCGGATCCTCTCCGACAGGCCGGGCATCCCGGGGCGCACCCCGCAGATGCCGCGGACCCACAGGTCCACCGGCACCCCGGCGATCGAGGCACGGTACAGCGCGTCGATGATCGCCTCGTCGATGATGGCGTTGCACTTGAACTGGATCCTGGCGGGCTCGCCGCGCAGGCGCCGGGCTTGCTGCTCCTCGATCCGTTCCACCAGGCCCGCGCGCAGCGCGGCGGGCGCCACCAGCAGCCGCCGGTAGGCGCTCTGCCGGGTGTACCCGGTGAGGTGGTTGAACAGATCGCTGGCGTCCTCCCCCACGGTCCGCTCGGCGGTCAACAGGCCGAAGTCCTCATACAGCCGGGCGGTGGTCGGGTGGTAGTTGCCGGTCCCGATATGGCAGTAGCGGCGCAGCGACCCGTCCGGCTCCTGCCGCACGACCAGGGCCATCTTGCAGTGCGTCTTCAGGCCGACGATCCCGTACACCACGTGGCAGCCCGCTTCCTCCAGCTTGCGGGCCCAGCTGATGTTGGCGCGCTCGTCGAACCTCGCCTTGAGCTCCACGACCACCACCACCTGCTTGCCGGCCTCGGCCGCGTCGATGAGCGCGTCCACGATCGGCGAGGTGTCGCTGGTCCGGTACAGGGTCTGCTTGATCGCCAGCACGCCGGGGTCGGCAGCGGCGGCCTCGATGAGCCGTTCCACGGTGGCGGTGAACGAGTCGTAGGGGTGGTGGACGAGGACGTCCTGCCGGGCGAGCGTGGTGAAGATGTCGATGTCTTGCGGCAGGGCGGACTCCGACGGCACGAACGGCGGGTACTTGAGCTGCGGCAGGTCCTCGTCGGCGATCACGCTCAGGCCCGACAGGTCCAGCGGCCCGGGCAGGTGGTAGACCGCGCGGTGATCGATGCTCAGCTCGGTGACCAGCTTGTCGAGCACGTCGCTGGACATGCTGTCCTCGACCTCGAGCCGGATGGCGGGCTCGAAGCGGCGCCTTAGCAGCTCCCGTTCCAGGGACTGCATCAGGTCCTCGGTGACGTCCTCATCGATTTCCAGGTCGCGGGTGCGGGTGACCCGGAACACGTGGTGCTCCAGGATGTCCAGGCCGGCGAACAGCTCGGTGAGGTGCGCGGCGATCACGTCTTCCAGCGGCACGAACCGGCGCTTGGCCACGGTGAGGAACCTGGGCAGCAGCGGCGGCACCTTGACCCTGGCGAACATGGTCACGCCGGTGCGCGCGTCGGCGATCATCACGGCGAGGCTGAGTGACAGGCCGGAGATGTAGGGGAACGGGTGCGCCGGGTTGACAAGCAGCGGGGTCAGCACCGGGTAGATCCGCTCCCGGAACAGCCGGTGCAGGTCCTCCTGCTCCCCCTGGGAAAGCTCCTTCCAGCGCAGGATCTCGATGCCCTGCTCGGCCAGCGCGGGCTGCACCATGTTGCGGAAGCACTCGGCGTGCCGGAGGCTGAGTTCCCGCGCCGTTTCCAGGGTGTTGGTCAGGATCTGCCCGGGTTCCAGCCCGCTGGCCCCTTCCACCGGCAGCCCGGTGGCCATGCGCCGGATCCGGCCCGCAACCCGCACCATGAAGAACTCGTCCAGGTTGCTGGCGAAGATCGACAGGAACCGCACCCGCTCCAGCAGCGGCACGCGCTCGTCCTCGGCGAGTTCGAGAACCCGCTGGTTGAAGCGCAGCCAGCTCCCCTCACGGTCCAGGTACCGCCTGGAGGGCAATTCCACCGGCGCCTCGCCCGCAGCCGTGCCCGGCGCCGCCTCGGTCGGCCATCTGTGCCCGCTCTGCCGCAGTCCGGCCTGTTCGATGCTCACGACTTCATTGTCCCCAGTGCCCAGATCCCCACAACTTTCGGGATGAAGACCGGCCGATCGCCAGATCCGGCTGACCGCCGACTGGCTCAGCCCCGTCGCCGCCGCCATGACCCGCGTGGTCCAGCGATCCCGGCCATCCGGCGGCGGCTCGCTCAGGGTGCGATTGAGCACCTCGCGCACCTGCTCCGGCGTGATCTTCCTGGGCGCGCCCGGCCGGGGCCGGTCGGTCAGCCCGGCCAGCCGGCTCGCGGCGAACCGGCCGCGCCATTTGGCGGCCGTGGCGCGGGATACCCCCACCCGGGCGGCGACGGCCGTGTCCGGGCCGCCTTCCGCAGCGGCCAGGACGATCGCGGCGCGCATGAGCAGCCGGTGCCGTCCGGCCTGTGCCGCCCATGCCGCCAGCTGGTCCCGCTCGCCGGTGCTGAGAACCAGGGGCGGCCGCGCCCGGCTCGCCACGGGCAAAGCCTACCCCGGGATAGTTATTTTCGACTCACCCCGATGCTTGTCGTCGGGCCTTCAGGACCGGCCTGCGAAGCAGCCGGGGGACTTTGTGCCCTGGTGCGAAGCCCGTCTGGCGCGGATGATGAGCACCACAGCAGAATCCGGGAGCTCGGCAGCTTGGCCCGGCGCTGACTAGCCAGCGCGGCCGCCGGCTCTGGCCGGGCTGAGCGGAGGGTCGTGGAATGGCTGAGTCGGAGCGAACGAGTCTGGTCAGGCGGGACGGCAACGGGGCGCGCTGGGCGCGCGCCGTCCGGCTGCTTGGCGTCCTTGCTTTGTTGCTCGGTGGCGCGTGGATGATCGCGGCTGGCGCGGCGCAGGCTAGCCAGACGGGCACGGCCGCGGGCAGCGGGTGGAAGGTCGAGCCGACGCCAAACCAGAATCGGAACGCCGCGGGCATCAATGAGCTGTCAGCGGTTTCGTGCACGTCCGGGCGGGCCTGCACCGCGGTCGGCTCCCACGCGGCCAGCCTGTCCAGCCCGGGATTCCCCCTGGCGGAGAGGTGGAACGGCACACGCTGGCGGATCCAGCCCACCAAGCTGCCCACAGGCGCCAAGAGCGCGGGCTTGGCCGGCGTGTCCTGCCCGTCGGCGACCGCCTGCACCGCCGTGGGCAGCACTCCCGGCAAGGCACCAGACACGAGTGTGAACCTGGCCGAGTCCTGGAACGGCACGAGCTGGCGGGTCCAGGCCATCCCGGCGCCCAAGGGCTCGACCAGCAGCGCGCTGTTCGGGGTGTCCTGCACGTCGCCGAACGCCTGCACCGCGGTCGGCAATTACAGCACCGCCGCTGGGCGCGTGCTGGCCTTGGCCGAACGGTGGAACGGCACGGCATGGCGTAGTCAGGCCGTGCTCACGCCCGCCACCTCCACCTGGTTCTACGGAGTGTCGTGCCCTGCTGCGCACGCGTGCACCGCCGTCGGGTACCAGGACAACGGCTCCGCGGGCACCCGGCCGTTTGCCGAAGCGTGGAACGGCACGACATGGCGCAATCAGGCGGTGCCGCTCCCGCACGGATCCCCTGGGGGGACCCTGGCCGCGGTCTCCTGCACCTCGCCGCGCGCGTGCACGGCGACCGGTGCCAACTTCAGCAACACCGGCCCGACGCTGGCAGTGCGGTGGAACGGCACGCGGTGGCGCGTTCAGCCCACCCCCAACCCGCCGAACTCCACTACGAGCCACGAGGAGCCCGTACTGAACGCCGTCTCGTGCGCCTCCGCCACCGCCTGCACCGCCAGCGGCGCGTACGCCCCCGGCGGCCACTCGGCCTATTTCCTCGAGGCCTGGAACGGCCGCAGCTGGCGGCTGGTCACCGCGCCCCACCCGGCCGGTTTCGCTTCGGGCGCTCTCAACGGCATCTCATGCGTCCCGACCCGGTGCACCGCCGTCGGCGCCTGGTCGGGCGGGCCGATCTTCGTGGCGACCCTGGCCATGGCCGGCTGATCTTCGCCATCCGCGGCCACTCAAACTGAGCGGAGCCACGAGCTGAACCGACCGGGGCTCTAGGATCCGCCGCGGCAGTGGGCGTCGATGTCCGCGCGGCTGGGCAGCTTTACCCGCGCGCCGCGGCCCAGCGCGGCGGCCAGTTCCGCCTCGGCCCGCTCCACCTTGAGCCAGTCGGCGTAGCTCACCGGCGCCAGCTGCCGCCCGGCCAGCAGCGAAGCCATCGACCCGGGGGCCGCCGGGCGCTCGGCCCGCACGCCGCCCGGGCACAGGTCGGACAGCAGGGAACGGACGGTCTGCGCCGCGTCGGATTTGTTGGTGCCGATGACCCCGGTCGGTCCGCGCTTGAGCCATCCGGCCACGTACTCCCGCGGCAGCGGGAGGCCGTCGGCGCCCAGCACCCGTCCCTCGGCGTTCGGCACCGTGTAGCTGCGCTCGTCGAACGGGACACCAGGCAGCGGCACGCTCTGGTATCCCACGCTGCGCAGCACCATCTGCGCCGGGATCAGCTCCAGTTCCCCGGTCCCGGTCAGCTTCCCGTTCTCATCGATCCTGGTGCGCTCCACGGTCAGCCCGGTGGCGTGCCTGGCGCCTTCCACCCGCACCGGCCGCAGCCAGAACCGCACGACAAGCCGCCGCGCGTGCCCAGCGGGCTCGCGGGCCGCCCAGTCGCCGATCACGGCCAGGTTGCCACGCACCCGGCGGTCCGACTCGGCCAGCGCGGCGCTGCTCCCGGTCGCGTCGAACGCGCCGGGGTCCGCCTCGCCGGCGCCGACCACGATGTCGACACCCGCGAGTTGCCCGAGTTCTCGCAGCTCCTTAGTGGTGAACTTGGCCTGCGCCGGGCCACGCCGACCGATCACGTGGACCTCGCGGACCTTGCTGGCCATCAGCGCGTCCAGCACCGGCTGCGACACGTCGGTGCGGCGCAGCTCCTCCGGGTCCCGCACCAGGATCCGGGCCACGTCCACGGCGACGTTGCCCACCCCGACCACGGCCACCGACTCGGCGTCCAGGGTGAACGAGCCGGCGTCGGTGTCCGGGTGGCCGCAGTACCAGTTGACGAAGTCGGTCGCCGCGTAGCTGCCCGGCAGGTCCTCGCCCTCGATGCCCATCCGCCGGTCGCGCATCGCGCCTGTCGCGTAGACCACCGCGTCGTAGCAGCCGAGCAGGTCCTCGCGGGTGACGTCGCCGCCGAGCCGCACCCCGCCCAGGAAGCTCACCTGCTCGTGCTCCAGGACGCCGCGCAGGTACTCGGCGATCGACTTGATGGACGGGTGGTCCGGGGCGACGCCGTAGCGGACCAGGCCGTAGGGGGTGGGCAGGCGGTCGAGCACGTTGACCGCCACCTGGCACGGCGGATCCAGCGCGGCCGCCTGCTTGACGAGCGCCTCCGCGGTGTAGAGCCCGGCCGGGCCGGAGCCGACGACAGCGACGGACAAGGTGGTCATCCCGGAGAACTCCGAACTGTCAGGCTTGCGGTTGCTTCGCAAGCTCCGGCGTCAGCCGCGCCACCGCCTCGGTGATCCGGCGGGCGAGGTGCTGGGGAACGAGCCCGGTGTCTTCCAGGATCTCGTCGCGCTTCGCGTGCGCCAGGAATTCCTGCGGCAGGCCGTAAGTCTGGACCGGGGTGCTCACGCCGGCCTCGCGCAGCAGGCGGCACACCGCGTCGCCGAACCCGCCGGCCAGGCCGTTGTCTTCGACGGTGACCACGAGCCGGTGCCGGGCGGCGGCCCCGGCCAGCGCCGGGTCCACCGGCTTGACCCAGCGCGGGTCCACGACGGTGACCCCGATGCCCTGGTCGGCCAGCCGGGCCGCGGCCGCTACGCAGGTGATAGCCATCGGCCCGGCCCCGGCCAGCAGCACGTCGCGGGCGGCGCCAGCGGCGGGCCCGTAAAGCACGTCCATCCCGCCGAGCTGTGCGCACGCCTCCGCCTCGCCGCCGACGGTGCCCTTCGGGAACCTGACGACGGTGGGACCGTCGGACACGGCCACCGCCTCGTTCAGCAGCTCGGCGACGCGGGTGGCGTCGCGCGGCGCCGCGATCCGCAGCCCGGGCACCACCTGGAGGATCGAGCCGTCCCACATGCCGTGGTGGCTGGGCCCGTCGGGGCCGGTGACCCCGGCCCGGTCCAGCACCACCGTCACCGGGAGCCGGTGCAGCGCCACGTCCATGAGCAGCTGGTCGAAGGCGCGGTTGAGGAACGTCGCGTAGATCGCCACCACCGGGTGCATCCCGCCCATGGCGAGCCCGGCCGCGCTGGTCATTGCGTGCTGCTCGGCGATGCCCACGTCGAACACCCGGTCCGGGAACGCGCGCGCGAACGGGGCTAGCCCGGTGGGGTGCAGCATCGCCGCGGTGATCGCGACCACGTCGGGGCGTCGCGCGCCGATCGCCAGGATCTCGTCGCCGAACACCTCGGACCAGGTGCGCTTCGGCGCGGCGCCGGCTTGGCCGGCGAGGGCGCGGCGGGCACCTGGTGCAGGCAGTCTTCCTCGTTCTGCTCGGCAAGCGGGTAGCCGAAGCCTTTGCGGGTGATGGCGTGCACGATCACCGGGCCGCCGAAGTCGCGGGCCCGGCGCAGCACGTGCTCGACGAGCTGCTCGTCGTGCCCGTCGACCGGGCCGAGGTACTTGATGCCCAGGTCTTCGAAGAGCACCTGCGGCTGAAGCACGTCCTTGAGGCCCTTCTTGATCCCGTGCAGCGTCTCGTACAGCGGCGGGCCCAGCAGCGGAGCGTGCGACAGCGAGGTCTTGATGTACTCCAGCACCTGCTCATACCGCTGGGAGACCCGCACCGCGGCCAGGTTGGTGGCCAGGCCGCCGATCGTGGGCTGGTAGGAGCGGCCGTTGTCGTTGACGACGATGACCAGCCGGGAGTCCTTGGCCACCGCGATGTTGTTCAGCGCCTCCCAGGCCATCCCGCCGGTGAGCGCGCCGTCGCCGACCACCGCCACCACGGTGCGGCCGGCCTCGCCGCGCAGCCGGTACGCCTTGGCCAGCCCGTCGGCGTAGGACAGGCTGGTGGACGCGTGCGAGTTCTCCACGATGTCGTGCTCGGACTCGGCCCGGCTCGGGTATCCGGCCAGGCCGCCGCGCTGCCGCAGCGTGCCGAACTCGGGATACCGCCCGGTGAGCAGCTTGTGCACGTAGGACTGGTGGCCGGTGTCGAACACGATCCGGTCCGAGGGCGAGTCGAACACCCGGTGCAGCGCGATGGTGAGTTCCACGACACCGAGGTTGGGCCCGAGGTGACCGCTGGTCCGTGACACCGTCTCGATGAGCACGTCACGGATCTCCGTGGCCAGGGCGAGGAGCTGGTCGGCGGACAGCGCCTTCAGATCTTGCGGGCTTTCGATGGACTCCAGCGTCCGCACGTGATCGGCTCCCTCGTCGTCGGCCCGGGGCGCGGGGATTTCTTCCGGGGCAGGGGCGGGACTTCTGCCGAGTCTATTTCCGCCCCTGCCCCGGGCGCACGAAAGGCCCCGATGTCAGCGCGGCGCTGGCTAGGCCGCCTGCGCCTCGGCGGGCACCTCCGCGGGAGCCTGCGCCCCGACGGCCGGCCCCGCGCGCATGTGCCGCACCTCGGGGGCCAGCAAGGTGAGCCCCGAGGCGACAACGATCAGCGCCGCCGCACCGTACTGCGTGGCGGACACCCCGGCCGCCGCGGCGAGCGGCCCGACTACCAGCGCGCCAAGAGGCATCGCCCCCACTGACCCGATGATGTCATAGGCAGACACCCGGGCCAACAGGTCCGGCGGGACGTTCCGGGCCACGGTGACCGTCCATTGCACCATCATGACCTCGATGGCGATACCGAGGCCGACCGCCGCCACGCAGATCAGCGGCAGCGGCCACAGCGACGCCAGGGCCAGCGGCGTGATCGCGACGGTCGCGCCGATGAGCACCACAAAGCGGATCGGCCGCTGGGCGGTGTACCGCAGGCCGATCAATCCGCCGATGATCAGGCCGACCGCGTCGGCCGCGGTGATCAGGCCCCAGGCCGCGGGACCGCCCAGGTGCTCCCGAGCGACCACGGGCCCCAGCACGTCGAACGCGCCGAACCAGGCGGCGAGCACGACGCTGTACTGGATCGTGGTGGCCCACAGCCAGCGGCGGGCGGCGAACGCCGACCACCCTTCGCGCAGGTCGCGGAGCACGTTAGACTGCTCCGTCCGCTGAGCGCCAGGCGCCCGGATGGCCAGCAGCAGCGGCACCGTGCCGAGCATGCCGATCCCGCAGGTGGCAAGGGCCCAGCCGGGCCCGGTCGCGGCCACGAACACGCCCGCGATGGCGGCGCCGGCCATCTGTGCCGCGTTCATCGCCAGCCTGCTCATGGCGCTGGCCTCCTGCAGCACGCTGTCCGGCACGAGCCGGGGCAGCAGCGCCTGCGAGGCGGGGTAGAAAACTGCCATGCCCGCGCCGGTCAGCGTCTCCAGGGCGATCATCTGCCACAGCCGCGGGTGCCCGAGCAGGACCAGCAGGCCGAAGCCGCCCTCGCCGGCCGCGATCATCAGGTTGGCCGCGACGATCACCTTCTGCGGCGCGAACCGGTCCGCGAACACCCCGCCGACCAGGGCGAACACCAGCGACGGCAGGATCTGCGCGGCCAGCACGTAGGACAGGTCAGCCGTGGACCCGGTGGCGTCCAGGACCGCGAACGATACCCCTACCAGCGAGAACGCGAACGCCCCGGGCGCGAGCACCCGGTCGGCCAGCAGCAGCCGGAAATCCCGGTACCCGAGCGCGGGGAACCGGCGAGCCAGGCCTTGCCACGGCATTGAAGCAATCCGTTCTGTGCGTTACATGCCGGGGACAGGCGAGGGCTTACGCCGCCGACGGCGGGATCATAGGGTCTCTTGACGGTAGCCTGGCCCCAACAAGCTGGGCAAACGGTTTTATTCCGGCGCGGGCGGCGGCCCGCGTGGCCACTAGCGCACCCCGTACAAGTGCTCCAGCGCGAGCTGGTCCAGCCGCTCGAAGGCCATGCCGCGCGCGGCCAGCGCCTCAACGTCCGGGGTGAAATCAGCCACGTCCCGCCAGGTCTCCTGAGCGCCCAGGGTGGGCTCGGCCAGCTCGCCGACCCGCGCGGCGGCGAGCGCCGCCTTGACCTCGGGGTCGGCGCGGAACGCGCGGACCTTGTCCCGCAGGATCAGGTAGTTGCGCATGCACGCCGCGGCGGAATCCCACACCCCAGCGTCGTCCTCGGTGCGCGGCGGCTTGTAGTCGAAGTGCACCGGGCCGTCGTACCCGCCGGACTCCAGCGCGTCTACCACCCAGAACGCCCCTCGCGCGTTCCCCGCGCCGAACCGCAGGTCCTGGTCGTAACGGGGGCCGTTCTGCCCGTTGAGGTCGATGTGGAACAGCTTGCCGTGCCACAGCGCCTGGCTGATCGCATGCGCGTAGTTGAGCCCGGCCATCTCCTCGTGGCCGACCTCGGGGTTGATCCCGACCAGCTCGGGGTGCTCCAGCTCGTTGATGAACGCCAGCGCGTGCCCAGCCGTGGGCAGCAGGATGTCCCCGCGCGGCTCGTTCGGCTTGGGCTCGATGGCGAACCGCAGGCTGTAGCCGTGGTCCAGGACGTAGCTGCCGAGGATGTCGAACGCCTCCTTGTACCGGTCCAGCGCGGCGCGGACGTCCTTGCTGGCCCCGGATTCGGCGCCTTCCCGGCCGCCCCAGCACACGTAGATCCCGGCGCCGAGCTCGGCCGCGAGGTCGAGGTTGCGCATCACTTTGGCCAGGGCGAACCGGCGCACGTCCCGATCGTTGGCGGTGAACGCGCCCTCCTTGAACATCGGGTGCGAGAACAGGTTGGTGGTCGCGGTCGTCACCACCAGGCCGGTGTCGGCCAGAGCCTGCTTGAAGTCCCCGATCCTTGCGTCCCGCTCCCCCGGGCCGGCGCCGAAGTCGAACACGTCGTTGTCGTGGAAGTTGACCCCGTAAGCGCCAAGCTCGGCGAGCTTGCGCACGGCCCGGTCGGCGCGCATCGGCGGCCGGACCGCGGGGCCGAACACGTCGACCCCCTGCCATCCCACCGTCCAGATGCCAAACGAGAACTTGTCGGCTGGCATCGGGGTGTAATCACCCGCGGTCATGGCTCACCCGCTCCTTTCTGACGGTTGGCCGCCGGCTGGCGCCTTCGGGCCTGCATCTGTGCTCACGGCGAGACGTTCCTTTCTGCTGAACGATGGCTGGCGGCTGGCCTGGCCCCTGACGGGCTGTGGTCACGGCGAGAGTGTTCCCGCCAGCCCGCCGTCCCAGCTGGTCGTGGCGTCCCGGAGCGCGGCGAAGCGTTCCCGGATGCCGGGCTGGGCGGGGCCCTCGTAGCGCTGGGCGGGCCGGCGTGGCCAGGCCGGGGGGTCCGGGGCGCCGGCCAGCGCCCAGGCGGCCTGCCGGGCCGCGCCAAGCGCCACGTACTCCTCCGGTTCCGGCACGTCGACCGGTGCCCCGAAGATGCCCGGCGCCGCCGCGCGGACCGCCTCGGACCGGGCTCCGCCGCCAATGAGCAGCACCCGTTCCGGCTTAGCGCCGTCATGGTGCAGCAGACCGGCCACGTCGGCCAGCGAGGCGAGCACCGCCTCCACCGCGGCCCGGGCCAGGTTCTCCGGTGTGGCGTTGCGGGTGGTCAGGCCCTGCAGCGCGCCGGTGGCGCCGGGCCGGACCGGGGTCCGTTCCCCGTCGAAGTAGGGCAGCAGGGTGATCCCGCCCGCGCCGGGCGCGGCGGCCAGCGCCCGCGCCGACAGCCCGCCGGAGTCCGTGCCCAGCATGGCCGCCACCGAGTCGATCACCAGCGCGGCGTTGATCGTGCAGACCAGCGGCAGGAACCGCCCCGTGGCGTCGGCGAAGCCCGCGATCGCGCCGCTGGGGTCGGCGGACGGCACGGTGGCCACCGCATAGGCCGTGCCGGAGGTGCCGATCGACACGGCGATCTCGCCTGGCGCGAGGCCCAGGCCCAGCGCCGCGGCCATGTTGTCCCCGGTGCCGGCCGACACCACCGCGCCCCAGCCGGTCTCCCCCACGGCCTCGGCCGGCCGGGCCACCCGGGGCAGCCGGACCTGGTGGCCGAGCGCGTCCGCGGCGACCTCGGGCAGCCAGGCGCCGTCGGCGGGCGAGAAGTACCCGGTGCCAGACGCGTCGCCGCGGTCGGTGACCGGCTCTTTGTCCAGCAGCGGCCCGGCCAGCAGCCGCCAGGTCAGGAAGTCGTGCGGCAGCATCGCCCGGCACACCCGGGCTGCGTGGTCCGGCTCGTGCTCGGCCAGCCAGCGGAGCTTGGTGACGGTGAACGAGGCGTTCGGCACGCTGCCGGTGCGCTCCGCCCACCACCGCGGCCCGCGCTCGGCGACCAGCGCCTCCGCGGCGCCGGCGGACCGCAGGTCGTTCCAGAGCAGGGCGGGCCGGATAACCTCGGCGTTCTCGTCCAGGACGACCATGCCGTGCTGCTGCCCGGCCACGCCGACCGCCGCCGCGCGGGTGAGCAGGCCGTCGCCGGCCCTGGTGAGCGCCTCCCACCAGGCTTGCGGCGGGCATTCGGTGCCGCCGGGGTGCGGAGCGCTGGCCTGGTCCACGATGGCGCCGTCCGCCGCCTCGCACAGCAGCACCTTGGTGGACTGCGTCGAGGAATCCACCCCGGCCACGAGCATGCGGCACCTCCCCGCTGGGACGCGTCAACGCTACTAGGGCATGTCCGACAGATCATCCAGCCTGCTGCGCGTCCACCGGACGGGCGCCTCGCGGCGTTGTCGTCATAGCTCATAGCTCCGCTATGAGCTCCTCCTCCGCCTTGCGCTCCCCCACCCGCCTCCCCATCCCCCATCACGGCGGCTGCTCGCGACGGCATAGATCTATAAGACACACCCTCGCCATCAATAAGTTACCGGGGCGGACTCCGGCTGGTCAGCCGAGGATGCTGTGCCCGATCAGGACCAGCGCCGACGCGCCGGCGGCAGCCAGCACCGCGGCGCGGGTGCGCCCGGCGTCCAGGAACCGGCGCAGCCCGGCCGCGACCACGAACCCGGCCGCGGCGCACCCGGCGAACACCAGGCCCGCGACCACGTCGCGGCCTGGCAGGCGCCCGGTGGCGGCGAGCGCGCACAGCGCGAGGCTGTTCCCCACGGTGAAGAACACCGACAGGGTCGCCCGGACCCGGGGGCCGCTTTCGGTCTGGTACAGCAGCGCCACCGGCGGGCCGCCGATCGAGGTTGCTGTGCCGGTCACTCCGGAGATCACCCCGGCGGTGACCAGCGTCGCCCGGTTCCTGGGCACCACGGTGCTGCGCACCGAGAGCACGACGACGGCCAGCACCATGCCGCCGACCACGATCCCCAGCGCCCGCAGCGACACCACCGCCAGCACCCAGATCCCGCCCAGGGTCCCGGCCGCCCGGCCGGTCAGCGCCCACGACACCCCCGGCCAGTCCGCGTGCAGGGCTTCCCTGGCGAGAATCAGCACCGGCAGGCTCGCCCCGGCCACCAGCATCGAGCCGGGCATGAGCGCCGGGTCGAGCAGCGTCACCACCGGCGCGGCGACCAGCCCGAGGCCCAGCCCGACCCCGCTTTGCACGAACCCGCCCAAGGCGACGAACAGCCCGGCGACGGCGATCACAACATCCGGGCTCATCTTGCCCGACGCTACCGGCGCCGACCGCGCCGCACCTCATGGCGTTCATCACACCGCCCACACGGCATGGATGTGAATCTGCTGTTCATAGAGGAACACCAGATTCACCATCATGGCCACTCTGCGCCGGGGGGAGGCGGCAGGTGTGGGGCGGGCTGCTACCAGAGAGGCGCCGCGGGCAGGGTGCGGGCGCGGGCCGCCTGCCAGCCGACGATGGCCTGGAAGACGAGCACGACCAGCAGCGCCAGCACCGGCGCCGTCCAGCTGCCGGTCCTGGCGTGCAGGAAGCCGACCGCGAGCGGCCCGATCGTCGCCACCAGGTACCCAGCGCCCTGGGTGAACGCCGACAGCGAGGCGGACGTCACCGGGTCGGGCGCCCGGGCGGCGGTGAAGTAGATCGCCAGCCCGAGGGAAGCGCCCTGCCCGAGGCCGAACACCAGGGTCCAGGCGGCCGCCTCGGACAACGGCGCGAACCACACCCCGGCGAGCCCCACGGCGCTCGCCGCCACCGTGGCGGCGATCAGCCATCGCTGATCCCTGGCCCGCTGGGCGAGCAGCGGCGCCAGCAGCGCGGTGACCGCGTTACCGAAGTTCATCAGGGCGAGCAGGCTGCCCGCGTGTACCGCTCCCGCGCCCCGGTCCCTCAGCAGGATCGGCAGCCACGAGAGCGCCGAGTAATAAATCAGGCTCTGCAGCCCCATGAAGCCCATGACTTGCCAGGCGAGCAAGTGCCTGGACACCTTCACCAGCCGACGACCGTCCGACCGGCGGCCGCCCGGGCTGGCCGGTGTGATCCGGAAACGCCACTGGGGCAGCCAGGCCAGTGCCGCCGCCAGCGCCGGCAGCGCCCACAGGCCCAGCGTCAGCCGTGCTGAGCCGCCGGATGACTGGTACACCGGGACCGCGAGCAGCGAGCCGAGGATCGCCCCGGCGGCCAGGCTGAGCAGGTAGACCCCGATCAGCAGGCCCGCCTGATCCGGGCGGCGCCGCTTGACCAGGCTGGGCAGCAGCACGTTCATCAGCGCGATGGCTGCACCGGCAATCACAGTGCCGGGGAAGAGCAGCACCTCGGGCCACGCGCCGCGCGCGAGCAGCCCCACAGCGAGCAGCACCAGGGAGGCCAGCAGCACCCGCTCCTCGCCGAACCGGCGGGACAGCGGAGCGGCCGGGATCGAGAACACCGCGAAGCACAGCACCGGGGTGGCAGCGAGCAGCGCCACCTTCAGCGACGAAAGGTGCAGCGCCGAGGCAAGTTCCGGGAAGACCGGGGGGAGGCTGGTGATCGCACCGCGGAGGTTGAACGCGAGCGCGACCATCCCGGTCACGAACAGCGCGGCCGCCCAGGTGTGGCGGCCAGTCCGGGCCTCGGCCGGGGCGGGACGCACTGCAGGCTCGGACATCTCCGGCCACGTTACCGCCCGGCCAGGGCGGTGTGCGATCGGCCCCGGGCCGGCCGGGCAGCAATAACATCTCAGGCATTTCCGGCTACGTTACCTGTCTTCCACGAGGGGCGAGTCAATCCTGCGTCAGCAGTGAACGAAGAACGTACTGCATAATCCCCCCGTGCCGGTAGTACTCGGCCTCGCCGGGAGTGTCGATCCGCACGATCGCCCGGAACTCCCGCCCGTCGGCCCGGACGGTCACCTCGCGGGGGACCGGCCCGGAGTTCATCTCCTCGATGCCGACGACGTCGTAGACCTCCTGACCGGTCAGCCCGAGCGAGGCCGCGGACTCACCGGCCCGGTACTGCAGCGGGAGCACGCCCATCCCGATCAGGTTGGAGCGGTGAATCCGCTCGAACGACTCGACCAGCACGGCCCGCACGCCGAGCAGCAGCGTGCCCTTGGCGGCCCAGTCCCGCGACGACCCGGAGCCGTACTCCTTGCCGCCGAGCACCATCAGCGGGGTCCCCTCGTCCAGGTACCGCCGCGAGGCGTCGAAGATGCTCATCTGCTCCGCCTCGGGCAGCTTCACCGTGACGCTGCCCTCGGTGCCGGGCGCGAGCTGGTTGCGCAGCCTGATGTTGGCGAACGTGCCGCGGATCATCACCTCGTGGTTGCCGCGCCGGGAGCCGTAGGAGTTGAAGTCCCGCCGCTCCACCCCGTGCTCGGTCAGGTACCTGCCCGCCGGGCTGTCGGTCTTGATCGCGCCAGCCGGCGAGATGTGGTCGGTGGTCACCGAATCGCCCAGCATGGCCAGCACCCGGGCGCCGTGGACGTCGGTCACCGGCGCCGGCTCGCGGGCCATCGTGTCGAAGTACGGTGGGTGCCGCACGTAGGTGGAATCGGCGTCCCAGGCGAATGTGTCACCCCCGGGCGCCGGCAGGGCACGCCACCGGTCGTCCCCTTCGAACACGTCCGCGTAGTCGCGGGAGAACATCTCGGCAGCCACCGCGGACCGGACCACGTCGGCGACGTCAGCCGGCGACGGCCACAGATCCCGGAGATACACCGGCGTCCCGTCCGGGCGGTTGCCCAGCGGCTCGTTTTGCATGTCAATGTCCATCGTGCCGGCGAGCGCGTACGCGACGACCAGCGGCGGCGACGCGAGGTAGTTCATCTTCACGTCGGGGTTGATCCGGCCCTCGAAGTTCCGGTTGCCGGACAGCACGGAGACGACCGCGAGGTCGTTGTCGGCTACCGCCTGGCTGATCTCCTCCGGCAGCGGGCCGGAGTTGCCGATGCAGGTGGTGCAGCCGTAGCCGACCAGGTTGAAGCCGAGCTTGTCCAGGTAGGGCAGCAGGCCGGCCCGCTCGTAGTAGTCCATGACCACCTTCGAGCCGGGCGCCAGCGTGGTCTTCACCCATGGCTTGCGCTCGAGGCCCGCCTCGACCGCGCTGCGGGCCAGCAGCGCGGCGCCAATCATCACCGACGGGTTGGAGGTGTTGGTGCACGAGGTGATGGCGGCGATCACGACCGAGCCGTGGTCCACGGCGGTCTTGGTGCCGTCTTCCAAGGTGACCTGGACGGGCGCGGACGGCCGGCTGTCCCCGGCGCTTGTCGCGGGCCGCTCGCCGGCCTGGGCGTCTTCGCCGTTCTCCCGGTCCGGCGTAAACGGATCGGACGCGGGGAAGGTATCGGCGATCTCGTCATCCAGCCGGTCGAGCTCGACGTAGGACCCGAGTGCCCTACGGAACGCGGTCTTGGCGTCGGCCAGCGCCACCCGGTCTTGCGGCCGCTTCGGGCCGGCCAGCGACGGGACGACCGTGGCCAGGTCCAGGGACAGTTCCTCGGAGTGCCTTGTCTGCCGGCCTGGCTCGTGCCACAGGCCCTGCTCCTTCGAGTACGCCTCGACCAACGCGACTCGGTCGGCGGGGCGGCCAGTGAGCCGCAGGTAGGTCAGGGTCTCCTGGTCGATGGGGAAGATCGCGCAGGTGGACCCGAACTCGGGGCTCATGTTGCCGATCGTGGCCCGGTTGGCGACCGGCACCGCGGCCACCCCGTCCCCGTAAAACTCGACGAACTTGCCGACCACACCGTGCCGGCGCAGCATCTCGGTGATGGTCAGCACCAGGTCGGTGGCGGTGGCGCCGTCGGGCAGTTCCCCGGTGAGCTGGAAGCCGACCACCTTGGGGATGAGCATGCTGATCGGCTGGCCGAGCATGGCCGCCTCAGCCTCGATGCCGCCGACGCCCCAGCCCAGCACGCCGAGGCCGTTTTGCATGGTGGTGTGCGAGTCGGTGCCGACACAGGTGTCGGGGTAGGCGGCGCCGTCGTGGGTCATCACGACCCGGGCCAGGTGCTCGATGTTGACCTGGTGGACGATCCCGGTGCCCGGCGGCACGACCTTGAACTGGCTGAACGCCTGCTGCCCCCAGCGCAGGAACGCGAACCTCTCCTTGTTGCGCCGGAATTCCAGGTCCACGTTGCGGTCGAAGGCGTCCGGCCGGCCGAACACGTCCGCTACCACCGAGTGGTCGATGACCAGTTCGGCGGGCACCAGCGGGTTGATCTTGGCCGGGTCACCGCCCAGGTCGCGCATGGCCTCTCGCATGGTGGCCAGATCGACGACGGCGGGAACGCCGGTCAGGTCCTGGAGGATCACGCGGGCCGGGGTGAACTGGATCTCGGTCGCGGGCTCGGCGGCCGGGTCCCACTGCGCGAGGGCGGCGATGTGCTCCGCGGTCACCTGGCGCCCGTCCTCGTTGCGCAGCAGGTTCTCCAGCAGGATCTTCAGGCTGAACGGCAGGCTGCCCGCTTCGTCGACCGCATCCAGCCGGTAGATCACGTGATCGGTCTCACCAGACCGCAGCGCGGCCCGGCTCCCGAAGCTGTTCGCCGTCATGGCGTGCCTCGCCTCCTCCGACTGAGGTGCTCGTCCCGCAGCATCCCCTTGCATCCTCCCGCAGTGCTCCGGCGGCGGTGACCTGGGGCCGCAATACCTTGATATCAAGCTAATTCTCCTTCCACCGTAGAGCCGAAGTCTCTCGACGTCAAGCTAAACGCGACAGCCAGTCCCGGTGCCCTCGCCGGTTCCATCTGCCCTGCCAGGGCCTTGACCATTCGCGATCACAGCCCCGACAATCCGTTAAGCACGTAACGCTTGAGGCGCCCGGGGCGCCCGGTAGTCAATTGAGCACCGTTTTCTGGGTATGAACCGGGCATCCGGTCTCCGGTAAATCAGGCGGAACGCGAGGCGGACTCATGCATCTGCGGGGGCTATTGGGCGCGCTGGCGCCGGCCGTGCTGGCCGGTGCCCTCGTGGTCGTCCCGCAGGCTGCCCAGGCGAGCGTGGGGGTCGGCATCCAGGCCGGCCCGGTCCGGCTGTCCGGCGTGGCGCACCCGGGCCAGAGCGTCGCGCTCCCCTCCGTATCGGTGGTCAACGCCGGGACCCAGCCCGAGTCGATCCGGATCGTGGTGCAGCGCTCCCCGCGGGGCGGCGGCCGGCCGGTTCCGCCGTCGTGGGTTCGGCCCGGCACGCCCTCGGTGCAGCTCGCACCGCACCATGCGATCCGCATCCCGCTGGAACTGGTGGTGCCCGCCGGCGCCAAGCCCGGCGCATACCTGAGTGACATCGTCGCCATCGCTTCCGGGCAGCTGTCCGCGCGCGGAGCGAACCTCGGCGCGGGCGCCGCGACCCTGTTCGAGTTCCGGGTGGCGGCGGACGCGGCGGCGGGGTTCTGGTGGTCGGTGTTCACCCAGACCCTATGGGCCCTGCTCATCTTGATCCTGCTTGCGGCCGTGGTGTTCGCCGTGCGCAGGTCCGGGCTCCGCGTCCGGGTGGAGCGCGAGGCGGTCAGCTACGGCACCGCCGATGAATACGGCCGATGAATACGGAGGCTGGCATGCGTAGCCTGCTGGTGATCGCCGCGATCGTCGTCGGCGGTTTCCTGGTCATCCACCTGGACAAGGCGGTCACCGCCAAGGACCCGCCGAAGCACGGGCACAGCAACAGCACCGCGGTCTCGCTCAAGACCATGCAGACCTACCGCACCATCACCGTCTCGCCCACCGCGGTGGACTGCGGCCACTACAAGCAGGGGAATTACCCCAACAAATCCAAGGGTGCATTGGGATTCCCGTGGGGCACCTGCCAGGTCGGCGACCGGGTGAAGGGCAAGGACCCGGTCAAGATCACCTACAACGGGATGCAGGGCTACGTGTACGTGCATGCCGGGTGGGCGATGCCCAACGGCAACGAGGTCGGCACGCCATGGCACCCGTGCAGCAGCGCCGGGCACAAGGCCGTCGCGTGTACAGGCAAGAACGGGCTGCCCGGCTACAACCAGTACACGGTGCGGAACTTCAGCCCGGAAAGCCCCGCGCCCACGCAGCTCACCGGCAACAACGTGTGCGACGTGAACTTCCGCCCGGCCGGCGGCTGCTACGCCTCCCGTGGCAACTCCCAGCGCGAGGGCCTCTACATCAGGGGGCCGTCCAAGATTCCGGGCGCCGACACCGCGCAGTCGTGGACCGCCTGGGTCATCTGGACGGCGGAGCCGCATAGCATCCGCGAGCCTAAGAGTTAGCCGCCCGGGCCCGGACCGCCGCGCCAGAACTCCGGGCCAGGACCGCGCGGCACCAACGGCCGCGTCACGGCTCGCCGGGGTGGCCTCGGGCGCGGGCAGGCATGCGCAGAAGGGTTCTGCTCAGGTGTCGGATTCTCCACTTGGGCTTACCCGCGGTCCCCATTCGGCATCGCTGGGCAAGCGGGCGGCCGGGAGCCGGTTACGATGGCGCGGTCACCGAACGCGCGGAAGGCAGTGGCATGCCGGGGCCCCAGGACCATCTGGCCGAGCAGGGACGAGTCCCTGACCACGCACGCCCGCGCGAGGCAGACGTTCCCCACGAGACTCGGGTGCGATCGGATGACCTGCAGGCTCGCCTGGAGCGCTTACCCGCCAACCACCCCTCGTCCCCATTCCGTGACGACGGCGCCCGCAAGCCCCCGCCCCCGGATTTATCCAAGTACGAACTGCCCCTCCCCGACGACCCCGACTCCCCCGCCGACCCAGACTTACCCGCCGACCAGGCCTGGACCAACCCGGACGGCTCCTGGGACTGGAAGGGCTATCACCTCACACCAGAGCAGGACCGCGCTGCGGATCGAGGCCTTGCCAATTGCCGCGAAGCGGAAGGACGCGACGCCGAAGGCAACTACAGCGACCACGGCCTCACCCCAGCCATGCGCCGCATCGAAACCCAACTCGAGCATGGCAAGCTGGTCGCCCACACTGAGCGGTTCGCCCTCAAGGACCCCGATCGCTACAAAGAAAAGCTCGCCGAGAGAATCACCTTCCAACCTGATGAGAGTGTCGACGACCTGGTGTCCAGAATCCATGATGGAGTTCGATACACATTCGAATACGACGACGAGCATTACACCGATGGAGTCTTAAAAACGGAGTCTCACCTTGAGCAACATGGATTCGAGCTGATTATCCGAAGGCCCAGATGGGACGGGGAGGACTATAAAGGAGTCAATAGCCATTGGCGAGACCCAGATAAAAGCCTTGCCTTTGAGATCCAGTTCCACACGCTTGAAAGCTGGGAAGCAAAACAGAGAACCCACTTTGCATATGAAAGGTTATCTGACCCGAGAGCCTCGCCAGAAGAAAAGGAGAATCTCAGCCGATTCCAGCGCCAAGTTGCTGCCTCTGTGCCGATCCCACCTGGAGTCCTTGACATTCCTCACTACCGCAAGGAGGGCAATTAACAATGCCCGCCCATATAACATACTATGCATTGGTCAGTGGAAGTCGAACAGCTCAGAACCCGTCAGGTCTTGCCCGCCGCCGCCATCTCCAGACCGGGGGCTTCGAAGACGAAGCGCTACGGAGGGATCTGACGTGGGGGCACACTTCGGCTATCGTCGAATGGAACCGAGACGCTATGGACTTCGGACTAGTCGAGATCAGCGAGGCTGAGGCGCGGGAATTGATCGGGCGGTTTCGGGAGAAGTGGGGGCAGGAAGGCTGAGGCTGCGTCTACCCACTGATGGTTTCATCGATAGTGCGCGCGGGTGCATTAACACGGTCCGCAGAGAAACACCAGCCACCGAATGCGACACGGTCACCGGACACGCAGCCGGGATAGCACACCGGGCAGGTCTCCTTCGTGGACCACTCCCAGCCGCTGGGTGGCCCTGGTGATCGCCACGTACAGGTCGTTCAGGCCGGAGGTGGACTCCGACACGATCCGGGCCGGGTCCGCGACCAGGACCGAGTCGAACTCAAGCCCCCGCACCTGCTTGACGCTGAGCACCACCACCGGCCGGTCCAGGGTCAGCTCCTCAAGCACCACGTCCGGGACGGCGACGCCGACTGCGCGGGTCAGCTCGTCGAGGCGGTCGTCGGGCACGATGACGGCCAGGTTGCCCGCCCCGATCGCGGCCGACTCCTCGTGGGCCAGCTCACCGAGCAGCGACCCTAGTTCCCCGGGCGGCGCTTGAGCCTGCCACGGCGAGATCCCCGTTTCCCGCACCGGGCGCGGCGCGTGAAGCTCTGGATCAATGGCTTCGAGCACGTCGGCCGCCACCTCCGCGATCTCGGCCGGGGTGCGGTAGTTGATGGTCAGGCGTTCCATCCGGTAGCGGTCCGCCAGGTTCGGCCCGAGCACCTCCTGCCATGACGAACCGCCGCCCAGTTCGCTGGCCTGGGCCATGTCCCCGACGATCGTCATCGACCGGGACGGGCAGCGCCGCATCAGCATCCGCCATGCCATTGGGGAAAGCTCCTGCGCCTCATCTACCACGATGTGCCCGAACGTCCAGGTCCGGTCGGCTGCCGCGCGTTCCACGGCGGTCCGGTCGTCGTCCTCTTCGTACCGCTCGGCCAGCCGCTCGGCGTCGAGGATGTCGTAGGCCGACAGGATCTCGGCCTCTTCCTCGGGGTTCAGGTCCACCGACCGGGAACCATAGGCCAGGTCCAGCACCCCACGCGCGTACGCGATCCGCTTGCGCCGTTCTTTCCTGGCCCGCGCGCGGACCGTCCTGTCGTCCTCGCCGAGCAGTTCCGCCGCCTCGTCCAGCAACGGCACGTCTGCCGCGGTCCACTCGGCGCCGGGGTCGCGGAGCAGCGCGTCGCGCTCGTCCGGGCCGAACGCGGGGGCCGCCGCCTCCAGCCGCTCCTTCGATCCGAACAGGTCGCCCAGCAGGCGTTGCGGGGTCAGCGCGGGCCAGAACTCATCCAGCGCGACCCGGACCTGCCGGGTCTCCCGCAGCTCCTGGCGGATCCCGGCGATGTCCTCCTCGCCGAGCAGGTTGCCGCCGCCGAGAATGTCGTAGCCGATCTTGTCGGCCGCCTGCTGGGTCAGTGCATCGATCAGCAGCCGGTGAGCCAGCGAGCGGGCCTGGTTGTGCGGCAGCCGGGCGCGCCGGGCCCGGTCCCGGATCCTGGCGCAGGTCCGCCGGTCCAGCCGCAGCGTATCCCCGTCGTAGGTCACCTCCAGGCCCCCTGCGGCCGCGCCTTCCCTGTCCCGCACGGCGGCCGCGATCACCTCGGCCATCTCCAGCCGCCCCTTCAGCTGGGCGGCACGGACCGGCTCGCCGCGCCGCGCGGTGATGCCCGGGTACAGGTCGGCGATCGTGGACAGCAGGACCGAGGTCTCCCCCAGCGACGGCAGCACCTGCCCCACGTAACGCAGGAAGGTGGGACTGGGGCCGATCACCAGGACCACCCGCCGGGCCAACTGCTCCCGGTGGGTGTACAGCAGGTAGGCGGCACGGTGCAGCGCGACGGCCGTCTTACCGGTGCCGGGGGCGCCCTGGACCACCAGCACGCCCTTGTTCGGGGACCGGATGATCCAGTCCTGCTCGACCTGGATCGTCTCGACGATGTCGGTCATCTGGCCGGTGCGGCTGGCGTTCAGCGCGGCGAGCAGGGCCACCTCGCCGTTCAGCCCGTTGGTCTGGCCGGCCTGGCCCACGGCAGCCAAGTCGAGCACCTCGTCATCCAGCCGGGTGACCTCGCGGCCGACCGTCTTGATGTGGCGGCGCCGCCGCACGCCTTCGGGCGAGACCGGGGTCGCCAGATAGAACGGCCGTGCGGCCGGGGCGCGCCAGTCCAGCAGCAGCGGCTTGTAGTCGGCCTCTTCGTCGCGGATGCCGAGCCTGCCGATGTACCGGGGGTCCTCGTCGTTGGAATCGATCCGGCCGAAGCACAGGCCCATCTCCGCCGCGTCGAGTTGCGCCAGCCGCTGGGTGTACATGCCCACCATGACGTCGCGCTCGGTCCGGGCCTGCGGGGTGCCGCCGGTCTGCCGCAGCGTCTGGGCCAGCCGTCCGGAGGTGCGCTCGCGAAGCTCATCGAGATGCGCGTAGAGCATGGACACGTAGGCCTGTTCTTGCTCCACATCCTGCTGAGTCACACGCTCCAGGGTAAACAACAGGTACGACTGCGCGCCCCGCGGAGCGGACCGGCGTCAGTTTGCCAGGACGGCGAGGCGCTCCGGGGTGGCAGGCAGGTCGGGCGCCTCACCGAGCAGTTGGAGCCGCACGATATTCCAGTCGGTGAGGAAGAAGTGCCAGTTCACCGGCGTGCTGACACAAGCCGAGCGGGCGCAGCTTGCCGACCTGCTCGCCCGCCTGTTCTCCGCCGCCACGCCGGACTGATGAGCAGCGCGCCGCCCGGCCGGATCACAGGCCGTGGCGGGCGGCGCTAAGGTCAAGGCCGCCGAAGCCCTGGTCGACGAGCCGTTGCCAGCGGTCCCGCAGCGCGGCCAGCACATCGAGCGACCGGCCGGGCGCGGCGTCCAAGGCCAGGCTCATGTCCTTGACCGCCCACTCCAGGGCGAAGTCCGGGGAGTCGTCACCGCCGTCCATCTTCCGGGCCTTGGCCGCCGCCACCGGCGAGGCCAGCCGCCCGTTGCCCAGCAGGTCCAGCACCTCGGACCGGTCCACGCCGACCGCGTCGGCGAGCGCCATCACCTCGGCCGCACCCTCGATGAGGAACATCAGCCAGGTGTTCCAGACGAGCTTGAGCCTGCTGCCCGCGCCGGCTTCGCCGAGCCACCGTATGGTCCGCCCGATCGCTCCGAACGCCGGTTCCACCACCGGCCTGGCCCGCTCCGGGCCTGAGGCCAGAACGAACAACTCACCCGCCTCGGCCGGCCCCCGGGTGCCGGACACCGGCGCGTCGACGAACATCACGTCCGGGCGCTGCGCGGCCGCGACGGCCGCCAGTTCCTCCGTCGCGGCGACCCCGATGGTGCCCATCTGTGCCCAGACCGCACCGGGCTGCATCGCGGCGAGCATCCCCGCATCCAGCGCCACCGACCGGGTCGCCGCCGCGTCGGACAGGATCGTGATGACCACCGCGGCGTGCGCAGCTGCGCTGGCCGGGTCGGAGTGCGCCACGGCCCCGGCCGCGGCGAGGTCGGCAGCGCGCTCGGGAGTCCGGTTCCACGCGTTGACCGGCATCCCGGCGCGCAGCAGGCTGCGGGCCATGCCCGCGCCCATCGTGCCCAGTCCCAGCATGGCCACCCGGTCCTGTGCCGGCGCGTATTCTTCTGCCACGACGGTCATTATGGCCGCTCCGCGCCCGGTTCCATCAAGGGTCTTCCGCGTATGCCCGCCCGGACCAGGATGACCTGGCGTAACGCTGCAAGCATCGGCGCCATCTGCCTGGTCGTCACCGTGCTTGCCGCGACGGCCTGGTATCGCGCGACCTACCACCTCTTTCCCGGCATGGTGCCCACAGTGGTGCACTGGTGCGGCCGGGATTACCAGGAGGGCATCTCCGGGCCGCAGAGCTGGGCGCAGATCACCGCGCAAGCCCCAGTGGCCATCCTTGCGGTCGGCTCCTACCCGCCGATCGGCCCGGGGCGCCTGCTTCTCGCGGGCACCGGCCATGCCACCAACCGACCTCCGGGCCAGGTGTGCGCGATGATCGTGTACCTGCGCACCGGAGCGGGCCGGTATCAGGCGTACACGCTGGAAGGGGGGCCGTGACCGCCGCGGTCCGGTGAGCCGACGTCAGGCCAGCCGCACGGTCATCGGGCCGCCGCCAGGGTCGGCCCGGCCCGTCCAGGAAGCGCCGAGCCGCACCGGCCTGTCTGGTTTCATGCCAAACGAAACGCCCGTGGCCAGCCGCCTCCCGTCCTGCCAGACTTCGAGCCTGGCCAGCCTGGCAAAGACGTCGCTGCGCAGGACGAAACGCCCGCGCGGCGGCGCCGGGCCCCTGGCGCGCAGCGCGTTCGGGGCGACCCAGAGCAGCGGCGGCTCGGCGGTCAACGGCAGGCGCACGGGTCCCGGGGCTGATCCAGGGCCGAGCCCGCCGCGCAGGAATGCCATAATCCCGCGCGCCGCGTGCCTGCCGCCGAGCGCGGCGACATCGGCCGTCTCCGCCGCGTGCACCAGATTCCCGGCGGCGAACACCCCGGGCGCCGAGGTCGCCAGCGCGGTGTCCACGGCGGGCCCCCGGGTCCCCGGGTCCATGTCCACGCCCGCCGCGCGGGCCAACTCGTGGTCGGGAATCCAGTCGCCGGTGAACACGAGCACGTCGCACGGGACGAACCGGGTCTCCCCGGTGGTCAGGTCCGCAAGCTCCGCGCCGTCCAGCCGGCCCCGGCCGGACACCCGCCGCACCATGGTGGACGACCACACCGGCACGTGCCAGCGCCACGACGCCCCGAGCGCGAACGCGGCGTAACTGGTGTGCCGGGGCCGGTCGGTGACCAGCGCGACCACCTCGGCCCCGGCGTGTGCCAGGGTGACCATGGCGGAGAAGCTGACGTGCTCAGCGCCCACCACGAGCGCCCGCCCGGCCAGCTCCTGGCCACCCAGGTACACCCTGCGCTGGAGTTCCCCGGTGGTCATCACCCCCGGCGGGCGATCTCCGGGGATCAGGCGCGCGGTCCGCGGCCGCTCCCGGCACCCGGTGGCCAGCAGCACCGCCCGGGCGCCCATGGTCTCGACCCCCGCCGCGCTGGTCAGGGTGGCGCGGTGCAGCCCGTCGGCGCTGCGCAGACCGTCGAGGTGGGGTTGGCCGCCGACGCCGGACAAGCCGTCCCAGCCGGTCACCGTGGCGCCCAGGCGGATGTCCGCCCCAGCGGCCGCCGCCGCGTCCCTGTAGTGCCGCGCGTACCGGGGGCCGGTGAGCACGCGGCGCAGGTCCCGCGCGCCGAAACCGGTGTGCGCGCTGTGCCGTGGGATGCCGCCCGCCTCGTCGTCGCGGTCGGCGACCAGCACGCTGCCCGCGCCAAGCCGCCGCAGTTCCACCGCGGCCGCCAGCCCGGCGGGCCCCGCCCCGACGATCAGCACGTCGGCCGTCAACCCGGACGGCACGGGCTGGCCGGATAGGCCCGCGGTCACTCCGGGGGCACGCGAGGTTGGAGGTCTGGTGTTCATCTATGAACGGCAGACCTCCAACCGCGCACGGCCCGCCGCCTGGACCCGGTTTCCATCGGCTCGTGGGCCGGCGGCTGGCCCGCCGGTGCGGCCGGCCCGCCGCCGGCGAACAACGCGGCGACCGCGGCGGCACAGTAGAAGCCCTGGCAGCGGCCGTTGAGCACCCGGGTTCTGCGGCGCAGCCCATCGACGTCGGCGGGTGGCAGCGGGCTGGCCAGCGCGTCCCTGATCTCGCCCCGGGTGACCCGCTCGCAGTGGCAGACGATCCGGCCGTACTCGGCGTCAGCGGCGATCCGCGCCGCGTCCTGGTATGGGCGCGTCCCGGCCTGGCCGATGTAGGGCATGACCGGCGGGTCCGGTTCTGGGCGCCCGGCCAGCCGGAGCCCGGCATCGGCCAGCAGCCCGATGACGTGCTCGGCGATGCCCAGCGACGCCGACAGCCCGGTCGAACCGGATCCCGGCCACGCACGCGTAGCGCCGGGAACCGTCAACCCAGATCTGGTAGTCCCGGTCCGCGGTGGCGGCGCGCAGCCCGGCGTAGCTGGCGGTGATCTCTTCTCCGGCCAGGCGGGGCAGGATCCGCCGGCGGCTTCCATGAGCGAGGCGAGCCCGGGCCCGGTCGTGGCGACATCGCCCCGGTCGGGGATGTCGTCGGCGGTGGGCCCGAGCAGCACGTTGCCGTAGACGGTGGGCGCGACGAGCATGCCCTTGGTCCGGGCCGTGGGCACCGGCAGCAGGATCGAGGACAGCAGCGGCCGGGCCAGCTTGTCGAACACGATCAGCTCGCCCCGCCGCGGGCAGATGGTGAACTCGCCGCCGCCCATCATCGCGTCGATCGAGTCGCTGTGCAGCCCGGCGGCGTTCACCACCCAGCGGCAGCGCACCACGCCGGTGGCGGTGACCACCCGGTGTTCCGTCGCGCCGGGACGGATCCCGGTGACCCGGCTGCGCAGCCGCAGCCGCGCCCCGGCGGCCAGCGCCTGCGTCGCGTACGCCAGCGGGGTGGTCCACGGGCAGATGATGCTCTCCCCGGGGATCTCCAGCGCCCCGAGCGCGCCCGGCCCCAGGTGCGGTTCCCGCCGGTACAGGTCAACGGCGCCGATCCGGCGCACGTCGGTGACGCCGTTGCGGCGCGCCTTGTCCTGGACCGCAGGCAGTTCCGCCTGCTGCTCGGGGGTCCAGGCGACCAGCAGCGCCCCGGTGCGCTCGACCGGGATGCCCGCGCGGCGCGCGTATTCCGCGAGCAGCATGCTGCCCCGGCGCAGCAGCCGGCTCTCCAGGCTGCCGGGGACCGCGTCGAAACCGGTGTGCAGGATCGCCGTGTTCGCCTTGCTGGTCCCTGTGCCCACGTCGTTCGCCGCGTCAATGAGCACGCAGGACACGTCCCGGCAGGCGAGCGCGCGGGCGATAGCCGTCCCGACCACGCCGGCCCCGATGACGGCCACGTCGGCCGGCCGGTCGTCCCCGGTGTCCGCGGCCCCGGTCACCGCGACGGGGCCCCCTGCGCGGCGAGCACCGCCCGGACGGCGCAGTCATATGCCGCCAGGCGTTCTGCCGCCTGATCTGCGGTGATCGCGGGCTCGGCGACCCAGTCCACCTCGGCCGGGCCAACCGCCTCAGCCAGGTCGGCGCGGTCCCCCGCACCGAGCCGGGCGAGCGCGGCCACGCCGAGCGCGGTCGCGTCGTGTGCTTTGCTGACTTCTACCGGCGCCTGGAGCAGGTCGGCCTGCGTCTGCATCAGCAGCCGGGACCGGGTGAGCCCGCCGTCGGCGCGAAGCCGGCCGACCGGGGCGCCGTCGGCGGCCACGGACCCGGCGAGCAGCGCCACCGACGCGGCGATGCCCTCGACCACGGAGCGGGCCAGGTGCGCGCGGGTGACGCCGAGGCCCAGGCCAAGGAACGCGCCCCGGGCGTCGGGCCGCCAGTGCGGTGCGCCGAGCCCGGCGAGCGCGGGCACGAAGACCGCCCCGCCGGAGTCCGGCACGCTGCCCCCGGCGGCGTCCAGCCCTTCCGCGCCGGGGACCAGGCCCAGGCCGGCCAGCCAGCGGACCGCCGCCCCCGCCGTGTACACCTGGCCATCCAGGCAGTAGGTGGCCGACCCGGCCAGCCGCCAGGCGACCGAGGCGGACAGCCCGGCGGTGGACCGGACCGGCGCCGGCCCGGTGGTGGCCAGCAGGAACGCGCCGGTGCCGTAGGTGCACTTGGCCTCCCCCGCGGCGAAGCACCGCTCGGCCAGCAGCGCGGCCTGCTGGTCCACGGCCAGCCCGGTGACCGGCAGCGGCGGGCCGAACGCGGTGGTCTCCCCGTACGCCCCTGCGCAGTCACCGACCTCGGGCAGGGCGCCCGGGTCGAGGCCGAACAAGCCGCACGCCTCCGCCGACCAGTCCGCGGTCTCCAGGTCGAGCAGCAGCGTGCGCGACGCGGTCGCCGCGTCGGTCACGTACCCCGCGCCGAGCCGGGCGAGCAGCCAGGTGTCGGTCGTGGTGACCACGCCTTCGGCGGTCAGGTTCTCGCGCAGCCAGGTCATCTTCGGCGCGGCGAAGTACGGGTCGAGCGGGAGCCCGGTGATGGCGGCGAGGCGGCCGGCGGAGGCGGAAAGGCGCCGGCAGACATCTGATGACCTTCGATCCTGCCAAACGATGGCCGGGGTCAGCGCCCGTCCACCATGATCACCATCCCGCACGCGAAGATCGACACGCAGACGAAGATGAGGAAGATCTTCTGGACGAACCCGCCGAGCACATCCTGCACGATGAGCGCCACCGGCGCGGCGCTGCTCGACACCGCCGGGATCGAGTTGATCGCGTAGACCAGCGCGATGAGGAACGCCATCCCGACCACACCGGACAGCACCACGGCGCGGACCATTGCCCGCGGGACCGTCTTGTGCGGCTCGAACGTCTCCTCGGCGAGGTTGCTCGCCGACTCAAACCCGACGATCGTGTAGGCGCCGAGCAGCGTGGCCAGCATGAACGGGCCCAGCCAGTTGTAGTACCCGACCGGCGAGACGACTCCCGTGGAGCCCAGGTTGGACCAGTGACCGAGGCCGCGGATGGCGGCGACGACGATCAGCAGCACGGTGAGCCCGACGATGCCGATCACCTCGGTGGCCACGGCGGTGTTGTTGACCCGGGTGGTGGCGCGGGTGGAGGCGATGATCAGCGCGGCCTGGAGCGCGAGCACCACGAGCGTCTCCAGGGCCGCGCTGGTGGGGGTGTACGCCTGGCCGATCAGCGGCTGGAACGCGACCTGCACCAGCCCGTAGTCCACGGACACGGTGACGATGGACAGGAACGCGAACGACATCCAGCCCAGCCACCAGCCCACGTGCACATTCGCGAGCCGCGAGGCCCACTGGTAGGAGTAGCCGGACAGCGGCACCCGGGCCGCCAACGCCCCGTAGACCAGCCACCAGGGTCTGGCCGACGATCACGATGGGCCAGGTCCAGATGCCCCGCGGCCCCCCGGTAGCCAGGACGAACGCGAACGTGGTGAAGATTCCGGTAGTGATCGAGATGAACGAGAACGCCACCGCGAAGGACTCGAAGTGGCGCAGGGAGCGGACGAACTGCTGCCGGTACCCGTACCTGTCGAGCTGGGCGTCGTCGTCGTGAGGAGGGTGGCCACTGTCATCACATCCTCGGGTGCCTCGCGGGGAGGCGGTCGTGCGCAGGGCTGACTTGTGTCAGCCGGCCTCGGTCAGGGAGGGACGCTGCGTGCCGCTGGCCCGCAGGAGCGTGACGCCCGCGGTGGTGAGCGCCTCGTGGGCGCCGGGCGCCCCCTCATCGTCGGTGAGGACCGCGGTGACGCGGTCCAGCGGGCAGACCCGGTGCACGGCGATGACGCCGAGCTTGCTGGAGTCGGCCAGCACGTAGGAGGCGGCGGTGTGCTCGATGATGGTGCGGCGGACCACCACCTCGGCCGGGTAGTAGTCAGTGAGCCCGGCCTCGGGGTGGACACCGCCGGAGCCGAGGAAGGCGCGGTCGGCGTAGAACTCGGCGAAGAA
This sequence comes from uncultured Actinomycetes bacterium, assembly GCA_963734725.1. Taxonomy (GTDB): domain Bacteria; phylum Actinomycetota; class Actinomycetes; order Streptosporangiales; family Streptosporangiaceae; genus DASXKD01. The sequence continues at coordinate 88,272 of CAVTIX010000012.1, forward strand.
CGCCTCGGCGTGGGCGCCGGAGCAGGCGCCGTCGCCGGGCCGCACCTGGCCGCCGCACAGCAGCAGCTCGATCTCGCGGCGGGCGGACAGCTCCATCGCGACCGGGACCGAGTTGGTCAGCACCCGGCCCTCGAACGCGGCGGGCAGCGCCCGCGCCACCTCCAGCGCGCTCGTGCCGACGTCGATGATCACGGTGTCGCCCGGTTCGACGAACGAGGCGGCCAGCTGCGCGATGGCGCGCTTGGCCGCTATCCGGCGGACGCTGCGGACGGCGAAGCTGCCCTCGCTGGACCGCCCGGCCGGCCGGGTGGCCCCGCCGTAGACCCGGTCGAGCAGGCCCTTGTCGCCCAGCCTGCGCAGGTCGCGCCGGATGGTCTCGACCGACACGCCGAACTGGCGGGCCAGGTCGTCGGCGGAGACGGCACTGTGCTGGCGCACCTGAGCCAGGATCGCCTGGCGCCGCTGAGTCGGCAGCATCGGCGGCTAGCCCCCTCTCCTGGCCTCCCTCGCGGGCGCTTCGCTTGGTCGTGCCGGAGGCGCGCGAAGCGACGGTGCGGGAAGCGTGTCCTCGCCGCCGGGACACCGCAACGGCGCCTGGGGCTGCGTCGCGCCGGCAAGCACCGTGCGGCGTTCGGCCCGGCGGCTGCGGCGCGACACGACCGCCTGCGTCCACGCTTCATGCCCGTTCTTGACCGATCTTGTTGTGATTATGACCGGTTGTCAAGAGGCCCGTGCCTGGAGCGCGGGACCTAATCTCCCGCTGGGCGCGCCGAGCCGCTACTGTCACTGTTGATCAGCTTTGCGCGGCCGCTACCGGGAGGCATTCCATGGATCACCAGGTCAAATACCTTCTCGACGAGTCCGAGATGCCGCGCCAGTGGTACAACGTGGTCCCGGACCTGCCGGCGCCCCCGCCGCCGCCGCTGCACCCGGGCACCGGGCAGCCGGTCGGACCCGACGCCCTGGCGCCGCTGTTCCCGATGGCGCTGATCGCCCAGGAAGTGTCGCCAGATCGATTTATCGACATTCCGGCGCCGGTCACCGACGTCTACCGGCTGTGGCGGCCCACTCCCCTGTTCCGCGCCCGGCGGCTGGAGAAGGATCTCGGCACCCCGGCCCGGATCTACTACAAGTACGAGGGCCTGTCCCCGGCGGGTTCGCACAAGCCGAACACCGCGGTCCCGCAGGCGTACTACAACGCCGCCGAGGGCGTGAAAAAGCTCACCACCGAGACCGGCGCCGGGCAGTGGGGCAGCGCGCTGGCCTTCGCGTCGGCCGTGTACGGGCTCGCCTGCGAGGTGTGGATGGTCCGGGCCTCCTACGACCAGAAGCCGTACCGCAGGCTGCTCATGGAGGCGTACGGGGCGACGGTGCACCCCAGCCCGTCCGACCTCACCTCGGCCGGGCGCGCCGTGCTCGAGCAGCACCCGGACTCCACCGGCAGCCTCGGCATCGCGATCAGCGAGGCGGTCGAGGTCGCCGCCCCCGACCCGGCTGCCAGGTACGCGCTCGGCAGCGTGCTCAACCACGTGCTGCTGCACCAGACGGTCATCGGCGAGGAGGCCATCAAGCAGCTCGCCATGGCCGGAGACACCCCGGACCTCATCGTCGGCTGCACCGGCGGCGGGTCCAACTTCTCCGGCCTGATCTTCCCGTTCCTGCGGGAGAAGCTCGCGGGCCGGATCAACCCGGTGCTGCGCGCCGTCGAGCCGGCCGCGTGCCCGTCCTTCACCCGGGGCGTGTACGCCTACGACTTCGGCGACACCGCCGGGACCACCCCGCTGTTCAAGATGCACACGCTCGGGCATGACTTCGTGCCGGACCCGATCCACGCGGGCGGGCTGCGCTACCACGGCATGTCGCCGCTGCTGTCGCACATCTACGAACTCGGCCTGATCGAGGCGGAGGCCAAGCCGCAGTCGGAGTGCTTCGAGGCCGGGCTGCGATTCGCCCGGACGGAGGGAATCCTGCCCGCGCCGGAGCCCACGCACGCGATCGCCGCGTGCATCGAGGAAGCGCTGCGGTGCAAGGAGACCGGCGAGGAGAAGGTCATCCTGACCGCGCTGTGCGGGCACGGGCTGCTGGACCTGGCCGCCTACGCGAACTTCCAGTCGGGCGAGATGACCGACTTCGAGCTGCCCGAGCAGGCGGTGCAGGACGCGCTGAGCCGGCTGCCCGCCGGCGTCAGTTGAGGCCGGGCGGCCCAGGCCTTCGCGGCTCGTCGCTCGCCGCCCAGCCGGTCCAGCGCTCGACCGCGATGGCGATCACTGGACCGGCGGGCGGGTTCACCCGGTACTGCGGGTAGCGCGCCGCGAGCAGTTCCAGCGGCCGGGCCCGGTCGGCCGGCTCACCGAGAATCGAGGCCAGCCCGTCGGCCCGGGCCCACCACAGCCGGTCCCAGTCCGCCTCGTAGTGATCGGCGAGCACGGCGACCCGGGGGTCCCGGCGGATGTTGCGCAGCCGGCGCAGGTTCGTGGTCGTCTTCGGCTTGGCGTCCACGGCGGTGTAGACGTGGTCGCCGTCCAGTGCGAAGGTGACCGGCACGAGGTGCGGCCGGCGGCCGGTCCCACGGTCGCCAGCCGTGCCACCGGGGCGGCGGCGAACCGCTGCCGGGCCTGTGCCACGGTGAGCTTCAGCACAGCCGCCGTAGCATCTGTGACTTCTGTGACACCAGTTACCTCCTGGGCTTGTCAGACCCATTCATGGGCGGGGTTTAGTCTTGTCTTGACGGTCTCCCCAGCCATGGGCGGGGCGCCATGCTACTTCTGTCCGGAATCGTGCGAAACATCCGCGTTGTGGTGAGCAGCGCCGTTGGCGCGCTCGCCTTCATCATCCCGGTGGCGCCGGGCCCGCCCGCAGCCCTGGGCGCGGGACATCATCAGGCGATGCCGGTCCGGCCGCCCGCGAGCACCCGCCTCGCGCAGAGCACCGAGCTGTTCACGACCGCCTGCGTGGCGGCCGGATCCTGCGCGGCGGGCGGCAACTTCGGCGGGGCCGGGCGGCCGCTCGAGCCGATGGTCGCGACCCAATCACATGGCCGGTGGTCCCGCGGCACCCCGTTGCTCCTGCCTGCTAACGCCGCAGCGCAGCCGTATGCCCAGGTCAGCGGCCTCGCCTGCCACAGCGCCGGGAACTGCGTCGCGGTCGGCGACTACCAGTACGGCAGGTCCGGCAGCCTGCAGGCCTTCATCGCCCTCGAGTCCCGCGGTAGATGGGCGCGCGCGTTCACCCCGCGCCTGCCGGCGAACGCCGGCTCCCCTTCGTCGGCCCAGCTTGAGGCCGTCACCTGCACCAGCGATGGATCCTGCGACGCGGTGGGCACGTATCAGGACTCGGCCGGCAATGCGCAGACCATGGTGGTGGCCAAGCCGCCGTCGGGGCCCTGGGGCCAGGCCACCGAGATCGCGTCGCCGCGGAACGCGGCCGCCAACCCCGACGCCCTGATGACCGGGATCGCCTGCGCCGCTCCGGGATCGTGCGTGGCGGTCGGGAACTACAGCGTGTCCCCGACCCAGTTCGCCGCCATGGGCGCGGTCGAGGTGCGCGGCGCCTGGCGCCGGGCCACGCAGATCGCCCTGCCGCGCGGCGCCATCCCTGGCACGTTCACCGCGATCACCTCGATCTCCTGCCCGACGGCCACCCAGTGTCTCGGCGTCGGCCAGTACCCGGTCTCGGCCACGCAGAGCCGCGCGATGGCGGTGACCGAGTCGAAGGGCCGGTTCGGCCGGGCGGCGCCGATCACCGCGGTGCCGCCGGGCAGCAGCCTGCTGCCGAGCACCTATCTCCTGGGTGTCTCCTGCCGGCCTTCCGGCGTGTGCCTCGCGGTCGGCGGCGGGCGGAACTCCGCCGGTCATTCGGTGGCCGTGTACATGACCAGGTCGGCCGGGCGCTGGCGTGCCGCGTTCCTCGCCCCGCCGCGCGGCGCCACGTCCGGGCCACGGCAATTGTCCGTGCTGTACTCGGTGTCGTGCAGCGGCCGGTCCCACTGCGGCGCGGTCGGGTACTACCACGACCGGCTCGGCGTCACCCGCGCCGAGGCAACCGCCACGCGCTGATCCCGCTCAGGTCACCGCGACGATCTGGGCCTGGATCAGCCGGCCGTCGGCGATGTCGAGGCGCCCGAGGGTTCCGTGCGGCTGCCGCCGCCGGTCGGTGGGCGACCCCGGGTTGAAGATCCGCTGGCCGTACTCCGTGTGATCCATGGGGATATGCGAGTGACCGAACACCACCAGCGCAGCGCCGGGGAACCAGCGGCGCAGCCGGGCCGGGCGGCCGGCCGCGGGTCCCGAGTCGTGCACCATGGCCACCCGGAGGCCGTCAATGCTGGTTTCGATGCGCTCGGGCGCGCCCCAGGCGGCGACGTCCCGGCCGTCGTTATTGCCCCTGACCGCCAGGACCGGCGCGTACCCGGCCAGCTCGTCAAGGACCTGCGCGGTGCACACGTCGCCGGCGTGCAGGATCAGGCCCGCCTCGCGCAGGCAGGAAGCCACCGCGGGCGGGCAGGTCTTCCAGCGGCGGGGAGCATGCGTATCCGCGAGCACGACCACCCTCACGCTGCCCATTCTCCCGCCAGCCACGCCGGTCGGCTCAACGTCCGCGTGGCCAGAGCCACAGACCGGTCAGCAACGGGCCGGCATCGCGTGGTACATCGTGAACCCGGCCACGCCCAAGGTCATCCTCGCGGGCTACCTCGGCGCGAGCGGCCACGACTTCACGTACCCGGCGATCGGCGTCACCGCCAGCGGTCGCGGCGTGATGGCCTTCACCGACACGGGTGACACCACGTACCCCAGCGCGGCGTACGCGCCGATCGACGCGCTCGCCGGCGTCGGCGCCTGGAGCGACGTTCCCGGTGGCGTCGGCGCTGCCGCAGACGATGGGTTCTCGGGCTACAAGCAGCAGAACTTCCCGAACCCCATCCGCTCGCGCTGGGGCGACTACGGCGCGGCGGCGGTCGATGGCAACTCGGTCTGGATCGCCAGCGAGTACATCGCCCACACCTGCGACTACACCGACTGGGGCGGCCCGTTTTTCGCGGGCGGCGCCGGCGACAACCTGCTCGGCACGTGCGCTGGCGCGGGCCACGGCCCGGGCACGCGGACCGCGCTCGCGAACTGGTCGACGCGGATCAGCAAGCTGACGCCCTAACAACTGGAGGGACTGACAGCCAATGGGGCCGGCCGTAACGCCGGCCCCATTGGCATGCGCCGGTCGCGCTCGCGCGTGCCACCGAGGCCACGATGACACGCTGGCCGACTGCGGTCGTTGCTCAGTGTGCGCCGCGGATGGCCGGTGCCATAGCTGCCGGTTCTGCCGCTCAGGTCCCTATGCGCGGCGGCAGATGCGTGTCAATATGAATTGGGTCACAGTGAGGCGGATCATGAGAATCGCCTATGTTGTGGTGGCGGCCACCACGATGGCCGGGCGGGGCCAGTTTTTGTGGGGACCGAGCCGGGCGGGCGCCGCGCTGGCCAGCAAGGCGCGGCTCGTCCGGAGGTCATTAACCGGGGCGCGCGCAGATCGACCACCGTACCAACTCCGTCTTACCGGCATGTTCTGCGCGCTCTGGCCAGGGAGCTCGTCGCTTCGATTCGCCTCAATCAGGCCTGTCAGCACCGCGGGCCTGGCCTTTGCGCTGCGGTTCGCGCGGTGCCCAACACACCCATTGCTAGCTGGAGGGAGAGCACGCCATGGGCAGGTTGCAGAAGAGACAGATGGTTAACTGGGCCAGAGGCCGGCGCCGCATCAGCGCGCCGGTTTCCATTGCGGCCGTCGCCGTCGCGGCGGTGACCACGGTCGCACTGACGGGCGCCTTCACGGGCGCATTGACTGCCGGATCCAGTGCGCCTGGGCCGGCGCTCACCAGGCAGCAGATCGCGCAGCACATCCTGAGCACTCAGGCGGCAGGCGTGATGACGGCACCGGCCCGGACTGCCCTGCGGATGCTGGCGACGGGCAGCAGGGAGCTGTCGCCTGGGCCGCTGCCCGCGGGCGGGCTGCCCGCGGCGGGGCCTGCGGGGCCCGCAAGCAACGTCGGGAATCTGGCAAAGCCCGCGTTCACCAACGTCCGGGTCAATGACCCAGCGCAAGACACTCACCAGACCGACCAGACCACCCAAAGCGAGACCGCGATCGCGGTATCCGGGTCGCATGTCGCGGTGGGCTACAACGACAGCCAGCAAACCGGGCTGTTCTTCACCGCCGGCTCCAGCCTTACGGGCTACTCCTACTCCACGAACGGCGGCGCTAGCTTCACCGATGGCGGCGCGCTCCCCAACACCCCGGAGTTCAACAACCTCGGCGACCCGTGGCTGGCTAGCACCCGCTCCGGCGACATGTACTTCTCGAACCTGGCGGGCGACAACTTCAGCGGGAACCTAGATGTCGCGGTCGCCAAGTCCACTAATGGCGGCAAGAGGTGGGGTACCCCGGTGCCGGTGTTCCGGCCGCCGGTCAGCATCTTCTACAGCGGCGACAAGCCGGCCATCGCCTCCGGCCCCGACCCAGCGGTCAAGTCACGCGATGACCTGTACGTGGCCTATGACGACTTCTCCGCGAATTTCAATGTCAGGCCAGTCAAGGTCTTCGACGGGCTGCCGGTCGCCCGCTCCACCGACGGGGGCAAGACCTGGAAGCTGACCTACGCCGCCAGGTTCTTGCAACCTAACAGAGGCTGCTCATTCAGCCAGGTCATCGGCGCCACACCGATCGTCAACCGTGCCACCGGCGCCCTGTACGTGGTCGCCGAAAAGCTCGCCGTCACCGACCCGCACTGCAAGGGCCTCCCGCTGCAACGATCCGAGTGGATCTTCCGCTCCACCGACGGCGGCAAGAACTTCGGAGCGGGCGTGAAGATCGCCAGCGTGACCGAGGCAGTCCCGAACGGGCTGCTGTCCCTAGGGCCCGGCCGGTACATGCGCGACCTGGAGTTCCCGGCGATCGCGCTGCGCGGCAACGCCATCTACGTCGCCTGGAACGACGGCGTCTCGGGCCACAGCCACATCCGGCTCGCCACCTCCACCGACGGCGGGCACACCTGGGCGGTGCGGTTCGTCACCCACGGCTCCGGCGACGAAGTCCAGCCCGCGCTGTCCGCCGATGCCAGCGGCGTCCACCTGCTCTACTACCACCGCAACCCCAACAACACCCTGGATGTGCTGGCCGGCAACTCTAAGAACGGCACCGGGTTCTCCCAAAAGCGGGTGACCACGCAATCGTTCCCGGGAACGCTGACCGTCCCGCAGTTCGACCCCATCATCGCCTTTGGCTACATGGGCGACTACATCGCCAACGTCAGCGACGGATCCCACCAGTACTTCGCCTGGGGCGACAACCGTGACACGGTGACCAACTTCCTGTACCCGAACGGGCGCGCCGACCCCAACGTGTTCTTCGCCAAGCAATAACCGACCGCGACCGGCCGGCGGGCCGCCGGTATGCCAGCGGGCCGCCGAGCCGGTCACCACACCCGCCCAGGCTCCCAGCCGGGCCTCATTCTCCTCCTTCGATGGCCGGGCGGGGCCGCTGGAGCGTCGGTTAATCGGGCCGCGGAGGAAGCCTCATGGCCCCGGGCGATCACGGTTGGCGGGGGCGCTCCGCGCGCCACCGCTGGGCTTCACCGGCCGGCTGGCGACAGCCGGCAGCGCCGAGGCAGGGACTGGCCGTGCTGTGGCGCGGGAATGCGCGGTAACTCCCCGGGCTTCGCTGGCTGGCTGTCCGGCCGGGACGGCGGCGCCGGCCGGGTACAGCAGGCTGTTGAGGACCAGCCGCTCCTCCTCGGTCGTCCAGGCCCGGTACCAGGGGTCGAAGCCGAGCATGATCGCGTGCCCCGCGCCGAACGGCTGGTCCACGACGGCCGGCCGGCCGGGCAGGCTGCTGTTGGCGTTGACTTCGTAGCCGTAGCAGTTGCCGAACCCTGCCGGTCCTCCGCAGTCGCCGGCCGGGGCGAACGTGGCCACGGCGGTGGCCTGGGGGATGGCGCCGCCGTTGCCCGCGAGGGTGGCCGGGTCGAAGTTCGGATCGTTGCTGGACTCCCGGTAGATCCAGCCGCCGGCGTCGAACCCCCAGCCCACCGGGTCTGCGGTGTTCCACGTGGCGTCGAACGTCGACCCCGGCGTGCTGATGCCGCTGACTGTGTTGGTGTTCAGCGTGGTCAGGCCCGCGTTACGGGCGCTGGTCGCTCCGCCGGCGCCGGTGCCCAGGAGTGTGCCGCCCGCGTTGACGAACGCCTGAACGGCCTGCGCGGGCGTGCCCGCCGTGCCGGTTGGCGCGGTCGCCGAGATGGTGGAGCCCGGATCGATCAGGGCCGTGTACCCACCGCTTTGCAGCGCGCCGTTGGCCAGATCAGTCGAGGTGAGCTGGTTGATCTGGGAAACCGGGATCTGCTCCTTCTGGGTCAGGTCGAACAGGGCCTCGCAGTAGGTGGAGGTGGTGCAGTAGCCGTCCCCGCTGCCGTGGAAGGCGGGGTTGGTCGGCACGGTGGTCCCGCCGGTGTAGATCGCGATCTTCGGCAGGGTCACCGCGTAATGGCTGACCGGGTAGCCGGCCAGGCCGGATACCGGCGTCTGCCAGGCTGCGGCGTCAGCGGCAAGCGTGCCCAGCGGGATCGACGACCCGGACACCAGCGCCGCACCGCTGTCGAAGTGCACGCCGCTGGCGTCGAAGCCAGCCGCCGCCCGGGCCACGTCGGCGCCCTGGCCGAGGAGCTGGTTGAGCATGGCCAGGCCGTCCGCGGAGTCGGTGTTGAACGCGTACACCGGCTGAGCCGTGCCCGGGGCGCTGCCCAGTGCCGGGTTACCGATCAGGCTCGTCTTGGCTGACACCGGCAGCTGCTGGGTGAGGAAACCGTCCCCCGCGAAGCCGCGCAGCAGCGAGTACGACCAGGTCACCTCGTCGTAGAAGTAGTTGAACGGCAGGTAGGGGTTCTCGTCGAGCACCGCCTGGATCCAGTGCTTGGTGCCCTGGGCCATCGGGATGTAGAGCGTCCCGGCCGGAAGGGTCAGGGTCTGCGTGCGGACCGGGTCCTGGCCCTGGGGAGCGTTGATATTGAAGTTCCCGAAGGCGTGCGCACCGGTCACCGTGACTGCCCGGTCGAGCCGGTAGACCTGGACACCGACGTACTGGAGATCCTTGATCGTCTGGGCCACGTCACCGGAATGATCACCGGGCAGGTAGTAGTACCCGCAGACCGTCGTGTTGGGTTCCTGGTCGATGGTGCTCTGCCCGATCTCGTACAGGTCGACGGCCGGCGGGCTGACCTGTGTGTTGTTCTGGACGACACAGTCCTGCCCCTGCGACACCGCCTCTGGCCACTGCTTGACCCAGTCCGTCAGCATGCTCGCCTTGTTGTCGGCGACCACGTTCACGGTGGTGTCGATGGCGAGGTAGTGGTCGTAGACCTGCTTGCCGTAGTTCTCGTTGTTGCCCTTCTCGTAGGTCATTCCCGGCGCCGCCCATGCAGCAGCGACGGGACCGTGTCGCCGTACTCGGGCACGAACAGGTCGTAGGTGTTGTAGTTGCGGTACTGCCCGGTCTGGTCGTTGAACGCGTTCTGGATCGCCGGCCCGATCACGTTCTGGATCGCGCCCAGCGCGGAAGTGCGAGATTTCGTTCAGCGCGGCGTCCTGGTCGGGCGGGAAGAAGTAGCCCGACGACTGCTGGTGCGCGTCGATGAAGAACAGGCCGGGGTACTTGGTGATCGCGGCGACGAGGGCCCGGTTCTCCGGCATCTGGATGGTGCCGCGGTCCCGGTTGGGGTCGAAGTCCCACGCGGTCGTGCGGTTGTTGTGGTCGCGGTCGTCGGGCGCGGTGACCGGCTGGATGAAGACGTCCAGGTTCTTCAGCCGCGGCCGCGTTGCCGCAGTCGGTGCGGGCCGCCAGCTCGTACAGCTCCTTGACGGACGCCTCGCCGCCGGCGGGCTCGTTGCCGTGCGGCGCGCCGGTGATCCAGCGCGAACGCCGGCCGGGAGCGGACCTGAGCGAGAGCTTGGCCGGTCGCGACGTCGGTCCCGTCGATGACGCCGCGCCAGAATGCCTGGTCGTTGCGCCCGGAGTCGAGGTTGGCGATGTTGCCGGGTGTGCCGATCACGACGTAGTCGAACGGCGTGCCGAGCACGCTGGTGCCCTCCTGCACGATCTTCGCGGCGACCCGCTGGCCCGTGGTGGACGGGTTGCTGTTGATCGCGTTGACGACCGCCTGCATGTAGGCCATGAGCTGGCCGGTCTTCTTGGCCGACGGGGTGGCGCCGGACAGGCCGTCACCGGTGGCGCCGCTGCCCAGGGTCGAGCCGAAGAACGAGTCGTAGGTCGGGATGTTCGGGTCGAGCTGGACGCCGTTCGTGCAACCGGTCGGCTGGGTCGCCGGGCCGGGGCGCGTCCGGGATCGGCAGCTCACCGCTCACCGAGTCTGCCTGGTCGCTGTCGCGGTAGGGGCAGAACGTCACCGCCGTCGGAGTCCTGGACGCCCGACGGGCAGGCTGGGTCCGCGACCGGGGCGCCGTTGACCGGGTTCTCCGGGACCGGCGGGTTGTAGGTGGTGGCCGAGGGCTGACGATGTCCGGCCACACCGCGGGGCCGGGCGTCGGCAGCGAGACCGACCCGGTGCGCAGTCCCCACCAGTCGTTCGTGGCGGTGACCGGGGTGGCGGTGTTCGGTGTCGTCCCATCGCTCGCCGTGTTGAGCACGCCGAAGCCGTTGTCGGTGATGTTGCTGTCGGTGATGCGTCGAAGACCCGGCCCCGACGAGCCGCACCCCGGCGCCGAGCCGGAGGTTCTGGTTGTTGTCGGCGTGATCGCCGAGCGGGTACGGGTCGTTGTTCGGTGTCGGCGCGAAAACGCTCTGCACGGGCGCACCGGTGCCGTTGACGAGGTTCGACGACACCGTGTCGCCGGTCATCGCCACCGCGGCGCCGTCGGTCACCCGCACGCCGTCCTGGCCGAACAGCGGCCCGGTCGTCAGCGGCAACGGCGGCGGGATGGGGTTGCTGCCGCCGGTGGCCTCGCAGTCGCCGTCGATGACGGTGGGCCCGCCGGCCGTGGGGTCGTTGTAGTTCTGGCACAGGTTGCGCCCGACGATCTGGTCGTTGGTCAGCACGGCCTGGTTACCCGCCCCGGTGACCAGCACCCCCAGCGCGTTGTAATGGTCGACCCGGGTGTGATCGAGGGTGAGGACCTGCTCCGAAGGCGGCTGTGCGGTTGACACCTGGGCGACGCCGTACCCGAACTGGTTGCTGCGGAATCCGCCGGGAACCTGGTACCCGTTCGCGCTTTCGTCGGTGTCGAGCCCGGTGACGTGCGAGTGGTCGATCGATCCCTGGGCGTCGACGAACACCACTCCGGCGGTGGCGTACACGCCCGCCGCGTCAACCGTGACGCCGGAGATGTGCACGGTGACCGGCGCGCCGCTCGTGCCGGTGACCGCGATGATGTCCCCTTTGCCGTCGCGGATGTCGGGATTGTCCTCCGCGATCTGCCCGCCGTTGTTACGCGGCTTGATGGTGACCTGGTCGGCGCCCGCCCCCGCCAGCGTCAGGCTCTTGGTGATGGTCACCGCGTTGCTGCCGGGCTGTCCGCTTCCCTCGACGTAGGTGCCCGGGCATATGTTCACCGTGTCACCCGGGTGGGCCGCGTCGACCGCCGACTGAATAGTGGGGTAAGACACCCCGTCGATGCAGTTGCCGACCGTCAACGTCCGCGGCGGCGGGCCAGCCGCGTGAGCGGTCGCGCCTGACGTGAAACCGATACCGGCGACGGCCACTACCGCCGCGAACGACGCGAGGAGCTTGCGACGACCGTTCATGTCCGCGCACCCTTCGACGGTCCCCTGCTCCGGCTCCTGCTGATCTCGCTCCATCTGTCCATCGCGCCAGGCCTCCGCGGCAACGCCATGGCAGGAACCGCCAGCACACCGGAACCGGGGCCGACTCGGGCCTGCCTCAAACCGGCACAGTCACCCCGAGCCTAAAAATCCCTCTCCCGGCCCGTCATTGGGCATATGTCTAAAGACCAGGCCGCCGTTCCTGCACAGTTCAAGCACCTGGGGTTACCCGGGGAACTGGCCCAGGGCGAACCGGAAGCCCAGATCGTCGGTGCGCTCGGCCATGACGCTGTAGGGCTCACGGTGCGGCCCGGTGGACGTGCCGCCCGCAGTTGCCCCGCAGCCAGGCTTGGCCGGCGCGGGCCGCCGGGCCCCGCCGTTCGTTAGGCATGTCGAAGATGCCCAGGCAGAAGCCCTCCGGTTACTGTGGCGGCATGCCTGACGGGAAGCAGAGCCTGGATGTCGGGGGCGCCACCGTGGTGATCTCGAACCCGGGCAAGGTGTATTTCCCGCATACCGGGCACACCAAGCTCGACCTGGTCCGGTACTACCTGGCTGTGGCCGACGGCGCGCTGCGCGGCGCCGGCGGGCGGCCGAATGTGCTCAAGCGGTTCGTGAACGGCGCCGGGGGCGAGCCGTTCTTCCAGAAGCGCGCCCCGGACAAGCGCCCCGAGTGGATCGACACGGTCCTGCTCAGCTTCCCGTCCGGGCGCACCGCCGAGGAGGTCGTCCCCCGCGACGCGGCGGCGCTGGCCTGGATGGCGAACCTGGGGTGCATCGACCTGAACCCGCACCCGGTCCGGGCCGAGGACCTGGACCATCCCGATGAGCTGCGGGTCGACCTGGACCCGGTGCCCGGCGTGGGGTGGCCGCAGATCCGCGAGGTGGCCCTGGTCGCCCGGGATGTGCTCACGGATTTCGGACTCACCGGGTGGCCGAAGACGTCCGGGTCGCGCGGCTTCCACATCTACGCGCGGATCGAGCCGCGCTGGGGCTTCACCGACGTCCGCCGCGCCGCCGTCGCGCTGGCCAGGGAGATCGAGCGCCGCGCCCCCGACCTGGCCACCGCGCAGTGGTGGAAAGAAGAGCGCCACGGCGTGTTCGTGGACTACAACCAGAACGCCAAGGACCGCACAGTGGCCTCCGCCTACTCGGTCCGGCCCACCCAAGACGCCCGGGTGTCCACGCCGCTGACCTGGCCGGAGGTGCCCGACTGCGATCCCGCGGCGTTCACCATCGACACCGTGCCCGGCCGGTTCGCCGACCTCGGTGATCCGTGGGCGGGCATGGACGAGACGGCCGCCTCGCTGGCGCCGCTGCTCGCCCTCGCCGCCGAGCACGAAGCCGCGGGGCTCGGGGACGCCCCGTGGCCGCCGCACTACGACAAGCAGGCCGGCGAGCCGCCGCGGGTCCAGCCGTCCAAGCGCCGGATGGGCGGGGCATCCGGCGCCGTGGCCGCGCCCGCACCGGGCAAGTCGAGCGGCCCGACCGGCCGGCGCCGGTCTACCATGCCGCTGATCGAGGTGGCCCGCGCCGCCACCAAGGACGAGGCGATGGCGGGACTGGAGCTCTGGAAGCAGCGGCACCCGAAGGTCTGGGAGCACCTGGAACCGGCTGACGTGCTGGTGGACTCGATGCGCGGGCGCAGCTACAGCTGGACCCGGATCCGGCTGAACCTGCGGCACGTGCCCGAGGGCGAGCGGCCACCGCAGGAGGCGCTGGAGGTGGACTACGACCCGTGGACACAGGGCGAGGGGCCGCGGCGCAGCGGCTGACCACGCGGACCGGCGGTCCTCGGCACGCGCCGCGGCACGCGATAGCCTCGCTCACGTCATCGTCGCGACACGGAGGAGGCGCCGGTGCGCTTCGCCATCAAGACCAGGCCCGAGCACACCACCTGGGCACAGATCCGCGACGTCTGGGTGGCTGCCGACGAGGCGAGCCTGTTCGAGTCGGCCTGGAACTGGGACCACTTCTACCCGCTGACCGGCGACTTCGCCGGCCCCAACCTGGAAGCCTGGACCATGCTCGCCGCGCTCGCCCAGGCGACTTCCCGGATCCGGCTCGGCTGCCAGGTCACCGGCATGGTCTACCGGCACCCCGCGGTGCTCGCCAATATGGCGGCGACCGTGGACATCATCTCCGCCGGCCGGCTGGAACTGGGGCTGGGCGCCGGCTGGAACCAGATGGAGTGCGACGCCTACGGCATCGATCTGCCGCCGCTGCGCGAGCGGTTCGACCGGTTCGACGAGGGTGTCGAGGCGATCATCTCGCTGCTCAGCAACACGCTCACCACGTTCGACGGCCAGTATGTCCGGCTCACCGACGCGCGGTGCGAGCCCAAGCCGGTGCAGCGCCCGCACCCCCCGGTCACCATCGGCGGGCGCGGCCGGACCCGGACGCTGCGCACCGCGGCGCGCTGGGCGCAGCAGTGGAACGCGATCACCAGCGATCCGCAGGAGTGGGCCAGCCTCAAGCAGACCCTGGTGGAGCACTGCGGCGCCGTCGGCAGGGACCCGGGCGAGATCACCTGCTCGGTCAACATCCGGGTGGAGGGCCCCGACGGGATTTCCCGCGCGGCCGGCCTGGCCGCGGCCTACCGGGACGCGGGGGCCGACCTGGCCATCATGAACCTGCCGCTGGCCGCCGACCCGGCGATGGTCGCCCCGCTGGCCGTGGCCCTGGCGCCGCTGGGGTGAGCGCCGCGACGCATTCCACGTGGTGGGTCATCGGGAAGATGTCGAACGCGCGGAGCCGGTCCAGCCGCCAGCCGTGCCCGGCGAACACGGCGATGTCACGGGCCAGGGTGGCCGGGTCACACGACACGTAAGCCACCGCGCGCAGGCCGGCGCCCGACGCCAGCAGCCGGTCGATGACCTGCCGGGGCACCCCGGTCCGTGGCGGGTCCAGGACCGCGAGCGCGGGCGGCGGCCAGCCGCCTCTGGCCAGCGCCGCCGCGGCGTCCGCGGCGTGCACCCGGGCCCAGGGCGTGCCGCGCAGGTTGTGCCGCGCGTCCCGCACCGCGGCCCGGTCCGCATCCACCGCGATGACCATGCCATCCGGCCCGACCGCGGCCGCGAGCGCCCCGGCGAACAGCCCGGCGCCGCAGAACAGGTCGAGCGCCACCTCCCCCGGCCGCGGCCGGAGCACGTCCAGCACCGCGGCGCTCAGCGCGTCCGCCGCCCCCGGGTGCACCTGCCAGAACGCGCCCGCGCTGACCCGCCACGACCGCCCGGCCGCGCGCTGGCGCAGCGAACCGCGGCCGGCCAGCGTGGTGAGCCTGCCGCCGCGGCCCGCCCGCAGCACGGTGTCCGCGCCGGCGGCGATCGGCGTGCCCGCTACGCTCTGCGGCGTGGTCACGATCACCGCCCGCTCCCCTGAGGCCGGGGACACGGCGACCTCGACCGACCTGGCCGGCGTCCAGTCCTGGGCGGTCACCTCCGCCGCCCGCACCAGCGGGTGTGCGATCGGGCAATCGCCCACCTCGACCACGTCGTGCGAGCGGTGCGCGAGCAGCCCGGCGGCGCCCCCGGGATCCACGGAGAACCTGACCCTGGTCCGCCAGCCCAGGCCGTCGGAGTCGCCGGCCACCGGCTCGACGGTCACCGCGCGGTCCAGCCGGGCGATGCGCCGAAGCTGGTCGCGGACCACCTCGGCCTTGAGCCGGCGCTGGGCGGCAAGATCCGCGTGCTGCCAGTCGCAGCCGCCGCAGCCACCGGGGCGGGCGTGCGGGCACCGCGGCGGCACCCGGTCCGGCGACGCCCGGAGCACCTCGATCGCCTCGGCCCGGGCGAACGACGCCGTGGCGTCGGTGACCCGCGCGCGGACCTGCTCCCCCGGCAGCGCGTGCCGCACGAACACGACCCGGCCCCCGGCGTCCCTGGCCACGCACCAGCCCCCGTTCGCGACCCCGGTCACGGCCAGGTCCAGCACCTCAGCGGCGTTGCCCGGCCGCTGCGGCATGCTTGTGCTGTCGGCTTCTGCGCCCATCACCCTCCTGCCATCGCAGCAAGTATGCCGGCCTGGCGTGATCTGTGCCCAGCGGGGGGATTACCGTGGCGGGCAGCAGAATGACTGGAGGCGGCCGTGCACATCGTGATCATGGGATGCGGGCGGGTCGGTTCCACGCTCGCGCACATCCTCGAAGACCGGGGCTGCTCGGTCGCGGTGATCGACCAGGACCCTGAGGCGTTCCGCCGGCTGGGGTCGTCGTTCAAGGGCAGGAAGGTCACCGGGGTCGGCTTTGACCAGACCGTCCTGGAAGAGGCGGGAATCCGGGAGGCCGGCGCGTTCGCCGCGGTGAGCAGCGGCGATAACTCCAACGTGATCGCCGCCCGGGTGGCGCGGGAGTCGTTCGGCGTGGAACGCGTCGCGGCCCGCATCTACGACCCGCGCCGCGCCGAGGTGTACCAGCGGCTCGGCATACCGACCGTGGCGACCGTCCGCTGGACGGCTGACCAGATGCTGCGCCGGCTGCTCCCCGAAGGCGCCGAGGCCCTGTGGCGGGATCCGACCGGGGAGGTGGTGCTCGCCGAGGTGGCTTACGACCCCGCCTGGGTGGGCGAGAAGGTGCACGCGATGGAGGAGGCGACCGGGGCCCGGGTGGCGTTCCTCACCCGGCTGGGCGAGGCGATGCTGCCCGGGCCGGGCGTGGTGCTCCAAGAGGGCGATGTCCTGCACGTGATAGCGGCACAAGACGACCTGGCGGACCTCCAGGACGCGCTTGGCACGCGTGACGGCCCCGGCCGGCGCGTGCAAGAGAAAAGAGCACACGACAAGAAGGCGAAGGAGGGGCACTGATGCGAGTCGCCATCGCCGGCGCTGGCGCGGTGGGCCGTTCCATCGCACGTGAGCTGCTCGACAACGGCCACGAGGTGCTGCTCATCGACAAGAACCCGCGATCGATCAAGGTGGACAGCCTGCCCCGGGCCGAGTGGCTGCTCGCGGACGCCTGTGAGATCACCTCGCTGGACGAGGCGGGCCTGGAGCGGTGCAACGTGGTGATCGCCGCGACCGGGGACGACAAGGTGAACCTGGTCGTGTCGCTGCTCGCCAAGACCGAGTACGGGGTGCCGCGCGTGGTCGCGCGGATCAACCACCCCAACAACGAGTGGCTGTTCAACGAGTCGTGGGGCGTGGATGTCGCGGTGTCCACCCCGCGGCTGCTGTCCGCACTGGTGGAGGAGGCGGTCAGCGTGGGCGACCTGGTCCGGCTGATGACCTTCCGGCAGAGCGAGGCCAGCCTGGTCGAACTGACCATGCCGAGCGACGCGCCGCTGGCCGGGTCGCGGATCGGCGACATCTCCTGGCCGGCCGACACGGCGCTGGTAGCAGTCCTGCGGGCCGGCCGCGTCATCGTGCCACAGCCGGACGACCCGCTGGCGGGCGGCGATGAGCTGCTGTTCGTGACCAGCGAGGACGTCGAGGAGGAGCTGAGCAGGCTGCTGCACTGACCCGTCAGGCGGGCCAGGTGGCCGTGTCCTAGCGGGTCTCGGTGATCTCGGGGCCGCGCTGGAACGGGTCAAGCCCGCCCCACCGGTTGCCTTCCGGCGCCGCGGCCGGGTTGACTTCCGGCGCCGCGGCCTCGTCGGCAAGCGCCTGGAGCGCCTCGGCGGGCAGCTGGATCTCCAGCATGTCGCGGGGCGGCGCCGGGTGGTCCCCGCGGGCCACCACGACATTGGCGAACACCTGCTCCAGCGGCGCGGCGATCTCGGGCCGGCTAGCCGCGGGCCCGCTGATCACCCCGCGGAGGAACCAGCGCGGGCCGTCTACGCCCAGGAACCTGACCGGGTGCAGACGGCCCGCGGCGCCAGGAACCGGTTCCGGCGACGTGATCTGCGCGTGCACCTCCACCCCGAACGGGCCGTCCGCCTCCTCGCTGGCGCCGCCCGCCTTCGCCACCTCGGCGGCGATCTCCTGGCGCACGTCCGCCCATAGGCCGCCGGTCTTGGGCGCGGCGAAGGCCTGCAGCTGCAGGCCGCTGTCACCGCGCACCACGGTGATCCAGGCGACTTGGTCATCGGCCATGCTGACCTGCACCTCGCAGCCATCCGCGAGGGGCACCTGCATGCTGCCGAAGTCGATCCGCTCGGCCGGCGGCACGTCATCGTGCACGTCCCACGGGCCGCCGGGAACGGCCTCGCCCGCTCCGGTCTCCGCTTCCTCCTCGGCCCACCCGGTCTCCCCGGGCCCGGCCTGCTCCGCGTCCTCACCGCGCCGCCGACGCAACACCTCAAGCTCCCCGATTCCGCATGATCTCGTCCCCGCCGTGCGGGCTTCCCGCCGCCGGGCCGCGTGCACCGTCCCCGGACGCCGCCGCATGCCCCCCGGTGGAGCCGAACCCGCCATCGCCGCGGGCCGATCCTGGCAGGGATGCGACTTCGTGGAACACCGGCACGGCCACCCGCTGGATGACAAGCTGCGCGATCCGGTCACCGCGCCCGAACCGTACCGGCTGCGCCCGGTCGGTGTTGAGCAGGGTCACCTTGATCTCGCCACGGTACCCGGCATCCACGGTGCCCGGCGCATTGACGATGGTGACCCCGTGCCGGGCGGCCAGGCCCGAGCGGGGGTGCACGAACGCCGCATAGCCATCGGGCAGCGCGATCGCCACCCCGGTGGGCACCACCGCGCGCTCCCCCGGCCCCAGCGTCACCTCCGCCGCGGCGCACAGGTCCACCCCGGCGTCACCGGGGTGCGCCCGGACGGGCAGCGGCAGGCCCGGGTCGAGGCGCTCGACCAGCACGGGAACGGCATCCACGGCAGGGCTGGCGGACGCCGCGTTCCCGGCGTCCGCCGGGCGGCCGGTGGCGGGCTGGTACGCGGTCACGCAGGTGACACTACCCCGGCGGGGCCGGTGCTCCCGGCGGATCCGCGCCGTCCGCCCGTCCCAGCAGGTACGGGATGGCACGGAACAGGGCGACGGCGAGCGGCACGGCCACGACGGCGCCGGCGATGCCGCCGGCGACCCCGCCGACGGCCAGCACCAGGATGATCGCGAGCGGGTGGAAGCGGACCAGCCGGCCGACCACGAGCGGTTGCAGCAGATGGCCCTCCAGCTGGTTTTCCAGTATGAAGATCGCCACCAGGACCAGCGCCGCCACCCAGCCGCGGGTAGCCAGGGTGACCGCGACCGCGAGGGTGCCCGCCACGAGAATGCCGACCAACGGCACGAACGCGGCGAGGAAGACCAGGACCACCAGCGGGACCAGCAGCGGCACACCCATGATCCAGAGAGTGGTGCCGATCACCACGGCATGGATCGCCGCCACCGCGACCGTGCCCCGGACGTACCAGGTCAGCGCCTGCCACGCCGCCGCGCCCGCTCCCCTGGTGCGGGCCCGTGCCTCGTCCCCGAAGAACGACGTCAGCCAGGCCCAGATCCGTTCCCCGTCCTTCAGCAGGAAGAACGTGACGAACAGCATCAGCACGAGGCCGGCCACGACCTCCAGGAAGATCCGCCCCCCGGACACGACCGTGCCGGCCACCGCCGACTGGTGCTGTTTGAGGAACGTGAGCAGCCGGTTGGATAGCTGTTCCAGGCCCGCGCGGTGCAGGTGGAACGGCGGGCCGGCCAGCCACCGCTGCAGGTCGTCGCTGGTGCTGCCGACGTCGCTGACCAGCCGCTGATAGTCGGCCGACGTGCGGGTCGCGGCCAGCACCACCACACCGGCGAGCACCGCGAGCGCTGCGAGGAAGGTGCACCAGGTGGCCGCCAGGGCGGGCAGGCCGGCCTGGCGCAGCCGCTGGGTCAGGGGCTGGAGCAGCGCGGTGAGCAGCAGCGCAGCCACGCACGGCAGCACCACCAGGCGCAGCACGCCGACCACGCGGAACGTCACGTAGATCAGCGCGCCAAGGATGAGCAGGCGCCACGCCCAGCCAGCGGCGCGCTCCAGCCAGCCCGGGACCCGCGGTTCGGCGCGCGGCGCGGCGGGCCCGGGCCCGCGCCCGGCGGGCCCGGGCGCCGCCGGGCGCGGCCCGCCGTCACCGGAGCGCGGCCCGGTCTCGGCCACGTCCGCCGCGGCGTGGCCTGCGTGCGGGCCGGCGTCACCGTTGCCCGGGTCGATGCCAACCGTCTCCGGGTCTCCCGCCGTCACGGCGGGAGCACGACGGTCCGGCATGCCGCGCCACCTCCGTCGCCTCATCATTTCCACTTCCAACCAACTACCGTGGGCTTATGCGTGTTTACCACGAACGGCTGCGTGTGCCGCTCGGCTGGTGGCTGCTCGGCCTCGCGACGATCCTCCTCCTGGCCACCGAGCTCGTCGCGGGGTATTCCTGGCCAGTGGTGATAGCCGTCTACGCGGTGCTCACCGGCGGCCTGGTCCTCATGCTGCTCAACTGGGGACGGCCGACGGTCGAGGTCGGCGGCGGGGAACTGCGGGCCGGGCGGGCCCGGCTGCCGCTCGCGGCCGTGGGCGAGGTGAGCGCGCTGGACGAGGCGCAGACCCGGTCGCTGCGGGGCCCGCGCGGCGACCCGGCGGCGTTCCTGGTCATCAGGCCCTACCTGCGGCGCGCGGTGTACGTGGAGGTAGCGCGCCCCGGGGCGGAGAGCGGCCACGGCCAGCGGCGGCTGCGCTGGCACGGCTTCCGGCGCCGGGCCGAGGTGGCCAGCCCGTCGGCGGACAGCCCTTACTGGCTGGTCAGCACGCGCCACCCGGCCGAGCTGGCGGCTGCAATCGAGGGGGCGAGGCCCGCCGCGCGAGCGGGCGGCGCGACCATGGGATGATCGACCGTCATCATAGCGACATGGAGCGCTAGGCGAACGGCAGCACACCCGCGTGCTGGAGGCGGGCCGGGCAGAGAGGAATGAGCATGGCAGAAAGGCGCGCGGATCGCGCCTCCGTCCAGACGGTGGGCATCATGGCCGGCCTGGCCGCGGGATTCGCTACCCGCAAGCTCGTCACGGCCGGCTGGAAAAAGGTCACCGGGAAGGAACCTCCCAGCGATCCGCGGGACCCACGGGTGAGCATCGGCGAGGCGCTGAGTTGGGCAATCGTGCTCGGTGTTGCGATGGAGACGGCCCGGCTGGTGGCCATTCGCGTGACCACCAAGCAGCTGGCCCGTGCCGAAGCCCAGCTCCGCCAGTGACCGGCCGCTGAGGGCCGCGGCACGCCGCTCGGCACGAGACCCGGCAGGGACACGGTGGCGTGCCCGCCTTCGGCTGATTAAGACATATCGCGAATATCTTGGCCGGAGGGAGCGATATGGCGGATCCTGTAAGCGTCCGCGCGTCCGATTCCGAGCGGGACGCGGCAGCCACCCGGCTGCAGGCCGCATTCGCCGAGGGGCGCCTCGGCGACACCGAGTTCGACGAGCGCATGCGCGCCGCGCTGACCGCCGGGACCCGCACGGACCTGGCCCGGCTGACAGCCGACTTGCCCGCGGAGGCGCCGGCGCCGCTCCCGGTTCCCGCCGGGCGCCAGCCCGGCCGGTTCGCCGTCACCTTCAAGAACAGCCTGCGCCGGGCGGGCCGGTGGCGGGTGCCGGAGCGGCTCACGACGGTGGTCTACAAGGGCGAAGGCCTGCTCGACCTGCGCGCGGCGGAGTTGACCGCGCCGGTCACGACGATCTCGGCGGTGGCGTACAAGTCGCGGATCGACATCCTCGTCCCGCCGGGCGTCCGGGTCGAGGCGGGCGGCCTGGGCGTCTCCACGGACAGCGCCGACCCGGAGACGCCGCTGTCCCGGAACGCGCCCGTGGTGCATGTGCGGGGGTACAGCTACAAGGGGACCATCGAGGTGGCCGGGCGGCCCGGGGAGAGCTGAGGCGGCCCGCCGGCGCGGTCAGGTGACCGAGCCGGCCGCCGCGCCGGTGGCCCGGTCGCCCCACCGCGCCCGCGCCTCCTCGAGGTCGAGCGGGCCGATCGGCGGGCCAGAGCGCAGTTCCGCCTCCCAGTCCTCGGCCGGGACCCGCCACATCACCTCGAACTCGATGCCGCTGGGATCCTTCGCGTACAGCGACTTGGAGACCCGGTGGTCGCTGGCGCCGACCAGGGCGCCGCGGCCAGCCAGGCGCTGCCGCGCCTCGTCGAGTTCGGCGAGCGTGCCAACCTCCCACGCCAGGTGATACAGCCCCACCCGGGCCGCGGTCTCCCGGGGGATCGGGCCGGCGCCGTCGAGGGCGAACAGGCCCAGATCGTGGTCGTTGGCAGACCCCGGGGCACGCAGGAAGGCGGCGCGGTCACCCATCTGCGACCGCACCTCGAAGCCGAGCGCCTCGGTATAGAACCCGACGGCAGCGGCGAGGTCGTGGACGTACAAGACGGCGTGGTTGAGGCGGCGCACGGCCATGGCGGGCTCCTGTCTCGCGGGACGCTCTATCTGGGATGAAGCGGACGCCCTCCTGATTCCCCTGAAGGCCCCGTGATGCAGGCCGGCGCGACGGGCCCGGGGGCGCAGTGGCGCGCGCCGGGCGTGCTCCTCCGGGGCTAGCGGCCTATCTGCTTGCGGCGCTGCTGGATGTCCCGGAGCCTCCGGCGCTGAGAGGGATCCAGCATGAGGTAGGCGCCCACCGGAACGGCTATCGCGGCCGCGATGACAACCAGCCCGATCCATGGATTGATGAACAACAAGATGAGACCGATGATGATGCCACCGATCGCGATCTTCATCCGACCTGACACGTCGCCTCCTCAAGGGCTAGGACGCGGTCGCTAGCCACCTCGCTCAAGTCCACCACATCCCGGCCTCTTCTGGTAAAACGCCGGGCAATCCCAAAGTAGTTCCTGGCCCGGGCAGGCCGGCCAAGTCGCGCCCGCGGGCCCGGCCGGCCAGGATGTGTCCAGGACCCGGGAGGCACGATGCCGTTGTCATTGCCGATCGACGCCGACGCCAACGAACTGCTGTCGGCCAGCCCCCTTGCGCTGCTCATTGGCATGCTGCTCGACCAGCAGGTCACCATCGAGAAGGCGTTCACCAGCCCACGGGACCTGTTGCGCCGGCTCGGGCACGAGCCGACGGCCGCGGAGCTGGCCGCGTTCGATCCCGAAGCGCTGGCGGCGATCTTCAGCGCCCGGCCGGCGCTGCACCGTTACCCGCGGGCCATGGCCGGCCGGGTGCAGCAACTGTGCCAGGTGATCGTGGACCGGTACGGCGGCGACGCGGCCGGGGTGTGGGCGGGCGCCAGGACCGGCGCCGGGCTGCTGGCGCGGCTGCGCGAGCTGCCCGGGTTCGGCGCGGATAAGGCGCAGATCTTCCTGGCCTTCCTGGGCAAGCAGTACGGCGTGCGGCCGAAGGGCTGGCGGGAGGCGGCCGGGCGCTTCGGTGAGAAGGGCGCGCATTATTCCGTGGCAGACATCGTCGATGGCCCGTCGCTGGCCGCCGTCCGCGCCTACAAGCAGGACATGAAAGCCGCCGCCAAGGCGGCCGCTAGCTGATTCCGTGCCGCCGGAGGATGGCGGCGACCTCGTCGAAGTCCTCGTCGGCCGGTGTCGCGCCGCCGCCGCCCTTGCGCTTGGCCGGGACGGGGGCCGCCTGCCGGGCAGGCATCCTGGCCGCGGAGGCAGCCGCGGGCGGGGCCGTGCTCAGCGCCTTGGTGGCCGCCGCGTCTCCTTCGCCCTTCTCCTTCTTGCGCCGGGTCCGGCCGCGCAGCCCGCCGGTGACCACGAACAGCACCAGTGCTATCCCGGCCAGGATCACGCCGGACCACACCTTGGGGGAGAACGCCAGGGCGCTGAAGAAGTCACCGATCGCCACGCCGAACCGCCACAGCACCTGGAGTATGCCGATCAGGTAGAGGGCAATGGGCAGCAGCGACCAGGCGAGCCAGCGCGCCGCGACGCGCGGCCCGCGGCGGCGCAGCGCGAACCAGCTGCCGATCAGGCCGACGGCGGTCAGCCCGCCGCAGAGAAAGAACCACGGGATCTGGCTAAAGGACATGGCCTTCTCCCCTCAGCGGAGCCATCTCCTCCATCGTCGCATACGCCGGCCGGTGCCCTGGCCCGCTGTCAGGCCGCTGGGGTGGTGTTCTCCGGGAAGTGGCAGGCGACGTGGTGGCCCGGGGCCAGTTCTTCCAGGGGCGGCGGCACCGTGCGGCATACCTCCTGCGCCTTCCAGCACCGGGTGTGGAACCGGCAGGCGGGCGGCGGGTTGAGCGGGCTCGGCACGTCCCCGATCAGCCGGACCCGTTCCCGGCGCTCCCGGCCCCCCTCCGCGGTGCGTGAGGCTGGCTCTGGGCTCGGCACCGCCGAGAGCAGCGCGACCGTGTAGGGATGCCGCGGCCGCTCGTAGAGGTCGTTGCGGCTGGCCAGCTCCACCAGGTTGCCGAGGTACATCACCGCGACCCGGTCGGCCACGTGCCTGATCACCGACAGGTCGTGGGCGATGATCGCATAGGTCAGGCCGAGTTCGGACTGCAGGTCGTCCAGCAGGTTGATCACCTGGGCCTGGATGGACACGTCCAGCGCGGACACCGGCTCGTCGGCCACGATGAGCTTGGGCCGCAGCGCGAGCGTGCGCGCGATCCCGATCCGCTGCCGCTGGCCGCCGGAGAACTCGTGCGGGTACCTGTTGTAGTGCTCGGGGTTGAGCCCGACTAGTTCCAGCAGTTCCTGGACGCTGCGCTTGATGCCTTTGTCCGTCTTGACCTTTTGCAGCCGCCATGGCGCGCCCACGATGGCGCCGACCGTGTGCCGGGGGTTCAGCGACGAGTACGGGTCCTGGAAGATCATCTGTATCTCGCGGCGCAGCGGGCGCATGGCCCCGGCGCGCAGGTGCGTGATGTCGCGGCCGTCGAAGACGATCTGCCCGGCGGTCGGCTCGATGAGCCGCGTCAGCATGCGCGCGGTCGTGGTCTTGCCGCAGCCCGACTCGCCGACGATGCCCAGGGTCTCGCCACGGATCACGTCGAACGAGACGTCGTCCACGCTGCGGACCAGCCCGACCCGGTGCCGGAAGATGATCCCGCGGGTGATGGGGAAGTGCTTGGTCAGCCCCCTCACCGTCATCAGCGCGTCGGAGGACGTGGCCTCGGTGGCGCTGGGCTGGCTCAGCGGCGCGGTCACGCGTCCTCCTGGCTGGATTGGCGGGCGGGCGGCGAAAGCTGCAGCTTGGCCGCCTGCTCACCCCAGATCCGGCGCTGCTCGTCGGTGCTCAGGTGGCAGGCGACCTCGTGGCCGGGGCCCACGGCGCGCAGTTGCGGGACCTCGTTCACCGAGCGCCCGTTGGTTTGCGCCGCGTAGGCGCAGCGCGGGTGGAACGGGCAGCCGGACGGCACGCGGATCAGGCTGGGCGGGGTTCCGGGGATCGGTATCAGCCGCTCGATGCGGGCCCGGTCCAGGCGCGGCATGGAGCCGAGCAGGCCCCACGCGTAGGGGTGCGCGGGCCGGTCGAAGATGTCCTCGCTGGTCCCGTATTCGGCCATCCGCCCCGCGTACATGACCAGGATGTCGTCGGCCAGCTCGGCCACCACGCCGAGGTCGTGGGTGATGATGATGACCGCCGAGCCGAACTCCTGCTGCAGGTCGGCCATCAGGTCAAGGATCTGCGCCTGCACGGTGACGTCGAGGGCGGTGGTCGGCTCGTCGGCGATCAGCAGTTCCGGGTCGCAGCTCAGCGACATCGCGATCATCGCGCGCTGGCGCATGCCGCCGGAGAACTGGTGCGGGTAGTCATCCACCCGGGTCTGCGGGTTGGGGATGCCGACCCGCCGTAGCAGGTTGACCGCGTGATCCTTGGCCGCTTTCCTGCTGACCTTGTTGTGGATCAGGTAGGCCTCGGCGATCTGGGCGCCCACCGTGTAGTACGGGTGCAGCGCGGACAGCGGATCCTGGAAGATCATCGCCATCTTGCTGCCCCGCAGCTGGCGTACCCGGGCCGCCGACGCGGCGACGAGCTCCTCCCCGTCCAGCCAGATGGTGCCGCTGATGTCCGCCCTGGTGCCGTGGTGCAGGCCCATGATGCCCATGCTAGTGACGCTCTTCCCGGACCCGGATTCGCCTACGATGCCGAGCGTCTTGCCCCGGTCCAGGGTGAACGAGACGCCGTCCACGGCCTTCACCAAGCCGTCGTCCGTAGGGAAGTGGATCTTCAAGTCACGGACGTCGAGCATGGCGGACGTCGGCGGCGCCGACACGTCCGTCACCACGGGCGCGTCCCGGTCCCCCGCACCGTTCGCGTCACCCCGCGCGCGGCGCCCCCTCCGGAGGTCCATTCAGTGCCTCACTCTCGGGTCGACCACCGCATACAAGACGTCCACCACCAGGTTAGCGATGACGATGAAGAACGCCGCCAGCAAGGTGACACCCAGGATCTCCGGCAGGTCCTGGTTGTTGATGGCGAGGATGGTGTACTGGCCGAGGCCGGGCAGCGAGAACGTGGTCTCGGTCAGCACCGCACCGCCGAGGAGAGCACCGAGGTCCATGCCGAAGATCGTGATGATCGGGGTGAGCGCCGCGCGGAGCCCGTGCTTGACGATCACGGTGCGCTCCGGCAGGCCCTTCGCCCGGGCCGTGCGGATGTAGTCCTCGCTCATCGTCTCCAGCATGCCCGCCCGGGTCAGCCGCGCATAGAGCGCCGCGTAGAGGAAGGCGAGGGTGACCCACGGCAGCACCAGGTTGCTCGCCCACTGGAGCGGGTTCTGGGAAAACGGGACGAAGTGCACGTTCGGGAATATCGGCCACTTGTAGCTGAACAACGCCAGGGAGACCAGGCCGGTGAAGAAGATCGGCAGGGACACCCCGGCCAGGGCGACCCCCATCGAGAACCTGTCGAACACGGTGCCGCGCCTCAGCGCGGAGATCACCCCGATCGTCACCCCGCCGACCAGCCACAGGATCGCCGCCCCGATGGCGAGGGAGACCGTCACCGGCAGGGCGGTGACCATCATCGGCCAGACCGGCTGCTGGGTCTTGAAGGAATAGCCGAAACACGGCGGCGGGCAGTAGGCCTTGCTCGAGCCACTATCGAAGTGCCGGCCGAGCACGATGCCCCTGAGGAACCGCCCGTATTGGACCGGGAGCGGCACGTCCAGGCCGAGCTGCCGTTCGATCGCGTGCACCGCGGCCGGCGTTGGGCTGCGCCCGACATACTGGGCGGCCAGTCCGTAGTTGGTCTGCCCGGCCAGCCGGGGCAGCAGGAAGAAGATCGCGAACGTGATCATGCTGACGATGATCAGCAGGAAGACCGTGGCGATCAGGCGCCGGACAATGAAAGTGACCACTGTAGGCGGCCCCGGTGCCCGGCCGGGATCTCCCGGCCGGGCACCAGCGCCTTCACCTGCTCTCTTCTCTTGCTGCTACGTCGAGCTGACTACTTCACCCCGAGCACCGCGTAGTTGTACATGCCGTAGTACGGCTGCACATACACATTGGTCAGACTCGGGGGCCGGTACAACAGAGCCTTCGCGTACACGGTCGGCAGGAACGCCGCGTCCTTCATGATCTGCATGGAGATCTGGCCGGTGTAGGAGTTCCGCACCGAGGCGTCGGTCGTGACCGCGAACTTGCTGAGCAGGTTGTTGATCACGGGGTCGTTGAGCTCGGCGATGTTGTTGTTCCCGACCGGGCTGATGGACGGGCCATACGCGATGTAGTAGAACTGCCCGTACCCGTCCGGCCAGTCAGGCGCCCAGCCAGTGGTGGCGAGGCCAATACCGTGGCTGTTCATGTATTTGGGCACGCCGGCGTAGGTGGAGCTGTAGCTGGCCGTGGGGAAGCCGTGCAGCGTGAGCTTGATGCCGACCCTGGCCTCCGCCGCCTGCGTGGCCGTGGCGACCGCCACTTCCTTCGGCCGGTCGCTGCGGTAGGTCATCACGGTGCTGAAGCCGTTCGGCTTCCCGCAGGCCTGGAGCTCCTGCTTGGCCTTGGTGAGGTCGCCCTGCGGCTTGGTGGTGGCCTCGTACAGGTCGAAGGCCTTGTACCCGATGAGGTTCGGCGGGGCGGCCGTGCTCGCGATCGCGCCGCCCGCGTACGGGCCGCCGTAGGCGGTCTGGTTGTTGGTCTTGTTGGCCGCGTACTCGAGCGCCCTCCGGCAGTGCACGTTGGTTATCACCTTCGTGTTGATGGCCGTGTACCAGAGGAATCCGCTGACCGGGTTGTCGGACTGCGCCTTGAGCGAGTTGTTCGTCAGGATCTTGGTCCGCGCGGCCGCCTGCACTCCCGTCCCCGGCAGGTCGACTTGGATGTCCCCGGCGAGGAGCCGGCTGTCGACGTCGTTCGGGTTCACGTTGAAGGTAAGTGTGATCTTGCTGGGGAGCTGGCTGGCGTTGGGATCGGTGGCCGGGTTCCAGTGCGGGTTCGGCACCAGCGTGAGCTGCTTGTTGATCTGGTAGCTCTGGAACATGTAGGGGCCGGTGGAGATCGGGTGCAGCTGGTAGTTCGCGCCGGTGTCCTTGTTCGGCGGCACCGGGGCGGACTGCGGGATCGCGGCCACGTAGTTGAGGTCGGCGAACGGCTTCGCCAGGTGGAACACGACCGTGGTCGCGTTCGGCGTCTGCACCGCCTTCAGCCCCATGAGGTTCTTGGACCGGTCCACATACGGCCCCGGGTATGCGGGCTTCTGCGGCGCCAGCAACGCCGGCCAGTAGCCCGGCCCGAGCGGGAACTTGGCCCTGTCGAACGTGCGCTCGATGGCGTACTTGACGTCCTGCGAGGTGACCAGCGTCCCGTCTTCGAAATGCACGTCGGGCCTGATGTGGTAGGTCCAGGTCAGCCCGTTGTCGGAGATGACACCGGGAGCGGTCGCCAGCATGGGGACGACCTGCCCGCCACAAGACCCGGGACAGGACTTGTACGTCATCAGCGGCATCGCGTAGAGCCGGGTGAGGTTCCACATTTGCGCGTAGTAGGTGTTGCCCGGGTCGGTGGAGTCCGGGACGGCAGCGCTGCTCGCGAAGGCTACCGTGCCGCCCTTGTGGCTGGACGGGTTGACGACGTGGGTGACGCCAGCGTTGAAGCCTGTCGCCGTCGAGGTTCCGCCGCCGCCACCACCGCCTGTGCTGCTGCTACTGCTGCAGGCGGCGAGGGCAAGGGCGCCGGCCACGCCGACCGCGGCCAGCCCAATCATTCTGCGTCTCTTCATGAGGTGAAACGCCTCCCGTCGATTTGTTCTTATCGGAAAATCGCCATTGGCTTACCGGGCGCTTCTCGGGTCGAGCGCGTCGCGCAGCCCGTCGCCGAGCAGGTTGAAGGCTATGACCGTCAGGAAGATGGCCAGGCCAGGAACGATCATGAACATCGGGTCGATCGAGTAAAGGCCGCTGTTCACCGCGTCCGAGACCATGCCCCCCCAGCTCGGGGTCGGCGGGATGATGCCTACCCCGAGGTAGGACAGCGCCGCCTCGAACAGGATGTTCGTCGGGATCAGCAGCGTGGAGTAGACCAGGATCGGCGCCACGAGGTTCGGCAACAGCTCGCGGAACAGGATGTAGGGCCCGCGGGCGCCGAGGCTTCGCGCTGCGTCCACGAACTCCCGCTCGCGCAGCGACAGCGTCTGGCCGCGGATGATCCGGCCCATGTAGGGCCAGGCAAAGAACCCGATCACGAAGATGAGCAGGCCGATCCGCAGCGAGTTGCCCGACAGGCCGAACGCCGATGACGGGATCACGCCGACCAGCGCGATCGCGAACACCAGCAGCGGGAAGGCGAGAAAGACGTCCATGGTCCTGGCGATGACCGCGTCCAGCCAGCCGCCGAAAAGCCGGCCACCACGCCCATGAATACGCCGATGCTGACCGCGAGCGCGGTGGCGAGGAACGCGATGAGCAGGGACACCCGGGCCCCGTTCACAACCCGGGCCAGCACGTCACGCCCGTTGACCGGCTCCACGCCCAACGGATGCGCCAAGCTGATGCCGCCGAACCGCCCGCGGGGGACGCTGAGCGTCGGGTCGATCAGGTTCGCATGGAAGACGGTCGGATCCTGTACCAGGTACGGCCCGAATATGGCGACCAGCAGCAGGAAGATGATGAAAACCCCGCTGCCCAGCGCCACCTTGTCACGCTTCAGCCGCATCCACGCGATCTGGCCGAGCGAGCGTCCCTCGATTGCCTCCCCGCTGACTCCCGCAAGGATCGCTTCGGGCGCGGCGGATTCCGGGGTCATTTCCAGTGGCGCGGCCATGATGGACAGTATCTCCTGGCTGTTCGCCGATATGCCCTGGCCCATGTGGCGGGCAGGGAAGCTTGCCATACCTTTACCGGGAGGATGTCCCGGGCGGCGCCCGCTGCGCCAGAGGTCGGCGGGGGTCGTTCTGCGATTGTGACCTCATCGGGATTTTTCCGTCACTGCCTGGCCCGGATCCTCAAAGTTTCCTGTCACGACGTCCCCCAGCAGGTCAAAGCCCACCTCTTCCAGCGACCCCACGGTGACCAGGCCGGGGCCCGGCGGCGCCGGCACGCTGGGCACCGCGATGACCGGGCAGCCCGCTGCACGGGCCGCCGCGATCCCGGTGGGTGAGTCTTCGAGCACCACGCACCCGGCCGCGGGCACGCCGAGCCTGTCGGCGGCCAGCAGATAGGGTTCCGGGTCCGGCTTGCCCCGGCGGACGTCCTCGCCGCATACGGTCACGCTGAAGCTCAGCGCGGTGACCTTCAGCACCGCTTCCACGATTGCCCGGGACGAGGCGGTGACCAGGGCGCAGGGCACGCCGGCGGCTTCGAGGCCGGCGAGCAGCGGCCCGGCGCCCGGCTGCAGCGGCAGCCCGCGGGCCAAGATCAGCGCCGCCATCTCCGCCACCAGCCAGCGCGCCACGTCGTCGCGGCTCGCCGGAGCGGCCGCCTTGGCCAGCAGCCACGACACTGTGCGGTCCAGCGAGCCGCCGATCAGCGCTTGCTGGTCCGCCTCCGTCCACTGGCCGCCGAGCCTGGCCATGACCGACCGCTCGACTTCGAACCAGAGCGGCTCGGAGTCCACAAGCAGCCCGTCCATGTC
>CAVTIX010000013.1:0-147741 GCA_963734725.1 uncultured Actinomycetes bacterium
TTCGGCCGTGGCGGCGGCGCGGTCCAGGCGGCGGTGAGCACCCTGCAGCGGTCGGCCTCCAGGCCCGCCGCCGCCAGTTCTGCCTCGTCCCCGGCGTCGCCACTGGCGTCGTCCACGCCGATGGCGACATGCTCGGCGCCGGGGAACTCGCGGGCGAACGTGCTCATCCAGGATGAGACCGTTCCTGTCGCAGGCGGCCGGTCAAACAGCAGGAAGTTGCCCCAATGGAAGGTTGGATTGGCGGGGGTGCGGATGACCTGGTAGCCGACCCGCTGCTCAGTCACGCTGCCCTGCAACCCGAGCAGCATCAGATCCGTAAGGTAACCCAGTGAGACAACGGCCATCGACGAAGGCTACTCGCCGCGTTCCGGCCCCTCCGGCGTGCCTGGCACCGCGGGGCGCCGCAGTGGCCAGCCCGGCGGGCCTCGGCGGGATGACCGTGGGCCACAGCCCTGCCACATGGTCTATCGAGGCGCGCGTGTACCAGTCCGAACGTCTGGCGGCGGCACGCGTGCGGCCGGTCGTAGCGATACTGTCCCAGCCCGGGCCGGTTGTGGCCGTCTCCATTTCTGCGGGTCGCCAGATGGCACCAGGCGAACTCTTCCGACTGAGCCGACTCGGCCGCAATACAGGCATAGACGGGCTCGCGTGTTCGGCAGCAGCCCGGGAAGTCGGTACGCTTCGGGCGGTGGCGCTCATCATCGGCGGGCGCCTCGGGGTGCTAGCTCAACGGTAGAGCAGCGGACTTTTAATCCGTTGGTTCAGGGTTCGAGCCCCTGGCACCCCACCAGCCAAAACACCTGCGAGTTGGTCTCCTCCGTGGGACGAAACGTGGGACGAGTAGCCGTTCCTGGCCTAGCATGATCTCATGGCACGGCGAGCGAGCGGTCACTTAGAGCAACTGCCAAGCGGCGCGTTCCGTGTTGACGTCTATGCAGGAACCGACCCGCTGACCGGCCGCAGACTGCGTTACCGGCGGACGGTGAAGACCGAACAGCAGGCCCGGATTGTCCTGGGCAAACTGCTGGAGCAGGCTGCTGAGGGGCGGCCGCCTGAAACCGGAGTGACGGTCGCCGAGCTGCTCCGGCAGTACATGACGGTGGCCGAGCTTGACCGCTCGACCCGCCAGACCTACGAGGGCTACATCAGGCGGACCATCTTGCCTGCCCTCGGGCTGATCAAGCTGCGCAATGTCCGCGGTCCG
Organism: uncultured Actinomycetes bacterium; assembly: GCA_963734725.1. GTDB lineage: Bacteria > Actinomycetota > Actinomycetes > Streptosporangiales > Streptosporangiaceae > DASXKD01. The sequence goes on from CAVTIX010000013.1 coordinate 1,205, forward strand.
GTGCTGGACATGCTTTACGCGCGGCTACACCAGTGCGGCAATCCCGCCTGCTCCGGCAAGCCGTTCATCGAGCACTCCGCGTTCCCCGCCATCGACGTGACACCAACCGCTGCCCAGCCAGTGTGGGCCCAGGTGGCTGCGGTCATCCGCGAGGCGATCACTTCGGGCCAGCTCACCCCCGGTGAGGCGCTGCTATCGGCCAGGCAAGTAGCCGACCGCAACAGGCTGCCCGTGACGGCAATTCACCAGGCCCTGGCTGTCCTGGCAGACGAAGGGCTTATCACCGTCCGGCAGGGCCGCTGCGCGGTGGTCGCAGGCGAAACAGGCGGGACCCGCCCGGGGCGCCGGGCCAAGCCCGCGGATCCCAGGCACGACTGCGCCCGATCTGGCTGTGCACCGCACACGTGCCGGCCGATGTCCGCCGCAACGATCCGGCAGATCCACGCCATCTTGTCTGGCGCGTTCGCCACGGCCGTCCGGTGGGAGTGGATCGACCGCAACCCCGCCGGGCCAGCGAAGCTGCCGAAGGCCAGGCATAGGACCGCCGCCTCCCCGGACCCGGCCGACGTCGCGAAGGTCATCGCGACCGCCCGGGCATCCGGCCAGGACCTGCTCGCGCTGTACCTGTGGCTGGCTGCCGTCACCGGGGCACGCCGCGGCGAGCTGTGCGCGTTGCATTGGGCGGACCTGGACTTGCCGCGAGGCGTCATCCGGATCGCGCACAGCTACAGCGTCGCCGGCGGTGCGAACGTCCGGAAGGACACCAAGACACATCAGGACCGCAGCCTCGCGATCGACAAAGTCACTGCCACTGTGCTTGCCGAACACCGCCAGGCCGTCGCCGATCAACTGGGCCAGGTCGGCGTCGAGCTTCCGCTTGACTCCTACGTGTTTTCCCCCGACCCGCTCGGAGACCGGCCCTGGAACCCCGACTGGCTAACGCACAAGGTCGCCGAGATCGCCCGCACCGCGGGAGTTGCTCTAAACATCAAGGCGCTGCGGCACTATTCGCCAGCCAACTCCTGGCCGGAGGCATCGACCTGCGCAACACCGCCGCCCGTCTCGGCCACGGCGGTGGCGGGGCCACCACCCTGCGCCACTACGCCGACCCGGTCCCCGAGGTTGACCGCCGGGCTGCCGCCTATCTCGCTCAACTGACAGCGCATACAGCCACTAGCAGGGCTGGCCCACCGGCCGGGCTTCCTGCTCAGGAGCGATGACTGCCCGGCAGGCATGCCGGTTGCCGACCTGCTGCCTGCGGCCATGTCATTAGGCCCAGCCGGTCACCGGCATATCCAGATCAGCGGATATAGACGTCGCGGCGGTGGCCTGCCGCCGCGACCCGGACGATACGACGCTGATCATCGATCGTGTACACGACCCGGTAGTCGCCGATCCGGATGCGCCATACCCCGTGTGCCCCGGTGAGCATCTTCGACCCGGGCGGCCGGGGATCATCTTTGAGCGCTTCGGTTGCGGCTTTGATCCGCTCGGCGGTCTGCCGGTCCAGCTTGCGGAGTGCCCGCAACGCGGCAGGCCGGAACGTCAGCGCGTACTTGTCAACCGGATCGGTCACGTCAGGCCAAGTTCGGCCCACACCTGCTCGGCGGGGATGTCCTCGCCCGGCTCTTCCAGCGCCTGCCGCGCGGCATCACCATCAGCGAGATCTTCCACCAGTTCCCGCGCCTGGTCAGGGGTCATGCCTTCCAGCAGCGCGGCGAACTCGGCCGGGACAATCGCGGCCAGGCGTTCCCCGTGCTCGGTGAGGTAGACAACATGGCCTCGTGCCGCCTGGTGCGCGGCGGCGCTGAGGTCCGGCCCGTCATCGACCGGCAGTTCGCTCATAACCTCAGGGTATGCCGCACATCCTGCTCGCGCACGTTCGCTCACCTGGACGCAGCTCCATTCATGTCACGTCATCACAATGGAAGGTCGTGCTTGCCTTGGGGTTGGCCGGGGCGTGCTCAGCGAGCCAGGCGGCCGTGTACTCCTCCAAGTCCACCTCCGCGCCAGCGCAAGCGTCTGCGACTATCCGGTCCACGAATGCCCGTGGGATACGGCGTATTTTCTGCACCCGCCCTCGGCGTATGACCACCGATGGCAGCCGCCCCTCGTCGGCCATGCGTGCGACCGTCATCCGGCTTACACCAAGAAGCCCTGCTGTCTCTTCCAGGTCCAGCAGTGGCTTGTCAACGGCGGGATCGGCCGATGGTGCCGACGGGGTGCCGCCACTGCTAAGCGCGCCAGCCAGCGCCCGGATTACCGCCTCGAGTACACCAGGCAGCGGCACCACATTGTCAGCTGGCGCCGCCGGGAGCAGCGGCCTAGCCTGATCGCTCACCTAACCTCCAGCAGCGCACGCGTGTAGCTGCGCCTGCAGTTGCCAGAGGCCGGTGCCGAGCAGCGCAGCGGCCTGCTCGTGACTCTTGCGCCCGCGCGAGACCGGCGGCCATGACCGCACGTTCTTGCGCGTGCGTGAGTTCGCCGCGCGACGCGAGCCGCGCAGACATGCTCGCGAGTTCGACGCGTGTGTCTCGGCACGTCCCTGTCCGTGCCGTTGCGTCGGGGCGCTACGCCATACGGGCGCGCTGTCCGGTGCCAGAGATGTTGAGGCATTGCCAGCGCACCTGAGGCATACGGCGGGGCGCTACCGCTGGGTTGAGCCCTTGTGATCAATCTCGATCGTGAGGTGCTTGGTGGCTGGCGCGGGCCCGGCCGGGTGGCAGCCCGGCGCGATCGCAGGCGTCAGAGATCGAGTCCGCTAACGAGCGAGAAGGCCGGGCTGCCATGTACTCGGCTCGGTGTCGGGGGCGTGCGCTCGGTGTCACGCGCGTGAGGTTCGCAGGGCACGGTGGGAGCGGGCCGGTCTTGGCGCTGACATTTGTCCAAGACTGATAGGCGGTAGCCCTGGCATCGTCTCGTGTATGGATATGTACGACGTCAAACACTTGCATGGGGGATGCATGTGGTCCACGACGGCCCGCGGCAGGCGCCGCCGCTGTTGCTTATACACGGATCGGGGGCCTCGGGTAGCTCTTGGAGCCCGGTGGTGCCGGCACTCGCCGGCCAGCATCACGTCATCCGGGTTGACCTTCCGGGCCACGGCCAGTCCCCGCCCGCGCCGTGGTACGACGTGCCTGAGCAGGCGGGGCGCGCGTGGCTGCGCTGCTCAACGGCCTCGGGCTTCGTCACGTCACCGTGGCCGGGCACTCCAGCGGCGGCTACATCGCCACCGCACTCGCGGAACAGTGTCCCGGCCTGGTGGGTTCGCTCGCACTGATCAGCAGCGGCCCGAGTCCCAGCGCGCTGCTTCCCCAGCCGGTCCTCCTTCGGGTCCTGATGGCCCCGCCGTTCGGCCCGCTCCTGTGGTCGGTGCGGTCGGACGCGATGATCCGCAAGGGGATGGTCCCGCTTCCGGTCCCAGCTGGGCATCACACCCAAGCGAGCTGCCCAGCTGGTGCGCTTCGACCACGCGGCCCACCTTCTGGCGGCGGGTCACCCCGCCGCCAGCGTTGCCGCGGAGAGCAGCTACGTCGACCAGTCCCACCTTCACCGCCAGGTCAAGGCGATCGCCGGGCTCACGCCCTCGGCCGTGGCCGCCGCGCCGTGGCTCGCGATCGACGACGTCGCGTGGCCTGCCGCATCGCGAACCTGACGCCGCCGACAGCTGGCGGATACCTCCGGCCGACCTTCGCCGAACCGCTTGCGTAAGGCGACACGGTGGCTTCCACACGCAGCGCAGAACTTGACGAAACCGCCGCATCAGACCGGATTCGCCCCATGTATCAGACGCGCTGACAATGCCTCAACTTCCGTGGCACAGGAGTGCCACGGTCAAATGCCTCACATCCGTTGGCAGACCAGCGCGCCCACAACCACCCCACGCCCTGCCACTCAAACATAGACACCCCAGGTCAGCAGCCTGCCGCTGCCTCCGACCCGATGGCACAGGACACGCGCTGTCCAACTGACGGCTACATCATCCGGCCATGATGTAGCTGTAGCCCCGCCCCCGCGAGGCCAGCCTCACACCGCGCATCGCCATGATCGTCAGATGGTTGCCGAGAGTCAAAGCGACGGATCATGGTTCAGGGAAGCGGCAGAGCGATCAAGATCAGGAAGCGACCTTGCCGACACCGCGCGGGACGCCGACCTACCGCCACGCATGGCATGCGACGGCATGCTGGAGCTCTCACAGTCACCCGTCCTGGCAGCTCCGTCATGTCGATGCCAAGCGTCGTTCGCTGGAGCTCTTGGCTGAGCTTCCGGGCGCTACGGGGGCGTCAAATAGGCGAATGCAGACAGCCTCGCTCGCGGGTGACCGCCGAGGTCGGCAACCTCGCCCACCGGCGCTACGGAAGGTGACATCTGTTCAGTTCAGCGGTCGCCCGATCTCCCTGCCGAATATTTGCGGCAGCTGGCCGGGCCAGCATGCCCGCCGATCGGATGCAGAATATCCAGTTCGGGAAACGGACACGATCGTGCTGACTCACGTCTTGTGGATGACCGTACTGGCCTGGGGCCAGGGCACCGGGCACGGTGGGCGGTTTCAGCTGTGCGCGGGCACTGGTGCCAGGGCGCGGTGGAGTTGGGCCCGGGAGCGGATGCCGAGCTTGCGGAATGCCTTGTTCAGGTGGTAGTCGACGGTGCCCTTGCTGATGTACAGGCGGGCGGCGATCTCGGGGTTGGACAGTCCCTCGCCGGCCAGGCTGGTGATGCGGGCTTCTTGCGGGGTGAGCTCATCTAGGGTCGCGTTGCGGCGGTTGTGCGCGGTGGCACCGGTCGCGGTCAGTTCCTGCCGGGCCCGGCCGGCGAACGACCGGGCGCCCATCGCCTCGAACAGGTCGTGGGCGGTGCGCAGCTGGGCGCGAGCGTCGGTGCGGCGGCGCTGGCGGCGCAGCCATTCCCCGTAGAGCAGGTGGGCGCGGGCCAGCGGCAGCCGCATCCGGGTCCGGCCCAGCCGCCCGATCGCTTCGGTATACAGCTCCTCGGCGGCGCCGCCGTCGGCCAGAAGGGCCCGCGAGCGGGCCTCCAGGCCCAGCCCCCAGTCCTTGTCACCGAGCCGGGCATGCGCGTGCAAGGCCTGCAGCGCGGTCTGGGCAGCCGCCGGCCAAGGTGGGAGTTCGGCGCAAAGCGGCCGGGGCGCATCCTGTGACAAGGCGTGCAGATGCCAGGATCAGCCTTCCTTGGCCGTATGCGTAAAGACGTCGCCTACTCGCCGGTAAACCGGAATTCTGCCTGCCATGGGCCGTCCACGTGGACAACCTCCCAGTAGCGTTCGGCGATGCGCTCCGGGTCAAAGGAAGTGCCCGCGGCTATCTGCCCTGCGATCGTCAGTGTGGCCACACGAATGCCGTCCGGTTCCAGGTCAGCGCCGAGCATCGTTGCGGCCGACCGGAGCGCCGCCTTGCCGAGGGAAACGGTCGCCAGGGCCGGGATCGGATGGTCGGCGAACCCGCCCCCGGTGACCAGGATGGTCCCGAAGCCGGCGGCCCGCATGGCCGGGGCGGCCACCTGCGCGACGACGATTGCGCTGATGACATCTACTGAATACGCCGCCTGGAGGTGGGCGACAGTTGAGTCCAGCAGCCGGTCCGGAGCTCCCATGACGGCGTTATAGACAATGACGCCCGGTGCGCCATTTCCGAGATAGAGCTCCCTCATCCGGGCGCCCAGGCCATCGGGATCGCTGGCATCGGCCGCGATGGTGCTGATCGTGGCACCGGTACCGGCCAAGGTGCCCGCGAGGCCGCGGAGGCCGTCGGTGCTGCGCGCCACCAGGGTTACCCGGTAGCCGCCCACGGCGAAGCGACGTGCCACGGCCATTCCAAGGCCAGGCCCCGCGCCGACCAGTAGAAGGTGGCGGCCATCGACCGAGCCGGGACCTGCGGCCCCGGCAAGGTCAGCGACAGTGCTTCCCCCGTTGCCAGGGCCGCCTGTTCGCTCGTCAGGCATGGGTGCCGCTCCTTTCGCGTCGAACCGCCTCGGAAAAGCGGCCCGGGCTGGAGGCTATGCCGGGCCCCTGACCTCGCGGAATCAATCAGGTTGGCAGAACGCTGGGGCCGGGCAAGGCACACGCGTGAGCTTAGTGGTCGCGCCCGTAAGTTCGCCGGGGGTGGGGTTCATGCTGCCAGGGCGTGAGGCTGGGTCTTGTCGTGGGCGTCGATGCGGGGCAGCAGGTCGTTGAGGTCGGTGCGGGTGAAGGTCCAGCGGAACGGCTTGGCGATGGCGTTGTAGCGGGTCTCGAACGCGGCCAGGCGGTCGCGGATCTGGCTGAGATCGGTGAAGTCGTTGGGTGTGAGGGCTTTGCGCTGCACGACGGAGAAATCGAGGCGCAGTTCACGGCGTTGCGGTACTTCACGCTCGACGGGACCGACCACGCCAGCCACCATGAGCAGGCCAGCATGATCCGCCGGTACATCATCTGGCGCAACAACCACGCCTACGACGAACGGCTCCGCCGCATCGTCGACCGGGCGAACGCGGCCTGACCTCGCGTCAGCAGCAGGATCCTGACCCGCGTCAGCAGCCGGATCCGCGCAGCGCGTACCCGAGCATCGGCCATCCCGCGCCCTTGACCTCCTGAGACTCAGCGCGCCCCAGATCACGCCGGTACTCGGGCGCCCGGCGCCACGGGGCAGCGGCGGCATGCTGGTCGTGCTTCCTGACTAATCGGGCATCCCACGCCACGGCACGAAGCGCTTGGCTTTGCCGGTGAGTGGGTCACGCGTGATGGCATCGACGCGGCTGATACTGACTTCCGGGTCGGTGAGGCCCGCCTGGTGCAAGCTGCCCTCGATCCTCGCAGCCAGGGCGCCGTGGTCGAAGTCAACGTCTGCGACGACTGCTACGGTGACGCCGCGTGGTGCCTGGCGGACCTGGTATTCGCGCACGGCGGCGGTCTGCAGCAGCGCTGTCGTGAGGGCGGAGGGGTGCACGGTGAGGTCGCCGTAGCGGAATCCGTCATCGGCGCGGCCGTCGAACGGTCGTGCGAAGGAACCCGGCGGCGCTGAGCCCGGCGGGCGTGAACCTGTCGGTCAGCTCGTAGCGGATCAGCGGCTGAGTCTGATTATGCAGGTTGGTGACCAGGACCCGGGCTGAGGTGGTGCCGTCGGGCACCGGCCGGCCAGCGTCGGGTGCAGCAGCACCTCCGGGACCGGTTCCAGCCCCAGCCCGAGCCCGTAATCAGCGAGCTTGCCCGCCGCCCACAGCAAGTTCTTCGCCCGCTCCCGCCCGCCCGGCCCGGCCCGGCTGATCACATCCCGGGCAAACGCCGCCGCTTCCGTGGGCACCGACCACGGCTCCCACCGCCCGATAGAGGCGGCAACGTCACCAGCAGGCACACAGCACTTACACTTAATGTGATGCGCGAAATGCGGGATCCCGGCTGCGACAATGACACCGTGTCGCCCACCCCGGCCCAGCAGGCCCGCGCCGCGGCCATCGCCGCCGAGATCACCGCCCGCCTCGCCGCCGCCGCCTTCGCCCTGCCCGGCACCCTCGCCGACCGGATGACCCAATGCGGCCACCCCGGCTGCCGCTGCCACGCCGACCCGCCCCGCCTGCACGGCCCCTACCACCAGTGGACCCGCAAAAAAGACGGCAAGACCGCCACCCGCATCCTGACCGACGACCAGCTCGCCGACTACCAGCCCCTGGTTCTACAACCACCGCCGCCTGCGCGAGCTGATCACCGAACTCGAGACACTCAGCCTCGCCATCGCCGAAGCCGACCCCCGCTGGAACCGCTAGGCAGCCAAGGCAAACGTGGGCACGCGGCGCTTAACCTGTGGGCAGCCCTCCCGCCAAACCCCGTTTATCCAGGTCTGGTGTTTCGCAGTTATGCGGCTGCTGCGTGCCAGGCTGCCAGCACTTGCTGGGTTTGCTCGGGGGTGGGGTGTGCGCTGGAACCCGCGGAAATTCGGGCGGCGATCATGGTGCGGCGGAGCTGGGTGAGCATGTCCTCGAAGGCGGGCTCGGTCTTGGTTGTGTACCAGGGCTGGTCGTGGCGGCGGGCGGTGAGGGTGTGCCGGGGGTGGCCGTGCCGGGCGTACCAGGTGACGACGAGGGTGGAGACGATCAGGGCGAACGGGACGGTGCGCTCGACGGCGCGGCGGGTGCGGTTGCGGGCCTCGCCGGCGCCGAGGATGTTGCGGGCGTCGGCGAAGGCCTGCTCGATGCACCACCGGGCGGCGTAGCGTTCGATCAGCCGGGTGGCGGGGGTGGCCAGGTCGGTGGTGACCAGGGCCAGGACGCCGGCGTGGTTGCGGGCGAGGATGACCCGGACGGTGCGGGTGTGCAGGCAGCCGTACCACAGGCAGGTGAGGGCGGCCAGGTCGGTGCGGTGGCTGCGGCCGTAGATCCGCACGGTCACCGGCGTCCAGGTGGCGGCGGCGGCCAGCTCGGCGGGGGTGCCCAGCCGCAGGCCCTTGAGGCAGGGCCGGCCCCGTTCGCCGGGCAGCCGCGGCGGGGCGAGGGCGTACAAGACCGCGTTGGCGGGCAGCCGGGTGGTCCAGGTCACCGAGGCGGGCAGCTGCTTGAGCGCGGGGCCGTGATAGGCGGCATCGGCCACCACGTGGACGGCGCGGCCGGGGAACGCCTCCGCCAGCTGGGTGACCAGCGCCACCGCGACCGACACCTTGGTGCCGGGCGCGGGAGCGGCCTTGTGCCCCCGGCCTGCGGGCCTGGCCTTCTTGCCGGGCAGGACCAGGCGGGCCAGCACCGGCAGGCAGACCGGGCGGGTGCAAAACGGCAGGGCGACCACGATCCCGGCGGTGACGAAGCAGGTGCCGAACCCGAGCCGGCCGGGCTGGGGGCCGACCCGTCGTGCTGCCAGCCCGCGCCGTGCACCTTGCGGCCGGACCGGCGGAACAGCGAGTCATCGACTGCCACCGGCAGCGGGGCGCCGGGCGGGACTAACAGCAGCACCACCAGCCGGGCGGCGGCCAGGCCCAGCTCGCCGGCCTCCCACCGGGCCCGGGCGAAAAAGTAATGCGCCCGGTCATGCGGCCAGGCGCGGGCCAGCCCCGCCCCCAGCAGCATCCCGGCCACGGTGCGGCGCCGCACCTGCCCGGCCAGGCCCGCGGCCAGCCCGCAGAACGTGCGGAACGACCGGGCGGTGAAACACGGCCGCAGCGCCCCCAAAAGCGCCGCAAACGAGGCAGGTAGGGTCGGCTCAGGAAGCATCGGCGGATCTCCTCGCAGAGGCGATATCAAGCACCGCCGATGCTTCTCCATCCGCGCCGCCAGATCAACACGCGCGGGACCCCGAAACCCCGCCCGTGATAACCACCGCTTACCGAAAACGTATTCGCAGACCAGAATCCCGGCCGCAACCAGAGCCCCACCCGCCCCAAAGCTGCGAAACACCAGGCAGCTCAACCCCAAACGTGAAGTCCTCACTTCAAGAGACGATTTCGAACATGGGAACCGGCCCCTCTCAGCTGTATGCAGCAACGCCAGTCATCGAGTCGCCTGCCTACCACTTGATGGCGTTCCCCGTCTGGGCTGTCGGCACCTCGCTGTAGACCTCCATCGTCATGGCGATCTGGCTGGGCCGAAGGATCGGTATGGCGACCCGGAATTGGCCGGTCAGGAACCTTCAGCGCGTAGGTGGTTTCCAAGGTGGATCGGCGGATGCGAAACGTCCCCGACGGCTTGCCGTCTGAGATGTGCTGGCCTGGGCCGGACGGACCCGCGGGCATTAGGTCCCACGGGTCCGTCCGGCCTGGCCCCTAGGGCTGGATGGAGTATCCGTCGATCGCGGCGCGGACCTTCTCGTAGGCGACCGCGCGGGCGAGGGACTTATTGGCCCCCGCGGAGGCGTCCTTCGTGGGCGTTGGTTTGGGCACCGGCGGGCAGACCTTGTCCGCCCCGTAGTGCTGCTCGCGCTGGGGCACGGCGCCAGTGGTCAGGTAGCGGGCGATCGTGTCGTCGGTGCACGCGACCCCAGACAGTGATCCGGCGTGCGTGGTCCCGTTCTTGCCCTCGATGAGCGAGGCGGTGGGGAAGATGTGCCGGATGTAGAGGCTGCCCTCATAGGGGGTCGCCGGGTCGAAGGTCTCGTCGATGAGTAGCACCGGGACGTGCACGTTCTTGCCCGTTACCTGCACGGGCGTGCGGTGCGGGTATTTCCAGTACGCGCATGGCCCGTTGAACCAGGCGTTGGGCCAGGTGAGGAAGGGATAATTCTTGTTCAGCGCCCGGTTGTCATGGTTGAGACGAGCCTGGCTGCGTGGCCACGACGCGTCAGTGCACTGCGTACCGAGGTAGATGGCGAACCCGTTGTCGCCAGCTTGGGTCGTGGGGTTCGCCGACTTGTAGAACTGGATCAACTGGCCGGGCTGGTGCTTGTTGACCAGGTTCTGCCACGCGTGGGCGACGCTGTCCCAGTTGTAGACGTAGTAGGCCGGGTTCTGCATGACGTCGGTGAACTCGTCCCCGCCGAGAATGCCCCCCGCGGCATGCTTGTTGAGCATCGCGACCGTCGCCCAGTACTCGCGGTGCACCGCCTTCGCGGTGCGGCCCAGGTGGTAGTACTTGTGGTTCTCGGCGATCCACCCCAGGTAGATGTCGAACGTTCTCTGGAAGGCCACGTCCTGGGCCTGATTGGACCGGTAGAACACCTTCCGCGGATCAACGTTGCTGTCGAACACCACACGCCGCACCCGGCCCGGGAACAGCGTCGCATAGACCTGGCCCAGGTAAGTGCCGTAGGAGAAGCCGTAGTAGTTGATCTGGCGCTGCCCCAGCGCTGTGCGGATGCTATCCATGTCGCGGGCGTTGTCGACGGTCTTGATGTGCCCGAACAAGGCGCTGTGTGCGCTGTTCTGGCAGTCAGCGGCGTACCGCTTCGACCGCGTCACCCACCGGTTCATAATCTGCTTCGTTCGCGGAATGTAAGGCGGCCGGTCGCCGTGGAAGTAGAACCGGTTGCACGTCAGTTCCGGCTCACTCGAACCGACACCACGCGGATCGAAACCGATCCAGTCGTAGGCGTCGCCGGCGTGGTTGGGCACGAACTGGCCGAGGATCGACAAGATCAGACCAGACCCGCCCGGGCCGCCCGGGTTGACCAGCATGACGCCCTGGTACTGCGACTTCGGCACTGTGTGCTTGACCCGCGAGACAGCGAGCTTGATCTTCTGCCCATGCGGGTGGCTGTAATCCAGCGACACGACCACGAAGCCACACTGCGCGCCGTAATGCTGCAAAGTCGGATCTGAACACTTGTGCCAGCTGATCGGCGGCGGTTTATAGCTGTCCGCAACTGCAACCGGCCGGGCGGTGCTGCCCTCCGCCGCGGTCGCACCCGCGGCCCCCGCGATGCCAAGCGTCAACGTGGCCGCTGCCGAGACAGCGATGACTCTTCGCACGTCGGTCCTCCTCGTTGTGGTCGGAGCGGGATGAACGCTCGGATGATTCCAGGCGCTAACCAAGCAACCAAGCGCGGTCGACGACGACGGCACCCGGGTTCGTAAAGCTGCCGCAGCTACCTAAGCAGCGTGCTTGCCGCCGCTTCCCCCCCTGATGCGCTTCTCGCGCCGTACATGCCAGCACATGACCGCGACGATCGGATCATGAATGGACGCGAACACATCCTTCCGCGTAAGCAGCGACAGAGTCAAGGGGAAGTAATAAGAGTCAAGTAACAGTCAAGGTCACAACTGGCTGAGTTCGTCCCCATCGCATCACTGACCACGGTCAGGACCACAAACCTTCACCAGAGCGGGCCGGACAGGCCGCGCGTTGGGCGTCGAGTTTCCTGGTGTTCTGCCGGATCATGGGGCATAGAAACGGCCAGGCCAAGCTGTCGTACAGCACACGAGTACAGCAACGTCAGCGACCGTGAGCGGCTTCGTCCGACTGCGACCGGTCGCTGACCTGCCCCAGCGACCGCGAACGACCTCGCCGCCGAGAGTTCGCATCGAGGGGTCACGACCTGGGTAACCGAAGAGCCGAGGGCTTCTGGCATTCGTTCACGCGACACGCAGTGATTGTCTGATCTGCTCTATCGCGTCGCGGAAAATCGGAACCAGCTCCAGGTCCATGGTGAAGCCAGTCGCTCGCCGCGAGTTGTTGTCGTAGACGGTTTGGACGGGAGCAGGCAGGCCAGGAGGCAGTTCGCCGCTGTTAGTCAGCCGCTTCATCGCGGTGGCGATAGGGCCCGTTAGACCCTTCAGCTGGCGGCTATCAGGACCGCGCAACGCGCTGGCATCGATGTGCCCGCCTGCGGAGACAAGTTGGGGAAGCAGCTGCCGACGTGCGTGGGTGAACGCACCCATTGACCAGAGCAGCCGCTTGGCCTCCTCTACTGCCCAGGGCTCGGCCAGGATCTCGGGCTGGGCAGGCCGCAGGACTTCCATGATCCGCCCAGCCGTCTCGGCGTCCACATTGCGAAAGACGATGTCCACCGGCTGACTCCTCAGGTAGAGCCTCGGCCTCCGTGGCCGGGTGACATAAATATTAAGCGATAATTGATGTCAATCAAACTTAGCAGCTAGCGGACGTCGTAGTCTCCGTCCCAGCATCGTCCGCAGCTGCAAGCTAGCCCGCTGTCCTGGAGTGGGCAGGCGAGGGCAGGGAGATCACAGAGCCAAGATCCTGGAGCACGCGTTGGGGCGCGATTCTGTCTGACGCGTACCCCTTGACACCTGCCGATCTTGCTAACGTCGCGCTGACAACGGCCGTGGAAGTGTGGGGCCGGTCCTGGACTCCGTTGGCGGCGAGCGGCCTGGTCGGGGCACCTGCTCGCATGGGAACGCCACGAGCGCGATGGTTCCTGGTGGGCCTGGGTGTCTGGATTCATCAGGCCGGTAGCCGGACTGATCCCAAGGCCGCTATCACGCGGTATCTGGAAGCGCGGACGTGTATAACGTGGTGGAGGCGGGCCGCTTCGCGACGATGGGCCAGGGGGGCCCTAACCCCGCTGGACCAGGCAAGTCGCTCAGCCAGCCGCCCCGTTCGACCGCCCGCAGGACCGGACAGCCGGAGGCGAGACGGTAGATGGCAGCAGCGTTCGGCTGGGGAACCCTGGCGGCTTCCTCGCTGGTGATCGGCGCCTTGGTCGCGCTCTGGTTCCGGATCAGTTTGCGCGTGATCGGGCTGATCTTGGCCTTCGGCGCCGGCGTCCTGATCAGCGCGGTCGCGTTCGACCTGGTGGAGGAGGCGGTCAGCAAGGCACACGGTCACGGTGCGGCGATTGCGGGCATTTTCGCCGGCTGCGCGGTTTTCTTCGGCGGCGACTGGCTGATCGACCACTTCGGGGGGGCCGAGCGTAAGGACGCTGACGGCGGCCAGGCGAACGGCTCCGCGCTGGCCATCGTGCTCGGGACGGTGCTCGACGGGATCCCCGAGTCGATGGTGATCGGCCTGACGATCTTCCAGGGCGGGGCGGTGGGCGCCGCCTACCTGACCGCGGTCTTCATCTCCAACCTGCCCGAATCGATCTCCTCCACCTCCGGCCTGGTCACCGGCGGCTGGAAAAAGTCGCGAATCCTCTGGATGTGGATCGCGATCGCGCTGATCTCCGGGCTCGCCTCGCTGGCCGGGTACAGCCTGTTCCAGCACTCCTCACCAGGCACCGTCGCCTTCGTCCTGGCCTTCGCCGCAGGTGCGATCCTCACCATGCTCGCCGACACCATGATGCCCGAGGCCCACCAGCACGGCGGCAAGCTGGTCGGGGTCGTGACGACGCTCGGATTCGCGATCGCGTTCACAATTCATCTGCTCGACTGAGTCATCAGACGCGACGGCGCTGACAGTGGCAGCGCTGGCCTACGGGTGAAGTCTCCGAACGCTACGCCCCGCACCGTCAGCGCGGCAGCAGGCAGCGGGTGATCGTGTCGTGGCTGCGGTCTCACGCTCAGGCGCGTTATGTGGGGTGAGCCTGGTGAGCCTTGACGTGAGGTGGCCTCTGCGAGAAACAAGTGGGTGTCGAGTCCCTTGTCCCGCAGAGGCCGCGTTCCTTTGGCGCGCCAGGTGGGGGCTTGAGTGATCAGGCGGGCATCTGCGGTAACAGCGCTGGATGACCACGGTGTTGGAGGTCAGGCTCTGGACGACCTCAGCCGGGTGCACCCCTTCTTGTGCCCGGGTCCGTCGTCTGATACGCCAGCACGCGGCTCCTCGTCAGCAATCGTCGCAGAGCACTCCGGGCAGTCTGTCAGGGCTCTCTAGCATTCACCGTGGGGATGGCCAGCACGGTCCGGCGGCTGCTGACGTGCCGCCGCCCCTAAACTGCTCGGTGTGCTCGCTGCCGCCCGGGGTCAGCGCTGGCCCCCGCAGCTCGGTTTCGCGGATGCGTGAGGCGATCGCGATGCTGTTTTGAGCCGGCGCGATCCCGTCGTAGTTGCCGTAGCCAACCAGCGTCGGGCATGCAATCGCGTCGAGCCGGTCCCACACATCATGGCCCGCGCGCGCCTCGAGCTGGGCCTTGTAGGCGGGTACGGCGGCTGGGTCCTGCTGATCTTGGGCCGCGGTCAGGCGTTCGGCCAGCGCGCGGTCTCCCGGGTGAGCCTCCAGCCAGCGCGCATCCCAGCGGTTGTCAGCCAGCTTGAGTTCCACCGCGGCCCGCTCCTCAGGCGGGCGCCCTTGCAGCTTCTGCAGCGGATAGGAGGACCCGCCTCCGCCGCCGGCCGAGGTGCAGGCCAAAGCGAGGCGCTCTACCCGCTGCGGATTGGCGACCGCGAACTCCTGCGCCACCATCCCGCCGAAGCTCACCCCGAGCAGCCGGCACGCGTCCCACCCGGCGATCTCAAGCAGGCCAGCGGCGTCAGCGGCGAGATCGGCCATGGTATAAGGACCTGTCAGCGGGACGCTGCGGCCCAAGCCACGGTAATCCCACGCCAGCAGATCAAACTTGCCAGCAATCAAATCAAGCAGCGGCCGAGCCGTCTGCAAGGTCGTGCCCGACCCGTTGCAGAACAGCAACCGGGGACCGCTGCCGCGGTGCTCCCAATACAGCTCAACCCCGTTCACATGATCAACCGGCACGCTTCAGCCCCATCCTCGCTGGTCGGCCCGCTACCTGCTCGCCCACGCTATCTTCACGCCGGTGACCGCTCATTGCCCATGGCGGGTGATCTCCAACGCTCAGGCCCCGCAGCCAGCCAGACCGTGCGCCGAGACATCGTACGCCGCCTTCACCAGGCCTTTGTCCAAGCCACTGACGTGCTAGAGCGGGACCATAGCGCCGGTGGGACCGATGATCGCGGCGGATGCGATCTGCGAGCGGCTTCGGCGCGATGCAGTCCTGCTGGCCAAAACCCAGAAGACTCGGCATAACCGTATCCGGGAGAATGCCGTTGTGATGCTGACGCTGACGACCACCGGCAAGCCCGCGACCGACCTGGGGTACCTGCTGCACAAGCATCCCGCGCGGCTGCAATCACTGCAGGTGCCGGCCGGCACGGCGTACGTGTTCTACCCCGAGGCGTCCGAGGACCTGTGCACGGCTGCGTTGCTGCTCGAGGTGGACCCGGTTGCGCTGGTGCGCGGCCGGGAGGGGGCGCACGGCAACGCGCGGGGGGAGGCTTTCGCGCTCGGGCAATACGTGAACGATCGTCCCTACGCTGCCTCCAGCATGCTCGCAATGGCGCTGAAAGCGATGTTCCGCACCGCTTTCACCGGCCGCTGTGACGCCCGGCCGGACCTGGCGGCCGCCCGCATACCGCTGGAGATCAGGGTGCCGGCGCTGCGATGCCGGGGCGGCGCCGCACTGGTGCGCCGGGTGTTCGAGCCGCTCGGCTGGCGGGTGGAGGCCGGCACCGCCCTTCTCGACCCGGCATTCCCGGGCTGGGGTGAATCGCCGTACGTGGATGTCCACCTGGTCGGCGAAATCCGGCTGGCGGACGCGCTCAACCAGTTGTACGTGCTGCTGCCAGCGCTCGACGACGCCAAGCACTACTGGGTCACCGCGGACGAGGTCGACAAGCTCGTCCGGGCCGGCAGCGGCTGGCTGGCCGGCCATCCCGAGCAGGCCCTCATCAGCCGCAGATACCTGGCGCACCAGTGGTCACTGACCCGGGCCGCGCTGGCACGGCTCGCCGAAGTGGACGACATCGACCCGGAAGAGATCGACAACGCCGTGCCGCCGGAGGAGACCGAGCCGGCCGGGACCGGGCCGGCCGGGACCGAGGGATCCGGCGCCGAACCCGACCCGGTGCTGCCCCTCAGCGAGCAGCGCCGTGGCGCGGTGCTGGCCGTGCTCCGGGCGGCCGGCGCCAGGCGGGTAGGCGACTTCGGTTGCGGCGACGGAACACTGTCGCGTGATCTGCTGGCTGACCGGGCGATCGAGCAGGTGGTGGCGGTGGACGTGTCGGTGCGGGCGCTGCAGTTCGCGGCCCGCAGGCTCCGGCTGGACGGCATGAGCGAGCAGCAACGCCAGCGCGTCCAGCTTTTCCAGTCCGCGCTGACCTACCGCGACGACCGGCTCGCCGGGCTGGACGCTGCCGTGCTGATGGAGGTGATCGAGCACGTCGACCCGCCGCGGCTGACCGCGCTGGAACGAGCGGTCTTCGGGTATGCCGCGCCAGCAACGGTTGTAGTCACCACCCCCAACGCCGAGCACAACGCTCGTTACGAAGGCCTGGCCGACGGCGGGATGCGGCACCGGGACCATCGTTTTGAGTGGACGCGGGCCGAGTTCCGCGACTGGGCCAGCCGGGTCGGAAGTTCGTTCGGCTATCACGTCCGGTTCCTGCCGGTCGGCGCGGACGACCCGGAGGTGGGGCCGTCCACCCAGCTTGCCGTCTTCCGCCGGGAGGCTGCATGAACGCGGCCGCCACCCGCGAGCTGGCCATCCCTGAGCTGAGCCTGGTCGTGCTGATCGGCGCCAGCGGGTCGGGCAAGTCCACGTTCGCCCGGGGGCACTTCCAGCCGACGGAGGTGATCTCCTCGGACTTCTGCCGCGGGCTGATCGCCGACGACGAAAACGACCAGTCGGCGACCAAGGACGCGTTTGACGTGCTGCGGTACATCGCTGGCAAGCGGCTGGCCGCCGGCCGGCTGACCGTGGTGGATGCCACCAGCGTCCAGCCCGAGGACCGGCGCCCGCTGGTGGCCCTGGCGAGGGAGCACGACGTGCTGCCGGTGGCGGTGGTGCTCAACCTCCCAGAACGGGTGTGTCTGGACCGGAACACCGGCCGTCCCGACCGTGACTTCGGCGCGCACGTGGTCCGCCGCCAGCGTGACCAGCTGCGGCGCAGCCTGCGCGGCCTGCAGCGGGAGGGCTTCCGCGCCGTGCACGTGCTGGCCAGCGAGGAAGAGGTCGCCGCCGCCACGGTCACCCGGACCCCGCTGTACAACGACCTGCGCCAGGAGACCGGCCCGTTCGATGTGATCGGGGACGTCCACGGCTGCCGGGCGGAACTCGAGAAGCTGCTCGGCAAGCTCGGCTACGAGATCGTGCGGGACGAGCAGGGGCGGCCCGCTGGCGCGCACCATCCCGGGCGGCGGGCCGTGTTCGTGGGCGACCTGGTGGACCGGGGCCCGGATACGCCCGGTGTGCTGCGCCTGGTCATGGGGATGGTGGCCGCTGGCGACGCATTGTGCGTTCCCGGCAATCACGAGGACAAGCTGCTGAAAGCGCTGCGCGGCCGCAACGTGCGCATCAGCCACGGCCTGGCCGAGTCGCTGCGGCAGCTAGAGCAGGAACCGGATGAGTTCCGCCCTCAGGTGGTGGCGTTCCTAGACGGCCTGATCAGCCACTACGTGCTGGACGGCGGCCGGCTGGTGGTGTCACACGCCGGGCTGATCGAGCGGTACCAGGGCCGGGCATCAGGGCGGGTGCGCTCGTTCTGCCTGTACGGGCAGACCACCGGGGAGACCGACGAATTCGGGCTGCCGGTGCGCTACCCGTGGGCGAACGAGTACCGCGGCCGGGCGATGGTCTTGTACGGGCACACTCCCGTCCCGGATCCGGAGTGGATCAACAACACGTTGTGCCTGGACACCGGGTGCGTCTTCGGGGGACGGCTCACCGTGCTGCGCTACCCGGAGCGGGAGATCGTGTCGGTGCCCGCGGCGGCGGTGTACTACGAGCCCGCCCGGCCGTTCCCGGCCAACACCGGCGCCGCTGCCGCCGGGCCTGACCGGACCGCCCGGCGCGAACCGGAGGTCCTCGACATCCGCGACGTCACCGGCAGCCGGATCGTCAACACCGCCTACGTCAGTCGGATCCGGGTGCGGGAGGACAACGCGGCGGCGGCGCTGGAGGTGATGAGCCGGTTCGCCATCGACCCCCGGTGGCTGCTGTACCTGCCGCCCACCATGAGCCCGGTCGCCACTTCGTCGCGGCCGGACCTGCTGGAGCATCCCGAGCAGGCGTTCGACGCTTACCGGGCCGAGGGGGTCGCCGCCGTGGTGTGCGAGGAGAAGCACATGGGGTCGCGGGCGATCCTGCTGGTGTGCCGGTCGGCGGGGGTGGCGCTGGCCCGGTTTGGCATCGCCGACGAGGCCGGCGGGGCCCTGTGGACCCGCACGGGCCGGCCGTTCTTCGAAGCGGCCCTGACCGCCGGGCTGCTGACCCGGGTGCGTGCGGCCGCCGAGGCAGCGGGCCTGTTCACCGACCTGGACACGTCCTGGCTCTTGCTGGACGCGGAACTGCTGCCGTGGAGCGTCAAGGCCCGGCAACTGGTGCGGGAGCAGTACGCCGCGGTCGGCGCCGCGGCGCGGGCGGCGCTGCCGCCAGCGGCGGCGGCGCTGGCGCAGGCGGCGGCACGCGGACTGGACACTGGGCCGCTGCTGGCAGCCATCCGTGCCCGCGAAGCCAACGCCGACGCCTTCACCGGCGCCTACCGGCAATACTGCTGGGCCACCGACGGGCTCGACGGGGTACGCATCGCCCCGTTCCAAGTGCTGGCCAGTGAAGGAGCCGGCTACCACCAGCGGCCCCATGACTGGCATCTCGCGATCGCCGGCCGGCTGGCGGCCGCCGACCCGGACCTGCTCACGGAAACCCGGTGGATTCTGGCCGACACCACCGACCCGGACTCGATGGCGGCGGCCACCAGCTGGTGGGAGGACCTGACCGCAGCCGGGGGCGAGGGCATGGTCGTCAAGCCAGCCGCGAACCTGGTCCGCGGGCCCAAAGGGCTCGGGCAACCGGGGCTTAAGGTGCGCGGCCGTGAGTACCTGCGCATCATCTACGGGCCTGACTACACCGAGCCGGCCAACCTGGCCAGGCTCCGCCAGCGCGGACTGGCGCACAAGCGCTCGCTGGCCCTGCGCGAGTACGCCCTCGGCTTGGAAGCTATCGACCGGGTCGCCCGTGGCGAGCCGCTGTGGCGGGTGCACGAATGCGTTTTCGCGGTTCTCGCGCTGGAGTCCGAGCCGGTCGACCCACGGCTGTGAACGACCGGTCACGGTGGCCGCAACCCCAGGCCAACCCCGCCAGCCGCCGCGAACCCACCCCGCCCTCGCGCGATTGCCCAGCACGGCGCGGGCCGCCGCCGGGACCACCACCAGGCCCCGCAGGATCGTTTTGAATAATGAATCGAAACGAGCTGCCAGGGTGCCCGCCGACGCGTCGGTAACCGCCGACCCGGAACCCAGGAACCGCGCCCAGCGGGGCCGGGCCACCCGCAACCGCCCGCGACCGTCCGACGTCGCTGATACCAAGGAGGTCATGACGGCTGGCACCGCACGCCCCGGTGAGGACGCGCTCAGAGAGGGGGCCGAGCGCAGCCTGCGCGCGCTGGCCGGGCCGCGGGCGAGGCTGCGCGCCGACCAGTGGACCGCGATCCGGGCCCTCGTGGCCGACCGGCGCCGCGCCCTCGTGGTGCAGCGCACCGGCTGGGGGAAGTCGGCGGTCTACTTCATCGCCACGGCCTTGCTGCGCGAGCACGGCGCGGGGCCGACGGTCATCGTGTCGCCGCTGCTCGCGCTGATGCGCAACCAGATCGCCGCGGCCCAGACCGCCGGCATCCGCGCGCGCACCATCAACTCGGCCAACATCGAAGACTGGGACGAAGTCCACGCCGAGATCGAGGCCGGCACGGTCGAACGTGCTGCTGGTGAGCCCGGAGCGGCTCAACAATCCCGGGTTCCGCGACCACATCCTCCCCCGGCTCGCCGCATCAGCCGGCCTGCTGGTCATCGACGAGGCACACTGCATCTCCGACTGGGGCCACGACTTCCGGCCCGACTACCGGCGGCTGCGCACGGTGATCGCGGACCTCGCGCCCGGCGTGCCGGTGCTCGCGACCACCGCGACCGCCAACGCCAGGGTGACCCGCGACGTCGCGGAACAACTCGGTTCCGGCTGGCACGGGCCCGGTGAGCCGCCGCAGACGCTCGTGCTGCGCGGGCCGCTCGACCGGGAGAGCCTGCGCCTTGCCGTGGTCCGGCTGCCGACCGCGCCGCAGCGGCTGGCCTGGCTGGCCGACCGGCTCGGCGAACTGCCCGGCGCCGGCATCGTCTACACGCTGACCGTCGCCGCCGCCCACGACGTGGCCGACTTCCTCCGGGACCGGGGTTACGCCGCCGAGGCCTACACCGGGCAGACCGACCCGGCGCAGCGGCTAGCCATCGAGGACGACCTCCTCGGCAACAGGCTCAAGGCGGTCGTCGCGACCAGCGCGCTCGGCATGGGTTTCGACAAGCCCGACCTCGGGTTCATCGTCCATCTCGGCGCGCCCCCGTCGCCGGTCGCGTACTACCAGCAGATCGGCCGGGCCGGGCGCGGCGTGGAGCGCGCCGAGGTGATCCTGCTGCCGGCCACCGAGGACCGTGACATCTGGGCCTACTTCGCCAGCCTCGCCTTCCCGCCAGAACGCGAAGTGCGCGCGGCCCTGGCCTCGCTGGCCGCTGCGGACGGCCCGCAGTCGCTCGCGGCGCTGGAAGCCCGCGTGGACCTGTCCCGCACCCGACTGGAAATCATGCTGAAGGTCCTGGATGTGGACGGCGCGGTCCGCCGGGTGCCCGGCGGCTGGACGGCGACCGGCCAGCAGTGGAGTTATGACAAGCAGAGATACGCTCGCGTCGCGGCTGAGCGGTCCCGCGAGCAGGACGCGATGCTCGACTACGCAAAAACCAGCGGCTGCCGGATGGAGTACCTGCGCCGCGAGCTCGACGACCCGCAGGCGGCGCCCTGCGGGCGGTGCGACAACTGCACCGGCGCCGCGCTCTCGGCTGATGTGGTCCGGGGAACCGAGGAGCTCGCGCGGGACCGGCTGCGCCGCCCCGGCGTGACGGTCACGCCGCGGCGGCTATGGCCGACCGGGATGGCCGCGCTCGGCATCGCCGCCACCGGGCGGATCCCCGTGGAGGCCGCAGCCGAGCCGGGCCGGAGCGTCGGCCGCCTGACCGACATCGGGTGGGGCGGGACGCTGCGCCGGATCTTCGCCGACGGCGCGCCGGACGAGCCCGTTTCCGAGGACCTGTTCGGCGCCGTGCTGACCGTGCTCGCCGCGTGGGACTGGGCAGAACGCCCGGCCGGGGTGGTGACCTTGCCGTCCCGGTCCCGCCCCGTCATGATCAGCTCGCTTGGCCAGCGGATCGCCGTGACCGGGAAGCTCAGCTTTCTGGGCAGCCTGGGGTACCTGAATGGCGGGCCGCACGGGCGCCAGTACAACAGCGCGCAGCGGCTGGCCGCGCTCTGGCGCACGCTGGCCGTGCCGGCCGGGCTGCGCGACGCCCTGGCCGGGTTCGGCGGCCCGGTGCTGCTGATCGACGACCGCATCGGCACCGGGTGGACGATGACCGTCGGGGCGAAGCTGCTGCGCGAATGTGACGTCCCGGCGGTGCTGCCGTTCGCGCTGGCCGTCACCACCTGACCGGGTTACCCGTCACCACCTGACCGAAGTTAGCGCACATGCCAAGATGCGAACGTGGAGCCGATCAACGCCGCCGATCCCGCTATCGCGCGGATCGCCGTGGCGGTGCAGGCTTCGATGGACGACCTGGTTGCCGCCGCGGTGCAGGAGATCTGGGACCAGGTGCCCGCCTACCCGGGCAGCAACGACGCACAGCTGCGCGAGGACGTCACCGGGCACGTGCGGGCGATCTTCGGCGTCTTCCTCGCCGGGCTGACCGGCGGGCAGCCCGCCCGGCGGTCCGAATGAAGGGCTATTTCCGGCGGCCGGAGGCGACCGCGGAGGTGACCGACGCCGAGGGGTGGTTCCGCACGGGCGACATCGGCGCCCGCGACGCCGAGGGCTACCTGTACATCGTGGACCGGAAGAAGGACATGATCATCCGGGGCGGGTTCAACGTGTACCCGCGGGAGCTGGAAGAGGTGCTGCTCACGCACCCGGGCGTGAGCCTGGCCGCGGTCCTCGGGGTGCCTCACGCCAGCCACGGGGAGGAGGTCAAGGCGTTCGTGGTCCGCGCCCCAGACACGGCGCTCACCGAGGCCGAACTGATCGCCTGGTGCAAGCAGAAACATGGCGGCCTACAAGTACCCGCGGATCGTGGAGTTCCGTGACGCCCTGCCGATGACCGCGACCGGCAAGATCCTCAAGCGCGAACTGGTCCGCGCGGCCGGGCCTGCGGGGACCCCGTCATGACCACGGCAGGCAGCGCGCCATACGGACCACCCGGGGCCACGGCTGGGCGTTATATGAGTGAGAAATGACCACGGCAACCACGAGCACGCGGGCGGCCGGGCCGGGCCGTGGCTACTACTACCAGTTGCTGGCCGGCGCCGGGTGGACCAGCCTGCCGCTGCTGCCGCTGCTGCGCCGGCCGGCCCTGGTCCGGGCCGGCGACGACGACCCGCTGATCCCGGTGGTCAACGGGCACATCATGCACCGGCTGATCGCCGGCAGCGAACTCCATGTCTACCGCGGCGGGCACCTGGACCTGATCGCGGAACCCCACCGGCTGACGCCGGTTATCGAGCGGTTCCTGCGCGCCGCGCGTTCACCTGATCCTGTGCCCGGGCTGGTCAGGGCACGACGGTGACCGGCCACCGGCCGGCCCGGACCAGCCGCACGGCCAGCGAGCCGATCAGCCGGTGGCCCGCCTTGGCTGACGCGCCGACCACCACCGCGTCCGCGCGGATCTCGTCGGCGATCCGGCGCAGCTCGGTGTACGGGTCGCCCTCGACGGCGATGAACGTGATCGAGATGCCCAGGTACCCGGACGCCTCCTCGGCCCGGCGGCGCAGGCCCTCGGCGATCTCTTGGGTCGCCTGGCGCTGGGTGGCGATCAGGGCCGCCCCGCCGGGGGTCCCCGCGCCCAGGGATGCGATCGGCGCCACGTACACGACGGTTACGCTGGCGCCCTGCCTGCGAGCCAGGCCGGCCGCGTAGGAGGCCGCCCGCAGCGAGGTGGTGGAGTCGTCCACGCCGACGAGGATCACCTTCGGCCCGTCGGTGCCAAGCTCGAACTGGCCTGGTGCTACTTCTGTCACAGCGGCAGTGTACGGACCCTCGCGCTTCGGCAGGCCGTCTGCTTACAATCGCCCGAAGGGTGATTGCATGGACGATGTCGCGAGCCAATTCCTTGATGCGATTCACCGCCTCGAGGACGTCAGGGACGCCATCACGCCTGAGCGCGCGAATGACGAGTTCGACGAGACCACCTTGCAGATCTTCTGGAAGAAATGGCCTCATTTGTCCGCGTGGGCCGGTTCGCTGTGGCGGATGCTGTCGGAGGAGTGCGCCGGGCCATCCACCCCTCACCTCGACGCCGAACTCGACGAGGTGGGCGGCAGTGAGTGAGCGCGGGAGACCCCAGCCGTGACGGTGCTCCGCGACATTATGAGCACCCGGGTGTCGCTGACGACGCCGGACACCTCGGTGGCCGAGGCGGCCGCGGGCATGGTCAAGGCGAAGGTGGGCTCGGCCGTCGTCATGCAGGGACGGTTCCTGGCCGGCATCCTCACCGAGCGTGACGTCATGCGGTCCGCCGCTTCGGGGGAGGACCTGCGGGTGTCACGGGTCGCGGACTGGATGACGCCCGACCCGCAATCGGCAAGCCCAGACACCTCGGTCGAGGAAGCGGCGGAGATGATGCTCACGAATGGGTTCCGCCACCTCCCGGTCGTGGACGGCCGTACCGTCTGCGGCGTGGTGAGTCTCCGGGATCTCTTTGCGACCAGGATCCGGCGGCCGCTAGCACGCTGATGCGGCTTTCCCCCTTATTGCAGCTGTTTCCCGGTGCTCTCACCGTGCGGATTAACCCGTATCTCGCTCGGGAGAAATAAATGATTGCGCCCGGGGAAGGCCAGGCCGCGCCGGCAGATCCGCCCGCGGCGGCCGACCAGCCACCGGGCGCCCGCCAGCCACGAGGCGCCGGCCCGCCGGGCGACATCACCCGGCCGCCGTCCTGAGCGTCAGGGTCCGCAGGCGGCACTGCCCTGGGCGCCCACCGGACGCTCGGGCAGCTGGCCTGAATCAGGCGGGGTCGGCGAGCCGGAAGGCCGCGGCGCCGAAGCTCACCCAGTCGCCCGCGCGCACCGTGAACCCCGAATCGGCGCGCCATCCGTTGACCCGGCCCCGTTCTTCGAGCCCAGGTCCACGAGCACCCAGGCCTGATCGGCGCGCCGTCGCTCGGCGTGGCGCCACGACACCGTGATGTCGCCTAGCGGAAGATCGCAGTCCGGCGACCGGCCGATGGTGAACACCGTCCTCGGCCCGCGCGGCAGCACCAGCCGGGGCAGCCGGGCTTTAGGCCAGGCGGCGGGGAACCCGGCGCCCCGGATCCGCTCGGCGAGCCGGGACCACGCCTTCGCCATGCGGCCCGGGCCGGCGCCCTCCTCTAGCGCTGGTGGCAGGTCGCTGAGCAGTCCAGCGAGTTCGTCCACCCGCCGGGCGCGCAGGGCGCGGCCGACCCGCCGGAGGAAGGTGTCATTAGAGAGCCGTCCGGCCACGGAGCCGTCGCGGAGCACCCGGATCACGTCATCACGGTCGGCATCGGCCGCGCGGAACGCCGACGGCAGGGAATCCGGCGGTGGTGTGCCCGGTGCCACCATGAACCGAAGATATTCTCGCACCGCCCTGCCACTCCAGAGCTTGCACCGGGGACGGTTATTCGACGATGTCCGCGCGGGCCGGGCCGAAGATCACCAGGTGATCGAGTACACGGGCCGGGTCTCCGGACCAGTCGAGGGCCGCGAGCTGGTCACGGCTGCGGCGGCCCATGCGCCAGCGGAGCGCCTCATACCACGTGGTGGTCAGCCCGAGCACCGGCTCACCGTCCGGGCCCACCTGGATCTGCGTGTCCTCGACCGTCACGCGCACCCGGACCGGCGGGCGCAGCCGGGCGAGCAGCCAGCCCGACATCTCCCTGATCACCTCGGTGTCGCGCGCCCCGGGCAGGCCCACGGCGCCACGGATGTCCTGCTCGTGGCTGGCGACGTCGATCACCGCGGGCCAGACCTTGAATGCGGCGACGATCTCCTCAAATCGCGGCGCCAGTTCGGTCCAGCCCGCCAAGGTCTGCGCCACCGGCCTGCCCCGGAACCGGTCCACCTGGGCGGCCGTCTCTTCCTCGCTGGGCGGCCCGGTGAGCCTGCCCGCCAGCGCGTCCTCGGGAATCGCGGCCAGGTGCCCGATCACATCGGCCACCGACCACCCCGGGCATGCGGGCACCGGGACGCCGAGCTCCACCTCGTCCAGCCCGGCCACCAGCGCGGTCAGCCGCTCCCGGGTTTCCCGGTACATCCGGGCCAGATCAGCCGCTTCCATTGCCACGCCCCGACACTAAGTCTTCCCGTCCGGCCGCACCAGGTGCGCCCGGCCATAACAGATCCGTCCGCACCAGGCCACCGGTCATAACAGATCCGGCCGCACCAGGTCCCGGCGTAACAGATCCGTCCGCACCAGGCTCCGGCCGTAACAGATCCGTCTGCGCTTGTTTGCCGTCCGCACGAGGCCCCGCAGCCTAAAGGCTTTGATATCGTAAGATTAGATATCTAATCGCTAGAGGAGCAGCCATGACTGATCAGGCCATGCAAGGCCGGGTGGCGTTGGTAGCAGGGGCCAGCCGGGGCATCGGCGCCGTGACCGCCCAGGCGTTCGCGGCGGCTGGCGCGTCGGTCGTGCTGGGCGCCCGGGACGTCGGCGCCTTGGAATCCGTGGCGCGCGACATCCAGGCCGGCGGGGGCCGGGCCATTGCCGTCCAGTCCGACGTGACGGACGTGGACTCGATGCGGAACCTGGCCCGCCAGGCGGTGGACGCCTACGGCCGCCTCGACTACGCGTTCAACAACGCGGCCGGTGGCCCGATGCCTGCCCCGCTCGCCGACCTCGACCCGGCGGAGTTCGACCTGGGCATCGCCACCCACATCCGCGGGACGTTCCTGGGCATGAAGTTCCAGATCGGCGCGATGCTCGCCAGCGGCGGCGGCGCCATCGTGAACATGGCCTCGGTGGCCGGCGTCAACGGCACGGCCAACCTCGCGGCCTACGTCGCGGGCAAGGCGGGAATCATCGGCCTGACCAAGGTCGCCGCGCTCGACTACGCCGACCAGGGCATCCGGGTCAACGTGGTGGCGCCGGGACCGATCCTGACCCACCACCTGCAAGCCGCGGGCCCGCGGGCTCAACAGCTCGCCGGGATGTCCACGCCGATGGCCAGGACCGGCACGGCCCGGGAGGTGGCGCAGACCGTGCTCTGGCTCTGCTCGGACCAGTCCTCGTTCATCACCGGCGCTGTGATCCCCATCGACGGCGGGCAACTGGCCGGGAACAAGCCACCGCAGATGTACCGTCCCGGCCAGCCAATGGCGCCCGGCCCCGGCGAGATGCCGCCAGAGACGAGTTGACCCATGCTGACCTGCGGGCCACTCGTTAGCGCCGGCGCATGTGAACCGTCCGTGAACGAACCCGGCCCGCGCTACGTGGAATGAGTATCAGATTGAATTCATCCGAACGGAGAAAATGTCATGCGGAGCAGATGGCTGGTGCTAGCTGGCGCTGCGGCGGCCGTGCTGGTAATCGCCGCGTGCGGAAGCTCATCCTCAGGTAACGGCGGCCCGGGCGGTTCTGGTGGCTCCGGCAGCTCCCCCGCAGCTGCGTCCTCGGGATCCACCCTGAAAACCATGAAGGTGGGCAGCGCCACGGTGCTGGCCAACTCCAAGGGCCTCACCCTGTACTGGTTCGTCCCGGACACCTCGACCATGTCGAACTGCAACGGCTCGTGCATTCACTACTGGCCGCCGGTGACCGGGCCGGTGAGCGCCGGGTCCGGCGTGACCGGCCATCTTGGCACGATCAAGCGGTCCAACGGGTCCAAGCAGGCCACCTGGGACGGGCACCCGCTGTACACCTACATCGGCGACACCGGCCCCGGGATGGACAAGGGCAACGGCCTCAACCTGTCCGGCGGAGTCTGGCACGCGATCATCCTGACCGGGCACGCCGCCCCGGCGGCAAGCCCGAAAGCCTCCTCTGGCGGCGGCGGGTACGGCTACTGAGACACAGCAACGCTTCTGTCGTAACAGCGGTCCGCGGCGCCAGCCGCGGGCCGCTGTCATGGTTTGACCCGGCCCAGGCGAGAGCCGGCGCCCCTGGCGCGGCCTCGCTCGGCGAGACTGAAAGCGTGGCGCTCTGGGTCCTGCATGTGGACCTCGACCAGTTCATCGCGGCGGTCGAGGTGCTCCGGCATCCGGAGCTGCGCGGCCGGCCGGTGGTCGTCGGCGGTGACGGCGACCCGGCTAAACGCGGCGTGGTGGCTACCGCCTCCTACGAGGCACGCGCCTACGGCGTGCATTCGGGGCTGCCGATGCGCACCGCGCTACGGCGGTGCCCCGATGCGGTGTTCCTGCCGGTGGACAAGGCCGCGTACGACGCGGCATCCGCCACAGTCATGGCCGTGCTCCGCGAGTTCGACGCCATCGTCGAGGTGATGGGGTGGGACGAGGCGTTCCTCGCCGTCGACACCGACGACCCCGAAGGCGTCGCGCGCCGAATCCAGCAGCGGGTCGGCGCGGCGACCCGGCTCGACTGCACGGTCGGCATCGGGGAGAACAAGCTCCAGGCGAAACTGGCGACCGGTTACGGGAAGCCGGCCGGGATCTTCCGGCTGACCCACAGCTCATGGTTCGACGTGCTCGGCGGCCAGCCCACCGACGCGCTGTGGGGCATCGGCCGGAAGACGGCGGCGAAGCTGGGCGCGCTCGGCATCGGCACGGTGCGGGAACTGGCCGACACCGACCCGCGCGCCCTCGCCCCGCACTTGGGCCCGACGATCGGCCCATGGCTGGTCCAGACCGCCCGGGGGCTGAGCCCTGCGCCGGTGGAGAGCACGCCGTACGTGCCGCGGTCCCACGGCCGTGAGGTCACCTTCCAGCGGGACATCGGCGACTGGGACGAGGTCCGCGGCGAGGTGGCGCGGCTCGCCCGCTTGGTTGCCGCCGATATCGCGGCCGAGCAACGGCCCGCGGCCCGCGTGGTGGTGAAGGTGCGCTACGTGCCGTTCTTCACCCAAAGCCACGGCCGCGCGCTGGAGGCGCCGAGCACCGCCGCCGCGCCGATCGAGGCGGCGGCCCTCGCGGCGCTGGACCAGTTCAACGGGCGGCGCCCGGTACGCCTGCTCGGCGTCCGGGCCGAATTCACGAACTAGTCGCCCCGATACGACGGTCCGGGCGTTGTGGCCGGGGCAGGGTCACGCCTCCGCGCCGCCCCTCATCCCCTCGAAGATAGGAACGCATCCAGTTCTGCAGCGGTCGGCCCCGTCGCCGGTCCACGGCGGGTCACCGACAGTGCCGCCGCCGCGTTCGCCCGGCGCACCGCCTTGGCCGGACTGGCGCCTGAGGCCAGGGCCGCGAGGAATACGCCGGTGTGCGTGTCACCGGCCCCGTTGGTGTCCACGGCCGCGACGGCGAAACCGGGCACGTGCTCGGGCGGCGACCCGCGGAGGCTGAGCAGGCACCCGGCCGGGCCGACCCGGACGAGTATCCCGGCCCGCGGCAGCCGCCCGGCCAGCACCCGCAGCGCCTCCCGTGGATCCGCCGAACCGGTGAGCTGGGCACTCTCCCTGGCGTTACAGGTCACCCAGTCGGCGCGGGCCAGCACGGGGCGCAGCACCCCGTCCGGCAGCGCGCCGGCCAGCGGGCCCGGGTCCAAGACCACGACGTGATCGTCGGCCAGCCAGGCGCAGCCAGCCAAGCAGCGCGGCCGCGTTGCTGGGGTGGGCCAGCCCGTAACCCGACAGGTAGACGGCGTCACCCGGGGCCGGGCGCACCGGGTCCAGGTCGGCAGCGGTGAGCGTGGCCTCCGCGCCACGGCTGGTCAGGAACGTCCGCTCCCCCGTTGCGTCCACGACGCTGATCACCAAACCGGTGTCCAGGCCCGGCTTGGCGGGCTGGAGCACCTCGATGCCCTCGGCCGCGCAGGCGGTCATGGCCAGCGCCGCGAACGGGCCGGCGCCGATCACTCCCCCGTAGGCGACGGCGAGCCCCTGGCGCGCGGCCCCGGCCATCACGTTGAAGCCACCGCCGGCCGCGGTCTGCGCTCCGGTGGCGAACACGTCCCCGCCGGGCTCGGGCAGCGCGGGCACGTTCAGCACCACGTCCACCACGACGTTGCCGAGGTGCAGCAGCCGGGTGAAGGAGCTAGTCATGCACGCCAGTCCGTATGGCAAGCAAATCGTCGGCGAGCGGGCCGAGGTCCAGGCCGTTGACCTGGGCCACGGTGCGGCGGGCGGCGTCCGGGAAGGCCCCAGCCCCGTGACAGGCGCCGCAGATGGCGCCGGTCATCGCGGCGATCGTGTCGCTGTCGCCGCCGAGGGACGCGGCGATGCAGCAGGCGAGCCAGGGGTCACCGGGACACGCGGCCGCGACGGCGAACGCGGCGGGCACCGACTCCTGGGTGGCCAGGCTGGTGCCCACCAGCCGGTACACGGTGTCGATGAGCTGGTCTTGGCCCAGCCCCGTGGCCAGGCCGGTGGCCCAGGAGATCCGCGCGGCCACGTCCGCTCCGGCGGCCCAGTGCCCGCGCCGGGCCGCGCTCGCGGCGGCGGCCACGGCCCGGCTGATCGCGACCGGCAACGGGTCCCCGTCGATTCCCGCGCTGACCGCCATCGCGACGGCGGCCGCGCCGGCCAGCGCGACCCCGGTGTTGTGGGTCAGCCGGCTGGCCGCGACCACGCGGTCCTCCAGCAGGCCGGGGTCGCGGGAGGCGGTGGCGATGCCCACGGGGGTGATCCGCATCGCCGCGCCGTTGGTGAGCCCGGCCCGGCCCGCCCCGGCCACGTCGGCGCCTGCCGCCAGCGCGGCCAGGGCCTGCCTGGTCGATGGGCCGAGCAGGTCCAGCGACCCCCGGGCCCGCATCGACTCCTCCCAGCCGAGCAGGTCGCGCGCCAGGTCCGCGGCGTCAACCTCGCCGCCGCCCGCCACCACCAGCCGGGCGAGCAGCATCGCCTGCTCGGTGTCGTCGGTGACCGACCCGGCCGGCAGCCCGGCCGCGAGCGGATGTCCGTCCGGCCCGGGGCAGAACTCGCTGACCAGCGGCCCGTAGCACGCGACGATCTCGGCGCGGGACAGGGATTGGGTCGGCATTCCGAGCGCGTCGCCGATCGCCAGCCCGTCCAGCGCCCCCAGGGCCCGCGACCGCATTTCATGCATAACGAACGGCCTTCCTGCCCATATCCCTCGCGCTGACCGGTCCCGTGCTGGCACCCCACCCACATGCTGTGGTGCCAGGACCGCCTGGTCGTGCCGTTCTTCATGACACCCTCTGGGTGGTACTCGGGTTACCTGGTGCGCCGAGGCCGTCCCTGATCAGGGTCAGCCGGCGTCAGGTCGCGCTGATACCAGGTGCCCTGTTTGCCGACGATATCGGCCGGTCCGACCGGGAAGAACCCGGCCTTGGCCAGCACCTTCTGGGACGCGACATTCTCGAGGGTGGTCGCCGCCTTGAGCGTGCGCAGCCCGTGCTGTGCCGCCGCCAGCCGGCACAGTTCCCGCACGGCCGCGGTCGCCACGCCACGCCCGGCCACGTGCTGCGCGACCCGGTAGCCGAGCACCGCCGTGCCGTCTTTGATGTCGTACAGGTTGAACCGGCCAACTACCGAGCCATCCTCGCCGGCGAGCACGTAGTAGGCGCAACGGCCGGCCTCCTGCTCCGCCAGCACGGCCTGGTGCCGCTCGGTGAACTGCTCGTAAAAGTCATCGCCGCGGTCGGAGATAAAGGCGGCGAAGTAGCCACGGTTGGCCAGTTCGAAGGCCAGGACCGCCGGGGCATGGCCGGCGCGCAAGAGCTGCAACGCGGGCACCGCCCAGACTCTACTCAGATGGTGCACCGTTGCCAGCGGATTTCCGCCCGGGCCTCCGCTGCGCCGGGCTGCCTCCGTCTGGCAGTTCCGCTGGTCAGACGGTTTGAGCCGGGGAAGGCGCGCTGCGCCTCATGGCAAGCCTGCGGGCGGGGCAGGACGGCTCGGCCAGCCATTGGTCGTAATCCGGCCACGCCGAGGACGTCGGCCAGGGTGACCACGTCCACAAGCGGGCTGTAAAGCCGCATGAGGTGCAGCGCGCTGGCGTGGCTCTCGTCGTCCACGCCGGCGCAGGCGTCCGCCACCACCCGGACTCCGATCCCGTCGTCGGCCGCCGCCAGGGCGGTGGACAGCACGCAGCAGTCGGTGGACACCCCGGCCAGCACCAGTGGCCCCGGCAGGCCCGCGCCGCCAGGTCCGGGCCCCATTTGCCGAACGTGGTCGCGTCCAGCGTGGGGCTGGCCATCGCGCCGAACGGGTCCGCGAGTTCGTAGATCCGCGCGTCCGGCGGCTGGAGCGCGAACGGCCACTGCTCGTAGTACCGCTGCCAGGCGCCGTGCGGCTTGTCCGGCGCCACGAACCTGGTGAAGACGACATTCGGGCCGAACGCCTCGGCCAGACGGCGGACCGGCTCGACGATCTCGGCGAACCGCGGGGCGAGCCAGGGGCTGCCCGGCTCGCCGAACACCCGCTGCATGTCGATGACCGCCAGGGTGCCACCGGTCCCAGGGAGACCGGAGCCGGCCTGATCGGTCATGCGGCCGCGGGAGCGGGCTCTACCGGGACCGCTTCCTGCGCCCGCACGGTCGAACCGGCTGAACGCCCAGGTCACGACGAAGCCGACCACCAGCGCGAGGAGCACGCCGAGGTTGGCGAACGCCCAGGCCCCGTCCTTGCCGCCCAGGCCGAACGGGCCGAGCAGGTAACCCTGCCAGGTCAGCCACGAAGCGTTCAGGTTGGTGACCAGGCCCCAGCCGAGCACGGTGCTGACCACGATCAACCCGACCGGGAACCACCGGATGTCGCCGTAACGGCCGGACGGGGTGAACAGGTCCTGATCGGCGTAGTTGTGGTGGCGCAGCATGATGTCGGCGAGCATGATCCCGCACCAGGCGGCGATCGGCACGCCCAGCGTGATCAGGAATCCCTCGAACTGGATCAAGAAACTGGTGTGCGCGATGAACACCACATAGATCGCACCGAGCGTCATGATCGTGCCGTCGATCAGCGCGGCGACGTAACGCGGCACCCGCACGCCGAGCGTCAGCAGGGCCAGGCCCGAGGAGTAGATGTCCAGCACCGACCCGCCGACCAGCCCGAGCACGGCCACGATCACGAACGGGATGAGGTACCAGGTGGGCAGCAGGTTGGCCAGCGCGCCGATCGGGTCGGCGGCGATCGCGCCGGAGAGGATCTTCGAGGAGCCGGCCAGCAGCAGGCCGAAAATCACCAAGATGATCGGCGCGATGGAGGAGCCGAACGTCGTCCAGCCGATCACGCCCCGCCCCGAGGACCGGCGCGGCAGGTAGCGCGAGTAGTCGGCCGCGGCGTTGACCCAGCCAAGCCCGAAGCCGGTCATCATGAACACCAGGGCGCCGATGAGCGCCTGGCCGTCCCCGCTGGGGATCGCCGACACCGCGCTCCAGTGGATCTTGTCGATGACCAGGATGATGAACCCGACCGTGAGGACCGCGGTCACGATCGTGATCACCGACTGCATCCGCATGATCAGGTCGAAGCCCATCACGCCGCCGAAGATGGTCAGCGCCACCACCACGATCAGCGCGATGACCTTCGTCGCGGTGCCGCCGCCCCAGCCGAGACGGTCGAAGACCGTCGCCGTGGCGAGCGTCGCCAGGATGACCAGCACCGTCTCCCAGCCAACCGTCAGCAGCCAGGAAAGCACCGACGGCAGCTTGTTGCCGTTGACCCCGAACGCGGCGCGGCCGAGCACCATGGTTGGCGCCGAGCCGCGCTTGCCCGCCACCGCGATGAACCCGCACAGCAGGAACGACACGATGATGCCGACGAGGCTGACCACGACGGCCTGCCAGAACGAGATCCCGAACCCCAGCACGAAGGCGCCGTAGCTCAGGCCGAGGACCGACACGTTCGCGGCGAACCAGGGCCAGAACAGATCATGCGGATGGCCCTTGCGCTCGGAGTCGGAGATGACGTTGATGCCGTTCATCTCGATTTGCAGCGGTTGCAGTTCGGTCTCGCCGGCCGACGTCGCGCCGCCGACAGCCTGACCTTCAGCCATGGCACACCTCATTCATGCCGCTCGTGCCGAGTTCTGTCACGGCAGAGTCTTCACTGATCCATGATTGCCTTGCGTTGGGCCCCGTCGATAGGTATGTGCGCGCCGTTGATGAAGCTGGCGCGGGGCGAGGCGAGGAAGGTCACCAGCGCGGCGACCTCTGCCGGGTCGCAGATCCGGCCGAACGGTATGGACCGGGTGGCAAGCTCGTGCGCCCGGTCCTGCGTCACGCCCTTGTCCCGGGCGAACGCCTTCTCCAGCGTGTCCCACCGGTCGGTGTTCACCGGGCCCGGGTTCACCGTGTTGATGCGCACGCCGTAACGGCCGTACTGTTCCGCCACCGAGGAGGCGAAGTTGATGTCGGCCGCGTTCGCCACGCCCGCGGTCATCTCCCAGTAGCTGGGCTTGAGCCCGTCGTTGCCGACTACCAGCACGATCGACCCCTGGCCCCGGGCCCGCATATGCGGGATCACCGCGCGCACGGAGCGGACATAGCCCATGAACTTCAGGTTGAGGCTGGACATCCACTGGTCTTCGGTGAGGTCCTCCAGCAGCCCGCCGGGGGAGCTGCCGGCGCAGGTGATCAGGATGTCGATCTTCCCGAACCGGTCCAGCGTGGCGTCCACGCAGCGCTGGACGTCGGCCGTGACGCTCATGTCGCCGGCCATGGGGACGATCGTGCTCCCGGTGGCGGCGGTGATCTGTTTCGCGGCGGTTTCCAGCGGCTCGGCGGCCCGGGCGGTGATGACCACGTCGGCGCTCTCGCGGGCGAGCTGCTCGGCCACAGCGCGGCCGATGCCCTTGCTCGCCCCGGTGATGAAGGCCACCTTGCCGCCCAGCTCCAGGTCCAACGCCCAACCCCTTTCGCCGCTGAAGCCGCCCCGGTGCCGACAACAGGACCGCCGCCAGCGTGCCATTCCCGGGCGGGCGGCCATTCCCGGCAAAGCCTCACTCGTCCAGGTAATGACGGATGGTATATCAAATATCAGGTGCCCGACAGAGTCTCGCGTGGTTGGCTGGGGCGGCATCCGACGGCTCCCGCGGGCTGGCTCACGGCCGGCGATGGCGGGCTGAGGCTGGCCCGAGGCGCGTTGCGCTGACGGCGGGCGCTGGCCACGCTACGCCCGCGTCCGCCCCACGGATGCCGCCACGAAAGGCCGCACGTTGCTGACGGCTTGGCGGGCAAGGTCAGCTTGGTGGGGCTAGCGCGGAGCGCTGGAGCTTCCCCAGGGGAGTACGGGGCAGCGCGGATAGCAGGTAGACGCGCTTGGGGCACTTGTAGCCCGCCAGGGCGGTGTGCGCGTGGTCGATGAGCGCGGCCTCGTCGAAGGAATGGCCGGGGCGGAGGGTGATCCACGCGGTGACCTGCTCGCCCCAGTGCGGGTGAGCCACCCCGGCGACGGCTGCCTCCGCGACCGAGGGGTGATCCTCCAGGACGGTTTCGACCTCGCGGGGGTAGACGTTGAGGCCGCCCGTGATGATCATCTCCTTGATCCGGCCGCGGATCACCAGATCGCCCGCGGCGGGGTCGAGCCGGCCGATGTCGCCGGTGCGGAACCAGCCGTCCGGGGTGAAGG
The DNA here is from genome assembly GCA_963734725.1 of uncultured Actinomycetes bacterium. Classification (GTDB taxonomy): domain Bacteria; phylum Actinomycetota; class Actinomycetes; order Streptosporangiales; family Streptosporangiaceae; genus DASXKD01. Next base: position 36,200 of record CAVTIX010000013.1, read on the forward strand.
ACTCCGCCGTGGCTGACGGGTTGCCGTAGTAGCCGTGGAACACGTGCGGGCCGCGGACCTGGATCTCGCCGTCAGCTCCGGGCGGGGCAGCGGCGTCATCGGCCCAGAGACGGACCAGGACACCGGGGAGCGGGATCCCCACGGAACCCGGGCGCGGCGCGGCCAGGGTGTGCGAGACGTTCAGGCCGGTCTCGGTCAGGCCGTAACGCACCAGCGGGGTGCGCCCCAGTTCGGTGGCCAATCGTTTGGCCGACAGGGCGGTGAGCGGGGCCGAGCCGCAGACCGCGAGCCGGGCCCCAGCCAGCAGCCCGCGGTGGCGCGGCCCGTCGTCCACGAGCGCCTGGTACATGGTGGGTACGCCGAACAGCACGCTGGCGCGGCGCCGGCGCGCCGTATCGGCCAGATCGGCGGGGGTGAACCGGGAGCGGATGTGGGCCGTGCCGCCGACGGCCAGAACCGCGTGCACACCGCTAAGGCCGTGCTGGTGGAACAGCGGGAGCGCGTGGGCCAGCACGTCGTCCTCGCGCCAGTCCCAGGCCGCCATGGCCACCCGGATCGAGGTGAGCAGCTGGCGGTGGGTCAGCGGCACGGCCTTGGGGCGGCCGGTCGTGCCGGAGGTGTAGGCGAGCAGCGCGGTGTCATCGGGGCCGGGCACGATCGCGGTGCTTGCCGGCGGCCCGGCGAGGGCCTCGGCGGGATCCACGGTCAGCGGCGGGCCCGGCAGCCCGGCGAGCAGGTCCGCCGGGCCGCTGTCGGCGAACGCGATCGACGCCCCGGAGTCGGTGACCAGGTGCGCGAGTTCGGGCGCGGTGTAGCCGGGGTTGGCGAGCACGACAACGGCGCCCGCGCGGAGCGCGCCCAGGTAGCAGCGGGCGAAACCGGGGCTGGACCGGGCCGCCAGCAGCACCCGGTCCCCCCGGTCCAGCCGGGCCGCCAGCCAGGTGGCGACCCGTGCGGCGCCGGCGTCCAGTTCCGCGTGCGTGATCTGCTGCCCGTCGATCGCCAGCGCGATCCGGTCCGGCACCCGGTCCGCGGACGCTGCGGCCAGCCCCGGGATCGTGGCCTCGCCGAGGGCTGCCACGTGCGCCGGGATGTCCGTTATGCCGGGGAGGTGCGCGGCCCAGCCGGACCGGCTCCACTCCTCGTACGCATTCATGCGACGCTCGCCGTGCGCCCGTCCGTGCCATGGATGTGTGCTTGGTGTTGTTCTATGCACACCAAACTCAGCTTCATGGGGGAAGGCCGGCTCATCTGGGCGGGTTACCGGGATTGGCGGCGAGCGCTTTTGCCCAGGCTTCCTGGTTCGCCCGCTGCTCGGCGTGCAGCCGGTCAAGCAGGCCGCCGGTCGCTGTGATCATCTTGATCCGGGCCAGGGAACCAGCGCCGGCGGCGGCCAGTTCGGCAGCCAGTTCTTCAGCGGCGGGCAGCGGCTCGGGTTCCACCCGGTTGACCAGGCCCAGTGCCAGCGCCCCGGCGGCGTCCACCCAGCGGCCGGTCATGGCCAGCTCCGCCGCGCGGCCGCGGCCCACCAGGTCAGGCAGCACCCAGGCGCCCACCGCGAGATCACGGCCCGGTGGGCCGATCCAGCGGAACCTCGCCGCGGGACCGGCGATCCGCAGGTCGGCGGCGGTCGCCAGCTGGGCGCCGCCGGCCACCGCCGGGCCAGCCACCGCCGCGATCACCGGGCCGGGCCTGGTGATCATGATTTCCAGGCACTCGTAGAGCAGGCCGGATACCTCGGCCCGCTCGGTCTCGCTGATCGTCATGTCGGCGCCCGCGCAGAACACGTTCTGCCCGGTGCTGCCCAGCACGACCAGTTCCCCGGGATCCTCGGCGAAGGCGTCGCGCAGCGCGCGGGCCAGGGCCGCGTCGAGCGGGTTATGCCGCTCTGGGCAGGCGAGGAGGAGCCACCGGAAGCCGCGGGGGCTGCGTTCTGCCCGCAGCCGGGGGTGGGTCAAGGGCGCCCCTCCCCAGGTAGCAGGCGGCGGCCAGACATGTTGAAATATGGTATACCAAATGGACCGGAGGCTCTGGGGCTAGCGCGGGCCGGAAGCTTCTGGCGGAGGCGCTGGGCTCGGTCGGCCCAGGCTTCTGGCGGAGGCGCTGGGCTAGGTCGGCCCAGGCTTCTGGCGGAGGCGCTGGGCTCGGTCGGCCCGGGGCGCGGCGGGACGGCCGGGCGCGCCCGACGGATGGGAGTGCGGTTGAAGCCAGCCTCGTTCGCCTATCACCGGGCCGGCAGCGTGCCCGAGGCGATCGCGTTGCTGGCCGAACTCGGCGACGAGGCCAAGATTCTGGCCGGCGGGCTCAGCCTGGTCCCGATGATGAACTTCCGGCTGGCCCGGCCCAGCGCCCTGGTCGACGTGACCAAGATCCCGGACGTGGCCTACCTGCGCGCGGACAGCGGCGGGCTACGGATCGGGGCGCTGACCACGCACCGGGCGATCGAGACCACGACGGACCCGGCGGTGCTCGCCGGCTTCGGGGTGCTCCCCCGGGCCGCACGGTGGATCGGGCATTACCCGATCCGGGCCAGGGGCACATTCGGCGGCAGCATCGCCCACGCGGACCCCGCGTCGGAGTGGTGCCTGCTCGCCCTGCTGCTCGGGGCGCAGATCGTGCTGCACGGGCCGGGCGGGCAGCGCGTCGTTCCGGCCGAGGACTTCCTGCAGGGGTACTACACCACCGACGCGGCGCCCGACGAGATGATCACCGAGGTTCGGTTTCCGCGGCCCGCGGGCCGCGCCGTGCTGCACGAATTCGCGCAGCGGCAGGGTGACTTCGCGATCGTCGCCGCCGCGGCGCAGGCCGACATCGCCGACGGGACGCTCCGGTCGGCTGGGGTGGTGGTCGGCGGGGTGGGGCCACTGCCGGTCCGGATCGACGCGTCCGGGTCGGCCGGCCAGCCGGCCACGAGCCAGACCTGGCGCGCGCTGGGGGAACTCGCGGCGGCCCAGGTCGATCCGCCGTCGGACACCCACGGCAGCGGCGAGTACCGCAAACGGCTGACCGCCACGCTGGTGTCGCGCGCCCTGGCGCAGGCGGCCGGGGAATGACCGCGCCCGCCGCCGCGCACGGCCAGGACGGCCGCTGGGTCGGCGCGGCCCTGACCCGCAAGGAAGACCGCCGGCTGCTGCAAGGCCGGGGCCGATTCGTGGGCGACATGACCCGGGCCGGGATGCTGCACGCGGCGTTCGTGCGCAGCCCGCTCCCGGCGGCTGGCGTGACCAGCATTGATTCCTCCGCCGCGGCCGGCTGCCCCGGCGTGGCGGCCGTGTTCACCGCGGCCAGCCTCGGGAATCCGTACCTGCTGGCGACCTTGGACCGGGACGAGTTCGTGCCCACGCCGATGCCGCTGCTGGCCGGCGACCAGGTCCGGTTCGCCGGGGAACCGGTCGCGATGGTGCTCGCCGAGGACGCCTACCTGGCCGAGGACGCCGCGGAACTGGTGGCGGTCGACTGGGCGCCCGGGCCAGCCGTGGCAGGCCTCGCCGCTGCGGAGGCCGACGGCGCGCCCCAGGTGCACCCAGGGACCAGCGGCAACTGCCTGGTAGACCTGCTGATGTTCGACGATGACCGGCTCGGCGAAGTTTTCGCGGGCGCGGCCGTGGTGGTCGGCGGCGAGTTCAGCAGCGCCCGGCTCGCGGCCATGCCGCTGGAGGGCCGCGCCTGCCTGGCCGAGTGGGACGACCGCGACGGGCAACTGGTGCTGCACGTCTCGACCCAGGTGCCGCACCAGGTCCGGTCCGGCGTCGCGCAGTCGCTGGGCATCCCCGAGCGCACGGTCCGGGTGGTCGCCCCGGATGTGGGCGGCGGGTTCGGGCTGAAATGCGTGGTCGGCCGGGAGGAGGTGATCGTCGCCGCGGCGGCGCTGCGGCTGCGGCGGCCGGTGCGCTGGACCGAGGACCGGCAGGAGAATCTGTCCGCGTCCTTCCACGGCCACGAGCAACGGCACCGGGTCCGGGCCGCATTCGACGGCGCGGGCCGGATCCTCGGCCTGGACGCCGAGATCGACTGCGACGTCGGCGCGTACTCCGCCTACCCGTTCACCTGCGCCGTCGAGCCGCTGATGGCGGCCAGCGAGCTGCCGGGGATCTACAAGGTGCCCGCCTACCGGGCCCGCGGCCGGGGCATTGCGACGCACAAGGCGCCCACGGCCCCCTACCGGGGGGTGTCCCGGCCGCAGATCGTGCTGGTGATGGAGCGCCTGATGGAGAAGGCGGCGCGGGCGCTCGGCCTCGATCCGCTCGACGTCCGCAGGCAGAACATGATCGGCCCCGGCGAGTTCCCCTACACCGGGGTCAACCTGATCAGCTACGACGAGGGCAGCTACCGCGAGTCGCTGGACCTGGCCGAACGGCGGGTGACCGAACAGGGCTGGGCGGCCGAGCGGGACCGGCTGCGCGCCGCGGGGCTGGCCGCGGGGATCGGGTACGCCTGTTTCTCTGAGCGCACCGCCTACGGCACCCCCACGATGTCGCTGCGGCGAATGCGGATGACCCCCGGCTACGACACCGCCGCGGTGCGGATGGACCCGACCGGCGAGGTCATCGTCACCACCGGGACCTGCGCCCACGGCCAGGGGCACGAGACGACGTTCGCGCAGATCGTGGCCGACCGGCTCGGCGTGCACCCCGATCAGGTGCGGCTGCGCCAGGGCGACACCGACCTGGCCTCCTACGGCTGGGGGACGTTTGCCAGCCGGTCCGTAGTGATCGGCGGCGGCGCCGCGGCCCGGGCGGCGGAACAGGTCGCGGACCAGCTCCGCACGGCTGCGGCGCACCTGCTGGAGGCCAGCCCTGCCGACGTGGAACTGCGCGGCGGCGCCGCCCGGATCCGGGGCGACACGCGCGCGGCGATACCGCTGGCCGAGATCGCCCGGGTGGTCCACTTCCAGACGCACACCCTGCCGGAACAGGTCCGATACGGGCTAGAGGCCCGGGCATCCTACGACCCGCCGGGCACCTTCTCCAACGCCTGCCACGCCGCCCTGGTCGGCATCGACCCCGGCACCGGCCAGGTCCGGTTGCTGCGGTACCTGGTCGTGGAAGACTGCGGCGTCATCATCAACCCGCTCATCGTGGACGGCCAGGTGCTGGGCGGGGTCACCCAGGGCGTCGCGGCCGCGCTGTACGAACGGATCTGCTACGACGCCGAGGGCCAGCCGGTGACCACGACGCTGATGGACTACCTGGTGCCCACGGCGGCCGAGATGTGCCCGGTCGAGGTGATCCACCTGCAGACCCCGTCCGCCTTCAGCGAGAGCGGGGCCAAGGGCATGGGCGAGGGCGGCATGATCGGGGCGCCCGGATGCGTGCTCAACGCGGTCAATGACGCGCTCAGCGGCGCCGGGGCCAGCTTCGACCACATCCCGGTGCTGCCCGCGGAAGTGTGCGCCGCGCTGGCCGGCGCCGGCGCCGGCGGTGCGCTGGCCGGCGGTGCGCGGGCCGGCGCAGGCGCGGGGGACGCGCTGGACAGCGCGGCCATCGGGGTGACCGGGCGGTGAAGGGGGAAGGGGAGGCGGGTGGGGTGACCGACAAGCACGAGGTGCGGCTGCGGGTCAACGGCGCCGAGCATGAGCTGCTCGTGGAGGCACGGCGCACGCTCGCCGACATGCTCCGCCACGACCTCGGCTACACCGGCACCAACGTGGGCTGCGAGCACGGCATCTGCGGCGCGTGCACGGTGCGGCTGGACGGCGCGCCGGTGCGCTCCTGCCTGGTCTTCGGGGTGCAGGCGGACGGCGCCGAGGTCCGCACCGTGGAGGGCCTGGCCGACGGCGACGAGCTGTCCGACCTGCAGCAGGCCTTCCGCGACCACCACGCGCTGCAATGCGGGTTTTGCACGCCCGGCTTCCTGATGCTTGCCGAGGCGTACTTTGCCGAACGAGGTCTCGCCCCGTCTGCCGCGCCCGGCCAGCCGCCGCCCGGGGCGGGCGAGGCGCCGACCGAGGCGGAGATACGGGAACTCGTCGCGTCCAACCTCTGCCGGTGCACCGGGTACCAGGGCATCGTCGCGGCGATGCTGGCCACCGCCCGGTCCCGCCGCGCTGCGGGCCGTTCATGACCCGGGTCCGCCCATGACCGGGACGCGCGATGACCGGGACCCGCGGTGACCGGGACCGGCGGTGACTGGGGTCCGCGGATGACTGGGGACTGGGGTGACCAGGGCCCGCACATGACCGGGACCCGCGGTGACCGGACCCGCGGTGACCGGACCCGCGGTGACTGGGGTCCGCGGTGACTGGGGACTGTGGTGACCAGGGCCCGCGAATGACCGGGGCCCGCCGATGACCGTGACTGGCACGCGGGCGCCGCGCAAGGAGGACCCCAGGCTGCTGCGCGGCCGGGGCGCCTTCGCCGACGGGTTCCACGCCCGCGGCGAGCTGTGGGCCAGGATCGTCCGCTCCCCGGTGGCGCACGGCAGGGTGCGCGCGGTCGACCTGTCCAAGGCCCGGCGGGCGTCCGGGGTGGTGGCCGCGGTCAGCGCTGCCGAACTGCCGCCAGGGCTCGCCATCCCGGTCCGGCTCGTGCTGCGCGGCCTGCCGCTCACCGACTACCTGCAGCCGGTGCTGGCCGCAGGCGTCGTGCGCTACGTGGGGGAACCGCTGGCCGTGGTGGTCGCTGACGACGGCTACGCCGCGGAGGACGCCGCCGAACTGGCAGACCTCGACATCGAGCCGCTGCCCCCGGTGCTGGACGCCGCCGCGGCGGCCGCGCCCGGCGCGGTCCCCCTGTTCCCGGCCGGCAACGTCGCGGCCGACTTCTCGATGGGATACGGGGACGCCGACGCCGCGTTCGGCCGGGCGGCCCGCGTGGTCGAGACCGAGATCGAGATCGGGCGGCATACCGGGGTGCCGCTGGAGCCGCGCGCCCTGCTCGCCGAGCCGGACCCGCGCACCGGGGGCCTGTCGATCACCGGGATGACCAAGGTGCCGGTGTTCAACCGGGACGTGCTGGCTGGCTTGCTCGGCATCGACGAAACGCTGATCCACGTGCGCGCGGTCAACGCCGGCGGTGGGTTCGGCGTCCGTGGCGAGTTCTATCCCGAGGACTACCTGGTCCCATGGCTGGCCTGGACGCTGGGCCGCCCGGTCAAGTGGGCCGAGGACCGGGCCGAGCACCTGGTCGCGGTGAACCACTCACGCCAGCAGGCGCACCGTATCTCCGCGGCGTTCGACTCCTCCGGCCGGATCCTCGCCCTGGCCGACGACATACTGCACGACAACGGGGCCTATTGCCGCACGCACGGGATCACGGTGCCGGAACTGACCGTGGCGATGCTGCCTGGCCCGTACCGGGTGCCCGCGTTCAGGGGCCGGGTCCGGGTGGTGCTCACCAACAAGACCCCGTGCGGCACGTACCGGGCACCGGGCCGGTTCGAGGGCGCCACGGCCCGCGAGCAACTCCTCGACGTGGCCGCCGACCAACTCGGCATCGGCCGCGCGGAGCTGCGGCGGCGGAACCTGCTCGGGCCGGGCGAGCTGCCCTGCCGACGGCCGCTGAGCACGCTGGGCACGGCCATAGTGCTGGACGCCGGGGACTACCCGGCGCTGCTGGCCGCCGCCGAGGCGGAGGCGGCAGGGCTGGGGTACCACGCGGATGTGGACCGGGGCCGGGCCGCCGGGCGGCGGCGCGGCCTCGGGCTGGCCATGTTCCTGGAAAAGAGCGGCCTCGGCCCGCAGGACACCGCGGACGTCATGGTCAGCAATACCGGCACGGTGCACGTGTACTCCGGCGGGACCTCGCTCGGGCAGGGCATCGAGACCGTGCTGGCCCAGATCGCCGCGGACGCGCTCGGCGTCGGGACCGACACCGTGCAGGTGGTGAACGGCGACACCGCGCTACAGCCATTCGGGTCCGGCTCCTGGGCGTCGCGGTCCACCGTGGTGGCCGGCAACGCGGTGCACGCGGCGGCCACCGCGGTCGCCGGCCGGGCCAGGCAGCTTGCCGCCCGGATGCTGGAAGCCGCCGAGGACGACCTGATCACAGCGGAGGGGACTATCACGGTCCGCGGGGATCCGCTGTCTGCGGTGAGCCTCGCGCAGGTCGCCCGGGCCGCGGCCCCGGCCAGCGGGTACTTGCGCCCCGGGGAGCCGGCCGGGCTGGCCGCCCGGCGCCGGTTCGACGTGAGCCACATGACCTACCCCTACGGCGTCCACATCGCGGTGGCTGAGGTGGACCCGGGCACGGGCGAGGTCCGGGTGCTTCGCTACCTGGTCGCTTACGAGGTGGGCCGGGCGGTCAACCCGACATTGGTCGAGGGGCAGTTGCGCGGCGGGGTGGCCCAGGGCATCGGCGGCTCGCTGCTTGAGGAGTTCAGCTACGACGAGACCGGGCAGCCGCAGGCGGTCACGTTCATGGATTACCAGATGCCGACCGCCGCCGAGATCCCGCCCATCGACGTGCTTGTCGCCCAGCAGGCCCCGGCGCCGGGGAACCCACTCGGCGTGCGGGGCGCAGGCGAAGGCGGCATCAGCGCAGCGGGCGCCGCCGTGGCCAGCGCGGTACGGGACGCGCTCGGCCTGGCGGGCAGCGTCGGCCGGTTGCCGCTGACCCCGGCCCGGGTCGTCGCCCTGGCCGGGCCGGATCCCGGGGCCGGGCCGGATGCCAGGACCGGGCCGGATGCCAGGACCGGGCCGGATGCCCGGGACCGGGCCGGATCCCGGGGCCGGGCCGGATCCCGGGGCCGGGCCGGATGCCAGGACCGGGCCGGATGCCGGGGCCGGGCCGGACGCCGGGGCGAAGCGCCCGCGAGGGAGGCAATGACATGGAACCCGTGCGACCTGCACCGTTGACAGGCGCGGGCGCCGGCGACCCGGTGCCCGGGTACGTGAGCAAGACCGATCTCGTGGCCGCCCTGATCCGCGAGCTGATCATCACCGGGGAACTCGCGGCTGGTGAGCAGTTGCGGCAGCGCGACCTCGCCCAGCGGTTCCACGTCAGCCAGACCCCGGTGCGTGAGGCGATGCGCAGGCTCGAATCCGAGGGACTGGTGGTCGGGGACGCACACCGCGGCTTCACGGTCGTGGCGCCGGACGACGGGCCGGTCGAGGAGAACTTCCAGATCCGGGCCGCCCTGGAGTCGCTGGGCGCCTCGCTCGCCGCGCGCAAGATCGACGAGCAGGGGCTGGCCAGGCTCCAGGCGCTGAACGACCGGATGCGCGCGCTCTCCGAAGACGATCCGCGGTACGCCGACCTCAACCGGGAGTTCCACTTCACCGTGTACGAGTACGCCCGCAGCCCGCTGCTGCTGACCTTGATGCGGCTGCTCTGGGCGTCACTGCAGGGCGGCCCCCGGGTGCTGCGCAGCCACGCCGAGTCGGCCCGGCAGCACGCCGCCATCCTCGACGCGCTGCGAGCAGGCGACGCCGACGCCGCGTCGGCCCAGACGTACCAGCACATCATGGGCGCCGCGCACCTGAGAGCATGACGACTTATCATTCGAAACGGTCGTTCTGGCGTCCCGTTTATCCGGTTTGTCCAGCCAGAACGCGTGATGTCACGGGTTTGGCTGGCTGGGAGGCGGTGGAGGCCGGAAATGAGCACAATCGTGACCAGCGACGGTGTGACGCTCTACGCGGACAGCACGGGGGCCGGGGCGCCGCTGCTGTTCATCCACGAGTTCGCCGGCGACCACCGGAGCTGGGAGCCGCAGGTCAAGTTCTTCGGCCGCGGCTGCCGGTGCGTGACCTACGCGGCCCGGGGTTACCCGCCGTCCGACGTGCCCGCGGCCCCCGCCGCCTACTCCCAGCAGCGGGCGGTGGACGACGCCGTGGCCGTCCTGGACGGGCTGGGCATCGACCGGGCGCACGTGGTCGGTTTGTCCATGGGCGGTTTCACCGCGCTGCACCTGGTCCTGCGCCACCCGGCCCGGGTCAGCTCCGCGGTGGTCGCGGGCGCCGGGTACGGGGCGGCGCCGGAGCGGGCGGAGGCGTTCCGGGCCGAATGCGCGGCGACCGCGGCGGCCTTCGAGAACGAAGGCGCGGAGCTTGTGGCGCAGCGGTACGCCGTCGGCCCAGCCCGGGTCCAGTTCCAGAACAAGAACCCGCGCGGTTGGGCGGAGTTCGCCGCGGCGCTGGCCCAGCACTCGGCGCTCGGCGCCGCGCTGACTATGCGCGGCGTGCAGGCGGCCCGGCCCTCGCTCTATGCGCTGCGCGACGAGCTTGCCGGGGTGCGCACCCCGGTGCTGCTGCTGGTGGGCGACGAGGACGAGGGGTGCCTGGAGACGGCGCTGATGCTCAAGCGGACGATCCCCTCCTCGGGGCTGGCCATCCTGCCGCAGACCGGGCACACGGCCAACCTGGAGGAACCCGACCTGTTCAACGCGACCGTGGACCGGTTCCTCACTGCGGTGGACCGTGGCGCCTGGCGGCTACGGGATCCCCGGTCCCTGTCCGACTCCACCACCGGGATGAGTTGACGCGCTCCCCAGCTTGAAGGCCGGGGATTCAGCCTGTGCCGCGCATGCGCCACTCCTGCGGCTTCCTGCTTCACCGCAGACCGCCAAGGATGAACCCTGGTCTTACACCCGCTCCACAGGCTCTTACCCCTTGCAGGGACGTTCCCGCCGGCCCGGCGGTACCTGACAGCAGTAATATTGCTGCCTGCAGGTGCGGGAGTCAGGTGACACGCCGGGGCAGTGCTTCACCGCAGGCCTGAAGGCCGGTGCGCTGCGCATTTGGCAGCCGTCGCAGCTCCCCTCTCCCTCATTCGTGATCAGGATTTAGTGGGGCATGACACCCTTGGTCATGATCACGAACGGGCTCACCCGGAACCCCCTGCATCCGGGATCATGGTTGGGGAGCGAGGAGGGCGGATGTCTGGGCATGCGGACGCCGCGGCCGACGTCAGCGGGGCTCAGGGGTGAGCGCGACAGCCGGCGCCCAGCACAGCGACGTGAGCCCGGCGGACCGGGAGGGCCTGGTCACCTACGCGCGCCGGATGGGCGCCGACGACCTCGCGCCCGGCACGTCGGGCAACCTCAGCGTGCGGCGCGGCGGACTGATGGCGATCACTCCGTCCGGAATGCCGTACGAGCGGATGACCCCGGCCGACATCTGCCTGGTCCGCACGTCGGACGCGGTCTTGACATCCGGCTCGCGGCCATCCACCGAGACGCCCATGCACCTGGCGCTGTACCAGGCCAGCCACGCCGCCGCGATCGTGCACACCCACTCGCCGTTCGTCGTCGCGCTGTCCACCGTGTTGGACGAGTTGCCCGCCGTGCACTACGCGATGGCCGACCTCGGCGGGCCGGTGCGGGTCGCGCCGTACGCCAGGTTCGGCACGACCCAGCTCGCGGCCAGCGCGGCGGCCAAACTGGCCGGGCGCAATGCGGTGATCCTGCGCAACCACGGCGCGCTCGCCTGCGGGCCCACGCTGGAGCGCGCTTATGAGCGGGCCTGCACGCTGGAGTGGCTGGCCCGCGTCTACTGGTACGCGCGGCTGGCGGGAGCGCCGCAGACCCTGGGCGAGAGCGCGCTCGCCGAGGTGAGCGACGCGGTACGGTCGCTGCGTTACGGCGAGGCGGCGCTACCGACCGAGACGGCGCCACCGACTGGGCCAGTGCCACCGTTAGGGGCCGCGCCACCGACTGGGCCATTGCCACCGTCAGGGGCCGCGCCACCGACTGGGCCAATGCCACCGTCAGGGGCCCTCCCGTCGCCGGAATTATAAGGAGGCACGCGCTGTGACCAGCGCCGAACCACTGCCGGGCTCGCACGCGGCCACCCCGGCGGGCAAGCCGCGGGCCCGCTCACTCGGCATCCCGTTCACCGGCACGCCGGGACAGTGGAACGCGATCACCGACGTGCCGGGCGTCCAGGTCGGCTACGTAACCCTCATCGAGGGCGACTCGGTACGGACCGGGGTGACCGGCATCCTCCCGCGCGGCGCAACCGGCGCCGCCGACCCGGTGGCGGCGGGCTTCTTCTCGCTGAACGGCAATGGCGAGATGACCGGGGTCTCGTGGATCACCGAGTCGGGCACATTCTCCCTGCCGCTCGCGATCACCAACACCCACGCCGTCGGCATCGCCCACGCCGGGATCGTCGCGTGGACGGCGAAGCACCACCCTGAACTCGGCGACGAATGGTCCCTCCCGGTCGCTGCGGAAACCTGGGATGGCTACCTCAACGACGCCTATGGCCACCACGTCACCGAGGCCACGGTGATCGGCGCGCTGGAGGCGGCGCGCGGCGGGCCGGTCGAGGAAGGCTCGGTGGGCGGCGGCACCGGCATGATCTGCTACGAGTTCAAGGGCGGCAACGGCACCGCCTCGCGGCTGGTGGCCTACCGCGGCGCCAGCTATGCCGTCGGGGTGTTCGTCCAAGCCAACTTCGGCGCCCGGCCGGAGCTGACGCTGGCGGGCGTGCCGCTCGGCCGGCTGCTCACCGAGGACAACCCGGTGGGCAGCGACACTACGGTTCCGCCAGGGGCCGGTTCGGTGATCGGCATCGTAGCCACCGACGCGCCGCTGCTGCCACACCAGTGCACCGCGCTGGCCCGGCGGGTCACCCACGGCATCGCGCGCACCGGCACCATCAGCTCGCACTTCTCTGGCGACCTGTTCCTGGCCTTCTCCACCGCGAACCCCGGTGGGTTCAGCGGCTATAGCCCGCGGCCTGGCACCGAGCGTGACTACGACCAGCTCAGGTTCATCCCCTGGGCGCAGATGAACCCCTTCTTCGCGGCGGTGGTGGAGGCCACCGAGGAGGCCGTGGCCAACGCCCTCGTCGCGAACGAGGAGATGACAGGGCGTGACGGCCACCGCGCTCCCGCACTCCCCCGCGACCGCGTCGCGGCCCTGTTCCACGCGGGCCGCTGAGGCCGGCTGTCCGCCGCGCCCTCACTGGGCATGTCCGGGCTTGTCCGACAGTTTTCATCTCCCTCCGAAACGGCGCATGAGGCGACAAACTTGTAGCAAGCCCGGCGATCCGCCGGGCCGCAGGCCCGGTCACGAACGAGGCAGTCTCCGGGGTTGCCCCGTTCGGGCTGGTTGATTTCCGGGCTGGCATTGCCGAGGTGCAAGGGGGTGCGCCGAGGCTGCCTTCGGTGGAGGGGCCTTCTGGGGCGGTCCCCTCCGCCGGAGGGCCCGCCGGGCCGGACCCGAGTGGTCGGGTACGCCGGGCAGCCCGAACTGACCGGCCGGGCCCTGGTGGACAGCTGGCTGCGCACCGGCGTTACCACGGCGGGCCTGCCCGACCTGGTGGCCGGTGAACTCAAGGAACCGGCCGCGCCGCGTGAGTCGCCCCCTCGTGGCTGGGCTGCCGATGACCGCCAAAGACAAGATCGACAAGCAGGCTTTCCGGGCCCGGTAGCTGGGTTCACGACAGATCCAGCGCTCCGGGCGTGTGGCATGCTCGGAGGTAGGGCGCGGCCGCGGCGAGGAGGAGCACCGGATGGCGGACAAGCAGCGCATAAGCTATGTGCCGTTGGACCAGATGGACGACGAGATGCGGGCCGAGATGGAACGGTGCGCGCGCGAGGGCACCCCGCGGCCGGAAAGCTCCGCGGTTCGGGCGCACGTTCCCGCCTGCTTCTGGTTCTTCGCCCGGTCCTGGGATGACATCTTCCGGCACGGCGTGTGTGACCATCAGATCAAGGAACTGTGCCGGGTCTACATCTCCCGCACCGTCCAGTGCGAATACTGCGGCAACCAGCGCTCGGTCGCGGCGGCGGCCAGCGGCCTGACGGAGGGCAAGTACGACGAGTTGCTGAACTTCGAGACCTCGCCGCGCTATAGCGGCCGGGAGAAGGCGGCACTCGCCTACGCCGAGGCAATCGCCTGGCGCCTGGAGACGCCGGACGAGTTCTGGACGCGGATGCGGAAGCACTTCACCGAACCGGAACTCGTGGAACTGGGATGCTTCATCGGGCTCACGTTCGGGCAGCAGAGCTGGCTGCGGATGCTGAACATCGGGCACCACGAGATGATGGCGGGGACGGACGCCTCAATGGCGCCGGGGTTCGAGACCCCGGAGAAGATGGCGGAGACACTGGCCGCGGACGACTACTGGGCCAAACGCTGACCCGCGCCCGCCCGGCTTCGCTCACATGGGGGGCCATCTCGGTGGAAAGGTTCCTGCTCACCTGGTCCCATGGGCCGTAAAGCCCGGGCTTCCTTCGCCGCCACGGCTGTGGATGGGTCTGGATCAGCCGATGCCGCGGCGCCACCATCGCTCAGGGGTTCAGACCACCGAAGCATCCCGGGCCGGGCCGACCGCCTGCGCTTGGGCTATACCTGGGTCATGGACGTAGACCTGCCGATCTGTGTGACCTGCGGGGTCCAGTACCCGGCCCCGCGCGAAGACTGCCCCATCTGCCTGGACGAACGCCAGTACGTGGGCTGGGACGGGCAGCGCTGGACCAGCCTCGGCGAACTCTCCGCCGCCGGGCACCGGGGCTGGATCGAGGAGGAGGGACCCGGCGTGCTCGGGATCGGCGCCCAGCCCCCGACCGCGATCGGCCAGCGGGCGCTGCTGGTGCAGACCCCGGCCGGGAACGTGCTCTTCGACATGATCAGCTACCTGGACGACGACCTGGTCCGCCAGATCCGTGACCTCGGCGGGATCCTTGCCATCGCGGTCAGCCACCCGCATTTCTACGGTTCGATGACCGAGTTTGCACGCGAATTCGGCGCGCCGGTGTACATCCACGCCGCCGACCGGGAGTGGGTGCCCCGGCCGGATCCGCTGGTCCGGCTCTGGGAGGGCGAGGCCGAGGAGATCGGGGACGGCCTCACGCTCATCAACGTCGGCGTGCACTTCGACGGCGGGCAGGTGCTGCATTGGGCGGGCGCGGACGGCGGGGCGGGCGCCGTGTTCTCCGGGGACATCATGACCGTGGTCCAAGACCGGCGGTACGTGTCGTTCATGTACAGCTACCCCAACCTGGTCCCGGAGCGGCCGGAGGTCATCCGGCGCGGGCTGGCCCGGCTGGCGCCCTACCCGTTCGAGCGGATATATGGCGCGTGGTGGCGGCGGGTGGTGCGCACCGACGGGGCGGCGCGCGGTCGCCCGGTCGGCGGAGCGTTACCTGCGCTTCGCGCTCGGCGAGCAGGGCCCGGCACAGCCCGGCGGACTTGGGTAACCACGGCGGAACCGATAAGCTCCGGCCGTCTATCAAGAACTATCCCGCGCCCTCGGCATCAAGGATTATCCCGCGCCTTCGGCACGGTGGGGGAAGTGATCATATGCGGCGCATCATCGTTGCGGCGGCTGCCACCACGCTCATCGGCGCCGTAGTGGCGGCTTGCGGCACCACCTCATCCAACGCCGGCGGCAGCGGCGGCTCGTCCCCGTCCGCCTCGGCGGCAAGCTGCTCGAACGCCTCGATCCAGAAGGACCTGTACACCAAGGGCGTGCTCACGGTCGCGACCGACAACCCGGTCTTCACGCCGTGGTTCGAGAAGAACAAGCCGTCCAACGGCCAGGGCTACGAGAGCGCCGTCGCCTACGCGATCGCCCACCAGCTCGGCTTCAGCAACTCCAAGGTGGTGTGGGTCACCGAGCCGTTCAGCAGCTCGTACGCCGCTGGGCCGAAGAAATTCGACTTCGACATCAACGAGATCTCCTACACGCCGCAGCGCGCGCAGGCGGTCACGTTCTCCAACAGCTACTACGACGTGCAGCAGGCCATCGTCGCGCTCAAGGGCGCCCCGATCGTCGCCCACCACACTCCGGCCGACCTGAAGAAGTATCTCTACGGCGACCAGGTGGGGACCACCGGCCTGACCTACATCGCCAACAACATCCAGCCGACCCAGCAGCCGAGGGTCTTCGACACGCTCAGCGAGGTGTCCGCCGCGCTGGAGGCGCACCGGATCGACGCCCTGGTCACCGACACCCCCACCGCGCAGTACATGGCCTCGGCGCAGCTCAAGCACGCGGTCCTGGTGGCGCAGTTCCCGTCGGTGGGCGAGCACTACGGACTGCTGTTCCACCTGGGCAACCCGCTGGTGACCTGCGTGAACAAGGCGATCGCCACGCTGAAGGCCAACGGCACGCTGCACCAGCTGCAGCAGAAGTACCTGCAGGTCTACCTGACGTTCCCCACCATCCAGCCCTGAGTTCCGGTGGCGCTGAGCGGGAGCCCGCCCCCGGGCTCGGCCGGGTCCCCGCCCGCGGGCTCAGCCGGGAACCCGCCCCCGGGGTCGTTCGCGCGGAGCGGGCGCGGGGCCAGGCTGCTCGGCGGCCGGAGCGGGACCGTCATCTCGACCGTCAGCACCCTCGTCGTGCTCGGCGCCCTGGTCGCGATCTTCCTGCTGGCGCCCGGCGCGCGGGCGGTGGAGCACGAGTTCTTCAGCCCGCAGCACATGTGGCAGGCGTTCATCGGCGACCCGCAGCAGGGCTACTACTCGGTGGGCGCCGCGATCTGGCTCAACATCAGGATGTTCATCGTCGCCGAGGTGCTGATCCTGCTCCTGGCCCTGCTGATCGCCCTGATCAGGCAGTCCGTGCATCCCGCGCTGTTCCCGATCAGGATCCTCGCCACCGGTTACGTTCAACCTCTTCCGCGGCGTGCCGCTGATCCTGGTGATCTTCGCTATCGGGCTGGGCGTCCCGGCGCTGAGCCTGCCGGTGGTGTCCAGCCAGTCCAACGCGGTCTACGGGGTGACCGCCCTGGTGCTGTCCTACTCCGCCTACGTCTCGGAGGTGTACCGGGCCGGGCTGAACTCGGTGCACCAGAGCCAGGTGGCGGCGGCCTGGTCGCTCGGCCTGCCGCAGCGGCAGGCGCTGCGTTACGTCATCTTGCCGCAGGCGGTGCGGAACATCATCCCGCCGCTGCTCAACGACTTCATCAGCCTGCAGAAGGACACCGCCCTGGTCGGCGTCCTGGGCACCATCGAGGCCAACAAGGCGGCCGAAATCTACAGCGAGCAGGTGTTCAACTTCTCCAGCTTCACCGTGGCCGCCATACTGTTCCTGATCCTCACCATCCCGCTGGCGCGGTTCACCGACCGGTTGATCGAACGGGACCGCCGCCGGCGTCTCGCCGGGGCCACGCCATGACCGCCGGAGACCCAGTGGCCGGCGGCGAGGCGGTCCGGATCGAGGGGCTGCACAAGTCGTTCGGCGCCAACAAGGTGCTCAAGGGCATCGACCTGACCGTCGCCACGCACGAGGTGGTCTGCCTGATCGGGGCGTCCGGCTCCGGCAAGTCCACGCTGCTGCGCTGCGTGAACCTGCTGGAGCCGATCGACTCCGGGCAGATCAGCCTGTGGGGACAGGAGATCACCGGGCCCGGCATCAACCCGAACCTGGTGCGCAGACAGGTGGGGATCGTGTTCCAGTCCTTCAATCTCTTCCCGCACATGACCGTCCTGCGCAACGTGACCCTCGCCCCGACCCGGGTCCGGCGCCTGTCCCGGGCCGAGGCGAACGAGGACGCCCGGGCGCTGCTGGCCAGGTTCGGCCTGGCGGACAAGGAAGCCGACTTCCCCGACCGGCTGTCCGGCGGGCAGCAGCAGCGGGTCGCGATCGTCCGGGCGCTGGCCATGAGGCCGCAGCTCATGCTGCTCGACGAGGTCACCAGCGCGCTCGACCCGGAACTGGTGGCCGAGGTCCTCGACGTGATCAGAGAACTGGCCGCCACCGGCATGACCATGATCATCGCCACGCACGAGATGGGTTTCGCCCGGGACATCGCCCGCCGGGTGTGTTTCCTGGAGGAGGGGCGGATCATCGAGGACGCCCCGCCCGCGGAGCTTTTCGCCAGCCCGCGGGACGAGCGGACGAGGCGGTTCCTGCGCCGGATCGTGGACGCCGGCCGGCTCTGACTGGCCGGGCGGTTGCGCGGCGACGCGCCGTCCGGCGCGACGCGTTAATGCGTTGATGTCCGGGCCCTGTGCTGAGATATACAAGAAGGTGACACTCGGTGGTTCCCGGGATGTCCGGCCCGCCGAAGAAGAGCGCGAATCTAGATGCGGGGCATGAGAAGAGCGCGAATCTAGATGCGGGGCATGGACGAGGAGCCGCAGCGGGCCAGCTTGCGGGGCGACCGGTTCCTGGCGCACCGAGGCCTGATCGCAGTGTGTTGCGGTACGGCCATGGCCGAGGCCGGTCTGCTGGTGCTGTTCGCGCCCGCCGCCCGCGGCCTTGCCCCTCAGGTCACCGCTCTCCCGCCGCTGGCGATCTTTCACGACCTGCGCTGGCTGTACAGCGCCCAGCGGTCCTGGCTCTGGTTCGCCCTGCTGCTCGCCGGGCTGGTGGCCGCCCGGTCCGCGCTGAACACCGTGCTGGTACGGCTGGCGTGGCCGGTACACCTAACGAAACCGCCGCTGGCCGCCCTGCGCAGCGCGCTCGTCGTCACCACGCTGGCCTGCCTGCTGATGTCCCCGCTGGTCAGCCTGACCTTCGGGGTGGCCATCCTGCCCTTCTCCTGGCCATTCCTCGCCCTGCTACCGGCCATGCTGCTCATCGCGCTGCCGCTGAGCCACGCCGGGGCGGCCGGCGCCTGGTGGCGGACCCTGCCACCGGCCTCGGCCGCATGGTGGCTGTTCGCCGAGTTCGCCGTGCTCACCATGGCCGCCGCGGCCGCCGGGGCGCTGCCCGTACCGGACGCGATACCGGTGGCCGGCCTGGCGGGCCTGGTGAACGCGTGGGCCTGGCACGGCCTGACCGCCGCGGTCGCACGGTCCGCCCGGCCGCGCCCGGCCGGGCGAGAACTGGCCGGGCAGGAGCTTGCCAGTCAGGAGCCGACCAGGCGACAACTAGCCGGACCGGTGCCAACGGGACGCGCGCCAGCCGGACCGGAGCCAGCGGGACGCACGCCAGCCGGACCGGAGCCGGTCGGCCTGGAGTTGGCCGGCCCGCGCCGGCGGTGGTGGCGGCCGCGGCACCGGCCGGGCTGACGGCGCACCGGATTCCCGCGGGGCCCATGGCCCTGGCCGTGGTCATCGCCACGATCATCGCGCTGACCAGGCTGATCTTCGTCCTCAGCGGCCCTATCCCGGTTGGGCACCCGGCGCCGACCATGGCCTGGGTGGCCGGGACCACGGGGACGGCCCGGCAAGCCCACGCGATCCTCGGCACCCGGCATCACCCGGTGCTCGAGATCGCCGGTTTCGGCTCCTGGTGCTGCGGCCAGAACCAGGCGCTGGCCAAAGCACTCCCGGGCACCGTAGTGCAGCAGTTCTCCTACCGCGGCACCAACAGCCGCGGCCAGCCGCTGCCCTACGGGTGGAAGGCTGGCAACTTGCCACTGCCGGTGCTCGGCGACCGGATCGCCGCACAAGCCCAGCGGCTGCACATGCAGACGGGCCAGCCCGTGGACATCGTGGCGGAAAGCGAGGGCAGCCTCGGCGTAGATGCGATGCTCGCGCGCCACCCCCATGCCCCCGTGGGATCGGTGGTCCTGCTCAGCCCGATTGTCGCGCCCGGCCAGTCCGGCTACCGCGGAGGCAGCGGCACCGGCCTGGTCACCGGGGACGAACTGCACGCGCTGATCTGGTTCGTCGGCGGGCTCTCCCCGTTCGGGACGGCCGGCGCGCAGACCCTGATCAGCTCGGTGAACAGCGTCGGCGCCCGGTTCGCCGCGGCGGCCGCCCACCACGCTCCGGTACGCCTGCTGGAAGTCGTCCCGCTCGCCGACGCGGTGACCCTGCCCGCCTGCCCGCTGCCGCCCAACGTGGTGGTGATCCCTGCGTTCCACGGCGAACTGCTCAGCGACCCGGCGGCCCTGCAGACGGCCCGCCGGTTCCTCACCGGCCGAACGGTCACCGGGGTACCCGAGCTGCGGGCCACCGCCGAGATCATGGCCGCCGCCGCCAGCGCATGGCGGATGCCGGAAAGCGCCGCGCCCTCCCCGCCGTGCGTTGCCGGATCCGGGGCGCCCGGTTCCGGGCGCGGTAAGCGCTAAGCAGCACGCGCCATCCGGCGGCGGGCAACCACAACCGGCAGCCGGTAACCCGGCCACCACGTAACCCGGCTGCCCGGGTTACCCCCGGCTACCCGGCCGGGGAAAATAAGGTGGCCGGCCGCACGGCCCGGTTAGGGTGCCGGGCCTCCCAGCGGCCCTGCTGGAACCGCAGGTCGAAGCGCTCAAGCTCGCGGCCCCGGGCGCCGAGACCGGCCACCGAGTCGAGCAGTTCCTCGCGCGGCAGCAGCAGCGCGGCAAAACGCACTTCGGGGATCTCGGCACAGTCGTACAGCGGCACGTCCCTCGTGCTGCCGCCGTGTACCCGCAACTCCAGCCGCCGGACCTTCGGATCCACCCGGGCAAGCAGCGCCCGCGGCCCCTCCTCGCTGCCGCTGGTGGTGACGTTCAGCAGGCGGCCCGGGTACAGCGGCGGCCCGGAGGAAGCCCCGAGGTGAAGGATCCGCCCACCCGAGTCGGTGAGCCTGATCATGCTTAACAAATCACCGTCGCGCGGTTCATCACGCCGCGCCCAGATGACCCACGAAACCCCGGCTTCCTCGGTTCCCGCGGCGACCACGTGCCGTCCATCCATGCGGCCCTCCCATGCCCCCCGCGAGCCATCCCCTATCCGGGGGGGAGTTTACCGTCAGTGACATGGGTTTAGGTGCGAAAACTTCAGCCCACCCGGAAAATGGCTAGCTGACCTGCTACTTTATCTAATCCAGTGTGGTAAGGGCTTTGCGTTGTGTAATAATTTTGCCGCGCTTCTATAACGGATTGTAATCAGCGCACGCGGTGGCGGGTACGTAGCCCCACGACGGTGAGCGCCAGGCCGGCCAGCGCGACCAGCGGGCCGATGACCGCCCACACGGTCGCCCCGCTCATGAAGCTGCCCCCCACATATCCCAGGCCCTGCAGCGTCCAGACCAGCCCCGCCAGCGTGGCGGCGACGCCCATCACCACAAGCAGGATCTTCCTCATCGCCGGGCCCCTTCCCGCGGTCGCTTCCAGGTGCCTGCCGCCGCCCGGATAGTGTCCCGCTCCATCATGAACGGGCCAGCCACGGCGCTCGTTCAACCGGCGGCGCACCGGCCGGGAATCCGGATGTCCAGGGTTCGGGCGCCCGCACCGCCGCGTTGCCGCTTCTCCGGCCTGGCCGCAACGATATGGTCGGCATCCACGGCCGGGCGGCTCGCTCGCTCCCCCGCATCTCGCCGCCCGGAGCCAGCGGGGACGGCTAGGGAGGGTAGGAAGCATGATCACCGGGTTCAAGAACTTCCTCATGCGGGGCGACATCGTCACAGCTTGCCGTTTAACCTGCGGGTTTGCGCCGTGCGGTGAGGCTGAGTTCTCTTCTGGTGGATTTGCCGACGTCGTGGCGGGGTGCGGGGCGGCGGTTCTTCGACCCTGGCGGCCGGCCGGGGCCGGGCTTGCCGGGTTTTGGCGCACCGGCTGGGCAGGGGACCGTCGCGCGGATGTTTCTAAACCCCCGGCGGACCCGGGCCGGGGTGAGCCGCCCGGGCGGGGCGGGGCGTTCCCAGGGCAGGCGCAGGTCGTCGGCGAGGGGGCGGGCGAGGCGGAGTTGGGCATGGGCGGTGATGATCAGCCAGGTCCACAGGTCTGCCGCGGGCGGGCCGCGGAGTTTCGGGGCGGTCCAGCCGAGGACCTGCTTATAGAGCCGGAAGGTATGTTCAAGATCAAATCGGCGCAGGAACGCTTGCCATAGCCGGTCCACGCCGGCGGGCAAGGCGCCAGTGACCGAACACCAGAGCCACACGGGCTTGGGGTCCCGGTTGCCGGGCAGGTGATCGACCTGCAGGCGGATCAGAGTTCCCTCGATGACCGGCAGGTCACCGTCGTAATCCAGCCAGGCGGCGCGATGTGTGAGCCGCGGATGTACCCGGTCCCACGCGGTGGCGGCGGCGGTCCCGTACCGGGTGGTCACCGTGCTGGTGGTGACCTGCGGGGCTGGCCATGTCGCGGGGTCGGCCAGGGCCAGCTCGCTGCCGTGCTTGCGGGGCCGGCCCACGGTGCCGGGCGGGCGCGGCGGCGCGGGCAGCTGCATTACCCGGTCAGACCGCAGCCGCCCCAGCAGTTCTGCGGGGAGATCGGCGAGCAGCCAGGCAAGCCTGGTCACGTCGTAGCCGGCGTCGAAGATGACCAGAATGGGCGGGTCGCCGTCATGCCAGTGCCCGGCTTCGATCAGCCGGGTGATGAGGTCGCGGACCTGGGCGGCGGTGACCGCGGTCTCGTCGTCATCAGGGCCCAGGCGCACCGCATCCAGCACCGAGGTCCAGGACGTGCGGCCTGGCTCCAGCGCGGCGATCACCGAGTATGGCCAGCCCGGGATCATCTGCGCCTGCCCCTTGCCCCGCCCGTAGACGTGGCAGAACAACCGGTCCGCGCTGGTCGCCGCCCCCGGCCGCAGCCAGTTGCTCACATCCACCGCCAGCATCAGCCGTCCATCCGCGGCGCGCGGTAATGGCAGCCCGGCCAGGCAGCGCCGCAGTCGGCCGATGTTGATCCGGCCCTGGTTCACCGCGTCATACAGCGCGCCATGGCCGCGCCGGTGCTCCGGGGCCAGCGACAGCCCGGCCAGCGTCGTCACCGGCCCGCCCGCGCACAGCACCGCATCTGTCAGCTCAAACAGTTCATCACGCCGGGCGGTCAGGCACGCGTGGAAGTCAAGCCGGAACCGCGACAGCACGGCGAGTGGCCCGGCACCGGCATCTGCTGGCAAGCTGTTCATCACGGCCTTCGTTTGTGATCTTTGTCCTTTGGCGAGAACAAATGATCACGCGGAGGCCGCACTTACCTGCGGCGACACGCCGGAGTCACCCAGCACAAGATCCGCAAAGCACCCAGGTCTCAGCCGGGCAGGTTAAACGGCAAGCACAGTGGCCGTCGGGCTCGCCGTCGCGCTCGCGTTCAGCGCGCTCATCGCCGCATTCACGGCCAATATCATCAGCCCGATAGTGGCGCGGGCCCAGGGCGGCCATTCCGTTGGCCTGGGCATTCAGCTTGGAAACGACAACAACCATGCGACGTTCCTGAACATTGGCGCCCTGATCTCCGCGATCATCTACTTCATCGTCTTCATGCTGGTCGTTTACTACGTGATCGTCGTCCCTTACCGGCGGATCCAGGCCCGGCGAGGCATCACCGTGTTCGGCCCGGCCGCCCCGGTCAAGACCTGCCCGGCCTGCCTGTCCGCCGACCTGCCGGAGGCCGCGCTCAAGTGCAAGTACTGCGGCACGGACCAGCCTTCGCCCGCCCCGGCCTAGGGCATGCCAGCAGGACTCTGGCGTCACTTGGCGTCGGCGTAGCTGGCCACCACGGCCGTGGTGACCGGGAACCGGACCGGGGTCGGCCCGAACACCAGCCGCCCGGCCTCGGCGGCGGCCTCGCCGACCGCCGCGACCACGTCCTCGGCGCGGCCCGCCGGGCAGTGCACGATCACCTCATCGTGCTGGAAGAACACCAAGCGCGGCTGACCGTCGCCCCCCGTGGCGGCAGGCTGCGCCCCGGGCGGTGCGCCGGGGACGGCGGGCGCCCCGCTCTCGTTTTGCGCCCCGGGCGGTGCGCCGGGGACGGCGGGCGCCCCGCTCTCGTTTGCGCCCCGGGCGGTGCGCCGGGGCGGGCGCCCCGCTCTCGTTATGCATGGGGTGAAAGCCGAGGCGGCGCCTCAGGCCGGCCAGGAAGACAACGGCCCAGTCGGCCGCGCTGGCCTGAACCACGAAGTTGCGGGTGAACCTGCCGCGGGCGCGCACCGACCGGCCGGCACGCTGTTCTTCGGCCGCTGGGTCGTCGGGTTCGGCGGTGAGCCCGCGCCAGTCGCTCGACGGCGGCGGGCAGGTCCGCCCGAGCCGGGACCGGACCACCTTGCCCTCCTCCCCTGCCTGGGCGGCCAGTTCCACATAGCGGGCGGCGCGCGGGAACCGGTGCCGGAGCACCGCCAGCAGTTGCCGCGCCTGGCCGGCCGCCCCGCCGTACATGGCGGACAACAGCGCGATCTTGGCGTTCGCCCGCTCCCCGCCGAACGAGTCGGCCAGCGCCTGGTAGAGATCGCCGGTACCCGCCGCAAGCGCCAGCGCCTCGTCCCCGGCCAGCGCCGCCAGCACTCGCGGTTCGAGTTGCGCGGCGTCCGCCACCACCAGCACCCAGCCGGGGTCGGCCACCACCGCCCGGCGCAGCACCCGCGGGATCTGCAGCGCGCCGCCCCCCCGGGTCGCCCACCGGCCGGAGACCACCCCGCCGACCACGTACTCGGGGTGGAACCGGCCGCCGGTCACCCACTCCTCCAGCCACGACCAGCCGTGCGCGGCGTACAGCCTGGCGAGTTCCTTGTACTCAAGCAGCAGGCCCGCCGCCGGGTGGTCCACCTCACGCAGCACATGCGCGCGGGTGGACGGCACCCGGAAACCGGCGGCCGCCAGCGCGCGCAGCACCTGCGCCGGGGAATCGGGGTTCACCGGGCGGCCGCCGAGCGCGGCGGAGATCTGCGCGGCGAGGTCGGCCAGGCGCTGCGGGCGCAGCCCCGGCACCGGCTTGTCGCCGAGCAGGCTGGCCAGCAAGGCGGAGTGCACGTCGGCGCGCCAGGGCAGCCCGTCGTAGCCCATCTCGGCGGCCACCAGCCCGGCCGCCGACTCCGCCGCCACGAGCAGCGCGAACCTGCCCGGGTGCTCGTCGGCCGCGATCCGGCGCAGCTGGTCCGCATGCACGGCGATCAGCGCGTCCAGCGCCGCGCCGGGGCTGGGGAAGGCGGGGTCGGCGGGCTCGAACAGCACCGCCTGGCCGGCCATGCCGGGCCGCCCGGCGAGTGCCCGGGCCTGTGGCGCCGCCGCCCCGCGCAGCGCTAGCCCCGACCCCGCCGCCCCGCGCAGCGCTAGCCCCGACCCCGCCGCCCCGCCCAGCGCTAGCCCCGACCCCGCCGCCCCGCCCAGGCGCGCCCAGGCCGCCGCCATCGTGGCCGGCTCCCCCGTGTGCCCGTCCCGGGCCAGCAGCAGCGCCTCGGTCAGCGCCACGTCGTGACAGCGCTGCACACGTACTCCGGCGCGCAGCAGGGCCGGGTAGATGTCACCGCAGGCCGCCCAGATCCAGCGGACGTCGCCGGTCCGCTCGCGCTCCGCGACGGCCGCGCAAAGGTCGTCATGCTTAACGATGCGCCCGTGGCCAGCGCCGTCCCAGGAGAACTCGGACAGCACGCAACTGCGTCCCGGCCCGGCGACGACTGCGATGTGCACGCTTCAGATTGTCCGCCGCGACTGCGACAACCCGGGACCGTGGGGCCGCAGCGAGGCCCTAATTCCGCGCGTGAGCTGCGCCCGGCGACGGCTGACGGCGCATCGCTGCTGCGACGCGCCCTGCGAAATGGCGCCCCGATCGCGGCCGATGACCGCCGGGGCCGACCCCCCTTCAGTACTGCTGGCGGACTGCTGCGCAGTCCAGGCGCGCGCGCCGCAGGTGGCTGGCCGGGGACGATCGCGGGCCCGGCTGCCCTGGCGCGCCGCGCATGAGCGGAGCCTACTCCGAACGCGACTGCGGGATGCCCGCGAGCAGGGCGCGGACCTCCGTCTCGCGGTACCGGCGGTGACCGCCGAGGGTACGAATGGACGTGAGCTTGCCGGCTTTCGCCCACCGCGTCACGGTCTTGGGATCCACGCGAAACATCGTCGCGACCTCGGCTGGCGTCAGCAGCGGTTCAGCTTCTGGCGTGCGTGCAGACATGTGGCCTCTCCTCCTGGACCAGTACTGCGATCCTGCGTTGTAGCTTGCCTTGGCTCCGGGTGGAGCCTGCCGTGGATGTCCCATATGACCCCACACAGACCATATTGCCATCACCAGGGGTGACAAGTCGACCACCAGGAGCAAGATTCTGCGACTTGTGTCCGGATTAGTCCGTGGGCTTGAGTTACGCTGCGTGAGAAGTCAGTTCGCCTGTTTGAGTGCTTCCAGCGCGCGCCAGCGGCCCGTGAACCGCTGGTGCATGGCCGTTGCGAATTCGACCTCCCCCGCGGCGACGGCGCTAATCGTGGCGGACACCTCCGCCACGGACTGGTCCGCGCACAGCGCGCCGTCGTCGAGCAGGTGCACTAGCCCGCCGTAGTCGAGCTCCACCAGGGACCGGGGGTGGAACTCTTCCAGCCAGGCGCCGACCTCTTTGAGCTCGGCCACCAGCGCCACGGGGTCACCGCCCCAGGGGGCTGTGGGCCGCGGGCCCCGGGCCGGGCGGACCACGTTGCGCGCCTTGGCCACCCGGGTCCGCGCCTGGCTCATCGTGGTCGCGTAGACGAGCGTGCGGGTTCCCGCGGCGGTTGCCCGGCCGGAGTCCCCGGGGTTACCTGGCGCCCCGAGCACGAGCCAGCGCTCGTCCGCGGCGAAAGGCACGAACCAGGCGAAGGGCACCGACCAGGTGTTCGCCTGGATGTACACCCGCGGCGAGGGCGCCCGGCTGCGCCAGCGAGCGAAGTCACGAACCGCGGCGTCGGTGTGGCCGACGGAGAACGCGGCCTTGGTCAGCGACGGCGCGGCCGCGCGGAGCCGGGACAGCACCAGCCAGGACCGCAGCCTCGTTTGCCACGGGCAGATATAGGTGACGCCCTCCGACCACCGTACGTAGGCATGGTCGCTTTCCCGCTCCGGCGCGGGCAGCGACGGGAACGCGATCGCTCTGCGCAGCGACTCCGCTTGCTCGGCGGCGAGCGCCCCAGCGCGGCGCGGGCGGCCCGGCGAGGCCGCGTACTGGACCCAACGTCGTTCTTCGGCCTCAGGAAACGCCGACAAGGGCTCGTAGACGCGCAAGTACGCCGCGTAGGGAAGCACGCAGGAATATTGGCACGCAGTAATGGCGGGATACAGATACGACACGTAACGAGATCATCACCGTCCCCCCGGCCGCAGGTCAGTGGGATCCCGGGGCTGCTTCGCCGGCGCGGCCCGGCACGGCCGTGCCGGAGCGGATCGCCGTTGCGCCCGGGCCAGGCCGGGCGGGCATACGCTTGACGCGAGGTCCGCGTCAACGAGGACGCGGGACGACGCCAGGAGAGTCACCACAGTGACGAACGTCTTCGCGAACACCCCCGGCGGAATCGCGTCCGCCTACCCCCAGGACGCGGCCGCCCACCTCCCCGCCGCCCGCGGCGGGCACGAGCAAGTCGTGTTCTGCCAGGACCCCCAGACCGGACTGCGGGCGATCATCGCCATCTACTCCACCGCGCTCGGCCCGGCGCTGGGCGGCACCCGCTTCTTTCCCTACCCCACGGAGGATGCGGCGCTGGCCGACGTGCTGAACCTGTCCCGGGCCATGGCGTACAAGAACGCGCTGGCCGACCTCGATCTCGGCGGCGGCAAGGCCGTCATCATCGGCGACCCGGCCAAGCACAAGTCCGAGGCGCTGCTGCGGGCCTACGGCCGCTTCGTCGAGTCACTCGGCGGGCGCTATATCACCGCGTGCGACATCGGCACCTTCTGCGACGACATGGACGTGGTGGCCCGCGAGTGCCAGTACGTCACCGGGCGCACGCTGCTGCACGGCGGCGGCGGGGACTCCTCGATCCTCACCGCGATCGGGGTGTTCCAAGGAATGCGGGCGGCCGCGGACCACGCCTGGGGCGCCGACAGCCTGGAGGGCCGTCTGGTCGGGGTGGAGGGCGTGGGCAAGGTGGGCCACCGCCTGGTCGGCCACCTGGTCGAGGCGGGCGCCAGCGTTGTGATCTGCGACGTCAGCCCAGGCGCGGTCCAGCGGGTGCTGACCGCGCATCCGAGCGTGCAGGCGGTGGCCGGCCGGGCCGAGCTGCTAGCCCGCCCGCTCGACATCTACGCTCCGTGCGCGATGGGCGGTGCGCTCACCGACGAGTCGGTCGCCGCGCTGTCCGCGCGCATCGTCTGCGGCGGGGCCAACAACCAGCTCGCCCACCCCGGGCTGGAGAAAGTGCTCGCGGACCGTGGCATCCTCTACGCCCCGGACTACCTGGTGAACTCGGGCGGGGTCATCCAGGTCGCGGACGAGCTGGACGGGTTCAACTTCGAGCGGGCCAGGGCGCGCACCGAACAGATCTTCGTTACGACCAAAAAGATCTTCGCACTGGCCGACGAAGAGGGCGTGCCGCCCGCCGTGGCCGCCGACCGGATGGCTGAGGGGCGGATGGCCGAGGTCGGCCGGCTCCGGGGCATCTGGCTGCCTTCCTGAGCCGGGTGCAGTACCTAGCAGTGCGCCTGGGAAGCGCTCGCGGCGTAAAGCAGGTACCGTAATAGGTGCATGCGGGCTCGAAGCGCGCGTCGCGCTCTAGGCGCTGGAGAAGCGACGCGCCGCACCATGTGCGCGAAGCCTGTCTTGCTCACTGCAGGGAACAGGGACCTAGCAAGGTCCCGCATGTTCGAGGGGGTCGAGCCAATGGGGCGCGGCCGAGCCAAGGCCAAGCAGGTAAAGGTGGCCCGCCAGCTGAAGTACAACAGCGGCGGCACTGACCTTGACCGGCTGCGGACCGAGCTGGGCGTCGGCGAAGGCAGGCAGGACAATCACGACCACGCCTCCTCCGATCCCGGCGACCGCTACAGCGACTTCGGCGACTACAACGGCGAAGAAGGCGACGACGACTACGACGGCGAAGAAGACCGAGACTAAGCAGGCTGCCGGTCCGTGCCCCCTCAGGCCTGGTAAGCGCCAGCGAGGCGGACGCCTTCGCCGCCGGATGTGACCTGGCCGACGGACCAGGCGCGGATACCGTGCGCATTCACCAGGTCCAGCGCGCGGCCGGCGTCGTCCGCTGCTACGACGGCGATCATGCCGACGCCCATGTTGAACACGCGCTCCATCTCGTCCTGGCCGATCCCGCCGTGCCCCGCGAGCAGGCCGAAGATCGCCGGCGGGCGCCAGGTCCCCCGGTCCACGGTGGCGCCCGTTCCGGGCGGCAGCACCCTCGCCAGGTTGCCCGCCAGCCCGCCCCCGGTCACGTGCGCGAACGCGTGCACATCACACCCGGCGGCCAGGGCCAGGCAGTCCCGCGCGTAGATCGTGGTCGGCGTCAGCAGTTCCTCGCCCAGCGTCCGGCCAAGCCCGGGCGGCTCGGCGTCCAAGGCCAGGCCCGCCTCGGCGATCACCCGCCGGACCAGTGAGTACCCGTTGGCGTGCAGGCCGGACGAGGCGAGCGCGAGCACCGCGTCCCCGGGGCGGACCTTGTCCGGGCCCAGCAGCGCGTCCGCCTCCACGACCCCGGTCGCGGCGCCCGCCAGGTCGAAGTCATCCGGGCCGAGGTGGCCCGGGTGCTCGGCGGTCTCCCCGCCGAGCAGGGCACACCCCGCCAGCTCACAACCGCGTGCCACTCCCCCGACGACCTCGGCGGCACGGTCGGCCGAAAGCCGGCCAAACACCACGTAGTCGGTCATGAACAACGGCTCGGCGCCGCAGGTGACCAGGTCGTCCACCACCATCGCGACCAGGTCGAGGCCGACCGTGCCGTACCGGCCGAGCCACTGGGCGATCACTACCTTGGTGCCCACCCCATCGGTGGCAGTGGCCAGCAGCGGGCGCCGGTAGCCGGTGAGCCGGGAGGCGTCGTACAGGCCGGCGAAGCCGCCGATCCCCCCGATCACCTCGGGGCCCGCCGTCCGGGCGACCGATTCCCGCATCAAGGCCACCGCCCGGTCCCCCGCCTCGATGCTCACCCCAGCGTCCTGGTAGGAAGCCCCGAGGCCTGGCTCCCCCGGGCTAGCGGCCCCGCCCGCCGTGACGGAGTCACGGCGGGCCGCGGGCCCTCGGGGGGGTCCGGGCCTTCGGGGGTCCGGGGGTGTCCCCCGGGTGGAGTCGTGTCCCCCCGGGCCAGCGGCCCGGGCCGCGGTGACGGAGTCATCGCGGCCCGTAGGCCCTCGGGGGGGTCCGGGCCTTCGGGGGTCCGGGGGTGTCCCCCGGGTGGAGCCGTGTCCCCCCGGGCCAGCGGCCCGGGCCGCGGTGACGGAGTCATCGCGGCCCGTAGGCCCTCGGGGGGTTCCGGGGGTCGCCCCCCCGGGCTAGCACTGTTCACCGGCGCGTCCCGGCGGCAGCCGCCCCCTCCAGCACGTGCTTGCCGCGCTCGGCCTCGGCGACCGGGACCGGGTAGTCGCCGTCGAAGCAGGCCCGGCACAGCCGGTCCGCGGGCAGCGTGGTCGCCTCGATCAAGGCTGCCAGCGAGATGAAGCCGAGCGAGTCAGCCCCGATGGACTCGCGGATCTCCTCGACCGCGAGGCTGCCCGCGATCAGTTCGGCCCGGGTGGCGAAGTCGATCCCGTAGAAGCACGGCCACTGCACCGGCGGGCTGGAGATCCGCACGTGCACGCTGGCGGCGCCCGCCTCGCGCAGCATCGCGACGATGGCGCGCTGGGTGCTGCCGCGCACGATCGAGTCGTCCACCACGACGATCCGGTTGCCGGCGATCACGTCCCGCAGTGGGTTCAGCTTCAGCCGGATGCCGCGCTCGCGGATCGTCTGGCTCGGCTGGATGAACGTGCGCCCCACGTAGGAGTTCTTGACCAGCCCCTGCCCGTAGGAGATCCCGCTGGCCTGCGCGTACCCGATCGCGGGCGGGGTGCCCGACTCCGGCACCGGGATGACCAGGTCGGCCTCGGCCGGGTGCTCGGTGGCCAGGCGTCTGCCCACCTCGACCCGCGCCGCCTGCACGCTCCGCCCGGCGATGGTGGTGTCGGGGCGGGCCAGGTACACGTACTCGAACAGGCACCCCCGGGGCTGCGGCCGGGCGAACGTGGCGGAGGTGACGCCGCGCTCGTCGATGGAGATCAGCTCGCCTGGCGCCACCTCGCGGACGAACCGGGCGCCGACGATGTCCAGGGCCGCCGTCTCGCTCGCCACCACCCAGCCATCGGCGAGCCGGCCGAGCACCAGCGGGCGGAAGCCCTGTGGGTCCCGTGCCGCGTACAGGGTCTGC
Source organism: uncultured Actinomycetes bacterium (assembly GCA_963734725.1). Lineage (GTDB taxonomy): Bacteria > Actinomycetota > Actinomycetes > Streptosporangiales > Streptosporangiaceae > DASXKD01. Next base: position 66,975 of record CAVTIX010000013.1, read on the forward strand.
TCGTCGGCGAAGACCAGCGAGTACGCCCCCCGGACCAGGGGCAGAGTGGTCAGCGCGGCCTCGATCAGGCTGGCGTGGCCAGGATCGGCGAACAGGGCGGTGAGCACGTCGGTGTCGGACGTGCTGGCCAGCCCCGGAAGGCCCAAGGCCGGCCCCGCCAGGGTGGCGAGCTCGAGCGTATTGATCAAATTGCCGTTGTGGCCGAGAGCGACGCCGCCGGCGGGCGTGGGCCGGAACGTCGGCTGGGCGTTCTCCCAGACCGACGAGCCACTGGTGGAATAGCGGCAGTGCCCGACCGCGATGTGCCCGTGCAGGCTGCTCAGCACCCGCTCGTCGAAGACCTGGGCCACCAGGCCCATGTCCTTGTACACGACGATCCGCGAGCCGTCGCTGACCGCGATCCCGGCCGACTCCTGCCCGCGGTGCTGCAGCGCGTAGAGGCCGTAGTAGGCGAGCTTGGCGACGTCCTCGCCGGGGGACCAGACGCCGAATACGCCGCACGCGTCCCGAGGAGGCCGATCCCCCGGATCCAAGTCGCCGGTCTGTCGGCCATCGGGCTTGACCACCCGGTCAGTCTAATGTTCCGGGCCGGCTTCTCCGGGCATCTCCAGCACTGGCAGGTACGGCGCCAGGTCGGCGCGCACCCCGCTGGCCCGCACGGCGCCGCTGGCCAGCGCGTCGGCCCAGGGCATTAGGCCGGCCGCCAGCCGGACCCAGGTCACCGGGTCCATCTCGACCACGTTGGGCGGGGTGCCACGGGTGTGCCTGGGGCCCTCGATGCACTGGACCGCCGCGTAAGGCGGCACCCGCACCTCCACCGCCCGGCCGGGCGACCGGGCGGCGAGCAGCCCGGCCAGGTGCCTTGTCGCCGCCCGCAGCGCCCGGGGGAGCGGCGCCAGCCCGGCGCTCAAGGCCGCCGCGACCGCGAGGGCGCTGGCCCGGCCGAGCGCTTCCGGGTCATCCGGCCCGGACCAGGCCGGCTGGCCCAGCGCCGCGCGCTGCTCGTCCAGGTCGGCACGCAGCCGCTGCGCGGCCCGAAGCCGCTGGGCAGCCCTCCCGCTGGCGGCCATCGCCCTGCCGCTCAGCCGAACAGGGCGGGCAGCACCCGCGCCCGGGCAGCCGCCAGGTCGTCCCGGGCCACGCTGAAGCAGCCCGCCACCTCCAGCCGGTCCCCGCCGACCGTGCCCAGGTCCGCCAGCGGCACCGCGTGCTTCGCGCACAGCGCGGCGAGCGCGGCCTCCGCGCCGGGGGCGACCTCGGCCACCACGCGCGCGGGCGATTCGCTGAACAGCATCGTGAACGGGTCACCGGCCAGGCTCACCCGGCAGCCCGCCGCGCCGCCCACGAAGCATTCGGCCAGCGCGACGGCCAGGCCTCCGTCGGACAGGTCGTGCGCCGCCGCGAGCAGGCCTTCGGCCGCTGCCGCCGTGAGGACGCTGGCGAGTCCCTGCTCCGCCGCCAGGTCCACCGCGGGCGGGCGCCCGCCGAGGTGACCGTGCGCCGCCCAGGCCCACGCCGAACCGCCGAAATCGGCGCCGGTCCGGCCGAACAGCACCACGGCAGCCCCCGGCCGGCGGAAGCCGAGCGACAACCGGCGCCGCACGTCGGGGAGAACGCCCAGCACGCCCACCACCGGCGTCGGGTGGATGGGCGCCTCCCCGGTCTGGTTGTAGAAACTCACGTTGCCGCCGGTCACCGGGGTGCCGAGGAACGCGCAGCCGTCGGCGAGGCCGCGAACCGTCTCGGCGAACTGCCACATCACGCCGGGATCCTCGGGCGAGCCGAAGTTGAGGCAGTTGGTCACCGCCACCGGGCGCGCCCCGGTGGCCGCCACGTTCCGGTACGCCTCGGCCAGCGCGAGCTGGGCGCCCGCGTACGGGTCCAGCCGGGAGTACCGCCCGTTTCCGTCGGTGGCGAGCGCCAGCCCAAGCCCGGTCTGCTCGTCCACCCGGACCACCCCGGCGTTCTCCGGCGCGGCGAGCACCGTGTCCCCGAGCACGTGCCGGTCGTACTGCTCGGTCACCCAGGTCTTGTCCGCCAGGTCCGGCCAGGACAGCAGGGTGAGGAGGGTGTCCAGCAGGGCGCCGGGATCCGGCCGCGGCAGCGCCGCCGGGCCATCGGCCGCCAGCGCGTCCTGGGCGGCCGGGCGCGCCGCCGGCCGGTCGTAGACCGGGCCCTGGCTGGCCGCCGTCTGCGGCGCGATGTCCACCACGACCTCGCCGCGCCAGGTCATCTCCAGCCGACCGGTGCCGGTCACCTCGCCGATCACCGTGGCCGGCACGTCCCAGCGCGCGCAGATGGCGGCGAACTTCTCGACGTGCCGCGGCTCGACGATGGCCATCATGCGTTCCTGCGACTCGCTCATGAGGATCTCGGCGGGGCCGAGCGAGGGGTCGCGCAGCGGCACGAGGTCCAGGTTCACCGCCATGCCGGCGCCGCCGCCCGCGGCCAGCTCGGCGGTCGCGCAGGAAACCCCGGCCGCGCCCAGGTCCTGGATGCCGGCCAGCAGGCCCGCCGCGCCCAGCTCCAGGCAGCACTCGACCAGCAGCTTCTCCATGAACGGGTCGCCGACCTGGACGCTGGGCCGTTTCGCCGCCTCGCCACCCCCGAACGACGCGCTGGCCAGCACCGACGCCCCGCCGATCCCGTCCGGCCCGGTGCGCGCGCCGAACAGGATCACCTTGTTGCCCGCGCCCCGCGCCACGGCGAACCGCAGGTCCTCGTGCCGCATGACGCCCACACAGAGCGCGTTCACCAGCGGGTTGCCCGCGTAGCACGGATCGAAGGCCAGCTCGCCCCCGATGTTCGGCAGCCCGAGACAGTTGCCGTAGAACGAGATCCCGCCGACCACGCCGGGCAGCACCCGGGCAGTGTCCGGGGCCTCCGCCGGGCCGAACCGCAGCGAGTCCATCACCGCCACCGGGCGGGCGCCCATCGCCAGGATGTCGCGGACGATGCCGCCGACCCCGGTCGCCGCGCCCTGGAACGGCTCCACGTACGACGGGTGGTTGTGCGACTCGATCTTGAAGGTGACCGCGTACCCCTGGCCGATATCCACCACGCCGGCGTTGTGCCCGATGCCGGCCAGCAGTGCTGCGGCGCGCGGCGCCTTGTCGGCGAACTGGCGCAGGTACCGCCGGGACGACTTGTAGGAGCAGTGCTCGCTCCACATCACCGAGTACAGCGCCAGTTCCGGGTCGGTCGGCCGTCGCCCGAGCAGGTCCCGGATCCGCTGGTACTCCTCGGTGGTCAGGCCCAGTTCCCGGTACGGCTGGGCGCGGTCAGGGGTGGCCGCGGCCACCGCCACGCTCATGTCCATGGCCTCCCTCGCGGGCAACCCGCTGGCTTTGGGAGGCCCATGGGGGGTTCCGGGGGTGTCCCCCGGGCCAGCAGAGTCTCGCCGCCGGGGCAGCGCGGAGCGCTGCGGCGTTCGTCCCGGCGGCTGCGGCGTGACACCGCCTGGGGTCGACCGCGGGCGTCTCACCGGGCCACCAGCGCGCTTATCACCGAGGTGAAAAACCCGAGCCCGTCGCTGCCCGGCCCGGTCAGCGGGTCGATCGCGTGCTCGGGGTGCGGCATGATCCCGACCACGTTCCCGCCGGGGCTCGCCACGGCCGCGATGCCCCGCGCGGCGCCGTTCGGGCTGCCGTCGCAATACCGGGCGACGACCTGGCCGCCGGATTCGAGCCGGTCCAGAGTGGCGGGGTCGGCCAGGTAGGCGCCCTGCCCGCTCTTGAGCACCACCGTGATCTCCTGGTCCCGTTGGTAGCCCGTGGTCCACGGGGTGGCGTTGTGCTCGATGCGCACCCGGACCTGCCGGTCGATGAACCGGAGGCCGGCGTTGTGGGTCAGCACGCCGGGCAGCAGGTGCGCCTCGCACAGGATCTGGAACCCATTGCAGATGCCGAGCACCGGCAGCCCGGCCTGGGCGGCGGGCACCAGGTCCGCCATCACCGGCGCGAACCGCGCGATCGCCCCGCAGCGCAGGTAGTCACCGTAGGAGAAGCCACCGGGCAGGATCGCCGCATCGACTCCACGCAGGCCACGGTCACCGTGCCAGAGCGCGACCGCTTGCGCCCCGGCCTGCCGGACCGCGCGCGCGGCGTCGCGGTCATCGAGTGAACCGGGAAAGGTGATAACCCCGACCCGGGCCGTCACGCGAGTCCTCCCACGCCAGGCAGGCTACCGGCTCACCGGCCCCCGGGCGGCGGTCGCCACCCGCGCGTGCCGCTCGCGTTTGTGGCCGATTACGCCAACGACCACACAAGTAATGTGGCCGATGGCGCCAGCGGCTGCAAACGAATCGCGGGGAAGGCGGGGCAGAGAGCGGTCCGCCGGACGGGTCAGCCTGGGTCCGGACGGGTCAGCCTGAGTCCGCTTCCGGGTCAGCCGGCGCCCGGGGCGGGCCAGCCGGCGCCCGTTGCGGGCCAGCCGGCGTCCGGGGCGGGTCAGCCGGGGGCAGCCGGGTCCGTCAGCCGGCGTCGGCGAGTTCGCCGGCGTCGAACTCGTCGTCCGCCGTGGCGGCGAACGGCGCCCCGGGGCGCCAGGCCAGGCGCTTCTGCAGGGACACCACCGTCCGGTGCTCAGGGCCGCTAGTCGTCATGCTGACGTCATCGACGAAGGCGCGCATGATGTCGATCCCGCGGCCCGATTCTGGCAGCGCGGCGATGTCCTCTTCGGTGAAGGACGCCTCAGCGGGATAGGCCGCGGAGTCTGCTCCGCCACGGCCGGCGCCGAGCAGCGAGCGGCCGAGCGTCGCGGGCCGACCACCGCGGCGCCGGGGGCGCACCACCGAGGCCGGGCCGGGCCAGGAGCGGCGGCGCAGCCCAGGGAGGCGGCCGCCGGCGAACCCCTGCCAGGTGTTCTGCACCTCGATGCGGCAGCCGCGCCGGCCCAGGCTGACGACGACCTCGTACCTGCGGCCAGGCCCGCCGTGGCGTACCACGTTCGTGCAGGCCTCGGTCACCGCGAGTAGCAATTCCGCCAGTCCATCGTCATCGGCGCCGAGCCCCCGCAAGGCATCGCCGAGCATATGGCGCATCACCGGGACGCTCAGCGCCTCGCGCGGGAACACCAGGCAGAGCTTCACATCCACGCTAGGCTCCTCGGCGCTGGTGACCGAAGTATGCATCTGCCCCCTGGTCCCCGCTTCCACGGTCGATCTTGGTCACTTAGAGTGCTTTCCCCGCCTGAGCCGGGGTAACCGTCAACTTGAGTGACACCATGGTTAACGCGCGCCGTATCCAGGCCGCCTAAGCAACCCCCGTCGGCGCGCCAAGACATCTCCTCACCCCGTGCGCAGCACTAATCACTCCGCGCGCAGCACGAATTCCTCAATCACCGGGTTGGCGAGCAATTCGCCAGCAAGCGCTTCGACCCTGGTCAGGGCGCTGTCATCGGCCTCTCCGCGCAGTTCTAGCTCGAACCGCTTCCCTTGACGCACGTCCACCACATCGCCGTATCCAAGCCGCTGGCAGGCGCGTGAGATCGCCTCTCCCTGCGGGTCGTGAATCTCCCGCTTCAGCATCACATCGACAATGATTTTGGTCACTTTTCCTAGCCCTTTCCTCGCGCCTTGCCCACTGGCCACGCAGCGTACGTGACTGGCGGCCAGAGGGTGATTGTTCATCTGGGGTTAGCCGCACCCCGCAGCGTCTGTCACGATGGCATTAGCGGTCCAGGCCCACCAGAGCCGTCATGGACCCCCACTGGCCGGTCACGGTGATCCCGCAGCCGGCCCCGATCACAAGGAGTGGCACGTGGCCGTCGATGCTGACGGTGCGATCACCGCCGCACCGGGATCCGCCAGCCTGGACGGGCAGGCCGGGTCACGCGTGGAAACCGTACAACTGCTCACGCCCGAGGGGGAGCGGCTCGAGCACCCCGACTATCCACTGGAACTGTCCGCCGACGAGGTGAAGGGGCTCTACCGCGACCTCGTCCTTGTTCGCCGCATCGACACCGAGGCGATCGCGCTGCAACGCCAGGGTGAGCTGGGCATCTGGGCCTCGCTGCTCGGCCAGGAGGCGGCGCAGGTCGGCTCAGGGCGAGCGCTCGGCCCGCGCGATATGGCCTTCCCCACCTACCGTGAGCACGGCGTCGCCTGGTGCCGCGGGCTGGACCCGATGAAGCTCTTCGAGTTGTTCCGCGGGGTCAGCCACGGTGGCTGGGACCCGGCGGAGCACAACTTCCACATGTACACGATCGTGATCGGCGCCCAGGCGCTGCACGCTACCGGTTACGCGATGGGGATCCAGCGCGACGGGCTGGTGGGCGAGGACGGCGAGGCGGTCATCGTCTACTTCGGCGACGGCGCCACCAGCCAGGGCGACGTGAACGAGGCGTTCGTCTTCGCATCGGTGTTCAACGCGCCCGTGGTGTTCTTCTGCCAGAACAACCAGTGGGCCATCTCCGAGCCGCTGGAGCGGCAGAGCCGCGTCCCGCTGTACCAGCGCGCGAGCGGCTTCGGGTTCCCCGGCGTGCGGGTGGACGGCAACGACGTGTTCGCCTGCCTGGCGGTCACCCGCAAGGCCATGCAGGCCGCCCGGGAAGGGCAGGGGCCGATGTTCATCGAGGCCTTCACCTACCGGATGGGCGCGCACACCACCACCGACGACCCGACCCGGTACCGGCTGGCCGCCGAGCTGGAGGCGTGGAAGCTCAAGGACCCGGTGGAGCGGGTGAAGGCCTACCTGGTCCGCACCGGCGCCGCCGACCAGGCCTTCTTCGAGGCCATCGACGCCGAGGCGGCGGATGTCGGCCGCGGCGTCCGGCAAGCCTGCCTGACCATGCCGGACCCGGCGCCGATGGCCATCTTCGAGAACGTGTACGCCGAGCCGAACGCGCTGCTGGCTGCCGAACGCGAGCAGTTCGCCGCCTACTTGGACTCGTTCGAGCCCGAGGAGGTGGCGCCATGACCACGCTGACGCTGTCCAAGGCGATCAACAACGGCCTCCGCAAGTCCCTGGAAGCCGACCCCAAGGTGCTCATCATGGGTGAGGACGTGGGCAAGCTGGGCGGGGTGTTCCGCGTCACCGACGGGCTGCAGAAGGACTTCGGCGAAGCCCGCGTGGTGGACACGCCGCTCGCCGAGTCCGGCATCGTCGGCACCGCCATCGGGCTGGCCCTGCGCGGCTACCGGCCGGTGTGCGAGATCCAGTTCGACGGGTTTGTGTTCCCCGCGTTCGACCAGATCGTGAGCCAGCTCGCCAAGCAGCGGCTGCGCTCCCTCGGCCGGGTCAGCATGCCCGTGGTCATCAGGATCCCGTGCGGTGGCGGGATCGGCGCGGTGGAGCACCACAGTGAGTCGCCGGAGGTCTACTTCGTCCACGCGGCCGGCCTGCGGGTTGTCGCCTGCTCCGGCCCCGCCGACGCGTACACCATGATCCAGCAGTCGATCGCCAGCGACGACCCGGTGATCTTCTTCGAGCCGAAGCGCCGGTACTGGGACAAGGCCGAGGTGGACACCGCCGCGGGCCTGGCCGAAGCGCTGCCGCTGACCTCGGCGCGGATCGTGACCGAAGGCAGCGATGTGACCGTGATCGCCTACGGGCCCATGGTGCGGACCTGCGTGGAAGCGGCCGTTGCCGCCCGCGAGGACGGGCGCGCGCTGGAGGTCATCGACCTGCGCTCGCTGTCCCCGCTGGACATCGACACCGTGACCGCGTCGGTGCACAAGACCGGCAGGTGCGTCGTGGTGCACGAGGCGCCGGTCACCGCCGGGCTCGGCGCCGAGATCGCCGCCCGGGTCACCCAGGAGTGCTTCTATCACCTGGAGTCCCCGGTCCTGCGGGTCGGCGGGTTCTCCACGCCCTATCCGCCGTCCCGGCTGGAAGAGCACTTCCTGCCCGACCTGGACCGGGTGCTCGATGCCGTCGACCGCGCGTTCGCGTTCTGAGGGCGGGAGACTCTATGGCTGACGTGAAGCAGTTCAAGCTCCCGGACGTAGGCGAAGGGCTGACCGAGGCAGACATCGTCACCTGGAAGGTGAAGCCGGGAGACCAGGTGTCGGTCAACCAGGTCATCGTCGAGATCGAGACGGCGAAGTCGCTGGTCGAACTGCCGTCCCCGGTCGACGGGGTGGTGACCGACCTGCTCGTTTCTGAGGGCCAGACCGTCGATGTGGGGACGCCGATCATTTCGTTCGACGTGTCGGCAGATGCCGGTGCGGCAAGTGCGGGGGGGCCTGGTCCGCACGGTGCGGCCCCGGCGGCTGGCGAAACGCCAGCCGGGACCGCACCGACGACACAGGCCGAGGATGTTGCCCTCGCCGAAGTCAACGAGCCGTCTGCGGGCAGTCAGGCGGTAGAAGATCTGGTGCCTGCGCCGCCGGAGGAGGGCGCGCGGGAACCCGGGATCGAGGGGAGCCCGGCGCCGAAGATCGAGCGGCAGGCCGTGCTGGTCGGGTACGGGGTGAAGCTCGGGACCACGACGCGGCGCACGCGCAAGGGAGGAAGCGCGGGGGGTGGTTCCGGGGCTGGCCGGCTCGCGGAACAGCCCGCCGTTCCGCCTGCCCCGGCGGCCGGCGGGAACGGATCGGCGGCCGCGCCGGAGCGGCCGATGGCTAAGCCGCCGGTCCGGAAGCTGGCCAAGGATCTCGGGGTGGACCTGGCGGCGCTGACCGGGAGCGGGCCCGAGGGGACGATCACCCGCGAGGACGTGCAGGCCGCCGCGGCCGGGCCGGAGACGGCCGGCGCCCCGGCTGCTCAGCCTGCCCTGGCTGTCGTGGCGGGCGGGGAAGAACGCATCCCGATCAAGGGGGTGCGCAAGCACACGGCCGCGGCGGTGACGGCCAGTGCGTTCACCGCGCCGCACGTGACCGAGTTCCTGCAGATCGATGTGACCGAGACGATGACCGCGGTGCAGCGGCTGCGGGAGCTGCCGGAGTTCGAGGGGTGGCGGCCCAGCCCGCTGCTCCTGGTAGCCAAGGCGCTGATGGTGGCCGTGGCGAGGCACCCGATGATCAACTCGTCCTGGGACGCGAGCGCCCAGGAGATCGTGGTCAAGCACTACGTGAACCTGGGCATCGCCGCCGCTACCAGCCGCGGCCTGCTGGTGCCCAACATCAAGAACGCCCACGCGCTGTCCCTGCCCGAGCTGGCCCGCGCGCTGTCGGAGCTGGCCGCCACGGCCCGGGACGGGAAGACCCAGCCCGCCGACCAAGCCGGCGGCACGATCACGATCACCAACGTGGGCGTGTTCGGGGTGGACACCGGAACGCCGATCCTGACCCCCGGCGAGGCGGCGATCCTCGCGCTCGGCCAGGTCAAGGAGGCGCCCTGGGTGCATGAGGGCGCTCTGGCGGTGCGCCAGGTGACAACGCTCGCGCTGTCCTTCGACCACCGGATCGTGGACGGCGACCTGGGCTCGGCGGTGCTCCGCGACGTGGGCGCGATGCTCACCGACCCGGTGCGCATGATCGCCTGGGGCTAGCGTCCGGGCTAGGCGCGGAAGGAGCGGCGTTGTTCCTTTCATGATCACGGACGATCACCCCATGGCAGCCACGGGGTGATCGTCCGTGATCACGGCTCAGCCGGGACTAGAACGCCGCTTCGGGCACTTCCATCAGGTCCAGGGTGGTCGTTTCGGCGATCTCGCGCTCCACCGCCAGGCGGGGCAGCACGGTCTGCGCGAAGAACCGGGCGCTGGCCAGCTTGCCCTGGTAGAAAGCGCGGTCCGCGGCGCCCATGTGGTCGGCGCGCTCGCTGTCCAGCGTGGCGAGCGCGACCTCCGCCTGCCGGGCCAGCAGCCAGCCGATCACCAGGTCACCCAGGGCCATGAGCAGGCGGGTGGTGTTCAGCCCGGCGCGGTAGATCTCCTCCGGGCGCTCCAGCGATGAGGCAGCGTACCCGGCCATCGCGGCGACCAGGCCCTCAACGTCCGCCGCCGCGCGGGCCAGCGCCGTCCGCTCCGGCTTGAGCCTGCCGTTGCCCTCCTCACCGGCCGCGAAGCTGGTGATCTCGGCCAGCAGCGTCCGCAGCGCCTTGCCCTCGTTGCGGAGGATCTTGCGGAAGAACAGGTCCAGGCCCTGGATCGCGGTGGTGCCCTCGTACAGGCTGTCGATCTTGGCATCCCTGATGTACTGCTCGATCGGGTAGTCCTGGAGGAAACCCGACCCGCCGAAGGTCTGCAGCGACAAGGTGAGCATCTCGTAGGCGCGCTCCGAGCCAACCCCCTTGACGAGCGGCAGCAGCAGATCATTGAGCGCCGCGGTGTCCGGATCCCACCCGGGGCTAGCCTCCTGGATCTGGAGCGTGTCCTGGACCGACGCCGCGTAGAGCACCAAGGCCCGCATGCCCTCCGCGTACACCTTCTGCATCATCAGCATCCGGCGCACGTCGGGGTGGTGGGTGATGGTCACCCGCGGCGCTGTCTTGTCGCCCATCTGGGCCAGGTCTGCGCCCTGGACCCGGGTCTTGGCGTACTCCAGCGCGTTCAGGTACCCAGTGGACAGGGTGGCGATCGCCTTGGTGCCGACCATCATCCGCGCGTGCTCGATGATCAGGAACATCTGGCGGATGCCGTCGTGCGTGTCCCCGATCAGCGTGCCGACCGCGGGCCGGCTGCCGCCGAACGTCAGCTCACAGGTGGTCGAGGCCTTCAGGCCCATTTTGTGCTCAACGCCAGTCACCGATACCCCGTTCCGCTCCCCCAGCGTGCCATCGGGGCCGACCAGGAACTTGGGCACCAGGAACATGGACAGCCCCTTGGTGCCCGGGCCGTGTCCCTCCGGACGGGCAAGGACCAGGTGGAAGATGTTCTCCGCCAGGTCGTGCTCGGCGCTGGTGATGAACCGCTTCACGCCCTCGATGTGCCAGGTGCCGTCCGGCTGCGGGATCGCCTTGGCCCGGCCGGCTCCACGTCGGAGCCCGCATCGGGCTCGGTGAGCACCATGGTCGCGGTCCAGCCCCGCTCGATCGCCAGTTCGGCAAAGCGCCGCTGCTCCGGTGTGCCCAGCAACCACAGCACCTGGGCCATGGACGGGCCGCTGGCGTACATCCAGACCGCCGGGTTGGCGCCGAGCACCAGCTCCGCCCCCGCCCAGTGCAGGCTCCGGGGCGCGCCGGTGCCGCCAAGGCCGGGCGGAACGGTCAGCCGCCACCACTGGCCGTCCATGAACGCGCGGTAGGACCGCTTGAACCCCTCGGGTATCGTCACCGAGCCGGTGGCCGGGTCGAAGACCGGTGGGTTCCGGTCGGCCTCGGCGAAGGAGTCCGCGAGCGAGCCGGTGGCCAGCCGGTTCAGCTCGGCCAGGATGCTCCGCGCCGTCTCTTCGTCCAGCTCGGGGTAGGGGGGCTGGCCGAGCACGTCCTGCCGCCGCAGCACCTCGAACAGGTTGAATTCGATGTCGCGGAGATTGCTCTTGTAGTGGCTCAACTAAGCCCCTGCCTCCCGCGCGGGGACCGCGCGGCCCCGTGACGGTCCGGCAGGTCCTACTAGCCAGTAACTTGTTTTATACTACCAGCCAGTAACGAGATTCGACAGGGTGGTTCCGCTGGGCGGGGCGCCGCCTTACAGTGAGCCGGAAGGCATGGCGTCCGGCGCCGCGTGCGGGCGCCGGATAAGGCTTCCGATGCCCGGACCCGAGCACCGGATTAGGCTTCCGGCCCCCCGCTCCCCGGGCGCCGGGTATGGCTTCCGCCGCCCGCTCCCGGGCGCCGGATAAGGCTTCCGGCGCCCGCCGCGGGCGCCGGATCGTTCCCGCAGGCACCGCGCGGGCACGCTGAGGCGAGTATTGAGGTGGGCAATGTCGCTGGCCCTGACGGAAGAGCACCTGGCGCTGGCCGACTCGGTGCGTGGCTGGGCCGGGCACACCGCCCCGGCCACCACGATCAGGTCCGTGGTGGACGCCGAGGACCACGGCGCTGCCGTGTACCGGGACACGCTGCGGCCCGGCCTGGCGGCCCAGGGCCTGCTCGGCCTGCACCTGCCGGAGGCGCTGGGCGGCCAGGGCTACGGGCTGCCGGAACTCGCGGTGGCAACGGAGGAACTCGGCCGGGCGATGGTCCCCGGCGGGTTCCTGCCCACGGCGCTGGCCGGCGCGATCCTGGCCAGCGCGGCCACTGGTGGCGAGGCCGACACCTCAGGGCTGGAGAGCCTGGTCAAGGAACTAGCGGCGGGCACGCTGACCGCCGCGGTCGGGCTGGCCGCTGGCCTGGACGCAGGGCCCGGCGCGGATGGCGGCCTGGTGATCGACGGGAGCAGCGGCCCGGTGCTCGGCGCAGGCCTCGCCGACCTGCTGATCCTGCCCGCCGGGCAGGGCGAGACGTCCGCCTGGGTGGCAGTGGACGCCGGCGACGTGACGGTCACGCCGCTGGACGGCATGGACCTGACCAGGCCGGTGGCGCGGGTGAGCGCCAGCAAGGTGGCGGTGCCGGCCGGGCGGGTGCTGTCCGGGCTTTCCCGGGAACTGGTGCGCAGCCTGGCCGCGACGCTGTTCGCCGCGGAAGCGTGCGGGCTCGCCGACTGGGCGGTGGACACCGCCGCGTCCTACGCCAAGATCCGCCAGCAGTTCGGCCGCCCGATCGGGCAGTTCCAGGCGGTCAAGCACCGCTGCGCTTGGATGCTCACCGCAGCCGAGCAGGCTGCCGCGGTGGCCTGGGACGCGGCCCGGGCCTGCCAGGAAACGGCCGGCCCGGACGACGCGGGGCGTGACTTCGCGGCAGCGGCCGCCGCGACCGTGGCCGTCGATGCGGCGGTGAGCTGCGCCCACGAGTGCATCCAGGTGCTCGGCGGGATCGGCTACACCTGGGAACATGACGCTCAGCTCTACTACCGGCGGGCCCTGTCGCTGCGCGCGCTGCTGGGCGCCTCCGGCAGCTGGGCGACCCGCACGGCGCGGCTCGCCCTGGACGGCGCCACCAGGCCGCTCAGCGTGGAACTCCCGGACGAAGCCGCCGCGGTGCGCGCGCAGGTGCGGGACGACCTGACGGTCATCGCCGCGGCGCCCAAGGCCGAGCAGGCCGAACGCCTGGCTTCCGGTGGCTGGGTCACCCCGCACCTCCCGCCGCCGTGGGGCCGTGACGCGAGCCCGCTGGAGCAATTGGTCATCGCCGAGGAACTGCGCGCCGCCGGGCTGCGCACTCCGGGGCTGGGCATCGGCGCCTGGGTGGTTCCGGCCCTGGTCCAGTACGGCACCCCCGAGCAGCAGCAGCGGTTCCTCCCCGCCACCCTGTCCGGCGCGACGGTCTGGTGCCAGCTCTTCAGCGAGCCCGGCGCCGGCTCCGACCTGGCCAGCCTCACCACCCGGGCGGAGCGCGCCGAAGGGGGGTGGCGGCTGTCCGGGCAGAAGGTCTGGACGTCGCTGGCGAAGCACGCCGCCTGGGCGATCTGCATCGCCCGCACCGACCCGGACGCGCCGCGCCATGACGGGATCACGTACTTCCTCGTCGACATGGCCTCGCCCGCGATCACTGTGCGGCCGCTGAAGGAGATGACCGGGGACTCCCTGTTCAACGAGGTCTTCCTTGACGACGTGTTCGTGCCCGACGACCTGGTCGTGGGCGCGGTGAACAGCGGCTGGAAGGTGGCCCGCACCACGCTGGCCAACGAGCGCGTCTCGCTCTCCCAGTCGTGGACGTTCGGCTGCGGCGCGGCCGATCTGCTCGAAGTGGTGGCCGGGCTGGGCGAAAGCCCGGACGCGGCGCTGCTGGAACGGACAGGCCGGCTGGCCAGCGAGGGGCATGCCATCGACCTGCTCGGCGTGCGGGCCACGCTCAAGCGGCTGTCCGGGACCGAGCCCGGCGCGACCGGCAGCGTGCGGAAGGTGCTCGGCATGCGCTACGCGCAGCGGATCGCCGACGAATGCTGGACGCTGTCCGGGGCCGAGGGCGCCGTCTACGGCACCCGCTGGTCGCGAGCGGTGCTGTTCACCCGGGCGCTGACGATCGGTGGCGGCACCACCGACGTCCAGCTCAACATCATCGCCGAGCGGTTGCTCGGTCTCCCCCGCGACCCGGCCCCCGGCGCCTGACGTTCAGGTAAGCCAGATCAGCCTCGCTGGATCGGTTCATTTTGCGGTCTTTGCCTTAAGGTCGCGCCACATGCGACACCTGGTCACAGGCCGTGTCGTTCACCACCGCCGCCAAGCCGTCGGCGCCGGTCTCGGTCGCGGTCATAGGCGACGGCACGCGGACCGGGTTGTACATGACCAATCCGAGCCCGTCGTTCGTCGTCAACGAGCACGACGGCATGCTGATCGGGGACGTGCCGGTCGGCGTCTACGTGCCGATCGTCGACGATCTGGTCAACGAAGGCGGCGGGGTAAGGCGCCCGGGTAAACGACCGGGGATCGCCCGCCTCAGGCGCGGGCGATCCCCCGGTCGTTGCGGGTCAGGCTGAGGGCGGCTGGGACCCGTCGGTGTCCCCCAGGCCCTGCTCGGCCTCCTGTTGCGACAGGGCGGTCACCAGGCGCTCGATCTTGTCCGCGGTGTCGGTACCGCCCCGGCCGGTTCGTTCGGCATAGACGGCCGCGCCCAGGTCGCGGAACATGGCGTCGGCGCGGCGCTTCGCCTGGGCCTGGTCCAGCCTGGCCCTTCCCTGCTGGGCCGCTTCCTGGGTCACCTGAGCGGTGCGCTGCGCGACCTGCGCCGCCTGCTCCCGCCACTTGTCCATCAACCCCATTGACCCGATCCCTTCGTTCCGCATGCGAAACCAGACTAGCCCTGATCCCACTTCCCGCCTTAGCACTCGATATGGCACACGAATCCTGCAGCTAGACAGCGTGCTATATCGGGGTGATAAGCCGAATGTCCGTACATGGTTAGCCTGGCGGACCAGGCTGGCCCGGATCCCCCATCACGCCCGTACATGGCTAGCCTGGCGGACCAGGCTGGCCCGGATCCCCCATCACGCCCGTACATGGCTAGCCTGGCGGACCAGGCTGGCCCGGATCCCCATCACGTTCGTCCATGGCTGGCCCGAATATCATCTTTGGCCTGCTCGCGACGCCAGTTACACTTGCGGAGACGAGGCATGAGTGCCAGCAGCGCCGCTGGCAGGCGAGGAGGCTGCACCCGTGACCTGCCCTGCAGGCCTATCCCGCTGGGTGCCGCTGGTATGCCGCCGTCACGTGGACCTGCTCCGGGTCTCCAGCGCCATGTGTCCCTTCAGCTGCTGAACCTCAGTTCGCGCCCGTGCCGCTTGTTCCTCCCCGCGGCGCGGCCTCCCTCGCAGCAGAAGGAATGGAAACATGCCATCCCGGACCCATCGCGGCCAGGGCCAGTGGGCGTCTGGCCATCTTGAGCCGCTGAACGCGGCCGAACGATTCAAGAAGGACGACGGCGGGCTCAACGTCCGTCACCGGATCCTCACCCGCTACGCGCACCAGGGCTTCGACTCCATCGACCCACAGGACCTGCGCGGCAGGTTCCGCTGGTGGGGCCTGTACACCCAGCGCCGCCCGGGGATCGGGGGCGGCAAGACCGGGGCGCTGGAAGACACCGAGATCGAGGACTCGTTCTTCATGATGCGGGTCCGGATCCCAGGCGGCCAGCTTTCGGCCGAGCAGTTGCGCACCGTGGCCGGCATCGGCAAGGAATACGGGCGCGACCTCGCCGACATCACCGACCGGCAAAACGTGCAGTTCCACTGGATCCGGATCGAGGACGTGCCGGAGATCTGGGACCGGCTCGAGGGCGTGGGCCTATCCAGCCTCCAGGCCTGCGGCGACGTGCCCCGCAACATCCTCGGCTGCCCGGTGGCCGGGATCTGCGCCGAGGAGATCCTCGACGCCAGCGCGGCGCTGCGCGCCACCGAAGCGGTGGCGGCGGCCAATCCCGAGTTCACCAACCTGCCGCGCAAGTACAAGACCGCGATCAGCGGCTGCTCAGCCCAGTGCACCGCGCACGAGATCAACGACATCTCTTTCGTCGGCGTCACCGGCCCGGATGACGCCCCGGGTTTCGACCTGTGGGTCGGCGGCGGGCTGTCCACCAACCCCATGCTCGCCCAGCGCCTCGGCGTATTCGTGTCCCCTGACCGGGTCCCGGAGGTGTGGAGCGGAGTCACCGGCATCTTCCGCGACTACGGTTACCGGCGGCTGCGCAGCCGGGCGCGGCTGAAGTTCCTGGTCGCCGACTGGGGCACCGAGCGCTTCCGCGAGGTGCTTGAGAAGGAATACCTCGGCGGGGCACTGCCCGAGGGCCCGGCGCCGCCCGCACCGCCGCCCGGCTCGCGCGACCACGTCGGCGTGCACCGGCAGCAGGACGGGCGCTACTACCTGGGCGTGGCGCCACACGTGGGCCGCACCTCCGGCACCCAGCTCTGGCAGGTCGCCGACCTCGCCGAGGAGTACGGATCAGGCAGGATCCGCACCACCCCGCAGCAGAAACTGCTGATCCTCGACGTGCCTGGCGACCGCGTCCCGGAGCTCGCCGAGGAACTCGCCGTGCGTGACCTGCAGGTGAGCCCGTCGGCGTTCCGCCGCGGCACGATGGCCTGCACCGGTATCGAGTTCTGCAAGCTGGCGATCGTGGAGACCAAGCAGCGGGCACAGGACCTTTACGCCGAGCTGGACCGGCGGCTGCCCGGCTTCGACACCGCGATCAGCATCAACATCAACGGCTGCCCCAACTCCTGCGCCCGGTTCCAAATCGCCGACATCGGGCTGAAGGGGTCGATCGTGAACGGCGGCGAGGGATTCCAGGTGCACCTGGGGGGGTCGCTTGGCAACGATCCCGCGTTTGGCCGGAAACTGCGCGGCCTCAAGGTGAGCGCCGACGGGCTGGCCGACTACGTGGAGCGGATTCTTCGCAACTACCTCGCCGACCGGACCGAGGGCGAGCAGTTCGCCACCTGGGCCCGCCGCGCCCAGGATGGGCTCCTGGTATGAGCGAGCAACGAAGGCCTGCCGACTTGACGGGCCCGGAACGCCGCAGCCGGGCCGAACGCGGCATTAGACCCCTCAGGGCCGTAGCCGCGTCCCAGCGGCGAGACCCTGCTAACCCCGAGGGGACACCCCGGACCCCCGATGGGCCTCCCGCTCCGCTAGTTTGCGCGCCTCCGGCACGACCAAGCGCGCTGCTGTCCGGCGCGCCTCCGGCACGACGTCCCCCGAGGGGGGACAGAAATGACTGAGGGCGGCGAAAGGCAGGCGCCGTTTTACTGCCCGTACTGCGGGGACACCGACCTGCGGCCGGATGCCCCGGAGGCCGGTTCGTGGCGCTGCGCCAGTTGCGCGCGGGCGTTCCAGTTGAAGTTCGCCGGTGTGGCGCCCCCCAGCCAGGGGTCGTCATGACCCAGGTCCTGCTGGCGGTGGCGCACGGCAGCCGGGATCCGGCTGCCCAGCAATGCGTCCTGTCCCTGACCAGCCGGGTGGCCCGGTCGGCGGGCGGGATAGCGGTCCGTACGGCCTTCGTTCAGAATGCAAAACCATCGCTGGCGGAAGGCCTGGGAGAGGCGGCGACGCAAGCCGGACCGGACGGGGTGGTCGTGGTTCCGCTGCTGTTGTCCAGCGGGTACCACCTGAGCTCGGACATCGCCGGGGCGGCGCGCGCTGCCGGGGTGCCCGTGGCGCGTCCGCTCGGCCCCGACCCGCGGCTGGTGCGCGCGCTCTCCGACCGGCTGCGCGCGGCGGGCGTGCCCGGGCAGGCGCCGGTCGTGCTCGCCGCCGCTGGGTCGAGCGACCCGCGGGCGCTGGCCGACACGCGGCGGCAGGCGGCGATGCTCGCGGCGCACCGGCATGCCCCGGTGGTCGCCGCGTTCGCCACGGCGGCTCGGCCGACGGTGGACGAGGCGGTGTCGTTCCTGGCCGACGTGACCGGCCAGCCCGTTGCCGTGGCCGCCTACCTGCTGGCGCCCGGGCTGTTCCACGACCGGCTCTGGGCCAGCACCGGCGCTTGGGTCAGCGGGCCGATCGGCGACCACCCGGCCGTCGCGGAACTGGTGCTGGACCGGTTCTGCGACCGGGCCGATACCGCCACGGCAGCCCGTAACCTGTGCCTGGCCGGGGCCCGCCGCTCGATGGCAGACTGGACCGGGGGTGCCCATGGAGATCGACGAAAGAGTGCGTGAGGCGCACCTCAGCCATTTCTGCCCCGGTGGGGCCGGTTTCCCGGTGACGACATCGCGCCCGATCGGCCTCGACCTGGAGGAGGCGGCGCCGCCGCCCGCCCTGGACGGCACCCTGACCGGCGCCGCCGGGCATGAGTGCGGCCGCTGCGGCCAGCCGATCCGGGCAGGGCAGGACGCCCGGCGGCGGGTCAGCGGCGCCTGGGTGCACGAGACCTGTCCGGCCTGACCTCCTTCGCAGTGGTCCGCGAGGTGCACACCGGATCCTGGCTCGGCCTGCGGCACCAGGGCCAGGGCATCGGCACGGAGATGCGGGCGGCCGTGCTGTCGCTGGCCTTCGACGACCTCGGCGCCGAGTCCGCCTGCTCCCACGCGCACAGCGACAACGCCGCCTCCATTGGCGTGTCACACAAGCTCGGATACGCCGACGACGGCACCGAGCGGTTCATGGTCCGTGGCCAGGCGGTCACCGCCCTGCGGCTCCGGATCGACCGGGCGACCTGGCAGGCCCGCCGGCCGCTGCGCGTGCGGGTCTCCGGGCTGGCGCCGTGCCTGCCGTGGTTCGGCCTGGCGCCTGACCGGCCCACGGCCCGGCCGTCGGGCGCCACATCCTGACCGCCCGCCCCGCCGCTGATCCCGCGGCGCTGGCGCTCGGCGCCGGCACTCGGGTCAACCCGTGGGTTGACCTGGTTGTCAACCCGGACTCCCACCCATGGGCCGACGCCGGGAGGGGGCATCGCGGCGCACGCTGACGGCATGAATAACACCACCATGTACGTGATCAACGCCATCCTCGTGCTCATGGTCATCCGCCAGATCCGCGAGCACCCCCTGGACCTCCGTTCCCTCGCGGGCCCGGTGCTGGCCGTCGGCGCCGCCGCCGTCTTGTTCCTGCACTCGGTGCCTGGCGGCGGCAACGACATCCTCCTCGAGACGGCGTGCGTCGCGGCCGGTGTCACGATGGGCGCTCTGGCTGGGCTGACCACGCACCTGCGCCGGGACGGCGCCGGCCGCGCGCTCGGCCGCGCCGGCTGGCTGGCCGCCGGCCTGTGGATCACCGGGGTTGGGGCGCGGATGGCGTTCGCCATCGCCGCCTCGAACGGCGCGGGCCCGGCCATCGCGCGGTTCAGCATCGCGCACCAGATCACCGGCGAGGCCCCCTGGGTCGCGGCGCTGATCATGATGGCTCTGGCCGACGTGCTGACCCGGCTGATCGTGATCTACGTCCGCGGCCGCCGCCTGACGGCGGCCGGCGCCCCGGTCCCCACCACCGTCCGGGCCGGTGCCGGTGCCTGACCCGTTGCCCGCGCCCGCTCCAGTCGCCCCGCCCGACCTGGTAACCGCGCCCGCCGCGCGCCAGACTGTGTCCATGAGGGCACGCCTGGCCGCGGCGGGCCTGTTCCCGTTCGGCGAGCCATCCGGGCCGCCTGCGCCTCCGGACAGTGAGGAAGACCTGGCATCGGCGCGGGTGACTGCGGCGCGTGCCCGGGCCCGCGAGCGCCAGGACCGCCAGCGGCAGTTGCTCCGGCCGCTGGGCTGGGTGCTCATCGCGATCGTCGTGACGGCGGGCCTGAATAGCCGTCCCACGCCGGGCCTGACGGGTGCCCGGCTGGGTGTCAGCGTCGCCCTGGCGGTCTACGCGGTGGCGGTCGCCACGACGGTCGTCGGCGCCTGGGTCCGCCGCGGCCATGCCATTCATCTTGCCCTGATCGGCGTCATCGGTGGCTGCGGCGTGGCCCTGGCCGCGCTGCAACCGCACGGGCCGGCCGAGGTCGCAGCCAGCGTGGCCGTCTGGATCGCCGCGGTCCGGCTGCCGCTGCTGCCCGGGCTCGCGGTCGGCGGGGTGATCACCGGTGCGCTGGCACTGACCATCGCGCTGACCGAGCAGCCGGCCGCGCAACCCGCCCTGTACGCGGTCCTGTTGTGCCTGCTACTGGCGGTCACCGGCCAGTTCATCCGGCGCGGCCGGGAGTCCCAGGACCGCACCGAACTGCTCATGGCCCAGTTGCAGGACGCCCGCGAGGCCGAGGCGGCTGCCGCGGCACTCGCCGAACGCAGCCGCATCGCGGGCGAACTGCACGACGTGCTCGCGCACGCCCTGTCCGGCCTGGCGATCCAGTTGCAGGGCGCGCGCAAGCTGGCCGAGCGGGAATCGGCCAGCGCGGGCCTTCGCGGCGCGCTGGAGCGTTCGGCGGAATTGGCCAGAGAAGGGCTCGCCGACGCCCGGCAGGCCGTCGGCGCGCTGCGGGGCGACCGGCTGCCCACCGTGGACCAGGTCGGCACGCTGGTCGAGGATTTCCGGCGTGATACCGGCGCCGTGGCCACACTGCGCATCGACGGGACACCCCGGGCGCTGCCTGCCGACGCGAGCCTCGCCCTGTTCCGCGGAGCGCAGGAGGCGCTGACCAACATCGCGAGGTACGCGCCGGGCACCACGGTGGCCGTCACCGTGCGGTACAGCACCGGGCATACCGTCCTCGCGGTCGAGGACCGCCGCTGCCCGTCCGTGGCGGCGGGTGCAGGGGGCGCCGCGGCCAGGGCGACTGGGGGTGCGGAGGTGAGCGCCGGGGTGATTGGGGCGGATGCGGAGGCAGCGGGGGCGGACGCCGGGACGGCAGGCCGGGATGCCAGGGCGGGGGCGGACGCCGGGACGGCAGGCCGGGATGCCAGGGCGGGCGCGGACGCCGGGACAGCAGGCCGGGGTGCCAGGGCGGGCGCGGACGCCGGGACAGCAGGCTGGGGCGCCGGGGCGGGGGCGGACGCCGGGACGGCAGGCCGGGATGCCCAGGCGGCCGGAGAAGCCGGGACAGCAGGTGGGGAAGCGGAGGCATCGGGGCTGGATGCCGGGACGGCTGGCAGGGATGCCGGGACGGCTGGCGCCTCGGGGGTAGATGCGGAGGTTGCGGAGGTTGACCGCCCGCTCCTGGCCGAGGCTGGCGGCGGGCACGGGCTGACCGCGATGCGGGAGCGGACCGCACGGGCGGGCGGCGCCGCGCGGGCCGGGCCCACCGCCGACGGGTGGCTGGTGGAGTTGGAGGTGCCCGGGTGAGCATTACTCCGCCAGGCCGGATCCGGGTTCTGATCGCCGACGATCAGCGCGTGGTGCGCGAGGGGCTGGGCATGCTCGTCTCGCTCATCGACGAGGTCGAGGTCGTCGGCTCGGCCAGCAACGGCGCCGAGGCCGTGCGGCTCGCCGAAGCGCATCACCCCGACGTGATCCTGATGGACCTGCGGATGCCGGATGTGAACGGTGTCGCCGCGACCGCGGACCTGCGCCAGCGGCTGCCGGACGCCCGGGTGCTGGTGTTGACCACCTACGCCGACGACGTCGCGATCATGTCCGCGCTGCGCGCGGGGGCGGCCGGTTACCTCACCAAGGACGCCAGCGCCGAGCAGATCGAAACGGCCATCCGGGCGGTGCACGCCGGGCAGACCCATCTCGACCCGGCCGTGCAGGCCCGCCTCGTGGCCGCGGTCACCGGCGCTGGCGCTGGCGCTGGACCGGGCACGGGCGCTGGACCGGGCACGGGCGCTGGACCGGGCACGGGCGCTGGACCGGACGCGGGGCTGGGCGCAGGTTCCGGCCTCGGTGCGGGTTCTGGCCCGGGCGCCGGGTCCGGCCTGGCCACTGGGCCGACCCGGGATCAGGCTGGCCGTCCGGGCGCACCGCCGGACGGGCTCACCTCCCGCGAGGCCGAGGTGCTGACCCTGCTCGCGTCGGGCCTGAGCAACACCGAGATCGCCCAGCGCCTGTTCCTGAGCAACGCCACGGTGAAGACCCACATCAACCGGATCTTCGCCAAGACGGGCGCACGCGACCGGGCCCAGGCTGTCCGGTACGCCTACCAGCACGGCATGGCGACCCTCGCCGAGTGACCCTCTGGCCTGCCGCCCTAGTCCGCACCGGGTTCAGCCCCGCCGCCAAATGATCCAGCACCAGCCGCACCCGCTTCCGCAGCAACGCGGGATTGCCCACCACGCCCTCCGATCGGTCAGGCGTTGCGACAATCCCTTGAGCCCAGGCATAACTGCCATAGACAGAATCACTTGATCCCGGAGCTGCGAGCGGCGGCGTGGGCCAGGACGGCTAGGGGCTGGGGAGTAGCGGCGGTCCCTGGGTGATCCGGGTCATCGCATCCTCCGGGGTGCCCCGCCACCAGCCGAGCGCCTCAATCCACCAGGTCAAGCCAACCTCGACGTACGGGACCACGTGCTGTCCGCCGCGATCCGACGCGGCGCCGTCGGTGCGTCCCTCCAGCGCCACGTCGAACGGCCCGGTCGCGGTGCGGTGCTCCCGGGTGTACCGGACCGCCGCGAGAAGCTCGTCCGGCGGCATGGTCTCGCCAAGCCCGTACCCGGTGTGGGTCGGCATCACCCCGTCCCACCGCGCGGCCCGCCGGAACGGCGCCTTGACCGGCCACCGGCCGCCGCACCAGACGGGGATCCTCGGGCGCTGCACCGGGCGCGGCAGCATGGTCACGTCGGCCGCCGTGAGGTGCTCGCCGCGGAAGGTCACCGGGCCCCCAGTCCATAGGGCATCCACCAGGTCCAGGGACTCGTCTAGCCTGGCCGCCCGCTGATTCGCCTCACCCGGCTCACCGAACGCGGTGAACTCCTCCTCCAGGGATCCCAGACCGGCCCCGAAGACGATCCGCCCCTGGGACAAGCGGTCCAGCGTCACCGCTTCCCGGGCGACCTTGCCCGCCCGGCGCCGGGCGAGCACGTTCACCAGGATGCCGATCCTGATCCGCGCCGTCCGCGCCGCGACCGCCGCGATGACCACCACCGGGTCCGCCACGTGCCACGACGGATCCCACCAGAGCAGGTGGTCCCACACGAAGAAGCCGTCCCAGCCATGCTCCTCGGCCGCCACGGCCAGGTTCACCAGCAGGGAAGGGTCCCCGAACGGGCCCACGTTCGGCGCCCCGATCGCACACCGCGGGTTTGGGCTCATGGGCGTCACCCTAGGGCCAGGCAGGGCACGCGGCCGTCGGCGGTCCGGCCGTTATTGCCTCGCTGCGCGCGGGTGCCCCGGGCTACGCTGCGGGAATGCTGCCCACCGGCCACCTGCTCGCGTTTGCGCTGCTCTCCTTCGCGCTGATCATCGTTCCTGGGCCCAACGTGATCTTCGTGATCACCCGCTCTCTAATGCTCGGCCGGGTTGCCGGGGTCAGCACCGCCGTGGGCGGGCAGATCGGTGTCTACGCACAGGTCGCGGCGGTGGCTTTTGGCATCGGGGCACTGGTAGAACGCTCGGTGACCCTGTTCACCGCGATCAAACTCGCTGGCGCCGGGTACCTGGTCTACCTCGGCGTCCAAGGGATAAGGCACCGTCGGTCGCTGCGTAATGCACTAAATACCGTCGCGCGGCCGAAGGGCATGGGAAGAATTCTCCGCGACGGGATCGTCGTCGGGCTGAGCAACCCGAAGTCGATCGTGTTCTTCGCCGCGGTCTTGCCACAGTTCGCCGACCCGCGGGCTGGCCATGTGCCCGCGCAGATGCTGCTGCTCGGGGCGGTGTTCATGGCCATCGCCGTGTTGTGCGACAGCACCTGGGCGCTGGTGGCCGGCGCCGCCCGGGCCTGGTTCGCCGCCTCGCCGCGGCGGCTGGAGTTGGTCGGCGGGACCGGCGGCCTGGTGATGATCGGGATCGGGGCCAGCCTGGCCCTCACCGGCCGGAGCGACTGACCCCTGTAGCGGCCGAGGGCTCCCCCAACCCGGTTCACGGGCTGCGGGGACGCGTGGCGCGGGGTCAGGACGGCCGTTCGGCCACCGGGCCCGAGTCCACCGAACCGTTATCCACAGGGCTGGCATCCGGCCGGTCCGAATCCACCGGGCCCGGCTCTGCTTGCTGGTGCCGCCACCTGGTCTCGGGGGCAAGGAGGCCGAGGACCCCAGCGAGCCCGAGGACCCCGGCCGCGAGCCCGAACGCCGCGCCGTACGAGGCCACATCCACGAGGTAACCGGCCGTCACCGGCCCGCTCACGGCGCCGATGTCACCGGCCATCTGGTAGGTGGCCACGACCGTCCCTCCCCGGCTGCCCAGGACGTCGCCGAGCATGGCAGCCGGCCCGACGTCGAGGAACCCGGAACCGAGGCCGAACACGGCCAGCGCGGCAAAGTACCCGGCCAGGCCGGGCAGCAGCGCCAGCATGAGCAGGCCGGCCGCCGAGATGAGGCAGCCGGAGACGATGACCGGGCGCCGGCCGAACCGGTCGGCAAGCCGTCCCGAGGGCAGCAGCGCGCCGGCGTTCAGCGCGGCAACCACGAGGAACCCGATGCCCGTCCAGATCGCCGATCGGTGCAGGACGTCGCGGACGAACAGCGGCACGATGGCGCTGCGCACCCCGATGGCGGCGAACCCGTCCGCGAGGTTCGCGGCGGCTGCCGCCCGGTAGGCCCGATCCCGCAGGGCACCGGCGATCTCAGCGAGCGCTCGGCGCTCTCGTGGAGCGGTTTCGGCACGGCGCGCGGATTTCTCGCGCAGCACGGCCGCCGCGATGACCGCGGGGACGATCAGCAGGCCGCCATAGATGAGAAACGGCGCCCGCATGGACCACGCCGCAATGAGCCCGCCGAGCGCCGGGCCGCTGATCCCGCCGACCAGGAAGCCGCCGGCGAACAGGCCGCTCGCCCGGCCCCGCTGCTCGGTGGGCACGCTGACCAGCAGGAGCGTCTGGGCAGTCACCCCGAACATGGCAGAGCCGAGCCCGCCGGCCCCGCGCAGGATGATGAGCTCCGCGTACGAGCCGGAGAACCCGGCCACGATGCTGCTCACCGCGACGATCGCGATGCCTGTCGCCATCACCGCGGGCTGCCCGAACCGGTCTGCCAGGCGGCCCGCGGGCAGCGCCCCCACGATGCGCATCAGGGCGAACGCGCTCACCACACCCGCCGCCGCGGCGGTGCTAACGCCGAAGTGGCGGGCGAACGCCGGGATATCCGGGGCGACGATCCCGAAACCGAGCGCCACGGTGAACGAGATGGCGGTGAGGATCGGCACCTCACGCGGCAGGCCGCGGAAGGGCCCGCGCTGAGGGCGAAACACGAATGGCATTCTGCCAGCCCGTGCCGAAGGTGGCAGTTCCGCTGGTGGCTGCCGGCCAGGCTCAGGACCGTACCGGCCGCTGCGTGTAGTGCTCCGAGCCGCACTTGGGGCACTCCGCATACCCGGCCGCCACTTCGCCGATCGCCTCGCTCGCGGCGATCTCGGGTTCCGAGTCCGGCACCACGGGATCGAGCCCGCCAAGGGTTACCGGCCGTCCGCGCGGCGCCAAGCCGAAACCGGTGATCGGCTTGCGCACGGCCGATCTGGGCACCCGCCAGGCGTAACCACAATCTGCACAGGTTCGTTCGTACTCATTGGCTCGCCACAGGATACGCGCAGCTTGATTCTCCGCCGCCCGCCGTCAGCGCGTTCTCTGGGCCACCTAAGCTGGCCGCGCTGGCCGGAACTAGGGTGTGTCTTATAGATCTATGCCGTCGCGAGCGGCCGCCGTGAAGGGGGATGGGGAGGCGGGCGGGGCATCGCAAGGCGGAGGAGGAGCCCATAGCGGAGCTATGGGCGACGACGACAACGCCGCGAGTCGCCCGTCCGGCGGACGCGCAGCAGGCTGGATGACCTGTAAGACATGCCCTGGAACCGTGGAGCTGAGAAGGGCGTGCTGGTG
The DNA here is from genome assembly GCA_963734725.1 of uncultured Actinomycetes bacterium. Lineage (GTDB taxonomy): Bacteria > Actinomycetota > Actinomycetes > Streptosporangiales > Streptosporangiaceae > DASXKD01. Next base: position 92,654 of record CAVTIX010000013.1, read on the forward strand.
CTTCCGCCGGACGGGCATGTGCACACCGAATGGTCCTGGGACGCCGCGGACGGGTCGATGGAGCAGTCATGCGCCCGCGCGGTGGAGCTAGGGCTGCCCTCGATCGCCTTCACCGAGCACGCCGACTTCACCCGCTGGGTCATCGACCCCGAAGCCGCGGCGCGGATGCGACCGCGGCACGCGGCCTGGATCGGTCCGGATGGCCGCTTCGGCCCGCCGCCCCTGGATGCCGCGGGCTACCTGGCGTCCGTGCAGCGCTGCAGGGACCGGTTTCCAGGGCTGCGCATCCTGTCCGGTGCCGAGCTGGGTGAGCCGCACTGGCATAAGAACGAAGTCAGGGCTCTGCTTGGCGCGGGGACCTTCGACCGGGTCCTAGGGTCGGTGCACTCGCTGAAACAGGATGCCACCCGGCTGGTAGATCTGCTCTTCGACCAGGCCGAGCCCGCCGATCTCCTCCGGGCCTACCTGGACGAGACGCTGCGGCTGGCCGAATCAGCAGCCCCGTTCGCCGTCCTCGCGCACATCGACTACCCGGTGCGGCATTGGCCGGAGGAGGCGGGTCCCTTCGATCCCACCAGATTCGAGGATGAGTACCGCACGGTGCTGGCCGCGCTGGCCCGGTCCGGCCGGGCCCTTGAGGTCAACACCCGGGTGCCGCTGCCGGGCGTGATCGTACGGTGGTGGTACGAAGCTGGCGGCGAAGCGCTCGTGTTCGGCAGCGACGCGCACCGGCCAGCCGTCGTCGCCCGCCGCTTCGCCGGCGCCGCATCGGCCGCGGAGGCGGCCGGCTTCCACCCTGGCCGCTATCCACACGACTTCTGGCGGAGGAACGCCATCCGCTGACAGATCTCCGTTTCCGCTCCGCCCCAGGCCGGGGCGGCTGCGTTATGGTCCGGGCGTGGCGCGGGGCCGGTGCCTGCGAAGGCGCCACCGGGGCGGGGAAATCACGAGTGTGGTGCGCCTCGGTCGCATTGGCCAGGCTCGCCGACTGGCCGTCGGCAGCCAGGCGCTGGTAGCTGTCCTGCCAGTCCGGCAGGTCTGCGCCGGCCTGCTCCCGGTTCGACGAAGGGCGCCTCATCGCACCAGGCCTCCCCGGATCCCCTCGGAGACGCGCATCCCTAGCCGGTGCTCCCCGGCGGTCACCGTACCTGGGCTCGCTGTCCAGCGATGAGTTCTCAGCTGGGTTCAAGTCTCTTGTTCCAAGCTCAACGGATTGAAAGGGAAAGCCATGGGCGTCTCGTTCCCGGGAGAATCAGCGAAGTACCGTGAGGCGCGCAACCGGTTGCTTGACCAGGAGGCCGAGTTGCGCCGCGTCACCGAAGCGGTGGCGGTCGCCCGGCGCAACCTTCCGCCCGGCGGCGTGGTCCCCCGGGACTATGTGTTCCAGGGCGCCGGGCTCGATGGACTGCCGATCGATGTGAAGCTGTCGGAGCTGTTCACGCCGGGCAAGGATTCGCTGGTGATCTACAACATGATGTTCCCGCGCGCCGTCGATGAGGACCTGCCGTGCCCATCGTGCACGCAGTTCCTCGACTCGTTCGACGGCGCCGCGGAACACGCCGCCCAACGGATCAATTTGGCCGTGGTCGCCAAGACAGCCCTGCCGCGCCTGCTCGCGCACGCCCAGCAGCGCGGCTGGCGCCGACTGCAACTGCTGTCCTCGGCCGCCAATACATACAACCTCGACTACCACGGCGAAACCGCCGACGGCGCCCAGATGCCGATGATGAATGTGTTCCGGCGCGACGGCGAGACAATCCGCCACTTCTGGGGGTCCGAACTCCTTTACGCGCCCAGCGAGCCCGGTCAGGATCCCCGCCACGGCGACACACTCGAACCGCTGTGGAACCTGTTCGACCTGATGCCCGAGGGCCGCGGCACCGACTGGTACCCCGAGCTCAGCTACCCCTGACCGTCACGAGCGGCCGCTGATCTTGTCGGACTGGCCGGGCCTGTCCGCTGCGGCGAGACGGTGGGCTGCCGCCGTTGCGTCGCCCCCAGCTCTGCCGGCCTTGGTTCTAGTGATGCCAGGGGAGGGCGATTGGCGAGGCTGGGCGCCGCCCGGCGATCAGGTCAGCAATCAAAGCAGCCAGACCGGCCGGGTATATGGTTTCGCGGGTCGTGGCCAGTTCCGCGTGAGTCCACCAGCGGTGGCCGCGGTAGTGCTGGCGTTCGAACTCGTTCAGCCCGGCCGGGTCTACCTGGTGGCTGGTGACGCGGCAGAGGAAGAAGTCATCGCGGAACAGCCCGCTGGCCCAGCCCAGGTCCGCGCGGCCAGAGGTGTAGGCGACCGGGTGCAGGTCAGCGGGAGCGACGGTGAGCCCGGTTTCTTCGCGCAACTCCCGTGCCGCGGCGTCAGCGAGTTTCTCGCCTTCTTCGACGCCACCGCCAGGCGCGAACCAAGCATGGCCAGAATGAACCAGCAACAACCGGTCCGAAGCATCAACCAGCAGGACCCGTGCCGACCTGCGGGCGAACTCCGCCATAACGCGAAGGGTAAGGCACGACGGGCTCAGGTGGCAGTTACCAGCCTCCGCGAGAACGCTCTTCCGGAGAGCTCTTCGGGCACAGCGGGCACGGAACGCAGCGAAGATCCTTGACGCTCGATCCGCCATCCGCGATCACATCTGACTCGCGGCTTCTGGTCTGGAGCGGGTGACGGGAATCCAACGCGCATGATCAGCTTGGAAAGGTGCGACCGCTCATGCTGTGACTTGTAGCTTCGCAGGCCGACGCCGGTCACGACTTGCCGCCAAAGACCGCCAGGCACTCCGGATGACTTTGTGACCGGGAACGTGAGGGGCACGGACGTCCCTGCGGGCTTCGTAGAGAATCAGATCATTGCCGGTCCTGTCGTCCGGCTCAGCTTCGAGTGCCTCGCTGCATTGCCTTGGCTGCGGCGGTAGCTGCCCGCGGGAACACTTCTCAAGCCACGAGTTGAGCATCGCGGCCCCGGCGGTCATCCCCACAATCAGATATAGGAAAATAAGCGCGGCAGTCACGTTGCCTAGTTGGTCACTACCGGTGAGGAAACTGGCCACCACCATGGCAGGCAGGGGGAACGCCCAGGCGCAGGCTGTGACGATCTTCTTCGCCGGGGGCCGGGCCGGCACCCGGGCGGGCTTGGGCGGCGCTGCGGTCAGCCCGGCGGGCAGGTCAGCGGTGACCGTGGCCAGTTCCCCATAGGCCCGTGAGCCGAATGCCTGGCCTACCCGCGAATCCAACTCGTCCTTGGTCAACCTGCCCTGCACGAACGCCGCCTTGAGGACACCGATCACGTGCTCACGGTCGGCGTGCGAGGCCAGCATATGGCCACCGCCCGCGTCCGCTGCCCCTTGATCGCCAGGCCCTGCTGTCATTTGGCGCCTCCCCCATCCGCACACGGCGAAAGCCTAACGTGGCGGGACTGCCCCAGGTGGTCAGCCCTTGACGTATGCCAGGGTCTCAGCTACCCGCCCAGCCCGGACCCGCAGCACGTCAACACCACGGACATGCCCGTCCGCCCAGTTGTAGAGCCACCGGACGATGACCCGGTCACCCGCGCCGAACATCTCCTCCACCTCAAAATGCGTGCTTGGCGACCCGGCGAAGAAAACCCGGAACGCCTCGAGCACCGCCTGCCGCCCAACGTGGCGGGTCCCGTCGGGTGCCGGGCTGGTGGCCTCGAACACGCAGTCGTCGGTGATCAAGTCATCCAGGGCATCGAGATCCCGGCGGTTGAGCGCCTCGTGGAACCTCTCAATGGTGTCGCGAGCCTCGTCATCCATCCGCAGTGGCCTCCCCTGCCACCAGAGCCCTGGATCCCGCCCGCGAGCCCCGTAGATCATGTCACCCGTCGGCGGCGCGGAAGTCAAGGAAGCCACGGCGGTCGGGCACGGACCAGGCTGATCATGCCCGTAAGCAGGGTTGAAACCATAGGAGCGGGTGACGGGAATCGAACCCGCACTATCAGCTTGGGAAGCTGACGTTCTGCCATTGAACTACACCCGCGCGGCACCGGCCCGAACCAGGCCTCGGCTCGCCCGGATATCGTACCGGAACCTGCGAGCCTCCAGCCCCGGGCGGCCAGCGCCGCTTCAGCTGTCCCTCACCTCGTCCAGGAGCTGGCGCAGCCTGGCCCGCAACTCAGAGCACTCCTGCTCCAGCCGCGCGACCTGGGTCTCCAGCTCCAGGATCCGGCGAATCCCGGCCAGCGTCATACCCTGCCCGGTGAGCTGGACGACGTACTGAACGGTGACCACCTCACGGCGGGAGTAACGGCGCTGCCCGCCGTCAGAGCGCGACGGCCGGACGACGTCAAACTCGTCCAAGCGGCGCAGGAACGCCTGCTGAACTTCGAGCATGCCCGAGACCTGCCCCACCGTGTACAGAGGCAGGTCCTCATCCTCAAACGGCAACGACGGCACGGTCATTCACTCCCCTGGCTCAGACTATGAGCAAAGGCTGCGGGCCCGGAGCGAAGGACGCGCCGGGCCCGCAAGGTGATGCGCTCCCGTCAGGCAGCGATCTCCTTCTTGCTCTCGGTGCTGATCTCGACCTTGCGGGGCTGAGCGGTCGCCAGCAGCGGCAGGCGGACGGTCAGCACGCCGTCAGCGAAGTCGGCCTCGATCTTGTCGAAGTCGACGGTGTCGCCAAGGGAGAGACGCCGGGCGAAGGAGCCGGTAACCCGCTCGCGGGAAATCAGCTTCTCGTCCTCACCGGCCACCTCGGTGCGCTTCGCGCTCACCGTGAGCACGCCGCGGTCCACCGTGACGTCGATGGACTCAGCGTCCACGCCGGGCAGGTCGAAGCGGAGCAGGACCTCGTCCTTGCCCCGGATCGCGTCCATCGGCATGGCCGACCGCACCCTGGCAGTCCAGTTGGCCGTGCCGAAGGTGCGCCGGGCGAGGCGGTCGAACTCCACGAAGGGGTCGAATGTTGCAAGCAGCATTGGGTTTCACCTCCGGTCGCAGGATGCCCTAGATCTAGACTCCAGAGTTCATCCTAGATTCTTTGGAGTGAACTTTTAACTGAACTTGCATATTCCCTCAAGGCGCGCTGCAGCGCAAAACCGAACTCTCCGACATGGCCGGCGGCGCTGGACCGGGGTGGCTCAGAGGCGCTCAATGATGGTGGCGTTGGCCTGGCCGCCGCCCTCGCACATGGTCTGCAGGCCGTAGCGGCCGCCTGTGCGCTCAAGCTCGTGCAGCAGTTTGGTGGCCAGCACCGCGCCGGTCGCGCCGAGCGGATGACCGAGCGCGATGGCGCCACCGTTCACGTTGGTCTTCTCCAGGGACGCACCGGTGTCCGCCGACCAGGCGATGAGCACCGGCGCGAACGCCTCGTTGACCTCGAATGCGTCGATGTCGTCAACCTTCAGCCCGGCCTTGGCCAGCGCCTGGTCGGTGGCGGGAATCGGGCCGGTGAGCATGAAAACCGGGTCCGCTCCTGCGAGGGCCAGGGCCACGATCCTGGCCCGCGGGGTCAGCCCGTGCCGCTGCACCGCGGCCTCGGAGGCGACCAGCAGCGCAGCGGCGCCGTCGGAGATCTGGGACGCGGTCGCCGCGGTGATCTCCCAGCCCTCCCGCAGCGGCGCCAGCCCGGCCATCTTCTTCAGCGTGGTGTCCCGGCGCGGGCCCTCGTCCACGGCTACGTCGCCGACCGGGGTGATCTCGCGCTCGAACCGTCCCTCGTCGATCGCGCGGATCGCCCGCTGGTGGCTGGCCAGCGCGAACTCCTCGAGTTGGCGGCGGGTGATCCCCCACTTCTCGCACATCAGCTGCGCCCCGCGGAACTGGGAGATCTCCTGGTCGCCGTACCGTTCCTTCCACCCGGCGCCGAACGGCAGCGGCATGCCCTTCTCCAGCGGCAGCATGATGGACGACCCCATCGGGACCACGCTCATGCTCTCCACGCCGGCCGCGACAACCAGGTCCTGCGTGCCGGACAGGACGGCCTGAGCGGCAAAGTGCAGCGCCTGCTGGGACGAACCGCACTGCCGGTCGATCGTGACCCCGGGCACGCTCTCCGGCAGCCCAGCCGACAGCCACGCCTGCCGCGCGATGTCCAGCGATTGAGGCCCGATCTGGGAAACGCATCCCATGATCACGTCTTCCACTGCGGCCGCGTCGACGCCGGTGCGTACCACAAGTTCGCGCAGCACATGTGCGGCGAGGTCCACCGGGTTGAGCCCTGCGAGCCCCCCGTTTCGCTTCCCGACCGGGGTCCGGACCGCTCCGACGATGTAAGCCTCAGCCACGACGCCTCCGGAAACTCAGGACAGGCGTGCCGCCGCGCCCGTCTAGTGCGATGTTACCGCTCAGTTTCAATCCGCCATATTGTGCCGAACGAGGGCCCGCACAGCCCCTGCGCGCTCCCCGCTGGGCGCGTTCTGCGTTTATCCTCAAAGGAGGAGGACGTGCGACCGCAGGTCCGGAAGGCCAGGGTGATGAGCGGGCTGATCCTGCTGGTGCTGATCGGCATTCTCATCGGGTTCGTGGTAGCCCGGGTGCGTAAGCGCATGGGGCTCGGGGTGACCTGGAGCACCTGGGTGATCACGGTTGTCGTGACCGGCTTCATACTGCTCCTGCTGTACGCCACGTCCTTCAAGCACTGACCCGGCCGCCGTGGCCCCGCAGACTGCCCGGGCGGCGCCCCTCAGGTGGTGACATCCCGCCCGGGGCTGACCGGCACCTCGAACCAGACGGCCTTGCCGTCCTTGGTCGGCCGGGAACCCCACCGGGTGGCAAGCTGGTCCACCAGGTAGAGGCCGCGCCCGCCCTCGTCGGTCTCCGCCGCGCTGCGGATCCGCGGCAGCCGCAGGTCCGCGTCGAACACCTCGACCCACACCGCCGCCGCGCCGCGCCGCATGCGCAGCGTGAAGGTCCGGCCGGCTGCTCGGGGAACCCGCCGTCGAACTCGTCGCCGTCCCATCCGCGCGGCGCGGCCGCGGCGGCCCTCGCGCCCGCGGGCGCCAGCGCCATCCGGTGATGGCGCCGCGCCGGGGCCGCCGTGTGCAGCACGACGTTCGTGACAACCTCGGAGACCAGCAGGCACGCGAGCTCGGTCTGGTGGCGGGACAGGCCCCAGCGCTCGAAGGTGAGCTGTGCGTGCCGGCGTGCCTCGGAGACCCGGATCGCCTCGGCCGGGAACGTGGCCTGCCAGGATGCCAGGTCCTCGCGCGAGGTGCTGACCACAACGATGGCCATATCGTCGTCGATGTCCCCGGGCACCGCCTGCTCCGCCGCCTGGGCAATGGTCTCCGCGGACGAGCCGGCCACCGCCTGGACGGCCGCGCACAGCATCTGCCGGGCCTCCGCCTCGGTGTAGTGACCGCTGCCATCGGCACGATGCCTGCGGTCGGTCAGCCCGTCGGTGTACAGCACCAGGGTGGTCCCCGGCTTGAGCGTGCGGGTCTCCTCGCGATAGGTGGGCAGCCCTGCCACGCCGGTGCCGCGCACGCCGAGCAGGACCCCGTGGTGCTCGATGTCCAGTTCCGCGACCTCGCCGTCGGTCACCACCAGCGGCGCGTCGTGGCCGGCGTTGGCAAACGAGAGGCTGCGGGACCAGGCGTCGTAGACCAGGTAAGTGCAACTCGCCCGGGGCGAATCGAAGTGCTCCCCCGCGCCGGACGGCGGGGTCCTCAGCGTCCGGCACCAGTCGTCCAGCTTGCGCAGGATCTCCGCGGGCGCCTTGTCGTCCTGCGCGAAGGCCCGCAACGTCGCCCGGAGCTGGCCCATGATCGCCGCAGCCCGGGCGCCGCGGCCCTCCACGTCGCCGATGACGATGCCGACCCGCCCGGCTGACAGCGGGATCAGGTCATACCAGTCGCCGCCGACCTGGGTCTGGATGCCCTGGCCGTGGGTCTCCAGCGGCTTCGCCGGCACGTACCGCCATGCCACGTCCAGGCCGTCGAATGTGGGCTTGACCTGGGGCAGCAGGCTGGTCTGGAACGCCAGGGCGGTACGGCGCTCCTCCTCGAACAACATCGCGTTGTCGATCGCGACCGCCACCCGGCTGGCCACGGCGCCCAGGAAGTCCCGGTCGTCAACGTCGTAGCGCTGCTCTTCCCGCTCGGTCAGCTGGGACAGGGCGAGGCAGATCACGCCGAGCAGCTCGCCCCGGGCGACCAGCGGCGCCGCCACGATTGAGGTCAGCCCCACGTCCTCGCTGGCCCGCATGCTCTGCTCATTCGGGGCGGGGTATTCGCTATAGACCAGGTCGGAGACCAGGACCGCGTCCCGGCGGGCCATGGCCTGCTGGCAGAAATGCCCCTCGGGATAGGTGATCTGCTCCCCGACCATGGCCCAGGTGCCGGGCTTGGGTGTCCAGCCGCCGGCGTTGATCTGGGCCCGGCGGATCAGCTTTTCGCCCTGGAACAAGTCAATGAAGCAATGGTCGGCGAAGTGCGGGACCAGCGTCTCCGCCACGTGGCGCAGCGTGAGGCTGAGTTCCAGCGACCGGGCCAGGCGCTCCCCGATGCGTTCCAGCAGCGCGATCCGGTCCCCTTCCTGCTGACTGCTGCGCCTGGTCGCCTGGCGGCCGACGATGACTATCCCGTCGATCGAGCCGGAGGGGTGACGCAGCGGCACCGCCTGCGCGCGGATGAACATCCGGGATCCCCCGGGCCGGACCGAGGCGAACGTGCCGTCCCAGGCGCGGCCCCCGAGCACCTGTTTGGCCAGTTCGGCCGCCTTGCCGACGTCCTCCTCCTCGAAACCGAGGGAGAGCAGGGACCGGCCGACCAGCCGCTCGGGGGCGTCGGGAAAGTCGAACAGCCTGGCCGCGTAGGCGTTCGCGTACAACAGGTTGCTCCGCCGGTCGGCGACCACCACCGCGGCCTCGATCTGCCCCAGCACGGCGTCCGGCAGCAGATATGCCCCCAGCTCCGCCTCACCCCAGGCAGTCATGAGCAAACCTCAGCCGGGGCGTGGAGGTTCCGGGGGCCCGGCGACCATTAGCGGAGCGACCGACAGCGACGGCCAATCGCCGGGGCCTCCGGGGCCCGGCCCCGCGGGCTAGCACTGCGGCCGATGGCGAAGGCGGCCGAAGGCCCGCTGAGCATGGCAAGCCGGCTCGGCCGGCAGCCGATGAGCATGGCAGGGCGCCCCGGCAGGGTTCAGCGCTCGGCGACAAATACGTGCGCAGCAACGCGGCGGGGCAGATCCGCCGTGATGCTCCCCGCTCCGTCCCCACTTGTCACCCGCACACCGTCGTCGGCCACCGTGAGCGTAACCTTGCGTCCCGGTTGTATCCCGCTCCGCTTGAGTTTAAGCATCAGGCCGATATCACTTTGAACTTGTTCGCTGATGCGCTCGATGACAACGGGCGCCGGGCGGGCGGCAGCGGCGCTCAGCATCGTGTGCACCGGCTCACGACGGGCCTGTTCTGCCTGGTCGGAGGCTTCGGGTGGGACACCCAGCTCGGCGAGGCCGGGGATGACGTTGCCGTGGGGGCAGAGGACGGGGTAGCCAAGCAATTCGACCAGCCGCTGCTCGACGTGCTCGGAGATCACGTGTTCCCAGCGGCACGCCTCGGTGTGGACTTCCTCCCACGGCAGCCCGATGACGCTAACCAGCAGGCACTCGGCCAGCCTGTGCTTGCGCATAACCCGGGTCGCCAGCGCGCGCCCGGTCTCGGACAGCACCACCCGCCGGTCATCTTCCACCCACAGCAGTTCGTCGCGCTCCATCCGGGCTACGGTCTGGCTTACCGTCGGGCCGCTCTGGGACAGCCGCTCGGCGATGCGCGCGCGCAGCGGAGGGATTCCCTCTTCGTCTAGTTCGAAGAGGGTGCGCAAGTACATCTCTGTGGTGTCGATGAGACCGTAGGCGGTCACGGGGAACCTCCTCCCACCCGATGGTATTCGCCGCAGGCGACACCGGGGGCGAGCCGCTGGTCAGGGCGAGAGGCGTTCCACCAGCCAGCGGTCTCCGTCCCGGCGGTATCGCAGCCGGTCGTGCAGCCGGTTGAGCCGCCCCTGCCAGAACTCCATCATTTCTGGCACCAGACGGTAGCCCCCCCAAAAGTCCGGCATCGGCACTCCTGTCCCTTCTGGCCAGCGCTGTTCGAGTTTCGCGTAGGTGTCCTCCAGCACCGCCCGGGACCCGATCACCGACGACTGCCTGCTCGCCCAGGCGCCGAGCTGGGAGCCGCGAGGGCGGGAGCGGAAGTACGGCTCGCTCTCAGCCTGGGACAGCGGGGTCACCGTGCCGTGGACGATCACCTGGCGCCGCAGCGCGTACCAGGGGAAAAGCGCGCAGGCGTACCCGTTCACGGCGAGGTCCTGGGCCTTAGCCGAGGTGCGGTTGGTGTAGAACACCAGGCCAGCCGGGCTGTGGTCCTTGAGCAGCACGGACCGGGACCGGGGCCGCCCGGCGGCCGAGACGGTGGACAGCACCATGGCGTTCGGCTCGGGCAGCCCCGCCGCGACCGCGTCGGCCAGCCAGGCAGAGAACTGATCCACCGGCGCCGCGGCAAGCATGGATTCATCCAGGCCGGGGTCCGCGCGCTGAGTTGCATCGGCCCGGGGCGGGTGCTGATGGTCGTCCACGGGTACCGATCTTCACACAGGCTCTACGTCCGGTGCGAGGAAGCGGGCCAGGTGGCGTGCATCACGAAATCCCCGCTATCCCGACACGGCCGTCACGTTGTTGAATGAAGCGGCACGCGGCGAGTGCGACCCGCCGCCGGTCCTGGGCGCCTCCTGCGGAGTCCGGGCGCCGTCGCTCATCGAGGCACGAGGAGAACTCAGATGTCCGATTTCAAACCCGGGCTCGAAGGCGTCATCGCGTTCGAGACGCAGATAGCCGAGCCCGACCGTGAGGGCGGCGCGCTCCGCTACCGCGGGGTGGACATCGAGGACCTGGTCGGACAGGTCTCTTACGGGCACGTCTGGGGCCTGCTGGTGGACAACTCGTTCACGCCCGGGCTGCCGCCCGCCGAGCCGTACCCGATCCCGGTCCGCTCCGGCGATATCCGGGTGGATGTGCAAAGCGCGCTGGCCATGCTGGCGCCGGTCAAGGGGATGCGGCCGGTGCTGGACATCAGCGACGAACAGGCGCGCGACGACCTGGCCCGCGCCTCGGTCATGACGCTGTCGTTCGTGGCCCAGTCCGCGCGGGGCACCAACCTGCCCGCGATCCCCCAGGAACGGGTGGATGAGTCCAGCAACATTGTTGAGCGGTTCATGATCCGCTGGCGCGGTGACCCGGATCCCCGGCACGTCAAGGCCATCGATGCCTACTGGACCTCGGCTGCTGAGCACGGCATGAACGCTTCTACCTTCACCGCCAGGGTCATCGCTTCCACGGGGGCGGACGTGGCTGCCGCGCTGTCCGGTGCGGTGGGCGCCATGTCCGGGCCGCTGCACGGCGGCGCCCCGGCCCGGGTGCTGCACATGGTCGAGGAGGTCGAGCGGATCGGCGACGCCGCCCGCTACGTCAAGGCGGAACTGGACAAGGGCGAACGGCTCATGGGGTTCGGCCACCGCGTCTACCGGGCTGAGGATCCCCGGGCCCGGGTGCTGCGGCGCACCGCCAAGGAACTCAACGCCCCGAGGTACGAGGTGGCGGTGGCGCTGGAGGAAGCGGCGCTCGCCGAACTGCACGCCCGCAGGCCGGACCGGGTGCTGGCAACCAACGTGGAGTACTGGGCGGCCGTGGTCCTGGACTTCGCCGAGGTACCCGCGCACATGTTCACCGCGCTGTTCACCTGCGCACGGACGGCCGGCTGGTCCGCCCACATCCTGGAGCAGAAGGCCACCGGCCGGCTGATCAGGCCGAGCGCCCGCTACGTGGGCCCGAAGGCCCGCCCGGTCAAGGAGGTCCCCGGCGCGGAAGGCGTCCTCGGCGAAGTCTGACGACTCCAGGCAGGCCATCGCCAGAACTGGGATTGTCATGGTTGGCGCAACCATGACAAAGAATGTGATGGTTGCGCCAACCATCACAAACGTGGGCGGGCAGGGACAGGGGCCGTGGCGGGTGCCCGTTTGCGGCCGGTGCGGGCCGGGGCGGACGGGGGATCAGGGTTAGCCTGGCGCCAGCCAACTGACGCGGGATCGGGGTTAGCGGAGCGTAGATAGGCTGACGGCATGACCCCGATCGAGATCCCTGCTGGTCTGCGCCCTGCCGACGGCCGGTTCGGCAGCGGCCCGTCCAAGGTCCGTCCCGAACAAGTGGCCGCCCTGGCCAGCTCCGGAACCACCTATCTGGGCACCTCGCACCGCCAGGCGCCGGTGCGCTCGCTGGTGCAGCGGGTCCGCGAGGGCCTCACCGAACTATTCCGGCTGCCGGACGGTTACCAGGTGGTGCTGGGCAATGGCGGCACCACCGCGTTCTGGGAGGTAGCCGCGTTCGGCCTGGTGCAGCAGCGGTCCTCGCACGTCGCGTTCGGGGAGTTTTCCGGTAAGTTCGCGGGGGTGGTCCGGGCCGCGCCGTGGCTGGACGAGCCCGTGGTCATCGAGTCGCCGCCCGGCAGCCACCCCCAGCCGCAGGCCGCGCCCGGCGTGGACGCCTACGCGATGACCCACAACGAGACGTTGACCGGGGTGGCCATGCCCGTCCACCGGGTGCCGGGCGCGGACGATGGCGCCCTGGTGCTCGTGGATGCCACCAGCGGGGCCGGCGGCCTGCCCGTAGATGTCACCGAGACCGACGCCTACTATTTCGCGCCGCAGAAGTGCTTCGGCGCCGACGGGGGGCTGTGGATCGTCCTGCTGTCGTCCGCAGCGCTGGAGCGGTCCGCGGTGATCGCCGCCAGCGGGCGGTATATCCCCGAGTTCCTCTCGCTGCGGGTCGCGATCGACAACGCGGCCAAGCAGCAGGCCTATAACACCCCGTCGGTGGCGACGCTGCTGCTGCTTGCCGAGCAGGTGGACTGGATGCTCAGCGAGGGCGGCCTGGACTGGGCCGTGGCGCGCACGGCCGATTCGTCCTCGCGGCTGTACACCTGGGCGGAAAAGGTGCCGTACGCGGCTCCGTTCGTGGCCGACCCGGCCCAGCGGTCCCAGGTGGTAGGGACGATCGACTTCGCCGGCTCCGTCAACGCGGCCAAGGTCGCGGCGACGCTGCGGGCTAACGGGATCGTCAACACCGAGCCATACCGCAAGCTCGGCCGCAACCAGTTGCGGATCGCCATGTTCCCTGCGATAGATCCGGCGGACGTGGAAGCGCTCACGGCCTGCGTGGACTACGTCGTCGAGCGCCTTTAGGCCAGTTCGGCTCGTCAGTGAATGAGCGCTCCGGCCAGCGCCACCAGGACCAGCAGCGCGAGCACGGTGGGCAGCAACCAGCGCGTCGTCCGGTTCACACCTGGAGCTTAGGGCATGCCCCGCGGATCTCCAGCCTGCTGCGCGGCTGCATGTGATCCACGGGACACCTCTTAGAGCACCGATCCGCCCGGCTGGCCCGGTTGGGCCTGGGGGCCGGCTGCGCCGTGGCCGCTGGCCGGCTCCGGCGCGGGGCCCGCTGCGCCGTGACCGCTGGCCGGCTCCGGCGCGGGGTGGGCGCGGAGCGGCCAGGTGCCGATGACTTCATAGCGCGGCTGCGCTCCCAGCCGGCTGTGGATCAGGTGGATCTCCGTGGCCACCCACGGGGCCCCGGCGAAGCCGCCCAGCGTCCCGACCAGCGAATGCACGTCGGCCGGGGCGCGGCAGCGGGCCAGGGTCAGGTGCGGTTGGTATCCCCGTCCGCCGCCCGCCGGCGGGGCGCCAGCCCGGCGGGCGCCCGCGGCGGCCGAGGCGGCCAGCTGGCCAAGGCCGCGCTGATCCCCCTCGATGCCGGTCCACAGCACCCGGGCCCGGCTGGCAACGGGGAAGGCCCCGGCCCCAGACAAGGACAAGGACAGGGACGAATGACGCCGGGCCGCCCGCTCCAGCCGCACCGCCAGCCTGGCGTTAACGGCCTCGTCCACCTCGCCGAGGAAGGCCAGGGTGAGGTGCCAGGCGTCCCGGCCCGTCCAGCGCAGCTCTGGCCAGGCGGGGCGCAGCGGCGCCACCACCTCGTCCAGTTCGCTGGCCGCCACGCGGGGCAGGCCAATCGCCACGAACAGCCTCACGGTCCATTGTTAGCAGTCAAAACGCCAGCTTGCCGCGCCGGTGCCGGGATTGCCGGGCCCTGGTGGCAGCGTGTGGCGGTGGCATCACGGTGTGGCTTTGGCAAGCGCGGCCGGGCGGAGGTAGGAGCGGATGCGCGCGTCACGCGCCCGGGCCAGCAGCAGCCCCACGCCGATGGCCGCGGCCGCGGAGATGACCCCACCGACGACCAGGCTTGCCCGGGCGCCGAACTGCTCCGCCGCCCAGCCCACGAGCGGGGCGCCGATCGGCGTCCCGCCGAGGAACACCAGCAGGTACAGGCCCATCACCCGGCCGCGCACCGCCGCGGTGGTGCCGAGCTGGGTCGTGGAGTTGGCGGCGGTGCTGAACATCAGCAGCGCGAGGCCGGTCGGCACCAGCATCACCAGGAACGACCAGAACACCGGCATCAGGCCGGTGGCAATTTCGAGCAAGCCGAACGCGAACGCGGTGATCAGCAGGAGCCGCATGCTCGGCCGGGCCCGGCGGGCGGCAGCTAGCGCGCCGCCTAGCGCGCCGAGCGCGAACATGGCCGAGGCGAGGCCGAACTCCGACGCTCCGGCGTGGAACACGCCCTTGGACATCAGCGCGGTGGTCACCTGGAAGTTCATGCCGAACGTCGCCACGAAAAAGACGAGCACCAGGGTCAGCCACAGCTCGGGGCGGGCCCGCACGTAACCCAGCGCCTCCCTGAGCTGGCCCTTCGCCTTGGGCGCCCGGGCTACCGGACGCAGTTCGCTGACCCGCATCAGCTTGAGCCCTACCAGCACGGCGCCGTAGGAGGCCGCGTTGACCAGAAACGCGGCCGGAGTGCCGACGACCCCGATGACCAGGCCCGCGACGGCGGGTCCGGTGATCCTGGCCAAGTTGAAGGTGGCGCTGTTCAGCGCGATGGCGTTCGCCATGCCCTCACTGCCGACCATCTCGGCCACGAACGTCTGCCGTGTCGGGTTGTCCACCACGGCGACCAGGCCGAGCGCGAAGGCGAGCAGGTACACCTGCCAGACGGTCACGACACCGGTGAGCGCGAGCACTCCGAGGATGAGCGCGAGCATTCCCATGATCGCCTGGGTGACCAGCAGGATGTTGCGCTTGCTGTAGCGGTCGGCGATGACCCCGCCCCAGAGGCTGAACAGGAGTTGCGGCAGGAACTGCAGGCCGGTGGCGATGCCCAGCGCGGCGCCGCTGCCGTGGGTCAGTTCGAGCACCAGCCAGTCCTGGGCCACCCGCTGCATCCAGGTGCCCGTGTTGGACACCACCTGCCCGGTGGCGAACAGCCGGTAGTTCCGGGTGGACAACGAGCGGAATGTCTGGAACCTGGCGCGGGGACCGCCGCCTGCCGCGGCGGCAGCCGGGCCCGGGTCAGGGCGGTTCAAGACTGGCTGAGCTTCTCCAGGATCGGCGCGGCGGCCCGCAGCGTCGTCCGCTCGGCCGGGGACAGCTCGTCGAGCCGCCTCGCCAGCCACGCCTCGCGCCGCTGGCGCGCCTTGAGCACCAGGTCGCCGCCCTCCTCGGTCGCGGTGAGCACCACCTGCCGGCGGTCGGAGGGATGCGGCTCGCGCCGCACGAGCTGCGATTCCACGAGCACCGAGATGACGCGCGTCATGGACGGCGGCTGTACTTTCTCGTGCTCGGCCAGTTCCCCCGGCGTCATGGCGCCGTGCCGCTCCAAGGTGGCCAATGCGGCCAACTGGGTTTCTGATAGATCCGGCTCGCCCAGGCCAGCCGCGGCGCGCTCGACCCGCAGCCGACGGGCCAGCCGGCTCACCGAGATCCGCAGCGCGGTGGCCAGGCCGGGGTCGGTTCTGTTCTCCGATTGCGTCATATTCATTAGCCTGACTCATTACTTTTGCTAACAATACGCTAAAGCGAAGTATTCCGCCAATCCAGGGCCGTGCTGGCGGGGATACCAGGCCAACCGGGCTGCCACCCGTACGTGGCCAGCCTCGCGACGAAGGCTAGCCTGGATTCGTGCCTCGTGAACGGCTGGCTGCGCCGCCACCGCTTGAAGCCAACGATCAGCTCGTGACCGCGGTCATCACCGCGGGCTGGGCGGTTGCCCTGGTGGTCCTGTTGGTGCTGCGCGAGCAGATCCCGCCCGGGGAGCGATGGTGGATCTGGACCTGCGTGGCGGGAGTCGTGATGGGCCTGTTCGCCCTGTGGTACGTGCCACGGCTGAAGCGGGCCCGCGCCCGCTCCGCCGCGCGCCGCGCACAGGCCAGCGCACCGCAGCCCTAACACGGCAGCCGCATTCGTGATCATGGAACGGGGCGGCGCGGGATCGAGGAACGGGGCGGCGCGGGATCGAGGGACGCGGGCTCGGGCTTGCGTGGCAGCGCTGGCACGGTGCGGTCAGTTGTGGTCGAGCGACTCGAAAACCGTCTCGTCCACCGATACGCCGGGCAGGTCCATAAGGTCGTAGCCGAGTTCGTCGATCACCGGGGGAACGGGCTGGTCGGGGCTACCGGGCAGCAGCGCTTCGGAGTGCGCTCCGCAGCCGTGGTCGACCGACACCACCCTGCCGTCGTCGGGGGCGTACGCGTTCGCGCAGACGCCGAACACCGAGCCGAGCGGGCCGCCGAGCCGGACGAAGAACCCGCACCCCGCGCAAACCCCAGGCGCCGCATGCGCGAGCGGGCTTTTGGGCCCGTGTTCACTGGCGTACCAGCGAATCCCCGCGTCGTCACGGCCCGCCGAGGACAGCACCCGGCCCTGCGGCGGTATCAGGCCGGCCGCCAGGGCCGGGTTGCCCGCGAACGGCTCTGACAGCCCGGCCACGATCGCCGCCAGGTCATCGACGTCGGCCACCCCGTCGTCGCCGGCCAGGGAGACCGCGGGCACCAGCCGCTCGTCGTCGGCTTGCGCGGGCAGGATGTCACCAACCCCCAGGTCTCCGGGGCGGAGCCGCTCCCGCCACGGAACCCATTCCGGCGCCAGGATGGACTCCGTCCCCGGCAGCAGGACGCTCTCGCTCACCGTGGCGACCTTAGCCCGTGACGCCCGGGTCAGTGTGACTGCCCATCGCCAGCCGCGGTAGGCGGGATCGAGGCAGGCGAACAGGTGAGTGACCACCCGGTCCCCCTCGGCGTCCGCGCCGAGGTGCTCGCCGACATGGCCCGGCCCGGCCAGTTCGGTGGCAGCGGCGCGGGCGAGGTCAACCGCCTGGGCACAGATCTCGTCCGGCTCAGGCTTGCGCGTGCGAGTTGGGCTCACGGTCGGTAATTGTTCCTCATCCGGGTGCATGCTTGCACCATGGTGCGGCCAGATCGGCAAGCGCCGACCGGTCCCACGTTTCAAGGACCGGCGCAACACAGAATACTGGGACTATGGGATTGGGTGAGGCCTGGACCTCGGCCAGGCAAGCGGCCCGGGCGTTCTCCTCGGCCGCCCAGTCCGGCGGGCGGGCCGGCGCGGGGGCCGCGCGCCGCACCGGCCGCGTCGTGCAACGAATGACCGGCGCGTCCGGGGCCCGCCGGACCGGCCTGGCGAGCCTCATGGAACTCACCGCCGCCGGCGCGGCCGGTGACGCCTTCGTGACGATCGCCCTGGCCGGCACGCTGTTCTTCAGCGCCTCCCTGGATCAGGCGCGGGGCAAGATCGCGCTGACCCTGCTCATCACCATGGCGCCGTTCGCCGTGCTGGCCCCGCTGATCGGGCCGATGCTGGACCGGGCGCAGCAGGGGCGGCGGTACCTGCTGGCGGGCACGCTGATGGCGCGCGGGCTGCTCTGCTGGGGCATGGTAGACGCGGTGCTGCACAACGACGTCGTGGCGCTGCTCCCCGCAGCGTTCGGCGTGCTGGTGCTGCAGAAGGCCTACGCGGTGATCAGGGCCTCGGTCACCCCCCGGCTGCTGCCGCCCGAGATCACGCTGGTCACCGCGAACTCGCGCACCGGCATGGCCAGCCTGGTCGCCGGCAGCGTGGCCGGACTGGCCGCGCTGGGGATCTCCGTCCTGGCCGGCGGCGGGCCGGATGGCGCGGCCTGGGTGCTGCGCGTCGGCACCCTGGTCTACATCGCGGCCACCGCGATGAGCTTCCGGGTGCCCGAGCACGTGGACCTGTTCGAGCCCAAGCCCGCCAGCAGCGATCCCGGGCAGGACGCCACGGTGCCAACCGCCGGACCGGCCGGGGCGGGCGGCCACCCGGGCCGGGGGCCCGGCGGGACGGTGCCGCTGGGGTCCGAACGCACTCCCGCGGGAGCGCAGGGAGCACAGGACCGGCCACCGGCCCGGGGCGGGCTGCGAACGCTGCGCCACGTCGGCCCGGTCGTCGCCGAGGCGATGCGCGCCAACGCCACCCTGCGGGCCTTCTCCGGCTTCATCGTGTTCTTCCTCGCGTTCCTGCTCCGGACCGTGCACTTCCACGGGGTGAACGACAAGGTGGCACTCGGCGCGCTGCTCGTCGCGGCGACCCTCGGCGGTTTCCTCGGCACCGCCCTCGGGTCCGCGCTGCGGTCCGCGCGCCCGTACGTCATCACGTTCAGCATGCTCGGCGCCACCACCGCCGTCACGACGGTCTGCGCCGCGTTCTTCGGGCTATGGGCGGCCCTGGCGGTGGCCCTGGTCGCCGCGTTCGGGCAGGTCCTGGTCAAGCTGGCACTGGACTCAACGGTGCAGCAGGAGATCGGCGAGGAGATCCGGTCGTCCGCATTCGCCGCCTCCGAGAGCCTGCACCAGCTCGCCTGGGTGGCCGGCGGGCTCGGCGGTGTGGCCATGTCGTTGACGAACAGCGGCGTGGCGGGCATGACCGTGGCCGCGGTCGGGCTAGCCAGCTCGTTCCTTTTCCTGCTCGGCCAGCGGCGCCGTCGCATCCTCGCGGCCCGACATTCCCGCCCGCAGGTCGTTTCTCAATAGAAAACGAGGCGGCCAGCGCTCGGCGGCTTTACGGCGCGGTCAGGGCTCCACGTCGTCGGCCACCGCGCGCAGCAGCGCGGCGATCTTCTTGGCCTCGCGCGCGTCCGGGTGGCGGCCGCGGCGGTAGGACCCGGAGAGGTCGTCGAGCAGCTTGATCAGGTCCTCCACGAGGATGACCATCTCGTCGGGGTTCTTGCGGCTCGCCTTCGCCACCGTCGGCGGGGAATCCAGGACCCGGACCTGCAGGGCCTGCACGCCCCGGCGGCCCTCGGCCACGCCGAACTCCACGCGCTGGCCTGACCTCAGCACCGTGCCGGAAGGCAGCGCCGAGGAGTGCACGAACACCTCGCCGCCCCCATCGCGACTGAGGAAGCCGAACCCTTTGTCGGCGTCATACCATTTGACCTTGCCAGTGGGCACGGATGGACCTCACGGGGACTAGCGGTGGGCAGGTTCGCGCGCAAGCGCCATCCCAGGTTAGTCGGTCTAGCCTCCGCGAGGTCAGCCCCGGCTACGCTCGTGACAGCGGCGTGACCCCGGTCAGATGCACCGGGGCCACGCCATCCACGGCCACCACGCTCAGATGGTGCTGGGACGGGATCGCGTGAGTGACCGGGAAACCGAGCCAACTTGGCCGCTTGGGCTCATTTAGAGGTCTCTTACCAGGCTTATACCCTGGGGGTATCGCAGATAAGCACTGAACAGTTACCAGTTACGAACGCCTGCACGACACGGCGGCCCGCGCCAGCGGAGCGGGATGCCTGACGACCATCCCGGGCACCGAGACGGCCGCCGGGCCCCGATCACGACAGCTGCGAGCGAGAAATGGTGTGAACCGGACACGCGCGTCGCGCGTCCAACCCACAATTGTCCCCCGCAGTGAGGACAGCGATCCCATGACCACCATCGTCATCCTCGCGGCCATTACCGCGACGGGCATGTACCTGCGGTGGGCCACCGGGCCCGTCCTGGCCGCCTATCAGGTCGGCCGCCATGTCGAGCGCGTGCTCGCCACCTTGAACAGCGGCGCCGCGCGTCTCGATCGGGCCAACCGCAAGGACCGTTAACGTCCCATGGAGCTGCCCGGCCCGGAACGCCAGGCAGGCCTCTTGGCCAGGGCCGACGTGCACGCAGTTGCCTCGCGGCTTCCTGGCGAGCGACCGGCGCTCCAGGGACTTTTCGGCCCTGATGCCTTAATTCTGCCCCGCGCTGGGTTGCCACCGGGGCCGCCAGGGCGCAAGAATACGGGGGTTGCCTAGGCGAGCCCGGGGGGGTTCTGGCAAGGGGGGATGCCGAAGATGACCATGGCAGCGGACGGTTTCGGGGCGAATTCCAGGGCGGTGGCTGATGCCCAGCCCAGGGTGGCTTCTTCGGGCGCGGCCGCGTCGGCCGCGCCGGGGGTGACGGGGCAGGCCGCCGATGAGGCGGTCACGGCGGCGTACCAGGCTCACTACGCCATGTTGGTCCGGACTGCGACGATGCTGGTCGGCGACGTCGCCACCGCGGAGGATGTGGTGCAGGAGTCCTTCATCGCCATGCACCGCGGGTGGTGGCGGCTGCGGGACACCAGCAAAGTGCTGCCCTACCTGCGCCGTTCAGTGATCAACAAATCCCGGTCAGTGCTGCGGCGCCGCGCGGTGGCTGACCGTCATCTCCGTGCGCGGACGCCAGACCTGCCCAGCGCTGAGGAGAGCGCGCTGGCGGGGGAGCAGCGATCGTCGGTGCTCGAGGCGCTGAGCGCACTGCCCTCCAGGCAGCGAGAGGTGGTAATACTGCGGTATTACGCCGATCTGTCCGAGGCCGAGATCGCCGAGGCCCTGGGGATCAGCAGGGGCGCTGTCAAGTCCCACACCGCCCGGGCCAAGGGCTCACTCCGGACGGTGCTCGGGTACTGATCTTTTGGGCCGCGCGGGCCTTAATCACATCGTCGCCGCCCACGGACATCGGGCTGCGCCGCGTCAGGAGCGCTTGACGCGCTGCCAGGGCGGGACCTTCACCCGCGGGCCTTGGGTTACCCGCCAGGCCAGGTAGGCGGCCGTGAGCACGGCGCCCACACGGATCAGGATGTTGAAGTCCACCCGGAGCGCGTGGGTGTAGACCAGGACCACGTTGCCGCTGCCACCGATGATCAGGGCGCCGAACACGGACCCGGCTAGCGTGACGAGCAGCGGCCCGGCGATCGCGAGCGACTTGTCCTTGCCGTCCCAGAGCCGCGAGAACAAAGCCACGATGGCGCCAACC
The DNA here is from genome assembly GCA_963734725.1 of uncultured Actinomycetes bacterium. GTDB lineage: Bacteria > Actinomycetota > Actinomycetes > Streptosporangiales > Streptosporangiaceae > DASXKD01. The sequence goes on from CAVTIX010000013.1 coordinate 113,798, forward strand.
GGCCAGAACACGTACGGCAGGATCAGGCCGCCGAGGCCGAGCAGCAAGATGGCGATGGTCTCCAGTAGGTTGTCGCGGGCCAGTTGCCGGGTGGTTGCGAGCGTTTCGTTCCCGCTCACTCCGTGCGTGCCGTCGGCTTTCCCGGTCGCGCCCGGCGGAAGCTCGCCCACCGGTGGTACATCCCGGTTCCCGGCGCCTGGCGGCCCAGCGCCCCGCAGCCCGCCGCTGCGGGGACCGCCGCTCTGCGGGGTAGCGCTCCGCGGCCCGGCGCCTGGCGGCCCAGCGCTCCGCAGCCCGCCGCTGCGGGGACCGCCGCTCTGCGGGGTAGCGCTCCCCGGCCCGGCGCTGCGCGGCCCGGCGCCCCTCGGGCCGGCGCTCTGCGGGCCGACGCTGCGCAGGGCGGGACGCCGCGGGCCCGCGCCCGGGGACTCCCCGGCCGGGGTGACCGGCCCGGCGCCGGGGTCGCCCGGCGGGGCCTGCTTGCCCGGTTGGACATCGGGGCTGAGCCGCCGCCGGGGCGTCAGCGAGCGGTTCAGGGGCCCGGTCAGGGCGGCCGCTGCGGCCGCGCCCTCCTCCTGGCTGGACGCCCGGCTCTTGACCCAGCCGCGGTCGATCCGGGTCCGCTCCGCCATTACAAGGTCTTCGGGCGTGCCCAGCCTCGCAAGCACCTCGCTGACCCGGACAGGATCGGTGCGCGTCCCAGGCCGGCCGAGTTCGCGGTTGACGAGCGCCTTGGTGCGCGCGACAAAGGCCATTCTTGCTCCCTTGGGGAGCTGACGCGACGCCTGTGTCACCCGAGACAGGTAGTCGGTGACAAGCTGCTCACCAGAGAGGTTCGGGCGTGCCCTCATGCCCTGATCATCCCCCCTTATCCGTCAATTGACGAGACCTTGTGCGCCCTGAAAGTCGAAGTGCACACAAGCACGCGAGCAGGGCGTGAGCAAGCCTACTTTGCGCAACGCCCGCGAGGAGTGCGCACTCGGCCGCCGCCGGACGGCCACCACGGGGTGGCGGCCTGCCAGGCTGAGAAGGATACAGAAAGCCGGAAAGGCCGGAGGGGTGGCCCCGCAAACACGGGGCCACCCCTCACTCCGGGCGCTGAGCGCCCAGGGCACGGACTAGAAGTCCATGTCACCGCCGCCGGGGGCGGCCGGTGCCTTCTCCTTCTCCGGCTTCTCGACGATCACTACCTCGGTGGTGAGGAAGAGACCGGCGATGGAAGCGGCGTTCTGCAGCGCGGAACGGGTGACCTTGGCCGGGTCGATGATCCCCGCCTTGAACATGTCGAGGTACTCGCCGTTCGCGGCGTCGAGGCCGTGCGCGACGGGGAGCGTCTTCACCTTCTCGACCACCACGCCGCCCTCGAGGCCGGCGTTGACCGCGATCTGCTTCAGCGGCTCCTCCAGAGCCCGCTTCACGATCGTGGCGCCGGTGGCCTCGTCGCCGGTCAGGTCCAGCTTCTTGAACGCTTCCGTGCCCGCCTGGAGCAGTGCCACGCCCCCACCGGGGACGATGCCTTCCTCCACGGCGGCCTTGGCGTTGCGCACCGCGTCCTCGATGCGGTGCTTGCGCTCCTTCAGCTCGACCTCGGTGGCCGCGCCGGCCTTGATCACCGCAACGCCGCCAGCCAGCTTGGCCAGCCGCTCCTGCAGCTTCTCGCGGTCGTAGTCGGAGTCGGTGTTCTCGATCTCGACGCGGATCTGGTTGACCCGCCCGGCGATCTGGTCGGCGTCGCCCGCGCCATCCACGATGGTGGTCTCATCCTTGGTGACAACCACCTTGCGTGCGCGGCCGAGCAGGTCGACGTCGGCGGTCTCCAGCTTGAGCCCGACCTCCTCGCTGATCACCTGGCCGCCCGTGAGCGTGGCGATGTCGCCGAGCATGGCCTTGCGCCGGTCACCGAACCCGGGCGCCTTCACCGCGACCGACTTGAACAGGCCACGGATCTTGTTGACGACCAGGGTCGCCAGCGCTTCGCCCTCGACATCCTCGGCGATGATGACCAGGCCCTTGCCGGACTGGACGACCTTGTCCAGCAGCGGCAGCAGGTCCTTGTTGGCCGATACCTTGGAGTTGACGATCAGGATGTAGGGGTCCTCGAGGACCGATTCCATCCGCTCGGGGTCGGTGGCGAAGTAGGGCGAAATGTACCCCTTGTCGAAGCGCATGCCCTCGGTGAGCTCAAGCTCGAGGCCGAAGGTGTTGCTCTCCTCGACGGTGATGACGCCTTCCTTGCCGACCTTGTCCATCGCTTCGGCGATCATCTCGCCGATCGCCGTGTCGCCTGCGGAGATGGAGGCCGTCGAAGCGATCTGCTCCTTGGTCTCCACGTCCTTGGCGAGCTTGGACAGTTCCTCGCTGACCCGCTCCACCGCGGCCTCGATGCCGCGCTTGAGCGACATCGGGTTGGCGCCGGCGGCGACGTTGCGCAGGCCCTCGCGGACCAGCGCCTGAGCGAGCACCGTCGCCGTCGTGGTGCCATCACCAGCGACGTCGTCGGTCTTCTTCGCGACTTCCTTGACCAGCTCGGCGCCGATCTTCTCCCACGGGTCCTCGAGCTCGATCTCCTTGGCGATGGACACGCCATCGTTGGTGATCGTGGGGGCGCCCCACTTCTTCTCGAGGACCACGTTCCGGCCCTTCGGGCCGAGGGTTACTTTCACGGCGTCGGCTAGTTGGTTCATACCGCGCTCGAGGGCGCGCCTTGCGTCCTCATCAAACGCGATCATCTTGGCTGCCATAGGCTCCAGTCCTCCGGAAACTATGTGGCTGTCGGACGGATCGAGCCGACGCCCGCGACGGCCGGCGCTCCCTGTGACAGTCCCATCCTGCACAGGAGAGGCCTCATCGCCCCGATCCCGCCTTGGCGTTGTCACTCTCATGCCGAGAGTGCCAACGACCCTGTTTAGCACTCTGGACCCGAGAGTGCAAGCTGATCAAGCTGGCAGGGCGGCCCACGAGCCGTTGAGCAGGGATTTAGCCACCGCAAGGCGGCGTCCCCGGCCATCGTGATGAACCGCCGGGGGCCGCCACGCCGGTGCCGTCGACGATGCCGAGCAGGTTGGATCGGCGGCGCCCGCGCCGGCGCCGACTGTGCCGATCAGGTTGAGCCGACAGCGCCCCGCCGACGCCGTCGACCATGCCGATCAGGTTGAGCCGATGGCGTCCTCACCGGTATAACCAAGGTATGTCCGCAACGGAAAAGCTCGCGATCAGCCTGCCTAAGGACCTGATCGAGAAGCTGCGTCGCGCCAAGGACGAGGGCCGGATCGATTCGGTGTCCGGGCACATCGCCGAACTCCTCCGCCGGGAGGACGACTGGCGGGACGCCCGGGCCACCCTGGACCGCATCTTCGAAAGGTGCCCAGGGCCTGAAGCCAAGCATTACGCCTGGGCCCGCCGGGCCCTCGGTGTGGGCCCCAACCCCGTCGGGTGATCGGCGGCCGGATCCTCGATACCAGCGCCCTGCTGCAGGCGGCCAGTGGCACCCCGTACATGCAGGCGCTGTTGTACATCAGTCATGAGCACCTGATCACGCTCGTCATTCCGGCGCCCTGCCTGGCCGACGCGCTGGCCAGGCTCAGGGACCCGGAACAGCAGGCGCGCCTGTTTGACCTGGTGAAGTCGCCCATGGCGAAGGTCGCCCAGTTCGGCGTCGCCGAGGCCACGGGCACCGGGCTGCTGCGGTCCGGGGCCTTGCCCGCCCGCGCGTCCACCGGGGCGGCGCACGCCGCCTATCTGGCCGCCGACCGCGGCTGGCCGGTGGTCAGCGCCCGGCCCGGCCCGATCCGCGCCATGCATCCCGAGGTAGAGATCGAACCGCTCCCCTGACCCCGGGTGGACCAGGAGCACGAAGACCCCGGGCTGGGCCCAGAGCACGAAGGCCGGCACGCATGTAGGCCCGGCAAGCATGTGGCCCGGCACCCGCGTCCGGGTGCCGGGCCAAGGTTCCAGCTAGATGAGCAGGTTCCTCACACGGCGCGAACGGACTCGGCCTGCGGCCCGCGCTCGCCTTGCGTGATGTCGAATTCGACCCGCTGCCCCTCCTCGAGGCTGCGGTAACCATCCATCATGATGGCGGTGTGGTGCACGAACACGTCCCTGCCACCGTCAACCGCGATGAAGCCGTAGCCCTTGTCCGCGTTGAACCACTTGACGGTGCCCTGAGCCATTACTCAACAACTCCCTAACTACGCTCGGGCTTTCTCCGATCCCGCCCTTGCACTGCGGGACCAGTGATCGCGGTTGTGCTAGGCGTCCGGGTAAGCGTGGCTTGCCGTTCTCGCCGGCCGACTGCGACCGGGCATTACCATACCCCCTGCCGTGCGCTCGCGTGACCAGATACTCCCCGAATGCGGCCAGGAACCTGGTCCGGCCGTGCGGAAAAGCGCAAACGCGCTGGTCAGTTGGGGTTAAACCGGACCACGCCCGGGCGGCCCTGGCCCGGATCGCGCCCGGGCGGCCCTAGCCCCGATCCCGTAACGGTCAGCCGCCGGCGACCGCCGGAATCACCGAGACACGGGATCCGGCCGGCACCGGTGTATCGAGGCCCTTGGCAAAGCGCACATCCTCATCGCCTACATAGACATTCACGAAGCGGCGCAGATTTCCCGTGTCATCAACGATTCGGCCAGCTAGGCCCGGATACGACGCGTCCAGGCTGGCGAGAACCTCACGCAAAGTGCCCGGATCCGCGGTCACTTCGGCCGAGCCGCCGGTGAAAGTGCGCAAGATGGTTGGGATTCGGACGGAGACGCTCATCCCGCGGCCGCCTTTCTCAGTTGCCGGGCTCACGACCTAGTCGCCGGGCTCATGGCCGCGGCGCGAGGGTCACCCCGCATAGGAGGATTCCCAGGATTCGAACGCTTCCAGCGTGGGCCGGATGGCGGCCCCGGCCGGCGCCGCTACCGCGTCCAGGGTCTTCAGGCCGTCGCCCGAGTTGATGATCACCGTCTCCGCGCCGGGGTCGAGCACGCCCTCGGCGAGAAGCCGGCGCAGCACGCCGAGGGTCACCCCGGATGCGGTCTCACCGAAGATCCCCTCGGTCGCGGCGAGCAATCGCATGGCCTCGACCACTTCCGCGTCGCTGACGTCAGCCACCGTCCCGCTGGTGCGGCGGACGACGTCGAGCACGTACGGCCCGTCGGCGGGATTGCCGATAGCCAGCGACTTGGCGATCGTGGCCGGCTTGACCGGCTGCACCACATCGTGACCGGCGCGGAACGCGGCGGCCACCGGCGAGCACCCGGTCGCCTGCGCGCCGAACACCCGGTACCCGGTGTCCTCGACCAGCCCGAGCTCGATGAGCTCGCGAAACGCCTTGTCGATCTTGACGAGCTGCGCGCCGGACGCGACCGGCACGACGATCTGCCGCGGCAGCCGCCAGCCCAGTTGCTCGGCGATCTCGAAGCCGATGGTCTTTGACCCCTCGGCGTAGTAAGGGCGCACGTTGACATTGACGAACGCCCAGTCCTCACGGTCGTCGGCAAGCTCGGAGGCAAGCCGGTTCACATCGTCGTAGGTGCCATCGATGGGCACCAAGGTCCCGCCGTACACGGCGGTCGCGGTGATCTTCTGCGGCTCCAGGTCGGCCGGGATCAGGACGACCGAGCGGATCCCGGCCCGGGCCGCCGCGGCGGCCACCGCGTTGGCCAGGTTGCCGGTGGACGGGCAGGCGAGCACCTTGTAGCCCATCTCGACAGCGGCAGCCAGGGCGACCGCGACCACACGGTCCTTGAACGAGTGGGTCGGGTTGCCGCGCTCATCCTTTACCCACAGCGCGCTCATCCCCAGTTCCCTGGCCAGCTGGTCGGCGCGGGTCAGCCTGGTCCAGCCGGGCTCGGTGCCGGGCGTGGCGAGGATGCCCGCCGGCACCGGGAGCAGGCTGGCGTAACGCCAGATGCTGGCGGGCCCGGCCTCGAAGCTGGCCCGGTTCAGCGGCGGCAGTTGGTATCCGACCTCCAGCGGCCCGAAACACTCGGCGCAGGCGTGCGAGGCGCCAAGCTCGGCCGTGGCGCCGCATTCGCGGCAGAAGAGATGACTGGCGAAGCCGAAGCGGGATGGAGTGGTCACTGATGTGGTCACGATGCGGGGCCTTTCTCCCTCATCTGTCCCGGCGGCCGATCAGCCGCGGGCCGGACTTGGCACCTGCCACGGGGCAGGCCTCGCAAGGCGTCACCGTGGTGGTTGCCGGGGCTTCACCGGGCCGTATCCCTCCACCCCTCTGGATGAGCTTTATGAAGTTGTGCTCACAACCTTAACTGACGACGGCAAACGAATTCATGGCCGCCGACCCCACCGGGGGCGCCGGGGTCAGATGCCCTAACCTCACCTCCATGAGCGCCGAACCACCGGGCCGGGTACTGATCGCGTCCAACCGCGGGCCGGTGTCATTCAGCCTGGGCGACGACGGGAAGCTGACCAGCCGCCGCGGCGGAGGCGGGGTGGTGGCGGGGCTGTCGGCGGTCGCGGGCCGGGCCGAGGTGCTCTGGGTCTGCGCCGCGCTGAACGACGCCGACCGGGCGGCCGCGCGCGCCGCGCCGGACGGGCGGCTGGATGTGTCCCTGTCCGCTGATGGCGCCGGACCCGGGGGACCGGAATCCGGCGCGGGGCTGCGCGGAGCGGGCTCTGCGGCGGCGCCAGGGGGACCGGAATCCGGCGCAGGGCCGGGCGCGCCGGAGTCGATGGTGCGGATGCTCGACATCCCGGCCCCGGTGTTCGATCGGGCGTACAACGGGGTGGCCAACTCCACCCTCTGGTTCATCCACCACATGCTCTTCGATACGCCGAACCGGCCGCTGTTCGGGCTCGCGTTCCGCCGGGAGTGGGAGTCGTTCCGCGCCTACAACGCCGCGTTCGCCGATGCGCTCGCCGAGGGCGCCGGGCCTGGCGCCGGGCCGGGCTGGCCGCCGCGGGGGCGGCTACCCGGGCCATGGTGCAGGACTACCACCTGACCCTGGTCCCCCGGATGCTCGCGGAACGGCGCCCCGACCTGGCGATCGCGCATTTCTCGCACACTCCGTGGGCGCCGCCGGAGTACTTCGCGCTGCTGCCCGACGACGTGGCGCGTGAGGTGCTGGAGGGCATCCTCGGCGCGGATCACGCGGGCTTCCACGCGCACCGGTGGGCGGATGCGTTTCTCGACTGCTGTGAGGCTGTGCTCGACGCCGAGGTGGACCGGGTGACGCGCACCGTCCGGCACGCCGGTCACACCACCACCGTGGGCGTGCATGCGCTGGGGGTAGACGCGCCGCAGCTACGGGCCCGGGCCGCGGCCGACGACGTGCAGGCCCACGTCGCCGCGCTCACCGGGGTGGCCGGTGGCCGGAAGCTAATTGTCCGGATCGACCGCACCGAGCTGTCCAAGAACATCGTCCGTGGCCTGGCCGCCTACCGCGAGTTGTTGATCACCCGGCCACAGTGGCGCGGGCGGGTCGTCCACCTGGCGTTCGCCTACCCCTCCCGCCACGACCTGCCCGAGTACCGCGAGTACACGGCCAGCGTGCAGCGGATGGCGCGGGAGATCGTGGATGAGTTCGGCACCGAGGACTGGGATCCGCTGGTGTTGCAGGTCAACGACGACTACCCGCGCTCGCTCGCCGCGTACCGGCTGGCCGACGTGTTGCTGGTCAACCCGGTCAGGGACGGCATGAACCTGGTTGCCAAGGAGGCGCCCCTGCTGTCCGAACGCGACTGCGCAGTCGTCTTGTCCCGGGAGGCCGGCGCGGCCGCGGAGTTGGCCGAGGGCGCCTTGCTGGTGAACCCGTACGACGTCTCCGCCACGGCACAGGCCCTGCACGAGGCGCTGTCTATGACCGCTGCAGAACGAAGGCGACGTGCGGCCCTGCTTGCCCAGGCGAGCGCGTCCTGCCCGCCGGATCAGTGGCTGGCTGCGCAGCTCAGCGCGCTGGGGACGGCTCCACGGCGTCAGCCAGCCTGACCAGCAGGGCGGTGATCCCCGCCGGACCGTTGACCACCAGGTCGGCATGAGCGGCCAGCGCGGTGACCTCGCCCGAGGCGCTGCACACCGCGACGCCCGCGCGCCCGGTGTCGCGCAGCGCGTGGACCGCCTCGAAGGCCGGGATGTCGCCGAGGTCGTCCCCGGCGAACAGGACGGCAGCGGGATCTCGCTCGTCGGCCAGGGTGGTGATCGCGGTGCCCTTGTCCACGCCGCGCGCCCGCAGCTCGATGACCAGCCGGCCGGGTTTGCAGTCCAGCCCGGCCTGGTCGGCGAAATCCCCCAGCGGGCCGGTCAGCAGCGCCAGCGCCGCCTCGGGGTCGGGGGTCCGGCGGGTGTGCACGACCAGCGAGTGGCTCTTGTCTTCGACCCAGGTGCCGTCGGGCGCGCCGGCCTCGGCGAGGGCGCCGGGGAGCCCCTCGCGGGCCCGCGCGATCTCGGGCGGCGGTGGGGGCGAGGTCAGCTCGCCGTCCTCCCAGCGCTCCCAGCCGTGGTGACCGATGACGATCAGCCCGGGGATGCCGGCGAATCCGCCCAGTTCCACGGCGACGGAAGCCGGGCGGCCGGTGACGATGGCCAGGGCGCCGACGGCGGTGGCGAGCCGCTGCAGGGCCGGCAGCGCTCCAGGCTGCGGGCGGGCCGCGGACGGCTCGCTGACGATCGGCGCGAGCGTGCCGTCGAAGTCCAGGGCGATCAGCGCGCGGCCAGGGTTTCCGGCGATGGCGGCCAGCGCAGCCGCGCCTTCCGGGGTGACGTCCCCGGCGATCCCGGCCACGAGGTCCGTTCCCCTGAGGCCCGTTCCCGTGGGACCCGTGCCCGCCGGGCTGGCGCTCCCGGGGTCCGTGCCCTGGGGGTCCGCGCCCGCCGGGTCGGCGCCCTCGGAGTCCGCGCCCGCCTCGTCGGCGCCCTCGCGGTCCGCGTTTCCGTGGTTCGCGCCGGCAGCGGGACCCCTCGGCAGCGGGCGCGTCACGCCGGCAGCGCGCGCGTCACGCGGCGCCGCCCTCCCCTCGCCGCTCGGCCCGCGCTGAACGGATCCGCTCGCGGCGGGCGCGCTGGCGGCGAAGCCTCTTGACCAAGACCGGGTCCGCGGCCATCGCTTCCGGCCGGTCGATCAGCTCGTTGAGCATCTGGTAGTAGCGGGTGGCCGAAAGGCCGAGCTGGTCTGAGATCGCCTGTTCCTTGGCGCCCGGCTGCCGCCACCAGTGCCGCTCGAAGGCGAGAACCCGGGTCTCGCGCTCGGACAGTGGCGCCACCTGCCTCACGCTCCTCCCGCGTTCCGACTCCCCGCCGGCCCGAATCCCCGCCGGCCGAATCCCCGCCCCGCCCTGATTCCGCCCGGCCCTCCATGGTAGGCAGTACCCCCGTCCTTCCGACAGCGGGCGGGCAGGGTTCTGCGACACGGCAGGTCTTCCCGCGATGGGCAGCACGACGTACGCTCACCGTTCGTGACCACCTTCGACTGCCTGACGTTCATCACCGACTACGGGCTCGACGACGGATTTGTCGCCGCCTGCCACGGAGTCGCGGCCCGGATCGCGCCCGCAGCGCGGATCATCGACATCACCCACCTGGTGCCCCCGGGCGACGTGCGCCGCGGCGCTGCCGTGCTCGCGCAGACCATGCCCTACCTGCCACCTGCGGTGCACGTGGCGGTGGTCGACCCGGGCGTGGGCACGACGCGCCGCGGGATCGCGGTGCAGGCAGGCGAGGCGATCCTGGTCGGTCCGGACAACGGCCTGCTGTCATGGGCGGCCGCAGCGCTAGGTGGGGTACGCCGCGCGTTCCAGCTCACCAACGGCGAGCTCTGGCTGCACCCCGTGTCCCAGACGTTCCACGGCCGGGACATCTTCGTCCCGGTCGCGGCTCATCTGGCGGCCGGCGCGGACCTGTTTTCGGTGGGCACCGAACTGGATACTGGCGATCTGGTAACCCTGCCCGCGCCGACCAGCCGGGTGCACGACCGTGAGGCCGAGGGCGAGGTGATGTCCGTGGACCGGTTCGGCAACGTGCAGTTGTCCATCGCCGCCTCCGACGCCGACCGGATCGGGATCGGTTTCGGCTCGCAGCTCGTGGTGCGCTGCGGCCGCCGCCAGCTCACCGTGCCCTACCTGGAGACTTTCGCCGCCGTGGCGCCGGGCGAACTGGTCGCGTTCACCGATAGCGCGGGCCTGATTTCGCTGGCAGTCAATGCCGGAGACGCGGCGCAGCAGCTTGGCCTGCCGCCCGGCGCGCACGTACGGCTGGCGGCTGCGCCGCCGGGATAGCCAGCACCCCGGATCCCAGGAATGACCGGCGCCAGACCAACCCTGGCCCGGCTTCCCTCCGCACCGGGGTAAGCCTGTGGGCCCGAGCTGATCACCTTCCGAACGCCATGCCCCGAAGCGGCGAACATGACAGAATGCGCAAGGTGCACCCGCGGAGGAGGACCTTAGTGCCGCACGGTCTCCCCCATCGTGCCCGGACCGGTGTAGCCGCGGGCCTCACCCTGGCATTTTTGGTGCTGGCCGCCGCACCGGCGCGGGCCGATCAGACCCGCCACAGTGAATGGTGGCTGCGCGCCCTTCATGTCACGACCACCTGGGACACCACGCGCGGATCCGGCGTCACCGTCGCGGTGCTCGATACCGGGGTCAACCCGGCTCAACCCGACCTGAACCGCTCGGTCACCACCGGCCCGGATTACACGAACTCGGGGCGCACCATAGGCGGGCCGTTCTGGGGAATTGACGGCACCGAAATAGCCAGCCTTATCGCCGGTCACGGGCACGGCGCCAAGCAGGCCAACGGGATCATCGGAATCGCGCCATCGGCCAAGATCCTCTCCGTTCGGGTGACGCTGGAAAGCAACGACCCGCAACTCGCCAACCAGACCATTGCTGGTGCCTTGCCGAGCGCCATTGCGCGCGGAATCACGTGGGCGGTCCGGCATGACGCAACCGTCATCGATCTGCCGCTCGACCCGGTGACCAGCGCGGGGGCGCTGGGCGCCGGTGGCAGTGCCGCCGAGAAGGCGGCCGTCGCGTACGCGCTGTCTAAGCACGTGGTGCTCGTCGCGCCGGCCGGCGACGAGGGCGCGGGCACCAACGCGGTGAACTACCCCGCCGCCTACCACGGTGTCATCGCTGTGGGCGCGTTCGACCAGCGCTTCGTCAAGGCGCCGTTTAGCATCCGCCGTCCGTACGTCACGGTGACCGCGGCCGGGGCCGGCGTGACCGTGGCCAACCCGCCCAGCCTCTCGGCCACCGCCACGGCCAGGGCCTACACCCAGCTCAACAGCACCAGCGCGGCGAGCGCGATGGTCGCGGGCATCGTGGCGCTCATCCGCGCCCAGTTCCCCGGCCTGACCCCGGCCCAGGTCACGCGGGCGCTCGCCACCGGCACCGTGTTCCGGCACGGCGGGCGGCGCGATGGCTCCGGTTTCGGCAGCGTCGATGCGGCCAAGGCGCTCATCAAGGCGGCAGGCATCGCGGAGGCCGCGCCCAGCACGGCGGCCTCCGGCGCGGCCCAGTCGCCGCCCTCGCGCCCGGCGACGCACAGCAGTCCGATCCACCGGAACATCAGCAGCAAGCTGGTCATGGATGCGGCCATCGCGGGCGTGGTCTTCCTGCTCCTGCTGGGGTTGATCTTCGCGGTCCGGGCGTGGCGGCGGCGGCATGCCCGGTCGGCCCGGCTCGCCGAGGTGCGCGCGGCGACCCAGGTCCCGGCGCGCAAGCCGGGAACGGCTAAGAAAGGCCCAGCTAAGAAAGGTCCAGTGAAGAAGGGCCCAGCTAAGAAAGGCCCGGCTAAGAAGGGCAAAGCCAAGAAGGGCACGGTGAAGAAGGGCGCCCCGATCGCGCCGCGGGCCCCAGCAGTCGTCGGCGGCCAGGCGCCCGATGCCGAGGCCGCGCCCGAGCTCCAGCCGACCGGGTTCATCCCGGCGCCGCTCAGCCCGGCCATCCCGAGATCCGCCTCGCCTGCCTTCGGTGGATCCGCCTCGCCTGCCTTCGGTGGATCCGCCTCGCCTGCCTTCGGCGGATCCGCCTCGACCGGCTTCACCGGATCCTCGGGCTTTGGCGGCTCGTCCTCGCCAGGCTTCACCGGATCGTCCGGCTTCACCGGCTCGGCAATGTCCGGGTCCGCCGGATCGGCGTCCTCGGGCTTCGCTGGCTCGGCATCCTCGGGCTTTGCCGGATCGGCAATGTCCGGGTTTGCCGGGTCAGCATCCTCGGGCTTCACCGGCTCGGCGTCGTCCGGGTTCGCCGCCCCGCCGACGCCGGCTACCGGGCCGGGCGCGTCCGCTAGTTTCGGCGACCCCGGGGGGCCCGGCTCGCTGGACGTGCCGCCGGCCGACGCGGCCGCACCCGCCGAGCTTGCCGCGCCCGTGGATCCCGCCTCGTCCGCCAGCCAGGAGTTGACCGCTACAACGAGGGCGAACGAGCCACCGTGGGCACCGATCCCGTCCGAACCCCGTGGCCTGGCCAAGGACGCAGCTGACGCGGCCATCCCGGACCGTGCGTTCCCGGCCGCTTTCGACGCGGCGGGCAGCGGGACACCGGCCGCTCTCGGCGGCGGTGGCGAGAATCCGACGGGCATCCGCCGTCCGCCCACCGCAGCACACCGGCCAGCACCCGCGCGGATCGCGCAGGTATCCGGCCGACCGCCATGGGAACCCGCGCCGCGGCCGGACAGCGAACTGCCATGGGCCCAGGCGCCAGTTCCGCCCCGAGGCGGAACTGGGTCGCTGCCCAAGCCCGAGCAGACACGCCCGGCATTGCCGTCCTGGGACGCGCTAGCCGAGGACGTTTGGCCGGGCGGGCCCCAGGGCACGGCGCTGCATCCACCGGTCTCGTCACCGGCAGACCGGAACCTTGGCGGCCCAGCCGCCCGGGGCAGCACTGCGGGTGCTCCGGCGGTGGGAGCCAGGCCCCCCGGTCAGCCAGTACCTGCCGCCGGCTTGGCGCCGCACCAGCCCGACTCCCCGGTCCCGCCCCAGCCCGACTCCCCGGTCCCGCCCCAGCCCGACTCCCCGGTCCCGCCCCAGCCCGACTCCCCGGAGCGAGCGCGGCCGGCCGAAGAACGCCCAGGCCACAAACGGAGCCTGGATGATGTGCTGAGGCCCTACCGCGCGGCCCAGTCCGATCCAGCGCCAGCCGCCGACAGCACCAGCCAGCCGGGGGCCGGTTCCGGGTTCTCCCCGGCCAGCGCCCTGGCCAGCACCGCAGCCAGCCCATCAGACAGCACCGCAGCCAGCCCATCAGACAGTACCGCGGCCAGCCCGCCCACCGGCGCGGCAGCCAGCATGCCAGACAGCGCCGCGGCTAACCCGTCCGCTGACGCCTCGGCGAGCGAACCGGCCGTTCCCCTGCCCCGGCGGCTGAGCACCCCGCCGCTCCGGCCGCCTAACCCCTTCTCGCCTAGCCAGCCAGGCACGGGTTCCAGCCCCCTTCGCAGAACCGGCCAGCCACCATTCCCACCGGCCCCCAGACCCGCTACCGGACCAGGAGCGGTCGGGCCCCGGCGGCCCAGCGCCGGGGCGGGACCGTTCTCTTCGGCCAGGAAACCGACCACTGGCGCCCCGGCCAGCGGCGCCCCGGCCACCGATGCCCAGGCCCCTGGCGCATCGCCCGCCGATGACCCGGCGGCCGAACCCGGGCTACCCGACATAGGCAAAACCCAGCCCGGGGGACCGCGCATGATGGGCGGCCCCGCCTCTGCGGTCGGCCCGGCCGGGTCGGGCACCGCGTTCCCCCAGGCGCCCCGGCCGAGCGCGGGCGGCTCGCGACCGGCCAGCGGTGTCCCGCCCTGGGAGATCACCGATTCGTTCCTTGCCGTCCCGCCAGCGTCTGCCGAGACGGCGCAAGCCGACCCCGAGCCGAAGACGGCGGGGCCGCTCGGCGGGCTGCCCGGTGCGGGCGCCGCGGGAGCTGGCGACAGCACGGAGACCATGCCCGCCGTTGACCCCGCCGCGGGGCCCAGATCATTCCCCCGGGCCGAGCCGGGCGACCGCAATGAGAACTTCCCGTCATCGCGGCGGCGCCCCGACGACGACGCGTTCCGGCTGTTCCCGCCGGTGCGCCGCAGCGGCGACCAGCCGCCTGCTCCCCCGGCCACCAAAGACCAGGACTAACCGGGCCCTGCCGGGCTCGGCTCAGTGCTGGTGCCGGGCGGCTGCCCGGGCGCTCTGTTCGTCCTTGCGCACCGACGCGTACATCGGCACGTACTCCTGCCCGGACAGGCCGCCGATGGCCTTCATCACCTCGTCGGTGATCGCCCGGCGAGCCTGCGCGGCCGGGCGGTGGTCCCGGTAAGCCTCGAAAGTCAGCGGCTCACCGACGCGGATGCTGACCCGGCGCAACGACGGGATCGAGTGCCCAGGCGGCAGTACCCGCTCGGTGCCGACCATGGCCACCGGGATGACGGGCACCCCCGACGCCAGTGCCAGCCAGCCGACCCCGGTCCGGCCCCGGTACAGCCGACCGTCGGGTGACCTGGTCCCCTCCGGGTAGATGCCGAACAACTCTCCCGCTTGCAGCAGGCCCAGCGCGGCCTGCAGAGTCTCCTGCGCCGAGCGGGTGTCCGCGCGGTCCACGGACAACTGCTTGGTGGCCCGCATATAGGCGGCCGCGAACCGCTGGCCGGGCCGGGTTCCGGTGAAGTACTCAGACTTGGCGGCGAACGTGACCGGCCGGGTGAGCACCAGTGGCAGGAAGATCGAGTCAACCAGCGACAGGTGGTTGGACGCCAGGATGGCGCCGCCGGTCGCCGGGATGTGCTCGCCGCCGGTAACGCGGGGCCGCCACAGCAGATGCAGAATCGGCCCCGCGACCGCTCGGGAGACGCGGTACTTCACTCGACCCTCCACACCTTTCCTCAGCCGGGTTTCAACCATAGCTGCAGGCCGCCACTCAGCAAGGGCGTCCGGAGGGTCGCCTGCCAGCCACCCTCGACTCGGACCTCACCCCCCGGTGCAGATGTTCTGACTGGCCGTACGCGGCGTAAAGGTGGACGCAGGTTGCGGGGACGCAGCAGGACCGGCAGTGGCCGTCGTCCCGTAGTCGGAACCGAGGAGCAAGGTGAGGTGTCCCGCGCCCAGAGCTTCGGACGGGCCAGATACCTGGGAAAGCGAGGCGCCGTGCACATCCTTGGCCAGGAGCAGGGCCTCCGCCTCCTGACCCGCGTGGTAGCGGATCACGGTATGGCTGACCGATTGGTTGCGGGCCACCCTGGTGTGGCGGACGTTGAACCCGTCCTGCTGCAACACCGACCCGACGGAATCTTGCACGCCAAGGTTGCTGGTCCCGTTCAGCACCACCACCGTGACCTCTGAGCGGGACAGGTGCGGCAAGCGCGGGTTCTTCAGCAGTGCCTGGCTCACCGGCATGTCACGGCGGAACGCCTGGAAGATCAGGCTGTCCTGCGGCTGTGTCCAGAGCAGGTTGGCAGTGTCCGCAGGATCCACGTAAGAGCGGGGATAGGTCGGCAGGGTGAAGAACGTGACCTTGCCACGCGGCAGGTTCTTCAGGCTGGTGGCCAGGTCGTACAGCCCGTGGATGCCGCCAAGCTGGCTGTCGATCGTCAGCGACCTGGTGGCCGCGTCAAGGAACCGGTACAGCGCCAGCGGGTTGAGTTCCTTGCTCTTGACCCGGCTGACCAGCGAAGACATGAAAGCCTGCTGCCGGGTGATGCGTTCCAGGTCACTGCCGTTGCCGAGGGTGTAGCGGGCGCGGACGTAGGCCAGTGCCTGCCGGCCGTTGAGGAGGTGATGCCCCGCTGTCATGTGCAGCCGCGACTTGGGGTCGTTGATCGGCGCCGTGTTGCACTCAGGCACCCCGCCAACGGCGTTGACCATGTCCTTGAGCCCGTCGAAGTTGACGACGACGAAGTGGTCGATCCTGATGCCCGTGTTGCGCTCGACCGTCCTGAGAACGCACGCGGTGCCGAGCGCGGTCTTGTTCCCGTACAGGTTGCCGATCGTGAACGCTTCGTTGATCTTGAACGCCTGCGCGGCAGCCATCTGCCCGTTGCCCATCCGGCAGGCCGGGATGTTCACCCATGAGTCGCGCGGGATGGACATCACGTCGGCCCACTTGCGACTCGCGGCGATGTGCACGATCAGCAGCGTGTCCGAATGATCGGTGTTGAGCTGCGCGCTGCTCCCGTAGCCGTGGCCCTGGCCGACTCTGGTGTCCGAGCCGATCACCAGGATGTTCTCCGCTGCCGGATGGAGGTCGACGGGCAGGCTGCCGAGCAACCCGGAGACGTTCACCTGGTGCAGGTTGGCGTTCAGATGCCGGTAGACGAGGTAGCCACCGGTCGCCGCGACGACCAGGACGACGGCGAGTCAGCCGGCGACCCAGGCGAGGATCTTCTTCCGGCGGCTCCACCCGTGGGGCACGACCGGCAAGGGCGCGGTGGGAGGCGGGGGCGGCGTTCCGGGGGTCTCGGCGCCCCCCGGATCGGTGTCCGCCCCTGGGGCCTCGGTACTCCCCGGGGCGGTATCCGCCCCGGGCACCTCGGCCGCATCAGCAGGATGCATCGTCTCTCCCATGTCCGGCACGGCAGGGCGACCGCGATCCCACGTCACTTCACGCAAACGTAAGGAAGCCCTGCCAGGCTTCCCGGCTGGCAGACGCGCTCACATCAAGGTCCTGCCCGCAGGGATGAACCATGGCCGCTTGCTAGGTCCCTACCCGGCAGGTGGCGTGACATTCGCGTCGATCTTCACCGCCACGGCGCGCCTAGCTGCGCGGCAGTGGTCCGCCAGTCCGTCCCCGGGGCCAGCCGGCGTGCGCGTGCCACGATGAGGTGGCAAGATCAGCTGCTGGGAAGGGGCGAAGTGCCCGAGCGATCAGGAACCCGCTGACGATCCGTTCGGTGGCCGACAGCCGACCAGTCACGAACGGATGACCGGCCTACCGTCGGATGCGTCATACCATGACGGCCCCGCACCGTGGGATACCGGCCAGCCGCAGCCAGCGATAGCGCGTGTGGCATCCGAAGGCGGGTTCGCCGGGCGGGTGCTCGATGCGGGATGCGGGACCGGCGAGAACGCGCTGCACGTTGCCTCGCTGCGACTGGCGGTTCTGGGCGTTGACGTGGCTGAGACGGCCCTGGCGATGGCCCGGGCGAAGGCCGCCGAGCGTGGGATCGTTGCGGTTGAGCTCGCTGCGGCTGACGCGCTCCAACTGAAGCGTTTGGGGCGCATGTTTGAGACAGTGCTGGACTGCGGGCTGTTCCACACGTTCGATGGCGGCGAGCGGCCCGAATACGTGGCGAGCTAACCCCGGCTGTGCGAGGCCAGCTCAGTGGTTCGCAGCCGCTGCCCACCTGACCGAGGCGAAGCAGCCGGGCAGGGCGCGTCCTGCTTGTAGTGGATCAGGCCATAATGCATGGCGGTCATCAGCGCCTGCGCCCGGTTCGCCGCGCCTAGCTTGTTATACAACCGTGCCACATAGGTTTTCGCCGTGGACTGACTTATATACATTGCTAGCGCGATCGAGGGAATGGACAGTCCGTCATGCAGCAGCCCAAGCACTTCCCTCTCCCGAGGGCTGAGCACTAGTTGGTCGTGCACGGCGCGAAGGCGGTTGAACGCCACCGCCAGCCCCGATGCCGTGAAGGACGACGCGGCGACGGCGGCGTGCCGGATCGCTGCAAGCACCTCTTCCAGCGGTGCTGTCTTCAAAACGAAGGCTGACACGCCGGTCTCAAGGGCCCGGAACAGGACATCGTCCTCTTGCTGAGCCGTGAGCAGGACAATGCCGAGGTCAGCGTAGCGGTCCCGGAACTCGCGAGCCAACCGGAGGCCATCGCCGTCGGGTAGCGTTGCCTCCACCGTCACCACGTCTGGCTGCATGGTGGCGACCATGCGGGGCGCGTCGGCCGTCAACCGGCATTCGGCCACGATTTCAATATCTGAATGCTGAGCGGCAAGTGCACGCAGGCCATAGCGGGCGAGCGTATTCGCATCAATGATGGCGAGACGAATTGGCATTACCGATCCCCCGGCCCCCAAGACTCACTGCCGAACTGGCGCTATCAACAACAAAGGCATAAAAAAGGCCACCACGGAACGGCACAGCGAAGCGGGGGGCTAAGCCCTGATAAATATCAGACATTTGAAACTTATCCCCCCTCTGTCCGGATCGGGTAGCTGGTGGTAACGGCACATCAAACGGACCGGCTTCCCTGAGCCACTCGCGCCTAGCACGGCCTCAGGTGACTCACGGCTGCACAGTCAACGCTCAAGTTATATTGGGTGTATGACGGTGTCGTCTTCATCGTTATCAAGGCGTGACTTGTAACCGCTTCTAAACCCTTAGCAATGTGCTAACGACCTGCGGACTTGGGTTCTTTTTACCACGCCTTTACCAGGCTTGCGGGTACTTGTGGGTGCCGTGGTGGGCCAGATTCCTGGGCGTGATGACCTCCGTGGGCCAAGCCCTATTACCTACTGATGAGTAGCGCGAGCAGGGCGCCGCCGAAGAGGAAGGGACCGAAGCAGATCGCGCTGTGCAGCGTCGCCCGTCGTGTGGCAAGCAGGGCCAGGCTGACCACTGCGGAGAGGACGAAGCCGAGCGCCGCCCCGGTGATCAGGGTGGGCCACCCCAGCCAGCCCAGCGCAAGCCCCGCAAGGCCGGCCAGCTTGATGTCACCGCCGCCGAGTTGCCCTGGCCGCAGCAACGCCAACAGCAGGTAGCCGGCGGCGAGCGCCAGGCCGCCCAGAAGCGCTCGCACCAGTGCGGCGCCGTCATGCCCGGCTGCGGCGGACAAGGCCAGCAGGGCGATGAGGATGGGATACGAGGGCAGAGTGAGTGCGTCGGGGAGCCGCTGAACCGCGATGTCGATCGCGGCAAGCGCCACGCCGATCGCGCCGACGAAGCCGAAGGCCACTACGTCGGGCTGGCCAGCGAACCGGCCGAGCAACAGCGCCACCACCCCGGCGGTGGCGAGCTCCAGCACCAGCGGGGTGCCGAGGCTGCGTCCGCAGTGCCCGCACTGAAGAGCGGGCCAGCGGCCCAGCGGTGCGGCACACTGCGAGCACGTGGTCCGTTCCGGCTCACCGCTTGCCACGGACAGCCGGAAAACCGTTCCCCGGAACGCCCCACCAGCGAGCAGGCCGGCAACGATGCCGATTCCGGCCCACGTCAGGTTCATGCCGCTCCACTGTAGGCGCCGGGAGAACTCACAGCTGGAGAACTGCCCGGGCACCGCTCAGATACGGGCCGGCCAGGCATGGCATGTCATCCGATCACCTGACATGTCCTCCGCCCGGCCGGAATTATCTGACCGCTCGGTCGATGCCGCTACTGGCTCCGTCTGCCGCATGGTGTGTCCGGTACCGGGCGGCGCGGTGCCGCCCAGCCACAGGCGAACGGGATGGCCGCTCGCCGTTTGTCGAAAGGGCAGTCAAATGCTCAAGTATTACGTGTTCCTGCAGAACCTCCTCGCCCAGCCATTGCGCCGCGACGACCGCGGCGCGACGGCCGTGGAGTACGGCCTGATCGTGGCCCTGATCGCGGCCGCAAGCGCCGGAATCCTGCTCACCCTCGGCGGCACGATAAGCACTTGGTTCACGAGGGTCAACGGGGCCTTCTGACCCGGGGTGCAGGGCGAGAAGCCCGGCCAGGCTTCCCGTCGCTGACGCGGGCGGGGGCTGATCGGGAACGTCTCGCGGTTTCATGCTGGTCCAGGGCGGCGCAGGCCCCCGCACACCACTGTCGCATGGCTGCGGTGCCGGAGACGACCTTGGTGCAGGCGGATGCTGGCGGCCAGGTGCGACGGCCCGTGGAGTACCGCTTGCCAGCGACATTGGATGCGGAGGTCATGGTGGCGTGCTGAGCACGGCCGGCCACAGCTCAGCATGGTTCGCCAGCGTTCTGCGCGCGCTCTGACGGGCGGCGGCCGGGACGGAGGGGCCAGCCGTCCCGGCCTCCGGTACAGGCCGTCCCGGCCCTCCGGCTACATACAGGAAGAGGCAGACCAACGATGAGCCAACGGCGATTCAGCGGCCGCGTCGCACGGGACCGTGGCGCCGCGGCGGTGGAGTTCGCCTTGGTGCTCCCGCTTTTGCTTTTGATCGTGTTCGGGATCATCGACTTCGGCCGCGCCCTCAATGCTCAGATAACACTCACCCAGGCGGCCCGCGAGGGGGCCAGGCTGGCGGCATTGGGCCAGCCGGACGTGGTGAGCCAGACACAGGCGGCCGCTACCGGCCTCAGCCCGGTCGGCGTGAGCGTGACCTCCTGCCCGGCCGGCGCCGGGCCTGCCGCTAACGCTGCGGTCACGGCCAGCTACACGTTCTCGTTCATCACCCCGGTCGGAGCGATAGCCGGGCTGTTTGGCGGCGGGTTCGGGTCTCCCATCACGATGACCGCAACCGGGGTCATGCCATGCGAGACCTGATCACCCGGTTCGGCTCGCGGCTGCAGCGGGCCGGCTCCGACGAGCGTGGTGCAGTCGTGATCCTGGCCGCGCTCCTGCTCGGCTTCGGCGTGCTGCTGGGAATGGCGGCCCTGGTGATCGACGCCGGCCGGCTCTACCAGGAACGCGCCGAGTTGCAGAACGGCGCCGACGCGGCGGCGATCGGGGTGGCCAAAAGCTGCGCGCTTGGCGCCTGCAACCCAGCCGTCGCCGTCAGCTACGCCGATGCCAATGCCTCCCAGCTAACCGGCGGCACCGCCGGAGCTCCCCTGATCTGCGGTTCCGATGGTATGGCGCTTTGCCCCGGCAGCACGGGCACCTTGACCGACTGTCCGGCTCCATCGCCGACCGGCACCAACTACGTGGACGTGCACACTGCCACGCAGACCTCCAGCGGCTCGACGCTTCTTCCCCCTGTCTTCGCCGAAACGCTGCTCGGCAATTCCGGCTATCAAGGGACCACGGTGCACGCCTGTGCCCAGGCCGAGTGGGGCCCGCCCGCAGCCGCCACCACCGTCGCGATCACGATCTCGGCCTGTGAGTGGGACCAGGCAACGCAGCAAGGGACTTCGTTCCCGGCCAGCCCGCCGTATCCGCCAAACCAGCCGCCCGCGCCCTCCGCCGATCAGGTGCTCAAACTGAATTCGGGCAACGGCACTGGCTGTGCGACCGAGCCGGCCGGCGCGGACGGACCGGGCAGTTTCGGCTGGGTGTCTCATCCAAGAGGTAACTGCACCGTGCCCATCAGCGGGTCCTCTTTCCTTGGCCGCTCGCGCACGTCGGTTAGCTTCTCTTGTGAGTTGATCCTGCAGAACTCACAGCAGAACCAGGTTCCGATTCTCGTCCCCGTCTACGTAACGAAAAACGGCGCCACCTACACCCTGATGGGTTTCGCCGACTTCGTTGTCACCGGGTACCACCTGCTCGGCTTCGATGGCTCGTACGTCGATGCCTCGGACTGGCTGGACTCTGCGAACGACTGCCAGGGCACGGACAACTGCCTCAACGGCTACTTCGTCCATGGGGTCGTCCCGTTCACCGGCAGCTTCGGTTCCACCGACCTGGGTGTTTACTCCATCGATTTGACCGGCTGAGGTCATGCTGGACCGCAGCGGAGAGTGAGGAACGTTGAAACGGCGGATGCTGACCATCGCGCTGGCCGTGCTGCTGGCCGCGGTCGGAACCGTTGCGGTGCTGGCCTATGTCCACCAGGCCAATATCCGTGCCGTCAATGGCGTGAAGGCGGTCAATGTGATCGTGGCCGAAAGCGCGATCCCCTCGGGCACCACCGCGGGCCAGGCCCTGCGCGACGGCCTGCTGGGCACCCAGAAGCTGCCGGTGGCGTCGGTGCCCGCTAACGCGATTCGCTCGATCACCCCCGATCTCTCCGGCCTGGTCACGAGCGCGGCCGTGCAGTCGGGGCAGTTGCTGCTACGGCCGATGCTGGTGACTTCCAGCCAGGTCACCGGCGGCGTGGCGATCCCCAAAGGCATGGTCGCGGTCACCGTGCAGCTATGCCTGCCGGAGGCCGTGGCGGGCTACGTCACCGCCGGCGCCAAGGTCGCCGTATTCGACACGTACAGCAATGGCCAGGTGCAACGGACTTGTAATGTCGCCCACCAGACGCTGGCGCCCAGTGCCGTACACACCGCCACGGTCCTGCCACAGGTGCAGGTTCTGTCCGTGGGACCAGCCCCGGCCACTGCGCAGAGCACTGGTGCGGGAGGGACCGGCCTATTGTCCAGCAGTTCAGCCAACTCCACTGCGCTTCAAGGCGCAGTGCTAGTGACGCTGGCCGTGACGCAGGCTGATGCCGAGCACCTCATCGGGATTGCCGAGACGGGGCTGCCCTACCTGGCGCTGCTCACGTCCACGTCCAACACCAGGCTCGACGCCCCGCCGGCCGCGCTGATCCGGCCTTGACACCAGGAGCCCAACGTGCCAATCCTCTGCGAGCCCGCGTCAACCGCCCGAGAGCTGATGCACAGCATCGGCGGCGAGATACGCGTGGCGGATACCTTGGGCGCCACGGCCAAGCTGCTCGATGGCGACCCTAATGAAACCCTGGTGGTGATCGGCCCGCGGGCGGCCATTGGCGACGCGCTGGCGTTCAGCGCGGCCCTGCGGCTGGCCCGGCCCGCCGTGGGTGTGATCTTGGCCCGCAGGGAGTTCGACGTCGGCCTGCTGACCAAGGCACTGCAGTCCGGGGTGCGCGAGGTCATTCCCGCGGGGGACCATGACGCGCTGACCGCCGCGTGCCGCCGGTCCTTCGAGGTGTCGCGGCGGATGCTCACGCCGCCCGTCGAGGACGAGTCGACGCCGGGCCAGATCGTTACCGTGTTCGCCGCCAAGGGAGGCTGCGGCAAGACCACGCTGGCGATCAATCTCGGCGTGGCGCTGGCCCGGCACGGCAGCGTGTGCGTGGTGGACCTTGACCTCGCCTTCGGTGACGTGGCGATCAGCGTCCAGCGCGACCCGATCAGGACGCTGGTGGACGCGCTGCCGATGGCGGGCCACCTGGATGTCACTGGCGCTTCGTCCCTGCTGACCGGCTACCAGCCGGGGCTCGACCTGGTGCTGGCGCCGGTAACCCCCGGTGACGGGGAAAAGATCCCGCCGACGGTGGTCGGGGAGCTGCTTGCCGTCCTGCGCACCATGTTCGAATTCGTCGTGGTGGACACCCCGGCCCAGTTCAGCGAGCACGTCCTTACCGCCATGGATGTTTCCGGGCAGCTCGTCCTGCTCACCACGCCGGACGTGCCCGCGCTGAAGAACCTTCGCGTCACGCTGGACATGCTGGACCTGCTGTCCTATCCGAGACAGATCCGCTCGGTAGTGGTCAACCGCTCAGACTCCAAGGTGGGCCTGAGCCTGGAGCGCGTGGAGCGAGTGGTACGGTGCCCGATCTCCGCTTACATCCCGTCCAGCCGCGCCGTGCCCATTTCGATCAACAAGGGCACGCCCATCACGCTCGATGCCCCCGGTCACCCGGTCAGCCAGGCCATCTTCAGGTTCGCGCAGGAACGCGTGGCAAGAACACCGGATACCGCCCGGAAGCCGGGCAGGTTGCGCAGCAAGAGGAGGGTCGCGTGAGCCTGTCCGACCGGCTATCCCAGGTGCGGATGGCTGGCGCGCCGCCGCTGGAACGGAGCGGTCCGTCCCGCCGTGTGGCCCGCCACGCCGATCCGTTCGGCCCGCTGAAGCGCAGTGTTCACGAGGCGCTGCTGGAGGCGCTCGGGCCGAAGCTCTACGACGCGCACGTCGATCAGCTGGAATTGGAACGGCAGGTGACTCAGACGCTGCAGTCGGTGCTGCAGCGCGAGGAGACCCCGATGACCACGGCTGACCGGGGCCGTGTCGCGCAGGAAGTGGCGGATGACATTCTTGGTCACGGACCGTTGGAGCCATATCTACGGGACCCGGACGTATCCGAGATCATGGTCAACGGCCACGATCAGATCTACGTCGAACGCGACGGCCTGCTGTATTCCGTGGAAGCGGGCTTCGCTGACGAGAGCCACCTGCGCCGGACTATCGACAAGATCGTGGCGCGTGTCGGCCGGCGGGTGGACGAGGCCAGCCCCATGGTGGACGCGCGACTGCCCGACGGCAGCCGCATCAACGCGGTGGTGCCGCCAGTGGCTCTCGATGGCTCACTGCTGACCATCCGGAAGTTTGCCGTCGAGCCGCTTACGGTAGGCCATCTCATCCAATTCGGCACCATGACCCCCCAGGTTGCCGACCTGCTGCGGGTCTGTGTGGAAGGCCGCCTGAACATCGTGATCGGCGGCGGTACTGGGTCAGGCAAGACGACAACGCTGAACGTGCTGTCCAGCTTTGTACCGGAGAATGAGCGGATCGTCACCATCGAGGACGCAGCCGAACTGCAACTGCGCCAGGAACATGTGCTGCGCCTGGAATACCGCCCGCCCAACCTGGAGAAACGCGGGGAGATCACGATCCGGGACCTGGTGCGCAACGCGCTGCGCATGCGGCCGGACCGGATCATCATCGGCGAGGTACGCGACGAGGCAACCCTCGACATGCTTCAGGCCATGAACACCGGCCACGACGGCTCTATCACCACCATTCACTCCAACTCACCGCGCGACTCGCTGTCCCGGATGGAGACGATGGTGATGATGACCAACGTGGAACTGACCCAGCGCGCGATCCGCGACCAGATGGCCTCGGCGATCGACCTGATCCTGCATCAGGCCCGGCTCAAGGACGGCTCCCGGAGGATCACCCACATCACCGAGGTGCACGGCACGGAGGGTGATGTCGTCATGCTGCAGGACCTGTTCTTGTTCGATTTCCATGCGGGGACGGACGAGCGTGGCCGCCACCTGGGTACCCTGCGCAGCACAGGCCTGCGCCCGCTGTTCCTCAACCGGATGACTGACCGCGGTATCCACGTGCCGCCTGGCATCTTCCGGGGTGACTTCGCGCAATGACCCCGATGCTGGGCATGCGATCGCGGGGGGGCCGTACCACACCCGTGAGGGCCAAGGCCGCGGCAACGGCACGGCCGCTGATAATGCCTGCCCGCGCGGCGCTGATCTGCGCGGCGCTGGCCTGCGCCGCGTTCGTGCTGATGCCGGCGGGCACGGCCAGCGGGGCCGGCCAGGAGACCCCGGCCGGGGGCCGCACGGTGATGATCCTCCTCGACAACAACAGTTCCGAGGGGTGGGTAGCCATTGCGCGCCGGTCCGCGCTTGCTTATGCGCGCGCGCTCCCGCCGAACGTGTCCGCTGGGCTGATGACCCTCGCCACCACGTGGCGACTTGTGATACGTCCCACCACCGACCACGGACGGCTGGAGGCGGCCATATCCACCGTGCAGGGCGCCAGGGGGACCTTCTACAACTCGGAGGCGATCTATACCGCGCTGGCTCATGTGACCTCAGCCGTGCCTCGCCTGCGTATGCCCGGAGGCAGGCTTCTAGTGATCTCCGATGCGGAGAATCTCGTCGGTCCTGACCCTGCCACGACCATCCCCACCGACGTCATCGCGCAGCGCACCGACAGCGACGACAACATCGGCAAGCTGGGCCCGCTCGCTTCCAGCAGCGGCGGTCGCTTGGCTGGGCCGCCGCAGGCCGCCGCGCTTGCCACGGCGGCATTCGGTAAGCCCCCGAGTGTCCGCCCACCAGCCCCCAGGACTCACCGGCCTCAGCCGAAGAGCCATGGGGCTTCTGGCGCTGCCGTGCGCCAGTGGCCGTGGCCGCTCGTCGCAGGCATTGCGGCCCTCTTCGCGGCGTTGTTCTTGGTCGTTGTGACCGTGCTCGGGTCAGCGGCCCGGGCCGGCGAGGAGCGGGATCTGGCGGGGCGGATTAAGCAATACGGGCCGCGGCACCCGGCCGTAGCGGCTGCGGACGAGGCGGCGGACACCCCGAGAGCCAGCCGCGTTGCGCTCAGCATGACCAAGCGGATGATGACCTCTACAGCGCAGCAGCGCCTAGGCGAGCGCCTGGACCTGGCGGGAGTAGCGCGCAAGCCGACCGAATGGGCATTGCTGGGCGCCTGCCTTGGCGTTGTCATCGCGGCTGTGCTGAGCCTTGTCACCAGCTATGTCCTGATCGCCGTTCTGGTCGGAGCGCTTATCGGCTGGCTGGCTATGCGGGTTTCGCTGAGTATGCGGATCGTGCGGCGGCGGGCGTCCTTTGGCGAGCAACTGCCGGACACGCTGCAGCTCATCGCCAGCGCACTGAGGGCCGGCTTCTCGCTGGCCCAGGCGATCGACGCGGTCGTGCGTGAGGACCTTCAGCCCATCGCCGGGGAAGTCTCCCGCGCGCTGGCCGAGGTCCGGCTTGGCGGCAATCTCGAGGACGGGCTAGACGCAGTCGCGGACCGGATGGATTCCGATGACCTGCACTGGACAGTCACGGCAATACGTATCCAGCAGGGCGTCGGCGGCAACCTCGCCGAGATTCTGCTCACCATCGCGGGCACAATCCGGGAGCGCGCATTCCTCCGCCGCCACGTACGTGCGCTCAGCGCCGAGGGCCGGCTGTCCGCCTACGTCCTTGTCGCGCTGCCGGTGCTGATAGGTATCTGGCTGTTCGCCAGTGCAACGCAGTACATGCGCCCGCTCTACACCACACCCGTAGGCGAGCTTGCTCTCGGAGCAGCCATAGTGATGGTGGTGCTGGGCGCTCTCTGGATGCGCAAAATGATCAACATAAAGATCTGATATGTCTGGTTCTATTCTTCTCATCGGTGGGCTCGCAGCCCTCGTGCTGGCGTTTGCGCTCATGGCGGTGGCGGTGATGCCACGGCGGGAAACGCAGCCGAGCGTGGACCGGGCGCTGGCCACGATTGACGAGCGGTATACACGCGATGCGGCCGGCGCCGGCAAGCAGGCCGACCCGTTCCAGATCCCTGACTGGATGCGGCGCCTGGCGGTCCGGCTTTCGCCAGATAGCGTCGCCACCGTCATGCAGCGCAGGCTCGATATCGCGGGCAACCCGAAGGGCTGGACCTCCGACCGGATGCTCGCTGTCAAGGGGCTCGGCCTGGTGGCGCTGGGCATGCTCGGCGCACTGTATGGGCTGCGCAACCCGGAGTTGCTCATCGTGGGCGCCGGTCTCGGCGCCGTGATCGGTTTCTTCCTGCCCGACCTGCTGCTGTACAACACCGGGCTGAAGCGGCAGCAGCAGATCCCGGTTATCCTGCCGGACGCGCTGGACATGCTGACCATCTGCGTGGAGGCCGGCCTCGGGTTCGACGCCGCGCTCGCGCAGGTCGCGCGCAATACCAAAGGACCGGTGGCCGCGGAATTCTCCCGGGTACTGCAGGAGATGCAGATCGGCAAATCCCGTAGCCAGGCGCTGCGGGCCATGGCCGACCGCACCACCGTGCCAGAACTCCAGTCGTTCGTCTCCGCCCTGGTCCAGTCCGGCGAGATGGGCATACCGGTCGCTCACGTACTGCGCGAACAAGCCAAGGAGATGCGGGTACGCCGCCGCCAGCGGGCCGAAGAGCTGGCGCAGAAGGTCCCGGTGAAGATCACCTTCCCGCTGATCTTCTGCCTGTTCCCGGCGCTGATGGTAGTGATCCTCGGCCCAGGGGTCATCGAGATCGCACACACGCTGTTTGGCAAGTAGGAGCCATCATGCCCACCGCATCCGGCCGCCGCCGACTCGACGCCGGCAGACTGATCATGGTCCCGGCTATCTCGGTGATCTTGCTTGCCAACCTGGCCAGCCTGGACCACGGCAGCGCTTCTGGTGCGGCGGGCGTGCTGCGGCTGATAGGCACGGTGCTCACGTGCGTCTTCTACGCGCTCATCATCTTCTGCTACCTGCGGCGCGGCCCAGCGACCAGCACAAGCGGCTCGGTCACTGCCCACGCCGCGGCCGTGGCCGCCACGTGGCTGCCGTTCGCGCTTCCCCTGCTGCGCGGCTCGCCGCCCGGAGCGGTCCGCCAGGCACTCGCCGACCTGCTGCTGGTTCTCGGTACCACGTGGGCCGTGTGGTCGCTGTATTACCTTGGCCGCAACGTGTCAGTGCTCGCGCAGGTCCGCGGGCTGGCTGACCGTGGCCCCTACCGGTGGGTGCGGCACCCCCTCTATCTCGGTGAGCTCGTCTCCTCGCTCGGTGTCACTGTTGCCGCCAACAGTCTGGCGGCGGTAGCCATCTGGCTGGTGCTTTGCAGTCTGCAGGTATATCGGGCGCTGCAGGAGGAGCAGGTGCTGCTCCAGGCCCTGCCGAACTACCGCAGCTACCGGAGCCGCACGGCGGCCCTGGTCCCTGGCCTGTTCTAGCCACCCTGCCAGGCCGCAGGCCGCCCGCGCGCGCCCACTTTGGGGAGGGCACCTTAGCGGGCCAGCAGAACGGCAAGTGGCCCGGCAGCGACGAGGACCAGCGCCAAGATCAGCCAGGCGGCACGGCCCGATCGGGCCCATTTGGGCCATATGAGGGCCGACGGGGGTGCCGTTGTCTCTTCCGGTACCGGGTCCTCCGGGAATAGCAGGGCCATTTGCGGGGTCGGCTGACCCGGCAGCACCGGCCGCTTTCGCCGAGCCGGTTTGGCCGGCCGGGACGGCCGCGTCTTCCGTCCTGGCCCCGGTGCGAGGCCGGCGTCTTCGCCCGGCGGCTAGCCGCCTTCGTCCGGGCCGTAGGCATCTTTATCCAGCGGGCTGGTTCCTTCGCCAGGCGGCCCTGCTCATGCTCCCGGCGGCTCGACGGCTTCTCCGGGGGGCCAGTTGCCCCGTCTGCGCGATGTTGCCGATCCGGCTCCAGCTGCGCCGGAGGCGGTGGAGCAGGGACCTGCGGAGGATCAGCTGGCGGGGCCGGGCCCGGCTCTGGCTGTACCGTGATCTCATCTGCCTGGGCACCCGAGTAGGAGGAGACGCTGAGGGGCGGAAGCTCGTGCGTGGGCGCCTCATCTGCCGGGGGGCGCGGCAGGGAGGGCCGCACGGACGGCAGCCTCGGCCGCGCGATGACCGCAGGTGGCTGAGGTCCCTTTCCTGCGCCGGGCGTCCGCCGGGGGAGGGACGCTGGCCGTTCGGCACGCGGCGCGTGTTCCTGCGGTGACGCTTCGCCCCTCATCGAGTCGAGTGCGTCACGTATGCGCTGCAGGGCATCCTCGGACAGCGCAGGCGGCCGCACCGGCCTGGCCTCTGGCCTCTGCTTGCCGCCCGGCACCCGCCGATTGCTGGATGGCGCACGCCGCGGAAGAGGCTGGGCAGGACCGTCTTCTGCCATCGGCCAACCCCCGGCGCTTGGAAGAGGACGCGAGCTCTCGCAGATAAGCCGAGCACACCGCGCCGCCAATCGATCGGTTGACCCCGTTGTCATTGGCCAGCGCCGCGCGCGCACCTGCGAAAGACACGCCAGGCGATCTAATAACGTACCGATACTAGCCGGAATCGCCGACGTCCACGCTGGGCTGTGTGAGGGGCGGCGGGCTAAAACTGGGCGTAGGCCCGATCCGCGAGCGAACCGTCAAGAAATGAATCAAGAAGACCCGATCGACTCCTGGGCGACCGGGCCTCTGACCTGCACTTACTGGTAGCAGGGACGGCCGCCTGCAGCTCCGCGGGCGTGCCCTAAGGCATGAACGCGGCGTCGGCGCCGCAGGTGCCGCAGGCACCGCCTTGATACTCGCGGCTGGGCGGCTGGCTGCACTGGGCACGCTGGCCCCCGAACGTGGGTGCGCAATGCAGCGGGTCGGCTAGGAACCTGACTGACCTCGAGCCGGTGAGCGGATTCGAACCGCTGACCTGCCGTTTACAAGAAGTACGGCCTAGTGCACCATGCGCGCTACCTGCGCAGATAGCACAGCCAGGTGCAAGGATGGCGCTGTCTACCCTGGGCTTTTCTGGCTGGCCGTTCCACGCCACGTTCCATGCCACGAGCCCCGTAGGGTCTGCCGGGAGGTCACTTCGAGGGTACCTACGCGGCAGTTTCGGCCAGGCTCTTTGCTGAGCGCTGGTATTGCCGGTATGGCGGCCTACACTCGTGCGCAGGGCCCGAGTTGTAGTAGGTGTGCACCATGGCCGAGGTATCCGAGGCAGAGGCGAGAGCACGGCGCATACCCGCGTACGCGCTGCTGCGTGCCGCCGTGGCCCAAGACGCCGATGCGGCGGTCCTCCTGGTGGACCAGGCCCGCAAGGCCGGGACTTTGGACCTCCTGGTGTTCAACGTGGCCCACGTGGCCGCCCGCGCCATGCTCGGGGCCGAGGGGTACGACGTCGCCAAGGTTCTGCGGGTCCTGGATTCCTGGATGGACGAGGCGGTACACGGCGTCCAGTGCCCACCCGGGCGGACAGCATGACCCCCGGCCAGCTGGCCACGGAGGAGGCCAAGGCGGCCCGCACCGTGGCCGCCTATGCAATGGTGCGGGCGATGCTCGCGCGGGATACCTGGACCATGGCCCGCATTCTGGACCGGTGGGCCACCGGACCCGGTACAGAGGGCATTGACTTCGCCGCTGCTGTGGCCGGAGCTGGAGCCGCGCTTGCCATCGGTTTGGCTGACGGGAATAGAGACCGCGCCCTGGCCGAGGCGGACGAGGCGCTGACAGCGGCCTTGGCCCGCCAAGTTCCCCGCGTCCGCGCCGCCTAGCTTGGCCGCATGCTGGCGATAGGACGGCTCCTGGCTCTGACGCTGTTGGCAGATACACCCTGCTACTTGAGTTAGTAGCCACCCCTTGACCCCCAGGACATTGGACTAGTTGTCTTGCCTTGCCGGCGATCTTGGAAATTCCCCAGTCTCGATCGCTGAAATTCCCCAGTTGGTTGAGCGCTCAGCGAGTCGTTGCTGAGGTTAGCGGTTGCCGGGCATGATGGCCACCTCCTGGTCGAGCAGGTCGGTGATGGCGACGGGCTCTGCGCAGTGCGGGCAGGGCCCGCCGGTGCCGATGCGGCGGGCGAAGATGCCGCAGTCGGGGCAGCGCTGCTCGCCGAGGAGGCGCTGCTCGCAGTCGGGGCATTCGTAGATGGTGTGGTCGCGCCGGGGCCGGGCGGCCGGGACGGTGAGCGGGGCGGGCGGGTCCTGGTGGCGGCGCCGGAACGCGGTCTTGCGGCAGGCGCTGCTGCAGTAGCGCTGCCGCCCGGCGGGGGTGAAGGGGTGCTGGCAGACCGGGCAGGTCATCGTCCCGGTGTCGTCTCGCGACGGGGATCTGGTCATGGGGTGCCGTCCCCGCGGCGGAGCTTGTCGGCGCGGGCCCGGTGGGCGCGCATCCGGTAGGACTCGCCGGTGATGTTGAGGACGACCGATCTGTGCAGCAGCCGGTCGAGCATGGCGGCGGCGACCATCGGGTCGTCGAAGATCTTTCCCCAGGAGGCGATGCCGAGGTTGGTGGTCAGCGCGATGGAGCCTTTGAGGTGCCGCTGGGTGATGACCTGGAACAGCGCGGCGGCGCCCTCGGCGGGCATCGGCAGGTAGCCGACCTCGTCGATGATCAGGAGCCGGGGCCCGGCGAAGAACCGCATGGTGGTGGCCCAGCGGCCCTCGATGGCGGCGCGGTGGCAGCGGGCGACCAGGTCGGCGGCGGTGGTGTAGTAGGTGCGGTAGCCGGCGGCGACGGCGGCGTGGCCCAGGCCGACGGCGAGCATGGTCTTGCCGACGCCGGGCGGGCCGATCAGCAGCACGTTGGTGGCGTCGTCGAGGAACCGCAGGGTGGCCAGCTCGGCGATGAGCTTGCGGTCGACCGAGGGCTGGGCGTCGAAGTCGAAGTCGGCAGATCTGCCAGGGCGCGGGCAGGCAGGCGAACCGGGCCAGGCTGGCCTGCCGCCGGGCCTGGGTGGCGGTGACCTCCAGGGCGAGCAGGCGTTCCAGGAACGCGGTGTGGCTGAGCTGGCCTGCCCGGGCGTGGTCGAGCTCGGCGGGCAGCGCCTCGGCGGCCGCGGTCATCCGCAGCTCGGCGAGGTGGCCGCGGAGCTGCTGGTAGATCTGGTTCTCGCTCACCGGCCCGCCTCCGCCAGCTCGGCGTAGCGGGCCAGGTCGACGGTGACCTCGCGGGCCCAGCCCGGCCAGCAGCCGGGCGGCCTCGGCGCGGGCCGCCGCGCCGGGCGGGTGGTTGCCCTTGCGCTGGCACGGCGCGGCTCGGTGGTGAACGCCGACAGCACCACCCGTTCCAGCTCGGCGCGGTGCTCAGGGGTGCGCACCAGCGTGCCCGCGCCGTCCGGGGCCAGCCGGTGGGCGGCCAGCACGCACGCCCGGCCGCGGAGCAGATCTCCAGCGTGCCGGTGCCCAGCCGGTGCCGGCACTGCACCTGGGCGTCCGGCCAGCCCGGGCGGCACCGAGTAGGAGTTGCCGCGGAACGCGACCGCCGCGTTGGCGCCGACCGTGCCGGGACACGATGACCGTCGCCGGATACGGCGCGGCCGGCAGCGCCAGCAGCGGCTCGGCGCCGGCCAGCGCGCCGACGGTCGTGCGGCCGCCGTCAGCGGTGCGCCGCGGCCGGGCATCGGCCGGGCCGGCGCAGAACGCGTCCAGCGAGCGCTGCGCCTCCGCCGGGGTGGTCGCGGTCATCGTCCGCCACCACCGGCCGCACACATACCGCACCGAGGACTCCACCGCGCCCTTGCGGTTGCCGCGCCGCGGCGGGCACGGCTCCACCACCACGCCGTAATACTTGGCCACCGGGGCGAAGCTGGGCTGCACGTCGCGGCTGCCCGGCACGATCACCGTGGCCAGCCGGTCGGTGCGCCAGACCCGCGGCGTGCCGCCGTGCCGGCGCAGCACCGCGTCGATCGCCTCGATCAGGTGCGGCTGGTCCAGCGACTCCGCCAGCACCCCGCGGACCCGGCTGACGAATGCGGCAGCGTGCCCAGCAGCACATACGCGGTGCCGCCCCACGGCGCATTGCGCCGCTCGAACCAGTCCCACTGGATCTCCTCACCCGCCGGGTGGGCGATCTCGATCGTGTCCCGGCCGGACACCCCCGCGCACGCCTCGCAGTGCGGGCGCAGCCCCGCCAGCCGCAGCTGCCGGGCGAAGCTGACATACGACAGCCGTAGCCCAGCGGCACCACCTCGTCGAACAGCGCCGTCGCCCACAGATGCGGGTCGTCGGCGAACCGGGCCGCCAGGTAGGCCGCGAACGGGGCCAGCGGATCCGGCGCCGCGCTGGCCCGGACGCCGGGCTGGCGTTCCCCGCGCAGGTAGCCACGGACGGTCTTGCGGTCACGGCCAAGATGGCGGGCGATCGCCGAGACCGACCACCCGCGCCTTGCCAGAGCATGAACCTCCACGTCTTCTCCCTGTGTGAGCATCGAGCCGGGGCTCCTTCGGACGACGGCCTGGACACCGTCAGGCTCGAAGGAGCCCCGCCTCAGTCGGCGGACGTCAGTGACGACACGCCGAGGCCCTCCAACTGGGGAGATTCAGTGATCGAGGGTGGGGAGATTCCGGTGATCGTCGGCACGCCTGACCTCACCGCCCCGAACGCGGCTCCGCCGCGTGCTGCCGCCCCCCAGCACTCACCGGATTTTCGGATCAGTCACTCAGGCCGCACATCCGTGCCTCGTGGCAGTGGACGCCCATCGTGGGGTGGCTACGCTAGCGCTTATGCGCCGAATTCTCCTGGGGGCCATCGCGGCAGTCCTGTTCCTGGCACTTGGTACCCGCGCCGCCGATGCATTGGGAGTCGGCGGAGTTCGTCTGCGCTGCGGTTGTGTGGAGACGTGCTGGTGCAAACGTCCGGGTTTCACTGTCTTCCGCTGGGTGACGCCCGGGCGTTGGCACCATATTGGTCTGACCGCCAAGGAGAAGTAGTCCCGTCACTCGCAGACATGATCAAAAACGAGTGAGGCTCCCGCAGATGCCCGGGCGCGCCGTGCTATCGACCGCGAGACGAGGCGGCCAGCCTCAACATGATCCCTTGCCTGCAAAACGCCAGGATGTCGGATGCTGTCGCTCACCCGGGGACATGGCATAGGGGGTGAGTCCGCCAGGATCGGCCTACGTCGGCGCCTGTTGTGGTCAGGATTGGTGGTCAGCACGGACCGAGCCTCTACGGGGCCCTGCAATCCTGCCGCTGAGCCGTCGGATGCTCATCTCCTCCGCGCCGCCTGTGCGCCCCACTAATTCCTGACGTTGCCGACTCCCTCCTGCCAGCTCATCACCCGCTGA